>DATBQB010000060.1:0-4541 GCA_036561025.1 Methylobacter sp. | reverse complement strand
ATGACGATCGAGGGAATAATGAACCTGTTTCATCATCCGATGGAATGTAAAAATCGACCACCCTGTGTTAACTTGCCGGCACCCTTTATTGCATAGCGTAAACAAACGGCGATGGCAGCTTCGATGGCTCAGGAGTGGTCCGTTCTCGAACTGCGACCAAAACCAAATCTTGTTTATGGCTGCGCAGGTATTTCGATGTTCGAGAGAGTTGCAAGGTCGTAGCCTCATCGATAAGGCGGTTGATCCGCTCCTCTTCCTCCGTCTTGACCTGCGGAATCTCAGCCTTGTTTGTTATAACCTTCTTCATTACAGAAACTCTAGCCTTCGAACCGTCATGTAGATGCTTGAGTCCGACCAGAGTGCAAAGCGTCCAATATAGCTCCGTAATCCTTAAATTTATATACCTTGCAAACAGGCGAACGCCGCCTTTGGTTGAGCCAACTATCTTATCCCGCTTGTTCATTGTAGAAACCCTTCTCAGTTCAGGCCGCAAAGGTTCGCGATGACATCTGCATAATTTCTACCCACAATTTCATCGCCGTCGGGGCTAAGATGGACCGGATCAACGAACAAGTAATCATCTTTGCCATATTTTCCAAACTCCTCGTAAAGGTCCAATTTCGGCACATCCATCTTGTCTAGTTGCTCAGATGCTCTTTGGAATAACGGGATCGCCTGTCGGTACACATCAATAAAAGGCATGTTCTTCTCATGGGCCTCTATATTTGTTGCCTCCAACGGATGCAGATGCCTTTTATTAAATGAATTCGGTTGCAGTCCCCAGATAAATTGAGCCCCATTCGCTCGAACCATTGATTCGAACTGGCGCTTGCGCGTGAAATATTGTCCCAGGACCGCCGGTGCGGCGCTTAGCGGACGGAAAGGCGTTCCTGTCTGAGTTTGTTGCAACTCCTGGGTTCCATGAAGGATTTGCGACCAGCCCTCAAGATTATTCTGATAGGCAAAATTGCCGCATTTGAGGAGACGCGGATCTTGCACCATTCCGTAAATTATATCGTTCCACCCATCGTGCGCAACGATGAAATCCGGCTTGAGGTGGAAGTTGAAAAGAACATATGTCAGTATTGAATTCATCACGACATTGCCGTGCTGGCCAAAGTTCAAAACTGTGAATCTCAAGCTTGAGCCCGATTCCAAGGCCTTTTTATTTAAGCTTGCTTCCATGACACTGGTATACATTTGATGAGGGAGCGTAAACATGCTGAATCCGCTGGATCCTCCATAGCACAGGACCAATTTGTGTTCCGGGTCTCTGTTTTTGAAACCAGAAAGATCGTCTGGCACCCGGAATCCAAATTGATTGGTGGGTCCTACCCCCGGATATCGAAACAGGTAACCATATGGGAAATAATAGAGTGCCTCTCCTTCCGGTTTCGAGAGCCTGTTAAAAATATGGGCGTCCATATTCTCCGCATCTTGATCGTCATATTCACGGCCAGCGGGAAGCAAGCGACCGTTCGCATCTATTGCGTAGAATCGGATTCGAGGTGCGGAAGGACGCCACCCGGAAGGCTCGAACGGCGGAATGTAGAATTTTGGATCCTTGAAGGGGTGCACAAACACAATCGATTCGAAGTTGTTAGACCTCAGAACGCCAGGATCCTCTATGGCGATGTCCGGCAGATAATTTTCAATCCACGGCACTGCTTCCACCTGCGCCACCACAGTCAAACTATTGACGCCTGTCGTATGAAACCGAAAGGCATCAGCGATCTGCCTGGAGGTGGGTGATGGTATGTCGGCTGGCGGATTGAAGATGATTGCGGTCCGAGCCTTCGAATTCAATTGAGTCATAGCGCAAAATCCTTCGATACAATACGATTGCCGAGAACGACATAGTCGAGTCCGCTGTAGGAAAACGTGCGCAATGCGTCAGCAGGGGTATCGACGATCGGCTCTCCTTTCAAGTTGTATGAGGTGTTCATCAACACTCCCACACCTCTTAGCGCTTTGAATGCCTTGAGCAAGCTGTAAAAAATTGGGTTAGACGTAGCGTCGACGACTTGCAAGCGCGCAGTGCCGTCAGCGTGAGTAATCGCGGGGAGCACGGCTCGGAATGCCGGAAGCACGCGATGAACCGCCAACATAAAATATTCCGGGCTCGTGCCATCGCGGAGTTCAGGGCATTCGAAATATTTATATACTTCTTCGATCATCACAGCGGGTGCGAAGGGACGGAATGGCTCTCGGAACTTAATGCGTTCGTTGACGATTTTTTTCATGTCGGCTCGGGTTGGGTCCGCCAAAATACTGCGGTTACCCAATGCTCGGGGACCCCATTCAGCATTTCCCTGAAACCATCCAATAACGTTGCCCTCGGCCAGAAGGCGCGCAACCTCAAAGGGAAGTTGATCGGGAGCAAATGTTCCGTGCAACTGAAAGCCGGAGTCTGAAATCGCTTGATCGATTTCCTCATCGCGCGGACACCTAGTCCCGAGATAGGGTGAAGTAAGTGGCGCTGAACGGCGTTTACCGACGCCTTGACAGGCACGCCAGAGCGCGGCGCCAATGGCGCTGCCGGAATCTCCCGCGGCTGGGTGGATATAAAGGGAATATCCTCTTTCGCGTATCAATCGACCATTGGCGAGCGAATTGAGCGCCACGCCACCGGCCAAGCATACTTCCTTAATTCCAGTCGCTCTAACCGCCGAATCCACGACGTGGAAGATGACGTCTTCCGTGACCTTCTGTACGCTGGCGGCGATATCCGCATAGCGTTTACTGGCGGCAAGAATCGCGTCTGCTTCAGCCCCAGTAATTCCTGTCGGCAAGTCCTCTTCGAGAGTCGCGAAATGCTGCTTCGGGTCGCGCGGCTGACCCAGGACTTCGACGAGCGCATCCGTGTAAGGGATATCTTTCGGCGTTAAAAATTCGAAATAGTTTGTGTCGATCAAAAATCCGCCGCCTTCCTCAAGGCGAAACATCGCCCGTAAGATATCGTAATACGTAGGCTCCCCGAAGGCGGCCATGCCCATTACTTTATACTCACCTTCGTTAACTTCGAAGCCGAGAAAGGCCGTCAAAGCGCTATAAAAAAGCCCGATCGAGTTCGGCAAATCAGCCGATCCAAGTTTTTGTATCTTCGTACCGTTTCCAACCCCCCACGATGTAGTTTCATACTCCCCTACACCGTCCATGGTGACGATGGTGGCCGCATCGAATCCCGAACAGAAGAAAGCTGCGCTCATGTGCGATATGTGATGACCAACGTAGGAAATCTTTTCCTTCGCAATTCCGAGCTCCTCAAATATTCGATCACGGATTTCAAATTTGCGGTATCTCAGCCACGACGCTACGGTTCGATCCAGATAGTCAGGGTTCCGTTGTCCAGCATTTTCGTAACTCCACAAGATCCGATCAAATTTAAGCATTGGCACTTCGTAATAAGCCACCGCCTCAATATCGGCGGGCGATACCCCGGCTGTTTGGAAGCAAAATTCTATGGCCTTCCGAGGAAAGCTTGCATCGTGTTTGATTCGTGAAAAGCGCTCCTCAATTCCGGCTGCGACGACAACGCCGTCTTTGACCAGCGCCGCTGCAGAATCGTGAAAATCAAAGGAAAGCCCCAAAATATAGCCCATCTCAGCTAGCCCGTTCCTCTCGTCCCTTGATTTCATAACTGCACACGTCGGCGAGTATTGGCCGATCCAACCTCCGCCATCTAGCCGCCAGTATGCCACAGACTATTACATCCGGGATTCACCGGATAGGCTCCGGTTCGGACGCGTTTATGGCGCGTTTTGTGACATCTGGCAAGCCTGCGACAGGCCGCGCGGTCGCGGAGAGCGCCGTCGAAGCTCAGGATGGCGGACGGCCGACCTGAACCGGCCTTCCGAGCGGGAAGTCGCTAAATTGCCTGCCATCTGGACGCGCCTCTCCCGTCGTTTGGCTCGAAACGACTCCGACTGCATGAAGAACAACGAAAACGCCGACAGACCGATGTCGGCCATCGAATATCCCCCCGCGCCCTTCCGCTTGTCGGGAAAGGCGGCGCAGGCGTCATGCAACCCGGTCAGGAGGCGGTCGAGAATCGGCACCTCGACCTTGAATCAGAAAGCCAAGCCCAGGGAAAACAAATTATTCAACCCACCCCGAGCCATTTAGAATTGCTGGAAATCGACAGCTCTCCTTGACAACATGTGCGACGCATTTTAACTCATGAGAAATCATCCGTAAAACGTCGGAGCTACCGATTGTCACATGCCGTTGATTTTCTACGCGAAGTGCAACAGGTTGCAAAGCTCCTAGATCATTCGGCGATCGAGAAGATCGTCGAAGAACTGGCTGGGTTGAGAGAAAAAAAAGGACGCCTGTTCCTGATTGGCGTCGGAGGAAGCGCCGGAAATAGCAGTCATGCGGTGAATGATTTCCGCAAACTGTGCGAAATCGAGGCTTACGCTATCGCAGACAATGTGTCGGAGTTGACCGCGCGGGCCAACGACGAGGGATGGGACACGATTTTCACGGGCTGGTTGAAGGTTAGCCGCCTTTCCGAGAATGACGCCATCTTCGTGTTGTCG
>DATBQB010000059.1:0-16771 GCA_036561025.1 Methylobacter sp. | reverse complement strand
ATTAGCAAGATGCTTCAGCTAACCAACCGTAGAGACGCGATTTATCGCGTCTCTAATCGTTGCGCCTTTTCTGGATCTTGGATCAAACTGGATAGCAGGATAGCAGACGCGATAAATCGCGTCTCTACGGGGCGCATTTTTTGGAACTAGCTGTTGGTATATCGAATATTTTGTCTCTGGCTGAAGCATCTTGCTAATCAGGTTAAATTTTATGTAGGCGTACCGTGCGCGCCTTTTCCGGCATTTGAATTATCCAGCTATGTTTTGGCGCGCACGGCACGCCCTACTCACCGGTTGCGATTATATTTAACCGGCCTATTGTGATTAATTTTTAGGACATGTTTGAATGCAAGGATCATTAAAAAAAATGCATGCACGGCTGGATCAGGATAGATCAAAGCCGGTTCAGTATGAGTTACCTTTAGGCGAACAGTTGGTCGCTTTAAATCCGCTAATCGGCAAATCGATTAAGCTGGCGTATACCGGTAAAATTCTTTGCCTACACTGCAATAGGTCGATCAAGAAGAGCTTTAACCAAGGCTATTGCTATCCCTGCTTCACTACACTGGCGCAATGCGACATGTGCATTATGAAGCCGGAAACTTGCCACTATGAGGCAGGCACCTGCCGAGAACCTGCATGGGGAAAGGAGTTTTGCTTTCAACCGCATGTGGTTTATCTGGCCAATTCCAGCGGCATCAAGGTCGGCATTACCCGGCAGACTCAACTACCGACACGCTGGATAGATCAGGGCGCAGTGCAGGCACTGCCGATTTTTAAAGTGCCCTCGCGCCATATTTCCGGCCTGATTGAAATCGCTATTGCCAAACACATCAGCGATAAAACCAATTGGCAACAAATGCTTAAAAGCAAGGCCGAACCTATCGACCCGGTTGCAAAACGGGATGAATTAATCGCTGCTTGCAAAGCGGAGCTGGACAATATTACCCAGAGCTTTGGACCTCAGGCGCTTGAATTTTTAGCCGACGAACCGGTTGTGGACATTCATTTTCCGGTAGAGAGTTACCCAGCTAAGATCAAGTCGTTTAATCTCGATAAAAATGCCGAAGTGTCCGGTGTGCTGCACGGCATTAAAGGCCAGTATTTATTGCTGGATACCGGTGTGATCAATATCCGCAAGTTTGCAGGTTATGAGGTTGAGTTTTCGGCATAAAGACCAACTACCGTACCCGGCTTTTATTTAATCCGGCGGATTCAACTCCGAAGTGCAATCCCATCAAAAACCTAGTAAAATGCCCGGCATCTATCGTCTAAAAAGGCGATTACCAGCAGCAGCTTATCTGACGTTCTTTAAAACAAACCGGCCATTTGAGTCTTTAATTTTAAAAACGCATATAATTCAGCTTAATTCGAAAGTCTATTTGAGGTATTAGCGTGGAGCTAAACGGCGCACAAATTGTAATTCAGAGTCTTAAGGACGAAGGCGTAGAATATATTTTTGGCTATCCCGGCGGAGCGGTATTGCATTTATACGATGCCATTTTCCAGCAAGATGATGTCAAACACATCCTGGTTCGACACGAACAAGGCGCTACGCACGCGGCGGACGGCTACGCCCGTGCAACCGGCAAACCAGGCGTGGTCCTGGTCACTTCGGGCCCTGGCGCTACCAATGCTGTGACCGGCATTGCTACGGCTTATATGGATTCAATTCCGATGGTGATTATCTCCGGTCAAGTACCGTCGCCAGTAATCGGCAGCGATGCGTTTCAAGAAGTCGACATGGTCGGCATTACCCGCCCTTGCGTAAAGCATAATTTCCTGGTCAAGGACGTAACCAAACTGGCCGAAACCATCAAGAAGGCATTTTATGTGGCGACCACCGGCCGTCCCGGCCCTGTTGTTGTCGACGTGCCTAAAGACATCACCGATCCCAGAATAAAAGTACCTTACAAGTACCCTAAAAAAGTCACTATCCGTTCTTATAACCCTGCGGTTACCGGTCATAAAGGGCAAATTAAAAAGGCAGTGGATTTATTATTGACCGCTCAAAAGCCGATCATTTATGCCGGCGGCGGTGTGATCTTGGGTGAAGGCAGCAAGGAATTGACTGAATTTACTCAATTATTGGATTTCCCGATTACCAATACCTTGATGGGCCTGGGCGCTTACCCTGCAACCGATAGGCAGTTCGTCGGCATGCTGGGAATGCACGGCACTTATGAGGCCAACATGGCGATGCATGACAGCGATGTGATTATTGCTATCGGCGCGCGTTTCGATGACCGCGTTACAGGCAAGCTGGATCAGTTTTGCCCGCATGCCCAAATTATCCATATCGATGTTGATCCTGCGTCCATTTCCAAGACCGTTAAAGTCGCGATTCCTATCGTCGGCGAAGTCAAGCCGGTATTGGAGCAAATGCTGGAAATGATCAGGGAAAGCAAAAAGAAACCGTCCAAGAAAGCGCTGGAAAGTTGGTGGAAACAGATCGACCAATGGCGCGCCCTCAAATGTATGGAATACGACCGCAACAGCCGCCTGATCAAGCCGCAATATGTGATTGAGCAGTTGTACGAAGTTACTAAAGGCGAGGCGTATATCACCTCGGATGTAGGCCAGCATCAAATGTGGGCGGCCCAGTATTACCCGTTCGACAAGCCGCGGCATTGGATTAATTCGGGCGGTTTGGGCACGATGGGCTTTGGCTTGCCTGCGGCCATCGGCGTTAAATTGGCGTTTCCCGATTCCGATGTCGCCTGCGTGACCGGCGACGGTAGCATCCAGATGTGCATCCAGGAATTATCTACCGCATTGCAATATAACGCGCCGGTAAAAATCATCAACCTGAACAACAGCTATTTGGGCATGGTTCGCCAATGGCAGGAATTTACCTACGAAAGCCGTTACTCGCATTCGTACATGGATACCATCCCGGACTTCGTCAAACTGGCGGAGGCCTACGGGCATATCGGCATGCGCATCGATAAACCGGAAGATGTCAGACCGGCATTGGAAGAAGCTTTTGCGATGAAAGACCGTACAGTATTTTTGGACATCCTGACTGACCGAACCGAAAATGTTTATCCGATGATAGAAGCCGGAAAAGCCCATAACGATATGACCTTAAGAGTCGCGGACGGCACATCGACCGATAGGGAGTTGGCATAATGAGACATATTATTTCTATCCTGATTGAAAACGAATCCGGCGCGTTATCGCGTGTGGCAGGCTTGTTTTCCGCGCGCGGCTATAACATTGAATCTTTGACCGTAGCGCCAACCGAAGACCCCAGCCTGTCGCGTATGACTCTGGTCACGCGAGGCAGCGACGACATTATCGAGCAAATCACCAAGCAGCTGAATAAACTGATTGATGTGGTTAAACTGATAGACTTGGCGGACGCTGTTCATATCGAACGGGAACTGATGATGGTCAAGATCAGAACTACCGAGCAGACGCGCGAAGAAATCAGAGGCATGGCGAATATATTTCGCGGCAAGATTATCGATGTAACGCCAACCACTTATGTCGTGGAAATGACCGGTCCCTCCAGTAAACTGGATGCCTTTATCGCCGCGATTGATGGCGATACCATTATTGAAGTCGTTCGCTCCGGGCCGACCGGCATTTCAAGAGGCGAAAAAGGGCTGCATTTGTAAACTCAAGGTTAAAGGCTAAAGGCGAAAAAGCAATGCTCATTCGCCCTTCGCCCTTTGCCCAATTAATTCTAAACACCCAAAAACAGGAAAAACCATGCAAGTTTATTACGACAAAGATGCCGATCTTTCAATCATCAAAGCTAAAAAAGTAGCCATTATCGGTTACGGATCGCAAGGCCATGCCCACGCTCTTAATCTAAAAGAATCCGGCGTTTCAGTTGTCGTGGGCTTGCGCACAGGATCACCTTCAGTGGCTAAGGCTGAAGCACACGGTTTAACCGTACAGCCGGTTGCACAAGCGGTTGCCGGCGCGGACATAGTCATGATTTTGACGCCTGATGAATTTCAATCAAAATTGTATAAAGACGAAATTGAACCAAACATCAAACAAAGTGCAGTATTAGCATTTGCCCATGGCTTCTCAATTTTGTACAACCAAGTCGTGCCACGCGCCGATTTGGACGTCATCATGATCGCGCCTAAAGCACCAGGCCACACCGTTCGTTCTGAATTTGTACGCGGCGGCGGCGTTCCTGACTTAATCGCAGTTCATCAAGATGCTTCAGGCACAGCGAAAGCGGTTTGTTTATCGTATGCCTCTGCTATTGGTGGCGGTCGCTCAGGTATTATTGAAACCACGTTCCGCGACGAATGTGAAACCGATTTATTCGGCGAACAAGCGGTATTATGCGGCGGTGCAGTTGAACTCGTAAAAATGGGTTTTGAAACCTTGGTTGAAGCGGGTTATGAGCCTGAAATGGCCTACTTTGAATGCTTGCACGAATTAAAGTTGATTGTTGATTTAATGTTTGAAGGCGGCATCGCCAACATGAACTACTCGATTTCCAACAATGCAGAGTATGGCGAATACGTCACCGGCCCCAAAGTCATCAACGAAGAAAGCCGTTGGGCGATGCGCGAAGCGTTGAAAAACATCAGAAACGGTGAGTACGCCAAGCAATTCATCATGGAAGGCATGACCAACTATCCTGAAATGACTGCCAAGCGTCGTTTGAATGCAGAACACCCGATTGAAGTGGTCGGTGCAAAACTGCGCAGCATGATGCCTTGGATTAAAGCCAACCAGATTGTCGATAAAACCAAAAACTGATCTTAAGTTAGTTTAAGCGACTAAAAAAGCCCGTCTTAATGATGGGCTTTTTTTTGCTTCTTTGCTTACACGTCAACATTCGGTTTTTAAATGGCTCTCGTTCGACCATGAATCAAACCATCAATTTCAAAATTAAGTTTATTCAATAATACCGCTAAAACCCCGATTCCCTGATCAACACGGCCGCAACTTGTCGCCATAACGATGAGGCGATGCTTTCGGGCTTTCCGTCGATCAACACATTGCCTTTAATGGCTCGATTAATCGGCTCACCGGTTTCCATGGGCTGAAGCCAGACCCGATAAACCGATGTTTCGGGAACCAATATATCCTTGTTGCTACCCCGAATCGCAATGCTTCCGTGGTAACGGGAGGTAAAAACCGGCGGCAACTGCAAAGCCGCGGCATTATCGATACGTACAATCCGGCACGGCATACCCGGCCAGTCCAGTTGCTCGGGATAAAACTTCGCTTCCGCGCCGGATTGGATCTGTCCAAGATGATCCTCAGCCAAAAAAGCTTCTATCTGGTAAGCATCGAATTGCCCCACGGTTAACAGCGGCTCATCTTTGGCTATCCATTCCCCGACATTCAAAAGATCGTTTATTTCGATAACTTCGCCGTCAAAAGGCGCCTGAACGGTTAGGCGTTTGCGTTCATCCATAAGGCCGTCATATTCGCTGGACGCACTTTCCAGCTCGGTCAATGCCACCAGCCGCCGATTGATCAAATTCTTTTCCTGACCGTGAAAAGACAGTTCCCAGCGTAACGATTCGATCTTTATCTTGCTTTGTTCAATATGCGAGTCAAGATCGGATGAAGTAAATTGAACCAGCGGCTGCCCTGCCTTAACGGCTTCGCCTTTAGTGACCAGAATCCGATCCAGCTTAGCGGGCATCGGCATAAAAAGCTCGGTATGGGCGGCTATTTTCAACAGGCCGGGCGCTTCAATACGGCTCTTCCAGGGAATAAACAAAATACCGATGACGATCAGGATTGCAGACAAAGTCGTCAGCGTATTGCGATTCCATTCCATTTTTTGGCGGTGTTCAAGCCAGTATTTAATTTCTTTGACGATAGGGAGCATGATAAACCAGCCGACTTCGACCATCATTAGAAACAGGCCGAGTAATTTAAAAAAGTAGTGATACACCAGCAGGGCGATGCCAAGAAACAGAAAAAAACGATAAATCCAGATACACCAGGCATAAATCAGCAGCAACCGTTGCGTCTTTGCCGGAAACCGCTCCGGCGTCTCATCGAGAAAGCCGAACAATAGCCGCCGCAGTTGCCATCGTCCCAGCGCAAACGCCCTGGTTTGCAGGTTCTCAATTCCCCAATAATCCGACAGTAAAAAATAGCCGTCAAAACGCATCAATGGATTTAGATTAATAAGCAACGTCATGACCCAAGTGGTCGTCGCCATCAAAAATACACTGCTGCGCAACGGGCCGTCGGGTAAAAAATGCCATAACGTAGTACATAAAACGGCCAGCCCCAATTCAGCGGCAATCCCGCCAAAACCAATCGCCAGCCGCTGCCGCCGCGAGGTCAATTTCCACGCATCGCTGGCATCGGTATATAACACCGGCATCATCACCAGAAAAGCCACGCCCATCGCGGAAACCCGGCAACCGTATCGATGGGCCGTATAAGCATGACCCAATTCATGCAGGGTTTTGGTCAAAGTCAACGCGACGGCGTAATACACAAAACCTTCGGTCGAAAAAAAATGCAGGAAAGTCCGGCTGAACATATCCCAGCGGTCAATCAGCAAATATAAATTAACCAGCACCAGCGCCATCAACACATACAGCACCATCGGCTGAAAAATCCAGCGTAGCGCCGGATAAGTCCGCGCCAGCAAGTGATCCGGGCGGAGCAGCGGAATTTTAAAAAACAGGTAATGATGTATCAACCAGGTAAACCAGTGATGATGTGCGGCCTTGGCTTGGCTAACCAGACGCTGCACCGCCTCTTTTCCCCTGCTCTGGAGCAGGTTATGAACAATCAAAAACTGCAATAAATGCTGAATGTCATCAATGCTAACCTTGAACAACCCGTACTGCGATATTTGTTCGCTGATGGCCTCGGGCGAGTTTAAACCCCAATGCGCCAAAATCTCGTTTTCAAGTTGTCCAATGCGATAAAAATGCTGATTGACCGGATCGTAAAGCGTCCAGGTAGGAGAACCGTCAAATGCGCAAGGCCCCGGAAACAAATCCAGCTCTTCACGCAACGGTGGCAAGTAAATTACATTCCCATCCATTGTCTCAATGCCGCCAGAGGTCTTCTTAACACGTAATAAACAAACGGAACCCGCGAGCCGAAGACTTTGGCCGTCCCTTTCAGGCCGATTCTAGGCAATACGTCAGCCTGCTTGAATCGGGCTTTCAAGCGATAAGCCAAGGCTTCGTCAGGCGTAACCTCAGCTTGATAGGCGGCAAAATAGAGATCCGCAGAAACCGGCGTAGTCGGGTCGACATTTAAAAAAAACTGCACCTTGGAGCCCGGCTCCAGGTTAATTGCATCGGCAATCGGCAACTGCACTTCCAACTCGACGTCGGCGGGATCGGCAACCATCAAAATACGTTCTCCAACAGTGACCGGCTTGCCTATCCAATCGTTAACATCGGAAAACACCGCTATTCCTGCATGAGGCGCTTTAATGTCGATACGCGCCAGCCAATCTTCCATGCTGCGGACTTCGGCTTCCTGTTGTTCGGCCCGGCTTTTAAGAATATTGACCTGCGCCTTGCTGTCCATATCGAACATCGCCTGCTGCGCGGTTTTGCGATATTCGGCTTCGGCAACAGCCAAGGCCTTGCGGGTAACGGTCAGCTTATTTTTAATGGTTTCTTCTTCAAGGCTTAGCAGAGGCTGGTCTTTAGCCACTTGATCGTTGGGCTGCACATAAAACCGGTCAACGACGCCGTCAATAGCGGCCCTGAGAATAGTCGGATGGGCCGGAATAACGCTGGCCGGAGCCAATGCCGACTGCCGCACCGGAATCCATAACAGACAAAACAGCACAGCCAGACTGGTCATCAGGCGTTTTTTAGTCAGCCAATCCTGTTTCCAGAAAGGCGGACGGGGCGCCAAAGCCGCCCAGGCATGTCCAAAGGTATGCCCCATATGCTCCAACAGATAAAGTTCCCCATCCGTCCAAGCCGACTCCCGAGCCAGCAGCAGCCCGGCTTGCGGTGCAGCGCCATGAGCGGATACCGGCAGCCACACGGCATGAGTGGGCAACCACTGCGCCCAGTCATCGGCACAATCGCCTTTCAGGTCTTCTGCCGTTAACGGCCGAATGGCTCCGGAAGTGTCCGCGGATAATTGCTTAAATACCTGTTTCAGCCAGCTTATGTACGGTGCATTAATGTCGATCACCGCCAAGCCGGAAACCGCAAGCACCTGCGAGCTGTCTATTTGCCACAACGCCGCTTGGCGGAACTCAATCAGACTGCGGCTGTCGTTGACCAGTGTATAGGCCAGCGCTTCGGCGGTATCGGCGTTACGGAAAGATTTTTCCAGTTGCAGCAGCGTCGCCAGCGCCGTCAGCTGCCGTTGCGAACCGGGCATCGTATCAGTCATGTTTGGCTGGCTCTGCCGCAAAAATGGCGCGACCGCTCATACCGGCCAGCAGGCCGTCAGATTTTCCGGTAATGACTCCGGTAATTTTAATGGATTGGCTAACCGCATCGATACGCGCACCCAGCATCTTGACCTTGGCCGGATACTCGCGCTGAGTTTCTTCAAGAAAAACCTTAAACTCATAGCCCGGTTTCAACCACATCAGCCAACTGGAAGGCACCAGCACAGTAACTTCAAGCTGGCTGTCATCCAGAATATCCAGAATCGGATCGCCGGCTTTGACGTATTGATAACGTTGCACCAGCCGCTCGGCTACGCGCCCTGAAAAAGGCGCGGCAATCGTGCATTTTTGCAGCACCGCGCCCATCAACGCAATATCGGCTTTGGCCTTGGCGACTTCGGCAGCCGCCATTTCAAGCTCCAACGGGCTCATCGAATTGAGCTTGGTCAAACGGGTATTAACCTCATAAGTTTTTTCGGCGGCTTGCACCACGGCCTGCGCTTTTTTTAACTGCGCCTGCTGTTCGGCGCAATTAAAAGCTACCAGCAAATCCCCTTGCTTAAACCGCTCACCTTCCTGAACATTAAGCTGAATAATTTTTGCCGCCATTTCACTGGATAGAATAGAAGCATGCTGCGCATTAAGTTGGGCGCGAATTTCAGCCGATTCAGCGGCATAGGCTGTGTTAAAAACGCTAAAACCGGTAACGCAGATCAGCAATCGTAAAAAAGTACGCATAGTAAAAAATCTTGGTTATTTTCTGGGATTAGGGGTGGAAAAATCATGTATAAAATTTTACCAAGAAGACACAGTTTGGGCGGCTATCTTTTTGATGGGCCAAACGTTTGATTTGACTTTGAACGGTCAAAACAAGCTTTGCGACTACACAAGTCTTCCCCCGCAGGAAGACTTGTAAAGCTCGGCTAATTTTTCTTAATACTCGAATCAACAGCCGATAACTTGTCCGCATCCGCTTTTGTTACAGAAGGAAACCGCCCGGCCTGCCAGTTTTTATCCACGGCTTCAATCGAACTCGCCAGAGTATTAATGTCGTAATTTTCAATAAAGACCGGCAACGGATCAAGGCCCAGCGAGACATAAACCCGGCCTAGCGAACTTTGAATGCTGGCATAGGCCTCAAGCGTTTGCAGCCGTGACATCAGAGCATTGCTTGTCGCACGGATGCGTTCCAACTGAGTTTTGGCGTCATTCTCGGCATCGGTAGTGATATGTTTTGAAATCTTCTGGTTGATTCCATCCAGCTCCAGAGTCCGCTTGAACTGTTGATCCGCCACTAAAAACTGCTGATAGGATAAATGAACCTGCGTCAATACCGCCATGTAAACCGATAACCGGCGCGTATCTCCCAGCTTTTCCTGGGCATCTATCTGGTCAAAGCGCGCAGGAGCAGAAACCAACTCCATCAGGTTATTGCTGATTAAACCACTCAACTCCAACCAGTTGTTGTTTAGCAGATACGAGTTGCTGTCAAAGTTGTATCCGGTCTTGAACTCAATACCGGGAAGCAAGCGTAATATGGCTTTATGCGTCTCTTCCGTAGTAATGCGGTTGTTGTAGATTTCCTCGCGCAATTCAGGGCGCAATTGCAGCGCCATTTCTTCCATTTTGTCGATCGGCAATGAAAACTCAGGCGCTTGTAGCGCGTTGTTTTCAGGCAATTTCAACTGAAACTTCTCACCTGGCGATATGCCCAGCAAAGAGGCCAGTTCGGTTTTGGCTAAACGGAGCGTTTCCGATAGTTCTTCCAGTTTACGAATAATTTCCAGCAGATCTTTTTGATATTGCAGTATTGACAACGGCGCGGCCAAACGCTGGCTTTCAATGCCTTGAGCATCTTTCAATGCTTGTCTGGCGCTGCCCAGAATTTTATCAATCTCGCCTTCGAGCTGCTGAGTACCGGCCATGCGCCAGAATGCGGTGCGCACATCCTGCATCAATAATTGAGCGGTTTTGCGCCGGCTTTCTTCGGCAACCAAAACCCGGTTGGCATCCTGCTTGGCTTGGAAATAGCTGACGCCGAAGTCCAGCACGTTCCAACTGAAGGTGAAATCGTAAACTTTGCGCGACCGGTCTTGAGAGGTTGATGACTGCAATTGCTGGGCGCCAGTGACAGCGTTCTTGCTGTTAGAAGCATTGTAATTATCACGGCCCTTATAACCCGCCGAAGCAATCAAGTCGGGCAATAAGCTGTATTTTGCCAAATCGGACTGTCCGTCGGCCACGGCATGTTCCATCATCTTGACGCGATGGTTAAGATTATATTTTAACGCCCTGGCCATCGCTTCATAAACAGTGAGGGGCGCCGTGATAGGTTCCTGTTTAGCAAAAATGACCTGTTTATCGGCATCAAGCGATGTCTTTTGTTCAACTTGAGTAATCGGTTCCGGCATGATCGCGCAACCGGCTAACATAACAATACCGGAAAGACCGGCGACAAATTGTGGAGTTGGGTAGTTCATAATAATTTTTTTATTAATATTTACGTTAAAAATCACAGGCAGTTCTCTTCGCCTTGTTTTATTGTTATAACAGATCAAAAATGATCTTTGTAAAACCGATCGGCCAGTACTTAAACCTCATAGCAAGGAATCTTATCCTGCATCCCTGTCCAGCATGTCGATTTTTTTGCACTGACTAAAGCAGGTATCGTGCACTATATCAAGCGGCATCCTGATCGTTATTCACCAGACTCGCTAAACTGTCCAGTAATTTTAAACGCTGAAGCTCAAAGCCTTTACTACCCATCCTCTGCAACTGTTGGGTCAGTCCGGGTTTGCCGGCATAAGCCAGTTGCTTATCGCCCTGCTGCACTTGACTCTGTTGGTTTTGCCCTCTTTCCTGTCCCTGCTGTTGATCGTCCTGATGTTCTTGATTATGTTGCTCTTGATTATGTTGTTGCGATCTGCCATTTTTCGGTTGCACATTGACCAGCACAACCACCTGTTTGCCCTGGCTATCCCTTATGGTGATTTTTACGGTTATCGGGCTCGTTATGACAGCGCCCTCTTTTACCGTAACAGCTCCCGTACTAGGATTAACGCTGATAAACGACGGCAGGCTTTGTCCACTCGACTGCGAGGCTGTAATAGTTATCTCCCCGAACATATTCATTCCGGCAAAAGCGCTGGCCGGTATATTAATAGTCCCGCCGGAGCTAGCGTTTCCGCTTGAACTAAGGGTCAGCTTCATATCCATAACTATGGTTTGATTAGTACCGGAACCGGAGCTACTGGAATTACCGTTTGAATTAGAATTATCGGAGCCAGAATTGTAGTTTAAACTACCGCTATTATCTGTACCGTAGTTATTACCTGTATTCGGGTTATTGCCGGTGCCTTGATTATTCCCTGTATTCGAATTATTCCCTGTATTCGAATTATTGCCTGTATTTGGATTATTGCCGGTACCGTTATCTGAGTTCGGCTTGCTATCGCTATTTCCAGTTTGCTGAGTGAGATTGACTGTCGTCGAAGTTGCTACTACCGGCCCTGTTGCCGCGCTTGTCTTACTTTCCGCCGTACCTTGACCATCTATGTAATGAGCGACAACTGTGATGGTTTTGCCGGCCTCAGCATCTGTCAAAACATAGCTACTACCGGTTGCACCGCTGATGTCAATGCCATCGGCTTTCCACTGATAACTGATAGGACCCAGACCATCAATATCTGCCAGACTGTTGGCGGCAGTCAGAGTGACGCCGACGGTGGGCGTCCCGCTAATGGTTACCTGACCGGTAGGCGCGTCATTAACCGGGTTCACTGTAATAGTAAACGTTTGGGTAGCGCTGGTATCGGTCCCGCCATTAGCCGTACCGCCGCTATCCTTGATTGACACGGTAACAGTCGCAGTACCTTTGGCATTGGCCGCCGGTATGTAGCTCAGGTTGCCATTGCTGTCGATAGTCGGCTGCACGCTGAACAACCCGTTATTGTTATTGCTGACGCTAAAGCTCAGGGTTTGACCGCTTTCATTGGACGGACCTTTGCTGAGACCGGTTGCCCAGCCGCTGACTGTTTGCACTCCGGCGTCTTCATTAACGGTCTGGTCTGCTCCCTTGGTAAAATCGGGAGCGTCGTTGACCGGGTTCACCGTAATAGTGAAGGTCTGGGTGGCGCTGGTATCGGTCCCGCCATTAGCCGTACCGCCGTTATCCTTAATCGACACGGTAACAGTCGCCGTGCCGTTGACATTGGCCGCCGGTGTGTAGCTCAGGTTGCCGTTGCTGTCGATCGTCGGCTGCACACTGAACAACGCGTTGTTGTCATTGCTGGTGGTAAAACTCAGGGTTTGACCGCTTTCATTGGCAGGGCCTTTGCTAAGGCCGGTCGCCCAGCCCGCCACCGTTTGCGCGCCGACATCTTCATTGACGGTCTGGTCTGCGCCCTTGGTAAAGGCGGGAGTATCGTTGACTGCCGTGATATTCACGGTTTCGGTATAAGACGTACTGCTGTATTCCGTCCCGTCGTGAACCTTGAACTGGAAGCTGGTATTCGCGGTACCAAAGGTGTTGGCCGCCCCTCTGAAAGTGAGCTTTCCAGCATCAATATCAGCCTTGGTTATGGCTTGGTTGGCCGTCACCGCTGTCCCATTTAGCGCCAATGTACCGGTAGACGGCAACGCGGTAATCTGCACTTGGGTCAAGACATTGCCGGGATCCACGTCGCTGAAGTTGAAATCGCCTGCCACGAAAGTATAGCTGGTATCCTCATTGACAGTTATCGCGCCATTGCTGGCTGTGGGCGGAACGTTGGCCGTCACCGTAATTCCATTGTTAGTGAGGTCGGCTACCACCACCGCTGAGTCTGCGCCCGTAGCCCAATCTTCTGCGGCGGCCAGATTGTAGACCGTATTATCGTTAGCATTGAGACCGCTCTTGTTGAATAAGGCGTTGACACCGGTCTTGTCTGCACCTGTCAGAGTCACCGTAAATTCAGTGGCGGAGGTGATTTCAACGCTCGCAGTGCCTGTTAAAGTATAAGTAGCACCACCCTGACCGGTAAACGTCAATTTGGAGGTATCAATGTCGTTGCTAGCCCCTGCCTTTTTCAAAAAGTTGCTGCCCGTCACGACGAGTACGCCTGTGTTATTGACATAAGTGGCTGAGGTAATGGTGGGTACCGCCACATTGCTGGCGGTGATGCCGTTAGTGGCGTCCACATCGGTGACCCCGGCCGCCGCGCCGGCGGTCCAGTCTTCGGCCGCGGCCAAGTTATAGGTGGTGCCGCTAGTCGACGAAGTGCCGTTTTTGTTGAGCATCTGGTTGATCGCCGCCTTGTCGGTGGCGCTCAAGGTGATCGTGAACGCCGTGCCGGAAGTGATTTCGACGTTCGAGGTATCGGTCAGGGTATAGGTCGCCCCGCCTTCGCCGGTGAAGGTGAATTTGTTGGCGACGATGTCGTTGGTCGCGCCAGACTTCGACAGGAAGCCGGTGCCGGTCACCACCAACGCGCCGGTGGTGGCATCGTAGGTAGACGAGGTAATGGCCGGTACCGCGACGTTGCTGACGGTGATGCCGTTGCCGGTGAGGTCGGCATCGGTGACCCCGGCCGCCGCTCCGGCGGTCCAGTCTTCGGCGGCGGCAAGGTTATAGGTGGTTGCGCCGGTCGACGAAGTGCCGTTTTTGTTGAGCATCTGGTTAATCGCGGCCTTGTCGGTGGCGCTCAAGGTAATCGTGAACGCGGTGCCGGAAGTGATTTCGACGTTCGAGGTATCGGTCAGGGTATAGGTCGCCCCGCCTTCGCCGGTGAAGGTGAATTTGTTGGCGACGATGTCGTTGGTCGCGCCGGTCAATTTCAGGAAGCCGGTGCCGGTCACGACCAGCGAACCGGTAGAGGCATCGTAGGTGGACGAGGTAATCGCCGGTACCCCGACGTTGCTGACGGTGATGCCGTTAGTGGCATCCACATCGGTGACCCCGGCCGCCGCGCCGGCGGTCCAGTCTTCGGCCGCGGCGAGGTTATAGGTGGTGGCACCGGTCGACGAAGTGCCGTTTTTGTTGAGCATCTGGTTAATCGCGGCTTTGTCGGTCGCGCTCAAGGTAATCGCGAACGCGGTGCCGGAAGTGATTTCGACGTTCGAGGTATCGGTCAGGGTATAGGTCGCTCCGCCTTCACCGGTGAAGGTGAATTTGTTGGCGACGATGTCGTTGGTCGCGCCGGTCAATTTCAGGAAGCCGGTGCCGGTCACGACCAGCGAACCGGTAGAGGCATCGTAGGTGGACGAGGTAATCGCCGGTACCGCCACGTTGCTGACGGTGATGCCGTTAGTGGCATCCACGTCGGTGACCCCGGCCGCCGCTCCGGCGGTCCAGTCTTCGGCGGCGGCGAGGTTATAGGTGGTGCCGCCGGTCGACGAAGTGCCGTTCTTGTTGATCATCTGGTTGATGGCCGCCTTGTCGGTGGCGCTCAAGGCGATGGTAAAGGCGGTGCCGGAGGTAATCTCGACGTTCGAGGTATCGGTCAGGGTATAGGTCGCGCCGCCTTCGGCTGTGAAGGTGAATTTGTTGGCGACGATGTCGTTGGTCGCGCCGGTCAATTTCAGGAAGCCGGTGCCGGTCACGACCAGCGAACCGGTAGAGGCATCGTAGGTGGACGAGGTAATGGCCGGTACCGCCACATTGCTGACGGTGATGCCGTTACTGGTTAGATCCGAGGTGTCACCCGCAGTCACTTGAGCGTTCCAATCATCGGCAGCGGCGAGGTTATAGGTTGTTGCGCCGGTCGAAGCGGTGCCGTTCTTATTGACGAGCTGGTTGAGGGCCGCCATGTCAGTTGCGCTTAAGGCCAGCGTAAACGATGTGGCGCTGGTAAGTTCCACATTCGCCGTATCGGTCAGAGTATACGTTGCCCCGCCCTCGCCGGTTAAAGTCAGCTTGTTGGCTGTGATGTCGTTGGTCGCACCCGCCATGGCTTGCATGTTGGTGCCGGTCACCACCAGACTGCCGGTGGCTGCGTCATAAGTAGCTGAAGTGATTTTCGGGGAGATGGATACCGTGATGGCATTAGTGGCATCGGCAATGTTCGCCGCCGCATCCGCCCCGGTCAGCCAATCTTCGGCCGCAGCAAGATTATAGGTAGTGGCGTCATTGGAGCTGGTGCCGATCTTGTTTAACAGCGTATCGACGCCGGTTTTATCGGCTCCCGTCAAAGTGGCCGTAAACGAGGTTGCCGAAGTAATCTCCACACCCGTAGCATTGGTCAGCGTATAGGTTCCATTACCCTGACCGGTAAAGGTCAGCTTGGTGAGGTCAATATCGTTATTGGCGCCCACTTTGCTAAACAGATTGGTGCCGGTTACCGTCAGTACGCCGGTGTCCGAATCGTAGGTAGACGACGTAATAGTCGGCGTTTGGACATTGCTGACCGTTATGCCGTTACCGGTCAGATCTGCCACAACCGTCGCGACGGCGGTGCCCGCCATCCAATCCTCGGCAGCGGCTAAATTGTAGGTGGTAGCGCCTGATGACGAAGTACCGTTCTTATTCAGCAAGCCGCGTACTACTATTTGGTCCGCGGCGTTCAATGTTACCGAGAACGTGGTAGCGTCGGTAATTTCCACATCGGATGAAGTCAGTGTATAAGTTCCGCCCTCGCCGGTCAGGGTAAGCAATGAAACGGCAACATCGTTGGTTGCGCCGGACTTGGATACCAGATTGGCACCGGTCACCGTCAGCACGTTGGTGCTGGCATCATAGGTGGCCGAAGTCACCGTCGGCGCGGCATAATTGCTCACGGTAATGGCGTTGGTGGTGTCGCTGCCGTTGGTCGAATCGCCCCGGTTCCAGCTTGCCGCAGCGGACACGTTATAGGTCGTTGCGCTCACCGACGATGTACCGTCCTTGTTCAGCAAAGCTTCCACATTGGTCAGGTCGGCTCCGCTGAGTGTCACCGAGAACGAGGTTCCCGAAGTAATCTCCACGCCGGTGGCGTTAGTCAGCGTATAGGTGGCTCCGCCCTCGCCGGTAAGCGTCAGCTTGGTTAGATCAATGTCATTGGTTGCGCCGGACTTTGACAGGAAGCCGGTGCCGGTTACCACCAGAATATTGGTATTGTAATCATAGGTGGCGCTGGTGATGACTGGAACCGCCACGTTGCTGACGGTGATGCCGTTAGTGGCATCCACATCGGTGACCCCGGCCGCCGCTCCGGCGGTCCAGTCTTCGGCGGCGGCCAAGTTATAGGTGGTGCCGCTGGTCGACGAAGTGCCGTTTTTGTTGATCATCTGGTTGATCGCGGCTTTGTCGGTGGCGCTCAAGGCGATGGTAAAGGCGGTGCCGGAGGTAATCTCGACGTTCGAGGTATCGGTCAGGGTATAGGTCGCGCCGCCTTCGCCGGTAAAGGTGAATTTGTTGGCGACGATGTCGTTGGTCGCGCCGGTCAATTTCAGGAAGCCGGTGCCGGTCACGACCAGCGAACCGGTGGA
>DATBQB010000058.1:0-47306 GCA_036561025.1 Methylobacter sp. | reverse complement strand
GCCATTTAACGCCCACTGCCAATCGGCTTTCCCAAAAAGTTCATCGACCAGACGGCGTAGCTCATCCTCTTCTTCGGTCTCTTGGTCAAAATAAGCGGCGCATGTCAACATACCGGCAAAGAGGAAGGCTGAGTCAATCGTGGACAATTCGCAGTTCCATACCCGCCGACCGCTTTTCATGTCGAGAAAATGGTAATAAAAGCCCTTGTATCCGGTTGCATCAGGCTCTGGCCCGTGCGGCGCGTCGCGAAAAAAGCGCAGCCTCCTTAGGGCGAACGCGGGAGCAAACTCCCTTGAGATGACCCCTCGCTCAACTAATACCGGAAGTGATGCCAAAGCTAGCC
The DNA here is from genome assembly GCA_036561025.1 of Methylobacter sp. Taxonomy (GTDB): domain Bacteria; phylum Pseudomonadota; class Gammaproteobacteria; order Methylococcales; family Methylomonadaceae; genus Methylobacter_A. Next base: position 46,962 of record DATBQB010000058.1, on the reverse strand, counting down.
CGTCCGCTGCGATACTCGCAGGTGCGGTTTTATCAGTCTTATCGCGGATGAGGCCGTTGTCTGGGTTGATTTCGTGCAGATAGTACTGAAGAGTAGTCAATTGCAGGCGATTTAGTTCTTCATCATCAAGCGTAGTTATTTGCATCACTCACCTTTTTGTCAGTTCTCATCTCGCTATTCGACATTATCAAACAATGATTTTATCGATCAAGTTTATTCGAATAAGAGGTAGTCCCAACGACTGCTTTTGACGACAAATTGATCGTTGCCAACTCTTTTTTATATTTTTAGGAGCATTGATAAAAATAAAGGCTCTTATTGGATTCCGGGGAGAGACCTCAATATTACTGATATCTTGAATTTGAGATCCAAAATCCTCATAAAGGAAGGATGATTACCTTACACCCGCTATTAGATAATGCCAAATGCTTTGAAACGGTTCGAGCTCTGCGTTGGCCGGATAAAGTGTCTTGTCCCCACTGCGATGCAGAAGCTATCATCAAACAGGGAAAAGATGATAGCCAACCTGGACGACAGCGCTATAGCTGCAAAGCCTGTCCTGAGCTTGTCGAATGGGGGAGCGGGATTCTGGAATGCTCATCACACGTTCTGTCAAACAGCGTCAAATATTTGCCAATAAACGGGTTTCCAATAAACGTTGAAAAATTATCCTTTTTGAATCAATTCATAAACCCCATATCCCCATGCCGGTAAATCCATATAGAGTCCGGGTGAGAGTAGACTGTCGCCCGTGCGGTCATAAATCTCGGATCCCATTAAATCTTTAAGCTGATACATCCGTTCGCCGAGATCCGGCCAGAGGAGCGGAATAGAACACTGACTTTGATTCGGTGCATAATTCACGGCAGCAATCGCCCGTTGCCCATCGGCTCCTTGCCATGCAAAGGCAATAAAGCACTCCCACGTCCAATTGCCTGCCCATGCAGGCTTGCATTCCAGCAATTGCCAATCTCCATTGCGGAACACACTCAGGTGCAGAGCATCAAGGAGTCGACGGTAAAACACTTGCAAACCTGGATCGGAAGGTTGTTCCGGTCCGCGGCAGAGGTGGACGGAAATTTTCTTTGTGCATCCTTGCAACTGCCCTTGGTGGAAGAAACGCAAACCTGGGTTGAAGTAGGTCAATACGGCAGCAGCTTCATGGATACCCGGCGGGAAGGTCGAGGCAGCACGGGGTTCATCGTGATTTTCTAAAAAACGGGCGGATTTTTTTTGATAGTCCAGGTCTGCCCGGAAATGCTCCCGTACAGGACGGGCCTGTTGCTCTCGCAGGCGATCGTACAAGCGCTTGTCGTAGGTGTAATCGAAGCCTTGCTGTTGCAGCGGCCACTCCAAATCCCAGTAAACCTCCGCCATGAACACAAAATTCGGATGTTTTTCCCGCACTTTACCTATCGCTTCAGGCCAAAACGGCTCAGGGGCGATGCCCCAGGTGCGTTGAAAAATTTCCGGTAAAACCAGCATTGCCATGTCGCAGCGCAAGCCATCGCAGCACTGGGAAATTTTTAACAATTCAGCAATCAGGGCTGCCTGTAAATCCGGATTGCCGTAATTAAGCTGTAGCGTATCCGGCCAGCCGTCAAAGTAGGGGTCGCGGCCGTAAGCCAGAATCGCCGATCCTTGCGGCAAGTCCCGTTTGACATAGTTCTGCGGCTGGCGGGCGAGCTGCTCTTCCGTGCCGGAGACATAATACTCAGGATGTTCCTGTACCCAAGGATGGTCGGTAGCCGTATGGTTGGGAACGAAATCCAGCATCAATTTGAGCCCTCGCCGATGCAAGCGGTCGCGTAAGCGTATCAACGTCTCCGGCTCTCCCAAGAGGGTATTGAGCGTATAGCCGGTAACGGCAAACCCGGACCCACAAATATCCTCTTCTTGCAAGTCGGGTAAAAGTTCCCGGTATTCAGCCTGCCATTGCGGATTGGAACGGGAGATTTTGCGTCCCGCTTCGCCTGTTTGCCACACGCTAAGGTAGTAAACCCAGTCGAATCCCATATTCGCCAGTTCATCCAGTTCGGCATCGGGAATGTCATCCAGAGTCGCCAGGCGGCCGATTGAGCGAGACAGCCGATTGAGCCGGATGCGGGTATTGATTTGGTAAAGGGAAGGATAAAGAGAGCTATTCATAATTCACCCAAAATTAAATAGAAATTGAAATTTTCATTGGAAGACAGGGGGCGGCAATAAAAATTGCCACCCTCCACCCTCCAAATCGGATCATTACTTTCCTACCATCTTCTTAATCGCCGCCATCTCAATATCCGCACCGGTTGCTATTTCTTTCGTTACATCGCCCATTATCTGAATGATGCGGGCTATGCAGCCCGTCCAGCCTGTCTGGTGACTGGCTCCAATGCCGGCGCCGTTGTCGCCGTGGAAGTATTCATAAAACAGGACCAAATCCTTCCAGTAGGGATCGGTTTGGAATTTTTCGGCTCCCCCATTGACCGGCCGGCGGCCGTCGCTATCGCGGAGAAAGATGCGGGTTAACCTTTTGCCCAATTCCTGCGCCACCTCAAAAAGGGTCATGTACTGCCCCGACCCGGTCGGGCATTCAACCGTAAACGAGTCCCCATAAAATGCATAGAGCCGCAGAAGTGCCCCTAAGAGTAAGAAATTTACCGGCATCCAGACGGGTCCGCGCCAGTTGGAGTTGCCGCCGAACATCCCGGTGTTGGAATCTCCCGGCAGATAGTCCACGCGGAATTCCTGACCCGCGTGGTGAAAGACAAAGGGATGCTCTTGGTGATAGCGGGACAACGATCGAATCCCATAAGGGCTGAGAAATTCATTTTCGTCCAACATCTTTGCGAGGACGCGGCGCAATTTCTGCTCGTTGAACACCGACAGCATGCGCCGGCCTGCCGCGCCCGGTTCACTAGGCAGGTGCATATTGGTCGTAAGTTCGGGGTGACGGGCATAAAATGCTCGGGCACGCTTGACAAAATTTGGCAACTTCGCGATCTCTTCCGCTTCAAAAAGAGACACGGCTGCCAGCGGCAGCAGCCCTACCAGCGAGCGCACCTTCAAACGCGTTGCCGTGCCATCCGGGAAACGCAAAACATCGTAAAAGAAACCGTCTTCTTCATCCCACATTTCATCCTGGTTTTCGCCCAGCCGATCCATCGCCCCGGCAATCCACATCGTATGCTCGAAGAATTTGCTGACATATTCTTCGTAGAGGGAGTCGTGAATCGCCAGTTCAACGGCAATTCGCAGCATCTGCTGGCTGAAAAAGACCATCCAGGCGGTGCCGTCCGCCTGCTCCAGGTATCCGCCGGTGGGCAAGGGGGAGCTGCGGTCGAACACGCCGATGTTATCCAGCCCCAGGAAGCCTCCCTCAAAGACGTTGCTGCCGGTCCGATCCTTGCGATTGACCCACCAGGTGAAGTTGACCAGCAGTTTGGAAAAGGCATACTCAAGGAAATCGATATCTCCTTTGCCGTCATTCCGAGCCTTATCCATTAAATAGATTTGCATGGTGGCATAAGCATGCACGGGGGGGTTGACGTCGCCGAAATTCCATTCATAGGCGGGAATTTGACCGTTGGGATGCAGGTAATCGTTACGCAGCATCAAGTCCAACTGGGTTTTGGCAAAGTCGGAGTCCACGATCGACAAGGGCAGCATATGGAACGCCAGATCCCAGGCCGCAAACCAGGGATATTCCCATTTATCCGGCATGGAGATAATGTCATCGTTATACATGTGGAACCATTCGCCGTTGCGGATCAGATGGCGTTGCTCCGCTTGCGCCCAAGGGGTGATGTTATGTTCCCCCAGCCACTTGTCCACGTCGTAGTAGAAATACTGCTTCGTCCAGAGCATCCCGGCGAGCGCCTGGCGCATGAGATTGGCCTGATCCGGATCGGCTGCTTTGATCGCTGGCGGCGTAATTTCATCATAGAAGATATCGGCTTCTTGTAAACGCGTTTGAAAAACGCTATCGAAATCTGCAAAGGGACGGCTCATCCGGGCCGGCGCAATCCGGCTCAGGCGCAGACGAACGACTTGTGTATCTCCCGCAGCCACCAGCAATTGATGGTGAGGAGAAGCTTTCGTTCCTGTTTGGAGAGGATTGACAGCATCCTGTTGCCCCTGCACAAGGTAATTGTTGATACCATCCTTGACATAGGGACCGGCATTCGGCGAGGCAAAGAGGCGGGCATTGTTAGTTTCATTCTCCGTAAACAACAGCGGAACGTTGCCGTCGCAATAAAGATAATAGTCGTTCAGCGACTCCTGAAACAACGGATCGTTGTGATGAGCATGGATGATGCTGTGTTCGGCGTTCCCGGCTTTTTGCAGGATGGGTTTGGGACCACCGTCTGCCCAAGACCACGTATTGCGGAACCATAGAGTCGGCAATACATGCAGCGTCGCCGCTTCAGGGCCGCGATTGGCGATGCTGATTTTAATCAGCAGGTCTTCGGCATCCGCTTTGGCATATTCGACAAAGACATCGAAATAGCGGTCTTCGTTGAAAATACCGGTGTCGAGCAACTCGTATTCCAAGTCATTACGGTTACGTTGTTGATTGGTTTTGATTAAATCGTCATAGGGGTACGTCCCTTGGGGATATTTGTAGAGATATTTCATGTAGGAGTGAGTGGGCGTACTGTCGAGGTAGAAGTAATACTCTTTAACGTCCTCGCCGTGATTGCCCTCGCTATTGGTGAGACCGAACAGCCGTTCCTTAAGGATGGGATCGTTGCCGTTCCACAGCGCCAAAGCAAAACATAGAATCTGGTGATCGTCGCAAATTCCGCCCAAGCCGTCTTCGCCCCAACGGTAGGCGCGTGACCGGGACTGGTCGTGAGTAAAATAATTCCACGCATCGCCGTTAGCGCTGTAATCTTCCCGCACGGTGCCCCATTGCCGCTCGCTCAAATAAGGACCCCATTTTTTCCAAGGAACGTTGCGATCGCGAGCTTCTTGTAGCCTCATTTTTTCTACTGACATAATAGAGTCCTCCTGCGTTGCCTTGGTAATAATTCATAAAAGGGATGGTGACTGCCGGATTAACTATAAAAACGCATATTTGGGCGAGCAAGAATGCCGGTTCCGGCTTTGTCCTGCCAGCGCATAAAATTGCTCCGCAAAAGACCGATCTTGCTACGATTTTCCAGACACTTTTAAGAGACCAATTTGGCCTCAAGTGCTTCTGGGTTGAGATGGTCTAATTGTGAGTGAAGCCTGTTGCGATTGTAATAAGTAGTGATGCGTAAATTTTCTTAACCTTGTTGTGTAGTGGCCAATTAAAGCAGGACAGTTTCTTAAGCAGACTTCTTATAAAATTCCCGCTCAAATTCCAGCGGGGATTGATAGCCTAGTTTTGAGTACGCGCGTTTACCAAGCTAAAGGGCATCCCCGACAAACAGTAATACCAAAGCCGCTGATTTCTTTGTGTTAATGCTTGCAAGTAGTTATACGTATTGCGCATGTGGTTCAAACTATTAGAGTAAGACAGTGGTTAATATAGTGGAAAGCATTATAGGTAACTGATGCTGAGACATACCATTCCATTGTTGAGTACATGCTTTACGGTATGGCTTACTGCTGAACGCTCTACGAAGAGGGTGTTCATGCAACCTTAATGCTGTTGACTTAACCAAAGCCAACTGCTTAAGTCAACGGTATTGCCATGCGACCTTATCCATCACTATGCCTATGCCTATGCCTATGCTACGTTCACACAACAGACAGGAATGCACAATGTCGCTTGGCAAGAGTGTTTCCTAAATCATCCTCTGTATTCGTGCATCCAACACAAAGCTTCTTAAAAACTGGGGCCGTGTTGCGATGGGTGCCGAACCATAAAAGATTGAGATTTTTGTCAAATACCTGGGCATGGTTTTTCGATAGCAGTCTACAGCCCTTTCGCAGATAGCTAGAATCGGGCGCCTTTTCCGTTAACGCAAGAAATTCATTTTCTAACTAACAAGGAAAGGAGAAAACTGTGATTAAAAAACACATGCAACAACGTTGGGTCGTTAATCAGAAATGTCCTAAGGAGCCGATACCTTCATGTGCGCAGTGCATCAGCCTTCCTGTCCGGGCGCCCATAGATGGGTGCCAAAAGTCGTTCTGCTACTCGCCTTGGCCTTGGGTGTGAGCGGTTGCAATTTGCTCAAAAGTACCCTGGAGTTGCCTGAAAAGGGTATCCATTCCATGTTTTCGCTCAACCATGAAAACGGCGCGCCCGACCCCGTCGAACTGCAATCCCAGTTGCTCCGGTTTGCGGACAACTCTATCGAATCGCTCAATCTCGCCGTCGGCAAGTTGCAGCGAGAAGATGACAAGGTCACCCGAAGGCGTACCCTGCTGATGCGCCGCATCAGCATTACCAACGATATATTGGCCGTCGCCACCGGGGCCAATACTTATGCCAACCTCCTTGATATGGCCATCCTCGCCAGCTTGAACCGGATGAATGTCGAGGATTATTGGATACCCAAGCTCTACGGCGAATCGGCCAAACCTTATCTGCTCGCTTCTCAACAGGTAGAGAAGGAGATTTGGCGGATCGCCGCGACGACGCTAAAAAAAGAACAGCTCTCGGAACTGCGCGCCGCCATCAAAACGTGGCACGAGCAACACCCGAATGTGCGTTCACCCAGTGATACCGGAGCGCTTGGTTTCGCGTCCGAAGTCGCACAGATTAACCGAGGTTCCCGCCCAGGAATAACCAGCAGTGTTTTCAATCTGCTCTCCATCGACCCATTGACGGGACTCGACCCCGCCACTCGCGAACTGGCCAACACCCGGCTGTTCGCGGAACGCGGCTTGTTCCTGGCCCGGCACATGCCGACCCTGATCCGCTGGGAAACCGAGTTGTTGGCCATAAATGCGGCGGAAATGCCTCAGATGGAAAAGCTGCTGGCCAACACCACGCAACTGTCCGAATCGGCAGACCGGTTCAGCCGGACGGCGGAGCGCCTGCCCGGACTCATCAGCGCCGAGCGCCAGCAGATCGTCCAAGCCCTGGACGCGCACCAGCCGGGACTCACCAGCCTCGCCGCACAGACCGAGAAAGCGCTAGACGCAGGCAAGCAGATGTCTAATGCGTCCACCGCCACCCTAAAGTCTTTTCAAGATGTGCTGCGGCAACTCCAAGCCAGCCCATCGAACCCGAACGCCGAGCCTTTCCGCATCAACGACTACACTGCCGCCGCAGCGCAGATCAACGCCGCCGCACAAGACTTGGTGAAATTGCTGCAAGCTTTCGACCAGACTCTGGCCCCCGGAAAGCTTGACGGACTGTCAACCCGATTGGACACGGCGATCCGTCAAACCCAGGCCGGCGGCAAAGAATTGGTGGACTATACGTTCAGGCAAATCTTGTTTCTGGGTTTGATACTGATTGGTTCCGCTTGCGGGATGGTACTAGCCTCCGCTGTTGCTTTTTGGAGGTTGAAGAAGAAATTTGCTTAGGCTATATCCAGCGAAGAATATACCCAGCATATCCGAGTTTGGGGTAAACCTTTTCCCGGCATTGATGCCGGTCTGGCCAAAAGCAAAGGGAAAACCAAGGTGCTGTTTGTTCATGGCGTAGGCGATCACATACCGGGGTCAATGCTGTTGACTTAAGAGCACGTACCCCTTCTCCCTGAGGGAGAAGATTGGGATGAGAGGGCTTTGCGCTGCTTAAGTCAACAGCATTGCATACCGGGGTATACCACCCAATTTCTGGAGAAATTAGCCAAGTATTTGAATTTAAACGTTCGTTCGGAAGGCCAGAAGGTTCCTGGAAAGAGTCTCGGTAATTTGCGCATTACTCATCTGCTCAACGAGGACAATGGCAAAGAGCTGACATTTTATGAGCTCACCTGGTCGGAAATCACTCGTATGCAAGCGAGTAAGCCAGATACGAGACTGGAACAGTGGCTGGTCGAGCATGAATACAAGTCGGTCAATCAATTAAAGGGCAGCGTCAGCCAACAACACGCCATAGATCCCAGCGCTTATGAAAGGGCAAATTATGTGCAGGTATTGGATAGTTATTCCAGTCTGGCGGGGGTGTTGAGGTGATTTTTATGGGGTGTTTTACCTAATTTCATGGGGAGACCGATCGGTAATTATCACAAATATGCTTTATATAAAGTCGGATGCCGGAAGGGCAAAATGGTGGGGTTATTTTTCCTGCGTTTTGACACAACAGTCTGGAGCCATTGCGGTTAGTCAAACTTGTATTTTAAAACAACACATTAACAATCTGTTGTTTTAAGCTCTACCTGGACGAGTAGTTACTTGAAAAAGATGTTTGGAAAACGAAAGCGCCTGCGTAGCTTAAAAAGAAAACGTACTGTGGCAGAAGACCAAGCGTAGAGAATCTGACGGGGTACCAGTGTCACTTCGCCGCTGAGTTTATATCGTTGCGGTTCTCCCCCCCAGTTTACACCATGACTATATGGGTCATTAAACGCGTGACGTACGATTTCGGTATTCGCAATTGTCCCTGGACTGTAGCGCAGCCATGAAGGGGATGCTCGATTAACGAGCACCCAATGTTTTTCATTGTCCAATAGACAAACCGCGAATGCAGCCAACTCCCCATCAAGGTGAATAGTTAAAACATCGATCAAGCCCTGCCGGGCGTGCTCTGTCACGAAAGCTACGAAGAATATCTCTGCCGCGGTGTCATCTATCAGCGATTTACCGCGTAACTGATGGTCGCGGCGACGGTAAATGTCCAGGATTTGCGGTAATAACTTGATAATTTTCACTGGGTCACGGATCCATTCCTGAACTATCTGGATGCCATCGCGCTGGATTCGATGGTAAGCCTTGGCCGCTGCAGAACGAGTATTGGACGATAAGTACTTGTTGAGGGAGGCGTTCGGCGCAAAGAGCAGGCAAGGTGCCGGAGGTTCCTGCTGAGTTTGGCTATACAGCCAATTGGATTGCAAGTGGCTTACGACTGGGTCTGATGGATATGCAAGGTCAGAAATTTCCACTATCCAAGGCCCCCCAAAATCCCTGATTGCGTCACTTATTCCCTCTGCGAGCTTTGCGGCGGCATCATCGTTCAAGGCACCGAAACGTACCGGGTCGCCGACACCTCCAGGTTTGCCGATACGCCACAGCCCGAAATGCTGGTATCGTGTCAAAATGGCGGCAGCGACAAACTCGGAGTTGTGTTCGATGAGTAAGCCCCAAGGTTCATAGTCGGGATGTGTCTCCATCCAAATGAGCAGCCCAGGCCAGCGACCGGTCGCTGGCGCTGCAATGGCGTTAAAGATGCGCTCGAAGTTCGAGGCTCGCGCCCGGAGCGCTTGGATTCCGATTGAAACGTGAGATATATATTCCATTTCATTTCCTTTTAAGAATAAATTGGTATCTCCCCCTCGTCGTATTACCAAATGAATGCTTAAATTTGTGCTTAATTAAAATCATACTTTGGTTAATTAAATTTATATTAAAAACCAATGTGCTATACAAAAATAGAATAGCTGATTTTGGGTGATTTATAATCATTCTTAGCCAAGAGAATAAACTTGACTGACTATGCTGGTTAGCAATCTTTGCTAATGAGTCAGGTAGGGTGTGCAAACGTTAAATTGCCTTACAACACCGCTAATTCGCTTTCATAATGGGGGACTAAACCCAAGCTGCCGAAATTTTCGAGGTCATAAGATATTCGCAACCTAACGTGATGAGGAGATGTAATTCGTTGTACGTCAAATAACTGCTTTTATCTTACTTTGAAAACGTACAACTTTGAAATAATGGAAATCATTGTAAATCAATAGGCAAAACCTTACAGAGGTATACAATTTTTTATTCAGATGGGGTAATGTTAATTCAATGAGTCGAGCAATATATTACTCATTTACGAAGTAACCCCCATAGTTATATTAAGAATATCCCTTTCATTACATGTATGTAATTCGTATAAACACCTACATATACTAGCTTATATAATTAGTGGTATTGAAGTGTTCTAAATTCTGTTCACGAGTGTAATCATTTTGCCGGTTCCTCCGCTTTTGACCATCAAAACGATCAAACCAAGCCTACTTTCGGCTGATTTGGGCCAAGAACGCTATTTATTGGAACGGCTGGCTTGTTACCCGTCTGAGAAACGAGGGCGTGGTATCGATAATCATTGTTGAGAAGGCTTTTTTCAGGGCTGACTAATTAAATGAATCATAGTCCAACCATGTACGCTGTGCATACCATTGAACTAAATAGTCACGAACTTTTTACAATAGTCTGAAACTCCAAACCAAACTTCTGTAAATATTGCTTAAGCCGGTGCGAGTCATTGGCGCTGGCTTTTTGGGTGCGGCTATGATTGAACAAAACCCGTCCTGCTTCGGCTAAGCTGCGACTGGCGCGGCATACGCGTACCACTTCGGCAAGTTGTAAGCGGTCGAATAAATCCAACTCCGCCAAGGCTTGCGCTGACATTACACCGGCAAGTCCATCGTCAACCGGCTGTTGTCCGAAACCGGACCATGCGTACTGCAAGCGGCCGATTTCTTCGCTCACCAGTTCTTCGGTAATGCGTCCGCCCGTTGCCAAGGTTGCCATGCGGGTAATGCTGGAGTTTAAATCCCGAAAATTCGCTCGCCATAGCGCCTGTGCTGAACGCGCGAATTTTAAATACTGCTCGCGAGCGGCTTTATTAAAGCTGACTTTATAGCCTGCTTTAATCGTAAATTGTTGCAGCTCGTGTTCGATATTGGGTTCTAAATCTTCGATACGTTGTTTTAAGGAAGGCAGTTGATAAGTCCATAAATTAATCCGCGCTAACAAATCTTCACGAAACTGCCCCAGCTGTACTTGTTCGAACAAGTCGCGGTTGGTCCCGGCGATCAATTGAAAATCGCTGCCGACTTCCTGGTCGCTGCCCAGCGGCATGAAGACTTTATCTTCAATCGCGCGCAGCAGCATGGCTTGTTCGTCCAGGCCTAATTCGCCGATTTCATCCAAAAACAGCAAGCCTTTGTCGGCTTCGCGCAATAAGCCCATGCGCTGGCTCATTGCGCCGGTATAAGCGCCTCGCACATGGCCGAATAAAGCCGACATCGCGTTATCGCCGCGCAAGATCGCGCAATTGACTTCCACCAGTTTTCCGGTCACCAAGCCGCGCTGTTTTTTCAGCTCGTAAATGCGTTTTGCCAGACGCGATTTTCCCGCGCCGGTCGGGCCGGTCAATAACATCGGCGCCGACGATTTGATCGATACATGTTCCAGTTGGGATATTAATTGATTAAACGCAGGGTTGTGCGTTGCTATGCCGCCTTTTAAATAAGCAATGCCGTCTTGGGCTTCGTGCGCAAAGCGCGAGGCGATTTGATCGTAACGCGATAAATCCAGATCGATGATTTGATAACAACCTTGCACGCCTTCCTTGCTCGGCGAGGTTTGCAGCAGCTTGGCCGGAATGTAGTTGGCTTCGGTCAACAGATACAAACAGATTTGCGCGACATGGGTGCCGGTCGTGATGTGGACGTAATAATCATGCTGCTCGGGATCGAAATGATAGCTGCGGGTGAATTCGTGTAACTGGCTGTAAACCTGCTCAAAGTCCCAAGGGTTTTCATAATCGACTTGATACGGTGTCAGCCGTAGTTGCGGAGACATTGCCGCCATATCGTTGAGCGTCAAGGTGGCGAGCTGTTGTTCATCGGCATGATAAATTAACACAAACTCATCGACAGGCAGGTTGTCGTGCATCAACAGCGAGATGCTGGGCCGCCAGCGTTCGTGCCGTCTGCTACCCAAACCGCCGTGATCCAGGCGAGATCCTAAAATGCCGATGATGACTGTATCCATTTTGATAATCCGGTATCTATATCGATAGAAAAATTTACCTGGAGTTTAGCTTTTCGAGCGATGCAAATCTACTCTAGCTGAGCAATTTAAGCTCAATCCAGCATGATTAAAGGTGGTCCAGCCAATTGCATGCGATTTGGCACAGGGCTTGCTCTAAACAAATCGTTAGTAAATAAACTCAAGGAATTAATCATGACCAGCTTTTACGAAGTCTTACACGAGCAAGGCTACTACCCTGTTAAGGCATGGACACGCGGCGTAAGCTTTGATGAAAACTCCAAGCAGCAATTGCTTAATATCGCCAAGTTGCCGTTTATTCACAAATGGATTGCGGTCATGCCCGATGTCCATCTGGGCAAAGGCGCAACGATCGGCAGCGTCATCCCTACCGTCGGCGCGGTGATTCCGGCTGCGGTGGGTGTGGATTTAGGCTGCGGCATGATGGCGACTAAAACCAGCTTAACCGCCGCGCAACTGCCCGATTCGTTAACCGCGTTACGCAGTGAGATTGAAAAACGTGTGCCGCATGGCCGCGTTGCCAATTTTAAAGTACGCGATACCGGGAGCTGGGGCCAACCGCCTGACGATGTTGTGCAGGCATGGCTGCCGCTGAATGAGGGCTTTGAGCGTTTATGTGCAAAACACCCGTGCTTAAAAAACACCAACAACCTCAACCATTTGGGAACCTTAGGAACAGGCAACCATTTTATCGAGATTTGCCTGGATGAGGCGGATGCGGTGTGGGTGATGCTGCATAGCGGTTCGCGCGGCGTCGGCAACCGGATCGGCACGCATTTTATCGAGTTGGCTAAAAAAGATATGGAACGCTGGTTTATCCATCTGCCCGATAAAGATTTGGCCTACATTCCCGAAGGCAGCGAGCATTTTAAAAACTATCTGGAAGCGGTGGGCTGGGCGCAGGATTTTGCGCTTGCCAACCGGGTAATCATGATGAACAACGTGTTAAGCGCAATGCGGGACGTGTTGCCGGTACCGTTTAGCGCAGAGCTGGAAGCGGTTAACTGTCATCACAACTATATCAGCCGCGAGCATCATTACGATAAAAATGTGCTGGTTACCCGGAAAGGCGCGGTCAGTGCCAAGCTGGGCGAAATGGGGATTATTCCAGGCAGCATGGGCGCCAAATCATTCATCGTGCGCGGTTTGGGTAATGAAGAAAGTTTTTGCAGTTGCAGCCACGGTGCAGGGCGGGTTATGTCGCGCACCCAGGCGAAAAAGCTGGTGTCCCTAGCCGAGCATATTCAGGCTACGGCAGGGGTGGAATGCCGTAAAGACGAAGAGGTGATCGATGAAACGCCTTCAGCCTACAAGCCTATTGATGCGGTCATGGCGGCGCAGGCGGATTTGGTTGAAATTGTGCATACTTTGAAACAGGTGGTTTGCGTTAAGGGGTAAGTAATCGAACTTAGCCCTCTCAGATTTTGAAATCTGACTGTGCTAAGAAATGATAAGGTGAGGTTGACGAGGCAGAGGGAATAGTCTGCAATGTCTTAATCAATAAATAGGCTGGAATTAGGGTGCGTACGAATTCCAGCATTTCATAATTAACTGGGATTCGCTCGCCTTATCCCAGTCCACAAACTGACAATATATGGATAACAAATTTACATGGTCAAATTACCCTCAAACAGACAGCGAGTTTCAAGGGTTAATGCTAGCAATTGATAAGGTTCTTTCTGATAAAGGAGTAAAACCATTTCAGCGTCCACTTTCTGTTGGTCGTTTGTTATGGGAGGCTTTTGGATGGAGCGGGAATCTAATTCCACCTAAGGAACTAGCTTTGCAACAGGGATTCAAAGGCGACATTATCATGGCGAAGTCTTATCGTTGGTATGAGCAAACATATGATAAATGTCTCCTCGTGGATTTGGTTTATGGATATGCACCTGTCAAACTTAGAAATTTGGTTTGGCGTGTTCGATTTGGACTAATAGTTGGGCAAGTTAGCCTGTCTGTTGATAGAGATTTGATGAAAGGTTCTAGTAATACGCTCTGTGCGGCTGAGGGGCTTACTCAAGGTCTTGCTAGTCAACTAAATGATGCAGAACTATTTGAGTATTTCCAGTTCTACAAGTTAGCTATCGAAAACCTTATGTGGCGTGATGAGCTTCCAAATACTGAACTACTAGTTATGGCAAGGGCGGATTATGATGCTTCGACCTCAGATGTTCTAGCTCACCGTTACGGTCAAGCACGGTGGGGGGCACAACAAGCTGTCGAAAAGACTATTAAAGGATTGCTAAACATTGCAGGAACTACTTTTCCTACAGGTGGACCCAAGGGACACGATCTTATATATCTTGGAGAATTGCTTGATGAAAAGCATGGAATTACGCTATTGCCAGACACACTTACTCTGGCTGTATGTACATCAAAAGTTCGGTATGGCGAAGAGTCCTCGTCAGAAGACCAAGCTATGGGTGCAAATCATGCGTTGTTGAATGTACTAGAACAGCTGAGGACAAGCCCAAATACTGCTAATATTTTAAGTTAGTAGCCCATCAAAATTCACGAACGATGCTTTAGTATTTCCCATCGAACTTTAAATCTAGCCCTTTGTATAAAAGGATAAAACCGAACTTAGACCTGGAAGGTTTTAAAAACCTTCCAGGTCTGAAAACTAATTTGACATATCGGCAACACCAGCGGTTCAGGTTCAAAACGCCTGACTGACGCAAACCTTGTAGGCATCCGCGTATCGGTGTTGAGACGGTGTCAAATAATGCTGCCATAGCTCAGTCAGGTAGAGCAACCGAGATTATCGGTAGGTCGTTGGTTCGAGTCCAACTGGCAGCTCCATCACTATAGCTCATTGGGATAGAGCAACTGACGGTTAATCAGTGTGTAGCCGGTTCGAATCCGGTTAGTGAAACTACCCTTCCAAGGTAGCTTGAAAAAGCAAAGCCCGAAAGGGCATCAGATAGGGCCTCCCGATGAAAGGCGGCGGTTGCGTGCAGTCAGATGCGGTTTATCTGGCGTCACGTCACGGCCGTTGGACATCAGCACGGACACCGCCTTTGGGCCGGGTCTGACGGGTGCGCAAACAGCAAGCGTGGGTTTGCCCGCTCGCCATAAAGCTTGGAGCCGGTGGCTGTGCGGAGGCTTTATCACTTTAATTTTAAGGAGACAGTAATGCGTTTAATCAAAAAAATAATAATCGCGGAAACGCAAAAAGGTTTGTTGTTCAAAGAGCGGCAATTTTCAAAAATATTACCCGCCGGTGTGCATAGATTTTGGGAGTGGTTCGATCAATACCACGTTCATATCGTCACCCTGACCAATACCTTGCAGGAAGAGATCGACAACGACTTGCTGCTTTTGACCCAATTACACCCGGATGCGTTCGCCGAAGTGCTGACGCAATGGGAAACGGGCGAGCAGGAAGTCGGTCTGGTTTATCAAAACAATGTTTTAAAAGATATAAAAGCCCCCGGACAACGCGGCGCTTACTGGAAAACTCAGCAAGAGATACGCGTAGATAAGCTGGACATCAGCCAGGATTTTACCGTGCCTAAAAAATTGGCAGCCTTGCTGGCGAATGCCAAAGAAGATATGTTGCGCCGCGCCGCTTTGGCAGCGATAGTCGTAGCAACCGTTCCGGAAAATCACTTGGGCTTTTTGATGGTGGACGGAGAAACGGCCGCAACATTAAAGTCGGGAACGCATGTTTGGTGGCGGTTTAATCGCAATATCGCCGTGACGTTATTCGATAGCCGTTTGCAAAACATGGAAGTCAACGGCCAGGAAATTTTGACGAAAGATCGCGTGAGTTTGCGGGTAAATTTGTCGTCAACCTGGCAGATTAAACATGCTGAACTGGTTAAAGCCGAGTTGGCCGATGCCAAGGATTATTTGTACCGCGAATTGCAATTGGCGTTGCGCACGGTTGTCAGCACGCAAACCTTGGATGAATTGCTGGCCGATAAAAACTCCTTGAACACTCAGGTGTTAACCATCGTTGCCGAAAAAGCGGCAGTTTATGGCATTGAAGTAAAAACCGTCGGCGCGCGCGACATTGTCTTGCCCGGTGAAATGAAGGCGATTTTGACCCAAGTGGTTGAGGCGCAAAAACTTGCCGAAGCGAATTTAATCAAGCGTCAGGAAGAAACCCAGGCCACCCGTTCTTTGCATAACACCGCGAAAGTCATGGAAGGCAACCCCGTGTTGTTGCGCTTGAAGGAGCTGGAGATATTGGAAAAAATCACCGGCCGTATCAATACGCTGAATGTTTACGGAGGCTTGGATGGCGTGATGAATGATATGGTGCGCTTGACTGAGCGGAGCAAGCAGGCATAAACGGCTTTAATTGCGTAACGGATACGCTCATCCTATAAAAAAGCCACCGATGACACGGGGCGGACGGATTGAAACCGCCGTACCCGTGTTTTCATGGCCGTAAGGCGTGTTCCCAATCCCGGTCATCCCATAGCAACCGCTTTTCGCTTCGCTCCCCAGTTCCCCGGTTTGGGGCTGAATACCCCCGAACAATGCTCACCGCAAAAACGGCAATTTCCCGACGCGTCCAGGTTCCAGTCGGATAGTTCATACCAGTCACGACCTATCAGCAGCTTTTTGCAATTGTGGCAATAAGTGCTCTGTTCGGCTTTGTCATGCACATTGCCGACGTAGGCGTAACGTATCCCGTTTTTTAACGCGATCTGCCGGGCCAGCAATAATGATGAAAGCGGCGTGGAGGGTTTGTTGCGCATTTTCCAGTCCGGGTGAAATGCGGTAAAGTGCATCGGCACATCCGGTCCCAGGTTCTCTACGACCCATTGGGTCATGGCTTCCAGCTCTGTTTCCGAATCGTTCTCGTCAGGAATGATTAGCGTAGTCAGTTCCATCCAGACCGATGTTTCATGCTTGATATATTTAATCGTTTCCAACACCGGGTCCAGATGGCCGCCGGCAATCTTGTAATAAAATCGCTCGGTAAAGGCTTTTAGATCGATATTTGCTGCATCCATATATTGATAAAACTCGGCTCTGGGCTCGGTGCAAACATAACCTGCGGAGACCGCAACCGATTTTATGCCCAGTTCCCGGCAGGCTTGGGCGGTATCGATTGCATATTCATGGAAAACCACCGGATCGTTATAGGTATAAGCAACGCTGTGGCAGCCGTTATCCCGTGCCGCCTGTGCAATTGCGTCGGGTGATGCTTTGCTCATCAGGGTGTCCATTTCCC
Organism: Methylobacter sp.; assembly: GCA_036561025.1. Taxonomy (GTDB): domain Bacteria; phylum Pseudomonadota; class Gammaproteobacteria; order Methylococcales; family Methylomonadaceae; genus Methylobacter_A. The sequence continues at coordinate 29,948 of DATBQB010000058.1, read as the reverse complement.
GCGATTTGCTGATGTCCCAGTTCTGGCAAAAGTTGCAAGCCAGATTGCAACCGGCGGTGCCGAAAGAAAATACCGAGGTGCCGGGCAGAAAATGGTTCAGCGGTTTCTTTTCGATTGGATCAATGGCAAAGCCGCTGGAACGTCCGTAACTGGTCATCACAATTTGGTCGTCCAGATTCTGCCTGACAAAACACAATCCGCGCTGGCCTTTGTGCAGTTTGCAAAATCTGGGGCAGAGGTCGCATTGTATGCGGCCATCTTTCAGAACATGCCAGTAGCGGGTTTTTACGGTGTCTTTGGTAATAAATTCAGTCATCAATATTCTCCCGATTTCATTGATTAATCGCTGCTTTACTTATGCAACAACATGATAAATTACGATTTCTCAATTCTAAGGTTTCCGTTTTCTAGCATGACTTATCAACAGGATAAAATAAATGATTTTCGTGCGATTAAGTAATGATACGTATAGATATCAAATGGCTTTGACCCTATCATGCCGTGCCATTGAAAGGGGGGCGGTTTATGCTATAAAGGGCTTTTTACGGCTGAATAATTTGTTAATAACCCGGTAACAATTAAGTGTTACTATCTTGCGGACTGAGGCATCAGAGCCGCCATCAGAATTTTTCCGGAAATGACTACTCCCCGCAGAGGTTATCTCTAATCCGCTGCTCTGTTCCATGCAGTTGTACGGATTAAATAACAGGATACGCTAAATGAATAGACAACCCGCTGTAGCAGGTTCTTTTTACCCTGCAAATCCAGAGCAGCTCCATTTGATGCTGGATCAGTTCTTAAATGCCGCTGCAATCCATGAAAAGATTCCCAAAGCCATTATTGCGCCTCATGCCGGTTATATTTATTCCGGTCCGATCGCGGCAAGCGCCTATGCAAGCTTAAAAAAAGCTCATGATAAAATAACCCGTGTAGTGCTTATCGGTCCTTCTCATCGCGTAGCGTTCAGAGGCTTGGCCGTGAGCAGAGCGGAAACATTTACCACGCCTTTGGGTAACGTTTTTGTAGATCAGGCGGCAGTGCAGACTATAGTCAAACTGCCCTTTGTCGAATACATTGAGCAAGCGCATACCTATGAGCATAGTCTGGAAGTGCATCTGCCTTTTTTACAGGAAGTGCTGGATAATTTTAAAATCGTACCCATTGTTGCAGGCGAAGCGTCGCCGGAGCAAGTCAGCCAAGTGCTTGAGGCGCTGTGGGGCGGTGATGAAACACTGGTTGTAATCAGCTCTGACCTGAGCCATTACCATGATTATGCAACTGCTCAGCAGATGGATAAATCAACCAGCCAGAGTATAGAACAGCTGCAATATGAGCAACTTGCTTTCGAATCGGCTTGCGGTAAAGTGCCGATCAGTGGATTCCTAAAATTGGCCAGAAAAAAAATGCTATCCATTAAGACCGTTGATCTGCGTAATTCCGGGGATACGGCAGGAGATAAAACCCGTGTGGTAGGTTACGGTGCGTATGTCATTGAATAAAACGAATCAGCAACGCTTAATGGATTTGGCGAAAGACTCCATTTGGCATGGCTTGCAAACAGGGCGGCCGATAAAAGTCGACTTGGACGATTATCCGGCAGAATTGACCGAACTGCGCGCGACTTTTACTACCTTACAAATAAATCAGCAATTGCGAGGCTGTATCGGCATGTTAGAAGCGGTCAGGCCGCTTGCCCACGATATTGCTGAAAATGCGTATTCGGCAGCGTTTAAAGATCCGCGATTTCTACCGCTGGAAAGCCATGAATTCGATGATTTGGAGATACATTTGTCGATACTCATGCCTGCGAGTCCGGTATTGTTCAGTTCCGAACAGGATTTATTATCCCAATTGCAGCCCGGCATTGACGGCCTGATTTTGGAAGAGGGGCATCGACGCGGCACGTTTTTGCCGTCGGTATGGGAATCATTGCCGGAGCCGGAGCAATTCTTGCGGGAGTTAAAACGAAAAGCCGGGTTATTGCCCGATTACTGGTCTCAAAATATCCGAATTTCTCGTTATCAGGCCGAAATAATAGGCTGAGTAGCGCTTTGATAAAGGTAAATGATGGCGAGCATCCGCTATCGGAAAACGAATTAATCTTTCAAAATACAGCCTGCGGCTGCACCAGTCCTTGAAAAATCAGAGACTGGTACAGCTTCATTTATTAAAAACTCACAAACCATGCGATCCCTCTTGGCAGTTAGCTGTCAAGGTCAATACAATGTAAATATGTCTTCTGATTAAAGAGTAGCACTACCATCAATGTGAGTTGAACAATAATATCAAATATCCATCCTATGCTTTTCATGGCGATTTCCTCAAGGTGAATGTATTAAATTTATGCTTGCGACCGTCAGTCATGTCAGCAACATTCTTGATTTCATTATCGGCTGACGTTTCTATTATTAAAGGCGAATATTAAATTTCCTATCATTCCGTACATCCCATAAGACCATTTTTAATAAAACTGAAGTAGCAAAAAATTAGGCCTGTATTTCTCAAAATAAGTTATCCAGACGCTTTATTTGTCAGCATAAAAAATGCCATTTATTTAATTTTATTATGTAACAGTGGCTTAGGATTCTTTACAACAAACCATGCTCTGCAAATGAATAAGGCTGTCCGTCACCGATAATAAAATGATCCAGCACCCGTATATCGAACAAGGCTAATGCCTGCTTAAGTTTTTCGGTGATATGTTTATCGGCCTGACTGGGTTCGGAAATGCCGGACGGATGGTTATGGGCAAAGATGACTGCCGCCGCATTATGGCGTAGCGCCTGTTTGGCTACTTCTCTCGGATAAACGTTTGCGCCGTCTATCGTCCCTCTGAATAATTCATCCAGTTGTATGACCCGGTGTTGGTTATCAAGAAATAAACAGGCAAATACTTCATAAGTGTAGCCTCTCAGTTGTGCGCTGAGATAAGAGCGGGTAATTTCCGGGCTGGTTAGCGCATTGCCACGTCGCAAGGTTTCTTTAAAATGTCGCCGGGCCATCTCCAATACGGCCTGGAGCTGGACGTAAGTGGCTTCGCCCAAGCCTTTACCACGGCAAAAGTGTTGCTGGTCGGCGCCTAATAAGGCGTTAAGAGAGCCAAAATCGACTAGCAGCTCACGCGCCAGATCGACCGCAGATTTGCCCGGCGAACCGGTGCGCAAAAAAATAGCCAGCAGTTCTGCGTCGGTTAAAGCGGCCGAGCCGCGTTGCAACAGTTTTTCTCTAGGCCGATCTTCGGTCGACCAATCCTTAATGGACATAGACCTTTCCTCAATTATGATGGAAATTTAAGCATAGAAGAATTTCTTTATACTTGCCATAATACTAGCTTTGTTGAAGTTTCCGGATATTACTATTAACAAGCATATTTTATTGGCCGTCAGCGGCGGCATTGCCGCATACAAGTCGGCTGAATTGGTCAGGCTGCTGCGCAAACAAGGCGCAATCGTGCGTGTGGTAATGACCCGTTCAGCCATGCAGTTTGTCAGTCCTTTGACTTTTCAAGCGCTGTCCGGCAATTCGGTGCATAGCGAATTGCTTGATGAGGATCAAGAGCATGCGATGGGCCATATCAATCTGGCGCGCTGGGCCGATGCATTGGTTATTGCTCCGGCAACGGCCAATACAATCGCAAAGTGCAGTCATGGTTTGGCTGACGACTTATTATCAACACTGTACTTAGCGGCTACCTGCCCTGTTTATGTTGCCCCGGCCATGAACCAGGCCATGTGGCATAAGACAATCACTCAGGAAAATATTCAAAAACTTAAAAGCCATGGCGTTACCATTATCGGCCCCGAACAGGGCGACCAAGCTTGCGGAGAAACCGGATTCGGCAGAATGTCCGAGCCGCTGGAAATTTGTAGTCATCTAATAAATGAACCAGTCGCACAGTGTTTAAAAGGGCTTAAGGTTTTAATCAGTGCCGGCCCCACCCGCGAACCTTTGGATCCGGTACGCTACATCACCAACCGCAGTTCAGGAAGAATGGGCTATGCGCTTGCTAATGCCGCATTAAAAGCAGGTGCAAAAGTCACGTTGGTGAGTGGTCCTGTTATGCTTTCGGCCCCAGTTAATGCAGACTTGGTCAGCATAGAAACAGCTGCGCAAATGCACGCGGCGGTTATCTCCAGGGCCTCGGAACATGATATTTACATAGGTGCGGCGGCTGTTGCCGATTACAGTCCCGTGCAGATGGAACAACAAAAAATAAAAAAACAGGCCGAACAAACCACGCTAACGCTGCAAAAAACCAGAGATATTCTGGCCGAAGTTGCACAACTCGCTAACCGCCCGTTTACGGTCGGATTTGCCGCAGAAACCCATGATCTTGAACAATATGCCCAAGATAAATTGACGCGCAAGAATCTGGATATGATTGCGGCAAACTGGGTAGGGCGCGATTTGGGCGGTTTTGATAGCGAGCAAAATGCATTGCAGGTTTTTTGGAAAAACGGCCAAAAAAACTTGGCAATGACCGACAAAAATCAATTAGCGGAACAATTAATCGACTTAATCGTAGAGAGAATGGAACATGAAAGGCGCAACAAAAATACAGCTTAAAATTCTGGATGGCCGTTTAGGCAAAGATATTCCGCTACCTGAATATGCAACATCGGGCTCGGCGGGTTTGGATTTGCGTGCCTGTTTGGATGAGCCGGTCGAGTTAAAACCGGGAGAAACGCTATTAATTCCAACCGGTTTGGCTATCTATATTAACGATCATCAGTTAGCTGCCGTTTTATTGCCCAGGTCCGGATTGGGTCATAAGCACGGCATCGTTTTGGGCAATCTGGTCGGGTTGATCGATTCAGACTATCAAGGGCAGGTTTTTGTCTCCTGCTGGAACCGGGGAAATACCGCTTTTACAATTAACATCGGAGAGCGCATCGCACAAATGGTTTTTGTGCCGGTGGCGCAGGTGCAATTTGAACAAGTCGCCGAGTTTGATCAAAGCTTGCGCGGTTCCGGCGGCTTTGGTCATACAGGTCGTCATTAAGCTGTTTTTCTTTGAGGGGGCATAAACATGGTTCGACTATTTTCTCTAGTGTCAGCGCTTGCTGTTTTAATGATTCTGACTGCCGGCGCAGGCGTTTACTGGATCAGCGCAGCTCAAATTGCGCAATCAAAGCAGGATTCAGCCGCGGCTGTTGCACAAAGCGTCGCATTAGGCATAAGCGCGCAAGTAAATCTGCTGACCAACATGCTGGAAAAAATGGCCCAGGATCCAGAGGTGTTGGCTGCGGTTACCAGTGGCGACGCAGCCCAATTAACTGCGATGTCTGCCAAACTTGAAAAACACTTACCCGATATTTTGAAAGTCCGGCTGTTATTGCCCGGCGTCAGCGAGCTGGATGACAAAAGCGTGCCTAAAATGGGCTATGCCGACTTGGATATGGTTCGGGAAACATTTACCAAAAATCAGCTGCCGGCAGTACAAGGCGATAACGGGCCTGACAGGCACTTGGCGATAACTCGCAGGATTATGCAAAACGATCAGGCGGTAGGCGTTATTCTTGCCAGCTTGAACTACGGTTTTATCGGCAAAACGGTACAAGCGGCGGAACTGAAAGACGGGCATCTTGAATTGAAGCAAGCAGCGCTGGTGTTAGGCGCTGCAGGTCAACCAGCCAACGCAGAACCAGCAGATGATGCGCAAAAAATAAAGGTAGCCAACACTGGCTGGGAAATGCATTATCAGCCTGTTGGTACGGTAAGCCCCGTCGGGCTGAATATCATTGTCGGCATAGTCATGTTTTCTGTCTCGCTGGCGCTGCTGGGGTTTTTTATCGGATACCGGAAACTTTCAGGTCTGCTGACGCAAGATATGGGCAGTGTACTGAAAGCCTGTAAGGACATGATGACTCATAAGCTACAAGATACTTACCCCGTCAAGTTAACTGAAATGAATGCGGTTATTTCAACTCTGGCGCAATTTAAACGGGTTATGGACCATCAGGATGACGATGTGGCCGGCGACAATAATGCTGTTGCTTCTGAAATGAATAGCTTTTTTAATGAATCTGACGATTATCTGGATGCCCCAATAATCGGAAAGACAGCGCAATATCAGGAACATGAGTCGCAGACTGCAATGTTTAGCGCACAATCCGGAGAAAGTACTGCTGCACTGAGTAAACCGGAAATAGTTGAAAACACTGTACCGGATTCTTTTGACATGCCTATTTCAATAAAAAAAGCAGCCGATCCAGGCATTATTTTCAGAGCTTACGATATCCGTGGTATCGTCGGCAAGACACTGACTAAAGACGTCGTTTACGATATTGGCCGTGCGTTAGGAACCCAGGCTAAAGAGCATGGCTGTAAAATAATGGTGGTCGGCCGAGATGGAAGAACGTCCAGTCCTGCGTTGGCGGAAGCTCTTGCCAAAGGGATCATTGCAACCGGACTCAATGTGCTGGATATCGGCATGGTGCCTACGCCAGTGCTTTATTTTGTGGCACGGCACACTGAAGGACGATCCGGTGTGATGATTACCGGCAGTCATAACCCCGCCGACTATAACGGTCTGAAAATGGTCATCAACGGCGAAACTCTGGCCGGCGAAAAAATCCAACAACTTAAAACCTGCATTGGCAAGCAGGCTTATGCAACGGGCACACCCGGCAGCATTGAACAGAACAACCAATTCAGCAATGAATACATAGGCATTATTTCTGAGGATATACATATCGCCAGACCCATGACTATCGTACTGGACTGCGGCAATGGTGTTGCCGGAGAGCTGGGGCCAATGTTGCTGAAAACCCTGGGTTGCGACGTGAGAGAGCTGTTCTGCGACATCGATGGCACCTTCCCTAATCATCATCCGGATCCCAGCAATCCCAAGAACTTGACTGAGTTAATTGCAACGGTCAAACATTACAAAGCCGACATTGGCATCGCTTTTGATGGTGATGGCGATCGTTTGGGCGTTGTCGACTCAGACGGCAAAATCATCTGGCCGGACAGGCAAATGATGCTGTTTGCCAAAGATGTGTTGGCAGGCAAACCCGGATCGGAAATTATTTACGATGTGAAATGCACCCGGCATCTGGCTAACCAGATCACAAAATACGGCGGCAAGCCGACCATGTGGAAAACCGGGCATTCATTGATGAAAGCAAAACTTAAAGAAACCGGGGCCAAACTGGCTGGGGAAATGAGCGGGCACATTTTCTTCAATGATCGCTGGTTCGGCTTTGACGATGCTTTGTATTCGGCTGCGCGTTTGATTGAAATACTGTCCAAAGACACGCGCAGCAGCGCCGATGTATTTGCCGATTTTCCCGATAGCATTAATACCCCGGAATTGAATGTTACGTTGGAAGAAGGTGAAAACTTCACCTTTATAGACAGCCTGTTTAAGGCCGCCAATTTTGCCGACGGCAAAATCACCGATATAGACGGCATGCGTGTCGACTTCCCGAACGGCTGGGGCTTGGTGCGGGCATCAAATACAACACCGTCACTGGTTATTCGTTTTGAGGCCGACTCGGAAGCGGCAATGAGCAGCATTCAAGAGCAATTTAGGCAACTGATGAAAAAGATCAAACCCGATATTGCCCTGCCTTTCTAATAAACCTGCAAAATCGTATTGCCGGAGAAACCTTATAAAGATAAAGTTAAATACTGTCTCCAACTCAGTTTCTTGTACAATAGCGTTACTATGGATTTCGCCAAAAATAACATCCTTATAGTTCCCTCGCTTTGCGTGGGAACTATAAGCGGACGCTCCAGCGTCCCGAACCGCAGAGCGGTTCAGGCTGCATTCCCACGCAGAGCGAGGGAGCGATGAGTCCAGGTTTTGGGAAGTTATTGCCGACCATATCCGATAGTGAAACCGTAGTTTATATATCCAGTTTTTTAACTCAGGAAAAATGATGAAAAAGATAAAATTATTACTTGCATTATCCTTGCTGTTTGGCCTGTCAAGCACGGCTGTATTTGCCGATACCCTGAATTCTGATAAGGACATCATCGGTAGTTGGTTTCTGGAATATACAAAAAAATCGCCGGAAGATACTGAAAAGAAGCCTATGGGCATGACCTGGGTGCTTAACAACAATCAGCTCACTCAAAAAGATATTCCTCAAGTCAGAGGTAACCCCTATGATGCGCCGGCAGTTGACTATATTGTTGAAGACGGCAATTTAAAAGTCAGCATACTTGGCAGAGCGGGTAAATTCGATGTTTATTCGTTAGTCGAAAAAACCGATACGGCTATGGTACTTAAAGACAACAAGTACGGAACTTACATGTACTTTACTAAAAAATAAGTTCATCCATTCCTTGGCGAGACTTATAGGTTATAAACATAACTTTTAAGTCTCGGCAATTGCTCCTGCATCGCCTAAAGTGCCTACTGTTGGTGCTCTCGGCAACCGCTCCATGCGTTGCTCTACTTTCTGCATCTATGCAGTTGTCGGCACACCCGCCCCGCTATCAGTTTTGCACCACTTCTGTGCCGGCTATGCCCCCGTTTTTGGTGCATTACTCCTACAGTCTCCGACTCGTCCCATTCCGTTTATCTAATGAACAGGATAAGCAAAAGACCGCGTTGACTTCCTTAAAGCTATCCAATGAATGGGCATTGATATTGTTTGAATGGATAATCGGATGATTTTAATGGATAATGCACGCCTATTTACTTGATCTAACCTACGCAGTGAAGCAATGAAAAAAAAGATAGAGGAACTTATCCTGCAAGCCGTTGAAACCCTTAAATCAGACGGCGTTCTCGCTCAGGAAATTGACCCGAACATTACTATTGATCGTACCCGTGACCCTCAACACGGCGATTTTGCTTCGAATCTGGCATTAATGCTGGCGAAACCGGCAAAAGCAAACCCGCGCCAGTTGGCTGAAAAACTGATTGCCGCACTGCCTCAAGATGCCTCAATTGTTAAAGTTGAGCTGGCAGGCCCTGGCTTCATCAATTTTTTTATCGACCCTACAGCCCAATACCAAATTATCAGACAAATTCACGACGAAGGTCGGGAATTTGGCTTAAGCGATGTCGGTGCGGGTAAAAAAATTCAGGTCGAGTTTGTTTCCGCCAACCCTACCGGCCCGTTGCATGTCGGTCATGGGCGCGGAGCCGCCTACGGCTCTGTAGTCGCCGACTTATTACAGGCAGTCGGCTTTGATGTGCATCGCGAGTATTATGTCAATGATGCCGGACGGCAGATGGATATACTCGCTACCAGTATCTGGCTGAGATATTTGGAAGATTGTGGCGAAGTTGTGCATTTCCCGAGCAATGGTTATCGTGGCGAGTATGTCCGCGAAATTGCCGGCGACATTTATAGAAATGCCAATAATGAATACCGCAGGCCGGTAGAATTGGTATTTGAAGACATACCACCCGATGAACCGGCGGGCGGCGACAAGGAAGAACATATCGATGCGCTGATAGCTCGCGCTAAAACCTTGCTGGGGGCGTCGTTATATGATGACTTTTTTCAAATAGGCCTGAACAACATTCTGGAAGACATCAAGCTGGATTTGAGCGAGTTTGGCGTTGATTATCAGGAATGGTTTTCAGAACGTCAGCTGATGGACGACGGTTCAGTGGAAAAAGCGCTGGAACGCTTACGTGCCGGCGGTCATCTGTATGAAAAAGATGGAGCGACCTGGTTTGCTTGCGCCGATTTAGGCGACGAGAAAGACCGGGTGGTAGTTCGCGATAACGGCCAATCCACCTATTTTGCGTCCGATATTGCCTACCACATGAACAAGCTGGATCGTGGTTTTGACCGGATTATCAACATTTGGGGCGCCGATCATCACGGCTATATTCCTCGGGTCAGAGCAGCTATTCAGGCCTTGGGCGCTGACGAGTCCAAGTTAAAAGTGCTGTTGGTGCAGTTTGCCTCGCTGTATCGCGGCGAAGAAAAAGTGCAAATGTCGACCCGTTCCGGCGAGTTTGTCACCTTGCGGCAATTGCGCAATGAAGTCGGCAAAGATGCGGCGCGCTTTTTTTACGTGATGCGCCGGTCGGAACAACACATGGATTTCGACCTGAAACTGGCGACCTCCAAATCCAACGAGAATCCGGTATTTTACGTGCAATATGCCTATGCGAGGGTATGCAGCGTGTTGCGGCAATTGGATGAAAAAAACTTGGAACGCGATTTGTTTCTAGGTATGGGAAACCTGACACTATTGACCGAAGAGCACGAAACCAATCTGCTCGGAACGCTGGCGCGCTATCCTGAAACGCTGGAACGCGCCGCATTGCAATACGAGCCGCATCAACTGATTCAATATCTGCGCGAGTTGGCAACCGAGTTTCATACTTATTACAACGCGCATCAATTTCTTGTTGACGATGCAAAAATTCGCAACGCAAGACTCAATCTGATTTGCGCTGTGAAACAGATATTGGCGAACGGCTTAGGTTTGCTGAATATCAACACACCTGAAGCAATGTAACATGGCTAAAGACTACAAACACAGAACGCAGAATAAGAATACCTCGTCATACAGGCAAAACTCGCAAAGTGTTGGTCTGTGGCGTTGGATGCTGATTACAGCATTGATTATCTCGTTCGTAGTGTTTTTGGTTTATTTGGCTAGTTCCGGAACTAAACAAATAACGCCTCACCAGGTCGTGCCGGCTAAACCGGAAGCGGCAAAAGTTGAAGCGCCCGTGCAGGAGAAAAAGCCCGAGCCGGGGCCAGTGTTGCCTCAATTCGATTTTTATACCATTCTGCCTGAAAAAGAAGTCATTGTGCCTGATTACGAAATTAACACGCGCACTCGGGAAGAGAGAGTGGGACAGGCAAAAACCGCCAGTTATATTTTGCAGGCCGGATCGTTCAAAGACTTCAAAGATGCCGACAGCTTAAGAGCCAAGCTGGCTCTAATGGGGATTGAATCCAAAGTTGAGAAAGCAAAAGTCGGTACTGTGGTTTGGAATCGAGTCAAAATGGGGCCTTACACCCAAATGGCCAGTGTCAGCACCATTCGGGCCCGGTTAAGGGAAAACGGTATTGACGCGATTGTTATGGAAGTTGGTGGTCAATAGAAATTAATCGACTATGCGCGACCTCATGGGCAGTTCTTGTGACGGTTTTTCTGTAAAACGTCTGTCGCGGTAATGTTGCCGGTAGCCCAACGGCGATAATCTCTTAATAGAAAGTCGACATGTATTGTTTGCCTGAACCCCTGACTGCTTCTCCAAATCGGCATTTTTCATGATGATTGTTTACCAACCAATTGGCTCTAACCATTTCAGGCCTAATCAACGTTAAATTACAGCCAATCCGGAATTAGCAAGCCTCATGAGTGAAGTACATCTGCAAGACAAGCTTTCGAGCATATTCTGCCGGAATAAATTGGACTGCAAAAAAGTTAAGGCCAATATATCTCTACAATCGCTGATTATTAAAGAAGCTTTGCAGGGAGCAATATGTTTACGCGGCTGATTGTTTATTTTGCTTACTTCCTGAAAACATCAAAGCGTTACCAGCGCACCAAGTTGTTTTTCTATAACCTGTTGGAGAATCCGAACAGCCGGCTCAAATCATATTTTGATATTTTTATGATTTGTTTGGTCATGCTCAGCGTTTTTTTGTTGATTTACGAAGTGGATCATCAATTGGGTGAAAGCGAGGTGCTGTTCGAGCACTGCGTAATCAGTCTTTTCATTTTTGAGTATTTGCTGCGGGGCTGGTTGTACAGCGACAACCACAAAATCATTCTCGAGCATTATGAAAAATCCGAATATTTAAATATCCCATTTCGGATCAGCAAAGTTGCCAAGATCATTATCGGCAAAAAAATAAAATATGTTTTTAGCCCTTTGGCCTTGATTGACTTGCTGGCTATCTTGCCGACCTACAGGCCGTTGCGGGTCATGCGGATATTCCTGTTGTTCCGCTTGTTTAAACTATTCCGCTATTTTAACAGCATCAAGGTTTTTGCCAGAGTCTTGGTCAGCAGGCGTTTCGAGCTGATTACGCTAGGCGTTTTTCTGGGTTTTCTGGTGTTTATCGGCAGCACCGCAATTTATCTGTTTGAAAATCCGGCTAATGGCGGGCAGGTTAAAAATCTGTTCGAGGGTTTTTATTGGGCGATAGTGACGGTCGCAACTGTCGGTTATGGCGATATATCACCGCAGACAACCGGTGGACGAATCATTGCGATAGTTTTGATTCTGGTTGGTCTGGGCGTGTTATCTTTTCTTGTGTCCATCATTGTTACGGCATTTAACGAGGAGATGGACGAGCTGCGCGAAAACAGCACCTATGCCGAGCTGAACCGGTTTAATGACTTTATTATTATTTGCGGATTTGGCCGGGTAGGGCAGCATATCGCCAGGCAGCTTGAAAAAGACCGGCTGCGTTTCGTTATCATTGATACTAAAGAGTCTAGCGTCTTGAAAGCGAAGCGCTTGGGTTATCTGGTTATCCAGGAAGATGCCAGCAAAAACGGCGTGATCCAGAATGCGGGCATTAATAACGGCGCAACGGCGGTTATCTGCACGACCGGCGATGATGTGATCAATGTGTATATCACGCTGACCAGCCGCCATTTAAACCCGGACATCATGATTATTTCCCGCGCGAATCACCAGGATAACGTAAAAAAACTCTATCAGGCCGGCGCCAGCAATGTTATTCAGCCGTTTGAGATAGCAGGCATGGTAGTTGCCGAATATATCGGTCAACCGGTGGCTTTTGAGGCTATTTTGGGCATCATCCGCGAAGAAAGCCACATCATCATGGAAACATTATGCGTGCATTCCGGTTCAATGATTGAAGGAATGAGCATAGACAGTATTGATTTTGAGCAAAGGAAATTAATGCTGATAGGTATTATCAGCGTAAATCCGGCGCATCAAAAACATAAGAACAGCTATCCGATAAAAAATCAGCATTTTTATTTTAATCCCGAACCGCACTTTGTATTACGGGAGAGCGATCTATTGGTCGTTTTAGGCAGGGAGTACGCGATAGATTACTTTCGCGACCAGATCGAAAAAAGCCGCTTAAAAAATAGGAGGCAACCATGAAACGCATTGCCGTATTCGGTTACAGTGTGATGTCTTTGGAAGCGATGAGCAGGCTGGACCAGGAGCAATACAGCATTGTTTTTATCGGGAAAGACGATGCCGAAGCTGCGCTGGTTGCAGAGAAAGGCTTTGACACTAAAGTCATTGATTTTCGTAATGACGATGCGCTTAGGTCTATAGGCATAGGCGTAGATATCGATATTTTGTTTTGTTTTTATCCCAGGGATTTCGATAACGTATTTTTAACTATTTCGGCGCGGGCGATCGATAAAACGATCAGTATTGTCGCCATTGTTGACGATCCGGAATCGGCTGAAAAATTACTGGCCGCTGGTGCCAATAAAATCATCGACCCTTATGAAATTTGCGGCAGGAAAACGCACGAGATGCTAACCAAACCGGATATTACCAATATTCTGGATAATACTGTTTTCGGCCGGCATGATTTAAAGATGGCGCAAATAGAAATCCCTAAAGGCTCCTGTCTGGAAAATACCAAGACCAGCGACTTGAAACTGAATCAAAAGCATAACTTGATCCTGATTGGCGTTGTAGACAGGGAACTTGGCGATCAGCTGTATTTTGCCATCGGAGAGAAAGAGCATTGTCTGGATGCAGGGGATGTGCTGGTGGTGATGGGGCCGGCAAGGGAAATAAAAGCGTTTAAAAAAGAAGTCGAGCAATGCTGATACCGGTGTGGAGTCTAAATTAATAAGAGCGATTAACCGGCCGCTTTTGTGGATATTTCTCTGTGTCTTGGCAATCTAACCGTGACGGTGCTCAGGTTTTTCTCATCGGAAACGTCTAAGGAAATGCTGCCGTTTTGAGCTTCGGTCAGCAGCTTCGCAGAATAAGTGCCAAGCCCGGTACCGCTTGATTTACCATGAGTGACAAATTTGTCGAAGAAATGCTCTCTTATCGGGGCAGGTACCGCACCGTTGTTCTGGATCGTGATCTTGAGCGGATCGCTATCGATCAACGTAACGACGACGCGGCTATTTTCCGGCGCTGCCTCGCAGGCGTTTTTTATTAAGTTTTGAAACAAGGAGTAACAAAACATGGCGTCACCCAAGCTATGGGGTATTTCTTCATCAACTGAAGTGACGTCTGTTGCCACCGATATTGTGATGTGTTTGCTATTGAAAGTGTTGCGGCAAATTTCGGCAATACGGCGTAGGACGCCGCCGATTATGATCGGTTGGGCATCGAGCTTAAATCGCCCGGTCTCGATTTTGTAAAGCTCCGAAGACAAGTTGATTATGTTGAGCGCCTCCAGTGCGGTTTCTTCGACTAAGCGCAGTTGATCGATTTGTTTACGATTCATCGACCCATCTTCCGCCAAGGATTGTATTAAGCCGATGACGCCTGACAAAGGGTTCTTCAAGTCGTGGCGGGTAATATGCTCCACATCTTCTCTTAAGCGGGCATTTTCCAACATTGAGTCATAGTCATCTTGCAATTGTTTGTGCAATTCCACATAACGCATGAAATTGCGCACGCGGGGAATCAGCACATCCGGATCAATAGGCTTGGTGACAAAATCAACGGCTCCCAGTTCCAGGCCTTTAAGGCGGGTGTCATTGTCCGTCATGGCCGTAACGAAAATGACTGGAATATGTTCCGATTCGGGATGCTCGCGCATCCGCTTTGCCACCTCAAAGCCGTCCATGTCGGGCATCATGATGTCGAGAAGAACCAGGTCCGGCGCATTTTCAGAGGTACAGATATCCAGTGCTTTCTTGCCGTTATGTGCAACACGGACCCGGTATTCGTCCTTGAACAAATCTGAAAGTAATTGCAGATTGTCGGGTATGTCATCGACTATCAGGATGGTCGGCAGTATCGGTTCTTTTTTCTCCGGTTCTATCGAGCTTGGTATTTCCGGCATGGCAGGGATTTTTCTGGGCTTCCATGACAAGGCTTTTTCAACCCGTCTTAACAGAGTCTTAGCATTGTACGGTTTGACAAGAAAATCACTGACACCGGAGACAATGGCCTCTGCGATATGGCCCCGTTCAGTTTCCGCTGTGATCATCACAAAGGGTAAATGACAGAGCATTTCATCCGAACGTACCGCCTTAAGCAGTTCCAGTCCATCCATCACCGGCATGTTCCAGTCGGACAGGATCACGTCGAAAGGCTGGTTTTTCAACAGAATCAAAGCTTCCCGGCCGTTGGCGACTTGCGTAATTTTTACGGCGCCAAAGGCTCTCAATTGGCTTGATATTATCGTGCGCATAGGTTGTTTATCGTCCACAACGAGAAAGCTGGTGTGCTTGGTGATTAACATTATTCTTCAGACATTAGAGTTGGATTTGTTCGGCGATAGCCTGTTCCAGATATTGAGCTTTTTTATCGATGTCCGCGTCCGAGTCGGCAAAGCGCGCCGCAATTGCCTTGAATTCTTCCTGTAGATCTAAAAAGGCATCCACCATGTCCGGATCGAAATGCTTGCCCTTGCCTTCAATGATGATTTGCACCGCTTTTTCATGCGGCATGCCATTCTTGTAGACACGGCGGCTGATCAGGGCATCGTACACATCCGCCACCGCCATCAGCCGCGCCGATATCGGGATGACGTCGCCGGCAAGCCCTTCGGGATAACCGCTGCCGTCCCATTTTTCCTGGTGGCCGTAGGCAATTTCCTTGGCCATTTTGAGAAACTCGACTTCGATGCCGAGCGAATCTTCGGCATGTTGGATGGCATTCCGGCCCAGCGTCGTGTGGGTTTTCATGATTTCCATTTCATGCGCTTCAAAACGTCCCGGTTTCAGCAAGATGCGGTCGGGGATGCCGACCTTGCCAATATCGTGCAACGGAGCCGATTTGAACAAGGTATTGATGTTCTGGTCGGTCAGGAAATGCGCAAAGCGCGGATGATTTTTCAGCTTATTCGCTAACGCCCTGACGTAATATTGGGTACGGCGAATATGGTTGCCGGTGTCCGAATCGCGCGTTTCCGCCAACGAGGCCATTGCCAATATCGTCACATCCTGAATGGCCATGATCTCTTTGGTGCGCTGGGAAATTTCATTTTCAAGAAATGCGGAATGGTCCTTTAAAAAATCATGCATTTTTTTCATGCCGAGATGGGTTTTGACTCTTGCCAGTACGATCGGAGGGCTGATAGGTTTGGTAATGTAATCGACTGCTCCCAGTTCAAACCCTTTGGTTTCATCGTTAATCTCGGATTTTGCCGTCAAAAAAATCACCGGGATGTCGCGCGTTTTTGCCTCAGTCCGTAGCAGCCTGCATACCTCATATCCGTCCATCTCCGGCATCATAATATCCAGTAAAATCAGGTCGGGCGGCGTGTCGGACCGTGCAATCTTGAGCGCCCTTTCGCCGCTGTTGGCAAGCCTGACAATGTAGTTATCCTCAAGCAATCCGCTCATTAAGGACAGATTGTCCGGGGTATCGTCCACTACCAGCACAGTTGCTTTTTCCAGAGAGTCAGGTGCGTCTATCATGATTTTTTCCTTACTTGATTTGGATGTTGTCGATATGTTGTAAAGCCAGCTCAAAATCGAATTGCCTGATGGCCTGATCGACCTTGGCGAACGCTTCCGTTCCCAGCACAACGCGTAACAGGTCGAAGTTTTCTTCAAAAACTTCTTTGGATTTGCTGTCATCGAAAGCCAGCAATTTTTTAAGCCGGTTTAATACTTCAGCCGCCTTGGACGTGTCTACGTTCTCAGCTGGGTTTTGGACCTTCTCCATTGGCAAGTTCGCTTTGAGCGCTTTAATCAAAGCCGATTGCTGTTGGTTAAAGATAGCCAGTTTGGCGCGTATGTCATCGCGATCCGCACCTTCCATGATCATTCCCTCCAGTTCCCCGGCAATTTCCTGTAATCCGATAGCGCCAATGTTGCCGCTGACCCCTTTCGCCGAATGGGCAATGCGTTCCGCCGAGGCATGATCGTCGGCATCAATCGCCGCTCGAAGTTCGGAGGGCGTGTTTTCTTGATTGACCACGTAGTTGCGAAGCATCTTCAGGTAAGACGGTTTTTTACCCAGGACACGCCGCATGCCGAGTTCAACGTCCAGCCCGGCGATGACAGGTAAATCGCTATCCTGCTTTTCAGCCGTTGCTTGTTCCGATGTTACGGCAACAATCTTGGGTTTTATCCACTTGAGCAAGGTGCGGAACAATTCATCGGGATCAATCGGCTTGGCAACGTGGTCGACCATGCCGGCCTTCAAGCATTTTTCTTTATCCTGCTGCATCGCATTGGCGGTCATGGCGACAATGGGCAACTCCCGGTATCTCGCATCCTTGCGAATCTCGATAGTGGCGGTTATGCCGTCCATGACCGGCATCTGCATATCCATCAGCACAATGTCGTAAGCCCGTTGGGCCATCATTTCCACAGCCTCCTGGCCATTATTGGCAATGTCCACATCGAATCCGGCATCGGTCAGAAGTTCCATGGCGACTTCCTGATTGAGTTCGTTATCTTCCGCAACCAGAATGGCGGCGCCGTTGATCGCAACCAAATCTTCCATGATGTTTGAAACATAGCGATCACTGGTACGCTCTTCGTCCATCTGCCCGCCAAGTAGCCGGATCGCGGTATCGAACAACACGGAAGCACTGACCGGTTTAATCAGAAAATCCTCCAGCCCGGCGTTTTCCGCCTCTTTGATCACTTCTTCCCGCCCGTGAGCCGTCACCATGACTAGATGCGGAAGCGCTGACAATGGGAGCGAACGAATTTCCCTGGCAACCTGAATGCCGTCCATGCCGGGCATTTGCCAGTCGAGGAAGACGATTTCGTAGGGCTGCCCGGACTTGACTGCTTCCTGTACTGCGGCTATGGCTTCCTTTCCGCCTATGGCCTGAGCGACCTTGAAAGACATGCCGGATAACATGTCGTCCATCACGGTACGCGCCATCTCGTTGTCGTCCACCACCAGTACGCGCCGGCCGCGCAAATCCGGTGTTGGTATGAGTTTTCTACCCTGGCTGCTGGCCTTGCCAAGCCGTGCCGTGAACCAGAAAGTGCTGCCCTTGCCGGGTTCGCTGTCAACGCCGACCTCGCCGTGCATCAGCGCGGCGAGCTGTTTGGCAATCGCCAGTCCCAGACCGGTGCCGCCGAACTTGCGGCTGGTCGAAGTATCGGCCTGCTGGAACGACTGGAACAACTTGTCTATTTGCTCTTTGCTAAGCCCGATGCCGGTGTCGCGCACCCCAAAATGCAAGAACACATCATGGTCGGTTTCTTCCAGCACCTTGGCGGTAATGACGACTTCGCCCTGTTCGGTGAACTTGACTGCGTTGTTGGCGTAATTGATAAGGATCTGCCCCAGCCGTAACGAGTCGCCGTTGAGATGGGTGGGCACATTTTGGGCAATGTCGAACACCAGTTCCAGCTCTTTCGCGTTGGTTTTTTCCGAAATCAGGTTGGCAACATTGTCCAGCACCTTATCCAGCTCGAAATCGGTTTGCTCGACCATGAGCTTACCGGCCTCGATCTTGGAAAAGTCCAGAATGTCGTTGATAAGGCCAAGCAAATGCTGTCCTGAACTCTGTACTTTCTTGATGTAATCCCGCTGCCGGGGAGTGAGATCGGTTTTCAGCGCCAAATGCGACATACCGATAATGGCGTTCATCGGCGTACGAATTTCATGACTCATGTTGGCGAGGAAGTCCGACTTCATTTTGGTAGCATCTTCCGCTATTTCCTTGGCAAGACGCAGTTCGGTCACGTCGAAGAACCAGCCCAAAATGCACTCTTCGCCACCGTAAACGACGTGGAAATAGGAGGCCAGCACCCAGATAGCCTCTCCGTCCAGCCTCTTTAGCCCAACCGATTGGTTGATGATGTTCTCGCCTGCCGCGAGGCGTTCATTGATCGCGCGCAGTTCTTCCGTATTTTGGTAAAACATTGTGGGCTCCATGCCGACCATTTGATCGAAGGTCGCATGGAGCATATCGGCATAGGACGGGTTGGCGAATACAATCTTGCGGGTAGCGCTGCTTGCCACCCGCACCGCCACCGGACTCGATTCGAGCATGAAGCGCACCTGACGCTCGCTCTCGGCCATCGCCAATTCCGCCATTTTCTGTTCGGTGATGTCCATCGTTACGCCATACATGTCGGTCGGCTTGCCATTGGCATCTCTGACGACATGGCCGCTAGCTCGGATCCAGACGACACGGCCATCGATTGGGCGCTTGTAGGCGTAGATGGTGTTGTACCCTGGTACGGCGCCTTCAATAGAAGCCTGGAAATTTTCATAGGTAGCCTGGGCAGCCGCTTCGTCGCCCGCCTTGACATTCTCGAACCATTCTTCCATTACGCGGTAGCGCCATTCAGGCGGACGTGGCGGGTCTCCGAACAGGGTGGCCGCACGCTTCGATGAGTTGTACCATCCGGAACCGTCGAGCGGGACATGCCAGTAGCCCGCTTTCGCCAAATCGAGTGCGTAGTCGGCAAGCATGTTGGAATGGTTGACAGCATCTTCCATGTGCTTGCGTTCGGTAATGTCGAGCAGCCACCCCATCACGCCTTCTTTGCCGTCATGTATCAGCGGCATGAAAGTCGTCAGGTAATCGCGAATTTCATCGCTTTTGCTGTGCAATTTCATTTCACGGTTAAGCAGATAGCCATCTTGCTTGACTGTCGCGAGTACTTCTTCACGTTCTTCATGCGATAGATAAATTCTATCTGCTTCATCGCCGACATCCAGGCCGAACATTTCCTTGAATGCAGGGTTGACGTAACCAAAATGCCCTTCAGTGCTGAACGCCGTGCCAACCGGACTATGGTCGAGAATATTCTGCAGCGCGACGCGCTGCTCTGCCAGAGCCCTGGCAGAGGCAAGGCGTTCGGTAATGTCGCTGATCACCACCACGGTGCCGACGATGGCGTCATCCTTATATACAGGCCTGGTCGAGTACTCGACCGGTAGAGCGCTGCCGTCTTTGCGCCACAGCACCTCGTTATCGACGATGCGTGGCTGACTATCGAGGGCGGTAAGGCACATCGCGCATTGCTCGTGCGGAAATTCGCGCCCGTCCGGATAGTGATGGTGTACCAGTTCGTGCATAGACTGCCCCAGCAGCTCCTGCTCGCTGTAACCAAGCAGGGTGATCACAGCCGGATTAATGAAGGTCAGCTTACCTTCGGTATCCATGCCGACGATGCCGTTGTTGATCGATCCTAGAATCAGCCGGCTGCGCTCTTCCAGCGCAGTAAGTTTTTCTTCTGCTTTCCTGCGCTGGGTGATGTCGCTCACTGAAACGCAAACACAGGCATCTCTATTGCCCAAAGCCGGCAATTTGCTTAAGCCGACTTCTACCGGGAATTCGCCGCCATCCTTGCGCGTTCCCAGTAATTTAAGTCCTGCTCCCATGGGCCGCGAGCCTTGCTCCGACATGAATTTCGCCCTCAGGGCCGGGTGCCGTTCACGGATATCGGGCGAGACGAGTTGGTCGACACTATGTCCAATCAGTTCAGAACGTTCATAGCCGAAAATTACCTCCAGACGCGGATTGCACAGGACAATCGTGCCTTGCCTATCCACCACCATCATCCCATCGGGTGCAGATTCAATAATGCCTCGGAACCAGGCCTCGGTTTCCACAAGTTCGGCTTGCTGCGCTTCCATTTCGACGGTCTGTTCTTCAAGCTGGGCAGCCTGGATTTCCATGCGAGTGGATTGTTCCTGTGTTTCCTTAAGCAGATGTTGGGTGTTGATGTTGCGCTCAAGAAGCTGGATCGTTATTGCAATGCTAGGCATCAGCGCATCGAGCAATAGCAATTCCCGTTCACCGAACGGCTGTAAGGCTGCCAGCTCGAGTACGCCGACGACCTCGGTCATGTTCATGATGGGTAATACCGCTATTGTGCTTGGCGCGGCTTCTCCAAGTCCGGAGCCGATTTTGATGTAGTCCGGAGGAGGATTGGTGAGTGTGATCGGACTCTTCTCCATTGCGCATTGGCCGACTAAACCCTCGCCGATCGCGAAATTCTGACTGAGGTTTTTGCGCTCACGGTAACCATAGCCGCCCAATAAACGGAGTTTGTCTTCCGAAAGGATATAAAAAGCACCGTGTTCGGCATGCAGCAACGGGCAGATGGCAGACATGAATTGCTGCGAGAGTTCGACAAAGGTATCTGCCTGCTGCATTTTGGCGGATATCTGCGCCTCATGAGTCTTAACCCAGCTCTGTGATTCCATGCTGCTGCATACAGCTTGCAGCACTTTGAGCGCGCGCGCCATCGCGCCAATTTCGTTGCGGTAGTCGGTATAAGGGATAGCTTCATCCAACTTGCCTGCGGCCAGTCCCTCGATGGAATTGCGTAGCCGCAGGGTAGGGCGCTGGATGGATATGCCCAGCACTAGCCCGGCACCGGCCCCAATCACCAATCCCAGCAACATCAGAATCAGTGAAAATCGACGGTTTTGCTCGCCCAGTTCTGCCAGTGTATCGGCCGTCTGTTTTGCCCCTGCTTCATTGATTTTCGTAATTGCGGTCAGCGTATCGTCAGCCTTGTTGATGATTTTCACGTACTCGTCGCTGGTAATGAAGGCCGCCGCCTCGCTAGACCGGTAACCCTCCTTGTTCATCAACAATACGGTTTGATCGATATTGCGTTTATATTGCTCGTAGTAGCTATCGAACTGGACGAGAAGCTTTTCACTGTCCTCCCGGGAAATGCGCTTGCGGGCTTCGTCGAGTTCGATTTGCAAGGTCAGCATTGCTTGATCCATCCTGGCTTTGGCTTTTTCCCGGTCCGCCGCATCTTGCGCGAGCATCATTTGCCGTAGGCTACGCCCTATGTAGATGAGATTGATATTGGCTTCTTTGAGATGCGAAATGCCCAGCAAATCCATCTCGTACATCTCCGTGGATTTTTCGGTCATTACGCGCATACTGTTGATGGCATTGACTCCTATCAACAGCGCGATAAACAGGCATATACCGAAGCCGAGCATTAACTTGGAAACTAGTTGCCTTTTTTCCAGCATGACGATAATACGTTTCATAATGAAACCCAGTTTAGTGTTATTAATTTTTATTGGGGCGCTAATTACGCCAAGGTTGTCTCAAAAATACCGTGCTTCGACAGAGCTATCCGGAATCTTTATGGGTACATTTGTAGCGGTAAAGTTATTCGCTCCTGCACTCCTGCGACATGCTTAGCAACTAATCTAAGTTGAAAACGCTGTAATCGCATAATAACTTATTCTACTTGCGCCGGTATAGCCGGTGGTAATGATCCAGGGGCAAAAATAATGTATTGCCTAGTATCCCGATATTTTCCGATTGCCCGATGAAAAGCAGCCCTTGGGGCAATAAGGCCTGATGGAACTTTTTGAACAGCTGATCCTGTAAATCGCTTTTCATGTAGATGAGCAGGTTTCGGCAACTGACGATATCCAGGTTTTCCGGTGCATTTGCGCTAACCACATCCTGCCTGATGAACTCGCAGGCCGCGCGTAGCGGCTCGGTCACTTGGTAATGCTGTCCCCTGGTCTCGAAATAACGCGCCAATATATTGGGTTCGGTTTCCTTGAACGCGGTCTGCCGATAGATTCCGGTATCGGCAATTGCCAGCGCCTCCGGGTTGAGGTCGCTGCCGATGATCCGGATTTTGAATCTTTTGAAGCTCTCGCCGAGGATTTCGCTTAGCAGAATGGCAAAGGTGTAGCATTCCTCTCCTGATGCACAGCCGGGAACCCAGATTCTGATAGATTCTCCAGGCGCTTTTTGTTCGACGGTTTCGGCCAGATGCTTTTTGACCACGGCAAACGCTCTACTGTCGCGGAAGAACGATGATAATGACACCAGAAAAAGATGTTGCAAGGTTTTCAGCTCATCAGGATATTGCTCGATGTAGGCCAGATACTGTTCGAAATTAATTATTTTCAAGGCGGTCATTCGGCGGTCTATTCTGCGCAGCAAGGTTTCTTCCTTGTAGCTGGAAAAATCGATGCCGGTCGCCTCGAACACGTTTTGCAGCAGTGCGGGGAGATGCCGGTTGGACGCAGCTCTCGAGTTGGACGGCGCAGGGCACAGCAGTGCCGTCGACCCGGTTGAGAACATCGTCGTCAGATATTGTGCTATTGCCTCGAGCTCCAGCACCTCATCCGCCGCATTGGCCTGCATCGCGGCCAACGGCATGCCTGAATAGGGTGCCGATTGCGGGTCCTGCACCAGGATCAGGCCACCGTTTGCCTTGATGGCCTTACAGCCGGCGACACCATCCGAGCCTGCTCCGGAAAGGACAATACCAATCGCCTTATTACCCATATCTTTTGCAAGCGAGACAAACAACGCATTCACCGAAGGACTGGAAATATGCTCGGGAGCGGGAGGAAGCAGTTGGATAAGTCCATTCTGAACCATGCCGTTAAAACCGGAAGGAATAAGATATACCCGATCCGGCTCAAGCAGTTCCCCCGCTCCTGCTTTAATGACCTTTAACCTGGACTTTTGGTTGAGCAGGCGCAGCACCAATTCGTCATGACCGTCTTTTGCCATGTGTTGAGCAACGACATAGGCAATGCGGCCGTTTTCGGACAGGCTGGACAGCAGCTTCGTCAAGGATTCCAGGCCTCCGGCAGATGCGCCGATTCCGATTATGTGAAAGGCTTTTGCTAATGATTTAGTAATCATACTGTTTAGGTATTTATACTCATTGTTTTGTTAATTAAAAATGCTAGTTTATAAGCAGCTGTCGGTTTGAGTACATAGTAATTTATATCTGCGCAACCGCTGGCTATAGATCCATAATTACTCCCATCTGAGTGAAAAATCGTACACTTTTGTAAAGCAATACCTGTTGATTTACATGGCTTTTCATTATTTTGAAGTTGTACGCTTTCTAAAGTAGGATAGCACCTACAGGGCAGTTGTCCGATTATTTATAGTCCCTTTGCTACATGCGGTAGCGAGGATACATGGTTAATTAATGTTGGACAGATAGGGAAATAGAAAATGAACACACAAGACTCCGATTTTGAAATCTCTCTGGTCAGGGACGACCTGTTGTTCCGCTTCCAGCGCCGCATCGGCCTGATTCCGGAGCATGGCCTGGGCTTGATCCGCCGGGCGATTTTCTTCAGTCTGCTGGCTTGGCTGCCCGTTGCGGCTTGGGCTGTTTACAACGGCCGGGCGTTGCCTGGCACTGTCAACGAACCTTTGCTCCAGCATTTTGGCATCCATGTTCGTTTCCTGCTCGCGCTGCCGTTATTGATTCTCGGCGAGGGAGGTGTGCATCGCATGACCACCCGTCTCATTCCCTATTTCCATACCTCAGGCCTGATCCGGAAGGAACAACGAGAGGCATTCAGGGAGGTTCTTCGGGGCATAGTCCAACTACGCAACAGTTCCTTTCCCTGGATCGTGATCGCGGCTCTTATCGTCGCTTGGCTGGGATTCCAGCCGCCCAGCCAGGATAAACATGAACTGGTGTGGGCCAACATCGGCGAGCCGACGCATTTCAACGTGGGATTCGGCGGCTGGTGGCTGGATCACGTGGCTCAGCCGATCTTTCTTGCTCTCCTGTGTGCGTGGCTGTGGCGGCTGATCCTGTTATTCCTGCTTTTGAAACGAATTGCCGCACTGGATCTACAACTTGTCCCTACCCATTCCGACCGAGCCGGCGGCCTCGGTTTCCTCCAAAGACTCCCCAAAGCCTTTAGCCTGTTTGCTTTCGCTCTGTCCGCTGTGCTGGCTTCACGCCTCGCGCACGATGTGGTTTATCACGGCGTGCACGTTATGTCCTTGAAACTGGAAGTAGTGGTATTCCTGATCCTTTTGATCATGTTGTTCCTGTCGCCATTGATAGTATTCATCCCCAAACTTGTAGCGGCCAAAAAGCAAGCGCTGTTGGACTACGGCGCCCTGGTCGGCGAACACGGACGTCTTGTCCACCGGCGTTGGATTTTGGGGGAAACATTGGAAGACCCGTCCTTGCTGGAAGCCCAGGAAATTGGCCCGGTAGCCGATACCGTCACCCTTTACGAGGCAGTGGCGAACATGCGGGCGGTGCCCGTCGGCAAGACAGCGATCCTCGCTGTGGTCTTGCCAGCCGCAATTCCTATGCTGGTGCTATTCGCCATCGAGATTCCAATCAAGGAATTGTTGCTGAAGATATTGGGGGCCTTGGCGTAGCGATGCCGCGGTTAGCATTGGAACTGCTGGAGGTAAAAATGTCCATCTACGCAGAATGCAGTTACGATCCCATAAAAAATCTGTGAAATGCAAAATCTCAATTCGCTATCATCGTTATATTGCTACCCATATGCTGGCTATTCAGCATGGCATGAGCATTACAAAATGGCAAAGAAATACATGGTAGGTCTAACGAAAGATGAACGTACCTATATTGAAGAGGTTAATTCACAAGGGCAAAGTGGCAGCCCATAAAAGACTTCATGCTGAAATACTGCTGAAAGCGGACCTCAGTGAATTAGGTGAACGGTGGCGGGATCAACAAATCGGTGGAACCTATGGGATTTCGACACGCACCGTTGATCGGGTCAAGGAACGATTGGTTCGGGAAGGTTTAGAGTCCACATTAAATCGGGCGGAACCGACTCGTGCTGGAAAGCGAAAGATTGGTGGTGAAAACGAAGCCCACTTGGTCGCTTTAATGGTGGCGATGCGCCTGAAGGTCGAAGTCGCCGGACATTACGCCTGCTTGGGCAACGCATGGTGGAATTGGGATATGCTGAGAGCGTAGCCCACGAAACGATTCGTCAGGCGTTAAAAAAAATGAGTTAAGCCTTGGCAGAATAAAGAATGGTGTATTCCGGCGCACTAACGCACGCCCCATGAAATGGCGATTTACTAATGAGGATGCGCGGGTAAAATTTAAGAAGCTCTACCCGACATTATAAAAATGACTGAGTACTAGTGCTATCGACCCACTGCCGCCATTCGGATATTGATATAGGCTTCCCGATACCTGTCATTGGAAAAGTAAGTAGCATCATCGACCCAAATGGACCAGTCAAATGCGAGCTGATGCAGTACATTTCTAAATTACATTTACAAACAGACTTCGATAAGTGGGCTTATGTTAAATAACCCTCGAGCAAAACATTAGGCAACGGTATTCCTTTGTCTAATGCCATTCAATATTTCCTTGTTTCAAGAACGTATTTTTTAAGAAATGCACTAATTCTTAAAAAAATTGTAACAAATTGACCATTACTCCGACTGATGAAGCGGGAAGGCAAAAATGCTTTTCTGTAATTCCCTTTCATTTAAATTATGAGACTTAAATTATGAACAAAAAAACCTTAGCACTCACTCTTGGCGGCGCAATAGCAACTGTAATAACTGCAAGCCCAATGGTTAATGCACAAGAAAATCCTTTTGGCATGCAAAAAATTGATGGCGCACAAGTGCTTGCTGAAGCCGATGCAAAAATGCCTGAAGGCGGTTGCAGCGGTAAAAAAATGAAGGAAGGCAAGTGCGGTGAAGGTAAATGCGGTGCCAACAAAATGAAAATAAAAGAAGGTGGCTGTAGTGGCACAGCAAAACCTGAAGAAAAAATGAAAGAAGGCGGTTGTAGCGGCAAAATGTAATATCTCTAAATAAAGCCGCCCGATAACTTTTCTCTGGCGGCACTTTTATTAAAAATATTTTACTAAGGAAAAATTATGTCGCTCATGTGTAAACTAAATGGTCAATGCAGTACCAAAAAAGGCTTGTGTATTCATGAAAAAATGATGATGGGCGGTATGATGCTGCTTGGCTTGGCAGCAATCGCTCATTGGGTTTTACGCTGGTTTTAAAGTTATTTATAGCCACTGAAGGGGCACAAGTGAACACATTTGCTATCAATGGTGCGGGCTTAGGGCTACGTCGAGAGCTGTTACCGGCTCTGGAATCGGGCGTTCCCGATGTGATTAAATTTTTTGAAGTCTCGCCTGAAAATTGGATCGATATTGGCGGTCGATTGGGTAAGATTTTTCATGCCTACACGGAGCAACATCGCTTCGTAGCGCATGGCCTTTCCTTATCCATTGGCGGCCCGGCACTGCTGGATATAGCATTCTTGCAACGCATGAAAGCGTTTCTCGATGAACATAACTGTGCGCTGTACACCGAACATTTAAGCTTTTGCAGTGATGAGGGTCATCATTACGACCTTTACCCTATCCCCTTTACCGAGGAATCGGTGCGTTATGTGGCTGACAGGATGCGACTTGCGCAGGATATTCTTGAACGCCCGATTGCGCTGGAAAATGCCTCTTATTACGTCACGCCACCGTTAGCGGAAATGGATGAATTGACGTTTATCAATGCAGTATTAACAGAAGCCGATTGTCCGTTTCATTTGGACGTAAACAACATTTACGTTAATAGCCTTAATCATGGTTATGATGCGACCGCCTTTTTAAAAGGCTTATGCGGTGAGCGGATTGTTTATGGACATATTGCCGGGCATGATTTGGATAAATCAGGGGTCATTATCGATACGCACGGACAAGCGGCTTGTGATCCGGTTTGGCAATTATTAGAAGTTGCTTATCAGACTTTTGGCGTGTTTCCGACGTTATTGGAACGGGATTTTAATATACCGCCGTTAGCGAATTTGTTGGTGGAAGTCGAGCATATTGCCAGCTTACAACAGCATTATGGAGCAAGAACATGATGGCTTTTCAATACATGCAGCGGCAATTTTTAGCGCATTTGCGTAACCCTGAGCAACAGCCTTTACCGACAGGATTTGACCAGCCAGGCGTGGCGCTCTATACCGATTTGCTATACAACAAATTCAACGACAGCTTGGAAATGTGTTTCCCTGTCACTCACGCAATTTTAGGCGAAAACAACTGGCAACGCCTGATTAATGATTTTATTGCCCAGCATCGTTGTTTATCGCCTTATTATCGGCAAATTCCTGATGAGTTTATCGAGTATTTACAAAATAAACACAGGAATGATACTACCCCGCCTTATTTGCTGGAATTGGCACATTTTGAATGGGTAGAAATGGCATTGGCGATTGTGAAAGAGGAACAGATTACTACTGATAGTGAGCTTATTACCGATTGGTTAGCGTGTCGCCCCGTGTTCGCGCCTGTATTTCAGTTACTGAACTATGCCTATCCTGTTCAACGTATCAACGAAAACTATCAGCCAACCACGCCACCGGAACAGGCAACGCATATTTTAGGGTTTCGAGACGAAAATGACGCTGTGCAGTTTATTGAATTAAACCCGGCAACCGCCCGTTTACTGGAAATTTTGCACGGAACGGATTACACCGTTGGTGAAGCAATGCAACAAATCGCCAGAGAATTACAACAACCAGAACCCTCGGTACTTTTTGCATTTGGAATTGAAGCTTTAACTGAGTTAATGCAGCATGGTGCTATTCTTGGAGCGCGAAAAAACAGTGAAAAAACTATCATGGATAAAACGCATAAATTAACAGAGTGTAATGTCTGCCCTGTACATGTAGCAACGCGTGAATTGTGTAAAGCATCCAACATCATATCGCGTTGGTTTGCTGAAAATATGGTGGGGTTCGCTCCACTAACACTACGATTGCTAATAGCCTATGAATTTTTAGATGCGGGACTCGAAAAACTGTCAGGCGAAAACTGGTTTGCTGATTTAGCATTTCCTTTTCCGTTTAATTTATTGCCGCCTGATGTGAGCTGGGAGCTGTCGATAGGACTGGAGATTATTGCACCTATTGCGTTGATTTTAGGATTGGCCACCCGTTTTTTTAGTTTTTCGTTGATGATTTTAACTATGGTTGCCATCGCCGCTGTTCACTGGCCAGCCGAATGGCATACCTTAGCGCAATTATGGCAAGGCTACGCCATTACCGACCAAGGCTACGGTAATTACAAACTGCCGTTAATGTACTTATTCATGCTCGCGTCATTACTATTTAGTGGCTCTGGTCGCTTAAGTCTTGATGCATGGTTGGCCAATCAAAAAACAAAAAATGGATAAAAACCAGTTAAACAACCATCGAACTATTCTATTACGTTATGCTTTATTACAGTTGCATGATGAAGCGGTTGCCGAAGATGCGGTACAAGAAACGCTACTGGTGGCCTTGCAAACAGGTGATAGTTTTCGTAGTGAATCAGCAATCAGAACTTGGTTAATTGGCATTCTAAAGCACAAAATCGCCGATCACTACCGAGCGTCTGAAAGGCATTATTCACTGGGAGAACAGATTAGCGAGGATGGAGGAGATCCCAATGCCGCCTTAGAACAATTGATATTCGACGGTAAAGGTCGCTGGATAGGCTCGCCTAGTGCATGGAGTAACCCAGACCATGTTTTGGAGCAGGACGAATTTTGGGGCGTGTTTGATTGGTGTCAAAAGAATCTATCCCAACAACATGCCCGGGCTTTTATGCTGCGTGAAATGGTTGGGCTAGAAACTGAAGAAATTTGTCTGGATATGAATATTAGCCATAGTGCTTGCCGTGTTTATTTATATAGGGCGCGGCTAGGGTTACGTGAGTGCCTGGAGCAACGCTGGTTTAACGCAAAGAGAGAGAAATGAAAACTTGTAAAGATATTAGTGAACTGTTGTCTGAAAGCATGGATCGCCACTTAATATGGCGTGAACGCTTGACACTATGGGTGCATTTATCGATGTGCCGTCGTTGTTCAGGTTTTCAAAAAAACCTGCATTTTTTACACAAAGCGGCTGGACGTCATCGCTCGAACTGAAACTAGACGATCAACTCCTGTTTTTTTATAAAGGGTTCCTGGCACATTGTCCAACCTTATTTTGCCATATTCATCGCCGTAAATCAGCCAGTCGCGACCGTCTCTTGATGGCCCAGACTGTGTCAAAACGCAGAAAAATAATTCCGTCATTTTGTCATTCCAACATCCGGTTTTTAACAAGCGTATTCGTAATAACTTTTGATCGGTCTTCCCAAATTGGGTGAATTCCGAAATTGATTGTCATCTAAT
>DATBQB010000057.1:0-206119 GCA_036561025.1 Methylobacter sp. | reverse complement strand
GGAGCCTATCTACAAACAAGCTCAGAGCTTAAGGCCGGATCGGCTTCCCCAGAAAATCACTTATCACTATAAACTTTTTTGTGTCACATAATCCTGTGTTTTAGAGATGTATTTAATATACAAGGCCGGAATAAGCCGGTTCGAGCGACAGCGAGAACTGGCGTTTCCGGCAAACACCACTTCGATTCGCCGGAAACGCCACCTCGCGCTACGCGCTTAGATGGACTTATTCCGGCCTACGCTGCTTATTTCATCAATAAAGTTCGTTTACATTCTTAACGTCACGTAACTGTTGGTTCGTCTATTATCGATGACCAACGATCTCATGCGAACCATATAACGACAAGGGTTTGAATATTAATTCTGCCGATTTAGCGTTATTCGACCTTATGTTCGCTAGCGTACTGTGAGTTTTTATAAAAAGGCATTTAATTGTTCTAAGAACATTTTAAGAACTGGTTTTTTAAAAATTGGAGAATTGTTGCAATCGTAAAAATAATCATTGTAACGATTGTGTTCGATGTTTAACTCAACGGAGAAAAATGATGAAAGACTCTTATCGCCTAAGACCGTATCAAGTAATGCAGGGCATCGGCATCATCATGATTATTTTAATATTTATGCTCGTCGGCTGCGCAAGCACGCCGCCAACAGAACAAATGGCCGTTGCCAAGGATGCGCTAAACACTGCAATTAGCGTGGACGGCAATGAGTTTGCTCCGGTACAGCTAAGGTCTGCGATGGATAAGATGGATGCTGCCGAGCGAGCCATGGCAGATGAAGAGTATGAGTTAGCCCGACAATTGACGGAACAAGCGCAGGTAGGCGCTCAACTAGCCTCAACGACGGCGCGTGCAGCCAAAGCGCAGAAAGCAGTGCGCGAATTGGAAGAAGGTAATAGTGCGCTGCAACAAGAAATCGAACGTCAAGCCCAGTAATCATAAATGGAGTTCATCATGAAAAATCATCGATATCATCTCATTATCCTGTTTGCTGTCGCGATTGTTTCAGGCTGCACTACCATGCCGAAAAACGCTTCTCTGACAGAGGCGCATAACAGTTTCAACAATGTACGAACCAACCCTGATGTCATAAATCTGGCAGCGCTTGAATTGAAAGCGGCCGACGACACTTTGAAAAAAGCGGATGCTGCCTTAGAAGATGATGAAACTGTCAATCAATTGGCCTATTTAGCCAAGCATCAAGTGGCGGTAGCGGAGGAAACCGCCAAGCAGAAAGCTGCTGAATTAGCGATCGCCTACGCCACAGCCAAACGCACTCAAATCCAACTTCAGGCGAGAACGGCTCTGAAGCCGATGCGGACAAATAGCAACTCAAGGAGTTACATGTCAAGCAAACCGAACGAGGAAGATGATTACTCTAGGTGACGTATTGTTTCGTACTAAAAAGTCAAAGCTGGAATCGGGCGGTTTACGCAATATGGCAAAACTAGCCGATTTTCTCAAACAAAACCAGCAATACAAGGTATCGATTGAAGGTCACACCGACAGTATCGGCACTCAAGGATTGAACCAGGAACTTTCTGAGTGGCGGGCCGAGAGACCGTGCAATTGGCTTTGATCGAAATGGGCATCAGTAGTGACCGTATTTATGGCCCAGGGTTATGCTGTTGCAAACAATAGCACGGCTGCAGGGCGTCAAATGAATCGGCGGGTGGAAATTATTCTCTCAGAAGAAAAAGGAAATATTGTTTCTCGCTAGGTGTGGTTAATTTTTGGCTGTTACGAAGAGTGAAAAACAAAGCCTTATGAGAATAAGGCTATAGTTTTAGAGCCATATTAATCAACAGTCCATTGCACTAGGCCGCTGTATGATGTGGCAAGCACAATTAAGCCAAAGACTATGCGATACCAGGCAAAAATAATGAAGTCATGATGACTGATATAGCGCAATAGCGCTTTGATTGCCAATAGCGCACTGAGAAATGCGGCGATCAGTCCTGCGGCAAAATAGGGCGCGTCGGTTGCCAACTCTAATAAGTCGCGATGTTTATACAAATCGTAAATACTGGCGACAATCAGCGTGGGTATTGCCAGAAAAAATGAGAATTCGGTTGCTGCTTTACGCGACAGCCCGAATAACAGGCCGCCGATAATGGTTGCGCCGGAACGCGAAGTTCCGGGAATCAGCGCGAACGCCTGCGCGACACCGAGTTTTAACGCATCCAGTGGACTTAAATCTTCGACCTCAACGATACGGATTTTATGTTCCCGTTTCTCTGCCCAAATGATCACGAAAGCGCCAACAATAAACGCCAGAGCTACCGGAATAGGCTTGAATAACACGGCTTTAATGTGTTTACCGAACAGTAAGCCCAGGCTTGCTAACGGCACGAAAGCAATCATCAGGTTAAAGGCAAATTTTTGCGCCTGTTTTTGATTGGGCAAGCCGACAATAACAGCAGCGATTTTGGCGCGATATTCCCAACACACCGCGAGGATGGCGCCGACCTGAATAACGATTTCAAATAGCTTGCCCTTGTCATCGTTAAAGTTTAGTAAATCGCCAACTAGTATTAAGTGTCCGGTACTGGAAACCGGTAGAAATTCGGTAAGGCCCTCAACGATGCCTAGAATAATAGTTTTAAGCGTTAATATAAGATCCATGTTTTTCCCTGTAAGGTTAACGTTGATGGGTAAAAAACCGTTCGCTATGTTTTCGGACAGCCTTATCTATAATAAATCGCCATGTCGCAAAAAACCAAATATCCGCCCCGCGAAACCCGAATCGGTCTCCTGCTTTAAGCATCAAAATGACTAAAACGGGTGCATTGGCCCCCCTGCATTGTTTATACTATACACAATAACAGACCATTTCTGGCCTTGTTCGCACTATTTCAGTAAAATGCTGGGTTACGCTACGTTTGTGCCCTCTTGGTAAAAACCAACCTACAATTTTTATTCCATGCATACCCGCCGTAACAGGATCAATCAATGACCAACAGTTTAACCTCAAAAATCACCGGACAGAATGACGTCGATCCAGCAGAAACCAGAGAGTGGATTGAAGCGCTGCAAGCCGTGCTGGAACATGATGGCAGCGAACGCGCGCACTTTTTGATTGAGCAGTTGGTTGCGGTAACTCGGCATGCCGGGTCCGACATCCCTTTCAGTGCCAATACCGCTTATGTCAATACTATTCCTGTTGCACAGCAGGCGCAGTTTCCCGGTGACGTTACCATAGAGCATAAAATCCGCGCTTATGTGCGTTGGAATGCGATGATGATGGTATTGAGGGCGAACAAACATACCAATGTCGGTGGCCATATTGCCAGTTTTGCTTCGGCGGCCACTCTGTATGATGTCGGCTATAACCATTTTTGGCATGCGCCTTCAGATCAAAATGACGGCGATCTGATTTTTACCCAAGGCCACTTAACACCGGGTGACTATGCGCGTGCATTCTTGTTGGGACGATTGACGCTGGAACAGATGGATAATTTTCGCCAGGAAGTGAACGGTAACGGCTTGCCGTCTTATCCTCATCCTTGGTTGATGCCCGAATTCTGGCAATTCCCGACAGTTTCTATGGGTCTTGGCCCGATTATGGCCATTTATCAGGCGCGTTTTATGCGCTATTTGCAGGACCGCGGTTTTGCCGATACGTCAAATCGCAAAGTCTGGAGTTTTCTTGGCGATGGCGAAACTGATGAGCCCGAGTCTTTGGGGGCTATCGGCATGGCCGGGCGGGAAAAGTTGGATAATCTTATTTTTGTTATCAACTGCAATCTGCAACGCCTGGATGGGCCGGTACGCGGCAATGGCAAGATTATCCAGGAATTGGAAAGTGAGTTTCGCGGCGCCGGCTGGAATGTGATCAAGCTGGTTTGGGGACAAAGGTGGGACTCGTTGCTGGCTCGCGATAAAGACGGCCTGTTGGCAGCCCGTATGATGTCTTGTGTCGATGGCGATTATCAAACTTTTAAAGCGAAAGATGGCGCTTATGTGCGCGAGCATTTCTTTAATACTCCCGAATTAAAAGCCATGGTGGCCGATTGGTCCGATCGCGATATATGGGAACTTAATCGCGGCGGACATGATCCTGTTAAGGTTTTTGCCGCTTTCCATGCGGCAGTGAATCATCAAGGCCAACCCACAGTCATCCTGGCTAAAACTATTAAAGGTTATGGCATGGGCGCATCGGGAGAAGCCCAGAATATCTCTCATCAACAGAAAAAAATGAGCGATATTTCGCTAACTAACTTCCGTGACCGTTATGCGTTGCCGGTAACTGATGAAGAGCTGCATAACCTGCCTTACCTCAGTTTTCCGGAAGGTTCGAAAGAGCTGGCCTACATGCAGCAACGCCGCAACGAACTGGGTGGTCATTTACCTTCGAGAAGAGCAAAGTCTTATGCGTTGGATGTTCCGGTTTTAAGCGATTTCAAAGCGTTGCTGGAAGCCAGCGGCGAAGGCCGTGAAATCTCAACCACTATGGCTTTTGTGCGTTTACTGAATATTTTGGTCAAAGACCAGAATATCGGCAAGCGCATCGTTCCGATCGTTCCTGACGAATCGAGAACTTTCGGTATGGAAGGTATGTTCCGTCAACTGGGTATATGGTCGCAAGTTGGTCAGCTATATACTCCGCAAGATGCCGATCAGTTGATGTTCTACAAGGAAGACAAGCACGGGCAGGTAATGCAGGAAGGCATTAATGAAGCGGGCGGTTTATGCGATTGGATCGCGGCGGGCACTTCGTATTCAACGCATAACGTGCCGATGATTCCGTTCTTTATTTATTATTCAATGTTCGGTTTTCAACGGGTTGGCGATTTGATTTGGGCGGCAGCCGATCAACGCACCCGCGGTTTTTTAATGGGCGGCACGGCGGGCAGGACCACGCTGAACGGCGAAGGTCTGCAACATGAAGACGGACACAGTCACTTGATGTCGGCAACCGTACCTAACTGCGTATCTTACGATCCGACTTATGCCTACGAATTGGCGGTGATTATTCAAGACGGTTTACGCCGCATGTATGTCGAACAGGAAGATGTTTTCTATTACATCACGGTAATGAACGAAAATTATACCCATCCTGCGATGCCTAAAGGCGCTGAGCAAGATATACTCAAAGGCATGTACAGCTTCAAGAAAGGCGCTAAAAAGAAAGCGCCGCGCGTGCAATTATTGGGTTCAGGAACGATTTTCCGTGAAGTCGAAGCAGCGGCTGAATTGCTGAGTAGTGACTGGGGCGTGGAAGCCGATTTATGGAGTTGCACCAGTTTTACCGAACTAGCCAGAAACGGTCAGCTTTGTGAGCGCTGGAATCGTCTGCATCCCACAGAAACCCCCAAACAATCCCATGTTGCGCATTGTCTAGCCAATGCTCAGGGTCCGGTGGTAGCCGCCAGCGATTATACCCGCGCCTTTGCCGAACAGATTCGCAGTCTAATTTCCGCTCCTTATGTTGTGTTGGGCACCGATGGTTTCGGTCGTTCCGATACGCGCGAAAATCTGCGCCGGTTTTTTGAGGTAGACCGCTACCATGTCACAGTTGCGGCGTTAAAGAGCTTGGCCGATCTGGGGCAGTTCGATGCTGCCAAAGTGGATGTGGCTATTGCCAAATACGGCATAAACCCTGAAGCAGCAGCTCCCTGGCTAATTTAAGAAAGGATACGAAATGGCTTTTTTAATTGAAATTAAGGTCCCTGATGTTGGTAATGTCGCGGAAATCGACGTAGTAGATGTATTGGTTAAGCCGGGCGATGAGGTAAAGCTGGAACAAACCTTGGCTGTGCTTGAGACCGACAAAGCCAGTATGGATTTACCCTCCAGTGCAACGGGTACGGTGCAGGAAGTGTTTATCAAGTCTGGCGATAAAGTCTCTGAAGGAACATTAATTGCGACGGTGTCGGCAAGCACCGAAGAAGTCAGCGTTGCACAACCGCAAGAGCCTGCACAACAAGCAGCTGTTCCAGCTCCAGAGGAAAAAGCACCGGAACCGGTCGCTGTCAAACCTGAACCAGTACAAGAAGTCCAGACTAACAACGTCTCCATTCATGCTCCGCATGCTACACCGGCTGTTCGGCTTTTTGCGCGCGAACTAGGTGTTGATATACAAAAGATAACCACTGGCACCGGCCGCAAGGGACGCATCTTAAAAGACGATGTGAAAAACTTCGTCAAAAAGGTTATGACGGAAGGCGTGGCACAAAGTGGCAGCGGAATTCCGGCAATGCCTGCAATAGACTTTTCGCAATTCGGCGAAATAGAAGAGCAGAAACTTAATAAAATCAAACGGCTGACCGGGCAAAACCTGAGTCGCGTTTGGCTGAATCTGCCTATGGTCACCTACCATGAGGAAGCGGACATTACTGATATGGAAGCGTTCCGCGTAGCGCTGAATTCGGAAAAATCCAAAGATGATATAAAAATCACCGGCCTGATATTTATTATTAAGGCGCTGGTTGCCGCTTTGGAACAGTTCCCGCAGTTTAATGCATCGCTGTCTGCCGATGGTGAAAAACTGATACTCAAGAAATATTTCAATATCGGTATCGCGGTCGATACGCCTAATGGTTTGGTAGTGCCGGTGTTGCGCGATGTCAACCGCAAAGGCGTCACCGAATTATCTGCTGAACTGGCTGAAACAAGTAACAGAGCGCGTTTAGGCAAGTTAATGCCTGCCGAAATGCAGGGCGGATGTATCACTATTTCCAGCCTCGGTGGTATCGGCGGCACGGCTTTTACGCCTATTGTCAATGCCCCGGAAGTGGCGATACTCGGCGTTACCCGTGCAAAAATGCAACCGGTTTGGGATGGCAAGGAGTTTGTGCCTCGCCTGATGCTGCCGCTCGATTTGA
This sequence comes from Methylobacter sp., assembly GCA_036561025.1. GTDB lineage: Bacteria > Pseudomonadota > Gammaproteobacteria > Methylococcales > Methylomonadaceae > Methylobacter_A. Next base: position 199,290 of record DATBQB010000057.1, on the reverse strand, counting down.
CATACGATCATCGAGTGATTGACGGTGTAGAAGGCGCGCGTTTTATGGCTGCGATCAAACAGTATTTGGGCGATATTCGCCGCCTGTTACTTTAATTTAATCAGGGGATGATAATATGGATGCTAATCCAACGGTTGATGAGTCTGTGCTACATACTGAAGTTCTGGTACTGGGCGGCGGCCCCGGCGGTTATACGGCAGCATTCCGTGCCGCCGATTTAGGCAAGCAAGTAGTGTTAGTCGAGCGCTATCCGGCTCTTGGCGGTGTGTGTCTCAACATCGGCTGTATTCCGTCTAAGGCTCTGTTGCATGTCGCGCAGATTGTTCACGAAGTTGATGAATTCGAGCAACACGGTCTCAGTTACGGCAAACCGACTTTTGATATAGACAAAATCCGGGGCTGGAAAGAAAGCGTTACCAAAGCGCTGGTTGATGGCTTGGCCCGGCTGGTAAAACAGCGCAAAATAACCTTGATTCAAGGTACAGGGCGCTTTACCTCGTCTCACACGGTCGAGGTAAAAACAGAAGCAGGCATTAAAACAGTCAGCTTCGATCAGGCGATTATTGCCGCCGGATCACATCCTACTAAAATTCCGATTTTTCCTCATGACGATCCGCGTTTATGGGACTCGACCGATGCGCTGGAATTAAAAGAGATTCCCCAAAAGCTGTTGATTGTCGGCGGCGGCATCATCGGCCTGGAAATGGCCACGGTTTACCATGCGTTAGGATCTGAAATCAGTGTGGTTGAGCTGATGGATCAGATCATTCCCGGCTGCGACAACGACTTGGTTACTCCGCTGTACCGGCGTATTAAAAAGCAATATCAAAATATCTGGTTGGAGACGCGAGTTGCTTCAATTGAAAAGCACAAAGACGGTCTGAAAGTTTCCTTTGAAGGTAAAAGTGCGCCGGATTCGGCCATATTCGACGCGGTTTTAGTAGCTGTAGGACGCAGGCCTAACGGTAAGCAGATCGGTGCCGAGCTGGCAGGAGTCAACGTCGATGACATCGGTTTTATTGCAGTCGATAAGCAGCAGCGGACTAACGTTCCGCATATCTTTGCGATAGGCGATATAGTCGGCAATCCGATGCTGGCACATAAGGCTTCTCATGAAGGTAAAGTTGCCGCCGAAGTTGCGGCTGGTTTAAAAGCCGGATTCGATGCCTTAACCATTCCTTCGGTTGCTTATACCGATCCTGAAGTTACCTGGATGGGATTGACTGAAAACCAGGCTAAACAACAGGGCAAAGAATACGACAAAGCTGTTTTTCCTTGGGCGGCCAGCGGACGCTCGTTAAGTCTCGGACGCAAGGAAGGTTTGACCAAAATACTTTGTGAAAAGGAAACCGGCAGGATACTCGGCGCAGGCATGGTCGGCCCCAATGCCGGTGAATTGATTGCCGAAGCGGTACTGGCTCTGGAAATGGGCGCCGATGCCGAAGACATTGGTTTATCTATCCACCCACATCCAATGTTATCCGAGACTTTTGCGTTTGCCGCTGAAATGATTACCGGCTCTATTACCGATCTTTATATAAAAAAATAAAGGTTAAATTCCTGTTATTGCTTACAAGGATGTAAATTCTTATATTAGATTTTTCTTTTATAAATAGCTGTATTTATAAACCAATATAAGCTTAACATGGCTGTAAATAAATTCTTGGAAGCTTTAGAACCTGTGTAAAATATCCGTCAATCGCCATTCTGCCAGCTTCCTTTTAAACAACGAGACTTATAGTTTAAGAGTTCGATATTTTGTTCTAAAATTTATAAAGTTCCATACATGGATATAGGTCAGAGGGAACTTGCAGTGCGAGCCGTACATTTTTTAAGATCTTTAATTAAAAACATATTTTTCAGTCCAGCAGAACAACCGAGCACCTAAATGAAAACCAAGATAGTTACTGTCATTGCACTCGCTCTACTCGTCTTCATTAATTTCAGTATTTGGAGTTACGTTAACAATCCCTTGCAATTGCAACCTTGGACAAAAACTACTATGGGTGTCACCTTCGACCCCATGAGAAAACAAGATACGCAAACAAGTAATACTTTTCCAAGCGAAGCCGATATTGACCATGACTTGAGCTTGCTTGAGAATAAAGTTCACGCCGTTCGTACATACAGTGTGCTTAAAGGGCTGGATAAAGTTCCTGAGCTGGCCGCCAAGCATAATTTGAATACGACAGTGGGCGCATGGATTGACGGTAATCTTGAAAAGAATCGACAAGAAATTGAAACCTTAATTAATGTTAGCCGGCAGAATAATCCCAACATTGTTCGTGTTATGGTGGGCAACGAGGTTCTACTTCGCGCCGAAATTCCACCCGAACAACTGATCGAATATATCAGGGAAGTAAAGAAAAATACTTGGCGCCCGGTAAGTACATCCGAAACATGGGCTGAATGGATGAAACATCCTGAGCTTGTGGCTGAAGTCGATTTCATAGCTATACATATCCTGCCTTACTGGGAAGGTATTGCGGCCGAAGATGCGGTTGATTATGTTTTTGACCGTTATCATGCCGTACAACAAGCTTATCCTAATAAACCTATTGTCATTACCGAGGTCGGTTGGCCTTCGGATGGTCAACCTTTCAAGCATGCGACTGCATCAATTTCCAATCAAGCAAAATTTCTGCGCGAATTTCTTAACCGGGCCGATGCGGAAAAAGTCACTTATTACATTGTAGAAGCATTTGACCAGCCTTGGAAAATGTCTTTGGAAGGCTCGGCCGGAGCTTATTGGGGCATTTTTAATGCGGATAGGCAACCCAAATACCCGATGGATAGCGACGTTATTACCATGCCGAACTGGGAAAACTGGGCTACCGGTGCGGCTATTTTCAGTGTCGTGTTAATGGCTTTGTTTTTATTTACCCGTAGCAGTATGAAGTTGCCCGGTTTACTGTTTTTCGGATTGATTGCTAACCTTGCCGCATCAACCATTTTTTGGTCGGTATCGATTGGCGCCCAGCAATATCAAACCCATCTTACTATGGTATTTTGGGGTATTCTTATATTGATGCAGGTTTTGGCGGCAATTATCTTATTAATTGAAAGTTTGGAAATAGCCGAAGTTATTTGGCACCGGAAAACAGCCAGGACTTTCCAGCCGCTTACGCCATCCCCTGATTTTAAATATCCTAAGGTATCTCTGCATTTACCTATCCATAACGAGCCGCCTGATATGGTGCGCATGACTCTGGAAGCTTTGAATAGAGTGGATTATCCGAATCTTGAAGTTCTGGTGATGGACAACAACACCAAAGATCCGGCAGTTTGGGAGCCGGTGAAAGCCGATTGTGAACGCTTGGGACCAAAGTTTAGATTCTTTCATCTTGAAAACTGGCCCGGCTTTAAAGCGGGGGCGATTAATCATGCTCTTGAACAAACCGCTCCCGATGCCGAGATTATTGCCGTTATCGATAGCGATTATATTCTGTCGCCAGACTGGCTTAACTGCATGGTGCCTTATTTCGATGATGAAAATGTCGGTTTTATACAATCGCCTCAGGATTATCGCGACCGCGATCAAAGCGCTTTTAAATCTTTTTGTTACTGGGAATATGCCGGCTTTTTCAATATCGGCATGGTGCAACGGAACGAGTATAACGCCATTATCCAGCATGGCACTATGACCATGATCAGAAAGTCCGCCTTGCTGGAAGTGGGCAAATGGTCAGAATGGTGTATCTGTGAAGACAGCGAGTTAGGTTTGCGCTTGTATGAAGCGGGCTACGATTCGGTTTACGTCAAAGATTCATTCGGACGTGGAGTGATGCCTGACACTATGTCAGGCTACATGACTCAACGTTATCGCTGGGTTTATGGTGCTATGCAAATCATCAAGGCACATTGGCGCAACTTTTTGCCCTCTAAGCAGCCCAAGCTGACACCTGCTCAGAAATATTATTTTATTGCCGGCTGGTTACCGTGGATTTCAGATGCGTTGGCATTGATATTTACCATGACCAGTTTAGCCTTAACTGCGGTGATTCTTTATGACCCAATACACAGCGAACTCCCGGCTAATGCATTTTTATTGCCGACTGTCGGTATATTCAGTTTTAAAATTATCAGGGGCTTATGGCTATATCAGGCCCGTGTACCGTGTTCGGTTTGGCAATCGTTAGGTGCAGCGCTATCTGGATTGGCCTTAACGCATACCGTTGCCAAAGGAACTTTGCAAGGCTTGTTTACATCCGGTAAGCCATTTATGCGCACCCCTAAGTTTGAACAACACGGCGCTTTATTCGTCGGCTTGTTCACCATACGTCAGGAATTGTTGTTGTTGACATTGTTAAGCGTGGCGATTGGGATGATGGCTTCGCTGGAGCATTTTGACAATTTTAGCGGCAGATTATGGATAGCTATTCTTTCTGTGCAGGCTGTTCCTTATGTTGCGGCCTTGTTGACGGTCTTGATTAGTATTGCTCCGGACTATAAATCCTATACTCCTGAGTTGGTTGCTGAAAATCCAGACGTTAAAAAGTCTTAGTCTGTCATTCAAGTAGGTGGGCAGGTTTCTTGCCCATCTACTTTGTCTCATCAAGAAATTGGGCTAAAAGCCTATTTATCCTAACTTAAACAACTTTCATCATTATGCAAGGAGTTGTTGATTCGCGTACTGATCGGAGTGACCAGCATTTCCCGGTAAGCGTCAGAGACTAAAAAATCAGCCATTTCGATAACGGTAATTTTTTTAGACAGCCAGCGATTGTAATCATCCGGCGCGATAATCACCGGCATCCGGTCATGAATAGGCGCTATTTTATCGTTAGCAATTGTAGTTATAATCGCACACGAATAAACCGTTTCCTGATCATGTTCCCAGTGTTCCCAAACACCTCCAAAAGCGAACAAGGCATTATCCGGCTTGTGTATATGATAGGGTTGCTTGCCGGATTGAGTAGATTGCCATTCAAAAAAGCCGGTAGCAGGGACTAGGCAGCGTCGATGTCTGTAAGCATTTTTAAACGACGGTTTTTCAGTTAAGGTCTCCGCTCTGGCATTGACTAAACGGTTGGAAATTGTACGGTCTTTCGCCCACGATGGAATTAATCCCCAGTGTAGATTAACAGCCTTATTGCTGCCGTCTTCCAGTTGTACGATAGCGAGAACTTTTTGTCCTGGCGGAATGTTGTAGTCAGGATTGTGTGCGGGTAAACTCACTAATCTGAAATGATCCATAATCTGCTGCCCGGTTGCGATCAAGTTATAACGTCCACACATATATGCACCTCGAACTGATAAAACTGGAAAAAACTTTCAATCCGTCGATTCTAACAAAGATTGATGATCCGCTGCTTGTGCAATACCAAATCGAACTATGGATGAAACGGGACGATTTACTGCATCCTGTAATTTCCGGCAATAAATGGCGAAAGCTTAAATATATACTTGATCATGCTCTGTCGTTAGAGACGGATACCCTCATCAGCATGGGCGGTGCTTATTCTAATCATTTGCATGCTTTAGCTTACGCAGGTAAGGTGTTAGGATTGAAAACAGTCGGGCTTATTCGTGGTGGGCAACCGGAAACACTGACTCCGACTTTGCAAGACGTTACAAAGTGGGGGATGGACCTGGAGTTTGTGTCTCGCGCGGAATACAGACAGCTTAGGCAATATAAGAATTGGCATGACTTGCCTGGTTTAAAGCCTCGGCAATACTGGTTGCCGGAAGGCGGTGCGCAGGCATTGGCGTTGAAAGGTGTAGCTGAACTGGTTACCGAGTTGGAAATTCCATACGATACACTTTGCGTACCCTGTGGAACCGGAACGACTTTGACGGGTATTATCGAAACGGTTCCGGAACAAGTTTCAGTATTGGGGGTTGCAGCATTAAAAAACGCAGGTTTTTTAATGGCGGAGGTTGAAGCCATGCTGTCACAATCCCGTAATAACTGGCAGATAAACTTGGATTACCATTTTGGTGGTTTCGCCAAAATTAATGCCGAGTTAAATGCATTTATTGAAGACTTCGAATTAAAAACTACAATTCCTCTTGAACCTGTCTATACCGGCAAAATGATGTATGCCGTCTACGATTTAATCAAAAAGCACTACTTCAGGCCCGGCCAGCGTATTATTGCAATACATACCGGAGGCTTGCAGGGTAAAAGGGGGTTTAGTTGATGAACACACAAACATACTATCAATTGATTTTGAATCTGAGTACAGCATGGACATAAACGAAACAGAAGAGATAATCGATCTTCAAAAACCGGAACTTTATATTAATCGTGAACAAAGCCTGTTGGAGTTCAATAAGCGAGTTCTGGCTCAGGCGAAAGATGAAAAAGTGCCGTTGCTCGAAAGGCTTAATTATTTGTGTATCTCCTGTTCCAATCTTGACGAATTTTTTGAGGTTCGTGTAGCCAGTGTTATTCAGATGGCGACCATAGATCCAAAAGCCGTCGGTCCTGATGGATTAACGCCTAATGAACAGTTGGAGTTGATTGCTGTTCATGCTCATCAACTGGTTGATGAGCAATATAAAGTCCTTAATGAGATTCTGATTCCAAAACTGGCTAATGAAAATATTCGTTTCATTCGCCGTAAGGAATGGACCGAAGCGCAGCTTAAATGGCTGGAAGCTTATTTTAACGATGAATTGTTGCCGATTTTAACGCCAGTCGGACTGGATTCCGCTCATCCTTTCCCGCGCATCCTCAACAAGAGTTTAAATTTTATTATTTCCTTGACCGGAAAAGATGCATTCGGCAGAAATAGCGGCCGGGCTATTTTACAGGCACCCAGGGCGCTACCGCGCATCATTCAATTGCCTGCTGAGGAAACCGGTAGCGGGCCGGCGGATTTTGTATTTTTATCATCCATTATTCATGCTTTTGTAGATCAGCTGTTTAATGGCATGAATGTTAAAGGTTGCTATCAATTCAGGGTCACCAGAAATAGTGATTTTTTTGTCGATGATGATGCTATTGACGATTTATTGCTTGCCGTGGAAGGCGAGCTGGCCATGCGTAATTACGGTGATGAAGTTCGTCTGGAAATTGACGCCAAATGTCCTGATGAAACAGTCACGTTTTTGCTGGATCGTTTTGAAATGAGCCGTGACCGTTTGTTTTTAGTTGATGGGCCGGTCAATTTGAATAGAATTCAGGAAATTAATGATCTGGTCGGTCGGCCTGACCTTAAATTCCCTTCCTTTAAACCTACAGTGCCGCAACAACTGGAGCGCAGTAAAGATATATTTGCAGCAATTAGACGTCACGATATTTTACTGCATCACCCGTTCGAATCCTTTTCGCCGGTTGTTGAGTTTATTCGTCAGGCGGCGGTTTCTCCTGATGTGTTGGCTATTAAGCAAACGCTCTATCGTACCGGAGCCGATTCCCCTATCGTCAGTGCTTTAATTAAAGCGGCGAGAACCGGCAAGGTGGTGACGGTAGTTATTGAATTGAGAGCGCGATTTGATGAAAAAGCCAATATCGATTTGGCTTCCAAATTACAAGAAGCTGCCGTGCATGTGGTTTATGGCGTGGTGGGCTATAAAACCCATGCCAAAATGTGTTTAGTATTAAGAAGGGAAGGGAAGGAATTGCGTAATTATGTGCATTTAGGTACAGGAAATTATCATCCGAAAACCGCGCAAATTTATACTGATTACGGTTTGTTTTCTTGCGATAAAGAATTAGGCGAAGATGTGCGGCGGGTATTTGCTCAGTTGACTAGTTTGGGTAAAGTAACCAAATTGAACAAATTACTGCAATCGCCGTTCACCTTACACCGCGGCTTGATGGAAAAAATTGAACGGGAAATACGCCACGCCAAAAACGGCAAACCGGCAAAAATAATTATTCAGGTGAATGCTGTTGTTGAGGAGCAATCAATTCAGGCTCTTTATCGTGCTTCACAGGCCGGGGTTGAGGTTAAATTAATTGTCAGGGGCGTGTGTTGTTTAAAGCCGGGAATTCCAGGCGTATCTGAAAATATAGAAGTTCGATCCATTATCGGGCGTTTTTTGGAGCATGCACGGGTTTATGCGTTTGAAAATGACGGAGACAGAGAAATCTATGCTTCCAGCGCGGATTTAATGAATCGTAATATGTTTCGGCGTGTTGAAATCTGTTTTCCGATTGAAAATAAAAAATTGCAAAACCGGATATTGCAGGATCTGAATTTGTACTTAAATGATAATACTCAAGCTTGGCTTCTACAGTCTGACGGTAGTTATCAGCAATTACAAAAAGCCGAGACTGAAGAGCCGGTTCAAGCTCAGACTGTGCTTATGTACGAACTACAATGACTAGAATATGTGAAATTGCCCAATTAGGCGATCAGGTGCTCAGGCAAACAGCCGAAATCGTTACCGATGTGCATGATGCCGATACTTTGCGGATAATCGAGGCTATGCAGAGCACTTTGGCAGGAACTTCGGGCGTTGGTATTGCCGCGCCCCAGATCGGTGAGTCAAAACGAATTATCATTATGGCCTCGCGGCCTACGCCGCGTTATCCGTCGGCACCATTAATGGAACCTACGGTGATGATTAATCCTTATTTTCAGGTTTTGTCGGAAATACAAGAAAAGGACTGGGAAGGTTGTTTGAGCATTCCGGGAATACGTGCATTGGTGCCGAGGTATCAGGAAATACTGATTCAGTATACGGACATACAGGGCGGTTTGGTAGAGTCTAAACTAAACGGGTTTGTAGCGAGAATATTTCAGCATGAGGCCGATCATCTGGATGGTAAAACCTATCTGGACAGGGTTGAGAATAATGCGGATATTTTTGCGGAAAGTGAATTTGTTAAATTGATTGGTAATAAATGAAGGGTTGTTAAAAAACAAACCTACACACTTCTGTTGTTAAAAACGCGCTTATGGTATAATCGACGGTTTTAACTACCAGGATTATTATAAATGGCTAAAGAAGATCAAATTGAAATGGAAGGGAAGGTGATTGATACGCTTCCTAATACTATGTTTCGCGTCGAGTTGGAAAATGGTCATATCGTGACTGCACATATATCAGGAAAAATGCGCAAGCATTATATTCGTATTCTTACCGGGGACAGCGTTAAAGTTGAAATGACGCCCTACGATTTAACCAAAGGCCGCATCACATTCCGTATGCGTTAATCCTGTTATCAACAGGATTAACGCAAGTTTCTTGATTAGCCGGACGGGGTTCCGTATTAAAAATTGGCTTCAGGAACAATCAAATCAGCGCTTTCGATAGCGAAGTTCAGTTCATTATCTTTCACGTAAATTCGCACATGTCCGCCGTGCGCCAATTCACCAAACAGCAAGTCATTAGCTAGCGGTTTTTTGATTTTCTCTTGAATCAGTCTCGCCATCGGCCTAGCTCCCATTTTGGGGTCGCAGCCGTTTTCAGCGAGCCATAACCGGGCATCGGCATCCAATGCCAGTGTTACATGTTTGTCTGCCAGCAAGGCTTCCAATTCAAAGATGAATTTATCAACCACGTGTCCGACAATTGAAATATCCAGCGGTTTAAATTGAATAATAGCGTCCAGACGGTTACGGAATTCAGGCGAAAAGCCTTTTTCGATAACTTTCATGCTGTCGGTGGCATGATCCTGATGTGTAAAGCCAATAGAGGCGCGACTGCCTTCTTCCGCTCCAGCATTGGTAGTCATCACTAAAATGATGTTCCTGAAGTCCGCCTTGCGGCCGTTATTATCAGTCAGTGAGCCATGATCCATCACCTGCAATAACAGGTTAAATACATCGGGGTGGGCTTTTTCCAATTCGTCCAGCAGCAATACTGCATGAGGATGCTTGGTTACCTGTTCGGTTAATAAACCGCCCTGATCAAAACCCACATAGCCGGGAGGCGCACCGATCAGTCTGGAAACGGTATGCCGCTCCATGTATTCCGACATATCGAAGCGAATTAACTCTACCCCCAACACCTTAGCCAGTTGTCGCGTTACTTCGGTTTTGCCTACACCTGTAGGACCTGCAAAAAGAAATGAACCGATAGTCTTCTGTGTATCCCTAAGCCCAGCGCGGGATAATTTTATTGCTGATGACAGCGCCGAAATCGCCTCGTCTTGTCCAAAGACCAGCATTTTCAGATTTTTTTCCAGGTTGCTCAGCTTGTCTATATCATTGGAAGATACCGATTTTGCGGGCACTCTGGCTATTTTAGAGACTATTTCTTCTATTTCGGCAACATCAATAAGCTGTTTGCGATCCGCTTCGGCCGTCATGCGCTGCTTTGCGCCGGCTTCGTCGATCACATCAATGGCCTTGTCGGGCAAATGCCGGTCAGTGATATAGCGATCCGACAATTCCGCGGCTACACGTAGTGCATCGGAAGAATATTTAACATCATGATGTTCTTCGAAACGTGATTTAAGACCTTTTAGAATCAGGATAGTGTCCTCAACGGAAGGTTCAAGTACATCGACTTTTTGGAATCTTCGGGCTAAGGCATGATCTTTTTCGAAAACGCCGCGGTACTCCTGGTAAGTGGTGGAACCTATGCAGCGTAACTGGCCGGAAGCCAGCGCCGGTTTGATTAGGTTGGATGCATCCATCACTCCGCCGGAAGCAGAACCGGCCCCAATAATGGTGTGAATTTCATCAATAAACAGGATCGAATCAGGTTCTTTGTTGAGTTGATTTAATAGCGCTTTAAGGCGCTTTTCAAAGTCTCCCCGGTATTTTGTACCGGCAACAAGTGCGCCTAAGTCCAGTGAATAAATCACATTGTTCATCAACACATCCGGCACTTGCTCTTCAACAATCCGTTTCGCCAAGCCCTCTGCGATGGCCGTTTTGCCGACACCGGCTTCACCGACCAGCAAGGGGTTATTTTTGCGGCGGCGGCAAAGTGTCTGAATAGTGCGCTCAACCTCTGCGTCTCTGCCAATTAACGGGTCGATTCGACCTTTTAAGGCTTCTTCATTAAGATTGGTGGCGTACTTATCCAACGGACTGCCGGCGGCTTCTGCGTCCCCGTTGCCGGATTCCGGCGAGCGGTTAACTGAAGAATCATTTTCAGGGTCGATTTTTGAAATGCCATGAGCCAAATAATTGACCACATCCAGCCTTGAAATATCCTGTTTATTTAACAGATAAACGGCATGGGAATCCTGTTCGCTAAATAAGGCAACAAATAAATTGGCGCCGGAAACTTCTTTCTTGTCGGATGCTTGTACATGGAAAACCGCGCGTTGAAGCACTCGCTGAAAACCCAGGGTAGGCTGGGTTTCCCGCTGGATGCCTATCGGGATTAGCGATGTGGTCTCATCGATGAATTGCGTCAACTGGCCGCGTAACGCCTTGATGTCGCAGCCGCAAGCTATCAAAATCGGTTGCGCGGAAGCATTTTCAAGCAAGGCCAGTAACAAATGCTCAACCGTGATAAATTCATGCCGTTTATCATGGGCATTTTTAAAGGCGTTATTTAACGTAATTTCAAGTTCTTTACTTAACATAAACTCTCCAACCTAAACTTCTTCCATCGAACACATCAGTGGGTGTTGATGTTCTCGGGAATAGTCATTAACTATATATACTTTGGTTTCAGCAACGTCTTTAGAATACATCCCGCACACCCCAATCCCCTGTATATGTATTTGCAGCATCACCTGAGTTGCTTTTTCTTCAGACATGTCAAAAAAATCCATTAAAATCTCAATCACAAAATCCATAGGCGTGAAGTCGTCATTTAACAAGATAACCTTATATAAAGGCGGTCTCTTCAGTTTTGGCTTTGCTTCTTGGACGGCCAAGCCACCATCTTTGTCTTTAAAGGGATCGGAATCGGACATAAATTTAAAGTAGTTAATATTTAGTCTCTAACATAGTGCCAATTTTAGTGAATTTCAACTCTTATGTTTACATCAAAATAAACAAAGTTTGTACGAAAGATTCACAAGCGTCTTTGGATGTCTTTTTACCAACATAACATCGTCAAATCTAGTAAAATATCGGGTTTCACAGTTGGAACTCAGTAATGGTTTGGAAACCTCACGTTACAGTTGCCGCAATTATCGAAAAAGACAGACGTTTTTTAGTTGTAGAAGAAGAAACTTCCTACGGGCTTCAATTCAATCAGCCGGCAGGGCATCTTGAAGAGGGCGAGGATCTGATTGCTGCAGTCAAGCGTGAAGTTCAGGAAGAAACCGGTTGGCAGTTTGAGCCTGAGCACATCGTTTCCATCCAGCTTTGGCGAAAAAGCCCGGATTCGCCCAGCTTTGTCAGAGTGTGTTTTTCCGGTAGCTGTCATTCTCATAATCCGATGCAGCAACTGGACGACGGCATAATTGCAATTCACTGGTTAACACGCGATGAAATCGAAGCTGAGCGGCATCGCTTGCGTAGTCCGTTGGTGCTTATTAGTATAGACGATTATCTCAGCGGGCAACGCCACCCCTTATCTTTGCTTAAATCATTTATCGATCTTGACCATGAGTAAAAAAATAATCGTCGGCATGTCCGGCGGTGTCGATTCTTCGGTAACCGCTTTGCTGCTTTTGGAGCAAGGTCATCAAGTTACCGGTTTATTTATGAAAAACTGGGAAGAAGACGATGGCACGGAGCAATGTACGGCCATGGACGATCTCGCTGACGCCCAGCAAGTCTGCGATAAATTAGGCATAGAATTAAAAACCGTGAATTTTGCCGCCGAATATTGGGATGAGGTTTTTGAAGTATTCTTGTCTGAATTTAAAGCAGGGCGCACGCCTAATCCCGATATTTTGTGTAATAAACACGTTAAGTTCAAAGCTTTCCTGAATTATGCGATTGAGGACTTGGGAGCGGAATATATCGCTACTGGTCATTATGCGCGTGTGGACGAAAAAGATGGGGAGTTCTTTTTGTTAAAAGGCCTGGACCCGAATAAAGAGCAAAGCTATTTTCTTTATACGCTGGGACAAAAACAATTATCGCGGACTCTGTTTCCGATAGGTCATTTGCATAAACCGGAAATCCGGGCCATGGCCGATAAAGCCGGTTTTGCTAATAGCCGTAAAAAAGACAGTACAGGCATCTGCTTTATCGGCGAGCGCAAATTCACCGAATTTTTGCAACGCTATCTGCCTACTCAGCCCGGTGAAATGCGAACCCCAGAAGGGCAGTATATCGGCAAACATCACGGTTTAATGTACTACACTCTGGGTCAGCGCCAAGGCTTGGGCATAGGCGGTGTTAAAAATGCGCCTGATGAACCGTGGTATGTACTGGAAAAAGACTTGGAAAATAACGTGTTGATTGTCGGCCAGGGCCACGATCATCCGTTGATGTTGCACAACATGCTGGAAGCCAGTCAACTTGATTGGTGCAGCAATAGGCCATTGACTAAATCCATACGCTGTACTGCTAAAACCCGCTATCGCCAAACAGATCAGCCCTGCTATTTAGAGCGGATAGGCAGCGACAAATGCAAAGCTGTTTTCGACGAACCTCAAAGAGCCATTACACCCGGTCAATCCGTGGTTTTTTACGACGGTGAAATATGTTTGGGCGGCGGGATTATTGAATCAAAATCTAACGAATAACATTAAACTAAAATACTCGGACAAACTCATGACTAATTTCGCTTTAACTGCTATTTCCCCTATCGACGGACGCTATGCCGACAAAGTGGCTGGATTGCGGCCTATTTTCAGCGAATACGGCCTGATACGTTATCGGGTACTGGTTGAAGTGCGCTGGCTACAAGCCTTGTCCAATCATTCGTTCATTACCGAAGTCAAGTCATTTAGCGACACGGCGACGCAGTTGCTAAATAACATCGTCAGTGATTTTTCAGAGGCCGATGCGCAGCGCGTTAAAGACATCGAAAAAGCTACCAATCACGATGTCAAAGCCGTTGAATACCTGCTGAAAGAAAAAATCGCCGGTTGTGCAGAACTGGAAAAAGTCAGCGAATTCATTCATTTTGCCTGCACCTCGGAAGACATTAATAATCTGTCTTACGCATTAATGCTCAAAGAAGGTAACGTAATTATCCTGAGACAAATTCGCGACTGCATCGAGGGGATCAAAGACATTGCCAAGCAAAATGCAGACCAGCCGATGTTGTCGCGCACCCACGGGCAATCGGCTACGCCGACTACCACCGGCAAGGAATTTGCCAACGTCGCCGTACGCATGCAACGCCAGAAAGACCAGTTGGAAGCCGTGCAATTTTTAGGCAAAATAAATGGTGCTGTAGGCAATTATAATGCTCACGATGTCGCTTATCCTGATGTAGACTGGCAGGATTTTGCCAAAAACTTTGTCGAGTCCCTGGGGCTGCAATTTAACTCCTACACCACCCAGATTGAACCACACGATTATATTGCCGAGTATTTTCACGCTTTGTCCCGCTTCAATACCATTTTGCTGGATTTTGACCGCGATATTTGGGGCTACATCTCTCTAGGATACTTCAAGCAAAAAACCATCGCCGGTGAAGTCGGCTCCTCCACGATGCCGCACAAAGTCAACCCGATTGATTTTGAAAATTCGGAAGGTAATTTAGGGTTAGCCAATGCGATATTCGGATTTTTAGCCGAAAAATTGCCGGTGTCGCGTTGGCAGCGGGATTTAACCGATTCAACGGTGTTGAGAAATATCGGTGTCGGTATTGCTCACACATCTATTGCCATTCAGGCAAGTTTGAAAGGCATATCCAAATTACAGATTAATGCTGAAGCGATTGAGGCAGATCTTAATGCTAATTGGGAAGTGTTGGCTGAACCCATTCAAACCGTGATGCGCCGCTATGGTATTGAAAAACCTTACGAGAAATTGAAAGAACTCACCCGAGGTCAGCGTATTACTCCTGAGCAGATGCAGGCATTTATTGAAAAACTGGAAATTCCTGATGATGCCAAGGCAATTTTGCTGGAACTGACGCCGCGTAATTATACCGGCTACGCTAAGAAGCTGGCCGAAGAAATTTAAAGGCAATTGAAAAGCCAGATAGCCTATTTAAATAGGCTATCTGGCTAAACCATTCATGATTCGGCAAGTAGTTAGTTGCTAAGGCATACGCCTACAAGGTATCTGAAGCGTAATCGGCCAAGCGTGAGCGCTCGCCGCGCCGCAAGGTAATATGCGCTCCATGCGGCCAAGTTTTAAAACGGTCTACAACATAAGTCAGTCCTGAAGTTGTCGCCGTTAAATAAGGCGTGTCTATTTGCGAAAGATTACCGATACAGATGATTTTGGTTCCGGGACCTGCGCGAGTTATCAGAGTTTTCATTTGTTTTGAAGTCAGGTTTTGGGCTTCGTCGATGATCAGGTAGCGATTGAGGAATGTCCGTCCGCGCATAAAGTTAAGCGACCTGATTTTGACCCGGTTCATAATGATGTTGCTGGTCGCGCTTTGTTCCCATTCGCCGTGTTCCGCATTTTGGCCTAGCAGTTCAAGGTTATCAATTAATGCGCCCATCCACGGCGCCATTTTTTCTTCTTCCGTTCCGGGCAGAAAGCCTATATCTTCACCGACCGGCACGGTTTCGCGGGTCATGATGATTTCCTGGTAGGTTTTGTTTTCCAGGGTCAAGGTAAGCCCTGCGGCCAAGGCTAATAGGGTTTTTCCGGTGCCCGCCGTGCCCAATAAGGTAACAAAATCAATATTGGGATCCAACAAGACATTGAGCGCAAAGTTCTGCTCCCGATTTTTTGCCGTTATGCCCCAGACATTGTTATGTTTTGCACGGTAATCCTTTGCCAGTTCTAATACCGCAATCTGCCCGTCGCAAGATCTGACGATGGCTTCAAAATTGGTTTCGTCTTCTATGTACAAATACTGGTTTGGGTACCATTCGGCGACCAGCGGATCGTCCAGTTTGTAAAAAGTGCGGTTTTTTTCCTGCCAGGACTCCATTTTGGTGCCGTGTATTTCCCAGAAATCCTTTTCCAGCGCCATTGCGCCGCTGTACAGCAAGTCGATGTCATCAAGCGTCTGGTCGTTATGATAGTCTTCCGCAAGCAACTCCAATGTCGCTGCCTTAATACGCATGTTGATATCTTTCGATACCAGAATAACGGTGGTATCGGGCAGTTCCTTGGTCAGTGCCAACACGATGCGGAGTATCGAGTTATCGGCAAGGTTGCCGGGCATACTTTCCGGCAGCAGCGCAGTCATAGCGCTGGTCTGGAAATATAAGCGCCCGGCGTCTGTTATATCGGTATTAGGCTTGTGTTTTATACTCGACAACGGTAAGCCGTCGTTGATGGTTTGCTGGTTAGCGTCGCTGATTAATTCATCCAGAAATCGGCTGACCTGCCTTACATTGCGCGCCAGTTCTGTTAGACCTTTTTTTGCATGATCGAGTTCTTCGAGAACAATCATCGGAATAAAGATGTCATGTTCCTTGAAACGGAAGATCGAAGTTGGATCGTGCATCAGCACGTTGGTGTCCAAGACAAACAGCTTTTTGTCCGGCGATGTTTGAATATTCATGGCTAGGCGCCTGTGAGCTCATGTAAGACTTGCAGAACCTCTTCGCAATGACTTTTGATTTTTACTTTGCGCCATTCGCGAACCAGTACACCCTGAGGATCGACCAAAAAGGTGCTGCGTTCAATGCCTCGAACCTGTTTGCCGTACATATTTTTCATTTTGATGACGTCGAACAGCTGACACAGTTTTTCATCAGGGTCTGACAGCAAATCAAAAGGAAATTTCTGTTTACATTTAAAACCTTCATGAACACGGACGGTGTCACGAGACACACCTATTATAATGGTGTTGAGCGTGGTAAATTCTTCGATATTATCGCGAAAACTTTGGCCTTCTTGAATACAACCGGGCGTGTTATCTTTAGGATAAAAATAAATAACAAGGTATTTACCTTGATAGTCGCTTAGTTTTATTGTTTTATCGCCAGTAGATAGAGCTTCAAAATCGGGTATGGCATTGCCGAGAGTTATCATTATTAGGTTTACCGCTTTATAGGTTCAAGAATGGCATCTATATTTAACCTGTCGCAAAAATCCAAAAACTCCTCACGTAGCGACAGAAGGTGAAGTTGCGGCGGGATTAAAATCACGAATTTGGTTGAGAAGACTGAGGTTTGAATATAGGGTGCCTGATAGCAACTGCCGGTTATTTCTTCAATATCTATTTCCCTGTCAAACAGAAAAGAAGTAATTGATTCCGTGACATTATCGCGATCCAGAGATATTGTTTCCAATGAGTAAGGAACACACTCTTTAGGCTTATCTTTTTGCTCAGGCCGCAAGGTGTGAATTTTGATATCGAGTCGTCTTTGGATAATATCCAAAGTGTTTTCAAGTTTGGCAATCTGACTCCAGTTGCCCTGAATAAGCAAGTATGCCGCAATAGACTGGGCGAGACGAGATGATCTTATTTCCAAAATATTACATTTGCAGTCGCGCACGGCGGGTAATATTTCGGCAATAAAATTAATCTGATGATTGCCTAAGGCAGTGATAGCTAGTTGCATTTTATTTCTTAAAAGTTTTTTTGAGAGTTTAGCATCAAATCGTTGAAACTTTATGAACATTAAGTTTATTTGGTACTAAAATGATAAAAATTGTTTTTTTGCCGATAAATACCAAACACTACATTTAAATTTGTGGTTATTTTAATTCTCATTATTGAGCCTGAATATGACTGATTCAACAGATAAGAAATCAAAAGAAATACGTGATCAAGATAATCAGCATGAGAGTCTGCACCACAGATTGAATTCAATAGATAAGAAACCAAAAGAAAAAAACGGTAATTTCGACGTCGATCTCGATGCTATGCTGGATGAGGCGGAATCTTCCTTTGTTCCGATCGATGAATTTCAGGATGACGAAGATGCTATTGATAGATTGCTGATGAATGCCGGTTTTGATGCAGATGATGCATTATTGCAAGCAGAGGTGAACAAGGATGTAAATATTGTGAAAGATGTGGGTCTGCATGATGAGTTGGATGATTTCTTAAGTTTTGACGGTTTTGGGGAGGATTTTAATGAGCCGGAAAAGGCGCAAACAGTTGTTGCAGGGGCCGGGAATTTAACTTCTACTCCGTTAAATGAGGCGCAGGACGATGAAGATGACCTTGACAGGTTAGTGATGAACACCGCTCTTGGTACAGACTATACGCAGGAGCTTGTTCGGCAAGAGGATGTTGAGACGCTTGAAGAGTTGGACAGTTTTTCTGACTTTAGTGATTTCGATGAGCCTGAGAAGGGTGATGCGGCGCCACGTGATGAACTGGATGACTTTCTCGACTTGATTGATGACTATGATGAATCAGATATGATTCTGGATGATGAGGTTGATGCTTCGATTTCGGCTGAGGAGAAATTAGTTGAGCCTTTAATAGTTGAAGAATCAGATGAGGAAGAGGATGTCGGTGGAGTTGAAGAGCTGGATAAGTTTTCAGATTTTAGTGACTTCAATGAATCGGGCATAATTCCGGCAGCCGAAGAAGTCATAGAACTTGATCAGTCTACAGAGAATCTATCCTCCAATATTGCCGATGCCGACTTATCGGACGAGGTGGATGACTTGTTGGGCTTTGACGGATTCGGCGATGATTTTGCTGAATCGGACCCAACTCAAAACGATAAGGATGAAGCATCAATTCCGTCTGCGGTGGATTTAAGCGCGCCCGCAGAAGATGAAACCTTAGGCGAAGAAAAGGGTGTTGATGCAGTTGAAGAACTGGACGGTTTTTCTGATTTTAGCGATTTCGATGAACCGGAAATAGTTCCTGCAGCCGAAATTGAGGGATCTGAGAAGGTTATGGATAATTCCTCCTCTCCTGTAAATGATGTCAATCTAACGGAAGAATTTGATGAATTTTCCGATTTTGACGGCTTTGGTGAGGATTTTGACGAATCGGATATGATTCAGGATGATGAAGTTGAGGCTTCGGCGAATTTAGTCGAACCCGATAAAGACCAGGAATCAGTAATTGAACAATCATTCGGCGATGAAAATACAGCCGACATCTTGTCTCTGAATGATGGTTTGGATGCACAGGATGCTTTAGAGCAAACAATCGAAATTGTTGACGAAGCCGATGAATTTGATGAATCAGATCTGATTCAAGATGATGAGGTTGAGGCTTCGGCAGATTTAGTTGTGGCTGATGAAGAGCTGCCGGCAGCCGTTGAAGAGTCAGTTAATGATGTTCAGGATGACGAAAACAGCTTTAACAATCTATTTGCGGATGCCGATTTTGGTGAAGAGGATGCATTAGAACAGGCGGGAGGGAAGGTCGATGCGCTTATTGATGATGCAAGCCTGCCGGATGAAGTTGATGATTTTTCCGGTTTTAGCGACGATTTTAATGAATCTGATCTGATTAATGACGATGAAGTTGAGGCTTTGGCGAATTCAGTTGCAGCTGATGAAGAACTGCCGGTAGCCGTTGATGAATCAGTTAATGATGTTCAAGATGACGAAAACAGCTTTAACAATCTATTTGCGGATGCCGATTTTGGTGAAGAGGATGCATTAGAACAGGCGGGAGGAAAAAAAGATGAGTTTGGCGATGACGCAAGTTTGAGCGAAATTGATAGTTTTTTTCAATTGAGTGAAGATAAGGATGATTTCTCCGTACAGATAGACGATGCGCAGTTTACGGATGGCAAATCATCAACTCAAGATGAGCAAGAAGATGATTTTCTTTTGCCTGATTTTGATATTACTGCCGATACTGAGATTTCCGATACACCCGCTGATGCGGGAATTAAAGGAAGCGAGTTCTCAGATGCTTTTGGCAACACTGATTTTTTGAGCGGAAATGAAGCTGTGCCGACTTCCGATCCGCAAACTTCGGAACTGAAATCGGGAGGTAAAGAAGCAATTGTCGAACCCACTCCGAAGCAAGCGGTCGATACGGCTACAGAAGATCTTGAAAGTGTAAAGTTAAATCCATTTGATTTTGAGCTGGAAGATTTAAAAAAACAACTGGAAGGCGCTGAAAATAAAGTTAAAAAAGCTAAGCGTTATAGCTATGTGGCGATGGGATTTGGAGCGATTGCCTTAAGTGCAGCAGCTGGGTTGGGTGTGATGACTTATGGGGCGAAAACGGAGGTTTCAAGATTAACCGAAGCCGTTACAACGCTTGAAGCTAACTTGGCAAAAAGCGCTGCAAATAGTCCTAGCGAAGAAATTGGTGACATGAGAAATTCGGTTGTGTCGTTGAATAAACAAGTCGATGGCTTTATAACCGAGTTGAAAGAAAATTCCCAGTTCCCCACCGATTTGTTAAATAACAAAGTGCCTAATATTGTGGCAAAACAGGATATGGTGAGCAAGGCGCTTGATATGTTGCAGGTCAAAGTGGGTGCTTTGGAAGAGAAGGTATCTTTAGCTCCACCTGTGCCACCCGTTGTTGAACCGCCTAAAGTCGAAGCGGCGCCTGAACCTGCACCCGCGCCTGTAAAAGAAGAAAATGCACATGAAATTGTACCAGAGCATGAGCAGATTAAAAACGTAGGTAAGCACGATCCTAAGGAAGTATCTGCACATGAGCATGCGCAGCATGTCAAAGAGGTAGTTGTGAGTGAGCCTGCACCAAGCAAGAAAGAAACTGCACATGAGCAAGCTCCGACCAAAGAGAAAGTCACGCATGAGACAGCGCCTGTCAAATTGAAACCTCAGCCTGAAGCGGCAGCGACTAAACCGATAGTTTCCGAAAAAGTTGTTGCCGAAGAGCAGCCTGTAAAGGCAATCAAACAAGCCGTTATTGGAAAGTGGGGGGTAAATTTGGTTGCGTTTAAACAGGAATGGTTTGCCAAAAGCAAAGCGGCTGAATTTGCACGCCTAGGTATTTTTGCCGAAGTAATACCTGTCCATGAAAAAAATACAACAATGTACCGGTTGCGAGTCGGAGGGTTTAAGACCAAAGCAGAAGCAAATTCAAATACGGCTAAAATCAAACAAGCGCTTAATTTAGATTCGGTTTGGGTGAGCGATAACTAGAACTTTGGCTATGAGGGAGAAAAAGCTCGTTGTGGCGGTATCATCCAGAGCATTATTTAATCTGGATGAATCGCACGCGATATTTGAGACGCAAGGTAAGGAAGCTTTCTGCAGTTATCAAATAGAGCATGAAGATGAAGTTTTGGAACCGGGTTACGGCTTTGCGCTGGTTGAAAAGTTTCTGAGTTTGAATAACAGCTGTCCCGATGATCCTCTGGTTGAAATTATTTTGTTATCACAAAATAGCGCAGATACGGGTTTAAGAATTTTCAATTCCATTGCCCATTATCAGTTGAAGATTATCCGTGCGGCGTTTACCAGCGGCGCATCTCCATATGGTTATATTCCTGCATTCGGCGCGCATCTGTTTTTATCGGCCAATGCCGATGACGTCGCTAAGGCTTTAGGGGCCGGTTTTGCGGCGGCAACCATTCTTTGCGGCCCTTCCATAACCTATCATTCCAAACAACTGCGTATTGCTTTTGATGGCGATTCGGTGTTGTTTTCGGATGAATCTGAACGGATTTATCAGCAGCGCGGCCTGGAAGTGTTCGCCGAAAATGAGCGTAGCGAAGCCAAAAATCCCTTACCTGGCGGGCCGTTCAAGGATTTTTTGAGTGCCCTGCATCATATTCAAACGCAGTTTGATCCACATGCGTCACCGATAAGAACCGCATTAGTGACTGCTCGCTCGGCTCCGGCTCATGAGCGGGTAGTGCGTACGCTAAGAACCTGGGGGATTCGTATTGATGAAGCGTTATTTTTAGGGGGCTTAGACAAAGGCGCTTTTTTGAGAGCATTCGGCGCGGATATTTTCTTTGACGATCAAAAAGGTCATTGCGAATCTGCTGCCCGGCATGTCGCTGCTGCGCATGTTCCACACGGCATAACTAACCGAAAAGATTAAACTACAAAATAGCCTGTTTTGATGCAGCCCCGGCCTGTTCTTTGACTAACTTTGGCACTAGGTAGCCGGGCAGGACGGTTTGAACTTGCCGGATGAGCGCTATAGCTTCTGCTTCAGGAACTTCAAAATGCCCCGTCCCCGTCGCTTTATCCAATAAATGCAGGTAATAAGGGATAATGCCGTGCCTGAATAGGTGTTCGCTCAATTCGCATAGGACTTTTACACTATCATTTACGCCCTTTAACAGCACTGCTTGATTAAACAAAGTGATTCCGCTGTTTTTCAGCGAGTTACAGGCGGCAATGACACGGCTATTGATTTCATTGGCATGGTTGCAATGCGTGATGATGATAATTTGTTTGGGACTTTGTTTAAGGATGTTAATAAAGTCATCAGTTATTCGGGCGGGCAGGACGATAGGCAGTCGACTGTGAATTCGAATGCGTTGCACGTGCTCGATATTGTTCAATTGCTGAATGAGCGACGATAATCTTGAGTCGCTTAGCAACAATGGGTCCCCTCCGCTTAAAATAACTTCCGAAATATCAGTATTGTTCTGTATGGTTTGGATGACCGCATTTTCTTTTTGTCTATTAAGTTGCAAATCAGCATATGGAAAATTACGGCGGAAACAGTATCGGCAGTTGATAGCGCAGCTGCCGGTGTTGATAAGCAAAACCCGGCCATGGTACTTGTGCAAAATACCATTTTGGGTAGCTGATGCAAGATCGCCTACCGGATCATTGCTAAAACCCGGATAGGCAGACAATTCATCATTAATAGGCAATACCTGGCGTAATAAAGGATCATGCGGATTGCCTTTTTCAATGCAGGCCGCAAAACTTAAAGGAACGCGTAAAGAGAAGTTTTCAGCTGCCGCGGCTGAGATCGGCAAATCGTCTTGTGATAAATTCAGGTAACGGCAAAGGTCTTCAATGTTATTAAAAGCTTCGGCAAGTTGTTGTTGCCAGTTTTTAGTAAAGTGCTGTATTTCGGATTGTGGCTCGAGCATCAGGAATTATTAAAGTTTCTATCAGTTGTTGCCTCTATTATAATGGCTGAGTTTACATTGTTTGTCATATTTGAGGATAAAATGGCTGTCTATAGCACTAATGAGTTTAAAGCCGGGCTAAAAGTTATGTTAGATAACGACCCCTGCGCGATTATTGAAAATGAATTTGTAAAACCTGGAAAAGGTCAGGCTTTTAACCGGGTAAAAATCAGAAATTTAAAAACCGGCCGGGTGATTGAAAGAACCTTTAAATCGGGCGAGTCTCTGGAAGGCGCCGATGTTGTCGATGTCGAGATGCAATATCTCTATAACGACGGTCAATTCAGGCATTTTATGGTGCCGGACACTTTCGAGCAGTATCAAACTGATGAAAAGATTGTCGGTGATGCGGGCAAATGGCTTAAAGACCAGGATTCCTGCACGGTAACCTTATGGAATGATGCGCCTCTTGCAATTTCGCCGCCCAATTTTGTCGATTTGGTCATTACTGAAACCGATCCGGGTGTGCGTGGCGATACCTCGGGCGGCGGCGGCAAACCGGCGGTTTTGGAAACTGGTGCAGTAGTCAGAGTACCTTTGTTTGTACAAATTGGTGAATTGATCAGGGTCGATACCCGTACCGGCGAATACGTTTCGCGCGTAAAAGAATAGTGCTGCAAGACTGGCGACCGACATGTGGCATAGAGCTTTTACGATTAAGAGCGCAGATGCTTGCCAAGATACGTAATTTTTTTGCTGATAGATCGGTGTTGGAAGTGGAAACACCTCTACTTGGGCACTGTATCGGAACAGATCCGCAGCTGGATTTTTTTACTAGTGAGTGTTGTTTGTCGCCACGGCGGCAAACGCTGTTTTTGCAAACATCGCCTGAGTTTGCAATGAAACGGCTGCTCGCAGCCGGCAGCGGTTCGATCTATCAGATAGGCAAAGCGTTCAGAAACGGCGAGTCGGGGCGTTTTCATAATCCTGAGTTTACGATGCTTGAGTGGTACCGGGTCGGTTTTACCTTGCCCCAGTTAATGGATGAAATCGCTGAGCTGATCGAAGGATTATTCAGTGGTCAGTCGTTAAAGGAAACGCAAAGAGTCAGTTACCAGGACATATTTGTTTCGTTTACCGGTTTAGATCCCTTGATATTTTCGTATCAGGATTATTGCGCTTTTGCCAGGGAATGCGAATTACCTGAGGCAGTAGATATTTGCGGACAAGACCATGCGTTGTGGCTGGATTTTATATTCAGTCATAAAGTCCAGCCGCATTTGGGTGAAAACGCTTTGTGTATGGTTTACGGTTACCCCGCTTGTCAGTCGTCCTTAGCAAAAATCAATGAACATAATGCGCTGCTCGCTGAGCGGGTTGAGTTATTTATTAATGGTATTGAGCTTGGCAATGGTTATTACGAGCTGACTGACGCAGAAGAGCAGAACAGGCGCTTTGATAAAGAATTGGCGATCAGGCACTCACAGAAACAGTCGCCTGCGGCTAAAGACCGGCGCCTTATTGCAGCTTTGCAATCGGGACTGCCGGAATGTTCGGGCGTGGCTGTAGGCCTGGACCGTTTGTTGATGCTGTTGTCGGGTAGCGCTTCTATTGATAGCGTACTTAGTTTTTCTATTCACAGGGCTTAAGCTTTTTTAAATATTTACTGTGATATAATCCGGCAGTTTTTAAACATCGTACAATGCTGTTTTATTTTTAGACTCCTACATGAAATTAAATACTTTTTCTCGCTTGCTATTGCTGTTTCTGCTTGTTTCCCAAGTGGCTAAAGGCGATGAAGAGTTTGTTGTTGAGGATATTCAAGTCAAAGGCTTGCAACGTATCTCTGTAGGTACCGTTTATAACTATCTTCCTGTTAATGTAGGGGAAAAATTTTCGTTGGATAATGTCGGTCCGGCAATCAAGGCACTATTTAAAACCGGCTTTTTTAAGGACATTTCTCTGGAAAGAGAAGGGTCAACACTGATTGTTAATGTGGTAGAGCGTCCCTCTATCGCGAAAATTATTTTTGAAGGCAATAAAGATTTAAGTAAGGACGATTTAACCAAAGCCTTAAAGAAAATCGGTTTGGCTGAAGGCAAGGTATTCGATCAGCAGGTACTGGATAAAGTCGAGCAGGAGTTGAGCCGTCAATATTTCAGTCACGGCAAATACGGGTTGAAGATCAAGACGGACGTATCCAACCTCACCCGTAACCGGGTTGGTATTCATATCAATATTTCCGAGGGCAGGGTAGCCAAGATCAAGCAGATCAATGTTGTCGGCAATAATGTCTTTGATGATAAAACGCTGTTGCGCAATCTTGAACTGAACACTTCCAATTTGCTGTCGTTCTATACTAAGGACGATCAGTATTCCAAACAAAAATTGCAGGCGGACTTGGAAACTTTGCGGTCTTATTATCTGGATCGTGGTTATATCAATTTTTCCATTGAGTCTACCCAGGTAGCCATCACCCCGGACAAAAAAGATATTTATGTCACCATCAATGTTAAAGAGGGTGATGTTTATACGTTGGAAAAAGTTAAATTAGCCGGTAATCTGGTGGTTGATCCTCCAGAACTTATTAAGCTGGTGAAGGTTGGCCCGGGAGAGATTTTTTCCAGAAAAAATGCTACCGAAACCTCTAAAGCAATTTCCGACCGTTTAGGTGATGACGGCTATGCTTTTGCTAATGTCAACATGGTGCCGGAAATCAACGAAGCCAAAAAAACCGTCGATATGACTTTTTTTGTTGATCCTGGCAAACGCGTTTATGTTAGACGTATTAACATGAAAGGTAATAACAAAACCCGTGATGAAGTGTTGCGTCGGGAAATGCGTCAAATGGAATCCAGCTGGGCTTCAAGTTCAAAGATAGAACGGTCGAAAACGCGTCTTGAACGCTTGGGCTATTTCGAAGAGGTGAATGTTGAGACACCTCCGGTTGCAGGTACTGCCGATCAGATTGACGTTAATTATACGGTTGTTGAGAAGGCATCCGGCAATTTGTCGGCAGGTATCGGTTTCTCCCAGACCCAAGGGATAGTGTTGAACGCAAATATTGCCCAGGATAACGTGTTCGGATCGGGCAAGCGCGTCAATGTGGCTTTTAATAACAGTTCTTATGTGACCAGTTATCAGTTTGGTTTTTATAATCCTTATTTCACCGTGGATGGCGTCAGTCAGGGCTATAATTTAGGATATACCAAACGAAATGCAGGGGCGGTAAACATCGCCAATTACTCAACCAATGTGGCGAATGCAGGGATCAATTTTGGCATACCGTTGAATGAATTCGACAGTTTACGTTTTGATGTCGATGTAAAACATACTACTTTGAGTACTACAGCTTTCTCATCCAATCAAATTTGCGATTTTATCTTTGGTAATAATGGTATAAATCAATGTACAAACAATTCAGGAACTATAGGCGTTGCCAATTCTCGGCCAATAGTTAAGGCTACGGGCGATACGTTTCTGACGCTGTCGCCAGCAGTGGGCTGGACTCATGATACGCTTAATCGGGCAATCTTTCCGAATAAGGGTCAACAGCAGCGTTTTTCTGCGTTGGCGACAGTCCCCGGTAGTGATCTGGAATATTATAAAGTCGGTTATAAACATCAACTTTATTTTCCGTTGGCTAAAGACTTTACGTTCAGGCTGCAAGGTGAAGTCGGTTACGGAGGCGGTTACGGCAAGACAACTAGCCTGCCTTTCTTTGAAAATTATTTCGGTGGCGGTACCGGCTCTATACGCGGCTTTAAGAATAATACTGTGGGGCCCAGAGACTCCAATGGTTTTTCATTTGGCGGCTCCAGTAAAATTATCGGCAATGCAGAAGTATTTTTTCCGGTGCCTTTTATGCCGGAGACAAAATCAGTTAGGTTAGGAACCTTTTTGGATGCCGGATCGATTAGCAATGGTTTTAAGACAAACGACCTCAAATATTCTGTCGGAGTTTCAGGCGAATGGTTATCGCCCTTTGGCGCTTTATCCGTTAGCGCGGCATTACCGTTAAATGCTGCTCCTATTACAACGGCAGCTGATGGCACTATTACAGGGGATCAAAAGCAGATGTTTCAATTCAACTTCGGTCAGAATTTCTAGAAGAAGTTATTTTTGTTTAACAAGCTTATCCCCTATAATTTGATCAATAACCGTATTTTAATCATTATTTATTTTAACTCCACCAGAGAACTGTTTAACAATGAAAACAAAAATTGCTTTATTCCTAGGATTGTTGCTTGCTGCTAATGTGAGCTATGCTGATTTAAAGATTGGCTTTGTCAATATACCAGCCGTTCTTGAGAAAGCACCCCAGGCAGAAAAAGCCAAAAAACGGCTGGAACAGGAGTTTTCACCGCGGGATAAGCAATTAGTCGCTCAGCAAAAAGAAATCCAAAACATGGATGAAAAAATGGCCAAAGATGCTGCCGTGATGGGTGAGTCGGCGCGAGTCAATTTGGAAAAAGACATTTTAAACAAGAAGAGAGATGCCAAAAGAGCCCAACAGGAGTTTAGCGAGGACTTTAATGCGCGCCGTAATGAGGAATTAGGAAAATTACAACGTCGCATTGTGGAAGCTATACGCGAAATAGCTAAAGATCAAAATTTTGATTTGTTACTTACTGATGGCGTTATTTATGCCAGCGATAAAATCGACGTAACCAGTCAAGTTCAACAAAAGTTGTCAACCATGCCGGAATAATTACACGCGGGTTTTTATTTAATCGCATAGTCATCAACTTTTAAGAAAAGCATCCTCAATATGTCCATTAAGCTAGATATTTTACAAATACAAGAATTCTTGCCGCATCGTTACCCTTTTTTATTGGTTGATAAGGTTGTTGAGTGCGAACCTGGCGTTAGATTGCTGGGAGTCAAAAACGTTACTTATAACGAACCGTTTTTTCAAGGGCATTTTCCACAAAAACCTATTATGCCGGGTGTACTGATTTTGGAGGCCTTGGCGCAATCTACAGGGCTGTTGGCATCAGAAACAGCAGGGGATGAACTGGCCGGAATGATTTATTATTTGGTCGGTATCGATAAAGCCAAGTTTAAAAGACCCGTTGTACCCGGCGATCAGTTGATGCTGGAAGCAAAATTCCTTAAAAGCAAACGCAATATCTGGGCATTTGAATGTCGCGCGGAAGTTGATGGTGAGTTCGTCGCAAGTGCCGAAATCAGATGTGCGGCCGTGGTAAATTAATTTGATCGATCCAACTGCGATAATTGATAGCAAGGCGGAGCTGGCCGATGACGTATCGGTCGGCCCTTTTTCCGTCATTGGTGCAGGTGTAAAAATCGGTGCCGGTACGGTGGTAGGTTCCCATGTCGTTATTAAGGGGCCTACTACCATAGGCAAAGACAATCGCATCTATCAATTCACTTCGATCGGTGAAGACCCTCAAGACAAAAAGTACGCCGCAGAGATAACTCGGCTGGAAATCGGCGATAGAAATACGATACGCGAATATACCTCCATGCACCGGGGAACCAAACAGGATCGCAGCCTTACCAAGATAGGCAATGACAACCTGTTTATGGCGTACACCCATGTGGCGCATGACTGCATTATCGGCAATCATGTGATTATGGCAAACGGGGCTTCATTGGCCGGGCATGTGCATTTACATAGCCACGCGATTTTGGGCGGATTCACCCTGGTGCATCAGTTCACGCAAATAGGGCAATACAGCTTTGCTGCAATGGGCAGCGCGATTACCCAGGACATTCCCCCGTTTGTTATGGTCGGGGGTAAGCCTACCAGACCGCACGGTATCAACTCAGTCGGCATGGAGCGTAACGGCATTTCTCCTGAAGACATCAGATTAATCAGAAAAGCTTATAAGATAATTTATAAGACCAACCTGCGTCTGGAGGATGCTATTGATCAAATGGAAGATTTGGCTGGTGAAAGTAAAGAGTTGTCTGATATGGTTAGTTTCTTGCGCAATGTAAATCGGGGAATATTGCGCTAAGTAGGGCTTAAATTGAGCAGTTATGGATGACGAATTTTCAATAAAAATCTCACAAGGATTAATGCTTGCAGGCGTTGACGAAGCCGGTCGCGGACCGCTCGCAGGCCCGGTTTTTGCTGCCGCAGTTATCCTGAATCCGATGCGGCCGATAGCCGGGCTGGCCGACTCAAAAATCCTTAGCGAAAGCAAGCGGGATAGTCTTTACGGCCTCATCAAAGAAGCCGCTTTAAGCTGGTCGATTGCCCAAGCCAGTGTTGAAGAGATTGATGAACTTAATATTCTTCAAGCAACGCTATTGGCAATGCAACGAGCTGTAAAAGGCTTGTCTATCCAACCGGATGAGGTTTTAGTGGATGGTAACCGTCTTCCCGATCTGTCCATGCCCGCCCAGGCTATCGTTAAAGGCGACAGCAAGGTTCAGGCGATCAGCGCGGCATCCATATTGGCAAAAGTCGAGAGGGATAAACTGATGGTCGACTATCATCAACTTTATCCTGAGTTTTCGTTTCATGTGCATAAGGGCTACGGTACCAAACAGCATCTAGCCGAAATCGAACGGTGCGGATTTTTAGATATACACAGAAAAACATTCAACCCTGTAAAAACCATGCTGATACAGCAGGGCAGGTTGATAACGTAAGATTAAAAAATTATCACCACGAAGGCACGAAGAGCACGAAGAATAAAACTTCGTGCTCTTCGTGCTCTTCGTGCCTTCGTGGTGAATAAAAATTTTAATGACATATTTCACGCTACCACTTGAATTGCCTTAACCCAATTCAAGCGGCCCTTCATTCATTAACGCGATCTGTTCGCGCAGTTCAATAATCCTGTCTTGCCAATAACGCGGCGTATCAAACCATGGGAACGCCATAGGAAACGCAGGATCATCCCAGCGCCGTGCAATCCATGCAGAATAATGAATTAATCGCAAAGTACGCAGGGCTTCAATAAGATGCAGCTCTCTGCTGTCGAAATCATAAAAAGTCCGGTAGCCGTTCAGCAGATGATTTAACTGGACGGTCATTTCGGCACGATCACCGGAAAGCAACATCCATAAATCCTGAATTGCAGGTCCCATTCGGCTGTCGTCGAAATCGACAAAATGCGGGCCGTCATCCGTCCATAAAATATTGCCGGGATAACAATCGCCGTGCAGACGCAGGTTTTTTACTTTGCCGGCAAGTTCAAAGCAACGCCTTACGCCACCCAACGCATGTTCAGTCACACTGCGGTAAGCCTCGATAAGGTCAGCGGGTATGAAATTATTCGCCAGCAGATAAGCTCTAGGTTCATCGCCGAATGCCGTAATATCAAGCGTTGGGCGTTCTTTAAAAGGCTTTAGTGCGCCGATCGCATGAATGCGTGCGATAAACCGGCCCATCCATTCCAACTTTTCGCGTCCCTCAAGCTCAGGTACTCGGCCGCCTTGCCTTGGAAATACCGAAAAGCGAAAGCCATCGGCGTGGACTAAGGTTTGGTTATCACCAAACGGCATCGGGGATACAACAGGAATTTCAGACTCAAATAATTCTTGAGTGAATGCGTGCTCTTCAAGAATGGCTGCATCTGTCCAGCGATTAGGTCTATAGAACTTGGTAACAATAAAAGACCCGTCCGCCATGCCGACTTGGTAAACGCGGTTTTCATAGCTATTGAGCGCCAGTAGTCGGCCATCGCTATGCAGGCCGACACAGTCGAGCGCATTTAAAATAATGTCGGGAGTCAGTGCTGAAAAAGGAGTGAGATTAGTATTCATGAATACTATTGTAACGCCGAATTTAGCCGGGTCTTAAATTAATCCAGCTCAGGCAAAAGCAGTATTCACCACGAAGGCACGAAGGGCACGAAGAAAAAGGTTTTTTCAGTCTCTTCGGTTTGGAAACTTGGTCAGGAAATTCCAGCTTTTTGTATCGTTAAGCTAGAGTCTGAGCTTTTAAGACCCCAGCCTTGAAAGGCTGGGGCGGTATTTTTAACGCTGCATCGTTGACTTTGTGGCATATACTTCAGCTTGGATGTATCAGAAACGCCTGTTATCGCTATTGCCAATCAAGCTTATTGATGCACCCAATCCGCACCTAAAGTTCCTTGCAGTAGTTGCAGATAAGCCGGATCGTTAATTTCGGCCAGCATGCGTTCAGTTTCTTCAAGCTTTTGGCTTAACTCGGCGCGGCTGCTCGAATCATTCTGTTCCGTTTTAGTCAATTGTTGTTGGATATAGGCCTTGTGTTGTTGCCAAAGCTCACTGTCGCGTTGCTGTTTGATTTCAAGGCGCTGTTGATACCAGTCGCTTTGGAGTAAGTAGTCGCGGGTGAACATGGCACGAATACCGGGAGCGCTGGCGGTTTGGCCTTCATATTGGCCGTGGGCCATGATATGCAGCAGCGCTTTTAAAGGTGGGCAGGCATCATCAATGGAACCATCTTGAAAATAAAGCCGTGCTACCCGTTGCTGCGCTTCATAAACATTGTCGATGCCGTCAACATAACTGGGTAGATCTTGTGTTTCCGGTTTCAACATGGCCTCGTCAAATACCGCAGTCGGGTAATCGAACATCTTGCCGAAATTGGTATGCACAAACCGTTCGGTAATGCGATAACCCAAGCGGCTTTGGAACACGTTACGGCCTTCGTATTCGAAATCTTCCAGTTTTTCCAGTTGTCCTTTTTCAATTAAATACTGCGGGTCGCGCTCGGCTACCGGCAAGCGCGACCAGATTTCAGGAATCAGCAGGCTGATGTCATGATCGATTCGGCGCTGTGAACCTATGTAACCGGCAGCCGTGGAATAACCGTCGTAGCCGCACAGGATGAATGAAACCAGTGCTGTATTCAGGTCGGCGGTAGCGGATACTGCGTTGAACGGGCCTTTGGTCAGTGCGCCTTCGGAACCTGCGCCGGTTGTGGAAGGCGATTTTCCGGTCAGGCTGCAAATAAAATCCATAAACAGCTCAGGCAGTTCCTGATAGTGGATCGGGTTATAGATAGCCAGCGGCCGGATATTTGCCTCAAGGTCGGCAGGATTGTTGCGCCGTCCTGTTAACACCTCATTAACCGGAAAATAAACGGTTTGATCGGCATTAAGCCCACGGGCTAGACGGGTGGACTGTTCCGCAATATAGCGCATTTTGGGATTGGCTATATCAGGGCGAAGTTGCAGATAACGAACATTGAGACTGGGTTTTCCGTCGACCAGACGAGGATGCGCCGATGAGACGAAGTACTCGCCGTCCTTGCCGTTGACTGCTTGATGGATGACGTTTTGCATCGGCTCGCTGAATTCGTCGAAGTGAATAACGTCTTCAATGAACTCACGGGCATCTTGCGCAGTGAGCGGCTGGAAATTGGAGATAAAATTGTCCGTGCGCGAAAAATCCAGTTCGGTCTGTAAATCGGTGCCCCGGTGAACTGCATCGTCAGGACGTTGAAAGAAGCTTTGCTCGCAGTTATCGACCAATTTAACGCTGGGGTTTTTATAGTCGGGATTAAGCCCGGTCAGGTAATGCGCCGGTACGACGGTGGATGCGGAAATATCGTCTTCTAATTGAATTTTGGCTGAGGCGATAAAATCCTGGCGTAGTTTGAACACTCTCCACGCGCCTTTTTCGTCGAAACCGACGCGCAGGTAACTGGCGATCAGTTTGCGGCCTTGAAACTTCAGTTCGTTACCCGGATGGCTGTTGACCATATCGACGGAAAAGTGTTTTCTCCAGTCTTGGCCCCATTCTTCCTTGTAAAAACGTTTAATCATCAGCGCCACAGCCAATATATGCTGGGGTATTGTTGCCAGCCACTGGTTGTGGGCGTCCGAAAATTGGGTTTCGGACGGCGTCAGCAGCTTGATGACCGAACCCAAGGTGCGTTCATTGCTGAGCAGGTGGCGTTGGTCGATTCCATTCAGGGCCGGATTACGAAAACGGGCGGAGTAATCGTGATTAAATATATTAGTGACTATATCCATGTCTTTATCGAAATTATCGACAAAAACAGGGCCGGAAATGACTGCTCCCGCAATCGATTTGGAAATTTCCGATTTGCCGCCGCCGGATACGGTGCTCGGCTTATGGCAGAAAGTGCCTTCCTGATGGGTGCCGATCAAGCGCCAGCTGGGCGCAGTAGGGTGGCGTTCCATGTGGATTTTAAAGCCGTTGGGGTAGACATAGGTGTAGCCGAACAGCAATTTAAGCGTTTGCGTTTGGCGGTCATGCGTCCAGCTGACTTGCTGCTGCTGAATGTTGAACTTCGCCGAATTGGGAATATAAATGATGTCGGGAAAGTGCTTGTCGACAGCATAGCCTTCGTCTTTAGGATCTATGACCGACGACAGTTGCCGGCAGACTTTATCGAAAGAATAATGCTCGCTGATATAGGAAGTATGCGGTAAAAATATTTCGCCGAGAATGACTCTCGGGAAGGCCAGCGCACCTCCGGAATGCTCTTCTTCGGCGCCGCCGTACAGGTTGGCGGAATAGCTGATATGAGACTTGATTTCCTTTTTGCTGTAGCCGAAATAGTTATCGGCGATGATGGTGACAATAACTCCCTGCATGTTGCGGCACACCAGTTTAAACGGTTGGCCGTTATTGTAGAGTTCGTCTTCCTGTTGCCAGCACATGCCGTCTTTGCGTTGGCGCTCGGTGGCATCGTCAAAATGCGGCAGACCTAGGTCCTTTTTCCGGCAATGAACCAGGTGCGAGGCAAGAATAATGCAGCCGGTATGTCCGGTCCAATGGTCAATATCCAATGCGGCATCGTTTTCAGGCAGGAACGGGTCGCCTGCGTTGCCGAAAATGGATTCGACAAAATCCAGGTTGGCGACCAGTCCGCCGGGCGCAAAAAATCGCACTTCCATGGTTTTGACCGGCATCGTGGCGGAAACTTCCGGGCATACGATGGGTCTCATCAATGAAGATACCCAGAGCTTTGCGCTGTTTGGTTGGGCGCTGGTAAAGGGCAGGGACAACAGGTCGTCGGGAGGCGTCAGGGCTGCACGCAGCAACGCCGCATAAGCCTCTACCGGCACTTCGCTTTTATCAGCCGGAACCGGAAGACCGCCCGCGGCAATGTGAAACACGCCTTTGGTAGTACGCCGGTCATTTTTCGGATTATGCAGCACGCCTTGCTGTATTCGGTAAGAATCAACATAAGCCGAATGAAATTCGTTATGCTGGAAAGGCAGGGACAGTTCCCTTGCCAGTCCTTTCTGTTCCAGCACAAAGGTTTCGCCCGGCAAACTGACAGCCTCGTCTATGCCGTTTTCAGTCAAGTAACTGTTAAGAAAATCTTGTATGCGTTGATCGGCCGGACAACGGTATTTGGTTAATGCCAGCAGGCGGCGCTGTTGGGAATAATTTTTTAATAAACCGCCTGCAATCTTAAGGTATTGCGGGTCGTTTTCCACTTCACAAGTTGGTTGGCCGAGTGCCGCCAGTTGCAGATTAATGTGTTGTAATTCTTCCAGTCGTTTTGGGTTAGCTGTGTGGTGGGATTGCTTGGTAAGTGAGCTCATGCGTGTTGATTCCGGCGGTCTTGGTTGGCGGCTAGGGCAAAGGTTTATGTAATAGTGTATAAGTTTTGTTAATCCCTCTTTGAAAAAGAGGAGCTATCTAAGCTTTCATTGTATCAGCTACTCACGAATAAAAATCCTCAAACTTTTTGATGAAAATATTCAGTTGGTCGCCGGGCAAATGATTAATGCCCGCGGCAGCTTTACGCCCCCCCCCGGTTGGAAAGGCGGAGCATAGCTCGTCAGCGCCGGTGTTATTAGCTAGCGGCGCTCTGACGCCAACCTGGTAGCCGTTATCTTTATTATGGGTAATGACGGCATGAGCCCTGGTCGGGTTAAGGTTGGCTAAAAAATTCCCGAATACGCCGTTAACGCGTCTTGCCCAAATGGTGTCCGGCAGGATGAATACAGCGACTTTGTCGCTCTGGTATTCCGGGGTAATGCGCTGGGCATTCGCCATGTCTTCTTGATAGCCCTGTTTCAGTTGTGTAAAGATGTCACGGTTGTCGCTGATAAAATCGAAAGGAGATTGGAACTCCGCCATTTCCCGGTACAGTTTATCAGGGGCAAAATGCAGGTCGTCGATGCTGTCGCCGTAACCGTTATAGTTGATGTAGATGCCCAGATTCTTCAGGGTTTCAATGTCTGTTTGGCTTAGCTTCAGGGAGGCGGCCAGCTGTTCGGCGCTACGGTTTATATTGTCGCCAAAGGCCGCGGTTATTGCCCATAACGGGTATTTGCCATTCAGGTATTGATTAACGAGCAAACTGGTGCAGATCGCGCTGTCGGTGTTAATCAGCGTTTTTAGGTGAGGATGATTCGGGATGTCGCCGGGTTGGTGGTGGTCTACATAAAAAATATGAGCTCCCTGATTTAGAAACTCATTAACCCGCTTACTGTTTTTTTGCAGCGAAATATCCAGTACTGTGATCCGGTCGCCGGGGCTTACGGTAAATTTATCCAGTAATTGTATATCGCGTTTAATGCCGGTAATCAGCTTCGCTGTCAGTGGTTGATCCAGTCGCAGTTGAATCAGCGCGCAGATCCCGTCGGCATCGCCATTGAAGACATCAAAATACATGATTTTTATTCCTAGACGGTCAGGATGTTTCTGGCACGCAATATTGAGATGACCAACTGCACGCTTTCTTCGAGCGAAAGTTGGCTGGTGTCGATTCTTAACTCGGGGTTTTCCGGTTCCTCGTAAGGCGAGGATATGCCGGTAAAGTCTTTTATTTCGCCCAGACGCGCTTTTTTATATAGTCCTTTGACATCCCGTTGCTCACAAACTGTTAACGGACAAAAGCAGTGAATTTCAATAAAATCGCCGTGCGGCATCAGACTTCTTGCTGCTGCGCGCTCCGCTTTAAACGGCGAGATAAATGCGGTAAGTGTGATTATGCCGGCTTCAAGCAGCAATTTGGCGGTCTCACTGATGCGGCGGATGTTTTCTTTGCGGTCTTTATCGCTAAATCCCAGGTCGCTGCATAAACCGTGGCGCACATTATCGCCGTCCAAAACAAAAGTATTCAAACCGTCTTGATATAGTTGTTCTTCTACAGCATGGGCCAATGTGGACTTGCCGGAGCCGGACAGTCCGGTAAACCAGAGGACTGCCGATTTATGCGCATTTTTTTGTTCGCGCCGTTGCCGGGTGACAGTAGCGCGGTGCCATACAGTATTGGGGCTTTTATCCGGTTGCTTATTCATATGTGATTGCGCTGGTTTATTGAATGGCGATATTTTATTCTGCCAGTGCAAAGCCGATTTTAACAGTAACCTGCCAGTGTGCTATTTTGTTGTTTTCTATATGTCCACGTGTTTCGATAACTTCAAACCAGCGCATGTTATCGGTATTCTCCGTCGCTTTACCGATAGCATTTTCAATAGCCTGTTGCATGCCAACGGTTGATGATCCGGTGATCTCTATTTTTTTATAAACATGGTCAGTCATGATCTTTGCCTCTGTTGTGAGTAATAAGAATCCAGCTCTTGCAACCGTTCCGGTGTGCCTATATCCATCCAAAAGCTGTTCATTTTTTGCCCTGTAATCCGGCGCTCTGCGATGGCCTTGCGTAATAGAGGTGCCAATTTGCTGGGTCCGGCCGGTACATCGCGGAATAGTTCAGGACGATACAGTCCGATGCCGCTGAAAGTAAGTTGCTCGGTGCTGTTTGAAACCACCAAGCCGGTACTATCCAGGCCGAAGTCGCCCTGTGTATTATGCGCCGGATTATCGACCAGAACCAGATGAGCCAAGTCGACAGTCCGGTTTTTGAGTTCGGCAAAAGGAAAGTCTGTGGCGATGTCGCCATTGACCACCAAAAATACTTCGTCGCCTAATAAATGCATGGCGTTAATAATGCCGCCCGCCGTTTCCAGCGCCTGTTCGCCTTCAGGCGAATAGCTTATGTTGGCGCCAAGCTGATTGCCGTTTCCTAGCCGCTCTTCTATTTGCAAGCCCAGGTGAGCATGATTGATGACTATATCGTTAAAGCCGGCTGCGACCAGTTGCGTAATTGTATATTCGATCAGGGGTTTGCCGGAAACTGTAAGCAAGGGTTTAGGGGTGTGATCGGTTAAAGGGCGCATTCTTTCACCGCGCCCTGCCGCTAAAATCATGGCTTTCATACTTCGACTTTGCTCAGTACTTGCCCTGAGCGTAGCCGAAGGGCAGGTAGCACCTGCTGGTGTAGGAAGTCATTGAATTCGGCAAGCTCAGGGTAGACCGCGCAAACCGTGGTGACATAGTTTAAGGTGCGCGGTATGTCATTTAAATAGTTGGACTTTCCGTCTCTCAGGTGCAGGCGGGAAAAAATGCCGATAGCTTTAAGGTGACGCTGTAATCCCATCAGGTCAAACCAGCGTTTAAATTGGCTCGAACCGCAATTAAGAAGGCCGGCTTGCTGGAGTCGTTCAAAATAGTTAAGCCGCCATTGTTCAACCTGTTGTTCAGGCCATGCTATATAGCAGTCACGCAGTAGCGATACTAGATCGTAGGTAATTGGGCCAATGACGGCATCCTGAAAATCGATGATTCCGGGGGAATCGTTATCTAAAACCATCAGGTTGCGGGAATGGTAATCCCTGTGTACACAGATGCTAGGTTGCTCTAAAGCCGACTTCGTGAGAATGGCGCGGACTGTCTCCCAAATAGGGGCAGGGATTTCAATATCTAGTAACTGGCCCAAAAACCATTCGTCGAAAATAGCTAATTCTCTTTGCAGGAGCGGCTCATCATAGTGGGGCAATCCGGAGTTTTGCGCAGGTGTTTGGGTTTGCAGTTTGAGTAAGCTGTCGAAAGCGGTTTGATATAAATTGTCAGCAGTGGATGCATTAAGCTGATCCAGAAAACACTGGCTGCCAAAATCCTCCAGCAATAAAAATCCATCAGTCAGGTTTTGTTGAAAAATAGTTGGGACGTTGACATCAGATTGCGCCAACAGTTTGGCAATTCTAATGAAAGGTTCAATGTTTTCTTTGGTTGGCGGTGCATCCATGACTATAAATTGTTGTTTTATTTCCCCCAGCTCTGGAGTTGTACTTTCCGCATCCATAAAGCCGCCTGAAGCATAAACTCTAAAGTAACGTCGAAAACTGGCATCACTGGAAGCGGGCTCGCAATGGGTGATGGTGAGTAATAAATCATTCTCAAGCCAGTCGAACATGGATATTGTTCTTAAATCTTCAGACATCATGATGTTCAGGATAGATTAGTATAATGCTGTGGTAGTGGGGTAAAATAAGCGTCCGGCATTCTATTCGATTTATGATCTATTACGCTACTAAACTTATACCATCTATGCGCCGCCGTTTATTTCTGCTTTTTTTGCCTTATGTTTATGCACCTGTCAGCATTGCCAATGAGGCTCTCTGGAACTGTACGCAAAGCAAGGATAGCAAAGAGTGGGTTTGTGTAGGTGAAAAAAAACCTGTAGAAAAAACCGGTGAAGCAAAGATTCCTGCTACTGCTGAACCTGTTAAAGACGTGCAACCGGCACCACCCGTCGAGGCTATTGAAAGCGCTCAGCCGAATGTAGCAGAGCCCGAGACTGTAAAACCTTCTCCCGGTCCTGTTGAAAATGCCGAGTTGGAGCCTAGCGCGCCAAAGCTCCCGGTTAATACCAAGGCAGATAAAGACATTCGGCAAACGAGTGTTGAGTCTAAACAAGCCACCTCAGTGCCGGTTGATTCCAGTCCGACAAAACTACTTCAAACTGAAGCTAACCATCCAGGCTGGACCTGCGGTTCCAAGTCGTCAGATAAAAATTGGGATTGTAAACTGGTAGGAACCGATCCTAAGGGGCAGGCGCGAGTTATTGAAACATATGAATCCGGCATAAGCTTGCTCAATCCGGCGTTTGACCATGATGAAGAGCAAACCTTTAGCAATCTTAAATCGCAGCTGAAATACGATCCTTGGCAAAACTGCGCAGCACCCAGCGGCACAAAGCCAGGCTTTGTGCCGGAAAAGGACTTGAGAGCCGTGTCGCCGTTGGATATTAATTCCGATTATGCGGAAATATTCGATAATGAGATTTACAGTTATGACGGTAATGTTGAAATGGTCCGCGCAGATCAACATTCAGTATCTAATAAAGCAAGTTACGACACTGTTTCACAGACGCTGGATTTACAGGGCAGTGTTTATTACAACGAAGATGAATTGGCGTTACACAGTGAATCGGCATCCCTTAATTTGGCTTCGGATCGTGCCAGGCTGAGGGATGCCTTGTTTATTTCTCCGGCTACGCCGCTCAGAGGCCGGGCGCAAACGATTTATCGCGACAGTAAGTCTTTGTCCCGATATAAAAGTGTTGCCTATACTAGTTGCCGTCCCGGTAATCAGGACTGGGTTGTGCATGCGTCAGAGTTGAAAATGAACAAAACCAGCGGCCAAGGCGCTGCTAAGAATGCTTGGATTGAGTTTAAAGGTACGCCAGTGTTTTATTCGCCTTATCTTTCTTTTCCGATAGATAACAGACGGCTTTCCGGCTTTCTTGCGCCGTCATTTGGCCGTACGCAACGAGGCGGATTAAGTTTGTCGACGCCTTATTACTGGAATATAGCCCCCAATTATGATGCAACTTTTCGGCCACGGTATCTTTCAAATAGAGGTGCTATTT
The DNA here is from genome assembly GCA_036561025.1 of Methylobacter sp. Classification (GTDB taxonomy): domain Bacteria; phylum Pseudomonadota; class Gammaproteobacteria; order Methylococcales; family Methylomonadaceae; genus Methylobacter_A. The sequence continues at coordinate 159,871 of DATBQB010000057.1, read as the reverse complement.
TGGGAGGGAGCCTCCGTTATTTGACTGAGATGTCAAACGGAACTACAAATCTGGAATTTATGCCTCATGACAGTCTTCTTAATAAGGCCCGGTATTTGGCAGCAGTTAAGAATAACACCCGGTTTTCGCCTCATATTAATTCAAACCTGGATTTGAATTATGTGTCGGATAAATACTATTTTTCTGATTTGGGTAATGCGCTCAGCACATCTACTTACAGTAGTTTCCTTTTAAGCCAGGCTAATCTTGCTTATGCAAACACTTATAAAAACACTGGAGTTTCTTTAAGAGGCCATGTTGACAATTATCAATCAATCGATCCGGCGATAACCTCGGCAGGCTTACCGTATCGAAGGTTGCCCCAAGTTAATCTAAATTTGAACCACTCATTCAATTTTATGCCGTCGAATGCAGTGATGGATGCAGAATATGTGTACTTTCAACATAATGCATTAGTGAATGGTCACCGCACCAATGTTAGGCCGTCAGTCAGTTTGCCACTGCAAACGACGAGCGCTTTTTTAACGCCTAAGCTTTCTTTGCAGTCCACTCAGTATGCGCTAAGTAATCCTAATGGAATTGCATTAGCCTCAACCAATATATCAAGAACCCTGCCGATTTTTTCTATGGATAGTGGTCTGTATATGGAAAAGGACGTGAATTTTTCTAATAGATCATATTTGCATACTCTTGAACCCAGATTGTTCTATTTGTATATCCCCAGGGCAAACCAGAACAATATTCCCATATTTGATACCGCGTTAAACGATTTTTCATTTAACAGTATGTTTTTGGAAAACCGCTTTAGCGGCACGGACAGGGTGCAGGATGCAAATCAGTTAACGGTAGCCTTAACAACGCGTCTGATGGATGCCAAATCCGGTAAGGAAAAGCTAAAATTCAGTGTGGGCGATATCGTTTATTTTCAGGATAGAGAGGTTAATTTGCCTGGCTATCAAGAGACTTCGCCGTACACGCTTAACACGCTTAATGGGACAAGCGTTTTGCCATGCGGTAACGCTGATCTATTATGCTATAGGCCAGCTTTGCCAGGCTATTCTCCGGATACCGATAAGTTTTCAAACCTAGTGGCTGAACTTAATGCCGGGTTGACGGATCATGTGTCACTCAGTTCAGGGGCGCAATGGAACCCGCATTTAAATCAGGTTGTCAGGCACAACGCCATGCTGCATTATATTAATAAGCCTGATATTAATAGGCCAGGTGAGATTTTTAATGTCGGTTTTCGTTATAGAAAAAATACGCAAATTCCAATCCCACAGGTGCGGAAAACAACGAGTGACGTGTTTTCTGACATTGTTTCCAGGCCTTATGACATTATTCAAAGTGACGTTAACTTTCACTGGCCGGTTTATAACGATTGGTCTGCTGTTGGACGCTGGACGTATTCATTACTGAATAATTCAACTCAGGAAAGTTTTTTTGGCGTGGAAAAAGAAAATTGTTGTTGGACTTTTCGTTTTGTTGGACGGCGTTGGATTAACAGTATAAACCTTATTCAAAACCAAAATCCAAACGCACCTATAAATCCGAATACAACAATTATCGGTGCTACGGGTGTAAGCCAGACAGGCATCTTTTTTGAGGTGGAACTTAAAGGATTGACCGGTATTGGCGAAAAACTGGACACTTTCTTTGAAAAGCAAATTTATGGTTATCGGAAATCTCAAAATGATTAAAAAGGGAAGCACTAAAAGATTCATTATAGCTGTGCTGCTGTGTAACTTATTGTTCAGCAACTTTTTAGTGCATGCTGAAGTTCTTGATACCATTATTGCTGTGGTTGAAGGTGACGTTATCCTTGAGCGGGAATTACAAAAAGAAGTAGCCGTTATTGAACAAAGAATACAGCAAAGTAACGCCACGCTTCCGCCTTCTTATGTGCTGCGAAAACAAGTCCTGGAAAAAATGATAGTTGATAAGCTCCAGAGGCAGTTAGCGGAAAAGGCTGGGATCACTGTCAGCGAAGAAATGCTCAACAATTCAGCCGCAGATATCGCCCGAAGAAACAATATGGAACTGGAACAATTTAGGGTAGAGCTGGAAGGGCAGGGCATTAGTTATCAAAGCTTTTTAGATAACATGCGTAATGAAATTATTATCAATCAATTACGCGGCAGAGAGATAGGCGGCCGTATTAAAGTGACTGACAGAGAAGTTGAACACTACATAGAAACTCAGGATAAAATTGGCGAAGAGGCTACTCAGTATCATCTGGGGCATATTTTGATTGCGGTTAAAGAAGGCGCGTCATCGACAGAGATACAAAAAGCGATGAGCAAAGCCGAGGATCTGGTCAAAAATTTGCGGTCAGGTCAGGATTTTAGCCAGACAGCGATCAGTGATTCAGATGATGCAAATGCTCTGAAAGGCGGTGATTTGGGTTGGCGTACCCCAAGTGAGATACCTACACTGTTCGTTAATGAAGTCCATCAAATGAAACAGGGCGATATATCAGAACCTATACGCAGTCCTAGCGGTTTTCATATCATTAAAATGTTGGAGCTGAAAGGCATGGATAATCACACGATTACCAAAACCAAAGTTCGGCATATTTTAGTCAAGACTAATGAGTTGGTTGATGACGCCGAGGCAAAAAAACGTTTGCTGGCATTAAAAGAGCGCATTGCTGACGGTGATGATTTTGCTTCATTGGCGCGGGCGCATTCTGATGATAAAGGTTCGGCATTGAAAGGCGGTTCGCTTGATTGGGTAGGTCCTGGCGATTTGGTTAAGCCGTTTGAAGAAGCGATGGCAAAGCTCGGCATTAACGAAGTGAGTGATCCTGTACAGACGCAGTTTGGCTGGCACATCATTCAGGTTTTGGGCCGGGAAAATAAGGACGATAGTAGTGAGTTTAAAAAGAACTTGGTGCGGGATGCTATTCGTAAGCGGAAAATTGAAGAAGAGACAGAGCTTTGGGTGCGTAGATTGCGCGATGAAGCTTTTGTGGAAATTTATCAGGACAGACTTTAAACCGGCGCGGTTAGCCTTTCAAGATGGAGGGTTGAGATGAGCAAAAATAAACACGGCGGTATGGATGCAAGACCTGCAGAAACAGTTGCAGCTCAGCCGAGCATTAAAATGGTTCGTTATCGGCTGGACGTAGGGTGTAAACATCAAGTTACTTCAGAAGAACTTAAAAAAGTGTTGATTGAAGAGTCCGGAGTCGATAAAAACAACGTCAACAATATTAATATCCACGGTGATTACACTTTGGTTGAGTTACCCGATGAAATGCCGCAGGATATATTCCTGCATTTAAAATCGGTAGAAATTAAGCAACATAAACTGGATATAAAGCGAGTGAAAGCCCGTAATAAAAAACGCGGCAACAACTATAATCGACGCGGAAAGCAGCGCACTCCCCGGTCTGACAATGGTGAATCTAATCAAGTTAGCGGCGGTTAACCTAATCGAACGGATGCTCCAACGAAGGGATTGCTACGCATTTCTTCTCCAAAAGTGGACATTGGGCCATGGCCGGGAATAAAAGCAAACTGTTCACCTAAGGGCCATAGGTTATTTTTGATTGAATTAATCAAGGTATTGAAATCTCCTTTCGGCAAATCGGTTCGACCGATTGAACCCTTAAATAACACATCGCCGACTATGGCTAGTTTTGTGTTGCGGTGAACAAAAACCACATGGCCCGGTGTATGACCCGGACAGTGAAAAACATCCAGTACTTCTTCACCAACCTTAACAGTATCGCCCTGACTTAACCAGCGTGACGGTGTAAATGAATCGCAGCTTGGAAAACGAAAAGTTCGGCACTGTTCAGGAATAGCGTCAATCCAGAATTGATCGTCTTGATGAGGTCCTATAACAGGAATGGAAAGCCGGGCCGCTAATTCAGCAGTAGCGCCGATATGATCAAGATGTCCGTGGGTGATCAAGATGGATTCAGGCGACACGTTCTCCCTGTCGATGGTTTTTAAAATGGTGTCAATATCGCCGCCGGGATCAACGATGGCAGCTTTGTTCGATTGTTCGCAAATCAACAAAGAACAGTTCTGTTGATAGGCTGTGACGGGAATAATACAAAATCGCATGTGCAAGCAAAGACAAAAAAACAAATTTTATCACTAAAATGAAAAACCACCATTAGCCTTAAGAACATGAGTTTTATGGTTAATTTTAATGACTGCTCGTTTAACTTAATATGACAAACATCCAATACATAAATACCCCCGATCAGCTGGTTAATCTGTGTGAACAAATAAAAAAAGAACCTTGGCTGGCTCTTGATACAGAGTTCTTGCGGGAAAAAACCTATTATCCGAAGTTTTGCCTGTTGCAGATAGCGACACCGGAATGGGTGGCCTGTATTGACCCGATAGCATTACCTTCTTTGGATTCTCTTTTTGAGGTCATCTACAGTCCATCGATCGTAAAAGTATTTCATTCTTGTAGGCAGGATTTGGAAATTTTTTACCAATTAACCGGAAAAATACCCGAGCCGCTGTTTGATACTCAAATCGCCGCACCGTTACTGGGTTTTCAGGAGAATCCTGGCTACGCAATGCTTGTTTCCAGTTTGTTAAATGTGAGTTTAAACAAAGCGCACACCCGCGCGGATTGGAGCAAACGGCCGTTGATAGATGCGGAAATTCAATATGCTGCGGATGATGTGATTTATTTATGCAAGATTTATCAAATGATGTTGCAGAAATTAGCCGAATTGGGACGGACTGATTGGTTGGAGCGTGACTTCGCTGAACTGACAAGCCCCGATTTATATGAGGTAAAGCCCGAAAAAGCCTGGCTGAAAATTAAAGGTAAAAATAAGCTGACCGGCAGGCAATTATCAATCGTTCAAGCCTTGGCCGAATGGCGGGAAAAGACTGCGCAATCTGAAGATCGACCCAAAAGTTGGCTGTTGCGTGACGAACTGCTGTTCGATATAGCCAAACTGCAACCGGAAACGGTAAGTGAATTATCGAATGTGCGTGGTATTAATGAACGTGCGGTTAACCGTTATGGCGATGAGTTATGTCAATTAATTACCGCTGCCAAAAATCGTGCGCCGATACCCTTGAATGAAAAAGGCCGGCCCGCTAAAAAGACGCAGCAACAAGAAGCGATATTGGACATTCTAACGGCACTGGTCAGAATACGCGCCGAAGAAAACTCATTAAACCCAGTTATTCTTGCAACGCGTAAAGACCTGGAAGTGCTGTTATTTAATGACGATGATGAATGTCCGCTATTGCATGGATGGCGCTTTAAAATGGCTGGCAGGGAATTGGTAGGGTTATTAAAAGGAGAATTATTACTCGGGATTGAATCTGACAAACTGGCCATTATTGAAAATAAATCTTTGGTACAAGCTTGATAATTAAACCAGTCTAAATCAGGTATTACCTACAACAGTTTAATAATTAAAAATTGTGATTGAATACTGATTATTATGCGCTGTATTTCAAATATATAGATTGGAAATGGTAGATGTTTGACAATACATACTTGTTAAGTTAATGTTAAATCGTTAAGGGAATTTTAAGATTTGCGGCCCCTTAGCCAGTGCTTTGGGTCGAACTTTATAATCAAATTGATTTGAATTATAAAAGGCTCAGCAGATTAAACATTTAATGAGGAACCAATAATGAATAAGAAAAACCTCTTTACTGCCTGTGTACTTTGCAGCGCATTGTTGTCCACTGGATCGGTTTATGCGGGTGAGCGCAGTTATCTATCCGGTGTAGGCTCTAAATTAAGCCAAGGATTTGCTAATGCAGCAACTGGCGTTGTTGAAATACCGAAAAATATTATTAACATCAGTCACGAGCAAAATATTTTCGTTGGAATGTCGTGGGGATTACTACGTGGAGTCATGCAAACTGTCAGCCGAACAACCGTGGGCGCGGCAGAGTTGATTACTGCTCCTATCCCTACCAGCGACTTTATCACTCCAGCTTATGTATGGGATCGTTTTAGTGAGGATAGCCGTTATTTTGGTCGTCATATGCCAGGATACTGGACTACTTACGGACCGTTAGATGACGGCGAATAAGCCCTTTAGACCCATTAAATAATCGTTGCATTCATCCGCCAGAAACTGGCGTGTGGCTAGGATTGAAAAAGGATAAATTTATGAACAAACAATGTATTAATGTGCCATTTGCCGTATTAATTGCCACTCTTGCAGCCTGTAGCGCGACACCAGAGAAAGATATTTCTGGGTTAAGTTCGGGAATTGACTCTGCAAATGCCGGTCATTATCGCCAATCTATCATGCATGAGCAGGAAGCTGAGGAAAAATTAGCCGAAGCCGATAAAGCTTTAGCGCATTGGAAAAACAATCATTATTGGAATATTAACGACCAGCAATCAGCCAAAGATGCCGCTCAAGCAGCAGCCGATCATCGGCTTGCATCGGAAAAAGAACTATGTCAGTGGTTAACACAGGTTCATAGTCAAAACCATCTTCAGGACGGGCCTGTTTCGGCTCAACATACCGCCGTATTTTTCGCGGATGGTAGTGCGACACCTTACAAGTCCGAGCAACATGAAATTGCTATCTTAGGTACATATCTGGAAACCCATCCCGAAGTTACTGCCGAAGTTACCGCTTATACCGATACCGTTGGAGGCGCGTCAAGCAATCAAAATCTGTCTGAAAGAAGGGCATCTTTTGTCAGCAACATGCTAGTCAAGCATGGCGCCAGGATGGACCAACTGCATATAAAAACTCTGGGCGAAGCTCATGGGCCGGATAATACTCGTAATCAGAATCATCGGGTAGTATCCATGGTTACCGTTCATCCTACTTATGCCGATTGTCCTGATTTGAAATAACTATCATCAAAGTTCTCTTGCAGCCATAATAAGGCTGCAAGAGAATCTAAAGTTCAGCTTTATCCTTCCTGCTTTTATTGAATAACCTTCCACTGCCCACCCTATCTTAAGCACAAAAGTAACGGCGCCAAATAAAAGCCGACGCAGAGATTTGTCAGACTTATTTTCTAATATTGGGTTTTAACACGCTAAGCAGATGCTTGCAGCGGCTGGTTATCATATAATGCACGTTTTAGTTTTTATGTTCCCATAAGGAAAATTAATATGAAGAAAATCATTTTGTTTATTTCAGTTTTGCTGTTCTTTTTTACTTCACTAGCCAACGCTCATGGCCCAGTGCGTCAAAAAGCCGAAGAGAAAATCACTATCGATGCGCCGGCAGCAAAAGTCTGGGCTATTATTAAAAATTATGGCGATATGTCTTGGCATCCCGGCATTATGAGTACCACAGTTAAAGGCGATAACACCAAAGGTGCAGTCCGTGTTTTGACCTTAAAAGACGGCGGCACGATTACCGAAGAATTAAAAAAATATGATGAAGCTAAAATGTCTTACGCTTATAAAATCACTGACATGAGTTCATCTAAAACTATTACTCATGCCGGTGCTGAAGAAAAAGTTCCTTCATTGCCTGTAAATGACTACGCAGCAAGCATTGAATTAGCCGATAAAGGCGGTAAAACGGAAGTTATCTGGAAAGCCGGTTACTATCGCGCTTACATGAACAATAATCCGCCGGAAGAAATGAACGAAGAAGCCGCTAATACAGCAGTCAAAGCCGTTTTGGAAACAGGCTTGCTTAACTTGAAAAAATTGGCTGAAAAATAAGGTTTAGCAAATGTTCCTTGTGAACTATCGCCTTGGCTATAAGGCTGTAGCGATTTGCATCGCTACAGCCTTTTTATCTACGCCGCTTGCTGCCCAACCGTTTGCTTACATCAGTAATCAATTGGGCGATAGCGTGTCTGTTATCGATACAGCAAAGGGCAATGTAGTCGATACTATTGCTGTTCCGGGTAAACCGGCCGGGGTTGCGGTTGCACCTGATGGCAGTAAAATCTATGTCAGTACGCCGGAAGCCAAAGGCTTTGCCGTTGTCGATACAAAAAAACGAGAAGTCATCGCCAGCGTTGTTGTAAATGACGGCACACTGGGCATTGCTGTGGGGCCGGATGGCAAGCGGATTTATGTGGCGGATTGGTATAAAAATACCGTTTCGGCTATTAATGCGGACAGTCTACAGATAATTAAAACGATTGCTGTCGGCGAGTCGCCATCTGGTTTAGTTGTCAGTCCTGATAATCATTGGTTATATGTTGCCAACCGGATCAGTAATTCAGTTTCCCAGATCGACTTGAAAACATTGACCGTTAAGAAAACCGCCCAAGTTGGGACGCATCCCTTCGGACTCACCATCGATGCCAGAGGCGAACGCATTTATGTCGCCAACGTAAAAAGCGATGATGTAACGGTTGTGGAAACAGCAAGGATGAAGCCAATTGCTACGGTAAAGGTCAATATGTTGCCTTATGCAACAGCGTTGGCGCTTAACGATAGCCGTCTGTTGGTGACTAATCAGGATGACGGTTCGGTTTCTGTTATCGATACGGAAACTTTAAAAGAAATCGCCCTGATTACCGTGGGTACCAAGCCTGAAGGCATCAGTACTCATCCGGATGATCGGCATGTCTATGTGGCTAACTGGTTTGACGGCAACGTTTCAGTAATCGATGCCAGAACACTGAAAGTGATTGATACCATTCAAACCGGCGAAGGCAGTCGTGCATTTGGGCAGTTTATGGGCAAATGATTATGAATCATCAATAAATAATTTAAGGCTGAGCCCCTTCTACAGTCTAACTATTTGGACAATCCTGATTTACTTTGGGTTGTTAATACAAAACGCATTACAAGCCCTTCACAAAAATGCCGTCACCGACTCAACTTATCGCTCCCCTACCTTATTTTTCCGATAGTGCAGAACTGTTTTCGGTTTGTGCTGATAAGGCATGGGCCGTTTTTTTGGATAGCGGCTTTCCCGAAACTAATCAGGGACGATACGATATTATTGGGGCTGAGCCGGTGTGTACCTTGGTCACGCATGGCGAGATTACCAAGATTACCCGTAACAGAGTGACAATAAAATCCACCGAAAACCCGTTTGATTTAGTCAAGCAACAGCTTTGTTCTATTCCAGACTTTAAACCGGAAGCAGGTTTTGACGAATTGCCGTTTAACGGCGGAGCTATCGGTTATTTTGCTTATGATTTAGCCCGGCGATTGGAAGCGCTGCCGACTATGGCCGAAGATGCAGAACATATCGCCGAGATGGCGGTAGGGATTTACGAATGGGCGGTTATCGTAGATCATCATAGGCAAAAAAGTTATCTGGTAGGGCATTGCGCTCAGCAAAAATGGCAAGACTTAATTAAGCAGTTCAGCCAATTACCGGCAAGGTCTGATTATCAAGCGTTTAAGGTCGTCAGCGAGATTAGCTCCAACATGGACAAAAATACCTATGTTCATGCCTTTAACCGGATCAAGCAATATCTCAAGGAGGGCGATTGTTATCAGGTGAATCTGGCTCAGAGGTTTGTAGCTAACTGCGAGGGCGATCCGTGGACAGCCTATCAAACTTTACGCAAATTAAATGCCGCCCCGTTCGGTTGTTATCTTAACTTGCCCGAAGTGCAGATTTTAAGCTCATCCCCGGAGCGTTTTTTAAAACTTACCGATGGCATTGTCGAGACCAAGCCGATTAAAGGAACTCGGCCGAGAAAACAGGATTACACAGAAGATCAGCAGCAAATAAAAAATCTGGAAGCCAGCAACAAAGACCGGGCGGAAAACCTGATGATTGTCGATTTACTCCGTAACGACATCAGTAAAACCTGCAAAAGCGGTTCAGTCAAGGTGCCAGTGCTATTCGATGTGGAAAGCTATGCCACGGTACATCATCTGGTTAGCACAGTAACCGGGATACTGGCCGATAATCAGCATGCACTGGATTTGTTGAAAAGCTGCTTTCCAGGCGGGTCGATTACCGGCGCACCGAAGATCAGATCCATGGAAATCATAGAAGAACTTGAACCTAACCGGCGCGGCGTTTATTGCGGAGCTATCGGCTACATCGGCTTTAACGGCAATATGGACACTAATATTGCAATCAGAACGTTAGTGCACTCGGAAAATACCATTCGTTTCTGGGCGGGCGGTGGCATCGTCAATGATTCCGTAGCAGAAGACGAATACCAGGAAAGTTTTGACAAGGCGGCAGCTATGCTCGATTTATTGCGGCAATTTACGGTAAAGTAATAAATTTTAAGAAACTAACGAAATTCATTGTTCTGAGAGTTTTATTAAAATATTAACGCGCCGATTTTTCTCTCTTCCTTCCGGTGTTGAATTATCGGCAATAGGCATTGTATCTGCATAGGTGATGGCTCGTAAGCGGCTGCTGTCCAACTGCTGCAAGACCAGAAAGTGTAAAACGCTGGTCGCTCTTGAAGCTCCCAGCTCCCAATTAGATGTAAACCGGGCTGTTTTAATGGGAATGTTGTCAGTATGCCCTTCAATCAAAATTATGCCGACCGCTTGCTTTAGCAAAGGTATAAGGCGCTTTAGCAATACTCCTCCAGAAGCCGTTAGATCTGCCTCCGAAGATTTAAATAACACACTATCCTGAATCTCAAGCTGAGCATAGCCTTGAGTGACTTTTATATTCACTGCCTCATTAAGACCGAACTCATCAATTGTTTTTGCTAGCTGTTGTTGCAACTTGTTTTCATCCGTTAGGTTGGCTGTCTGCTGGATGTTAGTCAGATTGGGCATAATATTCGGTGCAATTTCAGCAGCGCTTGTAATTCCTGAAGGATTGATAGCGGCGGAGAGAATGCTATTATTTTCGTTTAAGTTATTCTGGATGTTAAAGATGTCGTCGACTTTATGTTCAGTGGATTCAACGTCTTGTGCGGGTTTATTTTCAGCAACAGCCAAAGAGGGACAGGTTACGACAGGAGCAACTGGAGGACATGTTACGGTCTTAGGTTTGACCGCTTGCTGTTCTGTTTTTATACCGCTTAAGGTAATCAATGTGATTACCAGCATGACGATAAGAACAAATACATCCAGATAGGTTAATAGCCAGTTTTGGGAATTATGAGGACTCGGTTGATTAAGTAAATCCTCTAAAGAAAGAGAAGACTGCAATTTTGAAAAAGGATCTTTACTCATTTTGTAGTATTGGGTCGGATTGATAAGAGTAGGCTGATAAGCCCAGCGAGTTCCTTAGTCTTTTAATTCATCGTCATAATGCTTAATAAATGATTTGAGCGTTTCGCGTATAAAAGACGGGCTGCGGCGATCTGCTATCAGCGTAATTCCTTCCATGATCATGCTCATGATCATGATGCGCTGTTCAGTGCGTCTTTCGAGTTTTATCGCAATAGGGTTAAAGATAAGATTGGCCATGATGAGGCCGTAAAAGGTTGTAATCAGGGCTGTACCCATGCTGTAGCTTATACCCGCTATATCTTTAAGCTCAATGAGTTGTAGCATATTTATCATGGCTATCAGCGTGCCGAGCATGCCGAATGCAGGGGAATAAGCGGCCAGAGTGTAAAAGATGTTAGCTTCAGCTCTTTCTTTGGCTCTCAGGCGGGCAATGCGCCATTTTAGTAACGACAAAATGTCTTCTAGTGGGGTGTTGTCTACGATAAGCTGGAACCCTGTTTTTAAATAAGGGTTATTGATGCTGTCGATAGTGTTCTCTATCGCAAGTTTGTCCCTGTTGAACCACATTTGGGCGACTGTAACAATTTCGTTGGCTTCCTTTTGAGGATCTAAGTTTTCATAAAAGAAAATGAGTTTAAGCGATTTAAAACCATGTTTAATATCTCTTAAAGGGTAACTTAAAAAGATGGCGGAGATCGTACCGCCAACGACAATCACAAGTCCTGTCAAGTTGAGAAAAGAGAGCGGATCATTTGCAGCAAATATAACAATGAATATGAATAGAATGATGCTTAATAAAATACCTACAGCTGTTGAGTGGTTAACCTTTTTAGGAAACGTTCTTATAGATGAATTGTTGAATTTCATTTTGCGATAATATCAAAACATGTTGATTATGTGGAAGTTGATGATTAGGTGTGTAATAAAATCGCATTATAGCAATACAAGTAAATCTACTTATGTATAAATACGGATATATAATGTATATTTATAATTTGTAAAAGCATGTAACTAGCTGTTTTATAATTGACCGATTAAAGGGATGAAAAAAAGTTATGATTAATGTTCTGCTTGTTGATGATCATGAGCTTGTGCGAACCGGGATTGAAGTATTATTAAACGATGTGGAAGATATTACGGTTATCGGAATGGCTAAATCAGGTGAAGAAGCTATTGATGCAGTTGTCGCCCTGTCGCCGGATGTTGTATTGATGGATGTTAACATGCCAGGGATAGGTGGTGTAGAAGCTTGTCGTAGAATTCTGCAACTGGATCCTGAGGTAAAGATTATTGCGGTATCTGTTCATAACGACGGCCCCATTCCGCACCAATTACTCAAGCTTGGCGTTTTAAGTTTTATTTCCAAAGGCTCGCCGGTAGATGAGATGGTGCACGCAATTCGGAAAGTAATGGAGGGTAAACGCTACCTGTGTTCTGAAGTGGCTAATAACTTGGCTTTTCAGGGCTTGCCTGGAAGTAATGAATCGCCATTCTCAATACTTTCCCAAAGGGAAGCAGAAGTAGTTACTTTAATTCTTCAAGGGAAGACTATAAAAGAAATGTCGGAAATGCTGCTCTTGAGCGACAAGACGATAAATACTTACCGCTATCGTCTTTACGGTAAATTGCGAGTAAAAAATGATGTTGAATTAATCCGTTTGGCGATTAAATTCGGTTATATCGATGGCGCCTTGATCTAACAGGGTAAAGGTACGCATTCACTGCGTACCCTTTCAATACCTTAGCTTAATAAAGATATTGGCTGTTAGTTTATGCCAGAACCAAATTGCATTTCTCTGGCTTTGTTAAATGCATGTCTAAAATCAATAAACAAAGGTTCTTCAGATTCGAGCATTGCTTTTAATAATTCATGTTGTAGTTGAAACTTAACATCTCCAATAGCTAAAGCACCAATACCTACTGCGCCTTGTGCATTGATTGCATGGATCAGCGGAGCACCAAAATCATCATTTTTAACGCCCTCTATACCAAAAGGCGGAACGGCATTAACGTCCCCGGCAACTTTCAGTTGCGTTGCTTCTTTTAGTACATTTGCACTTAAAACCTGAATGCCTGCTTTGGCGGTACAAAAGGCGATATCAACATCAGCTATCACTCGAACTTTATCGGCCTCAGAGTTAGCCAGAGCCCCTTTAAGAGAGCAATTGAAACGGCGGTTGTATGCTTTAGAAACATCCAGAGCCTTATCAATTGATAAATGATCGGTTAATGTCACATCGGCTCCGGCTAATGAAGCAATAATGCCTGTAGCGATACCTACAGGACCAGTTCCGCCGAAGATCGCAATTGAGCATTCTTTCAGTTCTTTGCCGTGTTTTGCTTTCAGCTCTTTTTCCGCACAGGTAACTAGTGCTGCTGCTGTGGTGAAAGCGCCGCTGGGGTCGGCAAAAACCGAGACTTCAAAAGGCGAAACCATGGCTTGTTTGCTGGTGTTTAGCATGTCCATGGCTAAACCTAAATCGCGGCCGCCGATAAAAATTCCGGTGCGCTTAACACCTGACGGGCTTCGGGAGAACGTAGCGTCTTGAGTAAGCCCGTAAATATTATCCAGCTTGACATTGCTGTACGGAATAAGCACATCAAACCCTGCATCCAGCGCCATATTAATATCGAACGGGCTGTTGTTCGGCATGGGGTCAAGCATATGAAGAATGCTGCGTTTTGCCATTAGAGTTCCTTTTTATTATGCAGGTTAATTTGAAAGTTCAGGCTCAAGAATTTGCTTTAATATATTCTCTTGCGGTTTCAAAGGCATGCTCAAAATGCAGGTAAACAGGTTTATCGGTAATGAGCATTTTTTTCAACAAAAGGGTCTGAGTTTGAAATTTGATGTTACCAATTGCCATCGCGCCTAGACCGACTGCGCCACTTTTTGAACCCTCAATGGGGGTGCCGTTATGGAATGCGTCGACGCCCGCGATGCCTGCTGGAGGTACAGCGTTTGCATCGACAGCTACTTTGAGTTGCGGAGCTGATGCGACAAGTTCGGCGCTTAATAACTCAATGCCTGCCGCGCCGGTTGCAAACACAACATCAGCAGTTTGGATGTATTCACCTTTATTTGCATCAGCGCCGGCTTCGATGGAAATTTTACCGTCGCCAAATTCGTTGTTGCACATGTCGGCAATGGCCTGAGCTTTATCCAATTGGCGGCCGATGAGTTTTACATGTGCTCCGCTTTTAGCAGCAATCACAGCGACCACTTGACCAACCGGTCCTGTTCCGCCTAATACCAAAATATTTTTTCCTTCCAGAGTCGTGTCGAATTTGGCCATTAATTCACGTTCAACTGCAGCAACCATGCCCGCTGCCGTGGTAAATGCACCGCTGGGATCAGCAAATACGGAAACTTCAAAAGGAGAGAACATCGAACGTTTAGCGGTATTCAGCATATCCATCGCCTGCTTGGTATCGCGTCCACCGATGAATATACCGGTGCGTTTTAAATTTTTGGGGCTGCGAGAAAAAATAGCATCCTGCACCAAGCCTTGTACTTCGCTAGGTTCAACATTGATATAGGGCAACGCAGAAACCCAGCCAGCGTCCAATGCCATGTTGACATCAAATGGACTGAGATTTTTAGCGGTGGTTAGCATGTGTAAAATGAATGGCTTTTCCATGATGTTTCCTTTAGGTGTTTAACCGCACAATTATAAAAGAAAAAGCCGCAGAATAAAAATGTCCTTGTCTATTTGAGTTTTAAACCGCCGGTGAATCTGTGTATTATTGGGGGAACTTTATGGTTTCCTGGTTGTAACATGGCTGCGCATATCAATAATCTGAAAAATCGGCAACGTCGCAAAGCTTATGATGCTCGCGATGGGCAAAACGATAAGAACATCATGAGCAGGATTATTTGTCATAAATTTATAGCGCATTCTGCTTACCGTCAGGCCAAAACCATAATGTGGTATAACCACTGTCGTTCAGAAGTAAGGACTCAACCGGCATTGTTACATGAACTGGCAACCGGTAAGCGCATGGTCATCCCGTACTGCACTAAAGACGAGCAAGGGTATAACAAGCTGGGTTTATGGCTGCTGGAAGATTTTGCCGAACTGGTGCCGGGCATGTGGGGGATTTTAGAACCACCCGAACAACGGTGGGGCGAGGTGGGAAAGGAAATCGCCCCTGAACAGCTTGATTGCATCATGGTGCCGGGTGTGGCTTTTGATCGAAATGGCGGACGCTTGGGTAATGGCGCGGGCTATTATGATCGTTTATTAAAGAGCGTCAGAGCCGATGCGGTATTGATCGGCGTTTGCTTTGAGTCTCAGCTGGTTGAGCAGGTCGCCATGGAGAAGCATGATGTGTCTATGGACGTTGTAATCACAGAAAAAACGCTTTATGCCGGTAAAGGACGGCAGTTTGTTAACTGATGGATTTTCAAGTATTGAAAGACAGCGTTTATTCCTCGCCGGCTTTTGTTTTGGATGAAATAGAAGTTATCAAGGCATTGGAAATTTTAGCCGTCCTCAGAACTCAATGCGGCTGCAAGATTTTATATTCAATTAAAGCTTTGCCTTTCTCTGGGGTCATGGAGATGGCGAAACCGTTCATTGACGGTTTTTCGGTTAGTTCTTTATTTGAGGCGCGACTGGCCAATGAGATGGTTCGACAGGGCTCACCACAAGTTTTGGCAGGGCAGGGCAATATTCATTTGACCACGCCCGGCATCAGGCACGATGAACTGGATGAGTTAAGCTTGCTGTGCTCGCACATCAGTTTTAACTCCTTTACCCAGTATCAGCAGTATTCAGAAGCGGCTCAAGCCCAGTCTTCAATCGGATTGAGGGTTAACCCCAAGCTGTCTTTTTTGCATGACGACCGGTTTGATCCTTGTCGGCAACACTCAAAGCTAGGTGTGGACATTGAGCAATTATGCCAAAAGATTCGTCTGGATCAAATTCAGGGGCTGCATATTCATAACGTGTTTTCGGCAACCGATTTTAACCCGCTCATTAAAACTATCGAGAAACTTCAACAACATTTAGGAATAGGATTAGCCGAACTTGAATGGTTGAATCTTGGCGGCGGCTATCTGTTTGGTCAAATTGAAGATTATCGCCCGTTTGTCGATCTGGCGAATAAGCTGACACATGATTTTGGCCTCGAAGTTTATATAGAGCCGGGCAAAGCAATCGTAGGCCGAGCCGGGTATCTAGTGGCGACTGTGCTCGATAGTTTTGTCAGTGACGATGAAACCATTGTCATATTGGACACATCGGTCAATCATAATCCCGAAGTGTTCGAATATCAGCGTCAGCCTGAATTGCACGAACATGATTCCGAAGGGCACTATACCGCTATTTTGGCAGGCTGTACCTGTCTGGCCGGTGATGTATTCGGCAAGTATCAATTCAAGGAACCTCTGCAAGTGGGAGATAAAGTAGTTTTTAAAAATGTCGGTGCTTACTCACTAATTAAGGCGAACCGGTTTAATGGCTACAATCTGCCGGATATTTACCTAAGCAATTCCTTGCGAGTCAAAAAAGTGAAACATTACGGTTATCAGGAATATCGCCAGCAATGGCTGGCTGATTAAGGCGAAAGACTAAAGGCAATGCCGTTGACTTAAGAACATATTCCCCTTATCCCTATAGTTGTTACCGAGCCTTTCTACACCGCTTAAGTCAATCGCATTGAAGGCTAAGGAGGGGCTTATTTTCGTCTTTTGCCTAATTCAATAATCCTGTTGGTAGTGAGAAGATAACTTTTATTTTAAAGAGAGGCTAAAAACATGAAAGCAATAATGATGACGGCAATCGGCAATCCCGACGTCCTGGAATTACAGGATATTGCCGAACCGGAAATTTCCACGGCAACCCAGATCAAAGTCCGGCTTAAAGCCGCTGGCGTCAACCCTATCGATACTAAAATCAGGCGTAACGGCTTGCTTTATAATGATCCATTGCCTGCGGTATTAGGTTGTGACGGCGCAGGGGAAGTTATCGAAATAGGCAGTGCAGTTAGTCAATTTAAACCAGGAGATAAAGTCTGGTTTTTCCACGGCGGGTTAGGTTGCGAGCAAGGCAATTACGCCGAATGTACGGTGATAGATCAACGCTGGGCCAGCCTGATGCCGGAAACCAGCTCGTTTATTGAAGCTGCCGCATTGCCACTGGTGTTAATTACCGCGTGGGGTGCTCTATTCGATCGCGGCGGATTGCAGTCCGGGCAAACCGTACTGATACATGCCGGAGCAGGAGGTGTCGGACATGTGGCAATCCAATTGGCAAAATTAAAAGGAGCCCAAGTCATCACCACAGTGAGTTCCGAGCAAAAGGCCGAATTCGCCAAAACAATGGGCGCTGATGAGGCAGTCCTGTATACGCAAAACGGTTTTGTCGATGAAGTCAATAAACTGACCAATGGCAAAGGCGCGGACTTGGTTTTAGATACCGTGGGTGCCGAAGTATTTAAAGACAGCATTATGGCGACAGCGCATTTTGGTCGACTGGTGACCTTGCTGGATCCGGGCGAATTGAGTCTGGCGGAAGCCCGAATGCGTAATTTATTGATAGGCTTTGAGCTAATATTAACGCCGATGATTAGGGATTTGCCGGAGGCAAGAGACAAGCACGTGGAAATTTTAAAGCAGTGTGCTCAATGGGTTGATCAAGGGCTTTTAAAAACACATATCGGCAAACAGTTGCCACTGGCAGAAGCCGTCAAGGCGCATCAATTGATAGAAGAGGGGCATAGCATTGGAAAGATTGTACTGACTATATAGCATTTCATCTGTGTGAATAACAATGGTTGCTGATTCAGGCAACCCTCCTATGTATAATAGTGATCGTTAATTAACATAATAATGTTGTAAGAGGTTATGGCAGAAAAAACGAAAAAGCGCGGATCAGGTCGATACGACACTAAAAAAACGGCACCCAAAAAATCGACTTCCCATTGGTTCAGGAATTCAGTGTTGCTTTCCATGGCTGGATTTGCGTTTATGTTGGTGAGCTATCTGGGTTACCTGGATTACAACGTGCGCACTCAATTTGAAGGCAAGCGCTGGTCTATTCCGGCGCGGGTTTATGCCAGCCCTGTCGAGCTATATGCCGGCTATAATCTAAGCTCCGCCAAGTTTGAAGAGTTATTGCAAACGTTGCATTATCGTTTGGATACTCATTTGTCTTCGGAAGGTACGTATTTTAGAAACGGTTCCCAAGTCAGCTTAAAAACCCGGGAGTTTACTTTCTGGGATCAACTGCAGCCCAGCAGCATTATACGGGTAAATTTCAACGCCGCGGGCATCGCCAATATTGTCGATGCGACGCAAACTAAAGACCTTGCTATTGTGCGGCTGGATCCCGTGCAAATCGGCAGTTTATATCCCAGGATAAAAGAAGACCGGATTTTAATTAAGCTTGAAGAAGCGCCAGATACGCTTATTAAAGGATTGTTGGCTTCAGAGGACAGGGATTTTTATCGGCATATCGGCATTTCATTTAAGGGAATTGCCAGAGCGGTGTGGATGAACGTACTTGCCGGTCATATGGTGCAAGGCGGCAGCACTATTACCCAACAGTTGGTCAAAAACTTTTATTTAACATCCGAACGCAGCCTGAAGCGCAAAATAAAAGAAGCCTTGATGGCGCTGATCTTGGAGTATCGCTACAGCAAGGATGAGATACTCGAAGCGTATCTGAATGAAATCTATTTGGGACAAGACGGCGCCAGCGCCGTGCATGGCTTTGGTTTGGCCAGCGAATTCTATTTCGGCAGTTCGTTAAAGGATTTGCCATTGGAGCATATCGCTTCGTTAATTGCGTTGGTGCGCGGACCGTCCGAGTATGATCCCAGGCGTTATCCCGATAGCTCTTTACAGCGTCGCAATCTGGTGCTGGAAGAGATGGAAGCGGAAGGTTATATCACCAAACAGCAGGCGACCGTGGCATCAGCAAAGCCTTTAAATGTGATCGCCAATACCCATCGCTCGACTAATCGTTATCCCGGCTTTCTCGATTTGGTCAAGCGGCAATTAAAACAAGAATACAAAGAGGAAGATCTAACATCCGAAGGACTGAAGATTTTCACCACGCTAGATACGCGGGTTCAGGATGCGCTCGAGGATACGCTGTCTAAAAAGCTGGATCAGTTGGAGAAACTGCCTAAAGCCAACGACCTTGAAGCGGCCGCTGTAGTAACGCGTAGAGACAGCGGTGAAATAGCCGCGTTGATGAGCGGCCGCGAAGTAGCCAGTACCGGATTTAATCGCGCCCTGGATGCGGTCCGGCCGATTGGTTCATTAATAAAGCCGGTCGTGTATTTGACGGCGCTGGAATATCCCGACAAGTACACTATTTCCACGCCGGTCAGCGATACGGAGATTTTTATAAAAGGAGCAGGAGGCAACGACTGGAGCCCTAAAAACTACGATCATGAAGAGCATGGCACGGTAGGGTTTCATACGGCATTGGCGCATTCCTACAATCTGGCTACGGTTCGGATAGGAATGGATATAGGGGTTGCCAGGGTTGCTAAGACATTAAGAAGCATGGGCATCACCCGGCCGCTCGACCTGTTTCCGTCGTTCCTGCTGGGAGCCGCACAGCTCACGCCGATGGAAGTCACCCAGATATACCAAACCCTGGCCGGCGACGGCTTTGCAACGCCGCTAAAGGGAATCAGGGCAGTAGTTGCGGCCGACGGCACCCGTCTGCAAAGTTATCCGTTTACAGTGCGTCAGGTGCTTGATCCATCGGTAACCTATATCGTCAATACCATATTGCAGGAAGTGATGCATGAAGGTACCGGGCGTTCGGCGTACTCATCTTTTCCGGCAGACTATGGCTTGGTCGGCAAAACCGGGACGACCAACGATTCAAAAGACAGCTGGTTTGCCGGTTACACGGGCGATTATTTATCGGTGGTCTGGATTGGCCGCGACGATAACAAACCGGCCGGCTTGACCGGAGCCAGCGGTGCTTTGCAAGTCTGGACTTCGTTAATGAAACAGATTTCAACCCAGCCGGTGACGCTGATTCCGCCGGATAATATCAAGACGGTCTGGGTCGATCCTGCTAATGGTCTGTTGGCGAATGAAAATTGCTCCGGAGCGCAGCAGTATCCTTTTATTTCCGGTTCAGAGCCGGAAGAATCCTCGCCGTGTGTAGACTCGCCCGTTAATCAAGTTGAAACATTGATTAACAATCTATTACCGAATAATTGAAAAGGCTATTTATGAAAAAAATCACAATTTTCGCCGGTTTGATAGCAATGTTGCTTTTTAATACTTTGGGGTATGCGGAAGATAAACCTGTCCGGCAGTTGAAAGCATTTTTAAAGAACACCAAATCACTCACCGCCGATTTTAAGCAGGTATTGATTAATGAAGCGGGCAATCCCACGCAAACCAGTTACGGCGTTTTTTACCTGCAACGGCCGGGTAAATTCCGCTGGGATTACTTGAAGCCCTTCCAGCAACAGATAGTTTCTACGTCTGGAAAAGTCTGGTTTTACGACACCGACCTGGAACAAGTCACTGTTAAAAAACTGGATGAGTCTGTGGGCTCAACGCCGGCATTATTGTTAAGCGGCGAAATATCGCTGGATGACAATTTCACCATGGAGCAACAAGGTGTCGATGGGGATTTAATGTGGGTAAAACTATTGCCTAAGAACCAGGAAAGCAGCTTTAAATATGTGCTGATCGGTTTGAATAACGATTCATTGGGCGGCATGGAGTTGAGCGATAATTTTGGTCAGCTGACGCGAATTTATTTTTCCAATGTTGTTTTGAATCCGCCGTTGAAACAGACGCTGTTCGAGTTTAAAGCGCCGAAGGGTGTCGATGTTTTTTCAGATTGATTTTAGGCGAAGGGCGAAGGGCAAAAGGCTAAAACAGCACGAACCTTCATCCTTAGTCTTTTGTCCTTCGCCAGATTTTTCATCGTTCCCACGCTCCGCGTGGGAACGTAGTGTGAACCGTTCTGCGGTTCGGGGCCTTGGAGCGTCCTCTGGCAGGGGTTCCACACAGAGCAAGTTAAGCGTTGTAGGAGCGGGCCGCGCCCGCGATGAAGGAACTGCAATTCTGCAATCGCCCCCCAAATGTCGCGGGCGCGGCCCGCTCCTACGGTGTCATTGTCTTCTTAACTTAATGGCAGTGACGCAGAGCGTGGGAACCATAAACGGAAGTTATTTTGGCAAAATCCTAGCCTTTTGCTCTGCACCTGATTTTTATGCTCTTTGATGATTTAACCACGCCCTTGGCCGACCGGATGCGGCCAACGGAGTTATCCGATTATGTCGGGCAACAACATATTCTGAAACCTGGCAAGCCGCTCTATGAAGCTATCTCCTCGGGGCGCTTGCATTCAATGATTTTCTGGGGCCCCCCCGGTACCGGTAAAACCACGCTTGCTAGGCTCATTGCCCAGCATTCCGATGCCGAATTCATGCCGATTTCAGCGGTGCTGTCCGGCGTTAAGGAAATAAGGGCTGCGGTTGCCGAGGCCAAAAAAATCCAGCTGGAACAGCATCGGCGCACCATCTTATTTGTCGATGAAGTGCATCGTTTTAATAAGTCGCAACAAGACGCTTTCTTGCCGCATGTGGAAGACGGCACAGTTTATTTTGTCGGCGCCACTACCGAAAACCCGTCTTTTGCGCTGAATAATGCGTTATTGTCCAGGGCGCGGGTCTATGTGCTGAACGCCTTAACCGCGGATGATTTGCTGGCGGTGATCGATAAAGCCCTGACCGACAAAGTGCGCGGTTTGGGCGGATTGGCTATCGAAATGGCCAATGATATAAAACAGCAGTTCGCCCAAGCAGCCGATGGCGATGCCCGAAGACTGCTTAACTTACTGGAAATCGCCGTAGAGCTTGCCGCCGCTAAAGGCGGGCAAGTAGTGAATGAAGCCATTGCCAAAGAAGTTCTGTCAGGCGGTGTGCGTCGCTTTGATAACCAAGGCGAAGAATTTTACAACCAGATTTCGGCATTGCATAAATCCGTGCGCGGCAGTTCGCCGGATGCCTCGCTGTATTGGTTATGCCGAATGATGGATGGCGGCTGCGATTTATCCTACCTGGCCCGGCGCGTAGTCAGGATGGCGTCCGAAGATATAGGCAATGCCGATCCCAGAGCTTTGCAGATTTGCATCAATGCCTGGGAAGCCCAAGAGCGCCTAGGCAGCCCAGAAGGCGAGCTGGCATTGGCGCAAGCAGTCGTTTATTTAGCCTGCGCACCGAAAAGCAATGCCGTTTATATGGCGTACAATGCGGCTATGGCCGATGCCAGGCAAAGCGGCAGTCTGGGTGTGCCGGTGCATTTAAGGAATGCGCCGACAAAGCTGATGAAATCGCTGGATTACGGCAAAGAATACCGTTATGCCCATAATGAACCTGAAGCTTATGCTGCTGGGGAGAATTATTTTCCTGATGAATTGGCGGGCAGGCAGTATTACCAGCCGGTGGATAGGGGCCTGGAAATTAAGATCAAGGAAAAGTTAAAGCACTTGAAAGCATTGGACAAGAATGCGACCTAACCTCAGGTTTAACGCAAATAAAAAAGGTTGCATCTTTTCGCAACCCAACACACCGAGACTGTAAATATTGGGTTGGAACAGCATCAATCCACCGCTGCTAAAGTGAAGATGGCTGAACATTATTTGCATGGCCCTTTTAAATTTTGAAGCAGTCAGGTTTTAGTGTAGTGTAACTCGATAAACCAATGCCGTACCTACCCCGTTAGGGTTACAGTACAAAATTTGTCTCTACTATATAATTGATCATGCAATTATCACGTTACGCTAAAACTTCTGATCCTTTGGGACGATATTACACGGAGCCAAGAATAGCAGCCTTGTTGATAGAGGCCATGGGCTTATCTCACCCAGGTACCGTGTTAGACTTAGGTGCTGGCGACGGCTCTCTTGTTGGGGAGGCAGCAAAAGTCTGGACTTCGTCTCATTTTATTACAGTTGATATTGACGCTAACGCTGCAAGTTCAATGCTGCCAATTTTGAGGGGTTCTGCATTTAAGCATCATATGGTGGATGCTTTGGACGCACGTTTGGCTGACCGGCTTGGGCTTGGTTGGGGCGAAGCAGATGCTGCGCTTTGTAATCCACCTTACGTTCGCCCGAAGTGGAAAAAACAATTCGCAGAAATTCTTGAAGATGCTGGGTTGAGTCATGTGCTTCCACGTTTGGGGGATGTTCCAGCAGATTTACTTTTTATCGCACAAAATCTTCGACTTCTGCGTACGACAGGTCGACTTGGATTGATTTTGCCAGATGGTATTGTATCGGGAGAAAAATTTACTGTTTTTCGCAAGACGCTTATTCAAGAACACAGTGTTGAACGCGTTATCGAACTACCGCGCAGAATATTTCGAAACACTGACGCCAAAGCTCATATTGTTATCGTTGCTAAACATGGAAAGGGTTTTGATCATATTGCGGTTCAACGACTTGAAACAGATGGCATTTTATCGGATCCGCATTTTATTCCGGCAGACAGTGCAGTTAAGCGATTTGACTACTCATACGTTACAAAGAATGTAGCGAACAAAGATACAAGGAAAATTGGAGATGAAGCAATCTTAATTTGCCGTGGTTCCTTTTCATCCGCCGAACGAATGTCCGCTGGGTTCCCAGTTTTTCATACTACAGATTTTTCAGCTAGTGATGTATTTGTACCGAGCTTATTCAATTTGCCGAAAGGGTGTTTAGGTGTTGACTCTTGTGTTGTTGCCGAGTCTGGCGATATTCTAGTGGCTAGAGTTGGTAGAAATCTAAGTCAAAAGATTTGTATGGTTCGTAAGGGTAGAGTTGCCATCTCGGATTGCTTGTTACTGTTGCGGGTCAACGAAGGAAAACGACAGAATGTCTTTTCTTTTTTACGCAGTTCGGCAGGGCGCTTATTGCTTGATGCATCTGCTCATGGTGTCGGCGCAAAGTTTATTACTCCGAACTCGTTACTTGAGCTGCCTTTCTGAGAATACTGATGGTTACACAAGCCACAAATGATGATTTTCTCAATTCAGCGCTTCAACAGCGTGCTGATTACATTCCCATAGATGAGCTCCTCGCGGAGACATCTGAGGATGGTGAGCTATTTCAAAGGGTTCAAAAAGAGTTAACTAACAGAGGTTTTAGAACTATTGTTGGCCCCCGTGGATGTGGAAAAACGCATATGATGCGTTTCGCATGGCTGAGATGCAAAAAATCTCCTACCTTGCCTTTCGCCGTGTATGTATCTTTTAATCGCTATTTTCGCCTTGAACCTCTTCTTTCAAGTAGTGCCGGAGCGATTCATCAATTCCATTCTTGGGTGCTAGCAAGAGTGCTCATCGCGCTCCGAGACAGTATTAAAAAGTGGAAACCGAAAAAGAACATTAACACTGACGAAATTTTTACCGAGCATGGTTTTTCATTGAACCAGTTGATCAGCTTTGTAACAAAGATTGAACGCAATCAACCACTCGATGATGCAAATCTAGCTTTGTCAGAAAGTTTATCGATTGAAGGTATTCAGAACATAATTGACACGGCATGTCGGTACTTGCAGCGAAAGCACACTGTTCTATTGATGGATGATGCTGCTCTTACCCTTACGCCTGATTATTTAATTGAGTTTTTGGACATTGTCAGGTCGCTAAAATCCAGCACGATTGCGCCCAAGGCTTCGGTTTATCCAGGAACTACAGAGGTTAGTCCAAAGTTTCACCAAGGCCAAGACTCGATTCCGGTGCCAGTATGGATTTCTATTGATGATGCACTTTACGACAGCATAATGCAGGAAATTGCTATCAAGCGTGTAAAGAGGCTTAGCAACATACCTGCCGATGCTCAAGCAATGCTTCGCTTCGCTTCGTTTGGAATCCCTCGCGCGTATCTCACTATGCTTGATGAATTTCAACGTGGGGAGTTCAAGACGACGCAACAAGGGGTAAATAAGATTATTAAAGAGCATGTTGATGCTAGGATTTCGGAGTTTCGCTCATTAGGTATGAAGGTGCCGAAATTTGAAAAGCTGATTATAACAGGCGAGGAAATTCTTAATGAAATTGCGAAAGAACTAAAGGCATTCAACAAAACGCTAGCGGCGAGTCAAAAAAAACAACTTACATATGGTGTGCAAGAGGATGAACTTACTCCCATTGTAGATCGAATGTTTAAATTACTTGTTGAAGCTGGGTTAATCTACGACGCGGGCACTGTAAAGCATGGATCCCCTTCAAGGATATATCGCCGCTTTTTGCCTCACACATCTCTATTACTTTCTATCCGCGCCATAGATTCTGGCGGTACAGGAGGCATAAAACAAACACTTGAAGCAATCGCTTTTAAAACCACAAAGCACCCTATTCGTAAGAGCCTTTCGACAATTGCGCCGAACATAAAGTTTGAAGAACTTAGCTTTTCACTACCTAAATGCGCTTCATGCGGAACGCGGAGACTTACAGATATTCAGCGATTTTGTCACAATTGTGGGCACCAACTTGTAGATGCTTCGACGTTTAATATTTGCTTGGATACTGAGATTGCAAAAGTTCCTGGATTGACCGACTGGCAACGTTATCAAATTTCTGAGAATTTGCCTCGCTTACGTACACTTCAAGATTTTCTGGCAAAACAGGATCCTGCGGCAGACCTGCTCACTATAAGGGGTTTTGGCAAACGCAAAACAGCCAAAATAGTTGATGTCCTTAATGGCTTTGTTGATGATTTCTTGTCTTAACAAACGAATATGACAAAACCTGCAACCATATCAGAAGACTGGGCTACTATTGTAGCAGTGCGAGAACCCAAGGAGCGTTTTGACACCTGTTCATTATTCAATTCATCTCACGATGATTCTTGTATTTCGCCTATAGACCAATTCATAGAGAATGCTCTCGGCCTTAATAAGCTTTGGGCAACACATCCGACAGAAGAGCTGGCACCGGAGATTGGTATTCTGTTCCTTCTGGGCTATGTTTCGGCTGTCGAAAGTTATATGCGTGCGCTTGTTCGACGTTTAATTTACTGCGATCAGTTTTCTCAGGAATGCTGTGAAAAACTGCAACTGTCATATGGTGCGGCGTTACATCATAAAGCAGATGTTCTTCCTGAAGCATTATTGGAGGAAACAGTGTTTTCCGGGAAAGCTGAGATTATAAAAGCGTTAGAAAAGTTTGTTGGATTTAAGCTTATTAATAAAAGTATTGTAGATTTGCTGGAGCAATACGAAATGGTTTGTCAGTTGCGGCACTGCTGTGTGCATAGATTTGGGAAGTTAGGAGCGAAGAATGCTATTGCATTGGGGTTACAGTCTCACAAGGAATTCCTTGAAAAACCTGTGTTACTTACAAAATCTTCAATTTCGTCCATTGCTGATTTATTGTTTGTACTTGTTAAGTCTATTAACAATGATGTTTTTCGGCATGTAATGCAGCGTAGTGCTACAGGCAAGTTAAAAGGTAGTGGGCAAATAGGGATAGGATGGACTTGGAATAAAGCAAAAGATAAGCGCCTCTATCAGAGTTACTACTTGGTTTTTGCAAGCCAAGCAGACGCCCAAATATCCCCGTCTAGTAGTGACTTATACGAGCGCTTTCGGAAGATTCACAAGCAAGCTGGAAGTCGTACAAGAGAAAAATAGTGTCTTTACAATATCTTGCGCACTGTCAAGGCGGATTCTTTTATCATGGGGCAGACTTTTTCGGTCTAAAGTTATCTGGAGTTTTTAAAGGGCAACCGTAAAGGGAAATGGAGCATCCGCATTAACGACCAGTGGCGGGTATGTTTTGTCTGGAACGATGGTCATGCGGAACGTGTAGAAATTTGCGATTACCACTGAGGAGGCAATATGAATAGACTACCCAATATTCCCCCCGGCGAGGTGCTGCGCGAGGAATTTCTCATCCCGCTGAAGATTAGCCAGTATAGATTGGCAAAGGAAGTTGGCGTTACCGATGCACGTATTTCGGCTATTTGCGCTGGAAAGCGAGTCATCACAGCGGATACTGCCTTGCGGCTGGCGGCATTCTTTGGTACCACGCCCGGTTTCTGGCTTGGTCTACAAGCCGATTACGATACCGAAGAGGCTGAAACTTTGCTGCATGATGCGCTTTTGAATATTCGTCGTTTTGATTCTGAGGCTGCGTAACCGTAGCGTAACAAATTTGGTGTGGCTGAAAAAATTCGTTCAAATCCGCTAGCCCTGTGGTCTATTGAATTTAGAATAAGGGCCGAATAACTTAATGGCAATGAGTCGTTACGTGAGGATGAGATGATCCAGTCATTTCTTGCCATAAGCGCCGTCGTGATCAGCATGGATCGCCAGAAAGCGCATGAAGTCCCCTTCGCGCACAACAATTGCCCGACACTTCTTTGAAATGCGTAGCGTGTATGTACCTTTGGCTGACCTGATTTCCTCCCACTTTAACCCTGGATCACGATAGACGGCATCCCACGTTATTCCGAGTAATTTCCTGAGAGTTTTGGAGGTCTGCCTTAAATCATCCGATTCCAAGCAGACAAAATCGGCTTGAAAGGTGGGGGCATTGAGATCGAGTCGAACACGCTGGCTCACTGATTAGCCTTGGCCTGCTCCAGAAACGCATCAAGGTCGGTTTCTGTTGGCGGATTTTCCTTCATCCACTCTTTAGCTTGGCGCAGTTTATTTTGTGTTTCCGGCTCTTGCAGCCATGCCTCCGATTCTGGAATCACCTTCATCGGACGCAATACAAGAGTTCCGTCTTCTATTTGCTCGATTTCAAAGTATTTGCCCGCGTATTTTTTACCTAGCGAGAGTTGACCGCTGCTGCCGACCATTTTAAGCATGTTCGCCTCCGACATAATGTCTTAATTATTTCATGCCGCATGATAGCATGTAAGGGCAAGCTACTGTGAAGCAATGGAACTATAATTTTAGAACCTCCTACTTTTGGCATCCATGTTCCATTAATTTTAGAGGGAGCAATTTATTTAGAATAAATTTCTGAATTTCTATAAAATCACCGGTTACTGTAACAACTCTTCTGATCAAGACTACATGGACCTAAAATTTCTCGATTTCGAACAACCCATCGCTGAGTTAGAAGCGAAAATTGAAGAACTCCGCAATGTGCAGTTCGACAACGATATTAACATTTCCGATGCGCTTAAGCAGTTGGAAGAACGCAGCCAGGCACTGACCGAATCGATTTTTACCGATCTGTCAGACTGGCAGATTTCCCAATTATCCCGTCATCCAGGCCGTCCTTATACGCTGGATTATGTGGAATATATTTTTACCGATTTCTACGAGCTGCACGGTGACCGCGCATACGCCGATGATCCGGCGATTGTTTGCGGCTTGGCGCGTCTTGACGGAAAGCCGGTTATGGTGATCGGTCATCAAAAAGGCCGTGATACCAAGGAAAAGATTTATCGCAACTTCGGCATGCCGCGTCCGGAAGGTTATCGCAAGGCATTGCGCATGATGAAAATGGCCGAGCGTTTTAAAATGCCGGTCATTTGCCTGATCGACACGCCGGGGGCTTATCCGGGCATCGGCGCGGAAGAACGCGGGCAGAGCGAAGCCATCGCCAGAAACCTGTTTGAAATGGCCAAGCTGAAAACACCGATTATCTGCACTATTATAGGCGAAGGCGGTTCCGGCGGCGCGTTGGCTATCGGTGTCGGCGACCGCTTAATCATGCTCGAGTACAGCACTTATTCGGTTATTTCTCCGGAAGGGTGCGCATCCATTCTATGGAAGAGCCCGGATAAAACGCAAATGGCAGCCGAGGCGATGGGGATTACTTCAGATCGTATTCGTGAGCAGGGGTTTCTAGATGAAGTCGTCAGGGAGCCTTTAGGCGGCGGCCATAGAAATTTTAAAGTTATTGCCATGAATCTAAAAGAAGCGCTGGTTCGTCATATGAATGAATTGATGCAACAACCAATCGATAAGATGCTGGAAAAACGCTATCAGCGGATTATGGATTTTGGGGTTTTTGAGGAATCCGGGAAGTAGGACGTAGGTGCAAGACAAAAGGCGAAAGGTGAAAGGTTCGTCTGTCTGTGTGGACTGCATTCTCAAATTTGATCTTGAAGATGAGCGACAAAGATTTTTCATTGGTTACAGCGGCGGCGTTGATTCCCATGTTTTGCTGCATTGTTGTGCGTCAATATCTCAGCTCAAAGATAAGCTTACCGCGGTTTACATTCATCACGGCTTGCAGGCAGAGGCTGACTCTTGGGCCAAACACTGCGAAGAAACGGCTAGAGACTTGGGAGTCGAATTTTTAGCGCTTCAGGTTAATGCTAAGCCGGTGCCGGGCGAAAGTCCTGAAGAAGCTGCCAGAAACGCACGTTATGCGGCTTTTAAATCGATAATTAATGCCGGTGATGTGCTGTTGCTCGCCCAACATAGGGAAGATCAGCTAGAAACGGTACTGCTGCAACTGTTTCGCGGCTGCGGTTTGCGCGGGCTTTCCGGAATGCCTGAGCATGCGGCTTTCGGGGCGGGAATTATGCTCAGGCCTTTGTTGAATACGCCAAAGCAAGCGATAAACGATTATGCCCATGGGCATCAATTAAGTTGGGTTGAAGATCCCAGCAATCAGAGTAACGATTATGACCGTAATTTTCTGCGCAATGCGGTCGTGCCGTTACTCAAACAACGCTGGCCGTCAATCGACAAAACTGTAGCCCGCTCGGCTAAACATTGCGCAGATGCGCAGGTGTTGGTCGACGAAGTATCGGATGAACTGTTTAATGCGGTTTTTAATCCGGTAGATAAAACGCTGTGTATCAGTCGGTTAACCGAACATCATAGCCACCAGCAGCAACTTATCATCAGGCATTGGTTTCGGCAGTTAGGTCTTAAAATGCCTGCGCAAGCTTTTATTGAACGAATTCTAAGCCAGGCGGTTGCGGCAGCCGGGCATCGCGACCCGGTATTATCGGGACAGAGTTATACCATTCGCCGTTATCGGGATAAGCTGTATTGCCTGAACGCGGCTTTGCATTTGTCTTCAGGAAACCCTGATATAGCCCAAGCGGAGCAGGATTTACTGCAAAATCGTATTTGGCCGGCAGAGCAAGCGTCGGTAAAACTCAGCCATAACCAGACATTGTCTTGCGTAATTTCATCGGTAGGAATCCCTCTTGAACAGTGGGTTTCTGCTAAAGTTGAGGTCAGGTCCCGACGGGGCGGTGAAAAAATCCGTTTACCGGGGCGACAAGGTCATCATTCGTTGAAAAATCTGTTCCAGGAAGCCGGTACTCCGCCTTGGGAAAGAGATGGAATTCCGTTGATTTATCTGGATAACACGCTTGCCGCCGTCGGCGATAAATGGATCAGTGCTGAATTCTATAGTGAAAAAACACAAGGTTGCATCAGTTTTCAGTTACAAAGTTAAGAATTAAACCCGAAAGACAATGACGAAAAGTGTATTGTCGATTAAAATACGCAAGTTTTACCCAACTTCATCAGTTATTACTGAAGTCTAAAATCCTACATGACAAAATACATTTTCATTACCGGTGGCGTTGTCTCGTCTCTTGGCAAAGGCATTGCCGCATCTTCACTAGCCGCTATTCTTGAGTCGCGCGGCCTAAAAGTCACCATGACCAAGCTCGATCCTTACATCAATGTCGATCCGGGCACTATGAGTCCCTTTCAACATGGCGAAGTATTTGTTACAGAAGACGGCACCGAAACTGACCTCGATTTAGGCCATTATGAGCGGTTTATTAAAACCACGATGACTAAAAAGAACAGTTTCTCAACAGGACAGGTCTACGAAAGCGTTTTGCGCAAAGAGCGTAAAGGCGAGTATTTAGGCGCTACTGTTCAGGTTATTCCGCATATTACCGATGAAATTAAACGTCGTGTTTATGAAAGCGCTGAAGGGGTCGATGTGGCCTTGATTGAAGTCGGCGGCACGGTAGGCGACATTGAGTCTTTACCTTTCCTGGAAGCTATCCGGCAGATGCGTTTTGAACTGGGTTCCGATCGGTCACTGTTTATACATTTGACGTTAGTGCCGTATATTCGTTCCGCTGGTGAAATTAAAACCAAACCGACCCAGCATTCAGTAAAAGAATTGCGCAGTATCGGCATACAGCCGGACATTTTAATTTGTCGTTCTGAGCAAGCAATACCGCTAAGCGAGCGTCGTAAAATTGCCTTGTTTACTAACGTAGAAGAAAAAGCGGTTATTTCTGCGGTGGATGCCAATTCGATTTATAAGATTCCGCTATTGCTTCGTGATCAAGGCCTGGATGAAATTGTTGTTAACAAGCTGCGGCTGGATGTTCCACCAGCGGATTTGGCCGAATGGGAAGCCGTTGTTGATGCGCTGGAGCATTCCGATGGCGAAGCCACCATTGCTATTGTCGGCAAATATGTCGATCATTCCGATGCTTATAAATCACTAAATGAAGCGTTGATTCATGCCGGTATCCGTACCCGCACCAAAGTCAACATCGTCTATATCGACTCTGAAACGATAGAAGATGAGGGCGTCACCCGGTTGAAAGGTATTGATGCCATTTTGGTGCCAGGCGGCTTTGGCGAACGCGGTGTAGAAGGAAAAATTGCTACGGTTAAATATGCTCGGGAAAATAAAATTCCTTATCTGGGTATTTGTCTGGGGATGCAGGTTGCTGTTATCGAGTTCGCCCGTGATGCAGCCGGTCTGGAAGGCGCGCATAGCACCGAGTTTTTGCCCAAGTCGCCGCATCCTGTGATTGGTTTAATCACCGAATGGATGTCTGAGGACGGTCAGTTGGAAATCCGCAACGAAGAATCCGATTTGGGCGGCTCCATGCGTCTGGGTGGGCAGCAATGCCGGTTGCAATCCGATTCATTGGCTTTCCAGCTTTACCAGAAAGATGTGATTACAGAAAGACATCGTCATCGCTATGAATTTAACAGCCAGTATCTGGAAAAATTGGAAAAAGCCGGCATGCGTTTTTCCGGTAAGTCTATTGACGGGCGTCTGGTCGAAGTAGTCGAAATATCCGATCATCCGTGGTTTTTGGCTTGCCAGTTTCACCCGGAATTTACCTCAACACCCAGAAAAGGCCATCCGCTGTTTTCAGGGTTTGTAAAAGCAGCTGTTGAACATAAAAAAGGCGCAGTGAAATGAAGTTATGTGGATTTGAAGCAGGTCTGGATCAGCCGTTTTTTTTGATAGCCGGTCCTTGCGTTATTGAAAGCGAACAATTAGCGCTGGATACTGCGGGTACCTTAAAAGAATTAACAACAGCATTAAACATCCCCTTTATCTACAAGTCGTCATTCGATAAAGCCAACCGCTCATCGCACGAGAGTTACCGCGGTCCCGGCGTGGAAGAGGGGCTTAAGATACTGGAAAAAGTAAAGCAACAAATCGGCGTGCCGGTGTTGACCGATGTGCACGAAGATACGCCGCTGGACGAAGTCGCAGCAGTGGTTGATGTGATGCAAACGCCAGCGTTTTTATGCCGGCAAACTAACTTTATTCAGCAAGTTGCCTCTTATGGCATTCCTGTGAATATCAAAAAAGGCCAGTTTCTGGCGCCTTGGGATATGGTGCATGTCGCCAACAAAGCCAAGGCAACCGGAAACCAGCAGATTATGGTCTGCGAGCGCGGCGTATCGTTCGGTTATAACAACTTAGTTTCCGACATGCGCTCATTAGCGGCCATGCGCGATACCGGTTGTCCCGTAGTTTTTGATGCGACGCACTCGGTGCAATTGCCCGGCGGACAAGGCACGGTATCAGGCGGACAACGCGAATTCGTACCGGTATTAGCCAGAGCTGCTGTTGCTGTGGGCATTGCCGGACTGTTTATGGAAACGCATCCGAATCCTGCGGAAGCAAAAAGTGACGGCCCCAACTCCTGGCCGTTACACAGAATGAAAGAATTACTGGAAATTTTATTAACTATCGACAGGGCTGTAAAGTCTACCAGCCTGATCGAAACAACTCTCTAAATAAGGAAAAATAATGACTGCAATAGTAGATATTCGTGCAAGAGAAATTTTAGATTCACGCGGCAACCCGACTTTGGAAGCGGACGTAACTTTGGCGTCCGGCGTGATCGGCAGCGCGATGGTGCCATCCGGCGCATCGACCGGTGAGCGCGAAGCGATAGAATTGCGCGACAACGATAAAGGTCGTTATTTAGGCAAAGGCGTATTGACTGCGGTTAACAATGTTAATACTGAAATTCGCGCTGCAATCGTCGGTATGGACGTTGCCGATCAAGCAGGCATCGATAAAAAAATGATTGTACTTGACGGTACTGAAAACAAAGGCCGTTTAGGCGCTAACGCTATTTTGGCGGTATCAATGGCAGCGGCTCACGCGGCAGCTAAAGAAGCGGGCGTCCCTTTATACCGTCACTTGAACACCAGCGGTAAATTCGTGATGCCGGTACCGATGATGAACATCATCAACGGCGGTTCACATGCGGACAACAGCGTTGACCTGCAAGAATTCATGATCCTGCCTGTCGGCGCACCGACTTTCCGCGAAGCAATCCGTTACGGCGCTGAAGTTTTCCATAACTTGAGCAAGGTCTTAAAAGCAAAAGGTTTGGCAACTACAGTTGGCGATGAAGGCGGTTTTGCTCCTAACTTATCTTCTAATGAAGAAGCGATTGAAGTTATCCTGGAAGCGATTGACAAAGCGGGTTACAAAGCCGGTGTCGATATTTTCTTAGGTATGGACGCTGCAAGTTCTGAATACTACAAAGACGGTCGCTATGAGTTATCGGCAGAAGGCAGAAGTTTCAACTCAGTTGAAATGAACGATTTCTTCGTTGAGTGGGTTAACAAATATCCAATCATTTCTATTGAAGACGGCCTGGATCAAAACGACTGGACTGGCTGGAAAGATCAAACCGAAAAATTGGGCAACAGAGTCCAATTGGTCGGCGACGATTTATTCGTAACTAACCCTGCTACTTTAAAAGAAGGCATTGAGAAAGGCATTGCGAATTCAATCCTGATTAAAGTAAACCAAATCGGTACTTTAACTGAAACTTTGGACGCGATTAACACTGCTCACGCGGCAGGCTATACAGCTGTTGTATCGCATCGCTCAGGCGAAACCGAAGACACTACAATTGCAGACTTGGCAGTAGCAACAGGCACAGGACAAATCAAAACCGGTTCTTTAAGCCGTTCTGACCGTGTTGCTAAATACAACCGCCTGATGAAAATTGAAGAAGAATTAGGTGACTTGGCAGTTTACGCAGGCCGTAGCGCGTTTAAAATGTTGTAAAAAAGCAGTCGAAGGGCGAAAGGCGAAAGACAAAAGGTGGAAACCATGAGTCTCACGTCTTTAGCCTTTTGCCCTTAGCCTTTTGCCTCGCTCATGAAAATCTTCATTGCAATCATCATCCTGTTAATCATCCATCTCCAATACCGGATTTGGGTTGGCGACGGCAGCGTTGCGCAGATTGATGCCTATCAACAACGCCTTGATGATTTGAAAAAGCAGGTGGAAGAAAAAAGACAGCGCAATGAAGCGCTTTACGCTGAAGTGCTGGATTTAAGGAAAGGACAGGAAGCCATTGAAGAACGGGCTCGGGATGAATTAGGGATGATTAAGGAAGATGAAACTTTTTTTCATGTACTTGAGTGATGAGATGAAAGGCAAAAGGCTAAGGGCGAAAAAAGCATGCGCCTTTTGCCTTTTGCCTTTCGCCTTTTACCTTTTTTACCAATGATCAATTCAATAAAATTCTGGGCTATCGTTCCCGCTGCCGGTGTCGGCAAACGTATGCAGGCCGATCGGCCTAAACAATATCTGGAACTTGCCGGAAAAACGGTCATCGAGCATACCCTGTTGCGCTTGTTGCAGGCTGATGTCTTTGCCGCTATCGCCGTTGCGGTTTCCGAAGAGGATCCTTACTGGCCTGATCTGGCAATATCGCAACATAAAAACGTAATTACTGCTCCCGGCGGAAAAGAGCGGGCGGATTCCGTGCTTTCCGGGTTAAAGACTATCAGAGAGCAAGCATCCGATAATGACTGGGTATTGGTCCATGATGCGGCCAGACCCTGCATTACAGCAACCGATATTCATTATCTGATTGATTCCTTGGTAAATGATGATGTGGGCGGAATTCTGGCTTTGGCTTCTCCGGACACTTTGAAACAGGTACAGGGCAATTCCATTACCGGCACGATGGATAGAAGCCAAATATGGCGGGCATTGACGCCGCAAATGTTTCGTTACGGCATGTTAAAAACCGCGTTGGAACAGACGCAAGGTAATCCGGCGATCACTGACGACGCCAGCGCTTTGGAATTACAAGGTTTGCAGCCGAAAATCGTCGAGGGCCGCCCCGACAATATCAAAATCACCCGCCCGGAAGATCTGGCGCTAGCGCAGTTTTATATGGAGCAACAATGATTAGAGTAGGTCAAGGTTACGATGTACACCGTTTCAAAGACGGCGGAGACGTTATTTTAGGTGGCGTGAAAATACCTTACGAACAAGGCCTGGAAGCGCATTCCGACGGCGATGTAGTTTTGCATGCTTTATGCGATGCGATATTGGGCGCAGCGGCCTTGGGCGATATAGGCAAGCATTTTCCCGATACCGACCCAGAGTTTAAAGGCGCTGACAGCCGTGTATTATTGCGTCATGTTTACAGCATCGTGCAGGAAAAAGGCTATAAGCTGGTCAATGCCGACATTACCATCATTGCCCAAGCACCGAAAATGTCACCGCACACGGCCGCAATGTGCCGCAATATTGCCGATGATTTGCATGTGGATGTCGATTTCATTAACGTTAAAGCGACCACCACTGAAAAGTTGGGCTTTGAAGGGCGCAAAGAAGGTATTGCGGTACAGGCGATAGTCCTAATCGAAAAATAGTTTCTTTCAACCTATGCTTTTTTCTTAAGCATTCAAGTACATTTTTCGTGATTTCTAAGATTTCAGATTATTCAATCTTGAGGTAGTTACACAAGTAAGAGAAGTTTCGTCTAAAACGCCTCTCCATAAAATATCAATAGCAGTTTATTAGCCCAACGAAAACATGGAAATCATCGATAATATAAACCACCTGCTCGGTGATAACCTGAAGCAAACTATCAAGCCAAACTCAAAGCTAAAGATTGCCGCCTCCTGCTTTTCAATTTATGCATTCGAGGCCTTAAAGAATGAGCTGGAAAATATCGATTCCCTCGAATTCATTTTTACCTCGCCAACCTTCGTGCCTAATGAAGTCACAGATAAAATCAAGAAAGAACGCCGAGAGTTTCATATCCCGAAGATTGAACGCGAACGTAGTTTCTATGGCAGTGATTTCGAAATTCAGCTCAAGAACAAACTGACTCAACGGGCTATCGCCAAAGAGTGTGCAGACTGGATGCGCCGCAAAGCCGTTTTTCGTTCTAATCGCAGTAAAGCGCCTATGCAGCAGTTTGCCTGTGTGCAAGGCAAGGAATCTGATGCGGTTTATCTTCCGCTTCATGGCTTTACTGCCGTTGATTTAGGCTACCAGCAAGGGGATGCGGTATCGAATTTTGTTCATAAAATCGATGACCCATCAAACACAGCGACTTATTTGAACCTTTTCGATCAAATCTGGCACGATACCGAGAAATTGGAAGATGTTACCTCGCGCCTTTATGATCACATCGCTTCGGTTTATCAGGAAAATTCGCCAGAGCGCATCTACTTTTTGATGCTCTACAATATCTTCAATGAGTTTCTGGAAGACCTGGATGAAGATGTGTTGCCCAATGATCGGACCGGGTATCAAGACAGCCTGATTTGGCAAAAGCTTTTTAATTTCCAAAAAGATGCGGCTACCGGCATCATCAACAAACTGGAAACCTATAACGGCTGCATTCTTGCCGACAGTGTGGGCTTAGGGAAAACTTTTACTGCTTTGGCGGTCGTTAAATATTACGAGTTGCGCAATCGTTCTGTCTTGGTGCTTTGCCCCAAAAAGCTAGCCGACAACTGGTTAAACTATAACCGCAATCTCAAAACCAATATTTTTGCCAAAGACCGCTTCAATTACGACGTTCTTTGCCATACCGACCTGCAAAGAACCAGCGGTGAATCTTTTGGCACGCCGCTCAATCGCATCAACTGGGGTAATTACGATCTTGTCGTCATTGATGAATCGCACAACTTTCGTAACAACGATGCATTCAAGGACAGGGAAACACGCTATCAAAAGTTGATGAATGTCGTTATCAAAGAAGGTGTTAAAACCAAAGTGCTGATGCTTTCGGCCACCCCGGTCAATAATCGCTTTAATGATCTGCGCAACCAGCTGGCGCTCGCCTATGAAGGCGATTCAGAAAACCTTAGAAAAAAGCTACGGACGAATAAAAATATCGAAGAGATTTTCAATAGAGCGCAGGCAAGCTTTAATTTATGGACTAACTTGCCACCTGAAGAGCGCACTGCCAAAGCCATTTTAGGGGCGTTGGACTTTGATTTTTTCGAGCTACTGGATAGCGTGACTATTGCCAGGTCGCGTAAGCATATCGAGACCTTTTACGACACCACGGAAATCGGCAAATTCCCCGAGCGCCGTAAACCGCTTTCATTTCACTGTCCGCTCACTCATCGAACAGACGTGATTGGCTTTAATGAGATTTTTGCGCAGCTGTCATTATTGCAATTGGCCGTTTACGCCCCTATCAGCTATATCCTGCCCAGTCGGCTTGCTAAATATGAAGATCAATATGATACACAGGTGAGTGGAGGCAAGGGCAAATTTAAACAGGCGGATCGCGAAAAAAGCCTACAGGCGTTGATGACCATCAACCTGCTTAAGCGCCTTGAGAGTTCGGTCGAGGCTTTCCGTTTAACCCTGCAAAAACTAAAAGACAATCACCTCGGCACACTCTTAAAAATCAGCGATCATAGACAAACAGGCAACGATATCCGATTTGCCGACCTTGCTACCGCCTATGAAAATGCCGAACCGGACGAAGACGATTTTCCAGACCCGGATGATGCAAAGATTGGCGGCAAGATACAAATCAGTTTGTCCGACATGGATTTGCCATCGTGGGAACACGCCCTTCAAGCCGATCTTTTTGTCATTGACACTCTGTTGGCGGAAATGAATAAAATCATACCCGCCGATGATGCCAAGCTTCAACACCTTAAAGCCCAGATTGACAACAAGCTGGCTGCGCCGATCAATCCGGGCAACAAGAAAATTTTGATTTTCACTGCGTTTGCCGATACCGCCAACTACTTGTATGAGCATATCGCAGGCAGTCTGCTGCAAAGTCATCAGCTGCATACAGGAAAAGTCACCGGCAGTGACAGCCCAAAATCCACGCTCAAACAAAACTATGATTTCCAATCGCTGCTCATGCTCTTTTCCCCGCGTTCAAAAGAAAAAGCCGCTATTTTTCCGAATGAGCTGGGCGAGATTGATATTCTTATCGGTACGGATTGCATCTCCGAAGGCCAAAACCTCCAGGATTGCGACTACCTGATCAATTACGATATTCACTGGAATCCCGTGCGCATTATTCAGCGTTTCGGGCGTATTGACCGTATTGGCTCGCAGAATACTAGCATTCAACTGGTGAATTACTGGCCTGATATTACCCTCGACGAATACATCAACCTCAAAGAGCGCGTCGAAAACCGCATGATTATTGCCGATGTTACCGCGACCGGGGATGACAACATATTAAGCGCCCAATCGAACGATGTATCTTACCGTAAAGAACAACTGCGCCGCTTGCAGGAAGAGGTCATTGAAATGGAAGACCTCAAAACCGGTATCTCCATTACCGATCTTGGTCTCAATGATTTTCGTATGGATTTGCTCAACTACGTGAAGGCCAACGGCGATATGAGCACAGTACCCAACGGTATGCATGCTGTCGTGGCCGCCGCTCCGGATCGAGGCTTATTGCCGGGTGTTATTTTTACTTTGCGTAATCGCAACCACGGAATCAACATTAACCAACAGAACCGTCTGCATCCTTATTACCTCGTTTATATCGGCCAAAATGGCGACGTGATTACCGATCACATCGAAGTCAAACGCCTGCTGGACTTAGTGCGTAACGCCTGTAAAGGCCAAAGTCAGCCTATTACCGATGTTTGTCAGTTGTTTAATCAGATCACAGAAGACGGACGCAACATGCAGGTCTATTCCGATCTGCTGGATAAAGCCATTCGTTCCATGATAGACGTGCAAGAAGATAAAGACCTCGACAGCTTGTTTCGCGGCGGCCGCACCACCGCGCTAATTAACACGATTGCAGGCTTGGATGACTTTGAGCTGATTACTTTTCTTGTTATTCAAGACGACAGATGAGTCGAGCGCTGTTTCAGTATCCCAAACAGGCGGCATTTGGGCGCGTATTGCCCAAGAAGAAAGTCTATGATTACGCAAAGCCCAGTGACGCCGTGCGGAAGAAATTTGTCGCACAGATAGACAAGATTGTTTGGCAATATAAATTAGCCCCTGAAACGGTGAACTTGCCTTCTCGTTCGGATGTGCCGGAAATTCAGGT
The DNA here is from genome assembly GCA_036561025.1 of Methylobacter sp. Taxonomy (GTDB): domain Bacteria; phylum Pseudomonadota; class Gammaproteobacteria; order Methylococcales; family Methylomonadaceae; genus Methylobacter_A. The sequence continues at coordinate 120,350 of DATBQB010000057.1, read as the reverse complement.
TTTTACCATTGCGCTAAAAACGCCGGAACTCAGCGAGGATGTCTTGCGTTGTATCGACCAAGCCATTCCGTTTCCGATTTTTTACCAACTCAGTTTTGAAGACCGCATTAAAACAAAAGCCGCCTACAAACGACCCAACGAGGCCGACACCGGCAAATGGGTAATCGACGGCTATTTCGAGACCGACTGGCAACCCAGCGATATAGAACGCTCCGAGTTGCCGGTTGCACTGGACTTGGCCGGGCTTTACGAACAAATGTTAAGACGGCTTCTGCCGCTGCCGTCGCGAGCAGGGGAAACTCTCAAAGCCCAAGTGGAGCGGCAGGGACAGATTCGCATTAAACAAAACGAATGCCGTAAAATGGAAGCCCGCCTCAATAAAGAAAAGCAGTTTAACCGCAAGGTGGAACTCAATGCACAATTGCGCCAACTGAAGCTTGAATTAGCGAATCTCATGTAAATCAAGCTGATTTTGTGTAAAGTACACGTAACGTCATTAATCACCAACGAATAAAGGCAAAACAATGAACGCAGTTGAGTTTCAAACGACCGTCCATAACGGAGTGATTACCTTACCCAGCAATCAACAATCATGGAACGGTAAGAAAATTAAAGTTATTTTGTTAGATGAAGCCAGCCCTGGCGTAACAGAAATATCAGCTAGTGAATCAACGTCAGAAGCTGATTTTTTTAACTGTGCGGGCATCTGGGAAAATCGTGACGACATCAGTCAGGAATCTATACGCGCTAAGGCATGGCGGCAATGAATAATGAATCAATAGGTAGCCAGAGGTAAGTAACTATGAATATCGCCCAAACCATCTATCAACACGTTAAAAGCATGCCTATGGCTAAGGCCATTGAAGTATTACATTTTGTCGAATTTCTTGAAACAAAACCGGATGCTATTGCCGATAATGCTGACGAAAACGAAGTGCTTGAATTTATGCAAAGCTTGCCCATAGGTAAGCGCTCAGACGCCGAAATTAACAACGATTTTCAGGCATAAAGAAACGATAATTAAAAAATGGGTGTTGTGGGAGCGGCTTTAGCCGCGATAATCGCAGCTAAAGCCGCTCCCACAAATAAAAAACAAAAAAGCTTTCATAACTTTATGATTGATAAACAACTGCCGCATAGTAAAGACTTAAGAAAGGGCAGATATTCCCAACACAATCAAACCTATTTGGTCACCACAGTTACCGAGCAAAGGCAAACGGTGTTTACTGATTTTTGGCTGGGTAGAATCGTTGTACAAGCCATGCGCCATCAGCACCAACAGGGCAATATCCATAGTCTGGCGTTTGTTCTGATGCCGGATCACTTGCATTGGTTATTCACCTTGCAAAACGATAACACCTTGGCAGAGGTCATGAAGCATGTTAAAGGCTCCTCGTCCTACCTGATACAAAAAAATCGTCGAGAATGCGGTGCGATACATTTACACCAATCCTTGTGGCAAGAGGGCTATCATGACCGCGCATTAAGAAAAGAAGAAGATTTACAACAGATTGCCCGCTATATAGTAGCAAATCCATTAAGAGCGGGATTAGTCAATAAGATAGGCGATTATCCACTGTGGGATGCGGTCTGGTTATAGAGTGCGATGGGTACTGTGGAGAGTGGGAGTGGCTTCGCCTAAAGCGCCTACTTTTGGTAGCCACGATAGCCCATGCACAAAATATTGATGTGTTAAAATCGAGGCTAAAGCCTCTCCCACAAAATAGTTACGACCTAAAACATGGAAAAACTGAACCTGCACAGCCCCGATTTTACGCAAGCCAACATTGCCAAACTGGCCGAGCTGTTCCCCAACTGCGTGACCGAGACCCGTGAGTCCGACGGAACCTTGAAGAAGGCTGTCGACTTCGACCAACTGCGGCAAGAGCTTTCCACAGCTATCGTTGAAGGGCCGCAAGAGCGTTATCAACTGAATTGGCCGGGCAAGCGCGAAGCCTTATTAACCGCCAATGCGCCGATTGCCAAAACCTTGCGGCCTTGCCGGGAAGAAAGCGTGGATTTCGACACCACGCAAAACCTGTTTATCGAAGGCGATAACCTGGATGCGCTGAAATTGTTGCAGGAAACCTATCTGGGCAAGGTCAAGATGATCTACATCGACCCGCCGTACAACACCGGCAAGGAATTTATCTACGACGACGATTTTAGCGAAGACACCCAAAGTTATTTCCAGCGTTCCAACCAGAAAGACGAAGCCGGACAGCGCATGGTCGCCAACACCGAAACCAATGGCCGCTTCCATTCCGACTGGTTGAGCATGATGTATCCGCGTTTGAAGCTGGCGCGGAATCTGTTGCGGGACGATGGGGTTATTTTTATTTCGATTGATGATAATGAAGTTTCGAATCTTAGAAAGCTTTGTGATGAGATTTTTGGGGAGGATAATTTTGTTGCACAGATTGTTTGGAAAAAACGAAGCACTCCGCCTAATGATAAAGTGATTGCAGCTCAACATGACTACATTCTTGTATACACAAAAAGTTCTATTAACGGATTGAATTTGCGAAAAAGATCAGATACACAAGTTGCCCGTTACAAGAACCCAGATAATCATTCTAAAGGTCCTTGGACCGCAGGCGATTTGATGGCTAATGTTAAAGGAGGACGTTATGTGTCATCCCTCTATTTCCCAATAATTAATCCTCGAACAGGCCAAGAGCATTACCCATCTTCTAACGGAAATTGGAGATTCAATGAAGCACGGATAAAAGAATTGATAGCTAATGATGAAATATATTTTGGTGAAAATGACGAAGGCAGACCTAAGCTAAAACGATTTTTATCTCAAGTTAAGGAAGGCATTACATGGACTACTCTATGGGATTTTGCGCCACTTAATACAGCTGCTTCCGGTGAGATGGCTCAAATATTTGGCAACCTTACTACATTTGAAAATCCAAAGCCTGTCGATTTAATTAATTATATTTTAGAGTTAGGTGGGGCGGATGATGCAATCATTCTCGACTTCTTCTCCGGCTCAGCCACCACCGCCCATGCCGTCATGGCCCTCAACGCCGAAGACAACGGCAAACGCAAATTCATCATGGTGCAACTGCCCGAAGCCTGCGACGAAAAAAGCGAAGCCTATAAAGCAGGCTATAAAACCATCGCCGAGATCGGCAAAGAACGCATCCGTCGCGCCGGGCAAAAAATCAAGCAAGTGGGAGAGGCTTTAGCCTCGAATGGAACAGAGAAAGAAGAGCTAGTCGAGGCTAAAACCTCTCCCACACCCACTATCGACATCGGCTTCCGCGTACTGAAAATCGACAGCTCCAATATGAAGGACGTTTACTACACGCCAGACGCGGTGCAGCAAGGCGACCTTGCCGACCAGGTCGATAATATCCGCGAAGGCCGCAGTGCAGAAGACTTGTTGTTCCAGGTGCTGCTGGACTGGGGCGTGGATTTAACGCTGCCGATTACCCAGGAAACCATCGCAGGTCTTACCGTGCTGTTTGTCGACGGCAACGCGTTGGCCGCCTGTTTCGATACCGACATTAACGAATCTTTTGTTAAAGAACTCGCCGCCCGTCATCCGCTAAGGGTGGTGTTCCGCGATGCCGGTTTTGCCGGCGATAGCGTGAAGATCAACATTGAGCAAATCTTCAAGCTCTTTTCTCCCACCACTGAAATCAAAGTTATTTAAGACGAGGTTTTTATGGATCATATCCACGAAATAAATACACAGTGCCAAAGATTGCCGGAAGATTTACAAAAAGAGGTGTTGGATTTTATTTTTTTTCTGGAATCACGATACACGCTCAAGCGTAGCGGGCAAACCGGCCCTGTTTTAACCGATGCCGAGCTTGAGCAAGCCTGCGGCATTTTAAAAGCGCCGCATGGCGTAAGCCTGGAGCAGATGGAGGACGCTATAAAAAAACGGGGCGGCGACTTATGATTGCGGTTGACACTAATATCTTGGTTCGAATATTGATTGACGACCCCAGCGCATTTAAACAAATGGATCTTGCGAAAGCCTTGCTCAAAAAAGCAAGGCAGGTTTTTGTTCCGCAAATTGTTCAGATTGAGTTGGTTTGGGTATTGGAAAGCGCTTACGGTTTTGATAAGGCAGCCGTCATGACCGTATTAAAACATCTGCAACAATCAGTCGTTTTTGTTCTTCAACAGGCAAGCCAGTTCGATGCCGCGCTCATTCATTTTGAAAATCAAGCGGCTGATTTTTCAGATTACCTTATCTTGTCGGCCTGTTTGGAAGATAAGCATCAGTTGTTTACTTTTGATAAGAAGTTTGCACGCTTACAGTTGGTCAATTTACTTAAGGAATGACAAGGCTTGCGATATGAAACTCAAATTTAAGCATCAAGCCTACCAAGCCAACGCCGTCGATGCGGTGGCGGATTGCTTTGCCGGACAGTCATTGACCGGCGGCATTCAATACCGTGTCGATCCCGGCCGGGCTAATAAGGGCGGACAGCAAAGCTTGCTGGATGAGTCCGGTTTCAGGAATGAGGAAATAAGCAAGTCGATTAATTTGCTGGAAAATATTCACGCCGTGCAACGCCGCCAAAATCTGCCGCTCTCTACGGTGCTGGTCAGCAATAAGATTTGTCCGGTAAACCTCGATATCGAGATGGAAACCGGCACCGGCAAAACCTATTGCTACATCAAAACCATGTTCGAGCTGAACAAACGCTATGGCTGGAGCAAGTTTATCGTGGTGGTGCCCAGCATTGCTATCCGCGAAGGTGTCTACAAATCCCTGGACATTACGGCCGAGCATTTTCTGCAAGACTACGGCAAACGAGCGCGTTTCTTCATCTACAACTCCAAAGCCCCTCACAATCTGGAGAGCTTCTCTTCCGATGCGGGCATCAGTGATGGTTATTAACGTGCAGGCGTTTAATGCCACCGGCAAAGATAATCGCCGCATTTATGAAGAGCTGGACGATTTTCAGTCGCGCAAGCCGATTGATGTGATTGCCGCCAACCGCCCGATTTTGATTCTGGACGAACCGCAAAAAATGGAGGGAGCGAAAACGCTGGAATCTTTCAGGAACTTCAATGCCCTGATGATTTTGCGCTACTCCGCCACGCACAAAACCGAACATAATAAAATTCATCGCCTCGATGCGCTGGATGCCTATAACCGGAAACTGGTGAAGAAAATCTCAGTGCGCGGGATTTCCGTCAAAGGCCTTAGCGGAACCAACGCCTATCTGTATCTGGGCGGCATTGAAATATCGACCGGCAAGCCGCCGGTTGTCGGGGTTGAACTGGAAATCAAACAAAAATCCGGCATTAAACGGGTGCTGCGTAAGCTGTACAAAGGCGACAACCTGTTCGATAAATCCGGTGGGCTGGATCAATATAAAGGTTTTGTGGTGTCGGATATTAACGCCAACACCAACACGCTGAGTTTTACTAATGGTGAAGAGCTTAGCGTCGGCGAGGTTACCGGCGATGTCAACGAAGACGCCTTACGCCGCATCCAAATTCGTGAAGCGATCAAGGCCCATTTTGAAAAAGAGCAGGTGCTGTTTCATCAAGGTATTAAGGTGCTGTCTTTGTTCTTTATCGACACGGTGGCTAAATATCGATGTTACGAAGGTGAGGAACCCAACGGCGAATACGCTCAGGTTTTTGAAGAGGAATACACTAACCATCTTAATGAAGTGTTGACGCTCGACGATAATGCGTACAACGATTATTTGCGCGGTATCGAGGCGTCAAAAACTCATCAGGGCTATTTCTCTAAAGATAAAAAAAGCGGGCGTCTGATTGATCCGGCGACCGGGAAAAAATCTACCGAAACTGATGATGTAGATGCCTACGACCTGATTTTAAAAGATAAGGAACGTTTATTGTCGCTGAGCGAGCCGGTGCGGTTTATTTTTTCCCATTCCGCGCTACGCGAAGGCTGGGATAATCCCAATGTCTTCGTTATCTGCGCTCTTAAACATAGCGATAACGATTTTTCACGCCGTCAGGAAGTAGGGCGCGGTATGCGGCTTTCAGTTAACCAAAACGGCGACCGTATGGACAATCCGGCCACTGTGCATCAGGTGAATGTGCTCACTGTTGTTACCGACCAGAGTTATCAGGCGTTTGTTACCGAGCTGCAATCTGAAATCAGCGCAGCATTATCCGAACGTCCGCGCATTGCGGATGAAAAATACTTCACCGGGAAAGTGTTGAAAACGGCAACTGGGGATGTGGAAGTCGACGCGGATTTAGCCAAGGATATTGAGTTCTATCTGATTCAGAACGGTTATGTCGATAAAAACAGGCATATCACAGCCAAATATCATGAATCAAAAAAAGAAGGACAACTCGCCGAATTGCCGCCTGAACTGGCTGTTCATGCCGAACACGTATTCCAACTGATTGATAGCGTGTTTAGCGATGCTCAAATGCCTGAAATCGAGAATGGCCGCAACACGAAAGCCAATCCGCTCAATGCCAATTTCGATAAAAAAGAATTCAAGGAGCTTTGGAATCGCATCAATCGCAAGGCCGCCTATGCCGTCGATTTCGAAACGCCGGAACTGGTTAAGAAATGTGTGGCCGAGCTGGATCAAGAATTGCGCGTAAGTCCGTTGCAATACACCATCCAACGGGGCGAACAAAAGGGCGAGGTGACCTATGATGAGTTAAAGCAAGGGGAGTCGTTCAAGGTGATGGAGACAACCACGGAGTCGAATCATGCTTCGATCCGATCCTTTGTCAAATACGACCTCATCGGTAAACTGTCAGAACAAACCCTGCTGACTCGCAGCACTATTGCCAAGATTCTGCAAGGGATCAACAAGGCGGTATTCGATCAATATAAAACCAATCCTGAAGATTTTATTGTCAAAGCCGTACGGCTGATTAATCAGCAAAAAGCGACTGTTATTGTTGAGCATCTGGCTTATGATGCAATTTCAGAAAGCCACAGTCTTGATATTTTTACCCAGGAAAAACCGAGAATGGATTTTAGCAAGGCTGGGGACAAGCTTAATCACCATATTTACGATTATGTTTTTACCGACTCTAATATTGAGCGCAATTTCGTCAAAGACTTGGATACCAGTAAAGAAGTGGTTGTCTATGCCAAACTGCCGCGGGGCTTTTTCATCCCAACCCCTGTAGGTGACTACAACCCGGACTGGGCTATTTCATTCAAAGAGGGTACGGTAAAACATATTTACTTTATCGCCGAAACCAAAGGCTCGATGTCATCAATGGAATTAAGAGAAATAGAGCAATGTAAAATCAAATGCGCGAAGAAATTCTTTAGCAAAATCACTTCCGAGCAAGTTAAATATGATGTGGTAGACAATTATGGCAAGTTGATGGAGTTGGTGAAGTAGGCTTGAGAACGAGCCTAATTTTGATGGTAGCGGAGAGCGCATTCCCGACGTAGGGCGCGCCGTGCCGCGCCTTAGCCACCAAGGCGGCGCACAGTACGCCTTACTTATGCAAAACAAAACAGCTATAACTTGCAGTAGTTGTAATTCAAATCAATAATCGTAAGCTAATTTTTTATGCAAAACATTGAAATCCCCGTCTGGCCTTATGTTTACGGTGGGCCGTCCGGTTCCGGCAAAATCCGCAGCTTGCCGGAAGACTTTATCGTTAAGGAAAACCTGTCTTTTGAACCGTCAGGCGCGGGCGAACACGCTTTTTTACAAATAGAAAAGAAAGGCGAAAATACCGAATATGTCGCCAGACAATTGTCCAGGTTCGCCAATGTCAGACAACGCGATGTCAGTTACGCCGGATTAAAAGACCGGTACGCGGTTACGACTCAATGGTTCAGCGTCTGGTTGCCCGGTAAAGCCGATCCTGACTGGACGCAGTTTGAATCAGAGAGCATGAAGGTGTTGCATTCTGCGCGCCATGCCAGAAAACTTAAGCGCGGCGTGTTGTCAGGCAACAGCTTTAAACTGACTGTCCGCGACTGGCAGGGCGATCAAGCAAAAACCATCCAACAACTGGAACTGATTAAAGCCAACGGCATCGCTAATTATTTCGGCTCGCAGCGCTTCGGCAACGAGGGCCAAAATGTCAACAAGGCTTTGGCAATGTTTAAGGGCGCAAAAGTGGGACGGGAACAACGCAGCATTTATTTGTCGGCGGCCCGGTCTTATTTATTTAATCTGATTTTGGCTGAGCGGGTTACACAGAATAACTGGAACCAACCGGTTGCAGGCGATACTTATCAATTCGATCTGTCGCATAGTTGTTTCCAATCGGATCAGCCGGACGCTGAAATCATACGACGGTTGGCAGCCAAAGAAATTCACCCTACCGGCGTACTATGGGGCAGGGAGTGCGCCGATGTTTCAGCCGATGCACTGGATATTGAACAAGCTGTTATCGATGCGCAGCAGCAATTGGCTCAGGGCTTGATAGCGAGTGGCGTTGAGCGGGACAGACGCGCGTTAAGGGTTAATGTGCAGGATTTATGCTGGCAGTTCATTGATAGCGCGACGCTGGAGCTTTGTTTTATCTTGCCGGCGGGAAGTTATGCCACATCGGTACTGCGCGAACTTATCGTGTGATCGTGATAAGACCATTACTGATTGTTTATGGCATTCCCATCTGTTCACTTGAAAAGCAATGAAATGAAAAATTAAACTCAAAGCCGCCTTGGCTGGTTTTTAAATAAAAGATGCTACCGGTTTATTTGGGCAATGAACCGAAAGGTGAGAATGCCTCTCTTCATGATATTTTTTAATAAAATAGTCAGGTTACTTTTTCTTTTCTATGTAATACTGGACTGACTATACAAAAAACACACTAAAAATTAATTTAATGAATTATGGTTATATGCATATTTATTTTTATTAATTTTACCATTTTCTCCGCTCGTTTTTTGCACAAGGGTCGATTATGCCAACTCAACTTGAAGTATTATTGGACAGAATGAAAACCTTGGAAAATGAGCTGGTTGATGAGTTACAAAAACAGCAAGAAGAGTTTTTCTATGAGATTAAAAAAGACGGGTATATTTCGAAGAAGATACCATAATAAAACATAAAGAATATTCCAAGCAATTATTAAAATATATAATAGATGCAAAATTAAAAAATATAATTACTGTTCCATTTATATGAGGCTGTATTGTTCCTGTGGTATTAATGGACATAACTATTAGTCTGTACCAGGCAGTCTGTTTTCCTCTGTATGGTATTCCTAAAGTAAAAAGACAGAATTATATTGTCTTCGATAGGCAGTATCTTAATTATTTGAATGCTATAGAAAATATTAATTGTGCCTATTGTAGTTACGTTAACGGTTTGTTTGGTTATTTACAGGAAATAGCCGGCCGCACAGAACAATTTTGGTGTCCTGTTAAACACGCTAAACGTATTATAAATCTACACAGCCGTTATCAAAAATTCTTCGATTACGGCGATGCCAAAACATATCGATTAAAAATTGAAGAACCCCGGCATGACTTTAAAGATTTAGAATAAGAAATCAATTCACACCGGATGCATTGGCTGCGTGAAAACTTAGATCAGCGTTCAGCACTTTCCTCTTATTGATAAACAATGCTGGCTTGCGGACCGAGATCGTCTTTTTCTTCAATATAGCGTACTTTATCGCCAACTTTCAACGCGTCAAAACCATCTCCTGCCACGCTGTTTCGATGGAAATAAACATCATGGCCGTCCTCTGCCGTAATGAAACCGTGATCTTTTTTCGGCAACAACCGAATTATAGTTCCGGTGCTTTGCAAGTCATGTGTTTTAACTTTACCTCGCTGAACTCGCGCGTAATCTTCCAACTGCCTTACCGCCACATTAAAAGCATCACGTATGGCTACATAAATATCCTCATAGGCCTTTTTGTCATGATGCTCCCGGCTGATCACCAGTTCTTTACGCGGAGTAGTGAGATCAATACGGATATGGTATTGATTGCCTTGATGGTGGCGGTGGTGTTCAGCTTCCACCGCAACCCTGCAACTCATAATATGCGAATGGAATCTATCCAGCTTGCTTACTTTTTCACGGATTTTAGCCTCTACAGCGTCAGAGTGGGGTATTCCGCGAAAAGTAATTTGTAACGGGATTTGCATAATTTAGTCACTTTATTAAGGTTAAACACGAGAATGAGCTGCCTTGTGACATTAAAGAATAATTAAATCTTCAGCTTGCGGGCCTTTTTTTCCTTGCGTTATATTGAATTGCACTTTTTGTCCATCACTCAATGACTTGAACCCCGTGGTGCTGATGTTACTGTAATGAACGAAAACATCAGGACCTTTTTCCTGTTCGATAAAACCAAAGCCCTTGCTAGCGTTAAACCATTTAACTGTACCGGTATTAGATTGTGTAGACATAATGATTATCCTAAATAATAAATTTGTAATTGAGAAGTTGCTTAATTTCGATTTTCGGTAAATGAAATATATTTACTCGACAGATAATAGAGTTGTCTTATTTGGTTTTCATAATATCTCCAAAAATATATAAATTAATTAAAAGAATCTAAACAAAGTGAGATTAATGGATATCTTTAATCGTCATTTCTCTAAATTCCAGTTCAGCCTCTATCCAGTCATCAAATTCATGGCCCGGTTCAAACCCTCTTCTTTCTGCCTTGTAAAAGGCAAGTTCAGCAATTCTGGTGTAACAGTCGGGAAGATTAATCGGCGTAGAACCCCCTTTAGGATTTAAATTTACTTCTTTAACAGCCGCTTTCATTTTATCACCCACTCACAGCTAAATTGCTTGATTAATCTAAAGCCTTCTTGGACAAGGCATAAAAAAATCTAACGGTAAGCATTTAAACAAAAAATCAACAATAAATATATTAGTGCAAATACTTAGTACAACAGTAATTTTAAAAATAAATAAATGGAATTTTAACTGTACAGTTTTAAGATTTGATAGAGAATAGTGCGAAGTGCGATATATTTTATATAGTGTAAGTAATTATACGTAGGTAGATTATGTAAGTAGTTATTCGTAGCCCGATTAAGATAAAATGTAATCAGGAATTAATATTTATTAAAGGTTATAACAATGTTCTGGAAACACGGTTAAATAACAGCTATGATCATATTATGATTTTATAGCTGTTATTAATCTAATAGTTATAGATAATTAATGAAGGTATATTTTTTCACCAAGTGCAGGTAGCGTACATTTAATGCTATCAATTAATGAACTGAGTTTTCTGCCTAGGGTATATAACTATGAAAAATACACCATTAGATCCTTCACAACTCTATAAACCATGTAATGTTGAGCAATTAAAATTCAATTCCACCGAGGAACTGGAAGACATTGATATTACAGTCGGTCAGCAACGCGCAGTGGATGCCGTCAAATTAGGTATGCGCATGCGTAAAAACGGTTACAACATTTTTGCAATGGCCCCTTCCGGTGCCGGCAAACTGACTACCATACGCCAATTGGTCGAACACGAAGCGAGCCGGCAAGATATTCCTTCGGAGTGGTGTTATGTAAACAATTTTAGCCAGCCGGCTAAACCGAAGGTCATTAACTTCATTCCGGGGCAAGGCGTGATTTTTCAACACGATATGACGCAGTTGATCGATGAGCTGAGCATTGCGATACCTGCGGCGTTCGACGGTGACGAATATCGTTCCAGAGCTGGGGAGCTTGAAAGCGAATCGCGGCAGCGGGAAATAAATGAACTCAGCCAATTACGTGAAGAAGCGGCTAATGCCCATATTATTCTCACAGAAACCGCAACCGGTTACGCATTTTCGCCTGCGAATGAAAACAACGAGATTATTGGCCCAGAGCAATTCAATAAGTTTGATAAAGACAAGCAGCATGAAATACAAAAAACCATTTTCGACTTGCAGGAACGCCTGGCAAAACTGTTAAAAAACTTTCCCATCTGGCGTAAGGAAACCAAGCGCAAACTGCAAGCCCTTAACCGCGAAGTTGCGGAACAGGCGGTCAACCATTCCATAGACGACCTGATTGAAAAATATGCCAAGCAGGAAACTGTTCTTAATTATCTGAATGATGCTCAAAAAGATATTATTGAGCATGTCCTGGATTTTCTTCCTCGCAGTGAAAAAATGCTGCCTTTTATGGAATTGGCGCAGGAATCCAATCCGTTTAAACGCTATTACGTTAACCTGATGGTGGATTTTAGCGGCAAGAAATCGGCGCCGATCATTTACGAAGATCATCCGAATTACAATAATCTTGTGGGACGGATAGATCACCAGGCTTACATGGGGTCGTTAGTCACCGATTTCACGATGATCAAGCCCGGTGCACTGCATAAAGCCAATGGCGGTTATTTGATTATCGATGCTCGAAAATTACTATTTCAACCATACGCTTGGGAAACGCTTAAAAGAACCTTGAAGTCAGGCGAAATCCGTATTGAATCGTTGGAACGGACGCTCAGCCTGATCAGCGCTTCTTCGCTAGAGCCGGAACCTATACCGCTTAATTTAAAACTCATCCTAATGGGTGAGCCGTTGATTTATTATTTGCTAAGCCAATATGATCCCGAGTTTCACGATCTTTTTAAAATAGCAGCTGATTTTGACGAATCGGTTGATAGGAAAGATGGCGATCATGACTACGTCCGGCTATTGGCGACTATCGCACGCAGCGAAAAATTACGTCCGCTGAGCCAAAATGCAGTCGCCAGGGTTATAGAACATAGCTCCAGAATGGTCGGTGATGCGGAAAAACTGCTAACCCATCTCCGGAGTATAAAGGACTTATTAACAGAATCGGATTATTGGGCTGGAAATAATGGGCGCGAGCAAATTACCAACAGCGATGTGCAACAGGCCATTGATCATAAAACTCACCGTTTGGATAAAATCAGGGAAAAGCTGTACGAAAATATCCATCGAGGCACGGTGTTAATTGACACTGAGGGCAAGGTTACCGGTCAGGTTAACGGTCTTTCGGTAATGCAACTGGGTGAGTTTAGCTTTGGTCAACCTTCCAGGATTACCGCAACTACCCGTTTAGGCAGTGGAAAAATGGTGGATATCGAACGTGAAACTAAATTAGGCGGCGCTATTCATTCAAAAGGCGTTTTGATATTGTCGAGTTTTATAGCCTCCCGGTATTGCAGAAAAACACCGTTTTCTCTAGCGGCCAGTCTGGTATTTGAACAATCCTACGGTCATGTTGAGGGAGACAGCGCATCTTTGGCTGAACTTTGTGCAATTTTATCCTCAGTCGCCCAAGTTCCGTTACGCCAGGATCTGGCTATCACCGGATCGGTCAATCAGCTAGGGAATGTTCAGCCAATTGGCGGAGTTAATGAAAAAATTGAAGGCTTTTTCGATATTTGTGTCAAAAAAGGCTTAACCGGCACCCAAGGCGTCATCATTCCCGCTACTAACATTAAACATTTGATGCTGCGCTGGGATGTGGTGCATGCCGCTCAATCCGGCCATTTCAGCATCTATGCAGTAACAACCGTAGATGATGCAGTTGAGCTGCTTACCGACATGAACTCGGGCGCTCTCAATGAGCAAGGCGTTTACCAACCGGATTCGTTTAACGGTCAGGTTGAAGCTCAGTTGTTGCAATTTACCAAGATTAAAAAAGAGTTTATCAGTAAGTCTGAGAGCAATAAATTATGAGGGATACGAAGAAGCCATCATCTTGTGTTTTGAAAATTACTCCTGCAATGCGCTAAGGCGCTGATTTTGGAATTTTTGGATTAGAGTAAAATTAAATAAGGTCACTCTTCCAATAATTATCGTGGTTTTTATTTCTATTGCATTCGGTAAATGCTATTGTGATCGACGAATACTGGTTTAATGTGTGGTTGTGGTAATTTTTTTAAGGAAAATATATATGAAACTTCGTCTCCTTGGCATAGCAGCCATTTATGCAATAGCCGCTTTTTTCTTTACCGCCCCTGTTTACGCGCTGGAAGATCCTGTAGGTGTTCCTATGGGCGAAATTCAGTATGGAGATCCAAATGGTCAACAAGGCTATGCTCCTGGCGATGGTACGAACATCGGTTCAGACACCGGCTCCTATAACAATCTTCAGGATGCGGCGGGAGGCGGTAACGCAGCAGATACCACTTTTGATGGCTCTCCTTCTAGTTATGGTTCAGCGGAAGGTAATATTGGTACGGTTGTCGAACCAAACCAATAATCTCGCATTTTATTGTAAATAATGGTTTGTAGTGTACATTCCAGTAAAACATTTGCATTAACCTACTCCTAGGTCGAACTTGCTTCGAATGGAATGCTACGGGTGGAATCTGTCGATACTCTTCAGTTTAAAACAGATTTTATCCGTACATACCGCAAGAAAGTCCTGAATATTTTTAGAGAATGCTCACTTTATTAAGGTTGAGCCAAAACTCTCTGATCGTAAGCACGATAGACCATAGTCTAAATATTCGGGGTCAAATTCGGCAGTCCTTTTAAACTTAGCAAGCGCTCAGTTCCTTCTTGTTAAGCTCAGCAACCGCTCAATTCTTTCTTCGGTGCCGGGATGTGTTCTGAGGACTGAAGGAATTGATGTGCTATGGCCGCGCCCAAACAGAATGGCAAAAATTGAAGCTTCATAGGCATCCAGTTTACTTAATGCCATTGCCAAGCCTTCTGGGTCGCCGGTTAATAAAACGGCTTGACGGTCGGCATCAAACTCTCTCATTCGAGATAAGGAAAGTTGCAGGAAACTCATAATTGTCGGAGCTACGATGAGTATGCATAATGCAAACCAGGAAATCGTAACCAGCTTTAAAAAATACAGCGGTAGATTTATAAGAATTAACAAAAATCCTGTTAAGGACAGGGTGTTGGTGATTCGGCTGATCACATCGGCATAGGTCATTACACGCACATCGTTATGTTGGATATGACTGATTTCATGTGCCAGTACGGCAATAATCTCCCGCGTACTTAGCCCATTCAGCAGCGCATCGCTAAGGCCGATTGCCGAATTTGCGGACGTGCCGACAGAAAAAGCGTTCATCAGTCGACTGGGCAGGTAGTAAAGCTTAGGCTGAGCGGGTAAGTCAGCCCGGACAGACAGATCCTGCATTATCTGGTAAAGGCCAGGCGCATTATTTTCCGATAGTAATTTGCCGCGATACATGGAAAAAATGAAAGATGGCGAAATGTTCGGGCTGATAATCAGTATCAAAACACCTAAAAATACAGCCCATAAAATACCTTCGATCCCGGCTAAAATAAAACCCACTAACGACAAAATACCCCCCATACAAAGAAAAAGCACCAATGTATGCAGTAAGTTTTTTAATTTATGATTAAATTCCGCCATTAAGAACCTTTTGCAGAAAGTGCTTCCGCATTTCGTTTAACTAGGCTCTCAATAACGGCGCTTAATGAACCTTTGGTTTGAATTTCGTCGTTAAATGTTGAACGGTAATTCGTCACTAAGCTCACGCCGGCAATTAAAATATCGTAGACTTTCCAATCGCCTTTGCTCAGAAACATCCGGTAATTTACGCTGACAGGCTGTTGACCTGGTTGAAGAACTTCGGTTTTAACAATGACTTTGTTGGTATCATTCGGCATTTCAAAAGGCAGAAAGCGTATTGTCCAGTCGTTATACTCTATAAATGCCCTGGAATAAGTTCTCACTATTAGTGTTTGGAATTCATGTTTAAAACGCTCCTGTTCGTCAGCTGTTGCTGCTTTCCAGTGTTTTCCAAGCACTAAAGGTGCGATTTTATCGAAATCCGTATGTAAGGAAATAACGCCGTTAACAAACTGTGTAACCTGTGCAAAATTCTTGGTAAAGGATTTGTCTTTCAGTTTTTGCTGTAATTGCGTTGAAACGCTTTGTATGATTTGTTGCGGAGGTTGTAAATTCTCTGCAATTCCTTTACTAGCGGGTATTAAACCGAGTAATAGCGCAAAAAATAAAATAGATACTGTAGGTTGTTTAGTTAGATTTCGCATAATTACCCGGTTCTCAAATAATCATCTGGATTAATCTATGGAATACAAATAATGATCTAATTATTTTGGTTTTGCCATTTTTTCATGGGTTGCCGCAGCTTTCTCGTGTTCCTTGGATAGCTCCTCATGGTGTTTAGCCATCGTTTCATGGTGTTTTTTCAACTCGGAATGTTTTGCTTTCCCATATTCTGAAGCCACCGATTTATGATGTTCAGCCATAGCTTTGTGATGCTCTGCATGCTTCTTATGAAGCTCTGCTGCTTCTTGATGTTCTGCGGGTGAAGTAGCAGGCGCAGTGATGTTAGCAGGATGTTCTGTAGGAGCAGGTGTAATCTCCGCCAACAAAGGTGTAGAAGCAATGCTTAGACAAGCAGCCAAGGCCAAACCAGTATAAGTATTTTTCATAATCATTTCCTCTGGTGAATGAATATCATTGATCCAATGATATTGCGTTGAACAGATGGTAAAAATGCTGTCGAGCTGTTTTTTTACTGCACTTTCAGCATATACCATGATGCCGATACATCTAATAAAGCGTCAAGCTGGGACGATTGCGTATTGACAACTATCTGCCGGAATGGTTCGGCCTATGATCGAAGGCGCAGTGTTATCCATCAGCATGCTGTTTATTGAGGATGGATTATAGAGAACTCAGCACAACAAATACTGCCAGTCCAAGCGAGGTCATCCCTAATCCGGCCATAGCTAAACGTGAGCCGTGCAGCTTGGTCCATAACAAAAGGCCGGTCAGGGAAAGAAACACCAAGCCACCGGCTAGTGTATCCGCCAGTAGCACCCAAGCTGTTCCCATGCCGACACCTTTATGCAGTCGGGTGATGAAGGCGAAGATGTTTGCATCCTGTTGCTTTACCGAAACAAAAGTATTACCTACCCAGTATTCAGCGTTTACAGAATGTTGCGGACTATGAAATTCCACCCGCCACTGTCTGGGCTGCTGGAAATTTTGACCGGCCCAAGTCACGGTTTTTGGCGGTTCAGTGGATACTTTACTGGGTTCCCTATCGATTGCTGCGTATGCTTGCAGCCATAAGGCCAGGGCTTTTGCATCGGCTGGAGGTGGCGTGGGTAAGACCAGTTCGACTTGCGATTGTTCCATTTGCGCAGCCGGAATTTTCATTATTGCACGATGGTTGAGTAAAATTCCGCTAATACCGAACAACAGGCCCAACGCCGCGCCCCACAGCCCAACCCAGGCATGGATACGGCGCAGCCATTTGAGCCATGGCATCCGTTTAGGTTGTCGGATCAATATCTTTGTCTCCATATTTTGTGTTTGTGCCACTATTTTTTCTCGCTTGTTTCGTTTGTCGGTACAGTTGTACTTTTAAATACTTCATCACGGAAAGCGGCGAAGGAAGGATGATGTTTCATCGCGTCCAAAAGCCGCTTTATCGAGTGCTCGCCATATTACAAGAAAATGGCGGGATTTGTTCTATCATCCATCTTGCTCGCTTTTCAGTGCCTCAGAACTTTACACTGATTCCCGCATTAACGGCGATCGGCGAACCCGGTGTGATATTGGTGTTGCTGTCCGCATTAGCGAAATACTTCTTGTCGAACAGGTTTTCGATATTCACTTGCAGCTGGATATTTTTAGTAGCCTTATAGTAGACGGCCGCATCGAAGCGCAGGAAGCCGGGCAGGGTGACTTTGTTATCGGTGGCCGCAAATATTTTGCTGCGGTATATCGAGCCTAGACCGACGCCCCATTGCTGGGTAATGTCATAACGGTTCCACAGCGAGAAGGTGTGCTCCGGCACCTGTGCCAGAGTGGCACCGGCCAATGCTGTGCTTGAAATGCTTTTAGTGATTTCGCCGTTTTGAAAGGCATAGCCGCCCATGACCTTCCAGGCGTCGGTAATGTTGCCGCTCAAACCCAGTTCTATGCCTCGCGTGCGCTGGCCGTCGACCAAAAACGATACCGCCGGATTATTGGGGTCGGTGGCAAGGGCATTGAGGCGATCAAGTTGATACAAGGCCAGCGTTGCCGACAGATCGGGGCGAATATCCCATTTCGCGCCTACTTCGTAATTTCTGAATTCTTCCGGTTTCAGCGCTGCATTAGTCAGTGTAAGCGATGCCAGCTGGTCGCCCGCCCTGGGCACATAGGCGACGCTGTAGTTGCTATACAAGGAAAAGTTGTTAAACGGTTTGTAGATCAAACCGCCGCGCGGGGACACCAGATTGTCATTAGTAGAAAAATTTTGACCATTGCGGTTATTGGTGAAATCGACTTCGAAGCGGTCGTAGCGCACCCCCATGATGGCTTTCCAATGCTCCGTTAAGTCGATTTGATCCTGCACGTAGCCGGCCTTAATGTTCGTCACGCCGTGATTGTCCGCGTCCGTGGCGGACTGCCGGAAGGTGACGGCGCCGTGATATCTGGGATCCGCCAACGAAACATTGACGGAGGTAGTGTTGAGACCCACGTCGGTAAAATAACCGGTATTCCGGAAGTTATCGTTTTCCTGCCGGCCGAACTCCATACCCGTCAGAAACTTGTGCTTGAAAGGCCCGGTGTTCAATGAAAAAGTCAGGTCGGTTTGGTTAAATAAATTTTCGCGCTGGTTGGCGTTATTGTAGGCCTGAATCGCGACTTGGTTACCGGCGGCATTGACTGCACCCGGATAGATGTTTTGGTAGAATTTATCATAGCTGGCGTAACGGCTGTTGTTGCGAACCGAGACCCCTCCGCCGAAGTCGTGGTCTATCACTGCCTTGAAAGAATCGACCGTTGCCGTGGTCTGGCTGCGCTCCGGATCGCCGAAAAAAGTAGAGACATCGGTGTTGACCGGACGGCCCATGAACGAGGAAATGCCTCGATCCGCAGTTCTTTTATCGTCGTAATGCTCATAGCCCAGCGATACTTTGGTCTGCTCGCTGGGCTGCCAGGTTAAAGTGGGATTAACGCCCCAGCGTCCGGCATCGAAGCCGTTACGGTAGCTGCGGGAATTCTCCCACATGCCCGTGAGGCGCACGGCAACGTTGTCATTAACGGCTTGATTGACGTCCCCTGTGCCTCGATATTTATCAAAGGAACCAACTTGAAAATTCATTTCGCGCGAATTGCTCCAGTTGGCCTGCTTGCTGGCGCGGTTAATCAAGCCGCCTGAACCGCCGCGACCGAAAATCATCGCGTTAGGGCCTTTCAGAACATCGACCCTTTCGATGTTGTAAAGATCGCGAAAATACTGCACGTCGTCGCGTATGCCGTCGACATACATATCCGAGTTTGAACTGCTGCCGCGAAAAATCGGGTTATCCCGATTGCCTTCTCCTTGATGGTTGCCGACACCGGGCACATAGCGAGTCGTATCGGCTATGCTCTGCATGTTCTGATCCTTGATCAATTCTTGCGTGACAATGGTGATTGACTGCGGGAGGTCGATCAGGGCCGTGTCGGTCTTGACTGCGGTTGAGTTGCTTTTGGCTTGATAGCCCTTCGTAACATTGGGCGTTTTCTCGCGTGACGCCTTTACTTTAACGGTAGGCAAGGTCTGTTCTTTATTTTCAGCTGGGCGTGTTTTCGAAACAGGTTCAGCAGCCATAGCCATTGTGTTTAATGCCAATCCTAGCGGTAATAGAGTTCCCAGTTGCCATTTCACTCTCGCGTTTCTTTTTAAACTATGCGGCGGGTTCGATAATGGAGCAATAGCCGATATTTGAGATCGATTCTTGTGATTTTTCATAAGGTACCTTGCTTGTAATGGTTAGCTTGTTGTTGGCTGGCTAGTCACACAAAAGGCGATGGCTGGCTGAATGTTTGGGGCTTACTGCGACGCAAACCTCTTTGTTATTTTGTTGAATTCGGTTCGGTAACAAATCCGAGTTTTTCTATTCCTGCTTTTTGTGCGCTGGACATGACTATTGCTAATTGCTGATAGTTGGTCTTTTTGTCGGCGCGTAAACTTAATTCGGGTTGGGGTTTCTTCTGCGCCGCTGTCTCCAGCCGCGAAACAAGTTCCGTCTCTGCAAGCGGCGTATTGTTCCAAAACAGTTTGCCTTGTGTATCAATAGACAAAGTAATAGCATCGGGTTTTTCCTGGTTGGGTTGGGTTGCGGCCTGCGGCAGGTCAATCTTGATTGAGTGGGTCAGTAGCGGCGCTGTGATAATAAAAATAACCAGTAACACCAGCATGACGTCTACCATCGGCGTCGTGTTGATTTCGGCCATTGGCTGCGTATGGTGATTATCGCTGCCGAATCCGCCTGAGGACATCATGGTAAAGCCTCTGCTGAGACGGCAACCGTTCCATATATTGCTCCGTCTGTGTTGAACGCCATTTCAGTCGTTACGGTTGCTAACGGTATGCCGGTGGTCAGATAAGTATGCAGATCGTGGGCGAAGGTTTCTACTTCCCCCATTAACACGCGGTTGTCGCGCACCAGGGCGTTATAGGCTAATACGGCGGGGATGGCGACTGCCAGACCGAGTGCGGTCATGATCAGTGCTTCGCCGACCGGGCCTGCCACTTTATCTACTGTAGCTTGACCACCGACTGCAATGCTGCCGAGCGCGTGATAAATTCCCCAGACTGTACCGAACAGTCCGATAAACGGAGCAATACTGCCTACTGAAGCCAATAAAGTGAGGCCTGTTTCCAGCCTCATATGTTCTTGGCCGATAGCGCGACGTAGCGCTTGGCTAATAAATTCGTCATGCCGTAAATGCTCCTGCAATGCGGTAGTTTCGCTATTTTTGGTAGTCGCACCGGTTTTGGTTTCGTTACAGTCGGTACTGGCGGCCGCTACTACGCGCTTCGCCAAGAGCCGCGCTGTGTAGCGATTATGATGGGCGGCAGCATTAATGCCTTGTATGGCAAGACGCATAAACGGGTTTTTTGCTTTCTTCAAATCCTCGCTCATGGCAGTTGCCATTGATGATGAGGTTGTCGACGAGGCTTGCCAAAAGTGTGTTAAAAAAATTGCGCTGCTGCTTTTTATGCGCCGTGCCTGGATGGCTTTTATGACCATTAAAGTCCAACTTCCGATGGACATGGCCAACAGAGCTGCCGCTACAGTCATGGATACTGCACCGCCTTGGCTGATGAATTTCAGGTTGTCTAAGAGATATTCGGCTTGCATGATGATTTTATCCTTCTAGTGAAAATCTGACCGGCACTACCACCGATGCGCTGACCGGTTGGTCGCCGCGTTTGGCCGGAGTAAATCGCCATTTCTTAACGGCTTCCAGCGCAGCCTCGTCGAGTCTGGTCGAGCCGCTTCCGGTTTGCAGTTCTACTGAGTCGGCTGTGCCGTCCGCCGTTACCTGTACCTGTAATAACACCAAGCCTTCTTCGCCCAATCGCCGTGAGATTGATGGATAGTTCGGTGCCGGATTATTTAAATAAGCCGCATTGAAGTTAGGCGACTGGTATGGTTGCGTGTTGGCGGCCCTTTCGGCTACGCTCAGGACGGGCTTGCTGTTCGTCGTTTCGGTTTCTTGTTCGGCAACAGGTGAGTCTGTTGTTGCTAAGGCTGTGGATGCCGGAGTTACAGGCCGACTTGCTTGTGCTATAACGGGCTTACTGAGCGGTGTTTTGACTTGCTTCTTAACTGGCTTTTGCGCCTTTGCCATAGGCTGCACGGGAAGCATCGGCTTTTGCGGCGTTGCTTGCAGCGCGCTTAGCAAGCTAATCATGATGGGTTCGGGGAGTGTCTCAACCGATAAAGACTGCGGTTGCGGACGCAATGCCGCAAACACCGCCAGATGCGCGCACAGCACCAGACTCAGCGCGCCCCATGGGCGATCATTAAAGCGCGTAACGCCACCGTAACTAATATTTCCCAGTACAGGTGCGGGGCTACTGTTTTCCAGAAAATAGGAAGTGGTGGCCGAGAAGATCATTTTAGTGAACACGGCCGAGCCCCATATGTTGAGCATGACCATTGGCGGGCGCTGCATCTTGCATTTGGGCAAGCCGAACTTTGGCATGGTTTAAGACTGAGCTGAGTATATGTAACGATTCGCAATTGGTACGTATTGTCGATGTGCCCAAATTTATCTCTAATGTGCCGCAATCAGGACAAAATATCACGCGACAATCGCCGTTACCGGAAAGCCCTACTTTCTTGTGTCGTTTATTTGAATTCATTGATTTCACCATCCAAATGTTAGGCAACTGCTATAGCAGCGCGCATCTTTGACATTGGCTGGCTAACAACACCTGAAGGTGTTGGGTGGCTGGCTATTCTTTATTTATTCGTTGCACTTTATTGTCGGCATGCTCATTCCTCAAAATCAGGAGGAGAGGTAACTGCAGGTGAGGAGAAAATAGCCTGCCGACAATAAAGTGCAATAACTAAACTATTTGGTCAGAATTAATTTACCCTGACGCGTCAAGCGCAATCGGTATTCTTCACCGGCATGTTCAATAACAACCTCGCGCTCAGTACCAAATAATTCCGAACTCTGTAACCGCTGTCGTAAAGCCGGTGTTATATCCTGCTTTGCAGAAAGCGCTAAGTTCGGAGGTTCGATAGTGTCGTGAAGTTGTTTGTCCATGGGCGTAAATAATAATGATTATCATTTGGCGAGTCAACATTTGTTGATTTTTTTGCAAATTATTCAAATTTAACGTGCAGTTATATACTCGATAGTGCTTGTGTAATCAGCTATTGATGTCGATCAGCGTCGAAAATTATTTAGATAAACAGGAAACCCAACGACCAGTTTATTTAAAGAATATAAATACCTAATAATCAATAATAATATGATTTATAAGATAAAGTTTTAAAGTTTTCTGGTATTCAAATAATTTAAACAAAATCTAATAGTATTTACGTATTGCCAAACTCTGAGCTTTTCTTACAAGTTCGAATATATAAAAGTGGCTGTATCTTGCCAACGCGAGTATTTTAGTTTGAAATTACTGCCCGACTAGGCCATTGCAAGTTACACATAACAATAAATCTGAAAAACAACCAAGAGTTAAGCGCATATGAACTATCAAGATATGACCTCTCCACCGGATTTGACATTAAGCACCGGCACTGGCCCGCTGCAACGGCGGGTGCCTGTTTATGAAGACTATCTGCCGCCCTGCAATAATGCTTGTCCGGCCGGGGAAAACATTCAGGCTTGGTTGGACTTGGCGCAAGCAGGGCGTTATCAGGAAGCTTGGAACCAACTGCTGGAAAATAACCCGATGCCGGCTGTACATGGCCGCGTTTGTTACCACCCTTGCGAATCGGCTTGCAATCGTGTTGTGGTAGACGGCGCGGTTAGTATTCATGCGGTTGAGCGCTTTTTGGGCGATATGGCTTTCGAACAGGGCTGGACGCCGCGAATCGTCGGCGAAAAATCCAACAAGCGCGTGTTAGTGGTCGGGGCTGGGCCCAGCGGATTGTCGGCGGCTTATCATCTTGCCCGTTTAGGGCATGAGGTTGAAATCAGGGACGCGCAACCGATAGCAGGCGGCATGATGCATTTTGGTATTCCGTCTTACCGATTGCCGCGAGAAGTATTGGCTGCCGAAGTCAAGCGCATCGAGGATATGGGCGTAAAGATCACGCTGAACCAGAAAGTTGAAGATTTAAAAGCAGAAAAAGAAGCCGGGAGCTTTGACGCGGTTTTTGTGGCCGTCGGCGCCCATATAGGACGCTCGATTGATATTCCCTTATACCGTGAAAGCGATACCAGGGATGCGGTCACTTTCCTACATAACATCGGTTTGGGCAAACCGTCAAAAATCGGCAAAAGAGTCGCCGTTTATGGCGGCGGCAATACCGCAATGGATGCGGCGCGAACTGCTAAACGGCTAGGTGCGGAAACCATGGTAATTTACCGGCGTGACCGCAAAAACATGCCGGCGCATGATTTCGAAGCCGCCGAAGCAATGGAAGAAGGTGTGGTGTTTCACTGGTTGCGCGCCATCGTAGGCATTGATGGCAGCCACATTCAGGTTGAAATCATGTCCCTGGACGACAAGGGACGCCCACAACCCAGTGGTGAGTTTGAAATCATTGAAGCCGATACGTTGATTTTGGCACTGGGGCAAAATATCGATTCCGAGTTATTAAAAACCTTTCCGGAAATTGAAGCACAAAGCGACGGTGTGGTTCCCGTTAACGAAAACATGATGACCGCCGCAGAAGGCGTTTTTGCCGGAGGCGACATGGTGCCCAGTTTGCGCACCGTTACCATTGCCACAGGACACGGCAAAAAAGCCGCGAGAAATATCGACGCTTACCTGCGCGGAACTCAATATCAACATCCCGGCAAAAAACACATAGTTCTGCATGAAGAACTCAATCTTTGGTATAGCACCGATGCCGACCAGTCGGAACAACCTACTATGCTGCCGCAAGTGCGCAACAAAAACTTCGATGAAGTGTTGGGCGGTTTAACTCTGGAAGAAGCGACCTACGAAGCCAGCCGTTGTTATTCCTGTGGTAATTGTTTCGAATGCGACGGTTGTTACGGCGCTTGCCCGGAAGGAGCCATTATCAAGTTGGGTAAAGGTAAATTCTACGAAGTGAATTATGCCCTTTGTACAGGCTGCACGGCCTGCACTTTGCAGTGCCCGACTGCTGCCATCCACATGATTGACAAATAGTAACTAAAAATAGAACGCGGATGACGCGGATGGGACGGATAATCGCTGATTTGAAGAGCGCAAACTGCTTTAAGAATCCGTGTAAATCCGCTTAATCAGCGTCATCCGCGTTCCATTATTGAATAGTTGCAAATAAACTTTAGTTGCCAGGAAATTCACCATGACCAAACAAGTTACTATCGATGGCGGCGAAGCGGCTGCCTATGTTGCGTACAGAACCAACGAAGTCTGCGCAGTATTCCCTATCACGCCATCTTCATCCATGGCCGAGTTTTGCGAGCAATGGACAACGGAACATAAAACTAATCTTTGGGGCGGCATTCCCACTATCGCCGAAATGCAAAGCGAAGGCGGCGCAGCCGGAACCTTGCACGGAGCTTTGCAAACCGGTGCATTAGCCACAACTTTCACCGCGTCCCAGGGATTGTTGCTGATGATTCCTAATATGTACAAGATTGCCGGCGAACTGACTTCGACCGTCATTCATGTCGCTGCGCGTTCTTTGGCGACGCAGGGGCTGTCCATTTTCGGCGACCATCAGGATGTGATGAGCGTACGAATGACTGGCTTTGCGCTGCTGGCCTCTACTAATGTCCAGGAAGCACATGACATGGCGCTGGTCGCTCAGGCAGTTACCTTGAAATCGCGGATTCCGTTCTTGCATTTTTTCGACGGTTTCAGGACGTCGCATGAAATCAATAAAATCACTCTGCTGGAAGACGAGCAAATCAGGGCCATGATCGACGATGTGCTGGTGTTTGCGCACAGGGAGCGGGCGCTGAACCCCGACCGGCCGATGATGCGCGGCACGGCGCAAAACCCGGATACCTATTTCCAGTCCCGTGAAAGCTCGAATATTTATTACGAGCGCACGGTCGGGATATTCGATGAAGCATTAAAACAGTTCGAGCAGGTCACAGGCCGCAGCTATAAAGCCTTCGAATACTTCGGTCCGGATAAAGCCGAACGCATTATCATCATGATGGGTTCCGGCGTTGAAACCGCCGTCGCCACGGCGGAAAAACTCAATGCAAAAGGCGAGAACGTCGGCGTGCTGAACGTGCGACTGTATCGCCCGTTCAGTGCCAAGAATTTTTTGGCAGCGCTGCCGGAATCGGTGCGCCATATCGCGGTATTGGACAGAACCAAAGAGCCGGGCAGCAGCGGCGAACCGTTGTACAAAGATGTTATCACCGAATTAAGTCAGGCCTTTGCCCGTAGGCAGCTTAAAACTATGCCGAAGGTAATTGGCGGCCGTTACGGCTTGTCCAGCAAGGAGTTTACGCCATCGATGGTAGCCAGGATTTACCAGGAACTGCAAGCCGAACAGCCGAAAAACGGTTTCACTATCGGCATCAACGACGATGTGACTTTCACCAGCCTTGCAGTGACCGAAAACCTGGATATAGAGCCGGACAATGTGGTGCGAGCGGTGTTTTACGGCTTGGGTTCAGACGGCACGGTCGGCGCCAACAAGAACAGCATCAAAATTATCGGCGACGAACCCCAGTATTTTGCCCAAGGGTATTTCGTTTACGATTCGAAAAAAGCCGGATCGCAAACGGTATCGCATTTGCGTTTCGGCCCGGAACCGATTAAAGCGCCTTATCTGATTGAATCGGCCAACTTTGTCGCCTGCCACGACTTCAATTTTATCGAAACCACCGATATGTTGGATCGCGCCAAACAGGGAGCAACGTTCCTGTTAAACAGCCCGTTTGATGCCGAGCATATTTGGCGGCATTTGCCTGCGCGCGTGCAAAAACAATTGATCGACAAGGATATTCAGTTTTATGTGATCGATGCGGTCAAAGTCGCACGGCAAACCGGCATGGGTAGACGTATCAACACGGTTATGCAAACCTGCTTCTTTGCGTTGTCCGGGGTTATGCCCAAAGATGAGGCTATCAAGAAAATCAAGCAATACGCCGAAAAAACTTACGCTCGTAAAGGCCCGGAAGTCGTACAGAAAAACTTTGAGGCGATAGACCAGTCTCTGGCGCACTTGGAAAAAGTGATGCTGCCAACAACAGTCACAGCGCTTGCCGATACCGGCCTTGGGAAATTTGCCAAGGCATCGCGTTTTGTCCAGGAAGTGACCGCAGAAATGACAGCAGGTCGGGGCGACTGGATCCCGGTCAGTTTCCTGCCTGTCGATGGCACTTATCCGACCGGCACCACGCAATGGGAAAAACGCAATATCGCCCAAGATATTCCGATCTGGGAATCCGATGTGTGCATACAATGCGGCAATTGTTCGGCCGTTTGCCCGCATGCCGCGATTCGCGCCAAGTTCTATGCAAAAGACCTTTTGGAACAGGCACCGGAAGGCTTTAAAACCGCCAATGTCACCTCGCACGGCTTCCCCGACACCCGCTATACATTGCAAGTCTTCCCCGAAGATTGCACCGGTTGCGGTTTGTGCGTAAAAGCCTGCCCGGCCGTTTCGGAAAAAGATGCAAACATCAAAGCCATTAATATGACACCCAAGGCCGAACATTTTGAAGTCGAGAAAACAGCCGTGGCTTTCTTTGAAAGTTTGCCTTACAACAACCGTGCCCGCGTCGATTTTTCAAATGTTCGCGGTGTGCAGTTTTTGCAACCGCTGTTCGAGTTTTCCAGCGCTTGCGCAGGTTGCGGCGAAACCCCGTACTTGAAAATGATCAGCCAGCTATTCGGCGACCGCATCCTGGCTGCCAACGCCACCGGTTGCTCGTCCATTTACGGCGGCAACCTGCCGACTACGCCTTGGTCGCAAAACTCCGAAGGCAAAGGTCCCGCCTGGTCCAACTCGTTATTTGAAGATAATGCGGAATTCGGCTACGGCTACAGGCTGACTACCGACCAGCATGTTGCGATGGCGCGAAGGATTGTCGCTGAATTAAAAGATGAATTGGATGCAACGCTGGTTGACGAAATACTCGCAGCGCCGCAAAGCCTGGAAAGCGACATCCGCAAACAACGCGCACGGGTGGCGCAATTGCGCGGGCAACTGGAAAAATTGGGCAATCACAAAGCCAAGGAATTGTTATCGATAGTCGATCATTTTGTGCGCCGCAGCATCTGGATTATCGGAGGCGACGGCTGGGCGTATGACATCGGTTACGGCGGTATCGACCAAGTGCTGGCTAGTGGTTCGGATGTCAATATCCTGGTCATGGACACCGAAGTCTATTCCAACACCGGCGGTCAGGCTTCCAAGTCCACGCCTATCGGCGCGGTCGCCAAATTCGCTTCGGGCGGCAAGGTAACGCCGAAAAAAGACCTGGCATTGCAAGCCATCGCCTACGGCAATGTTTACGTCGCCAGAATTGCATTGGGCGCGAGCCCGCAGCAGGCGCTGCAAGCCTTCCGCGAAGCCGAAGCCTACAACGGCCCGTCTTTGATTATCGCCTACAGCCCCTGCATAGCCCACGGCATCAACCTGGAAAACGGCCTGGAGCAACAGGAAATGGCCGTAAAATCAGGCTACTGGCCGCTGTATCGTTACAACCCGACCCTGCGTGGCGAAGCCAAAAATCCGTTTGTGCTGGATTCCCTGCGCCCGACTATTCCGCTGAGGGACTACGCCTACAACGAAACCCGCTACAGCAGCTTAAGACGAACCAACCTGGAGCAAGCCGACAAGCTGATGGATTTCGCGCAGAAAGTGGTTGACCAGAAATGGGCGCTTTATGAGGAAATGGCAACGCGCGATGAGCATGAGTTTATGCCGGATACGCGGATTGCTAGGAAATTATAAGGCGGGGTAGGAGATAGTGAGGTAGCTCGGGCGACAGCTTTTCGTTGCCCGACATTTGATGCTACCGCTCCTTACCTGTCGGGTGATGGTTGGCGTTGTGAATTTTTAATAGAGGTAAAATTATTTTATGAGCTCAGGCGGGACGGGGTTTGCAACCCCGTCCCAAACGTTTTCGCGATGTCTGGGCTAACTTAACTAACTCAAAACGTTTCGGACGGGGCAACATGCCCCGTCCGGCTGTCGGGAAACTTGGGTGAAATTTATAAACATCCTGATTGTCTCGTTCCCACACAGCGAGTTCATCGTTATACGCAAGTCTCTATTCCGACAGTCCTGGATTTGGCGTTAGGCGGGAAACATGTCTATAGCCGGGTAGGGGGCGCATCGCGCACCATTTACGAATGTCGGAATGATTTGGTTATTTTATAGCACTCCAACGGACAAACCATTCCATACATCAATATTTCCAATACGGCTGAACTCTGGAAAGGTGCGCGATGCGCCCCCTACCTACTGCATTCATCCGGTCGTAACTTCGCGAAACAGGAAGCTGGAGCTTTCTCAACTGAATTCCCAAGCTGGAGCTTGGAAACTAGCACTCCTAAGACACTCAACTTAATGGCAATGACGCAGCGCGTTGAAATGCAACCAAGCCTGCTACGCCATGAAAAGCATCAAAATTTACCAAGATAGATTTTACGGCTTTGTTTTGCTGTAAAATCCATTTAACGGAAAAAATGTAAGCTGAAATTGCTAAACCAGTTCAGCAATACTTTTTAAATCCGATCTATAGCAGTTTATTGCAGAAAACATAATTTTGTCCGCAAGGAAGGGGTGTGGCTGAAAGCTTTTGAATATTCGCGAGAGAATAGGGGGAATGTATGAACAGTCTTCACCAACTCGAGATAATCATTCTACTGTTGACGGCCGTGCTCGCTTTGACG
Source organism: Methylobacter sp. (assembly GCA_036561025.1). Lineage (GTDB taxonomy): Bacteria > Pseudomonadota > Gammaproteobacteria > Methylococcales > Methylomonadaceae > Methylobacter_A. The sequence goes on along the minus strand of DATBQB010000057.1, from coordinate 91,199 downwards.
ACGGTCGCGCGCAAGCTTGCCATTCCTTATCCCATTCTGCTGGTGATCGGCGGGCTAATCTTGAGTTTTATACCCGGCCTGCCCACGCTTCGTCTTGATCCTGACTTAATATTCCTGGTTTTCCTACCGCCTCTTCTTTGGGCTGCCGCCTATTTCACCTCTTGGAGAGACTTTCGAGCAAATGCTCGCCCGATCACACTATTGGCAGTGGGATTGGTGCTGGTCACAACCGCTGCGGTCGCAACTGTCGCTCATGCCGTGCTGCCGGGGCTTGGGTGGGCCGAGGCCATTGTTTTGGGAGCCGTTGTTTCTCCTCCCGATGCTGTTTCGGCTACCGCGATCATGAAGCATCTTCACCTCCCTCGCCGGGCAGTTACTATACTGGAAGGTGAAAGTCTGGTGAACGATGCGACTGCTCTGGTTCTATACCGCACAGCGCTGGTAGCGGCTGTCAGTGGAACTTTTGAGTTAAGTAACTCTCTGATGGATTTTTTTCTTGCTGCAACTATGGGTATCGCTGTCGGAATCGTTGTGGGCATTGTGAGCTGCTGGGTTTTACGCCTGACCGAAGACAGTTTCAGCGAGATTGCCATTACCTTGTTAGCTCCTTATATTGCATGGGTCTTGGCCGAACTGGCTCACGCTTCTTCTGTATTGGCTTGCGTGGTTGGCGGCCTCTATGTCCGTCAGCATTTCAGCGCAATCGTTGCGCCTATTACTCGAATCCAGGCTAGGGCAGTATGGGATCTTCTCGTATTCTTACTCAATGGCGTCATCTTCATCCTGATCGGCCTGCAACTTGACACCCTTCGTGAGGCGATTCCGTCCAGCCAGTTGGGTTCACTCACTATAAACGGCATATTGGTAAGCGCGACAGCTATCGTTGTGCGTCTGATATGGGTTCCTATTGCGGCCTGGGTGCCTCGATGCCTGAGCTCGTCGATACGGGCAAACGATCCGATGCCGTCCTGGCAGAATCTGTTTATCCTCGGCTGGAGCGGTATGCGGGGCGTCGTATCCCTCGCTGCTGCATTGGCTTTGCCGTTTACCACTGCCGCAGGAAATCCGTTTCCGTTTCGGGCGGAAATAATCCTAATGGCTTTCATGGTGATTCTGATCACGTTGGTAGTACAAGGCTTGTCGCTTCCTTTTTTGATTCATATCCTGAATTTAGATGAAGACAGTAGCATTGAGCATGAGGAGAGGAAGGCTCGGGAACGTGCCGCGATGGCGGCTCTGGCACTTCTGGATGATGTGAGTAGTGAAGACTGGCCGGTCTCTGATCATATCGAACAGCTGCGGGTTCACTATGATCGCCGTTTACGACGTAATATCGATGTTGGAGCCCCTGATGCAGAATACACAAAAACAGTAACCGAGGCATTTCGGCGTTTGAGGTACGAAACCTTGACGGCTGAGCGATTGGCTGTGATCGATCTTCGGAACGACGATATAATCAGTGACGAGATCTTGCATCGTCTAGAACATGAACTTGATGTCGAGGCATTGCGGATCGGCATCGGCGAGTTACGGGTCTCATCCGTAAAAAAATCTAAGAAACCGTAGGCATTGTCTTGCTGCATTAAGGTCTCATCATCCCAATTTCATTTTTTAAAAAGTCTTCACGTCTTTCGGATTATAATAAGCGGCGCTTTTAAATATGACATTTAACGAGCGCAATTATGGCGCGGTCATTCATCTTTCAAGATGATGTACTGCAATTTTTATGAAATTTGTTATTGATAACCTGTAATGATAAAAAACGGCAGACATGGATGACTAACCCAAGAACTATAAAAACACCATTATTTGGTTATACGCACAATATACAGCTACGCCACTCCTTGCATTGCTTCACTTTCTGCATGCTTTTAATCATGCTGACGGGCTGTTCGAAACCGACTATTCAAAAACTTGAAGGCCCGGCCCAAGGCACGACTTACCATATCAGCTACTGGTCCGAATCACCGGTGGATACTCAAGATATTAAAGCCGGTATCGAAAACGAATTCGCAGTTATCGATAAACTTCTGTCCAATTACCGGCCGGACTCGACTATAGAAACTTTCAACAGCATCGAAAATACTGAAAGCCAGGAAGTCGGCAGCGAAATCGTATCTTTGGTCAAAATCGCCCAGGTGGTCAATGAGGCCAGCCAAGGTTGCTATGATTTAACCATCAAACCCTTGTTCGACTTATGGGGCTTTCGTGGCGATGCGCTAACGATTCCTAGTGACTCGACCATTCTGACTACGCTGAAACAAATCGGCATGAAAAAGCTGGAAGTCGTGGATGAAACGCATCTGCGCAAAAAGCAGGCCGACCTAAAAGTCGATTTGTCGTCTATTGCCCAAGGCTATAGCGTGGAACGGATCAGCAAGGTTCTGGTGCAAAAAGGCATAACTAATTATCTGGTCGAGATTGGCGGCGAGCTGAAAACCAACGGCTATAAACCGGGCCTTCAACCTTGGCGCATTGCCGTGGAAAGACCGCTACCCGACGAGCGGACGATGCACAAAATCGTTACCATGCCTAAAGATGTTCCGATTGCGGTCATGACTTCCGGCACTTATAGGCATTATTTCGATGACCATGGACAGCGTTACAGCCACATTCTCGATGCACGCAACGGAAGACCGGTTACCCATAACCTGGTTTCCACCACCGTTCTTCTCGGTGATCCGGCTGTTGCTGATGCCTGGTCTACCGCGTTGCTGTGTCTAGGCCAAAAAGACGGCATGGCTGCTGCAAATGCTGCAAAAATCCCCGCTCTGTTCATCGAACTGCAAGGCAACGAGCTTATCGAATCGCGAAGTGATGCTTTAAACACTTTGAACAATCTCACCATACATTAATACCCCCTGAATCCTAATTTATGTCGTTAAAAACCTGTAGTCATATTATTTTTTCACGTTGGGGAAACTTGACGCTTGGCAGGCCGCTTGTGGTGTTGTCAATAGTGATTCTGCTCAGTGTTTTGGCTTTGCAATATACAGCAGATCATTTGAGTATCAATACCGATACCGCCGAGCTGGTAGCTCCCGATGCGCCTTTTCAGCAAAACCGCCGTAATTATGAAAAAGCCTTCTCGCAAGACTTGCACACGCTGTTATTGGTGGTTGAATCGGATTCGCCGGAACTGACTAAATCGGCCGCTAAAAGATTGCTGCGCCTGATAACGGCTGACAAAGATCATTTTAATTCGGCCTATATCCCCAACGATAACGAATTTTTTCGCCAGAACGGCCTGCTTTATCTTGATGCCGACGAGTTGCAAACCTTATCCAACAACCTGTCTCAGGCCCAGCCGTTTATCGGCAGAATTGCCCAGCAGCCCAATCTAACCGGCTTTTTTTCAATTTTTGAAGATGCACTAACGTCCACTGATAAGACTCAAGTTGTGCCTATCGATCTGACTTCGCTGATTGACAAGGTTATGTCGGCCTTGCACAAAACGCTTAATGGCGAAAACGCTCTGCTGTCCTGGGAGTCGTTGATTAGCGACAAGAAAATGCATGAGCGCAATAGCTTTATTATCGCCGCGCCCAAGTTTGATTTCTCGCAAATCCGTCCTGCAGAAAATGCGATTGAGTCTATCCGCAGAGCGGTTGTTGAAGTTCAGGACCCTAATTTGCCTGCGGTTAAAGTTTGGGTTACCGGCGAAGTCGGCCTTGAAGATGACGAATTGTCCGGCATGAGCACAGGCACTTTTACCGCCAGCATTTTTTCCATTGTGCTGGTATTGTTTATTTTATTGGTTGCCTACCGCTCCGTTTTGCTGACCGTAGCCACATTGATTACGCTGGCCTTGGGCATGCTTTTTTGCGGGGCGTTCGCGGCTTTTTCGGTAAAAGAATTAAATCTGATTTCAGTTGCTTTTGCGGTATCCAATATCGGTTTGGGCGTGGAATATGCGATCCATTTTTGTCTACGTTACCGGGATAATCTGACCCATCATATCCATAAAGGTCTGGCGCTAAGCAATACTTTAATAAGCACAGCCCCCTCGCTATTATTATGCGCGGGTACCACATCCATCGGGCTTTATGCGTTTATCCCGACCGATTACAAAGGCGTCTCCGAACTTGGCCTGCTGGCAGGTACCAGTTTGTTTATCTGCCTGTTAATTACTTTGATTGCGTTGCCTGCGCTGTTAAGAGTCATTCCGGCTCCGGCAAAGTTCTCGGCGGCAAAAGAAGACGGCTCGAATGGATTCGCAAAGCTGTCGCAAAAACTGGCGACTTATCCACTCCATTATGCCAAACCGATTGGCATAGCAACCTTTGTTATCGCCGTCATTTCCATAGCGCTAACGTTTAACGTGAAGACTGATTTTAATCCGATTAATCTTCGCGACCCCAATACCGAGTCGGTTATTGCTTTTAAAAATCTGATGAAAGACAAGGAAACCACGCCGATGACCTTGACTGTTCTGGCCAAGGATGAAAACAGCGCCAAAGCCTTGGAGCAAAAGCTTTCGACCTTAGCTGCGGTTGATAAAACCGTCAGTCTTTTCGATTTCCAGCCCACCGACCAGGACGAAAAACTGGCCTTGATTGAGGAAATGGGACTGATGCTCGGCGCGCAAACGCAGAATTTCCCCGCGCTACAAACCGATACCGACCCGGTTCCGGCCATTAACCGATTGATAAAAACTATCGACACCATCCTGCCTCAAAAAACCGATGCCCATGAGCGTACTGCGCTAACAAATTTTAAAAAAGAGTTACAGGATACTTTGATCGAACTCGATGCGCGGCAGGAGCCCAATCGACGCATGTTTATTGAAAAGATCCAGACGACGTTGCTCGGCACATTACCGAACGTCATGAACGAGCTGTCCGCCAGTTTCAATGCCAAAAAAGTTACTCTGGCCGACCTGCCGGCCGACATCAAGGACAGATGGCTGAGCAAGAACGGTTCGTACCGCATCCAGATATTTCCTAAAAAAGACTTGAACGACCTAAACAGTCTGGAAGAGTTTATTACCGAAGTACAATCCGTCGCGCCTGAAACAACCGACTTGCCGATTATGTATTGGGAATCCATGAAAGAAGTTGTCTCCGCTTTTCAGCAAGCCATTGTGATCGCTCTGGTCACCATCGCGCTATTGTTGTTTGCTATCCGGCGCAATATTGTCGATACGGCGCTGGTCATGACGCCGCTGATACTGGCTGGATTGTTTACCATGGCGAGTGCGGTTCTCACCAACACCCCCATTAATTTTGCCAATATCATCGCTTTGCCGCTATTGCTGGGATTGGGTGTTGATAACGGCATTCACATGGTTGAAAAACTGCACCATTCGCTTTCTGAAGAGCAGAACATCTATCAGTCCAGCACTGCCAGAGCCATGTTCTACGGTGCCCTGACCACAGCTTCCAGCTTTGCCGGATTGGCGTTTTCGCCGCATCAGGGCATCGCCAGCATGGGTTTGATTATTACCATCGGCATATTCTGGATCATGGTCTGTACGTTTGTTATCCTTCCTGCGCTGAGTAAATTAGTGTTGAGGGTGCAAGAATAAATAGGCAAAGCACAGCATCAATTCATGACCGTGAATTAAAAAATGAGCGGCATGTTCGGTAAAGAATATGCCCTGCATATTTTGTTATGTGAAGGACTGCGGACAGATATGTATCTTTGTCATGTTGGGTATGAGAGGTAGAGCACCAACATTTAGGCGACGCAGGGAGCAGTTGCCGAGAGTACGCAAGGTAATTGCCTAGGCAACGGCTGGCTTATATTTTTCTTCGTGTTCTTCGTGTCCTTCGCGCCTTCGTGGTGAGTAAAAATGTGTAACTTTGAGATGTTTTTTATAGAACCCGACTAAACAATCACTGGCTTTAGCCGATGGCTGCTTAGTCGAGTGGAGAGGGGAGGTCGAGTAATTAAGATAACGCTATTGCATTGAAATCAATCCAGGTAAAGTCTTCCTGGACATCCTGGCCCAATTCCAGAATCGTGTCGTCGTCTTCATCATGATGCCAGTTCAATAAAACACAATTTGGATGGGCTTTGGCATATTCGTTTAATAATTCAAACATGCTGTAAAAAATTTTAGTGCTGACACTGTTGAAATAAGTAAGCTGAAAATTAAATTCAACAGTATCGCCGTTAAGTGACTTTAAATGGCTTTGCAGTTGCCGAAGGATAGGGCGGAAAAATTCAACTCCGTTTTCAGGGTACGCTTCACCGGACATGCTCAGCGTGTTGCTTGAAAATTTAAAGTTGATTTCAGGTGTATCGGAAGTGGCTGGAATGTATATGTCGGTCATGATAGTTCCTCAAATAGTAGCTTTAAGATAAAAGCAAGACAGTTCATTTTCATATCCTATCGCCTCTCTAATGGCGTATTGAATAGGTTCGACAGAATCTCTTGCCAGTGTTAAGAATCCAAGACCCGCACCTTTGCTGATCGTGTCCGCACTGTGCTGATCATTTTTCAATTGAGTGCGATAAGCTTGCCTGATTTCGTCGGCGCTCATTTCCAGAATCGGGTCAATCTTGTCGCGTATGCGCGCTTCATGCTGCTTTTGAATAAAATTTGCGCAGATAACAAAATATTTGTCTTCTTTTTTGCCGACAATGATAGAGCCTTCTTTGGTGTCGTCAGAGCCGGGCGTACCGGGTGAGTAATGCATTGCATTCTGTATCATTTCGATAAAAGTGGAGAATACCTTGCGGGATCTGGCCCCTTTTTCATCCTGAATTTGCAGTTTTTGTTTTAGAGAGTCACTCATGGTGGTGATGACATTCTGTGAAAGGACGCCGCTGTAATAAAAAACAATACCGTTAGCGTCAGCCTCTTCGCGGAATACGGTAAACAAATCGATAAGCATAAAATTTTCCGGTTAATTAAAATCTGAATCCCATCAGGCATACGTCATCGCGCCGCTTCTGCTTTCCCTGATAATCGTAATAGGTTTGCATGACAATAGATTCCTGCTCCGGCATAGGTTTGAGATAGTTGTCCTGAAGCAGAGCCGAAAAGCGTTTTTTACCAAAAGCGATTTTCTTTAATCCGCCAATCTGATCGATCAGGCCGTCTGTGGTCAGATAGATGCACATCTCTTTCGCTAGAGGCAGTTGTTGGTTGGTCCATTCGTAATCCATCGGCGTGTCAATATAACCTACGCCTTTGCGATCCGGCTCCAGTAACTGTACTTCGGATGATGCGTTGCCTATATAAAATAAGGGGGTTTTGGCGCCTGCATAAGTGAGTGTGTTGTTTTGCGTATTAACCCAGCAGAAAGCCGTGTCCATGCCGTCATCGGATTGTCCGTTCTGCTTTGTAGAAAACCTGTCTATATCAAAGCCGTCAGTGGCCGACTCATTGATCTGACCAAGCGCCATCTTGACTTTTTTATTCATGATCGCCAGTGCGCCGGCAGGGTCGTGACGATTATCTTCGACCAGGATATGATCGAGAAAAGAAGCCATGATCAGTGTCATAAATGCACCGGGAACGCCATGTCCGGTACAGTCGATCAATGCGAGAAAGAATCCGTCCTCGAATTTTTTACAGAAATAATAATCGCCGCCTACTTTGTCGCGCGGTTCCCAGTGCATGAAATAGTCTTGCAATACAGCGCTCATGTCTTCTCTTGACGAACGCAGGAATGATTTTTGGATGATGCTTGCGTAATTGATGCTCTCTGTTACCAGCCGGTTTTTTTCTGCCTGTAAGAAAGAAACTACCTTGACCAAATCTTCACCGCTACCAAGTCCCAGATAATCGCCATTTTCGTCGGCAATAATAAATCCGTCATTCAGCGTCTTACGACCAGAGCCCAATACTTTAAAACTAAGCTCTTGAATGCTCATATTCTGATCAACAACCAGCGGGTCTTTGTCCATAAAAGCAATGCAGCTTTTTCGGTCGAATAAATCGTGGTGGAAAGGTTTGGCCAAACCTTCCATAAAGATATTGCGAGTGATCAAACCAATCGGCTTATCATCTTCTACGACAGCAATAGAGATCAGGTCCGGATGCTCATTCAGCAGCTTGGTAACATCCAGATTAGTGTGTTGGGGCGATACAGGAGGACAAATTCTTAGAAGACTACTGGCAATATATTCTGCCTCAATTTCGGACAGACCTGCTCTCGATTGGTTCAATAAGGATTGATCTAACATTGATTTGCCTTCATGTTTAAAATTTAGCAAGGATAAATGACCTATATGACAAATTGATGAATTAAAGCGTTGTTGCGCCATTCTCCGATCAAAAATGCTGAGCGGTTTACATTTTTGGCTGGTTTAGGATGTCAATGGACGGAGCAAGGGGACGTCGATTGCTAAAAAAGACGTGACACAGGGGAATAATAAATCCGGATTTATAGGATCAACGTGAAGATTTGGTTGATTGACTATATTAAAGCTTGGTGCTTTGCTTCATGAATGTGGGGGTTGGTTTATAGGCGTTTCCAGTTCAGTCGAGCAGGGCGGACATATTGTTTATGCGAAACGAAAAGCTGTTGCCGATCCTGTTAATTGACCTTCTTCAGCAGTTGCACCAAGTCGTCCGAGGTTTTTGCGGCCGGTTGCGGACCTTCTATTTTTTCCTGAGTCCAGTCCACTATCTCTCCTGACCACCATGACATCAAGGAGGCGAACGTAAATACCAGTATGCCGCGTGTTACGCCTTTGGGTAAGCCCTGCTCAGCAAGATAACGGCGGAAATAACCGGCTGCGATAAAGAAAACAATGGTGGAGATGACCAAGTTCCACATGGAGGGTAGCGTTAACATTATTGGGTATCCTATTGTGTTGGTATTAAAAATAGCGGATTTCTTTTGAGGAATCGAGTATAGCCGAAAGGCGGTATGCGCCCAATAGCGAGTAATTTAAGTAACAAATCTGTCCCGTTATTAAACTGAATTGATGTGCCGCTTTCAAAATAATCTGTCTTGCCGGCATCTTGCATGGCTATGATAGACTACTTTTAACAGTCGATATTAATCAAGGCGACTTTTGTCTATAATCGGAAGAAACTTAAACCCGCGTCGAGCAACGTAAATAAAACATTATTATTTTCAGTGTTAGGGTCAGGTTCCAGTTAACAGGAGTAACAGTTTGAACCCAAAGAACAAGATTTTATTTGCAGGCGATCCGCATGGGGACTTTAAGCCACTGATAGCGGCAGTGCATGAATGCAAACCTGAGGCCGTTGTCTTATTGGGCGATTATGACTTGGAAATGCCTTTGGAAGTTTGTTTGCAAGAAATTGTCGGCTTAACCCAAATTTGGTGGATTGCAGGAAATCATGATTTTGAAACACCCAGCAAGTATAAGTATCTGTTTGATTCCGCTCTGGCTGATAAAGGGTTGCACTTAAAAGTGATTGAAATAGCGGGTCTTAGAATTGCCGGCTTAGGAGGTATTTTTCTAGGCCGGGTCTGGTATCCGCCGCAGCAGCCAAAATGGCGCGATAAACAGCATTATCTGCATAGTCAGCCTGCTAATGTTAGGCATACGGCCATGTCGTTAAAGTATAAGGCGGCGATTTGGCATGATGAGTTTGAAGCATTAAAAACGCTGAAAGCGGATATTTTGGTGACCCATGAGGCGCCGGGATCTCATCGGCATGGTTTTGACGTGATTGGTGATTTAGCCGCCGCCATGGAGGTAAAAAATATCTTTCACGGTCATTTACATGAAAATTACGCAAGCATTGTTAAACACAATATCAAGGTTGTCGGCGTGGCGGACAGGGCTGTCGCCGATTTGATGGGTAATACGTTAAGGGATGGGCAAGGATAGCTTGGGCATTTGTAGGCTATAGGCGTTTTTGACATTGCAAAGCCACCCTTGAACTCCGGATATCAGGAGTCTAAAGCTGGCTTTGGATGTGCATGATTCAGATCAGTTCAGTTACGAAGCCCGACTGCTCAAATAATCCTCATAATTGCCATTGAAATCGACAATTCCGTTTGGAGTTAATTCGATAATCCGTGTCGCCAGGGACGACACAAACTCCCGGTCATGACTGACAAATATCAAGGTGCCGGGATAGTTTTCCAGTGCGGTATTCAGCGATTCAATCGACTCCATATCTAAATGGTTGGTCGGTTCATCCAGTACCATAATGTTGTTCTTTTGCAGAATCAGCTTGCCGAACAGCATGCGGCCTTGTTCTCCGCCGGAGATGACTTTAACGGATTTGTTAATGTCGTCTGCGCTGAACAATAATCGACCCAAAGTGCCGCGTATGGTTTGGTCGTCATCCGATTCCTTGCGCCATTGGCCCATCCACTCGATCAGGGTCATGTTTTCGGCGAAGTCTTCGGCATGATCCTGGGCGTAGTAACCCACCTCCGAGTTTTCCGACCATTTAACTTCGCCGGCATCTGGAGTCAAATCGCCGACCAGAGTGCGCAACAGGGTGGATTTACCGATACCGTTAGGGCCCAGGACTGCAACGCGCTCGCCGACGGCAACCATCAGGTTTAGGTCTTTGAATAGCGGTTGTTCGCCATAACCTTTGCTTAATCCTTCGACTTCCAGTGCTAAACGATGCAGTTTTTTGGTTTGGTCGAAGCGGATAAACGGATTAACCCGGCTTGAAGGTTTAACTTCGTCCAGTTTGATTTTATCCAGTTGTTTGGCGCGCGAAGTAGCTTGCTTAGCTTTGGATGCATTAGCCGAGAAGCGGCTGACGAAGGTTTGCAGCTCGGCAATCTGGGCTTTTTTCTTGGCGTTTCCGGCAAGCAAGCGCTCGCGAACTTCGGTAACTGCGATCATGTAGTCGTCATAGTTGCCGGGATAAACGCGCAGCTCGCCGTAATCCATGTCGGCCATGTGGGTGCAGATGCTGTTTAAGAAGTGACGGTCATGCGAGATGATGATCATGGTGCAATTGCGCTGATTCAGGATGTCTTCAAGCCAGCGTATGGTGTTGATGTCCAGGTTGTTGGTCGGCTCATCAAGCAGCATGATGTCGGGATTGGAAAACAAAGCCTGTGCAAGCAAGACCCGTAATTTCCAGCCCGGTGCTACGGCGCTCATCGGGCCGTTATGTTGTTCCAACGGAATGTCCAGGCCCAGCAATAGCTCACCGGCTCTGGCTTCGGCGGTATAGCCGTTGTATTCGGCAAATACTGACTCAAGTTCGGCGGCGCGCATATAGTCGTCTTCGGTGGCTTCCATGTTAGCGTAGATGGCGTCGCGCTCGGACATGGCCGCCCACATTTCGGTATGTCCCATCATTACTACATCCAGTACGCGTTGGTCTTCATAGGCGAATTGGTCCTGACGCAAGTTGCCCAGACGCTCATTAGGGCTGATACTGACGTTGCCCGCCGAGGGTTCTAAATCGCCGCTCAATATTTTCATGAAGGTCGATTTGCCGCAGCCGTTCGCGCCGATCAGGCCGTAACGGTTGCCGTCGCCGAATTTGACCGAGACGTTTTCAAACAGGGGTTTAGCCCCGAACTGCATAGTGATGTTAGCTGTAGAGATCAAGTTTTTGTTCCGAAGATTGAAGTAAAAGATTATTGAGTTACAAAGAGATTAATTCACCACGAAGGCACGAAGAACACGAAGTTTTAATGACATTCTTCGTGAACTTCGTGCCTCGGCAATTGCTCCTGCATTGCTCTACCTCCTGCATCCATGCAGTCGTTCGTGGTGAAAGCTTTTTAATTAAGCCAAGTTTCAGGCACTATGTTGGCCGTGTGTTGATCGTCGCTAACCCAAATCTGCCCATCCTGGATGCTGATTTGCAATTGCATAGTACGTTTCACCATCGGTGCGAGTTGATCGGTTGTTTGTTTAGGTAGATTTATAACGGTCAGGTTTTTAAAGCGTTCCAGCTTGGGTTGTATTTGGTTCCACCAGACAGTATTGCGTCCGCCGTATGTGTAGACGATGACTTTGTCGGCGCGATTGGACGCTTTACGGATGCGTTTTTCATCGGGCATGCCCACATCAATCCACAGTTCAATGTCGTCGGTCAGGCTTTTTTGCCAGAGCTCGGGTTCATCATCGGTGCTCAGGCCTTTGGTGAATTGCAATTGTTCATCGGCATTCATCACAAAAGCCAGCAAGCGCACCATCATGCGCTCTTCGGTTTCCGAAGGATGCAGGGCAATGGTCAGGTTATGTGCTTGATAATAGCCTCTGTCCATATTTGAAATCTGACAATCGGCTTTATAGATGGTTGACTTGAGCGCCATTAAGCGGTTTTTTACGGTTTGGAAAATAAAGTCTTATTCTAACAGATTTTAGCTTTCGGGTGTTTTACAGTAGCAGCTTATCGTCAATAGCTATAAAACGGTTAGCTGAATTAATCAGCGAGGGAGCCGTTAGCGCTGGCACGCCGTAGACTTCCGTTGTTACATGGTAAGTATTTCGGACCTTATTCAATAACAGGTCAAAGTCGCCGTCGCCGGATAACAAAATAATCACGTCGACTTTGTCAGCATAATCGATCACATCCAGCGTAATACCTACGTCCCAATCGCCTTTTGCGGAGCCGTCGCTACGCTGGATGTAAGGTTTTAGTTTGACTTCAAAACCGATGTTCCTGAGTATCTGCTGGAATCCCTGCTGTTTGCTGTCGCCTTTGTCGATTGCATAAGCAAACGCCGCGACCACTTCCCTGTCTGCGGTTGCTTGCGACCAGAATGCAGCGTAATTGAAATGCCGCTGATAACTTTGCCGGGTGGTGTAATAAATATTCTGCACATCGACAAAGATAGCGACTTTTTCGACCATTACTTCAGGAATGAACAGCAATAATCGCTAGGCGCTTTGACTTTCATGGTGAATGCCGCATTGGCTGGCACGTTGAACGATTCGCCGCCTTTAACGGTTTGCCATTCGGCGCCGGGCAATAAAACTTCCAGATCGCCGTCGAGGATTTTCATTAATTCAGGATCGGCGGTGTTGAAAGTGTATTCGCCGGGCAACATGAAGCCCAAGGTTTTGGATGAGCCGTCCGCGAACTTGATAGTCCGGCTGCTGACATTGCCGCCGAAGTAGACGTTGGCTTTTTTGACGACGGATACGTTATTGAATTCTGACATGGGGTGTCCTTTTTGCGGAATAGATAAATTAGGGGCGCTATGATACCAGATTGTCTTGATTTAGCGCAGTTTGCGGATTACAAAAAGCCTGGGAGCTGTATCTTTGTGTTCGGTACTGTAAATAGTGCTGACTTCAAATTGTTCTTTATTCAGTTGCTCACACCAGCTTTTAACCCGATCTGTTTCTATGTCGCCGCCTTGGTGTCCTGGGTAGGCAAGTAGAGTGATGATGCCTTGAACAGCTAAAATCCGGCTTGCGACGATTAAGGCGGTTAATGTGGAATCGGTTAGCGTAATGACGCTTTTATCACCGCCCGGCAGATAGCCCAGATTGAACATGATCACGCGGATTTTGCCGTGAAGATGTGCGGGGATCTTTTCGCCCATGTCCGCATGGCTGGCGTGAATCAGGGTCAGGCAATCCGACAACTGAGTGCGCTGGAATTTATCCAAAGTCGAATCGATAGCCGCCTGTTGTATATCAAAGCCGTAAACATGGCCGGATGAGCCAACTTGTTCGGCGAGGAACAGGGTGTCGTGTCCGTTGCCTGCCGTCGCATCGATCGCAATATCGCCGGGATGAAGAATTTCCCTGATCAAGTCATGGGCTGTGTTAACCAGTGAAATGCGTTTCATCAGGCTATGTCATCGGTAGGTGTAGAAACTGCGACTATTGGAGTGCAGGCTTCGCCTGCAAGCGCAAGCAGAGCTTGCACTCCAGGTACAATGTGTTGATTGCTTTGCCTAAGCCGTAATGCAATATGAGTTGTCTTTAAATATTTAATGATGACATAGCTTTTCATAATGACGTTCAATGTTGCTGGAATGAGGTAGGGGAGCGCCGTTTAATAAGGCATCAGAGAAATTCCGGCTGTACCAGGGTATTTGTAGACTGCCCTTAGCTCCAAAGCCGTTGAAAATAGCTATCTTGTTCTGCTGCGGATGCTGGCCGATGAAGGGCTGTCTGTCTTGAGTGCAAGGCCGGATATTGGCTTGATGGTTAATTAATGTTGCATTAATCAAATCAGGTGAGACTTGGCTCAGCGCATTTAACAAGCCGTTTTTGCCTTGTTCGGTAGCTTGGGTATCCAAGTTTTCCCGGTCGAAAGTTGCGCCGATACGAATCTGACGGCTATTTAACGGGATCAGCCAATTGCCGTAATTGAGGATTTTATCCGGCAATTCGATTTGGTGTCCCAGCGTTAAAATTTCGCCTTTGACCAGTTGAAAAGGCAGCCAGGAAAACCACGGATTCTGCGTTGCCTTATAGCCTTCGCAGAAAATAATCTGTTTAGGATAAATGTTTTGCCAGTGCAAAGACGGTTGAAGTTGCACATCCCGGTAATCGAAATCAGCCAATAGGTAACTGTCTTTGGCAATGAAAAAGGCTTTCAAACAATTTAATAGCGGCCTGGTTAATAAATAACCGGTCTGTTTTTGTTCCAAAAAACCGAACGGTGTTAGCAAATTATTTATGGTTTTGTCCGGCGGCTGAATATCGTACAAGTAGGCTTGATAATCTGGATTGCTAAGGCGCTTGTTGGCGTTTATTAATTCGCTACTGTTATGAAAAACTCGCAGCATCGGTTTTTCGACATAAAATTCTTGCTGAAAAAAATCGGCTAACTGTGAATAACAGTGTTTGGCAGTGGGCAGCAGCGTATCGGTATCGGCGGATTTTACAAAGCGCATGCCGGTGACCGGGTTAATCAGTCCTGCTGCAACTTGCGAGGCATTTTCCTTACCGTTATCAACAATGACGACTTTGCAACCGCGTTGTATGAGTTCCCAAGCCAGCAAGCTGCCGGCTAGTCCCTGGCCGATGATTAGGTAGTCGATCATGATTTTTAATAACTATAATTCACCACGAAGGCACGAACGACACAGATGCAGGAGGTAGAATCGCGTCTGGAACAGCGATCGAGAGCACCAACAGTAGGCGCTTTACGACTTGCAAGGATGCAGGAGGTAGAGCAATGCATGAGCTATTGCCGAGGCGACGCATGGAGCAATTGCCGAGAGCGCGAAGTTTCTTATTTATCATTCCCACGCCGGAGCACTCATCGTTATACACAACTCTACCCAAAAGTCGTCATTCTGGAAATAGTTATCCAGCGCCATGCCTGTTCAGAACGTTGCAAGTTAGACCTTCCAGGTTTCTAAAACCTGGAAGGTCTGCATATTGGCATGTTTCCCGCCTAACGCTAGGTAAGGGAATGAAGACATCCCGCAGATACTTGTGTATAACGATGAGCGCCGGAGAATGGGAACGATATGAAAGACAAGAAGACACGAAGGTGGTAAATATAAGTCAATCTTAATTAGCCGTCAGCGCCACGCCCTTGAAGCTAACTCCATCCCAGCCGTATTGCATGAAATTCCTGATATTTTGGTGACCTGTTCCATTTGGATCGTTTAAGACATCCAGCCGATAATAATCGCCGAACAGATTTAACGTCTGCTGCTGGTCAAGCTGGTGGAGTTGGGCAAAGGCGAAAATCTTGCAAGAGCCTTCGTTAGTGCCGGCTGGATTGACTAATATCTGCTCGTTTAGGCCATTGCTGAACTCGGTGGGTTGGTAATCGTAGTTTTCGGTGATGACCGCAATGGTTTCATTAAAACCGATAGCTTCATTATTTATTACTTTTTCAATAAAAGATGCAAGTGACATGGACACGGCTCAAGGGTTAGCGGAGTAATCCGGAAATCTTTTTAAATTCAGGGTGAGTCGAATCTTTGACCCATTCGAACAACACCGATTCATAATTGGTAATGGTCGCGCCTTGTTGTTGCATGCGTTGCAAAGCATAGAATTTATGTTCCGCTTTGCGCGAGCAAATCGCGTCTTCAACGACATGTACCTGATAGCCGAAATGCAACAATTCCAACGCAGTCTGCAATACGCAAACATGCGCTTCCTGACCTACCAGTATGATTTGTTTGCGATCAGTATTGGCAACGTTGTCGGTAAATCCGTCGGCCGCACAGCAGGAAAAGCCGGTCTTATCGAAAATCAGGGTATCTTCCGACAATATATCGGTGATGGCCGTGTCGGTAGAGCCCAAGCCTTTGGGGTATTGCTCGGTTAACAACACCGGGATGCTTAAGTATCCGGCGGCTTCAACCAGACTGCCGACATTGGCCGTCATTAGTTCGGCATCTTGTTCAGGCATGGCCGCTGATAGTTTTGTCTGTAAATCGACGACGATCAACAGACTGTTTTTTACCGACAGGATGTTTGGATGTGTGGTCATTAGGAAGAGAAATTTAGTTGTAGAGAAAGATTCAGAGTCAATACTGTCGACTTAAGCAGTGCAAAGCCCTCTCAAGAGGGAGAGGGTTGGGTGAGGGGAAATCAAGATAAGGAAAAAGTTTATTTTTATCCCCCTCATCCCAGCCTTCTCCCTGAGGGAGAAGGAGCCCATCTTCTAAAGTCAACTTCAGGGTAAGATGCAAAAACATATCCTTGAACCTTAGCCCTTCTTCATAATCCGAGCTTTTTCACGCTGCCAATCGCGATCTTTTGACGTGGCGCGTTTATCGTGTAATTGCTTGCCTTTTGCCAGACCGACTTCCAGTTTGGCCCTGCCGTTTTTCCAGTACATGGACAACGGAATCAACGTGTAGCCTTTGCGTTCGACAGAGCCGATCAGCTTGTTGAGTTCATGCCGATTAAGCAATAGTTTCTTGGCGCGGATAGCGTCCGGGTTAACATGGGTGGATGCAGATAATAGCGGTGAAATATGAGCGCCGGACAACCAGGCTTCACCCCGTTTTATCGCCACATAACTCTCTTTGAGTTGAACGCGGCCATCTCGCAGGCTTTTAACTTCCCATCCTTCCAAAACAATCCCGGCCTCAAATCGCTCTTCAATAGAATACTCGAAAGTAGCTTGGCGATTAACGGCAATGGTGGCGTTTTGCTGTTTGGCGTTTTTCTTGGACTTTTTGTCGGCCATAGATTTTTAAACTGACGTAAAGGAATAATTTTGTTATTTTACTCGATATTACTGCAATAGTCAGAAAAGCTCACCACGAAGGCCACAGAGAACACGAAGAAAGAACCTTAAACTTCGTGTCCTTCGTGTTCTTCGTGGTGAATCTATAACATAACAATTGAGTTTTTACAGGCACACAAATGACGGATACAAAAAAATCAATTCATGGTGAATGGTCATCACGTTTCGCGTTTATTCTGGCTGCGACAGGTTCCGCAGTCGGTCTGGGTAATATCTGGAAGTTTCCGTATATTACCGGAGAAAATGGCGGGGGGGCATTTGTTATCGTCTATTTGCTGTGCGTGTTACTGATCGGTATTCCCATTATGATGGCTGAAACCATGTTAGGGCGGCGCACTAGACAGAACCCAATTAACGCCATGATAACCCTAGCCGATGAAGCCGGAGCCGATAAAAATTGGCATTATTTAGGCTGGATGGGCGTTATTGCCGGTTTTTTAATACTTTCCTATTACAGCGTTATCGCAGGCTGGGCTTCGGCTTATGTGTTAAAGGCCTTTACCGGTAGTTTTTTCGGCGCCGATGCCGCAGCGATAAAAGGACTCTTCGACGGATTTATTGCCAGCCCAATACAGTTGATTTTCTGGCACAGCCTGTTCATGCTGGCGACCATGTTGATTGTGGTTCGCGGTGTGAATACCGGTTTGGAGAAAGCCGTCCGTTTTTTAATGCCCAGCTTGTTTGTACTGCTGATGTTGATGGTGGCGTATGCGATGACCACCGACAGTTATGACCGAGGCATTACTTTCTTGTTCACGCCTGATTTCAGCAAACTGACCGGCAATGGCGTGTTGACTGCGATGGGTCACGCGTTTTTTACGCTGAGTTTAGGCATGGGCGCGATCATGATTTACGGCTCTTATTTGCCTAAAGATGTGTCGATTGCCAAAACCGTTTATTTGATTGCAGGTACCGATACAGTAGTTGCGTTATTGGCGGGTATTGCTATTTTCCCGCTTGTTTTTGCCAATGGTCTGGAACCCGCAGCAGGCCCCGGATTGATTTTTCAAACCTTGCCCATTGCTTTCGGCAACATGACTGGCGGCTGGTTATTCGGTATTTTATTTTTTGTGATGTTGGTATTTGCGGCGTTGTCCTCTTCCATTTCATTGATTGAACCGGCTGTTGCGTGGTTGATTGAAAATAAAGATATGAGCAGACAACAAGCCTGTATCTGGTCGGGTTCGATAACCTGGCTGCTGGGATTAGGTACTGTGTTTTCATTCAACGCCTGGTCCGAGTTCAAGATTTTCGACAGAACCATTTTCCAACTCCTGGATTATTTAACCGCCAATCTGATGCTGCCTATCGGCGGATTTTGCATTGCGGTGTTCGCCGGTTGGATCATGAAGCAGCAACACACCGAGCATGAACTGGACATGCCTGATGCGCTTAGTTATCAAGTTTGGCGATTTTTAATTTGTTACGTGTCTCCCACCGCTGTGTTTTTTGTATTCCTGCACGTGGTTGGAGTTCTTTAAGCATGACCGTTGTTCAAAAAAGCGCCCTGGTCAAATTTTCAGCACAGCAGATGTTTGACTTGGTCAACAACATTGAAGCCTACCCGGAGTTTTTGCCCTGGTGCAGCGGCAGTCGAATTATCAAGCGCGAAGGTGACATTGTTGAAGCCGAGTTATTGATTTCCAAAGGCGGCTTTAAAAAATCCTTTTCGACCCGGAACAAGATCGATAATGGACGTAGTATGACGCTCTCTCTGTTGAATGGCCCGTTTTCTTCTCTGGAAGGAAGGTGGGAATTTATACCGCTGCGCGAAGATGCCAGCAAAATTTCCCTGGATCTGGAGTTTGAAATGTCAGGCAAACTGGCGAGTATGGCTTTCGGTGCAGTCTTTAACCAGATCTGCAATACCATGGTGAGTTCGTTTACCGCACGGGCCAAAGCCGTTTATGGTTAATGTCGAAGTGGCCTACGCCAAATCCGAACAACAGGTGATAGTCACGCTGGCAATGGAGGAAGGCGCGACTGTTGAAGCTGCGATAAAAGCCTCTGGTTTGCTGGAGCTTTTTCCTGAAATTGTCTTGTCCGAGCTTAAGGCGGGGATTTTTGGTGTAGCCTGCAAACTGGATCAGTCTGTTAGAGAGGGCGATAGGATAGAAATTTATCGGCCTTTGATTCATGATCCTAAAGAGGCTAGGCGGCAGCGGGCTTTGAAGGGGATTTGACGTTATAATCCTAGAACACTAACCAGCTACGAGGGGCAATAATATGAGTGAGTTATCTAAAAGATCGACGGTTTACTTTGAGCCGGAAATCCATCAAGCATTGAAAATTAAGTCTGCTATTACTCATCAGTCGCTTTCTCAAGTGGTTAATGAAGCGATACGCATTGCTTTACAAGAAGATAGAGAAGATTTGTCTGCTTTTGAAGAAAGGGTTGGTGAACCTACGTTAAGTTATGAAGAGCTGTTGGAAGACTTAAAAGCGCATGGCAAACTATAAAGTTGCCTTCAAAAGTTCAGTTGCAAAAGATCTTCGAAATATTCCAAACACAGATGTAAAACGCATACTCAATTGCGTTAATTCACTTTGTGAAAATCCAAGGTCTGATGGTTGTATTAAGCTGTCAGGCCAGGAACGGTATAGGGTAAGGCAAGGTGTATATCGAATTATCTACGAGATTCATGATTTAGAGCTAATTGTTTTGGTTGTTAAAGTGGCACATCGCAGGGAAGTCTATAACAATCCGTGATTGACGCAGTTTCTTTATTGACTGTAGCCTGTGATGTTTCAAGGCATAATAAACCTCACTTGCGGATATTCTCTGCACCACTATTGCTTCAATGAAGATAAAAACATAAAGATATTGCTAATAATGAGTAGTGACATGAACGATAAGTTAAATCCTTATGTAAACGAAGAGGGGCAAGGCGAGTTACGCAATTCTGTAGTAGCGTTTATTGATATTCTCGGATTTAAAGAGCATGTTCGAGATGCAAAAAATAATGGCACCTCACAAGAATTACTTGCAAAATTTCAAGATGCGATAAAAACGGCACTTTTTTATTTAAAAGATCACTTCTCGGAAGATTTTTATAATTTATCTAATGGATCATCCAATATAAAAGATAGCCATAAGTTTCGTGTTTTTACAGACTGCATCCTAATCGGTTGTCCAATTAGGGATACTGGGCATCCAATTACTTTTATAAAAGGCAGTTATGAGTTTTTTACCGTATTGCACATACTCTTTATGTACTTCAGTCGCAACTGGTGAGCAATGGTTTTTTTGTTCGTGGAGCTATTGCTGTTGATGAGCTTTACATGGATGATGTGACTATTTATGGAATTGGTCTTATAGATGCTTATGAAGCGGAATCAAAGCAGGCTAAATATCCGCGTATTATTCTGACGGAATCAGCAGAAGTCATGTTTAGGGAAATCGACAAAGGTTTCCAAACTCAAAATTTTGATAATTATACAAGTCATAACTATTTAAGCAGGTATTTAAATAGAGATTGTGATGGACTATTTTTTCTTAATTACCTTGAATCTATCAATATTGCCGATAACCCGTTTTTGGAGGTATTGGAACAGCATAAAACAGTGATAGAGGATAGACTAAAAAAATATCATGACGAATCAGACATTTTGGAAAAGTATGTATGGGCGGCGAATTATCATAATTGGTTCTGCAACCACGATAACAATAATGAGTACAGAATCGATTTAACCCAATATCAAATGCAATCTTCTATAGTGCGTAGGATGTGCTGAGGTACGAAGCGCATCAATCGCGATTAAAGAGTAACTTATGAGTTACTCAATCGTTGTCGAAAAAAGCGGAAAATAACTACTCGGCTTATGTACCCGATTTGCCGGGCTGCGGTTGCTACCGGCGATACCGCATAGGAAACTGAGCGCGAAACTCGTGAAGCAATTGAGTTCCATATCGAAGGGCTAATTGAAGACGGTTTGCCTGTACCACAACCAGTCGAAGAATTGACCCTTCCTGCAAACTAACATACTATAAATAGTATGTGGAAAATATACGAACATAAACGAGTCGAAAAGCAGTTGAAATCATGCCCGATCGAAGTGCAAAAGAGGTATGAGAAATGGAAAGATATTGTTGCTATATCCGGCCCACAAGGATTAATACTGATCAAAGGTTTTTGTGATGAAGCTTTAAAGGGTGAATGGAACGGCTACAGGTCTTCTCGCTTAAATAAGCAATACCGGGTTATTTATCAAACCAAAGCGAATGAAGTCTATGTTCAAGTTGAAGAAGTAACGCCTCATGATTATCGGAGAAAATGATATGAATGAATACCAAATAGCAAAAAAATCAATAGATGTTTCTGTTGGTGAATCAGTAAGAATCATCCGTGAACTTCAAGAGTTAAGTCAAAATCAACTAGCTGAACTTACAGGCATTCCCCAGTCTACTATCTCGGCAATTGAGCATGACAAGATAAACTTAGGCATAGAGCGTGCAAAGATTTTAGCAAAAGCCCTTAAATGCCATCCTGCGGTATTAGTTTTTCCCGGATGGGATGCTGAGATTGCCGCTTAACATAGTGCTCAGCCGAGGCGCTGTTCTGATGGATGGGCTATGCAAGCACCTCTATCGCATTTATTTAATACTGTATGGCTAAAGCGGCAATTGATCTGTTGGTGATCCCGATGCCGGTTTTGCATCCGATTTGTCGGTTTTAGGCGTGTCATCAGTGCCGTCATAGCCAAACAGGCCGGTGATCATTTCCCACAGCGTTTTTTCAAGATCACGTTTCGGTACATCAACTGTGGTTTCATCCGATGTTTTAATAACAGGAACCTCGCTGGGTTTGAAGTCGCCTTGTACGCCGATCAGTTGATCGTTATCAAAATACAATGAAATCCTTTTTTGCTGTCTGTCGCCGCCGTCAACTTGCGCCGAATAGAGATAATCCCAGCGATTCTTATGAAAAAAATCAACCAGCATCGGTGAGCCCATTATATAAAGTACTTGGCGTTTGTTCATGCTGGGTCTGAGTTGGTCAATCATGGATTGATCGACCATATTGCCTTGCTGGACATCTACGGTATAGACGCCGGGCAGGTTGGTCAGGATAGTGGTACAGGATGCGAGTGTCAGGCTTGCCGCGACTGCTAGGATGCAGGAGGAGCGGTTGCAGGATGGTTTTAACGCAAAAAGCGGCTTTCTCATTTAAGGCTGCGGATGAGTTGAAAATGCAAAATCATACAGGATGTTAAAGGATTATCCTATAAAACTGTCATGCCCATACGGTCAAAAAAAGGCTACAATGCGCGTAATTCTGTATAAAGCTGCCTGAATAAAGGCACAAGTGGAGATTAATATTGGAAACTCATGATTTAAGGAATGCGGGCTTGAAGGTAACTTTACCTCGGGTCAAGATTCTGCAAATTTTAGAAAATCAGGTTAATGAGCGTCATTTAACTGCTGAACAAGTCTATAAAATCCTGCTCAGTGAGGATGAAGAAATCGGCTTGGCTACGGTTTATCGTGTTTTAACTCAATTTGAAGCGGCGGGACTGGTGACCCGGCATCACTTTGAAGGCGGCAACTCTGTCTTTGAACTTGATAAAGGTTCGCATCACGATCATATACTTTGCATGAAATGCGGCAAAGTAGATGAATTTGCCGATGAGGTTATTGAGGCCCGGCAAAAAGAAATTGCAGCAAAACTGGGTTATGAATTGACCGATCATGGTCTTTATTTATACGGTTTTTGCTCTCAGTGCAGGAAATCCTGATTTTCGCTAGTTCCCAAGCTCAAGCTTGGGAATTCGGTAAGGGAAGCTCTAGCTTCCTGTTTCGCGAAGCTAGAGCTTCGCTTCGGGGTTCCCAATCTGGAGATTGGGAACCAGCAAATTGCTAGGCTATGAGTTAACCGGTCAAGGCCTTTATTTATACCGTTTTTGCATCTAATGCAGGAAACCCTGATTTTTAATTTTAGATTGTAGGCTTCATGTTTAAACCTCTCATTTTTTATATCGGCTTGCGTTATACACGAGCCAAACGCCGAACTCAGTTCATTTCTTTTATTACCTTAACTTCCATTCTGGGCATAGCCTTGGGCGTCACTGCATTGATTGCGGTGTTGTCGGTAATGAACGGTTTTGAAGCCGAACTGCGCGAGCGGATTCTCGGCATGACTTCACATGCGACTGCCACCGGAAGATACGGCCAGTTGGATAATTGGCAGGAACTGGATCGGAAATTAAAAAACTATCAGCATATAGAAGGTACCGCGCCTTTTATTAATGGACAGGTGATGATTAACGCTGACCGGCGTGTAAGCGGCACCATGCTGACCGGGATTCTGCCGGAATACGAGTCCAAGGTATCGGAAGTCGCCGATAAAATGAAAGAGGGCAAGCTATCAGACCTGATTCCTGGCGAATACGGTATTGTTTTAGGTGTGGAGCTGGCCAATTATTTGGGCGTTTTGGTTGGCGATAAAATCACTGTCATCAGTCCGCAGATTAATTCCACACCGGCCGGTATTGTGCCGCGCATGCGGCGATTTACCGTAGTGGGTATTTTTAAGGTGGGCATGTACGAATATGACCGCAATATGGCGCTGATTCATCTTGACGATGCGGCCAAATTGTTTCGTATGGATGATGCCGTTTCAGGCCTTAGAATCAAGCTGGACGATTTATTTAATGCACCGAAAATCACCCGTGCACTTTCCAACGCTTTGTATGGTGATTATCAGGTCAGCGACTGGACGTTGGCTCACAGCAATTTCTTTCGGGCGATACAGACGGAAAAACGGGTCATGTTTATTATCCTGCTGTTAATCGTGGCGGTGGCGGCTTTTAATATTGTCTCTACGCTGGTGATGGTGGTTACCGATAAGCGCGGCGATATTGCTATTTTAAAAACCCAGGGACTGACGTCGCGTTCGGTGATGGGGATTTTTATGGTGTTGGGAGCGGTCATCGGCGTAACCGGTACCGCACTCGGAACCGTAGGCGGGGTATTTCTGGCGTTGAATGTTGAAACTATCGTTCCGGCTATTGAAAAACTATTTAACATCCAGTTTATGGCGGCCGATGTGTATTATATCAGTGAGCTGCCTTCCAAACTGGTCTGGACGGATGTTTATGCGATAGCCAGCATGGCCTTTTTACTGTCATTATTGGCGACTATTTATCCTGCTTGGCAGGCATCTAAAGTAAATCCGGCGGAAGTTCTCAGATATGAATAATACCAGCATTTTGCAATGCCAGCAGTTGACCATGCGCTATGACCAGGGCGGGCTGGATGTTGACGTTTTAAAAGGAGTCAATTTAAGCATTGGTATCGGTGAGCGTGTCGCCATTATGGGCGCATCGGGTTCAGGCAAAAGCACTTTGCTGCATTTGCTGGGAGGGCTTGAAAGACCCACCGGTGGTAAAGTAGTTTTGGATGGCGTTAATCTTAATGAAGTCGGCGCAGGTCAACTGGCCAAACTAAGAAATAAATCCCTAGGTTTTATCTATCAGTCGCATCATTTGTTGGGAGAGTTTACCGTTCTGGAAAATGTGGCAATGCCTTTATTGATTGGCGGACACTCGGTGAAACTGGCAACTGTCCGTGCGATTGAATTATTAAAAAGGGTAGGGCTGGGGCATCGTATCGAGCACAAACCTGGGGAATTGTCCGGAGGCGAACGGCAACGTGCCGCAGTAGCTAGAGCGTTAATCAATAAACCCGGTGTAGTTCTGGCCGATGAGCCCACCGGAAACCTGGATAGTAAAACGGCTGACCAAGTTTACCAGTTAATGTTGGAATTAAATCAGGAGCTGAATGTCAGCTTTTTAGTAGTGACTCATGATCATGAACTGGCCGCAAGGATGGGCAAGGTTTTACACATGGAAGATGGGGTGATTTTAGGCTAAAAAACGTAAAACCACGAACAACTGCATTCCTGCAGTCGCTCGTGGCTTATCAATCAATTTGATTCGCTTGAGTCTTGCGCAGAAAGCCTTTTAGCCTTTCGTTCTTCCCATTTTTTGGTTATGTGTTGCTGCCAATAATATTGAATGCCGAAATAACCGGCCGCAGACGAGACTATACCCATAATAAAACAGCCGGTCAGAAAAGGCTGCCAGACATCGCCAAGCCCGGAGAGCATGCCGCTTACTGAAAATTCGGATTCATCGGCGACGGCCGGCTGATTCATAAACCAGAGTCCAACTTTATAAGCGAAATAAAATAGCGGCGGCATGGTGATGGGGTTGGTTATCCAGACCAGTCCTACTGAAAGAGGCAGATTAGCTCTAAAATAAATGGCGCCTGCAGCGGCAATGGCCATTTGCGTCGGGGTCGGTATCCAGGCGCAAAAAAGACCCACAGCAAAAGCCATAGAGATGGAGCGCCGGTTTAAATGCCAGAGGTTAGGCTCATGCAGTTTATCGCCAAGAAATTGCAGACTCTTGTGTCGCTTGATCACTTCAGGATCTGGGATGAACTTGTCGATCAGTTTTTTTATCAGTTCTTTTGGCATCGTTATCTATTATCAAAGTTATATTGATTCAAGTTTATCAGGTTTTTGTTAGCCTAAAAAACACCAAGGGGCTAAATGATCGTTTCTGCCTTGTTATTTTTAGCCGGGCTGTTGCTGGTGCAACAGTTTTCGGTTTTGCCGGATGTTAAATGGCTGATAGTCGGCGGCGTAGCGGCCTGCATTATTGCATGGTTGCGTTATTGGCGGTGCCTGTTTTTTGTGCTGGGCATTCTGTGGGCGATAGTGTTTGCAATGCATCGATTGTCCGACAGACTGCCTGAACAACTCGAAGGTGTCGAAGTTCAGGTGAACGGCACCATAGCCGATTTGCCCGAGCAGGATGAAAAGCGCGTCCGCTTCGATTTTATCACCAGGGATGGTGTGTATGCCGCTAGCCAGTCGGGAACTGGCGCGGCGATCACCAGGGATGGTGTGTATGCCGCAAACCGGCCGGATGTCAACGAGTCTGAACGGCAATTTCCCGCCAAACTGAGATTAAGCTGGTATTACCCGGATCAACCCATCAAGGCAGGTCAGCATTGGGCTTTTACTGTTAAATTGAAGCGCGTCCACGGCACAATGAACCCCGGCGGGTTTGATTATGAACGCTGGCTGTTTACCGAAGGCATCGGGGCGACAGGTTATGTGAGGCCAAGCCCAAAGCCGATTTTGTTAGGCAGCGACTTGGCCGGGAGCAGTATTTCTGTCTGGCGGCAGAGCATCACCGATCAGCTTTCAAGCATATTGAGCAACAGCCCAAATCTTGCTCTGATAAAGGCTTTGACTATTGGTGACGGCAACAGCATCACGCAAGAACAATGGGAGGTTTTTCGTAAAACGGGCACTACGCATCTGGTGGTGATTTCCGGCTCGCATATTGGCCTTATTGCCGGGCTGGTTTATTTTTTGGTGCTGAAATTGTGGGCGAGGACAGGATGGCTTGGCCAGTCGCCGCAAAAAGTTGCGGCAATTTCAGCATTATTGGTTGCTGTTTTCTACTCAGCCTTAGCCGGGTTTTCAGTGCCCACGCAGCGCTCCGTAGTTATGCTGTTTATTGCCATGACCGCGATTGTTCTGCAACGCAACAGTAGTCCCTTTAACACGTTGGCTATCGCTCTGTTTGTGGTGTTAGTACTCGACCCGACAGCTGTTTTAGCGGCGGGATTCTGGTTGTCATTCCTCGCTGTGAGCCTGATTGTTTATGCTGTTTCCGGTCGTTTAGGCAAGCTTGGTCATCTTTGGGGCGCGATAAAATTACACTGGTTCACGTCGGTGGGATTGTCGCCTCTGCTGTTGCTGTTTTTCCAACAAGTTTCCTTGATTGCTCCGCTGGCTAATTTGGTCGCCGTACCGGTCATCAGTTTATTGGTTGTGCCGTTGTCGCTGCTGGCCGTCATCATCATGTTTATTTCGTCAACGCTGGCCGGCAAGCTGTTCTATTTGATAGATCCAGTGTTACAAGGATTATGGTGGTTATTGGTTCATTTGGCGGAAATTCCTCTGGCCTCTATTAATCATGCGCCTCCCTCATATTGGGCATTGCTTTTCGCTGTACCGGGTATTTTATTGTTGCTTGCTCCGAGTGGCACCCCGGCTCGGTGGCTGAGCCTGGTGATGTTTCTTCCATTGATATTTACCGATGCAAAACAACCTGAAACAGGCGAGATTAAAATGACCTTGCTGGATGTCGGGCAAGGTTTATCTGCCGTCGTGCAAACTACTCATCATCTTCTGGTTTACGATACCGGCGCCAAATTTTCCGAGCAAAGCGACATGGGGCAGAGTGTGTTACTGCCTTTTTTGCGTTCGCAAGGTGTAACCAAAATTGACAGCTTGATCATCAGTCACGGCGATAACGACCATATTGGCGGAACGGAATCGTTAATGCGCGGCATACCGGCTGAAAAAGTGCTGACCAGCGTTCCGCAACAGTTAAGCAATTATTCTCCAATCGAGTGTATAGCCGGACAATCGTGGATATGGGATGAGGTCAAGTTCACCATGCTATCTCCTAGTCAGGCGTTTGTTTCCGAAAACGACAATTCCTGCGTGTTGAAAATCCAGTCTGTACACGGCGCAGTATTGCTGACTGGCGATATAGAAGCCTTGGCAGAATCCTGGTTGGTTAAGACCTACGGCGAGGCACTAAAAGCCGATGTGTTAGTTTCGCCGCATCACGGCAGTAAGACTTCATCGACAACCGATTTTTTGCGAACAGTACAGCCTGATTATGTGCTGATTCCGGCGGGTTACCGGAACCAATTCGGTCATCCGCATAAGGAGGTCTTGGCGCGCTACCGGCAAGCCGGTGCTACATGGCTAAGCAGCGCAAGTAGCGGGGCGATTAGCGTTAAGGTGGAAAATAATGTCTGGGCAGTGCAAGGGATGCGGCAAACGGAAAGCAAGTACTGGAACAGTAAATAATAAGGCAATTTTGGCGATTAGGCTTGCAGGCGAACTGATAATAGGTTGCAAGAGCCTGCATAGCCGTTATCTGTGTGCCTGCTTGGGGATGCCGGTATAATCCCAAAGGACTAATAGACCTTTAGCTCCACGCGATGACAATTTTCTATGCTAAGCCATAGTTAGTAGGGGTTTCCAAAATGAATAGACAGGTTTGAATCACCGTCAGGATTCTCCATCCAATAGGCTGCCGCAACATAGCCGTCGCATCCTCCGCCAAAATGGTCTGAAGCATTCAGAGAAGCCCCTCTCGCTGGAGAATAAATAGATATAGGGCTATTATCGCAGATTACTCGATTGTTGTTCGAATTGACTACTCCATCATTGCCGAGCTGGAAAGTCGCCGTTCCGTTGGTAAAATTGAGATTATTATTCGAATCAACCGAAATAGTCCACGACCCAATCCTGAGTGTGCCATTGACTGTCGCTCCATCCGCCGAAATATTATTGGCCGTGAGTGCGCCTGAAATCGTCGCGCTGTTTGCCGAGAGTGCACCATTGACTGCCGCTCCATTCGCCGAAATATTATTGGCCGAGAGCGCGCCTGAAATTGTTGCGCTGTTTGCCGAGAGCGCACCATTGATGCCTGCTCCGTTTGCGGTTATCTTGCCTGAAGCATCAATACTCATTTGTTCGGTAATTGTATTGACGTTGTCCACCTCCCCCATTACGAATCCACCAACGCCAGAACCTTTTTGGTTTAGAAGATATGTTTTTCCAACATTCCACTCAAGATAAGCGCCCGGATTAGCATGCTTTTCTACATAGTTATTAACCTGAACGTCCGCAGCTACCAAGCTTGGGTTTCGCACAGAGACCGTTGTTGACAAAGACGAGGTGAGCGGTTGGCCGCCTTGGACGCTGGTTTTCACCACCACAGTGAACACTGTATCGCTGCTCAAAGAAGGCGAGGTCCACTCGCCTATGTCGCTTGGCGTTGCTTTTTGCTGGCCTAGGCTGGCGTTCGAGTAATAGATTGTAAACGCACTGATGTCTACTACCGACGAATTCCAGGTTAGCGTTACTGTTGAACCGGTATCGACCTGCGCGACGGGAATCAGGTTTTTGTCGCTAGATAACGCGGCCGCCAGTCCGTTGAAATAGAAGCTGTCTGGAAACGTTGTGACTACAAAACGGGTAAAGGCAAAGGTAGGGGTAGAACCAATTAATTCCTTGATCTCGACGGTGCTATTGCCGGGAATAAAATTGGTTTGGATTTGGGAGATTTGAACTACCACCGACGCGCCGACGGCAAGAGAGATCGCAGAGCCGCACACTGGCCCCAGGGTGTAGCTGGCGCTGCCGCAGGTCACGGGCGCCGCCGGGGCGGTTAGGATCCAATCGGTAGTGTCGGACACGGAAGTTGAAATTCCCGCCGTTGTCGGTGTGAGAGACGCGCCCGGACCAACTTGAATCGTGAAGGTAATCGACCTGACCAGCAGCGAACTCCCTGTAAGGTTTGTCACTACAAATTCGAGCGACGCTAATATGGGATCTTCTTGAGGTATGGAGACAGTGATTGGAGAGGGGCTGACTTGCAACGTGTAGCTCAATTGCGTAGTTGGGGTGGAATCTTCGGGAACCCTGAAAACGGGTTTTGTGATGGAACTCATGCTGCTCTCCTCTATCGTTTTGTCTGCGGTTGATTTGTAGTAGTCGCGAAGTGGCCGTTATTTGCGTTTCCCAGTTAAAGCCGAGGACAACTGTAAAAGGCCGCGCCGCAGAACAGGCAGCACGTTCGAAAGACGTGCTGCCGTATCATTTGGTGCGGTGCCATAGGTGTCCCATGCGCCTTGATTCTTTTCCAACCATGACCATACCCCGGCCTTTTCCTTCGGAACAGGCATCAGAATTGTCGGTTTCCCCGTCGCAGGAATTTGTTGGTCGGTCAGAATGCCATCGACACGGAAGGTTACGTTCATCGCCGCCAGTGCGTCGGCAGTGAACTGCGGCGGAAGGCTGACCGATGTCACCGGTAGGATTCCAGTGGTGGCATGGACGGCGGCATAGGGATCCACCAACATCGAAACATAGGACGAAGTCTTTCCGTCAAAAGGCATGTAGATGTAGTTGTCCTCTTGGCCTATGGGTTTTAGGTAATTTCCTTCCGTGGCGGCGGATTCGGCCACCACGTTGAACCTGTCGTAGTTATCCCCGACAAAGTATCCGATCAAACCGTCTTTGAGCTGGGCCAGATTACCAAGTTCGATAGCGAACTTATAAGTCGTAATGTCCTCAGGGGCGGGCACAAAGGTGTATTGCCAACTGGGGTCAGTAATAGGTAAACCATCCAACACAAACTGGAGACGCGCACGAACCATGGCCAGTGGCCGTCCGATTAACACTGCTAGGCTTTGGTCGAAGGACGCGCCCATCGGGGCTGTTGTCCATAGAGTCTCATCAATTGCCGTTAGAAATGCTTTAAATGCGGCAGGCGGCTGCCGGCTCAGGCTCAGCAGGAAGTCACCGAAGTTGGGTATGGACGTATGGATTTGGTCAAGCGTTGTATAAGGGCTGTTCGGCGCCGGTGTCCAGCATATTTCTGACGTGTCGGACGTTTTTGTATTAGATAGGGAGATGGCTACGGACATCTCCCCAAGCGAAACGCCCGAAGCGTCGTAGGCCATTAACGAACCGTCCAGATGGTTGGGCAATAGCCATCCGCATACCGGATTGGCATCGGGATTGGCAGGGCCGAAGACAATACTGTCATCGTGGCCTGATATCAGGTCGAAATTCAACCGCGCTGGCTGGAGCAATGCCGGAGGCAACTGAATTAAGGAATCCGGCTCGTCCAGCAGGACTTTTGCCCCAACGCTCACGGTTATTTCGATGCTGCCCGGCTGGTTTATCTGTTGGGCCGTAACTTCCGCCGTAAGCTCGGTCGAACTGACAAAGCTTGTCGCAAGGCCGGCGCCGTTCCATTGAACCACTGAAGTCGGCTCGAATCCCACTCCGTTCACGGTAAGGACGAATCCCGTTGAACCGGCCACGGCCAGATTGGGGGTTAGCGAAACGATGGCCGCTCCGGCTGAGAGCGTGAACGGCAGGCTGTTGGATGTGGCGTTGCCGGCGATAACTGCCACGGCGGCAACGCCCGGCGCGAAGGCAAAGTTAGCCGGTACCGTTGCAATAACACGGGTGGAAGCGATAAATTCGGTAGCCAGTGCGATTCCATTCCATTGGACGATTGCACCGGGGGTGAATCCCACACCGGTCACGGCCATGGCAAATTCGCTTGACGACACCATGCCCGCTTGCAGCAGGTTTGGGTTTAATGAGCCTATTGCAAGGCCATCGGCGATGGTAAACGGCGCGGCGTTGCTGACCACGCCGCCGGAGTTTACGGTGACGCTAAACGAATCGGCAGTTTGGAGTTGGGCGGCGCTGATCATTGCCGTCAATTGGGTTGCGCTGACGAATGTCGTGGTTAACTCTGTGCTACCCCAATGCACGATCGACCCGGACGCAAAATTAACCCCGTTAACCGTAAAGGTTAATGGGCCGCTGTCGGTTAAGGTAAGATTGGGGATGATCGAGTCTATCGTTGTTCCGCTGACGATGCTGAACGATGCACCGGTGGAGGTTTGGACCGGCGACAGGTCAGCCGGTATATAAACCGTTTCTTTTTGATAGTTGAGGGAATCGATCGGCCATAGAGCCTGCCCCCACTCGTCAATCAGTATCAACTGGATAAACTCGAATTGCCCGGCACGCCATGGCATGAATCCACTCTCCGGACAGGCTGATTGGGCTGAGTTTGGAATGTTGCCAAGATCTGGAGGATAACCCGTGGCGCTGCCGATCAATGTGGATAGCGATGGGCTTGTGTTCAACTTTGTGGAGCTTGGGCTTAGAAATACGCCGGGCGTTCCAAGTTGTAGTTGGTTGTTAAATCCGTCTAAGGCTTGCGATAGGACATCCCAATTATCGTTGTACTGGACAAAATCCAGAAGAGCTTCGAAGTCCTTTATTTCCAGCGGATCCAGATGGGGATTGTTGTTGAGGAAAGCCTTGATACGCGCCGCCATATTGAAGTTGGCGGTCGGCGCAAGCTGGATCAGTCCGTATAAAATAGTATCTTCACTGATGCTGTGCGGCGATCCGTTCCATAAATATTGGCCGTTGTCGAAGCGCCAATTAGGTTTTTGCGGTGTGCCGTATTCAATCGGATAATAGCGGGCTTGCCAATACAGCAACAGCGGATGCCAGGGGTTTTGGACCCATTGTTGGACGGCACCGGCTGGATAAACGGGCAAGCCGTTGATCGAGTCGCTCATTGCCTGCTGCACGGATTGAACGGTGCTGCCGGAAATGGCTGCGCTAGCCATGGTTGCGTTGTTTGGATCCAGAAAGAAGAACTCCTGGACCAGGTCGGCGGCGAGGGCTGCTGACCACGGCATGCCGGAAACTTGCGATAGGTCAGGCTGCGGAATCGAAAGGCCGAGAGTCTTGGTCGAGATTGTCTGGAGGTTATAGTTGAAGCCTGAGATCAACTGTGACGGGAAACGGCACAGTATGGAATCGGCGCTTTGCACAATTCCTGATGCGCCTGCACCGGCAATTAGTACCACGGGATTATTAGGCAGGTAAAAATGCGGCGCTGGAGAACGTTTCAGGAGCCGAGTGGCGGGTAGCTTTTGCTGGGTCGAATAGCTTTGAATGGCTTGCGTCAATTCGTCGGGCGTGCGGCCGCCGGGTACCAGCTTAACCAGGGATTGTACGGCGCTCATTTGCTGTGCCGTTAACTGGGCGAGGCTGCCGGAAACAGTCGGGTCGAGCTGTTTTTGGAGTTCTGATTGGTCGCTTAACTTTTGAATGGTTGTAGATCCTTGGTAGGCTTGGACCCAATTGGTGTACTTCCACCACATGCCATAGAGTTGGGTCTGCAACGCTGCCAGATGCCGGAGCGCCTCATCCAGTTTCGTTTGGTTCTGGTTGAGCGTTGCCAGCCAAGCCTGCTCGATTTTAAGTTCCGGCCCCGAAACCGGCGTGGTGCTGTTCGGGGCGTCAACGATATTCCAGACATATCCGCCTGAAAACTTCTGGAAGAAACTCGCCTGAAGTTTTTCCTCCAGAATGGCCGCGCCATCCGGCCTGTCAAAAGCATCGACCAGATCAAGCTGGAATGCTTCCAGTAGCTCGCTATCGAGGTGCATATTTTGCGCGCCGGCTTGTGCGCTAATCATCGCAGTAAGCGCTTCAACCGAAGAATTACCCACTGCAATCGAAACCGGTATTTCCGTATTTTGCGTTGGCGCACCGCCCGGCGGCAAGGTCGTATTCTGCCACTGTACACCATTTACGGCGCCGTACAGCATAGACCACGAGGCGGTGAGCGTCGGGTCGGTGCCCTTGGGGAGCGTCCAGCCGAGCGAGTCGAGCAGAACCGCAAAGAACGGCGTGGCGGTGGCGATGAAGACGCATCCGGATGCCCTGGCGGTAGCGGCTATGGCGGTGGTTTGCAGCGTGCTGGCGGAGACGGCAGGGTCAAGATAGATATAGGTCTTGGGCACCATTGCGTCGGTTTTGCCAGCTGTGATGTTGTATACCGTTCCGTCCGGCGCAGTGATGCTGCCGGCAGTCCAAGCGACTTGCGAGGCTGACGTGGCGGAGAACGTCAGTGTGCTGGAAAGATGACTCGACGGACTTGCATCAAATTCGGCAAGACCCGGTGGAGCCAGAGGATCGTTATCGGTATTCGAGAACCATCCGCACACCAAATAGCTGAGCGTCTCCGGCGGCTGAGCGTCAAGGCAATCTATAAACGAAAAAACATTGTTACATTGCGGCTGGTAAAAGGCGAACGCCGGATTGCCGGGGGCCATCGCCGTCAATTTCAGGTCATGGCCCGATTCGCTCCATGCCCCCAACAGCACATTGCGCCCCATGGGTACACCTACCGGGGTTACATGATCCGAATCCGGTTGCACGTAAATGCAGGCAACCTCGGAAGCATTCATCGCGGAAGGATTCTTGTCATCCGGGTACAGATAGTCGCTTTCCACAATCCAGGCAGTCGCGCGGCGCGATGCGAGCGGTCCGCTGTATCGGACAATCAGCCAGCGATTGGGTACCAGTGGGAATTGGGTGACGCCTTTGACGCTGTCCTGAGTCCCATGGGTGAAGGCTTTCGGCAAGCGCCATTTCAGATAAACGCCGTTATAAAACTCACCGGCAGCTACCTGATTTGGGGGGACCGGACTTGTGGAGTGAATCGTGAAGTTGGTGTCGTTGTTATTGATTCCAGGCTGCCCGTTACCGCACTGTTGCATAACATTGTATGCCATCTGGTTGCGCACAAAATTGTTGCCATTGGTGCGCAAGATATCGTTGACCACTAGTGCTTCGACGGTCATGGGGACTATTAAGGGGTTTTTATCGCTCATCTGTTTCTCTTTAGATTATCCGGTAAAAGACTTAAGTTCAGGAGCTTTCACCATTTGTAATGCAAAATCACCGGCACCGAATCCACCGGTGACCGTCAGGGTGAATTGTGCTCCACCGGCTACAACAGAGGGAGGTTCCAGCAAGCGGATTGCCGGTTGCGGGCCGATTACCGAGAATGTGGCGGTATTGGAGGTAACGCCTGCCGAGACAACAGTTATCGATACCGTTCCAGCACTGGTGAGCAAGTATGCGGGTACGTTTGCCTTCAGTTGTTGAGAATTAACGAGTGTGGTTGCAAGAGGCGTGTCGTTCCAATAAATTTCAGCGCCTGTACCGAGAAACACGAGTTTTGTGATTAGTTTATCAATCCAATTCATATCCGATTGGGATTGAATGTTGGTATCGAAATCCACGCCATCCACGGTTAATGTGAAATCCGCGTCCCCCGCCATTACCACGCTTGGCAGTAAAGATCCGATCGTCGGCTTCCGGTTGGCAATGGTTAAAGTGGCGGGATCAGAGGCCGTGCCGTTCACCGTGACTGTTATAGAAACGTTTATTGCACCGATGATCAGGCTGCTCTTGACAGTCGCAGTGAGCTCCTGCGCGTTTACAAATGTGGTGGGCAGAGACTCACCGTTACATTGGACAATGGCGTTCGGAGTAAAACCGGATCCTGAAACGGTCAATGTAAAATCCGGGCCGCCCGCCATCACCACGTTCGGCTGCATCGAGTCAATAACCGGATCGCCGCCGACTATGTTCAGCGTTACGCTATTGGAGCTTGAACCGTCGGACCAAACCGTGATGGCGGCTTTTTCGAGGGCGGAGATGAGGTTGGCGGGTACAACGGCGGTAGCCTCCACTGCACTGACAACGGTGGTAATCAGCGGGGAGCCGTTCCATTGCACGACTGCTGCCGGTGCAAAGCCAGTTCCCGATACGGTCAGGACAAATTCATCCGCGCCAACCTGCATAATTGTCGGATTGATGGCGTCAATCTCCAAGGGCGCGTTGATGATAAAGTTAACCGGAAGCGAGGCGGCGTTTCCGTTGCTGACCGTTACGGTAACAGTCCCCGGTGTTGCGGTCAGGCTGGCCGGGACGGTCACCGTCAGTTGATTGCCGCTCACGAAAGCCGTTGATAGCGCGGTTCCGTTCCATTGCACCACTGCATTCGGGGTGAAAGGTACGATTCCTACTGCCGTTGCTAATTCAGACGCGACTTGTTGGATGTCGAGGACGCCCTTGCGTGGTTGAAGGCGAACCGGCGATGCGTTGGCGATGGGCGCGCCGGTCAACGCATAGGACGTGACGTTTCGAGGATGGATGCCATCGTCCTCGACTCCGAATCGCAATCCTTGATAAGGTTCTGCCAGCGTTACGGTGTCGGGGATGCCGTCAAACAGAACCAGGCGCACATTCGGTGCGAGACATTCGTTACGCACAATACGCAACGGTACGCCGCCGAGCGAGGCGGAAACGACGAGTTTCGGCCAACCCGAAACAAGTTGGGAGCGGATCAGCATACCGCTCATGTCGCTACCGCCGCTAGCCGTGAAGGACGGGAGCAGTGCATTATTAATAGCGACATCGTGCGAGCCGTGTATGGCGATACTCATAGCTCCGGCCAAGAGAGCTTCGGTCCAGTTCGGGTCGATGTAAAAAAACCGGATTGATTCCACCGGCAGCATTCTCGGGTCCGGAACCAGGTATGAGAAAGGAATTGGGTAGAGCAGGCTGAGGTTATCCAACCACTGGGCAACTTGGCCGATGATCTCGCCAAGATTTTCGGTAACAGCTTCGACCACGCCGGGGTGAGCGAGCATATCTCTGGGATGCAGCACACTGCGGGTGCGTGATCGATTGATGCGTTGTACTTTCGAAGGAGCCGGTGCAGGCGCTTGGCGTACGCCGGTCAGCGCTGCCGTCCAGTGTTGCCCCAACCCCGTTCCCATCATATTTGCAAATTTGCGTCGGGTGGCGTCGCTTGCCAACAGGTTTTTCAGGTTGGTTTCTCCTGAGTGGTGCGGCATCGACATGCGTTGCGCCAGCGCGGTCAGGGTATTATTGGCGGCTTGCCGGTATTTGCAGACATTCTGCGTAAAATTAGCATCGGCCAGAGCCAGACCGCGCCCGATGTTCCAGGCGGCAGCATAGCTGAGATCGAAAAGGCCCTGCTCCGCGAGATAAATCATCAATGCGTCGGCGCTATTGGCCTGGGTAACCGGGGCTGGCGGATCGCCAATCTCAGGCAGCGCCTGGGGAACTGCCGCCGAGAACGGGCCGCGGTACCAGGCAAAACTCTGTTCACCGGTTCCCGATACAAAGGTTAACGGCGCATAGCCTTCGGCCAGGCGGCTTTGGACATTGGCAGGTAAGGTTGAGCCGGAAGGTATGGGTAGGCTTAATACACCTTTTGTCGCCTGTTCGCTTTGAATTAAACCGCTAATCAAGGCCTCGAAACTTTGTCCTGATTCCGGCTGTGAAACAAACGTCCAGTTAAACAGCGAAACGAGTTGTACATCTTGTAATCCATCGGAAGCATTAGGTTTTGAGGGAATCGGATGACCGTTTGGTCCCAGGTAATCGGCAAAACCTTCCAGCGAAACCAAGTGAGCATAGTAACGCAACGGTGCAGTAGCGGTGTTAGTCACCGCCAAGCGGTTACTCAACATTACGCTCATCAGCTGCTCGCCCTCATCAAGTGTGTTAACGCCCCGGCAGTGCGTCATGTACTTCAGGTCGTCTTTTGAGGGCATCACGGCATTAAATGTCGCGCCGGGTATAGTGATTGTCTGGCACGTCGAGGCGAGCTGCTCGGCGGAAACCCACCCGGTAGGCAAAGTCGGTTTGAGTACGTTTGGGTCCTCAACGAAGAGCTGGCTTACCGCGCATGTCGAGACCGGGTTGTTGGAATTGGCTGGGAGAATGATCTCGCCCTCGGCAAAAATCAGCAAGGCTATCCATGGAGTTGGTTCTGCTGAACTTGAAGGGGGGCTGTCCGGAACCAGGCTGCGTTCCCACGGTAGCGACGGATCGCTCATGACCAGAAAGGGTAATTGCTGATCGTATTGATCGAAACCACCGGCAGGCGGGTAGATGGTTTGCACGATGGTGGTGTCGATGAAAAACTCAGGTGCTTGAACTGTAAATGATTGTTGCGGTAGGGTGAACGGCGGCGGTGTTCCGGTTACCCCGGTCAGCGAGTGCTTCACGTTGATGTTATAGGTTCCGGCGGGCAGCGCCGGAAAATATCCGTCGAAGAATTGGATGCTGCCGGGTGGGGGCGGTGAGGGTAGGTTCACTAAAGCAATTTTGGATAATCGGTTAATCATGGGGTCTCCTTAAGCAACCAGCAACGGTTCGGCGTTTAACGCGCAGCCGATTTCCTTGGCGAAATTCGTCATGGGATCGTTAGTGCTGATTGGCGCATACCCGGCAGTTTGCAGCACATCAAAGATGGCATTTCGAGTGGCGACTGTATCGATGGAAGCAATACCTGAGTTGGTGTTCGCGATCGTAGAGATCGTCGTTTGGGTGTTTATCGGAATGTCGCCCGAGGGGGTTGCCAATTCGCTGATGGGCAAAGTTGCGCCTGGAAGATCAAGAGGCGCTCCTTCCAAATATAGCTCGACATTGACCGCGCCTGCCGAGCTGCCGATCTGCGGCAGATTCACTTGTAGCGTTACGCCGACAATCTGGTTGGCTACCAGTTGGCTATCGCCTCTGGGCGTCGTCGACGGCGGCGATCCCCAAAGCGAGGACGGCAAACTCTTTTGAATCTGTTTGGCGGCAAAAGCAAATGACCAGTCTTTAGGTTTGCTGCTTGTGTCGGTTATGGTGATTTCGTGTGTGGCGGAAACGCCGGTCCAATCAAGAGGAGCCACGTTGAAGGTGCTGCCTTTGAAGGCATAGGTTCCCCCGACTGTGGCGGTGGTGGCCGGAATCGGCGAGGAGGTGCTGAACCCGAACTGGCTGCCGCGCACGATCCAGGCGGCTGGCGGTGAGCCGCCGGCGGATTTTGTTGAGGAAGGCGTGAAGCCGGTTGTAGGCGTCAAGCTCAGAATATTGGGAGCCTCGGGCGTGCCGGTGTTAGGCAGCATCGCTTGCACGTCAGCCCAGATAAGGGCGATCGGTTCGGAACTCTTCGATGCGCCGAATGGTACCGTAAACGAAATGATGTACCAATCCACATAAACGCTACCGCCTGTAGGCGGTCCCCATAGTTGCAGATCGCAGCCGAGCTCCACCGAAACGGTGAAGGATGTAAACAAAAGGTCGACCCGGTACGATGCCCCGATGGTGATGCCGATGTCGGCATCAAACCAGAACGGCTTCCATTGGACAATGATATCGGCATGGGCATCGAACCAAGCCTTGAGATCGCCGGACTGATAGACGGCGCTCAACTCGCCGCCCATCATCATCACCGATGGCGTGAAAGCCAGATAGGCATTGCCGCTGATCGTTATCGAAGAATCGACCGACCAATGGAAGCCGAGCGGGGGTACGGTCGGGTAGTAAGAGGGCGGTAAGAAGCCGGGGTTATAGCCGCCCAGCGTCAGCACAAAATCGCCCGAGTGAGGATTGTCACCGAACCAGATGTAGAAGGCGAAACCGCCGGTCAATACGCAGGAACGGTCAAGCAAAAAAGAGGCCCTGGACAACACGGCTTGCAGAGTAAAAACGCCCTCTTCGGGCTTGAACACCACATCCAGATCCAGCGCCAGATAGGCATATACCGGCCCGCCCGCACCAGTGTCCTGAGGGAACTGCGCCTGAGAGGTACCGATCAGCGAGATGGTTAAATCCGTGCCGGGTTCGACAATCACCAGCGCCTGGGAATTGACTATCTCGAAACTGGTGAAGGTGATGCCGGCTGCAAACCATAAAGCCCCCGACTGCTCAGCGACCCAGGGCGGACTGGTAGTCATTATTACATTTAATGCATCCTGAGGGCTCTCGGGAGGCGTTAAGGTATTGGGCGGATTCGAGTTCGGCAAAACTTCGATGAAAGGGAAGGATGCGACTTGGTCAACGCTAGGCAAGCGCAATGCCGAGTTGTAGCCAAAGCCCAGTGCTGCGCCGGTGACGAAGAATGCCGGTGGCCCGCCAAAGCTTTTCGCCAGATCGCCGAAAATAAACATTGAGGGAGAACCTTTCTGGTCCCCATAAAAACCGAAAGCTTCCAGTTCAAACGATTCGGCGCCAATCATGACGCTGCCTTCAAATTCGAGACCTTGAGGCGGATTAAGGTTGACGAATGAACCGGCAATCGCAAGCGGCGGTTTGGTGTAGGCTATACCCATTCCTTGCAGGCTGAACTTCGGCACGAAATCGGCAATCGACGAGCCTATCCCAAGCCCTACCATGGTTAGCGACATCGGTCCCATGGCGAGACTGGCGTCGATTTCAAACCAGAGGGTTTGTTGGGCCGGCTGGTACATTGCACCGATGCGTTGGATTGTTACCGCACCGAAACTCTTTTGCACAGTGAACCAGGTGGTGCCATCCGGTGAGGTCGATGGTGTAACTGTGCCGCCAGTAGCTGTCGTTGCCAACGCGGTAGTTGACGCAGCCGCGACAGTTGAACTCGGCTGCGTACCGGAGCCGGATCCACCCATGCTGAGCATCAACGGCAATGCATGCTGCTGATCGCCAAAGTTGATTTGTGCCGATAGAACAAAATCCCCTGTAGTTCCAGTATCAGGCATTTTCGGATAGCTTGATCCGGACGATGCAGAGGGCAGGGTTGCGATCAGTGCACTGATAGCGGCGGCGGCTGTTGTGTCTGCCATCTTGGAGCCGATGATGATCTGGAAATCGCCGACCTGTATATTCTCGATGTTGGCCAGTTCATTGCCGATCAGCGGAAGATTCGAGAGACTGAAGGTTTCATCCACACCGAGCAGGAAGAAATATTCCTGTGTGCCGTTGACGGGTAAGGAGACGAAGACGGCATTGCCGTAGTTCTTGGATTGAGTGCCAAAGATAAGGCTGCCCGTGGTCAAATTGTAGGTAAAGGCGGCGCCGGTGAGGGTAAGATTGAGTTCCGGCGGAATGGTTGGCATGGAATCCCAGCCAAAGGCCGTAGCGATGTCTTCAAACTGTAGAGAATCAGTGCCATTCTCCGCCCACGAAGCTGAGAGTAACAGGTTTTTTTGTCCAGACTGCTTCGAAAAATCAAGCAATAAATCAAAGCTCTGGCCACCGATCGTCAATACGCCGGTCAATAAAACTTCATAGGCATTATTGGAATAAGTAACGGTTATCAAGAGCGCCGAGTTGATCTGTGTATTGAGCAACGGAAAGTTACACTCAATGCCACCACAGCAAACATAGCTATGGGCGGTTTTATCGACGATCAGGCCGAAGTTGTAGAAACTAATTTCATTGAGTTCTTTGGGTACGGTGAAGGTATTGCCCAAAATACCATGCACCAAATCGCCGAGTTTGACGATGCCATTGTATTCACCTTGAATCCTGCCAACCTGCCAGAGTCCGGAAGATGATTTTTGGATATCAACACTAAACGCGAAGTCGTCAGTAAAGATTGCCGGCAATATTGACGCCGTCGCTGACAATGTGACTGCTGTCAAAGAACTGCTTGTTGAAGGGGCTATCAAGTTCAGTTGCAACACCAAGCTATCTAATTCAACCACCTTGCCCGGAATAATTTTCCAAAGCTCAACGGTGCCGATTGCAAGCTCCATTGAACCGATGGTTTTACTGTCGGTCAGCATTACCATCGTGTAGTACTTGAGTCCGACCGAAGCGAAGAGGGTACTGAGCTCGGTTGGAATAAAGCTCTGAAAATCGCTGCCGCCAGGCAACTGCAGAATCTTATTTGCAGTAAACGGCTGTCCTTGTACGGGAGTCGCGCTGACCGACAATGCATCGCCGGCCGCCGAAATGCCGATAGTGAATTGCAATCCAAGCTGCAATGCCGCCTGCAAGGCCAATCCCATATCTTGAGTTCCGCCGTCTACAGGAGCAATCTGCGCCAGCAAGGTCGGTGCGGTTAAGGCCAAATCTAGCGGCGCATAACCTATCGAGAACCCCTTGTCGCTGAGCACGGCGGCCAGTGTTGTGACGGGGTAAGCGTCAGCGCTAGGGGCAAATGCGCCAAAAAATTTATGAGTATCGCCAGCGCCGATAATATTGGCCAACAATGCCAGCAGCGAAGAAAAACGGTCGAGCTTTAGCCAGCCGGCAAAATTTAGTCCAGCCTCCAGCGCAATCGTCTCCGTTGACTTGGGCCACGGTGCGTAATTCGTTTGCCCAATTGAGCTGTAGATAAAACAGCAGTCTTGCAACGAGAACCGGTTAAAAGGAAATGCATCCAGCTTCGGAAAGCTATCTTTAAACATCCAGGCCGCAGGGAGACGAACCGCGATGAGGACGTTGAGCTGCGCTTCATTTAGCGTAAATACCAGTTGCAGTGTGAGCTGGGTTTGCGCAAATACGTCGATAGTACCGGCGGTTATCGTCAAGCTGTTCGCTTGCGGATCGGGAATATCAGCGGCCTTAATGCCGGTGATCGTTAAGTATTGACCTTTAGTTAAGAGAAAAGCAGCAGACAGATTTGCTAGTTCGGCGCTAGACAGTACACTGGCATTCAGCACAAGCGTGCCGTTTGCTTGTGCCTGAGCTTGCAGTTGCTTCGCGAGTGTCGTTAGATCCATAATTCGTTGCCCCTTGAATATATTCTATGTGCAATCAGAAACGTTGCGTTGGTTGAGGCGCCGCACCATTGGGCCTGAATATCAATGCGGGTACCCAGGCAAGGCGATCGGCAACAATTTTGGCCATCAATTGCTCAACTGCGATACTTTCAGGATAGATTGGCCACTGTCGTCGAACATTTTGTTGCGCATTGCGCAGCACCGTACCTGTAATGTAGTCCGACAAATCGATGTCTGCGCCACCATTAACCTGAACTGCATTTTCAATGTCATAGTAATTCGCAACGGCAGTATCACGCAGTTGCGCGACTAGTTTCGCACCAGGGCTGTTATCATGAGTGGGATTTGCCTTCACTACGGTCGCGCCGGTCACAAGGCGTAGCCTGCTGGCCGCTTGCCCCTGTAAAAAGCTGGATAAGCTGGTGTCTTCGTTCGACGTAACAAAATACGGGCTATAGTTTAAATGTTGCGCATTAAGTTCATTGATATTCCACAACACACATTGCTGCAACAATCCTTGCTGTTGCGGGGCGCCCAAATTGGCAGCTGGGGTAGCGGCCAAATCCCTGACCTCCTGGTCCGTTGAGTTTTGTGTGGCGCCGGTAAACCCTAATCCCCATATACCCGCATTCATTACCGCTTCAGTCTCCGTAAAACCCGGAAAGGCACGCACATAAGTAACGTTATCATCGACCAACCACGCTTTTTGTCGAGCAGCTGGTAATGCTGGAGCTATCAAGGTATTGAAAACGTATTTGCAAAACTCTAACGCTGCAAAACGACTGGCGCCGAAGCCAACGTATGTTTTGTCTCTTGGTACGATGCCGCCAGGTTCGACCACCCGGTTAATATCAAATTCCCAACCGATGACTGTCATACCGGTGCCATTAAGTTGCGCTTGATAATAGGCGTATTCTTTGCGATGCACGACGATATATACATGGCGATTGGCATTGTTGATTCTCTTTGGCAAATACCAAGCTGTTGGTCCGGCAACTAAAGCCCTAACGTCAGTGACATCGTTGAAATTACCATCCAACGGCTCCAACTCATTCGCGAGGGTGTAGGTATGATGAATCCATTCAGCTCGGTTGCTAGACACAACTACAATCGGTCGTAAGGTTGCCGCGTTAGCCTCGGCAGCTTGAATGGCTCCCCAGTTAGCAGCATATAAGTTGAGTTGCCTCGGCAAAATACCTTGGCCGTTAAGCAGGGCAATGCGCCTCTGAAACAAAGCCACGTACTCTGCCTGAACTGCGTTGTCAATTGCGACGGCATTAATTGCCAGCGGCGCGTACTTTTGATTGATGAGATTGCCGCCATATTGCGCATTATTTTGAACAGGTATAGGCATAGTATTAACTCATTATCGTAAAATTTTAATTACATTCTTCGACACAAATAAAACAGCGTCAGACTCGATTGAAATAATGGTGCTTTATTGCGCCGAAACGTATCCGGTGTATGCACTAAACTGTTCGACTGCGTTCACGGCAGGCTTAATAAAATTGCATTATCGAGGTAGGTTAATTGTCCTCCTGAACTATACAAATACAGCAGTAACACAGATGAAGCATTTACCTACGTACTATTACTTAGGCTTGAAAATTAGCAGTATTCGATTGAATTACCAATAACTTTTTATTGCAAGCAATTGCTTACATTGTGTTTCCTCACTTCACTCTAAAATCCCGCTGTTTTTTTAGCTTTTTCCTCTGTTTTTGCCTGCATTTTTTGCCGCGATTAAGGAGTGGAATAGAGTAATGTCGGCTAATTAATTACCTACTTCTTTACTCTGTAATTAAATAGGACTAGAATAGTCCACAATGATTAGGAGCAAAGTATGTTAAAGCTGAGTAAATTAACTGATTACGCAACGGTCATCTTAAGTTTTATGGCTAGAGACAGAACGCAGATGCGTGCAGCTATAGAGATAGCCGCGTCAACAGGTATTGCCTTGCCTACGGTCAGTAAAATTCTTAAACTGCTGGTAAATGCCAATGTTTTGATTTCTACACGAGGAGCCAAGGGCGGTTATGCTTTAGC
Source organism: Methylobacter sp. (assembly GCA_036561025.1). Lineage (GTDB taxonomy): Bacteria > Pseudomonadota > Gammaproteobacteria > Methylococcales > Methylomonadaceae > Methylobacter_A. The sequence goes on along the minus strand of DATBQB010000057.1, from coordinate 47,082 downwards.
CAGGATACCGGAAGAAATTAGCGTTGCGGCGGTTATCAGTGCTCTGGAAGGGCCGATTGCCCTGACCGAATGCAGTATTTCCCATCAGGGCTGCGAACAGGCTTCGGGCTGCGATATTTCGGGAAACTGGGGGCTGATTAACCAGACCATTCATAATGCATTAGAGTCGGTGACTGTGGCCGATTTAATCAGACCCGTTGTTGTGCCGGAAGAAGTGTTTATTCCGGTCGCCAGTTTATATAGGTAGAAAATTTTATGTCAGCAACTGAACAAGAAATCAAGAATCTGATCGGTAAGGAATACAAGCAGGGGTTTATTACCGAATTGGAAACCGACACTTTTCTTCCTGGATTGGACGAAGAGGTTATTCACAGATTGTCTAAGGTCAAAAATGAACCTGAGTTTATGCTGGAATACCGGTTGAAAGCGTTTCGTCATTGGCAGTCCATGAAGTCTCCCGAGTGGGCGTTCGTCAAGTTCGATCCTATCGACTATCAGGCGATTAGTTATTATTCGGCGCCTAAACGCAAGGAAGACGGGCCGAAAAGCCTTGATGAAATCGATCCTCAAGTATTGGAAGCCTACAAAAAGCTGGGTATTCCTTTGGATGAACAGGAGCGTTTGGCCGGCGTTGCGGTCGATGCGGTTTTTGATAGCGTGTCGGTGGCGACTACGTTTAAAGGCAAGCTCAAAGAAGCGGGCGTCATTTTTTGCCCGATTTCAGAAGCTTTGCGTGACCATCCTGAACTGATTAAACAATATCTTGGTTCAGTCGTACCGCATACCGATAATTTCTTTGCCGCTTTAAATGCAGCCGTATTTACCGACGGGTCATTCGTTTATATTCCGAAAGGCGTGCGTTGCCCTATGGAGCTATCGACTTATTTCAGAATCAACGCGGCCAACACCGGGCAGTTTGAACGGACCTTGATTATTGCCGATGAAGGCAGTTATGTCAGTTATCTGGAAGGCTGCACAGCGCCGATGCGCGATGAAAACCAGCTGCATGCGGCGGTGGTCGAGTTAATCGCAATGAAAGATGCGACTATCAAATACTCGACCGTGCAAAACTGGTATCCCGGCGATAAAGAAGGCAAAGGCGGTATTTATAACTTTGTAACCAAGCGTGCCGATTGCCGCGGCGAGAATTCCAAGGTGTCGTGGACGCAGGTGGAGACCGGTTCGGCGATTACCTGGAAATACCCAAGTTGCATCCTGACCGGCGATAACTCTACCGGCGAGTTTTATTCCGTGGCGCTGACCAATAATTATCAACAGGCCGATACCGGCACCAAGATGATTCATATCGGCAAAAATACCCGCAGTACCATCGTTTCAAAAGGTATATCGGCTGGTAAAGCCCAGAACACTTATCGCGGTTTGGTTAAAGTTTTAAAAAGCGCTGAAAATGCCCGCAACTATACTCAGTGCGATTCATTGTTGATTGGCGATAAATGCGGTGCGCATACCTTTCCTTATGTGGAAGTCAAGCAGCCATCGGCTCAGGTCGAGCATGAAGCGACGACATCCAAGATCAGCGAAGATCAGCTGTTCTTTTGCCAGCAACGCGGACTGTCGGCGGAAGATGCCGTGTCGATGATCGTCAATGGCTTTTGCAAGGAAGTGTTCAGGGAACTGCCGATGGAGTTTGCGGTGGAGGCTCAAGCGTTGTTGGGATTGAGTTTGGAAGGTTCGGTAGGTTAGTGGGCAAATACGACAAGATTTTGCAGAAAATCATTCATGGACGTTCCGACGCCAATGTATTATTTTCTGAATTGAGGCAATTGTTGTTGCGTTTAGATTTTCAGGAGCGAATACGTGACGACCATTATATTTTCAGTAAATATGGAATTGCCGAGATTTTGAACATACAACCAATCGGATCAATGGCAAAACGTATCAGGTTAACAAATTCGTCAAATTATTGTTCGCTATCGTTTGGGGTTAGATGATGACTAAATATGAAATGATTATTTACTGGAGCGAGGAAGATCAGGCTTATATCGCTGAAGTACCGGAATTAGCCGGTTGTATGGCCGATGGGAGCAGTTACCAAGAAGCGGTTAGCAATGCTGAACGGGTTATTGCTGAATGGATAGAGACAGCAATAGAGCTGGGGCGGTTTGTTCCTGAGCCGAAAGGGCGTTTGTTATATGCTTGATTATATAAAATGACATAGGCTGAGGTAGGAAAAGGAAGCCCAAAATTTACTTAGCATATCTGTACAGCAGCATAAAATCATTAAGGCGGAAACGCTAATTTCAATTATTAGATAGACACAATTGCTTTAGTCTTTATTTGGAATTTAATGGTGGTATGTGAAATGAAAATTAAAGCCAAGGTTGATTGCAACGACGAAGAATATATAACTGATGAAATTGATATTTCTCCTATAACACAAGAACAAATAAATGCTTACTGTACAGAAGAATATCTTGATATTTTTCAAAATAAGCATCGTGTTCCTGATGTATGGCGGTATATCGTAGAAGTCAGCAATGAAAATATAGAGGTAATGCCGGTTGATAAAACAATTCCATTATCGGATTTTAATGACCGTCCGGCAGCCGATGCTAAGGGTAAAAAAAATATTTTGCTTATTTTAGAGTCGCCTCATAAAAGCGAATATAAACATGATAAGAAAAATTTTACGCTAAACCCCAAAGCGCCGGCTCAAGGTTATACGGGGCGTAATATAGAAATTTACATAAGCGATATTTTAAAAAAAATACCCGATTTAGCAGACGGTAGTTATAACTTGGTTATATCCAACCCCATTCCTTATCTATGTTCTTTAGGTATTTTTACCGATAAATTGAATACTAAGGTTCGCGATAGTGTATGGAATGCGATTTGGGATATTACTAACGAGAAAGGCGAATATGTTATTCGTGAAGATTTTATTAGTCGCTGCAAACTTTACCAGCCCGAATATATTATTAACTGTTGCACAGCAAAATTGAAACAGAATGTTACAGATTGTCTGCTTACTAACAAATTCAGCAGTAATTTATATACCGCGCATCATCCGTCTGCTTGGAAATATCAGACTAAAGAAAAACTTAATATTCTAAAAATTGAAGAAATAGATTAATACACTGTCTTATAAAACCAAAAGCCGGCTGAATTGCTTAAAAGCCGACAAGCTGCTTAAGTAATGTTAAAACAATTGGAACTACTCATGCTTAGTATTAAAGATTTAACCGTCAACGTGAATGACAAACAAATTCTCAAAGGTATTAACCTTGAAATTAAGGCGGGTGAAATTCACGCCATTATGGGACCTAACGGTTCAGGCAAAAGCACTTTGTCGCATGTGTTGTCAGGCAAGAGCGGTTACACCGTGACCGGCGGAACGGCGACTTACCAAGGCAAAAACTTATTGGAAATGGCTCCTGAAATCAGAGCCCGGGAAGGCGTGTTTTTGGCGTTTCAATATCCGGTTGAAATTCCCGGCGTTAGCAATGTCTATTTGTTGAAAGCGGCGCTGAATTCAATACGCAAACATCATGGACAACCTGAAGTCGATGCGATGGATTTTTTAACGCTGGTTAAAGAAAAAGTGCGTTTGCTGGAAATGGACGAGAAGTTTCTTTACCGTGCGGTTAACGAAGGCTTTTCCGGCGGCGAAAAGAAACGTAACGAAATCCTGCAAATGGCCATATTGGAACCCAAGCTATGCATCATGGATGAAACCGATTCCGGCCTGGATATTGACGCGTTAAAAATTGTAGCAGAAGGCGTTAACTCATTGCGCTCGCCGGAGCGTTCGTTTGTGATGGTGACGCATTATCAGCGCTTGCTGGATTACATCAAACCGGATTTTGTCCATGTGTTGGCGCATGGACAAATTGTTAAATCCGGCGGTCCCGAACTGGCACTGGAACTGGAAGAAAAAGGTTACAGTTGGGTCGAAGATAATCAGGCGGCGGCATAAATGAATACGGCAACAGCAAGCCGTTATGCGGCTGAATATCAAACAATAGCGTCCGCATTGCCTGGACAAACATTGCCTTGGCTCAGAGCGTTAAGGGCTGAGGCATTGGCGCAGTTTGCCGAACAAGGCTTTCCATCGCCGCGCGAAGAAGAATGGCACTATACCAATGTGTCCGGCATTGAAAAGAAACTGTTTTCGCCATCGATAAGTTTGACTGTCGGTGATGTCAATGCAGACTCGCTGAAACCGTATCGACTGGAAGATGCTTGGGTCTTGGTTTTAGTGAACGGACATTTTTCAGCAGAGCTCTCGGTCTTAACTGATTTGCCCGAGGCCGTTTCAGTGATGAGCATGGCTGATGCATTGGCAAAACAGCCGGATACAGTTGAAAAATATCTGGGCTTAGCGGCTAATCATTCAGAGCATAGCTTTATTGCTTTCAATACCGCATGGTTTACCGACGGCTTGTTTGTGCATGTACCTGCAAAGCTGGTTTTAGACAGGCCGATACAGTTACTGCACATTGTGACCGGCGACGATGCAATGGCGACGACTCGCAATATCATCATTGCCGACGAAATGGCCGAAGCTAAAGTAATAGAGACTTTTATCGCCAAGGATGGTGTGTATGCCGAAAGTCTGCCTGGAACAGGCGGGGCGAACGCCTATTTAACAGCCGCTGTGACTGAGGTTTTTGTCGGGCAAAACGCCAAAGTGACGCTGTATAAAATGCAAAGCGAATCCGAGAAAGCCTATCATTTTGGCGGCAGCTACATTAAACAAGCGAGAGATGCTCGATTTACACATCACAATTTTGCCTTTGGCGGCTTGCTGGCGCGTAGCGATATTCATGTAGACCTGGACCGAGCGTCAGAGTGCGAATTGAATGGTTTGTACTTGGGCGTAAAACGCCAGCATATCGACAACCATACCCGCATCAATCATTTAAAACCTTATGCAATCAGCCGCGAGCTGTATAAAGGCGTGCTTGACGACAGGGCCAGGGGCGTGTTTCAGGGGCGGGTGATTGTCGCTATTGACGCGCAAAAAACCGATTCGCAAATGAATAACCGCAATTTGCTGCTATCGGATGATGCCGAAGCGGATACCAAACCGCAGCTGGAAATTTATGCCGATGACGTCAAATGCGGGCATGGCGTGACTGTCGGGCAGCTGGATGAAAAATCCATTTTCTATCTGCAATCACGCTGCGTTGACGAAGAAACCGCGCGCAACATGCTGACCTTTGCGTTTGCCAATGAAATGGTCGATAAGGTCAAAATTAGAGGTTTGCACGATATGATTTTGGAGCAATTGTTAACGCGTTTCCCTCAGGAAGGCGTCAACAAGGAATGGTTATAAAATGTCGGCAATGTTGATAGTGATTTGGTCTAGCTGAGACAAGGTGATGCTATCGCCGACGCGCAACGTGGTTTTTTCACCATAACAATCACCATGCGGTTGGCGATAGACTTCAACGCAGGAGTCGTTCAGGTTCATCAGCCAATATTCAGGAATGTTATGACTGGCATATAAACGCAGCTTTTGATTTTGGTCGAAACTAAGCGAACTGTCGGCGACTTCAATCAGCAATAAAACATCATCGGCATTGGGATGACGAGAGCAGTAAAAATCATCATTCGGCTTTAGCAGCATAAAGTCGGGTTCGGGTTCCGAAAGACCGCCAAGTTGCAAAGGATTTTGAACGCTGAGTATAGCTTTACCGAAAACCAATGCTGATAGGAAGTGGTTTAAACGCATTACATGACCAGAGTGATTAGAACCAATAGGCGCCATTTCCAATATTTCTCCTTCGATAAGTTCAAGACGGCTATCAGGCGGAAAAATATTAGCTTCACCTAATTTTTGCCATTCTTTAATGTCGGTCAGATGTTTTCGCACATTCGCAGTGGCTATAGTCATTTTCTTAGTGAGAGTCAGATAAGAAGAGTGATTGGAATATAATACGTTGTAATTGAAGAATCAATGTTATCGGAATAAATATGACAAACTTTCCCGTAGAAAAAATCCGCGCCGATTTTCCTATATTGGCAGAACTTATACGCAACAAGCCGTTGGTTTATCTGGATAACGCGGCCTCTTGCCAAAAGCCTCAGGCGGTTATCGACAGCATCGTGCATTTGTATAGCCATGATTATGCCAACGTGCATCGCGGCGTGCATACCTTAAGCGTGCGTTCTACCGATAAGTTTGAAGGCGCGCGCACCAAGGTTAAAGACTTCATTCATGCTGCCAGCGAAAAAGAGATTATTTTTGTCAGAGGCGCTACGGAAGCTATCAACTTGGTCGCGCAGACCTACGGCAAAACCAATATCAAAGCCGGCGACGAGATTTTGATTACCGCGATGGAGCATCATTCCAATATCGTGCCTTGGCAAATGCTTTGCGAGCAGACCGGAGCAGTCTTAAAAGTTGCGCCGATTAACCTGCAAGGCGAATTGATCTACGATGAGTTTGAAAAATTGATCAGCGATAAAACCAGGCTGGTTTCGGTCGTACATATGTCTAACGCTTTGGGTACGATTAATCCTGTTAAAAAGATTATCGCGGCGGCGCATGCCAGAAATATCCCGGTATTGCTGGATGGCGCGCAGGCTATTCCGCATATGGCGGTGGACGTGCAGGACTTGGATTGCGATTTTTATGTTTTTTCAGGCCATAAACTTTATGCGCCTTCCGGCATAGGCGTACTCTACGGCAAACAGGCTTTATTGGAAGCCATGCCACCATACCAGGGCGGCGGCGATATGATCCGCAAAGTCACCTTCGAAGAAACCGAATATAATGTACTGCCTTATAAGTTCGAAGCAGGCACGCCGAACATTGCCGATGTAGTCGGCTTGGGCGCGGCTATCGATTATCTGAATGCAATCGGCATGGATAATATTGCCGCTTATGAAGCCGAATTGCTTGATTACGCCACTGCAAAAGCCAAACAAATTAAAGGGCTTAGAATTATTGGCGAGGCCGAGCATAAAGGCGCGATATTGGCTTTCGTGCTGGATAAAATTCATCCGCACGATATTGGCACGATGCTCGACAGCTTGGGCATAGCAATCAGGGCAGGGCACCACTGCGCGATGCCGGTCATGGATTTTTTTGCAGTTCCTGCGACCGCAAGAGCATCGTTTGCAATATATAACACCAAAGAAGAAATTGATGTTTTAATGAAAGGCATAGAGTCCTTGATCGAGGTATTTGGCTAATGTTTGATGATTTACGCGACCTCTATCAAGAGGTGATTTTTGACCACAACCGCAACCCACGCAATTTCCGCGTCATGGAAAATGCCGACCGCAAAGTGGAAGGTTTTAACCCGCTATGCGGAGATCGCCTGACCTTATATTTGAAAATGGACGGCGATACGATTACCGATGCCAGTTTTCAGGGCTCAGGCTGCGCCATTTCGACTGCTTCGGTTTCGTTAATGACCGAGATAGTCAAAGGCAAAACCGAACAGGAAGCCGAAGACTTGTTTAAAAAGTTTCACGAAATGACTACCGGTAAAGACGAGCAGGTGAATCTTGAGGCGGTTGGCAAGCTGGCTGTATTAGCCGGTGTGCGTGAATATCCTGCGCGAGTCAAATGTGCGACATTGGCTTGGCATACACTGGATGCGGCGTTGAAAAACGAACAAAAATCCATTTCTACAGAATAATTCACCACGAAGCCAAAAGTAGGCGCCTCTAGGCGACACGAAGGACACGAAGTTTTTTCTGCATGTTCTTCGTGGCTAATTCAAGCCATGACCACGAAAACCTCACTGCAATATACCGGGAAACTGGCCGTACTTTACCAAGGGCAGGGCGATAGCCTGCCGTTCCAGCAGCTTGCAGAAAGATTAGGCGTTCCTTTGCATCAATCGCTTAGCGATAGTACGGAAGATTTTTTTTTAACTTGGCGTGACGGCTGCTTAAAATTACTCGATAAAGAGCTGCTTAAAAAAGGGGGGTTGTCCGTCGATATAGAGCCGCGCAATGGCGAGCAGCGTTCATGGCCCGCACCCAAAGACGGTGCGTTGGCCCAAGCGCTGGGCCGTAAAACCAGAACTGTTGCCGATGCCACTACCGGTTGGGGCCAGGACAGCCTGCATATCTTTCGTATGGGCTACGAATTGCTTTGTATCGAACGTTCGCCTGTCATGGCGGAATTATTGACAGACGGCTTTGCCCGGTTGGCGCAACAGGACTGGATGCAGCGGCTTAATCTTGAATCTCCCCAGTTACTACAAGGTAACGCCATCGAATTATTAGCTAATTTGGAAACTCCGCCGGATTGTATTTATCTCGATCCGATGTTTCCGCCCAAACGCAAAAAATCGGCACTCGCCAAAAAATCAATGATGGTATTGCGCGACCTATTGGGCGATGACCAGGATAAGGAGCAGCTTTTTGAGGCGGCTTTAAACGCTGCCGGAAAACGCGTGGTGGTAAAAAGCCCCGATTACGCGGACCCTTTGGGTGGCAAGCCTAGCCAAAGTTTTCAAGGTAAGTTGTTGCGGTATGATGTTTATTTGAAGCTTTAGACCTTCCAGGTTTTAAAAACCTGGAAGGTCTGATTACGACGGCCAGCGAATACCCACTTTAAAACACAACGATAACGGTAAAGAAATGTCGGACTGGATAAATGCAATAGATGAAAATGCTTTAGCGGATGGCGAGCACATAGTCGTAGATGTCGATGGTACGGATGTCGCTATTTTTAGAATTGACGGCAAATTTTATGCGCTTGAAGATGTCTGTACCCACGACGGAGCGGAAATCGCCAGCGGCAGGCTGGAAGGCGATGAGATTATCTGTCCCCGTCATGGCGCACGTTTTTGTGTCAAAACCGGCGAAGTAAAATCCCCGCCAGCCTATGAAAATATCGACTGTTTTCCGCTTAGAATCGAAAACGGCAAAGTGCAGATCAGGGATAATCGTTGGGATTAGTGTTGTTCCAATTCGCATAAGCGAGTTACACGCTCATAACACACATCAAAACTCGGCGCAGATTTATTAAACTGAGGCAAAGAATATGGAAAAATGGATAGCTTATGCCTTCATCTCAATGGTCTTTGCCGGGTTTACGTCGGTAGTTGCCAAGATGGGACTGGCCGGCATTTCGGGGGAACTGGGGCTGACTATCCGCACCTTGTTCGTCAGTGTTTTCGTGCTGGGATTTGCGGCCTTCGCCGTACCGGTTCAGGAATTGGCATCGTTGAACCGCATGAATCTGCTGTGGCTAGGCCTGTCCGGCGTGACTACCACGCTGTCATGGGTTTTCTACTACAAGGCGCTGAAGATCGGCTATGTGGCGACTGTCGCGTTGATCGACAAAGGCAGCGTAGTGGTTGCGATACTGCTGGCTTGGCTACTGCTCAAGGAAATCATTACTTTGCGTATAGTTTTGGGCGCGGCGTTGATTATCGCCGGACTACTGGTGATCGCTAAAAAGCCTTAAAAAGCCTTATCTACTGAAATCTTCCACCAATTCCCGTAAAGTATTCGCATTAAAAGGCGCGGCACATTCGGCGGTATTGTCGAAATAAACATGCACTTCCTTACCTTGTTTAGCCCATCGAACTATGCGCTCGGCCCAATAGGCCAGTTCGGGTTTGCTGTAGGAAGAGACGTAAGTTCGTGCATGTCCATGCAAGCGCATATAAACCAAGTTTGAGCTGATACGATTCCACATCGGCCAACTCTCGGCATCAGACAGGCAAACAGCGATTTCCGCTTTAGCCAAGCGATCCGCCGTTTCGTCATCAAACCAGGAATTGTGCCTGAATTCTATGCTGTGGCGCACTTCATTCCATTGTTGTAAGGCGTCGATAAAATCTTTTAATCGGCCCAAGTCTTTTTTGTATAAGCCGGGCAGTTGCCACAATACCACGGCCAGTTTTTCTCCAAGCGCTTCGGCATGGTGTTTCTCAATCAACACAGACGGTTCCGGATCAAGTAGTTTTTTGTTATGCGTTAAATAGCGATTCGCCTTTAATGCGAATCTGAATGTTGCCGGGGTTTCGTTAAACCATTTTTTAAATGTGTCGGGGCTTTGTAAGCGATAAAAAGTGCCGTTAATTTCTACCGCGGAAAAACGTTCGGCGTAGAATTTTAGCCAGTCTTTTCGGGCGACGCGGTTGTAAAAATGCTGCTGCCAATTTGGATAGCTCCAGCCGCTGGTGCCTATGTAGAGTGAAGGTATACTAAAGTTCACTTTTAAATCTCCTCGCAACGACTCTTCTTGGCAATGACTTCAATTTGAAGATCCTTCAACCTTTGAAATAAATCACCGTCTCCAGTCGGTTAGGAATGAGGGGGATAAGAAGAGGAATAGGCATCAAAACTCACGTTTGGAAATATCCTTGTTAGAGTCCGCTCAAGGCTTTATTTTTAGCCAGGCTCTGTAGCTCAACAGCCAAGTCGCGGCTCAAACGATTGAGACAGTCGTTGAGCGCTTCCACGATAATACGGTAGTCTGAGGTCGAAGCCGGCGCACGATACGAAACTTGTCGATTCACTATTGCTCCGTCGCTACGGATTATCTGCCAATGTGCAGTCAAACCGGCCTGTCCTTGCGGGTCTGCATGAAATTCGAGGATATTAACGGATACCCGGAAATTCGCCCGTTCTGCTGTAGTTGAAGTGCTGGAAAACCCTACCTCCGCCGGCACCAAAATCGTGAGATTTTGAGCCAACACGCGGCCGATATTGTGATCCAATGCCTCGGCCCAGCGATTGAGCTCGTTCAGTTGATAGGCGTTTTTACCGTTCGCGGTCACGATCTGGGGTCTGTCCACATAGTATGGAATGCGAACCTGCGAGAGAATAACAACCGGCTTTTTAGAGGCTCCGGCTGGACTTTTGTGCTCGAAGCCACTGACCGGCTCCAGCATATAGAATTGTGATGAAGGTGTTGTACAGGCCGCCAAAGACAGCAGCAAAACAGACAGTAGCAAAATAAAAACGAGCCGGATTATATGCATGGTCAATCTCCTCTAGTTATCTTTTCCGGTAAGTACCGCTTCCGGATGGCGTTCCAGATAATCGGTCAGATTTCTGATCGAGCGAGCCGTATCTTTGAGCGCTTCCAGGGTCTCGGTTAAATCCGATTCAGGCCCGACTGCGCCGTCCAGTTTCGCCATCGAATCCCGCGATCTGTCAAGAGCAGCGGTTGCGGCTGTCAATGTCTTGTCAGTGTTGGCGACGATGGGCTTAAAATCCCTGATCAAGGCATTGGTGCTAACCATTGTATTGTTCGTATTGACCAGTAACGGTTCCAGATTATGATTGAGCGTCTTTACCGTTTTCTCCATTCCTTCAAGGGCATTGGCTAAGGCAACTTTGGACTTTTTGACATCTTCGGAAGCCAAAAAGTTATTAATTTCGCGCAAGCTGGCCGATAAGTTCTGGACTATGTCTTCCAGAGGCATTTCGTTTATTTTTTTTACCACTTGTTCGGCCGTATTGCGGATTTCGTCGACGGTTGTCGGAATGGCGGGCAATTCAAGCAAGCCCTGATATTCAAGGCCAGTAAACACAGGCGGTTTATCACGGTGCACATCGAAATCTATGTAAAGCAAACCCGTCAACAGGCTTTGCATCTCGAGGCGGGCACGGAAACCTGCGGCAACGAGACCGTCCCGGTTTGCCTCCCGCTCTTTGCGCGTCATCGCTAAGGGAAAAGCTGTGCCTTCTGAAGTGGTTAAAGTTTTGCGGTCGATCTCTATCACTACCGGTTTGTAGACTTTGTTGGTTTTCGGGTCAAGCTCTAGAACGATTTTCGTGACTTCACCGACCTTGACGCCCTGCATTTTTACCGGCGCACCAATATCAAGCCCATTGAGCGAGGAATCAAAAAAGATCACGAAGCGGACTTTATCGGCACGTAAAAACTGTCCTCCGCCGAATATGAAGAGCGCAACCAACAAAAGCGCCAAGGCGCCGACCGTAAAACCGCCGATAGCGACAGGACTGATAGGTTTACTCATGGCAACATTGCTCCTTTCTAAGCAGACTTATTGGCATTGCTTTCGCCTCGGGTCAGAAATTGAATGATCTTGGCATCGCTGGATTCGGCCAGTAGTTTTTTGGGCGAACCGGTAGCCAGCATGGTTTTAGTATCGGGATCGAGAAAAACAGAGTTGGTGCCGATCGCGAAAATGCTCGCCAGCTCGTGGGTAACGACAACAATGGTCGTGCCCAATGTATCGCGCAGGCTGACTATCAGATCGTCCAATAGCCTGGCACTGACCGGGTCGAGCCCGGCCGACGGTTCGTCGAAGAACAGAATCTCGGGATCGAGCGCCATGGCTCTGGCCAGGCCGGCGCGTTTTTGCATGCCGCCGCTGATTTCGGATGGGTAATAATCCTCGAACCCCGCCAGACCGACCAGGGCGAGCTTGTAGGACACGATGTCGGCGATTTCACGGCCGTTCATATGGGTGAATTCGCCCAGAGGCAGGGCGATATTTTCGGCCAGCGTCAGGGAACTGAACAAAGCGCCGCTCTGGTACAGAACCCCGATGCGCCGGATGATGCGGACACGTTCTTCGTCGCTGGCGTGCCAGAAGTCTTGCTGGTCGTAAAACACATCGCCTTGGGCAGGCCGCTGCAGGCCGATTAAATGCCTGAGCAACGTGCTTTTGCCGCAGCCGCTGCCGCCCATGATGATGAATATGTCGCCATGATCGATGGTGAAACTCAAATCCCGCTGAATCAGGAAATCGCCGTAAGCCATGGTCAGGTTTGTTACGGTGATATGCGGCGTATTCATGGCGGAAGTCATATGCCGAGCCGATCGCAAATTAACGTAATCACCGAGTCGGCGACCACGATGTAGACGATGCTGTTTACCACGGCCGACGTTGCCGCATCGCCGACAGCGGAGGCACTGCGTCCGCACTGCATGCCGCGCATGCAACCCGCTGTCGCGATCAGTGCCGCAAACACCAGGCTTTTGAACAGGCCGATGCCGAAGTCGGTTAGGTCCACGGCTTTTTGGATTTCATTGTAGTACTGGATCAAGGACACATCGAAGGCGCTGACTGTGACCATCGCCCCGCCCAGCATGCCCATCAAGTCGGCATAAAGACAGAGTAGCGGCATCATCAGGATCAACGCCAGCATGCGCGGCAGCACCAGGAACTGCATCGGCGATATGCCCATGGTCTTGAGGGCGTCGATCTCGCTGTTGACATTCATGGTGCCGAGTTGTGCGGCATAGGCGGCCCCGGTGCGCCCCGACATGATCACGGCCGTCATCAGCGCGCCCATCTCGCGGACCGTGCCCAAGCCGACCAGATCGGCGATATAGATCTGAGCACCGAACATGGCCAGCTGCACGGCGCCGACAAAAGCCAGAATCAATCCCACCAGCAAGCTGATCAGCGTCACGATCGGCAGGGCCGCGGGGCCTGCGTCTTGTATGCATAAAAATATATCGATGGTTCGAAAGCGCGCTTCGGCTTGAATCAACGCGATGAAAGCCAGCAAGGTTTCGCCGATAAAAGCGAGCAGCCCCTTCGCGTCCTTAAGGCCGTTCAGGACCGCCTTGCCAATTTCGGCCAGAATGGATTTTTGTTGCGCTGTGCGGCGCGCACCGGCCCGTTCGGGTACTGCGCGCGCCAGTTTGAGCAACTCCTGTGCGCCTTCGGGCAGCCCGGACGCATCGACTTCGATATGCTGGGTCTGGCAATAATTGAATATCTTGAGCAGATAAGCCGGTAGCCGGCTGTCCCATCCTGCAAGATCATGCGCACGCAGTAAAACAAGCTTTAGGTTTTTAAAGTCGCTCAAATCCATGAGCACCTGTTCGACCGGTTTGATTGATGCATCATGACTCCAAATGCCGGTCAACTGCATAGCCACAGTCGAACCGTCGACCGGTATGAAACTGACTTGGCCCGATACTGTTTCGGCAACGCTCATGGCTTTTTCCTGCAAGCCTTGTCGCCAAGGTTTACAGGTCCGGAACACTGGATTTGTGTAATTCCTGTCTTAAACATAAACCGTTCCTCTTTAATAACAGTCCAAAAATTCTTTTTGTAAATGTTATGCCATCGAGCCGATAGTCTTGAGGAAGCGGCCCAACGCAAGCACGAAGACGCTGCCGATCGTAAACCGGTCGAAGAACTACGGCCAGACGAAAACGTTCGACGCCGTTACCAGAGAATCACCGCAACCAGTGAATTGGCCTTTTTCCACGATACAAGTCAGTATCGTGTACTTGTGGTCTACGGCTTTAGCCTTTGATACAAATCACCGGCTCCAGCTTGGCGACTTTGTGGGCCAGACCGGCCCGGTCTGCAACATCCACCACCACACTGACATCTTTATAAGCTGCTGGTGCTTCTTCGGCCACCCCGCGCATCGACGGGCTGCGAATGATAATGCCTCGAGCCGCCAATTGATCGACCAGCGTTCTGCCTTGCCAATGTTTAGTCGCTTGGGTGCGGCTCATTGCCCGCCCCGCGCCATGGCAGGCCGAGCTGAACGAGCGTTGCTCGCTGTCTTTGGTTCCGCACAGCACATAAGAACTGGTACCCATGGAACCGCCGATCAACACCGGTTGTCCGACTTCTTTGAATACAGGTGGCAAATCGGGATGACCTGGGCCGAAAGCGCGGGTTGCGCCTTTGCGATGTACGTACAACTCTTTTTTTCGACCGTCAATAGTGTGGTGTTCCACCTTGCAGGTGTTGTGCGAGACATCGTACAGTAGGCTAAGATGGATACCTGGGAATATCGTCGCAACAGCTTGCCGGGTTATATGGGTAATAATCTGGCGATTGGCTAATGCGCAGTTGATGGCCGCCCGCATCGCTCCCAGATACTGCTTTCCTAAAGGTGAGTTTAACGGTGCGCAGGCCAGTTCGCGATCCGGCAAAGCGATATGATATTGAGCCGCCGACATCGCCATGTCTTTCAAAAACTCGGTGCCGATTTGATGCCCCAAGCCTCTGGAGCCGCAGTGAATAGTGATCACCACATCATCAATGCGTAAGCCGAAAATTTTAGCGACATCCTGGTCGAAAATCTCCGCGACCCGCTGTACTTCCAGATAATGATTGCCGGAACCCAATGTGCCCATTTCATCTTTTTGCCGCTCACGGGCTTTAGGGGAAACGTAGTGTGGATCAGCACCGGCCATACAACCGTGTTCTTCAATACGTTCCATATCCTGTTCTTCGCCAAATCCCTGTTCAAGCGCCCATTTTGCGCCCCCTATCAGCATGCCGTGCATGTTTTCATGATTCAAGTGTATTCGGCCTTTGCTGCCGACACCGGCAGGAACCGTACGGTATAACGCATCGGCAAGCGCCTGTTTATGCGGCTGCAATTGATCCATAGTAAGACCGGTATGCAAGGTGCGCACGCCGCAGGAGATATCGAAACCAACTCCGCCGGCCGATACCACGCCGCCTTGATCAGGATCGAAAGCAGCGACGCCGCCGATCGGAAAACCGTAGCCCCAATGTGCGTCCGGCATCGCATAGGCGGCTTCAACAATACCCGGCAAAGTCGCGACATTGGTGATCTGCTCATAAACTTTCTGGTCCATATTTTCCAGCAATTGCGCGTCGGCATAAATCACCGCTGGAACACGCATGGGTCCTTTGGGTTTAATTTCCCAGCTTGTTTCGTTTCGTTGTATGAATTGACGGGTATCCATTGAATACCTCCTCTAAACATCGACAACACATTGGGCAATCCACGCGTCATCAGCTTGCTGATAGACACGCAGCTCGGTAAAAGTAGCGCCTTTTATTTCTACGGCAGGCTGGTGTTTTTGCCGATCAACGGCTTCGCCATAGGCTATCGCCGATAAAGTGTCGTCATCGATAACGACCTCAAAACGATTGAACAGCACGCCCTGTACAGACATTTCATAAATCAATTCATTGAGCCAGCTGACTAACAGCAGTTCATTATCGGGTGCTTCACAATAGATGGAGATGACTTTAGATGCCGAAACCGAGTCAAGATGGGTAACCACTGCGGTCATGGCGATAGCGGCTTGCTCGAAAGCTTGCTCAAGCGTAGGTGCAATGCCGCGTATGCCGATGTCCGCTTCATGCTCAAAATGTTCCCAGTGCGGCGTTATTAATTTATTGTTCAATGGCCGGCCTCATTTTTATTAGTGCAAAACAATATTTTGCAGAGTAACTATTCCTTTATTAAGCATTAAGCAAGTATTGCCAATACGAAAAAATGCTTATGCCGGATTTGTAACAGAGGCTGAGAATATACTATCAGTGAGTCTCGATAAATACGTAGTTCAACTTATTGAAACCTTATGAAATAAACTTATGATGTTGAAGATGATTTGCCTGCCCGGCAACCTAATGATTAAAAATTAATATAACCTCTCATTGGACTTCATCGTCAATGCGAA
Source organism: Methylobacter sp. (assembly GCA_036561025.1). Taxonomy (GTDB): domain Bacteria; phylum Pseudomonadota; class Gammaproteobacteria; order Methylococcales; family Methylomonadaceae; genus Methylobacter_A. The sequence goes on along the minus strand of DATBQB010000057.1, from coordinate 30,746 downwards.
CATCACTAAAAAAGGAGAAAGCCATGAGTAGAATCTATTTTTTAGTTCCCAATATTGCTATTACCCATAAAATTGTCGACGAACTCCGAGCTGAAGGGATAGAAGAAAGCGATATTCATATTCTGGCGAAAAGGGACACACCGCTTGAAGGGCTGCCAGAAGCCGGTATAAGTATAAAAACCGATTTTATTCCCGCAGTTGAGCGAGGAGTCGCATTAGGCGGTACTACGGGACTGTTGGCCGGTTTAATTGGTTTGCGTCTTGCGGGATTTGCAATTGCGGGAGGACCGCTTTTGGGGATCATTATGGCAGGCGCAACCATCGGCTCTATGATGAACGGTTTAATGGGAATGAATTCGGGCAATACAAGATTAAAGCAGTTTGAAGAAGCCATCGAACAAGGCGAACTTCTGGTTCTGGTTGATATTCCCAAGGAGCGCATAGAAACCATCAAGCAACTGGTAATAAAACATCATCCTGAGGCGGAGTTTGAAGGTGTCGAACCGATTCTGCCGCCACCTTTAACCTGAATGGTTAGCCTAAAAACCTTAGTTAGCCGCAGATTTACACAGATAAACACTGATAAACCATTATGTTGCGAGGTTGATTCGTCTCCCTCTCGGTAACTGCTCCTGTGTTACTCTACCTTTTGGTTCAACGGCCTGAATATTTTTTGTAAGATTTTCGTTCTCCTAACGACATAAGGTAATATCTTGACCGATAAAGGAGAATTACAATGGCTACAAGCGTCTTATTCATTGCTGTCTGCTTTCTGGCCTATGCCAACGGCGCCAACGACAATTTTAAAGGCGTAGCGACCTTATTCGGCAGCGGCATGGCGAATTACCGACTGGCTTTAAGCTGGGCAACGCTGACGACGCTGGCCGGCTCGATCTGCGCATTGTTTCTTGCGCAAACCTTGATGGTCAAATTCTCCGGCAAAGGCCTGGCGCCTGACAGTCTGATTCAATCACTGCCGTTCATGATTTCGGTAGCTGGCGGCGCTGGGATGACAGTGATTCTGGCGACTCGCTTCGGTTTCCCGATTTCAACCACGCATGCCTTGCTGGGTGCGATGCTGGGCAGTACGCTGTTGGCAACACTGGGCAGCATGAATCCGGCGCCCTTGTTGAACAATTTTGTCCTGCCCTTGTTATTAAGTCCGTTTGCTGCGTTACTGTTGGCGGTGTTGCTACATCGTTTCCTTAATACACTTACCTTTAGCCAGTCTTTATGTTTATGCGAGGAACAACCTGACAGTCTTGTGCTTGTAAATTCCTCCAATGCAACAACGGTATTATCGGCTGATCCATCAGCCGCACTCATCATAGCTTCACAAACGGTTTGTGCTGAGCGCGACGTTGACGTCGTATTGAACTTTAACGCTCAGCGCATGCTCGACAGTCTGCATTTTTGCAGTGCCGGGGCAGTGTGTTTTGCCCGCGGCCTTAACGACACACCTAAAATGGCGGCATTATTGTTGTTAGTCCCCGACTTTAATCTACAATGGATCATTATCGTAATTGCAGTAGCAATGCTGTTAGGCGGATTATTTAACGCCCGGCGGGTGGCGGAAACCATGAGCCATAAAATCACCCCGATCACGCAGGTCCAAGGTCTTGCAGCCAATCTGGCTACCGCATTGCTGGTGATTTTCGCCAGTAAACTGGGCATGCCGGTGTCCACCACCCATGTCTCGGTCGGCGCCTTGTTCGGCATCGGCCTGACCGGCGGCAAGGCCAACACAGGCGTGATTGCATCCATTGCATTATCCTGGCTGCTAACGCTACCCTGTGCGGCATTATGCTCAGCCGTTATTTACGGCGTTAGCACCCGTTTTTAACCTGAAACACGAGAAGAAAAAACATGACCACTACCAGTATCGAAATCAACGAATCCGTCCGCCATTATTACGGTCAGGTATTGCAATCCAGCAATGACCTGAAAACCAGCGCCTGTTGCAGTATCGACGCGATGCCCGCTTATTTAAAAGCCTTGCTGGCCGGCCTGCACCCGGAAGTGCTGGAACGCTTTTACGGCTGCGGCTCGCCGCTGCCTCCGGTTTTGACCGGCAAGACCGTGCTGGATTTGGGCTGCGGTTCCGGCCGCGACTGCTACTTGTTGTCGAAACTGGTCGGGCCTACAGGCAGGGTGATCGGCGTCGATATGACGCCGGAGCAACTGGAAGTCGCGGTACGGCACCGCGAGTGGCATGCCGAGCGCTTCGGTTATGCCAATGTCGAATTTTTGCACGGCCATATCGAAAACCTAGCGGCTGTCGGTATTGACGACAACAGTATCGACGTGGTGGTCTCCAATTGCGTGATCAACCTGTCGCCGGAAAAACCGAGAGTGCTGGCGGAAATATTCCGGGTGCTGAAACCGGGCGGGGAACTGTATTTTTCTGATGTGTTCGCCGATCGCCGCATCCCGGCCGCCTTGCGCCAAGACCCTGTTTTACTGGGCGAATGCCTGGGCGGCGCTTTGTATTGGGAAGACTTCCGGAGAATTTTACAGGCATTGGATTGTCCCGACGTGCGCGTCGTCAAACAGAATCCCATTAGTCTCGACGATCCTGAAGTTGCCGCCAAAATCGGCATGGTTAAGTTTCATTCGGTCACCGTCCGCGCCTTCAAACTGCCGCTGGAAGATCGCTGCGAGGATTACGGTCAAGTCGCCTGCTATCTCGGCAGTATCCCGGAACATCCTCACGTTTTCGACCTGGACGATCATCATCATTTCGAAACCGGCCGCCCGCTAAGGGTATGCGGCAACACTGCCGACATGCTGGCAGCCAGCCGCTATGCCGAACATTTTCAGGTGTTGGGCGATCAATCCCGTCACTTCGGTTTGTTCGATTGTACGCCGGGGCCGCAGGGCGAATCGGCGGCGGCCGACGGTTCATGCTGTTAAACAGCGCAACAGCGGTGACAGACACATTATTGACCGAGAAACTTGCATGGATGCAGGAGGTAGAATCGCGTCTGGAACAGCGATCGAGAACACCAACAGTAGGCGCTTTACGACTTTTACGACTGCATGGACGCAGGAGGTAGAGCAATGCAGGAGCAATTGCCGAGACACGAAGAAATAAAACTTCGTGTTCTTCGTGTCTTCGTGGTGAATCCGCCTTTGAACATTCTAATCATTCCTGCAATGCAGAAATCAATGGGCATTTCACTTCACTCTGACTGGTCTGGCAACGTGAAATCAGCTCCCGCAAGGCCAGTTCGATACGCTGCAAATCGGCGATGCGGCTTTGAACATCGGTGAGTTTGTGTTCGGCAAGTGCTCTTGCTTCGCCGCATTGGCTGCCGTCGGACAATTTTAGCAAACCTGCAACTTCGTTAAGACTGAATCCCAGACGTTGCGAGGATTTGATAAAAACAATCCGTGCCACATCTGTCGTACTGTAGCGCCGAATACCTCCCAAAGGCCGGTCAGGTTCAGACAACAGGTCACGGCGCTGGTAAAAACGGATCGTTTCGACGCTAACCCCGGCCGCTTTTGCCAGGCCGCCAATCGTTAAGCTATCTACGGTTTTGTTCATGGCTATTGACTCCGTACTTGAATACGGAAGTAAGCTTACATCAGTTTTACTTGCGAGAGAAAATCCATGTCTGAATCACAACATAGCCGACACTTTCTGCTTATCGGCGGAGTCGGTGCCATTTTTGCCTCACTCTGTTGCCTGGGACCGCTATTGCTGCTGGCGCTGGGTTTTAGTGGCGCCTGGTTAGCCAACCTGACCGCACTGGAACCCTACCGGCCCGTTTTTATCCTCATTTCGTTAATCGCGCTGTTTTTTGCCTGGAAGCGCATTTTTCGATCGCAGCCCAGTTGCCAATCTGGCGAAGAACTATGTGTCTCAACATCGGATCGTAGGCTGCAAGCCATTATTTTTCATGGTGTGCTGGTGCTGGTTTTGCTAGCACTGATTTTTCCTTATCTTCTTCCTTTGTTCTACTAGGCGGCCTTTATGAAACGATACTTTGTCATACTGATGACTCTCGCTGTTAACCAGCCGGTATGGGCGGCACCCCGGACCGTTACGTTGGCAATACCCGGCATGACTTGTGCCGCTTGTCCCATCACGTTAAAAATAGCGCTTAACCGGGTAACGGGCGTGACTGCGACGACGGTCAACTTTGATAGTCGTCAAGCCATTGTGACTTTCGATGATGCCAAAACCAATGCCGAAGCACTGGTTCGCGCTACCGGCGATGCAGGCTATCCTTCCACAGTCGTCAAAGGAGTTGCACAATGAGTAATGTGATTTTGGAATCCACGCTGATTTGCCCTGAGTGCGGTTTCAGCAAAACCGAGCAAATGCCCACCGATGCCTGTCAATGGTTTTACGAATGCGAGGGCTGTCATAGTCTGCTAAAACCCAAATCCGGCGATTGCTGCGTATTTTGTTCCTATGGCAGCGTCGCTTGTCCTCCGATTCAGCTGCATGGCAAACATTCGGGTTGTTGCGGGTGATGAACTGTTCAGTCCCGCAATTGATCCGAGTCGACTGCAAGGCAATCCATTGCTAAAGCAGGCGTAAGTATTTTCGGCGTAGAAAAAAGCTCATAATGTGTAATAAGGATTTCAGTTCTGATAAGACTGATGTCAGATTAGCTTAACTGAACATAGGCTAAACGAGTAAGCGGAGAGTGGGCATGAAAGGATTGTTGATTGTATTATTAACGGTGTTAGTTATACAGGATTTGGCTGCCGAACCTAAGCTAATGCTGGGTGAGTTCAGCCGCAACCGGCTTGATGGCTGGGAACGCAAAGATTTTAAAGGCGAAACCCGTTACCGGTTGCAAACCCTGGATGGTGTTGTGGTGCTGCAAGCCGACAGCCGTGCAGCAGGTTCCGGGTTGTTCAAAGAGCAGCGCATCGATCTTGAACAAACGCCGTTCCTGAATTGGTCGTGGCGCATTGCCGACCGCTTGAGCGGGTTGAACGAACAAAGCAAGGCCGGTGACGATTATGCCGCCCGCATTTATGTAGTCGTCAAAGGCGGTCTGGCTTTTTGGCAGACCAAGGCGATTAATTATGTCTGGGCGGGCAATACCGCCAAAGACACTGTCTGGCCCAACGCTTTTGCCGGAGATCATGCGATGATGCTGGCTTTGCGCGGCCCGGAGGCGGCGCTGAACGTCTGGTACACCGAAAAGCGCAATGTCCGTGCCGACCTGCAAAAGCTGTTCGGCGAAGACCTGCGCACTATCGATGCGGTGGCGCTGATGACCGATACCGATAACAGCGGCGGACAAGTTTTGGCCTATTATGGCAATATTTGGTTTTCCAAGGATTAACAACAATGCACGATACCCAACCGCTACTGGCAGGCAGCGACTTTCCTGCCATGTTTCGCAAACCGCTGGAAATCCTGCAAGTCAATCTCGGCTGCTTTATACCCGAATCGAATTCGGAAAACACCACGCCGCCATCCCATACAAACCAACCGCCAGAAAGATCAACACGGTAAAGCCGAACTGCATCGCAATCAGGGTTGCCAATATCGCGCTGATCACCGAGGCGCAGCCGTTAATGCCCCAAGCCCAAGGTATCAATTCCGGGCTGGTTTGGCTGATTTTAGCTAGGGCCATCGGAAACGGCATGCCCATACAAAAACCTAGCGGCGCTATCAAAACTATCGAAAACAGGTAGCGGCTTAGACTGCCTGTTTTCAGCAGAAATTCGGTGATGGCTTCAAAACCCAGACTGTAACCGATGCTAAGCAATGCAATGGCCGCCATCGGCAGTATAAACACCGGTTTTTCAGTCCTATACGACAGATTAGCCGAGAAATAACTACCGATTCCGGCAGATAACAAAAATGTGCTCAGTACGACGGTAATGGCATAAAGCGGATGATGCAGAATCAGGATGAATTTCTGGATAAACGCGATTTCGATAAACAAAAATGCCAAGCCCAAGCTGAAAAAATACGCCAGCATGCGTAGGTGACTTCCGGATCCCGGTTCGATGCCCAATTTGCTTTTCCAAAGCCACAGCGGCAACGCAATCAGTAACAGACTGGCGAGTATCGCTTGCACTAACGCAGCGATTAATAACAAATAGCCGCTTTCCAGCAAAAAGCTCCCGCCGGTACCCAATAACGACAAAATCTCTGGCAAGGTTCGCCATTTAAAAAAATGAAACAGGTAGGGGCGGTCGTCGTTCGATGGTTCGATATTAAATTTGTACGCATCAATAAACGCCTGGCTCTGATCGCCCAATAAAGCTATTGCAGCTTGGTACAGATAGGGCGGCTGCTGGATATTAAAGCGATTGACTTCCGACTCCGATATGCCGGGATAGTAAACCGGATCGAAGCTGCGTTCATTGCAAAACTGTTTTATCCGGCTGATTTCCTCCGCGGATAGTGCGCCGTTTTTTACTATTAACGTGCTGGTTTGCCAGCCGCGTATCATGATTATTTGTTGGCCGGGCTGCCTGACATTAGCATCTTTAAGCGCGTTAATAACCGTAGCCAATAGTTTGGGCTCATCGCGCGGCGGAATTTTAATCCAGCGGGTAATGCTGAGATAACCGTCCGGTCTTACATGGCGAAGATATTCCTGTATGGCTTGTTCGGTATAAAGATAGTTTTCAGCCATTGAATAAAGTCCCGCCGCCGATGCGCCAAACGCATCCAGTAATGAAATATTGATCAGATCATAGGCTTTGTCGGTTGCTGCAAGGTAGCCGCGGGCTTCATCAACATGGACATCAACATGGGCGCTGGAATAAAGATAACCGGAAAAGTCGGCATATTTTCGCTGTACCAAATTGATGACTTGCGGGTTCAGTTCAACGGCATCGATATGCTTAATGGCGTGATAGTTGGCCTGTAAAATATCGCTGCCGGTGCCGGCCCCGAGAATTAGTACTTCAGCTAATTGTTTTAGATGATAGGGCAGGGCCGATGTGGTTTGATCCAGATAGCCGAGTGTTTCAGGATTGCCGTTATAACGGGTGATTGCGGTCATATTGTCGGCATCGGTAAACACGGCAAGCTGTTCCGGCGGTTCTGTTGTGGCATTAAGGCTTAGGCCGGGTGCGTGGCGTAACGGGGTGATCTCGCTCTTTACTATATCGATCAAGCCCAGCGGACTGGAATAGCGATCTATGACTTTTGTACCGGGCACTTGCAGCAGTTGGTTCAGGCTTTTATACGGCGAAACCGTCAGCGTCATCCAGCCGGGCGGGGTGAAAATAACCGTCAGCGCGATGATAACGGACAGAGTGGTCCAGTGTTTTGAATCGCGAAAGGTATAGCTCGATACCAGCAAGGTTGCGAATATTCCCGATAACATCAACAGGGCTAGTATTTTTTCCGGAAATACGATGGATAGCAGCAAAATGATACCGATACTGCCGATACCTGCGCCAGACAGGTCGGCCGCATAAATCGACGACACATGGTTCTTATAGTGATAAAGAGACAAACCGACGACATTAGCCGCGAAAAAGAAGGGCACTGCCAGAATCAGGTAAATACTGCATAAATTCAGCAGTTGCACAGGCGTCCATAAGATTTCCGCCGGATTAAACGAGATCTGCTGCGCCAGCAAAAAACAGGCGGGCGCCGAAAGGCTGAACAGCAACATATTGGCCATTATTGTAGACGGGAACAGTTGCGCTAAGCGGTCGCGGTTCAGTGCCAGAAACACGCCGCTGACGCCATAGCCCAACAGCGCCAGACTGATCATCATATAAGCGAAATGATGCCACTGGATAATCGAAAACAGGCGCATCAATAAAACTTCGTAGGCCAAGGCAGAGGCCGAGATAATAGCGACAGCGAGTAGCAATGATAAACGTGGTTTCATGATCGTTGCTCCGTCAATGCTTGCCGGTAAGCGGGACAAAACTGACCGGCAAGATTTGGCGAGCGGTAATTTTCTCGTCAACATCTTTAGTCACCAAAACCAGATACTGCGTCATAAACTGAGCGCCGACCGGGATGACCATGCGGCCGCCGGGTTTTAGCTGTTTGATCAGCGGCGGCGGTATATGGCTTGCAACGGCGGTAACGACAATGCCGTCAAAAGGAGCAGCTTCTTCCCAGCCGTAATAGCCATCGCCGGTTCGGGTATGAACTGTGTTATAACCGGCTCGCTTAAGGTTAGCTGCCGCGCGTATAGCCAGTGGTTCAATAATTTCTATGGTATATACGCTATCGGCAAGCTCGGCGAGAATGGCCGCCTGATACCCTGAGCCGGTGCCGACTTCCAGAACCCGATCGGTTTTTTTCAGCTTAAGCAGATCGGTCATAATCGCGACGATATAAGGCTGGGAGATGGTTTGTCCAAAACCGATAGACAGCGGTCTGTTGATATATGCATAGGGGCGCTCATTGTCGGGCACAAACTCATGTCTAGGCACATTTTCCAGGGCATCGCTTACCCGCTTATCAAGCGATTCCTGATTCAGGAATTCGCGGGTTGCCGTCACCTCGCCTTTGATAATGTTTACCATTGCATACCGTTGTCGATGAAAATCATCTTCAGCTATGACATGAGTGGAAAACAACAGCAAAATAACGCCGATGACCACAAGCCAAAAAATGAGATGCTTTACTCTTTTCATGATCACAACCTCCTGATTTTATGGCGCAAGAATCGGCTATAGGGTTTGGAGTTTAAAACAATGAAAACTTGTTTGTCTGTAGGTCTTTTCTACAATTGTCAGACGGTTGGGATTGGTTTATGGTTTGAAAGCGGACACGAATTTGTAGGGCTAGTTTTCAAGCTCAAAATCTTGTTGTTATACATATCTCGAAGTAGGCCGGAATAAGCCTGTCCGCGCATTAAGCGCTGGACAGGCGTTGCCTACATGGACAGATATTTGCTCCTGCAATATCTGCATTGACCTCCACGGATGGAGGAAATGCCGCAAGATTGCAGGGAGCAATCGCGACCACCACATCCCTGTGGATTATGTAGGTAAGGGGCGTGAGCAGGAGCGGAAGCTTGTCCTAAACCGGTCGAAGGGCTCCCGAAGCTACAACCGCATGGACAGGAAATGATCCAGTCATTTCTCTGCATTCCCCACATCCCTGTGGGTTATGCAGGAGGTAGAGCGCCAACAGTAGGCGCTTTAGGCGACGCAGGAGCGGTTGCCGAGAGCTTCGCCCTCAAGGTTCCCAATCTGGAGATTGTGAACCAGCAAACCAACGACAACTCTACCCTTGAGGTGATCAATGAATTCAATCAAGCAGCCTATTTTTATTCGCTTAATTTGTTTAGTTTTCAGCATCTTTTTTACTACAGTCATTTTGGCTGAAGGAGAACAAAAAATGACCTTGACCCTTAAATCACCGGACTTTGGCCATCAGGAAGAAATTCCCAAAGTTTTTACCTGTGACGGCAACGACAGTTCGCCCGCTTTAAGCTGGTCAGGAATTCCGCAAAACACCAAAAGCCTGGTGTTGATCGTTGATGACCCCGATGCGCCGGACCCTGCTAAACCGAAAATGACCTGGGTACACTGGCTGCTCTATAACATTCCGCCGACTGTTACGGAATTACCCCGAGCCATTGCCGAAAAGGATTTGCCCGCAGGTACTCAACAAGGCAAAAACGACTGGAAAAAAACAGGTTATCGAGGCCCATGTCCGCCCATTGGCCGACATAGGTATTTTCATAAACTCTACGCATTAAACATTGAACTACCTGATTTGCATCAGCCTAATAAACCCCAGCTTGAAAAAGCGATGACGGGGCATATCATTGGACAGGCCGAGCTGATTGGAACTTATCAGCGTTAGTGCAACGCGTTGGCTATTTTTGCTTTATGACGGAACACCTTTTTTTGTTCCTCTTTTGGGCTTTGTGTTGAGAACCTTCGGAAGATTACGGGCGATTGCTTCGATCAGACCGTGAATATCTTCAGCCGAGAGATGCCGCGTCAAAGTAAACCGGATGCCCGATTTACGCCGAGAGACTGCTGGATAAACAGCATGGTTAGTATAAAAACCATCATCAAGCAGATATTTGGCCATACTGCCTGCAATATCAGGAAGCCCTAACTTGATATAAAAAATCGGCGACTGCGAACTGCATGCTACAGGTATATCGTATGTTTTAAGCAAACGATTGCACAGAGCGATGCGATCTTGCAGTTCCTGCTGCAGACTGTTAATTTCGGATGAAAGGTGGATGCGGGCCGAGGCAATCGCGGCGCCAAGCATCGGTGGCTGAATAGGGCCTGAAAAAATCATCGGCCCTCCGCAGTTTTTAACGTGTCGATGCATCTGTGCATTCGGAAAAATCAGTGCACCGCCGCCGGCAGCGTAAGCTTTGCACAAGGATGTCGCAACAACCATCCGTTCTTGAACAGGCAGACAATCAAGAACATAACCCCTGCCATGTTTGCCTATCCAGCTCATGCCATGCGCATCGTCAAAATAGAGATGCAGTTGCTCGTAGCGGTTTAACAGGTTTGCTAATTCATGTACCGGAGCCATATCTCCAAACATGCTATAAACGCCATCCGTCAGATACCAGACATGGCGGCATTGCTTGCTCAGCACGTTGATGCGTTCTTCAAGCAACTCCAGGTTGCAGTGAAGCAGCGTTTCGACAGGAACTCCTTGCGCTTGAACCAGCTTTGCCGCAGTTTGCATACTGTTGTGAGCCATCTGGTCGATGATAATCGCATCGCCTTTTTGAATGAGCACCGGCAAGGCCGCGATGTGCCCTAAAGTTGTGGTCGGGGTCGCCAGCACACGACCCCCGAATAATTCCTCAAGCTGCGCTTCCAGCTCCGTATAAGGCGTTGCCGACATATAGGCTCTCGATATGGCGAACTGGGTGCCATAGCGGGTCACTGCATCGATAGTGCCTTGCTTGAGCCTGGAATCCAGCTCTAATCCCAAATAACTGCACAGAGCAAAATTCAGCACATGTTTGCCGTTTAAGCAGATGCTCCGCCCATCGAAAATCTCGTCTTCAGTCGTGCGCTGCACTAATCCATGGCTTAATCCCCTATCGACTATCCTATCAATAGTGGTTACCCAGTCAGGTTGAGTTTCCATAAGATATTCCTGATTGAACTGTCCTTTCTTCTTTGGGTAAAAGTCGAAATAAGGACTAAAAAATAATAATGATGTCAGGACAATATAACTTTTGTAACTTAACCATGACTTAATGGTTGTCGCATACAAGCGGTTGCGACACTGGGTTATTTTAAATTTGTGATCGATTGCTTAGTTCAACCAAGATTTTGCAATGCCGCGATACGCTCTTCCAAGGGCGGATGACTCATAAACAAGCTTTTTACGCTGCTGCCGTTAATGCCGAAAGCCGCCATTTGTCCGGGCAGGTCTTGCGGCTCATATTCACGTTGCAATGTGCGAAGTGCGCTAATCATTTTTCCTCGTCCGGCCAACTTGGCTCCGCCTGCATCCGCTTTAAATTCCCGGTAACGGGAGAACCACATGACCAGCATAGAGGCTAAGAATCCTAAGGCAATTTGCGCAATCATCTGGGCCAGGAAATAGCCCGCACCTTGACCTCGTTCGTTTTGGAGAATAACGCGGTCAACCACATGACCGATGATACTGGCAAAAAAGTAAACGAAGGTGTTTACCACGCCCTGCATCAAGGCCATCGTAACCATATCTCCATTCGCGACATGAGTGATTTCATGGCCGATCACAGCTTCAATCTCATCGTTGCTCATGCGTTGCAGCAAACCGGTGCTGACTGCTACCAAGGCTCTGTTTCTGCTCATTCCGGTAGCAAAGGCGTTGGCTTCCGGAGCCTGAAAAATACCCACTTCCGGCATGCCGATGCCCGCTTTTTGAGCGTGTCTGGCTACAATAGCATTCAACCATTGTTCAGTCTGGTTTTGCGGTTGCTCGATAACTTGAACGCCCATAGTTTGTTTTGCAGTCCACTTTGACAAGGCCAGTGAAATGACCGAGCCGGTCATGCCAATGATTGCCGACATAATCAGCAACGCGTTAAGGTCGAGATTTATGCCCTGTTTGTCCAAAGTGCCGGTTAAGCCAAGAAGGCTAAAGACAATACTGATTACAACCATTATTGCGATATTGGTCGCCAGAAAAAGAAAAATTCGCATCATTTTGTTAAACCTGCTTTATCAAGTGATAATTATTAGTATGAGCTCAAACGAAATAGCTTGGAGCTACGCCTTTGGAATCATAATGGTCAGCACACCGCTATGGTATTCGGTTGTCATTTTGGCCGCGTCGGCAGGTCCCGGTAAGGTTAACGCCCGTTGAAATTGGCCGACGAAACGTTCCCGGTATCGGTATTCGCCGCTTTTATCATCGGTTTCATCCTTTGCCTGTTCTGTTTTAATCGAAATGCGCAAGACCTGATCTTCCAGCTTTACGTCCATTGACGATTCATCGGCACCGGGCGCATTAACAGTCACAATATAGCGGTCCGGTTTTTCCTGTAAATCCACATCGGGCGCTTTGCTTAAGCTGCCTGAAGGAGTTTTTATATGAAAACGCGAAAATGAATCATTGAACATCTGCTCCATTTCATTTTGCATGTGCTGTATTTCCGCATAAGGATTCCATGGGAGCCCATTAAGAAAGTCATCATTCTTATTGGAGGGGGAAAGATTAGGTTTTGGCGGGTTCAGTATTTTGGTTTGAGAATCGCCCGCCTGACTATAAAACCCACTCAGTTGATTGAGCCGGTCATTCAGTCGAAACATTGTGTAAGCCTGTATTCCCAGAATAATCACTAAGACAGCTGCTATTGCGGCAATGGTTTCATTTTTCATTCATTTTCTCCATGAGCAAATTGCCGTGCAGCAATATTGGCCATTATTTGTTTTAATTATGCTTGTGCGTTTAATCTTATGGAGTTTGCTGTAGGGTTGATAAATACGTGCATCCTTTGAATTTTTCGATGTGCGGAGCTTATACGGGTGTTTTAAAATAGGCGTAAACTGTGGAAATAAGGCTAGTCAACTTTAATGCAGGGGCGTTTCCAGCTTGTTGTCCAGTGTCCGGAAACGCCGGCTTTCGCTTGCGCTCAATAGACTTCCGCCGCCTACAGGCTAATGAATTTCGATGCTTTTGCGTTTGCTTTTTTCGGTTTTGGGAATAGTTATTTTTAATATTCCGTCTTTGAATGAAGCATTCGCCTTTTCGCCATCGACATTGTCGGGCAAGGACACAGTGCGCTGAAATTCGCCATGAACTATTTCGCGGCGAAAGTATTTGCCTTTTTCTTCTTCCTTCTTTTCTTCCTTGGTGGAAGTGCGGATGGTAATGGCTTGGTGAGTAACCGATACCTCCAGGTCTTCTTTTTTAACGCCTGGCAATGCAGCCTGAACTTCTACATCATTGTCGTGATCGAGAATATCAACTCGTGGAAAGCCTGTTTCCGATATAGAGGGCGTATTCCAATCCAGCAAGCGAGGCCATCTGCGTGAAAGAAAATCATCAAAAAAGTTATCAAACTCATCAAAAGACATCAAACCGCCGAGCGGACTTTTGGACATTAGCTCAGAACCTTTTTTTGATGTATCTATTTCTTTATTTTGGTTTGCCATAAATTTCTCCAGCAAATTAATTAAAAGTATCAGCCTGACAGCGCTTTGAGATTTGTATCAGGCTACATGATTACAGCAAAAACTCCCGTTCAGCCTCAAGCCAGTCTTCAAGTTCATTGCCTGGGGAAAACCCTCTGCTTTCAGCCTTGTAATAAGCTAATTCGGCAATTTTACAGTCACGATCAGGAAGGCATATCGGTGAACTGTCTTTGTCAGGATTTGCCGTATTTTCCTTAACTTTTTTAACGGCACTAGGCTTTTTTGTTTCATTTTTAACAGTTGTAGCCATTTTTTACCTCATCCAAGTATCGCTTTTTGCGCCATATATAAAAATTAATATAAAAATTAACCACACATTATTCTAAAGAGAAAAATAACAAAGGCTATTGGTGTGAATACCTAAAGAATAATCTTCATTAACAATATAACTTTACCGATATCCCTGAAAAATCGGTTGTACATCCAGGCTGGCGCGTTCTTGCAAATGCGATTTAATGACGCGAATTAACTGATCGAAGAAAACAATGTTAAAAAAATATTGGGCGGCATTTCTGTTAACGGCTATTTTTGGAATTTCAGCGGTTTATGCCGATGGAAACCAAAGCTGCTATCGCCAGTGCGTATCCTTTGGCGACAACAGCCGGTTTTGAAATCTTGGGTAAGGGCGGAAATGTTTTCGAAGCGACCGTAGCTGCTAGCACGATATTGGCGGTTGTTGAGCCATCGATCGAAAGTCGATAGTCTTAACCCTATTCTATCGTTTCGGTTCAATATGACCGGCTACTAGGACTTCCCCGACATTTTTTTCTTCAGTTTCACGATACACCCAAGCCATAAACAATTGGTATCCCAAAGCCAACATCACCGAACCCAGAAACAAACCGATAATCCCGCCGGTAGCCATGCCGCCTAACGCGCCCAAAAGAATCACCGGCATTGGGGCATCCACGCCACGGCCTAACATCAAGGGTTTCAGGATATTGTCCGCCATACCGGCAACCAACGTATAAACAGCATACATCACCGCGACCGCAGTGGAATCATTAGTGGAAAACACATAAATGATGGTCGGCAGTGCAATAAAGATGGCAGGGATTTGCATGATGCCTAATAACAAGACCAACAAGGCCCAAATACCGGCGGCGGGAATGCCCACCAAGATAAACCCGGCCCCCAGTAAAAGGGCTTGGATGCAGGCAATACCGATGACGCCCTGCGCCACGGCACGGATGGTCGCCGTCGAAAGCGCTACCAAGACTTCCCCTTCCTCGGCCCCGGCCATCCGCTTGGCAATGGTCTTTGCCGCCTTATGGCCGGAAGAGCCATAGGCCATCCATACTCCGGAAAGCATTAAGGCAACCAAAAACATCAGAATGGCTTTGCCGGCGCTGGCGGCATAGCCCAGAATTTCTTTGGTGATTACGCTAATTTTGGGTTCGTATTTCGCTACCACGCCGCCAATGTCGGTATGCGCCGCTTCCCATAACGTATATAGATTCTTGCCCACGACCGGCCATTGGGCGACAGATTCAGGGGGCGCAGGCACTTGCAATGTTCCGCTTTGGACTTGTTTCACCAAATGAGTGGATGAATCCGCGAAAGAAAAGACCAGTAAGGTGGTGGGGGTGAATACGCTCAATACTATCACCAGCACCAATGCCGTGGCGGCATAGCCATCCCTATTACCCATCTTGCGGACGATCATGGTATGAAGGGGATATAAGGCCACGGCCAATATCAGCGACCATAACATTAAACCGATAAAAGGTTTGAATATTTGATAGCAATAAACCACCAAAAAAACGATCAATCCGGCGCGGATGAATAAATCGAGCACTTTGCGCGAGACAAACTTTTCTAGCGCCTTATCGTATAACAGATTCTTTTCGTTGTTCATAAGTGATGCTCCAATTTCTTATTCAGCAAATCACGCACTAGTTTTTTACGCGTTACAATAATCAGCGATTATTGTCGGATACAGGTAAAAGAGCTTATGCTTTTCCGCCCTGTTGATCGGTTGCCGGAACACTGGTCATTTTGCCACTCCCAAAAGTCACTGGAACGATCATGATTTTATTGTGACGAGTCCAGCGCGCAGCCGGATTTACTTAGCGAAGGCCTGCCTGATTTTTTCCGCCCGGCATTAACGCATACCGCGGCAGTTGCCAAGCAAGCCGCAATTGACCTTGTCTTCACTCAACTTCCTATTAGTCCCTTGTGAGGGTTGCTTCCCTAAGGTTTGATAAAAATTATCTACCCGGTAGATAACCCTCACACATTTCCAGATCAGCACAGATAAAGTCAGGGTTACTACTCTTTTTGACTCTTTATCAGCAGCGGTAAATCAGATGCAATTTCGAGATCAAGTAAAAGGCCGATGTCGTATTCTACTTGCAGAAATCTTGCAGCAATTATTGGTGAAGTAGCTTTTTTTATTTTTTTGTAATAATCCTCGAGCAATTCCAGCTTCTTTTCGCGATTTGCAAGAGCACGTTTAGCAAGGCTGTTTGCCGTATCGTCAGTCATGTTGTTCAAGTTGTACTGGTAATCGCGAATTAACGCCAGCCTTTCGTCATTAAGCTTTTTCAATTCCGACTCATACGGGTAATATTCATGCCAGAAAGCATTATAATTCGGATCGTTCTGATCCAGTTTCATAGCCTGATTGATCATGACCACCTTGTCCTGTCTCATATCCGCTCTGACGTATTCAACATACGCAGAGGTCTTATCACTCATCGGTGGAGCTTTTGGCGTTTCTGTTGCGCAACCGGTTAGCAGCGCCCCTATTACGGCAACCGCCGATAAGCACCATGCCATTTTTTTATCAACTGAGATGTTAGTCATAGTATTTTCTCCATATAAACGAAGAACATAAAAACCCTCTCCGCGTTGGGTTAAATGATCATTTGTTAAGCTCACCCCATTATTAATGGAATTTTCATCAACAATTGAACAGATCAAAAGCTAACACTTTTAGTATTTCGGCTTCCCTGAGACCGGAAGTCCTGAATCTACGACTCCATAATGCGCGTCGCGCGAAAAGGCGATAACTTGAATTCCGCCATGGTTATTCCTCAGCCAAGGTCTGTCGAGCTTGTTCCAATAACGCGCGTTGCTCATCGTCCATCTCGGGAAACTCAAGGCCGAGATTGCGCAATGTCGTGGTGATAATGTCGGCGACCACGGCTCGAGTCGCCCATTTATCATCGGCCGGCACGATATACCAAGGCGCCCATTTTGTGCTGGTTGCACTGATGGCTTTTTCAAATGCGTCGACATAATCGTCCCAGTAGCTGCGCTCGTTAAGATCAGCCAGTGAAAATTTCCAGTTTTTTTCGGCTCGCTCCAGCCTATCCATGAATCGCTGTTTTTGTTCCTCC
This sequence comes from Methylobacter sp., assembly GCA_036561025.1. Taxonomy (GTDB): domain Bacteria; phylum Pseudomonadota; class Gammaproteobacteria; order Methylococcales; family Methylomonadaceae; genus Methylobacter_A. The sequence goes on along the minus strand of DATBQB010000057.1, from coordinate 13,815 downwards.
TTGGAAACATGCAGAAAAAACTTCAACACGACCGTACCGCTGCGTGCCAAGTGGTGCTCGAAGGCGTTGATGTCGTCATAACGATCCTGCCAAAATGCCTTGCCGTGCTTGCCGTCCGGAAGTTTTTGTTGTTCCAGTATCTCCTTATGGACTTTGACCACCAGCACGTCTTCGTAATAGGAACGGTTGAAAATGCCGATGCGGCCGCGCTCGGGCAAGGACTTCATATAGCGCCAGAGGAAATTATGGTCCAGTTCTTCGGCCGACGGCTTTTTGAAGCTGAAAACCTGACAGCCCTGGGGGTTAACGCCCGACATGACATGCCTGATGGTGCCGTCCTTGCCTGCCGCATCCATCGCCTGCAAGACGATCAGCAAGGCGTAGCGGTCATCGGCGTAAAGCAATTGCTGACATTCAGACAACTCTTCAATGCTGGTTTGCAAAACCTCGTTGGCTCTCTCCTTAACGAATTTCTTGCCGACGGATTTGAATTCATCGGTTTGCTCCCATCCGGTATGGTAATCCTTGAGCCGGACTTTTGTATCGGCTTTGACCTTGAATAAATCGATGATATCTTTTCTAATCATGGCAACGCTCCTTGCAATGGCTTTGGGGTTTATTGAACGCTATGGCCCGTTAAGTATTGACCGGCGAGTTGTTGAATGTCCTTGCCGTATCGTTCGTAATCCGGCGAATCGGGACGACTGTAATTCCAGTTTTTATAGAGGCCGGTCAGCTTGGTAAAAAAATCCCGGGCTTCGTTTTTGTCCTGAAACTTAAATTCCGCCGCAACCAGCTTTTTTAATACACCGAAACTGGCTAACTGGCGCTCGCGGGGCATGCAGGCATCGACTTCGTCGAACGCATCCTGCTGCAAATAGACCATGTCCAGCAGCATCGATTTTTGCCATTCGATGAAGTCTTCAAGGGTAATGCCTTCTTCGCCGGTGACCTGCATAATTTGATAAATGCCGTCGCCGCGCTCCAGCAAGGTCATCATGTTTTTAACATCGTTAACCCATTCGGCATTGAGTTCCTTGGTAAACCAGGGCGCCAATTGATCCAGGTAGCGGGACCACGACATCAGCGGATCGATGGCCGGATAAAAGCGTTTGTAGGCGCGGTCGGCGGACAAGCCGAGGAAGGTCTTGACGGTGCCGAGCGTGGACTGGGTGACCGGCTCCTCGAAGTTTCCGCCGGCCGGAGACACCGTGCCGATCAATGTCAGCGTGCCGGTGGAGCCGTCGGCGCAACGGATCACCCCGGCGCGCTCGTAAAGGTTCTTGATCGCGGAATCGAGATAGGCCGGAAACGCTTCCTCGCCGGGGATTTCCTCCATCCTGCCGGATGTTTCGCGCATCGCCTGCGCCCAGCGCGACGTCGAATCGGCAATCAGCAACACATCGTAGCCCATCTGGCGGAAATATTCCCCCAGCGTAATGCCGGTGTAGATCGACGCTTCGCGGGCCGCGACCGGCATCGACGAGGTGTTGCAGATAATGATCGTGCGGTCCATTAACGTGCCGCCGGTGCGGGGATCGGCCGTTTCCGGATATTCGTGGATGGTTTCGACGACTTCCCCGGCGCGTTCGCCGCAGGCGACGATGATCACGATATCCACGCTGGAATAGCGCGCGATCAGGCTCTGCAATACCGTCTTGCCGGCGCCGAACGGCCCGGGGATGCAGCCCGTGCCGCCCTGCGCAATCGGGAAAAAAGTATCGATGATGCGGGTCGCGGTGGTCAGCGGCTTCGATGGAAACTGCCGTTCGGTGTAACGCCTGCGCAGCAGGTTTTCGGGAATCGGACGCCGGATCGGCCAGCGGCACGTCATGGTCAATTCCTTTTCTTTACCGTCGGATGTCTTGTAGCGCGCAATAACCTCATTAATAGAAAAACTGCCGCCTCGAATCCAGGTCAATTGGACAGGTTCCGCTTCATTGAAAGGAATCATGATCTTGTGCTTTAAAGGACCTTCCGGCACCGATCCCAGCATACCGCCGGGAGGCAAGGTATCTCCTATCGCCGCATCAGGAGTGAACTGCCATTTTTTATCCGCATCAAGCGGCGACATCAACACGCCGCGCGGCAGAAAAAAACCGTATTTTTGCGCCAGGCCGTGCAAAGGGTTAAGCAAGCCGTCGAAAACCTGGCCAAGCAGCCCAGGACCCAAGGTTGCCGAAAGCATTTCGCCGGACAATTCCACCCGGTCGCCAACCCGCACGCCGCGAGTATCCTCGAACACCTGCATGTCCGCGGTGCGTCCACGCACCCTTAGGATTTCGGCTTTCAGCCGTTCTTCGCCGACGCAGACGTAGCCCACTTCGTTTTTCATCACTTCGGCGGCTTCGTCAAACTCGACCAAGACCAGGCTTTCCTTGACGCCTACCACCGTCGCATAGACGGCGCCGGTATTTTCATTGGACATGTTTTATCTCCTCGATCAATAGCTGGAAGCGTTGTTTCGCGGCGCCTGCATCGCGCTGCAGCCAAGCCTGCAAAATATCCCATTTAAATACAAAGGCGGTGATCGCTTCGAAACCGAAAGGACTCCTATCGCCCAAACGGGACAGTTTTCGCCATACAATGTCCATCAGCAGGCGGTCCAACGCCATCGCATCGCTAGCCGCCAGATAGCTGCCGGCTTCTTGCACCCATGGAAAAATCGTGCCCAGACGGAAATCGGCCGCATCCCAATGCGCTTCGATATGCTTGACCAGCCGGCCGACACCCCAGGTTCCGGGGTATTGCCCCGGATCACGGCCGGCTTGCCTGATGCGCAGTGCGGCAATAACGGTTTGCATGTCCAGGCGGTATTCCACGAACTCAAGTAACACCGGTTCGCTTATGCGTTGCAGCACAGTTTTATAATGCGTAGCGATATTGCCGCCGCCCAATTTGCCGGCGGGTAGCCGCCAACCGACTAGAAATTCAGCTTCGTATATCTGCCTGCTTTCATCGGCGTCCAGCATGCGCAAACGCTGTTCCAGGCGCAAACGGGAAAGAGGTAGCCGTTCGACATTAGCGAAATAAGGCAAGTGCGGCAAACTTGCCACGACCGTATAGTAATCATCCTTCATGGCTGTGGACACCCTTATTCCGCGGCCGTCAAGATGGCCTGAAAACGCGGCAGCAAATGCTCTGCAAGCATTTTGGATATCGCCTTGTCGGATAAATCGATTTCCAGCTGTTCGCCGACCAGTCGCACCTTCGCGCCGCCTTCTACGCTGCTGGATGGAATCAATTCAACGCCTTCGCGCAACATATCGCTTGAAAGGCTCAAAATGGTCTGTTTGCCCAGTTCGCGCAGCTTCGGATCGGACTTTCCGGTCAATATCGCATCGGACAGGAGGATTTGAATTTGTTTGTCTTTGATAAATTCTTCCGCGCTATGTCCTGCCAAGACTAAAACCAGGTTTTTCATCAATTCCCGGTCTTGCGTCGCCGTGGTGACCAGACGGCGGACAAAGGTTTCAAATGCGGTAGAAACCAGATTCTTCAAGCGCATGACGGTGTCGCGGGCGGAAAGCTTTAAAGCTTCCTGCGCAGCAGCCTGCTCGGCTTCGATATCCGCCGTGGCTTTAGCGCGCAGTTGTTCGACCTGCTTTTGCGCATCCGCCAGTAATTGCGAGGCCTTTGCTTCCGCTTCCGCTAGGATGCGCGCGCCTTCCCGGTTGGCGTTTTGCACTCCCTGATCGCGGATCCTATCGATCAACGCTTGTACGCTGGACTCAGTGTTAATTAGCTCGGTCATGATTCGGCTCCGTCAGCTTATTTGGGAATGCCGGCGGAAAGCACCAGCGCGAATACGAATGCGAACACCGAAAAACCTTCGACCAAGGCCGCCGGTGCCAAGGAAATGCCGAAAATTTCCAATTTGCTTTTCGAGGCATTGATGGCCGCAGCGCAGGTACTGCCTTGGGCGAAGGCGCTAATCATCAAAGCCAGTCCGGTCAGGATACCTATGCCGAAAATGCCCGGCGAATTGTCGAGCGTCAGCTCGCGCCTTAGCGCCATGGTGACGACGATACCGTAGATGGTTTGCGAGGAAGGCATCGCGGCAACGCCGATATAACGCCCGTATCCGCTTTCGACATCCAGCAGCGCTCCGCAAGCCGCCATGCCGGCGCGAGCACAACCGATCCCGCTGCCGATTGTACCCAAAGCCAACGGCGCGAACATACCCACCCAGCCAAGCGCCACGATAAAAGTATCCATAGTGAACCTCCAGTCGATATTAAAGTTTTTATAAAACCCAATTGCGGGGCAGGGCATGCATGTCGCGCGCAATACCGTTAAGTTAAGGAGGATGGCGAGGTCTCTCCTAATCGTAATGATGTTGTAGGAGCGGGCCGCTCCCGCGATATTTGTGTAACGAATGCAGAGTTTTAGCCCCCTTCATCGCGGGCATGGCCCGCTCCTACAGTTCTTATCTTTCCGTACGACGGAAAGGCTTGAACAAAGATCCTTCTTCCTTCAATCCCCAATTAAAAAATTCGATTACGTTAAGCCGTAAACCGTGAATAAGCGCACTCGCCAAACCCAAAAGGAGATTGACCGCATGCCCCAAAAACAGCATCAGAAAGGCGAAAAAAATGCCAACTCCCGGCATCGCGTCGCTAATCCCCGTGGCCATGTTATTAAATTCCGCAGCCAATGACCCGCTGGCGAGCCCCAGCGCAAACAGCCGCAGGTAGCTGAGCACGTCGCCGAAAGCCCCGGATAGTTTGGTCAAGCCGAGCAAGCCTTTTAACAAGCGGGGCAACGGTTTTTCGAAAGGCGCCGTGAACAACAACACCAGCAGCGCGCCCACAACGGCTAGAACCACCGACAGCGGCTTTAAAACGTCCGGCGCGAAGGCCGTTGACGCCAAAAACGACAGTCCGCCGGCGACAATACAGGCCCAGCCGACCGAGTCCAAGCCTTCCACAATGTTCTCATGCCTGGCCGCATCCAGCGATGCCCCCAAAATGACATGAATGCAGCCGATGAATACCGAAATCTCCATCATCAGGTTGGTGTCGCTCATATCCAATATATGAAATGAAGCCAACAACGAGTCCTTGGGGGGCGTAACGCCGAAATAGCTGCCGATCAGCATGCCGTAGAGCAGGGAAAAAACAACGATCGCCAAGCATAATGGCCGGAATCGCCTTCCGCTCGGCGATGATCCCATTTTGCGCCAAAAGAACAATAATAAAGCTCCCAACAACAACGCATAACCGGCATCGGCCAAGATCATTGCGAAAAACAGCGCAAAGGAGAAAAAAACTATCTGCGAGGGATCCCAAGTCCGATACCCCGGCGTCATGTAGAAATTGACTAGGTTTTCGCCGGCAGCAAGCCATGGAGGGTTATCCAAATAGGTTGGCGGACTGTCGTCCGGCTGCGCTTCCCGTGCGTCGATATGCAGCCCATGACGGAGCGCATAGTCTTCAAATTCCGCAAGCCGCGCATGCGGAGCCCAGCCGCGTAGCGCAAACATTCCTGATCGGGTGTAAGTCTGGTTTTGCGCGGCGGCCAACGCGGCTTTATCTTCCAACGTGGCGATATTGTCGCGCAACAAGCTGTACCAGCGTGTTAAATAGGCGCGTTCCGCCTGCACGTCTTCGATGACCAATTCCACTTCTTCAAGACGCGCCTCCAATTCACGACGCGGCCGGCTGCCGATATGTGTACGGTTGACGGGCATGCCTTCCGGCTCGTTTTCGGAAATGACCACCACGTAGCAATAGCGGCTGTCTTTCTTGACGATTTCATGAACCAGCGGCAAATCTTTGATTAAAGCCATGTCGCGATGCTGTATCACATAAAACCATAGGCGCAGGCCGCCCATTTCAGGCAACGGTGAAAACTCAAAATCGCCCCACGGCCGCATGTCCTGTATGCGCTTGACCAGAAAATCGCGTTCGTCGGACAGCACTTGCAAGCGCTGTCTCACGTCGAGCACCTGCTGTTCGACTTCTAATACATTGAAACGCTCGGTATCCCGGTTTTGCCGCCTCCGCTGCGGGTAGTCGCGTAAGAATTGCAGTGCTTCGCGGCCTCCGGCACTGGTGTCTACGATATTCTGACTTTCACTCTCCGCCACGAACGGTTCGATATGCAGGCAACCCAATTCCTGCAAGTCCTGTAACAAGCGTTCCCGGTCCTCGGTCAACCCTACAAAAGTAACTTTGTCTAATTGGACGATGCTCATTCCGGGGCCTCCGAGAGCGAAATCCGCTGTTGCAATTGTTTCGATTTGGCGAGTTTCGACGTGACCACCGCGGCGCGTTCGGTTTCGCCGAGATAAATACGGATGCGCTGGATGTTACGGTGTGCGGTCGGAATCAGGATTTTGTCGAACAAATTGACCCGTTGCGTCACCCGCCGCAATTGCAGGCGCAAAATATCCAGGCGTTGAGCGGCAATCTCGGCGCGCAGCCGGCAAGTTTTGGCATCCTTCAGACGTTGCACCAGGATGTCAATCCATGCAGGCGTCGCCAAAGGCGAATACTCGGCAACTTGGCAATCCAGCGATTCCAACACCGGCAGCCTGACGCCGACGATATTCTGTTCACCCAGCTTATAGCCTTTGACGACCACCAAGTCATGCAAATGCAGGCCTTCATCGGCGAGCATCGGCAATTCCTCTCCGATGCGTGTTTCCAACGCGTCGATCTGCGCCACAGCGGCGGTGTGTTCTTCTTGCGCCTTCTGCGATTCCATCGTCAATTGTCGACGCTTCAGGTCGAGCGACGGCAACAGGCGCTTATATAGCTTCAACTGCTCCTGTTGGTGATGCAGTGATTGCTTGCTGAGTTTCAGCTTGGCCATGATGGCTTACCCCAACGCCGCTTCGTCAATTTGCTGCGGAAAATATTTGTCGACCAGATTCTTTTTCATCAGCAACTCGTCTTTAGAGAAACATTCCGCCAAGGTCTGCCAGCATAAATCCAGCGCTTCGATGACTGGGATGGAAACCTTGATATCCATGAAACGTTCTTTGAACAGCTTACCGAACTTCAACAGCTTGTGGTCGAAAGGCGACAGTTCGAAAGCCATCTCCTGCTTCTTTTTCGCTTCGACGGAGCCGGAATAAAAGCGGATCATTGTGTTCATGATTTGGCTGTGGTCCTCGCGCGTGGCCTTGCCGATCACGTGCTGCTTTAAACGCGACAAGGAACCGAACGGGTCGATAAAGCCGTCGTGCAGGTAAAACTGCCCTTCGGTGATATAGCCGGTATTGTCGGGAACCGGATGGGTCACATCATCACCGGGCATGGTGGTTGCTGTCAGAATGGTGACCGAACCGGCGCCTTTGAAGTCGCAGGCCTTTTCATAGCGCTGCGCGAACTGCGTGTATAAATCTCCCATGTAGCCCCGCACGGCCGGAATCCGTTCCTGGGCGACACCGAGTTCTTTCATCGCATCGGCATAAGCGGTCATGTCGGTCAACAACACCAGAACCCGCTTGTTTTCCTCGACCGCCATTTTTTCGGCTACGGCCAATGCCATGTCCGGGATCATCAAGCGCTCGACCAGCGGGTCCGAAGCCTGGTTGACAAACATCACGGTCCGGTGAAACACGCCGTGAGCTTCGAATGAGGTGCGAAAGAAGTGGTAATCGTCGAAAATCAAACCCATGCCGCCGAAAACCAGCACATCGGCATTGGCCTGAAAGCCGATGCGGGCGAGCAATTCGTTATACGGCTCGCCGGCAACCGAGAAGATCGGTATTTTTTGGCTTTCGACCAGGCAATTGAACAGATCGATCATCGGAACCTTGGTTTCGATCATGTGCGTCGGCATGACCCGCATCACCGGATTAACGGTCGGCCCTGCTACCGTAATGCGCGGGTCGGCAGTGAGTTCCGGTCCTCCATCAATCGGATCGCCGGATCCACGGAATATCCTTCCCAAAATATTGGGCGAATAAACCACGTCCAGACTGCGCCCGAGAAAATTAACCGTGGCGCCTGTGGACAGGCCTTTGCCGCCTGAAAACACCTGAAGACTGACAATGTCGCGGTCCAGGTCTACAACTTTCGCCAGTGAACTCTCGCCATCGGTGTTTTCAACGATGGCCATTTCGCCGAAAGCCCGGCCTTTGGCGCGAACCCGGGCGGTGTCGCCGACAATTTCGAGAAGACGGGTGTGGCGGGCGAGATTATTAATCTGGGTCATTACCAAAGCTCCATATCATGTGATCAACACTCAAAAAGCAAAGAGTTAATGCTGCCGTTGCGTTACATAATCATTTACCTAAAAAGAAGGGGCTGCGAAGTCAAGATTACTCATCATTGTTAGAGTAAGCATTAGCCGTAAAAATTCTATTCCAGTTTAAACAGGTTTAAACAAGCCGCGCTATTGTAGAGATTACGTATCTAAGGAGGTCGCTAACGCGACAGTTGATTGAATCGGGTTCTCGCACCCGAGGGCGAGTTACTTTCTTTTGCTCCGCCTCGGCAACTGCTCCCTGCATTGCTCTACCTCCTGCATCCATGCAGCGCCCCTACGGGCTGCTCACTCGGCATATCCCTATGCCTCGCCCTTCGGGTGCTGCGCATGCAAATCGGCTATCCTGCCGATTTGTCCCGGTGAAAGCTCCGGTACTCGGCGCGGCATACGGGATTCAATCCGTGCTATCGTCACTAACCTTCCGCTCGTTCCCACGCGCTGCGCTTATCGTTATACACAAGTATCTGCGGGGCGGTTGTCCTTCCGGAAGTTGCTTACCTAGAGTCAGGCGATATGCAGACCTTCCAGGTTTTTAAAACCTGGAAGGTCTAACTTGCGCAACGTTCAGGACAGGCAGGACGTTTTACGCCTCTCGCCGGCTTGGCTTGAAACTAACCTGTCCATGGCGTTGGATAGCTATTTCCGGTATGACAAGTTGTGTATAACGACGAGCGCGCTGCGTGGGAATGCCGTTAAAGGCGCGTTGCGCCGCAAGTTGAGCTCATTCTTGCTCTACATTCAGGCAGTGCGACAAACAGGACAAAAACTGTCTGTGCGTAACATCAGTTACGTATTTAGAGACGATGTAAATATACGTAATTTCTACAATAGCGCGGCCTGTTCGCTGAGTAATAGAATAATTACAGTTATCTTCAGATTAACTAATCCGTCTTCCGACAAACGTAGTGCAACTCCAGTATTACAGTTTGCCTGTTGGATGTTGATCACATGATATGGAGCTTTGGTAATGCCCCAGATTACTAATCCCGCCCGCCACACCCGTCTTCTCGAAATTGTCGGCGACACCGCCCGGGTTCGCGCCAAAGGCCGGGCTTTCGGCGAAATGGCCATCGTTGAAAACACCGATGGGGAAAGCTCCCTGGAGAAAGTTGTCGATGCAGGCCGCCATCTTGCAACGCTTCGTGTGTTCTTAGGCCGCATTGCGCTACTCATCTTCGCGATGCATGCTGCAGGATGCGGCGATAAGGATAAAGAGAAAGCCCGGACGCCGCCAGTCACGTCAGCGCCTCAGCCCGCACAACCCGAGCCTGTTCCGAAGCCGGAAGCTCAACCCTTAACCAGCCTTGAGTCGCTGGTGGCTCCGATAGCGCTCTATCCCGACCCGCTTTTGGCCGAAGTGCTGGTGGCAGCCACCTATCCGCTGGAAGTGGTGCAGGCGGCCCGCTGGCTGGAATCCAAACCGGATCCTGCGACCGTGCGCGGCAAAAACTGGGACGCCAGCGTCGTCCGGCTGACTGCGGTCCCTGACGTTATTGCGATGATGGATCAGCATCTGGACTGGACCACACAGTTGGGCGATGCTTTTCTATCCAATCCGCCGCAATTGTTGGACGCGATCCAGACTTTACGCAAGCGAGCTATCGATGCAGGATTTTTGAAGGATTCCGATCTGCAAAAAGTAGAAGCCGAGACGGTGTCGATGCAGGAGCCCGGACAAGAGCAAACAGAGGGAGTCGAAGCAACGCCGGCCGTATTGACCAAGGACGTGATTAGCATAAAGCCGGCCAAAGCCGATACCTTATCGGTTCCAAAATATAACTCCGAGGTTGTTTATGCGGCACCGATGGCTCCGCCTCCAACCCCCCAAATGTATCCGACCGCGGCACCCGCAGCAAGCTATTATCCGACCTATTATGCCCAGCCTGTGACCACTACGACGACCACTTCCTCCAGTTCGGATCAATGGATGTCGTTCGGGACCGGTGCGGTTGTCGGAGGATTGCTGACCTGGGGCATCATGGAATGGGCCGACGATGATGACTGGGATGATTACCATGTCTCTCATCATTATGGCAACGCCGTATGCCACGGTGGCAACTGCTGGCACGGGGGAGGGGGCGGATATTACGGCGGATCGCGGTATGGCAACGCAAACGTTAGTCGCGGCGATGTCAATGTCGACCGGGACGTTAATATTTCCGGTAATGAAATCAATGTTAGTCGGGACGGCACTTTCAGCCCGAATCAACTCACGGCCTTAAAGGGACAGAACAGTCGTTGGCAGCCGAATCCCAGCCATCGTCGCGGCCAGGATTATCCGCTTGCCGCCCAGCAGCGCATGGGGCGCACTGAGTCGCCGGCCTTGGCCGGGAGCAGGCTCAGCGGCGCCCAAAATATTCCTGCCGACACGCGAGGATTCGGGGCAGATCGTTCAGCTCAAGCCCGGCCTTCCAGCGCCGATGTCCAGCGGAGCTTGGCTGCAAAACCCGGTACAGCCGAAAGCCGTAGCCGGCCGGTTCCAGGCAGCCGTGAAAACGCCCTGGAAGGCCTACAGGCGTCAGGTCAAAGGAGCAATGTCGAGAGCAGGCGCGGCGCATCAAGTCAAGGTTCCCGGCAGCAGCAGGCAGGGAGGGCTCGTACAAAAGACCTCGGAGCTTCAACGAACGCCGCCGCTCAGAGCCAAAGACCAGCAGAGCCTACCAGGCAAAGATCGGGCAATCGACAGCAGAAGGCCAGACAACGCAATGAGCAAACACAGCAAGGGCTCCAGTCACAGCGCCGCCAGGAAATGTCGCGTCCGAATGCGTTTGAGAGCGCTTCGGATGGCGGCCGCTCCAGCGCTTTTAGTAATCGCGGAAGCGCCAGTTATGCGAGTGCCCAACAACCGGTCAGACAAAGCCCGTCATCCGGCGGGCAACGCGAAGTAAGTAGAGGCGGCGGTGGTGCGAGAAGTCGAGGTGGTCGCCGGTGATGGTTTAAGTGCATGAATTATTTGGTTTGTCCTTGGCAATAGGGGTATCGCAACCCTTATCCGGTCAATGGCTGTTCGATTATTTATTAGGATAGGTGTCCGTCATGATGTCCAATAAACTTCGCCATACCCTTTCGATGGTCATTTTAATGACCTCGATTGCTACAAGCGCCTTATCCGCCGCTCCCGAAACCGAAGCGGCGGATAAAGGCCAAAGCTTTGCATCGCCGGAAGAAGTATCGAAAGCGCTGGTCGATGCCGCACGCGACAACGACAAAAACAAAATCTCGGTACTTTTCGGCAGCCAACATGCGCAACTTTTTTCGTCCGGTGACGACGTGGAAGATGCCAACAATCGTGCGGAGTTTCTGAAAATGGCCGAACAGAAATCCTCTATCGAAAATCAGCAGGCCGATAAAGCGATTTTGCATTTCGGACAGAATGGCTGGGCGTTTCCTGTTCCTGTCGTGAATAACGGAGGTCAATGGCGATTCGATGCCGAGCAAGGGAAACAAGAAATCCTGAACCGCAGAATCGGGCGTAATGAGCTGAATACGCTGGCAGTAATTCGAGGTTATGTGGAAGCGCAATACGAATATGCTTCTATCGACCGGGACGGCGACGGAGTGGGCGAGTTCGCGACCAAGTTACGCAGTGAACCGGGTAAATTCGACGGCTTATATTGGGAAGCGGCGTCCGGTCAGCCCCAGAGTCCTCTGGGCCCTCTGGTGGCGGAAGCCAAAGCCGTAGGTTACAAGGCGCAAGGCAACGCGGAATCGACGACGCCTTTTCACGGCTATTTATTTAAGATTCTTACCCGTCAGGGCGGCAATGTTCCCGGCGGAAAATACGACTACACCATCAACGGCAACATGATTGCGGGCTTTGCGTTGGTAGCCTTTCCTGCCGTCTATGGTTCATCCGGCATCATGACTTTTGTCGTCAATCATAATGGAAAGATATACCAGAAAAATTTAGGACCGAAAACCACCGAATTGGCTTTAGCGATGAAAGCCTATGATCCGGATTCTTCATGGGAAGCAGTGGATGAGAATTCCGGTAACTAATGTTACGCATTTTGCCTAATGAATGTTGTATTAAGGTGTCGCTCACGCGACGGTTATTTGAATCGGGGTCTCGCCCCCGAAGGCGAGTTACTTTCTTTTGCTTCGCCTCGGCAACTGCTCCTGCGTTGCTCTACCTCCTGCATCCATGCAGTCGAAAAGAAAGTAACCAAAGAAAACGCCGCCCGGTTGGCGCTTGAATCACTCGGTACATCCTTGTGCCTCGCCCTTCGGGTGCGATGCATGCAAATCGGCCATCCTGCCGATTTGTCTCGACAAAAGCTCCGGTGCTCGGCGCGGCAAACGGGATTGAATCCGTACCACTGGCAAGTTTCCATCACTACTTAATACCACTTTATCTATCATGAGGATCCAGCCATGAAACGCTTCCGCCTGCTAAAACAAACCCGTCAGAGCACCGAGTATTCATGCGGCGCCTCAGCCCTTCAGGCCGTGTTGAGCTATTGGGGTAAGGACCTGGATGAAGAAGACCTGATGGCGCTGCTCCATACTACCCCGGAAACCGGCACCTATCCGGATGACATTGTGCGGGTTGCCCGGATTCTTGGCTTTAAAGCCGAGGTTAAGGAAAATCTCACACTCGAAGACATTGAACAAGCCACAGCGCAGGGAATTCCCGTAATCGTTTTGGGCCAAGCCTGGCGAAGCCGGCAGGATTCAGCCGCATCCGTGGCGGAAGATTGGGATAACGGCCACTATTTTATCGTTCTCGCTGTCGACAAGGATTATGTGTACTTTGAAGATCCCTATGTGCGGATGGGAAAAGGCTTCATGCCCCGCGAAGCATTTGAACAACATTGGCATCAAGTGATGGGCGGAGACCTTGAGAAAGCGCCGAAACTGATACACCTTGGAATATTAATTCGCGGTGAAAAGCCGGCCCAGCCGCAAAGATTCAAGGAGGTGGAATCAGCGAAACTGGATTTCAGCAAGATGGGTTCCATGAATTTGATAGTGACCCAATTTCAGGGCATCCTTTTGCCCTACGATTTTGTCAATGATTTAAGGGGGCTCTGGGAGACCGGAGTTCTCAGACCGGATGCCTTCTTTTTTCTTAGAAAAGATAAGGAAGGAAAAATCTCGGCAATGGAAGGCGGCCGTCTTCAGGATGAAGACAACGTGATGGAAATCAATGCATTGATTGCCGCGCTTGCAGGCCTAAGCGCCGCAGCCCCTGAGTCAGCCCAAGCCAAGGCGGAAGCCGCTGCCCAGGCCGCCAGGGAAGGAGACTTCGGTCTTAGCATTACAGATATTCAGGGAATAGCGGCTAAACTCCCACCGGACCATTCAGCGGTAATTGTTCTCTTTGAAAATATCTGGGAGAAAACATTCACAGAGATCGCCGGAAAGTACAATGGCTCAGTTATCAATCAGAGGATCATACCTTCAGGTTCTCTTGCCAAGTTTGTTCAGGGACAAACTGAGGGGGCGTAGGATGTAGATACTCTCTTAAACCACAAGCCCAAAATTGCAAAAAATCATAAAATCTTATGAATTTGCTTTAACAGGAAACGTGTAAAAACGAGTCCCGTCAAATTCTTTTTTAGCTTTCAGCATGCCATGGATGGCATGCAA
>DATBQB010000056.1:0-5137 GCA_036561025.1 Methylobacter sp. | reverse complement strand
ACCTCTCTTCGGGTCAGGCGTTTTTTGTGGTTATAGTCGAGGTCAGCAAAACTGGTTTGATAGGACATAGGAGTATTGGAATTATTGAGTTCGATGGCAATATTATCTCATGTTACGGGATTTAATCAGCGCTTCCCTAAGGGATAATGTCATTAAGTTAAACTCATCGATACTCCGTAGGAGCGGGCCGTGCCCGCGACATTTGTACAGCGATTGCAGACTTGTAGCGACTTTATCGCGGGCGCGGCCCGCTCCTACAATGCTTAACTTAATGGCATTATCCCTTGGGGAGAGAGGATAAAAGCAGAGGCGAACGCCACAGATCAACTCCCCGGTCAGTTGAAGTTGAATTCAGGTTAATGGCATCACTTGGAGGTCAAAATGAACAGTAACATTTTCGGTTCCGATAAAAGTTATTCATTGTTAGGCAGGGTCGAAGGCGCGGAAAAAGCTTTCTTATCGGGGCGACGCAACCGGGAACAAGACCTGGAAAGCGCTGTGACCTTTTTTCTGGAGTTTTTACGCGGCTTTGAAAGCTTTAACGTCGATAAACAGTGCATCACGGTGTTCGGCTCGGCAAGATTTAAGGAAGATCATCCCTATTATCGCTTGGCCCGTGACTTGGGAGGAGCATTGGCAAACGCCGGCTATGCGGTGATGACCGGCGGAGGTCCCGGTATCATGGAAGCCGCGAACCGCGGCGCGAAAGAGGCGGGCGGCGTCAGCCTGGGTTGCAATATCAAACTGCCCTTCGAACAAAAGCCCAATCCTTACCTGGATCAATTTATAGAATTCGAACATTTTTTCATACGCAAGGTCATGCTGATCAAGTATTCCAGCGCTTTTGTGGTTATGCCCGGCGGTTACGGCACTTTGGATGAAGCTTTTGAAGTCATTACACTGGTCCAGACAGGCAAGCTGGAAGAGTTTCCTATCATCGGCATGGGCGGAAATTTTTGGGAGCATCTTCGGCAATTTGGCCGCGAAACCATGTTGCACGAAGGTGTCATCGCTGAGGAGGACCTGGACTTGATTCTTCATGCCGAAAACGTTGATGAAGCCATGAGTATTATCAAGGGTATTAATAAACCAGAATAAACTTATCTGCGATCTTTCAAAAAAAGCCCGACCAATCCAGCCAACATAATTGCAATGTATAGCTGGCCGCCAACCACTTCCAAATAGGCAAGCGTGCGCGCCAACGGTGCAACGGGGGTAATGTCCCCATAGCCCAGGCTGGCCAGGGTTACAAAGCTGTAGTAGAGCAGGGTATCCATCGGAGCCTTGCCGTCAATCCCTTGTATACCGTTAAACGAGCCCGGCAAAAATTGAAAGATTAATCCATACAAGATCGCCCAAATAAGCCCCATCAGAAGATAAACGCACATGGCGCCGAACAGTAAATTGCGGTCGATCTTGGTTCCTCCGAACACATGCTGGGCTGCTATGACCGCGCTGCCAATGGAAAACAAAAGGACTACCGCGTTTAAGAACAATTCGATGACGATGCTGTTAAAAAAAATATCGATGACTGTGAAGGTAACAGTTAACAAAGCAAGCGCTAATCCGAACTTGAAAAGATAGCTTCTCTGAGGAAGGCCCCAGATTCCAAGTAACATCAAAGCGCTGTATCCAACCTGCAAGATTACCCGCATCAAAAAAGTATTCTTTGCTAAGGCAGGAAAGGTGCTTAGCAAAGGCATCAGCAGGAAGAGAAATAGCAAACCGGATACAAGGAAAGTGTAATTGCCGACATTTGACCTCCGCGCTAGTGTAGGCATGCAGGACTCTCTCCGGATAGTTGTAGTTTTATACACAAAAGTTCATTTTACAGTACGACATAATCTAATCACTGTCTATAACGGCTGGGTTTTATACCAAAGCAATCGTACTTAAAATCACTGGTAACAAACGCCATTGCGCAAATCTATATACGGCGTTCAGCAAGCGGCGATATTTTTCAAAGGCCCCTAAATGGATTCGGCTATGATATTGACAAACTTGGCTTGCAATAAACGAGGGGACTATATAAGCTCCCTGAAAAGAAGATCCTTTAACGTTTTCGTATTATGCGGATCAATTACAGGAGAGAGTATGAATCAGAAGACTTTTTTTCAGCTTGCTACCTTAGCTTTGGTTCTTGTCGCAGCCGGGTCGCTGAGTTGGTCGGCGCCCGCTTACTCCGAAACGGCAGGCACGGAACGACGAGGTGATCGACGGGATGATCGACAAGGAGCACAGGATACAAGGCAGAAAGGTCGAGATGTTGCAAGGGAAACCAAAGGCCAATGCCGTGATGCCGACGGGAGTGGGCCGGAATGTCGGCAAGCAAAGCGGAGTGTCAAACAAAATGCCCGCAAATCCGCACGGGACGTCAAAAGAAACGATTGAGCCGGTCACTAGCTGTGCAGATAGTGTCCACTTAACTTTCAGGTGGACACTCAGGCGGACATTATGGCCAACTTACTCAGGAACGCACCCCGGCGGCAGCATCGTCCATAAAGTAGCCCTATCTATTGATGAATGTTTTTGCGGTGCAGCCGCTCAATTGTCTGCCGGCTCCAGCATCGTAAGCAATACTGCTTTTATAAGTTTTACACGGCTATTGATATCGATACTGAGAGGCATCTCTTTGTCCTTGTTGGTAGGCCCGCTGTTCGGATTCTTTGTGTTTGCCGTACAAATATCCGCCCGCCGTGCCTGCGACTGCACCGATTGCGGCCCCCATGCCGGCATTGCCCGCGATCGCACCAATTGCCGCTCCGGTTGCAGCACCTCCCAAACCTCCGGTTACGGTGCGTTGCTGAGTATCCGACATGCCGGCGCAACCTGCAAAAAGGGAAATGGCTAATATCGCTATGACTGAAATCGAGAATCTTTTCATGTTGTATTCCCCTGTTATTTATTTATACATGGCCATTTTTCGGTTAAAAACCTGAATTCCGTTTCGACCGGTGCTTCGACCATGTATTGAGGGTGTTTCTGCGCCCATGAAATAAACATGGCGATTGTGTCGTTGCGCGAAGGCTTGGGCACCGGAGGACAGAACAACTTCGATTCCTGTTTTTCTTCGGTCTCGGCTTGATAATAATGATAGGCTCCGACCAAATAACCATGGCAAAAATGAATTGCTTCCCGATAATTGGGGTCTTGCGGCGAAGCAGTACAGAGATTGAGCAAGTTTTGTGTTTTCTGGGCGACGAAATCTTCATCGGTAACGTTGGAATTTGCCGCTCCAGTAACAAATAAAGCAAATAATAAGAAAGGAGCAAGATGTTTTGGTTTCATAGGTTATATCCTCACTTTATTCCGGTTTCTTACAGAATATATTCTCTTTAACAGCGAAAAGCATCTTAGTAGCAGTGAAAAGCATCTTAAAAATGCATTAAAATTCTCGCTCTATCTCAAAAGCTGAGTGCAATCTTAAAGGCTGAGTGCCCGTTTAACCGCCGCTCTTTGGCCGATAATTCAAGCGTCGGAAATCCTTTCATGAATGAAGCCGGTTTGAGCGCTATCGGGGAAACCGCCTCTTTTGATCATCTGGAGCGTTTAACAGAGAAAAACAGCCATCAGTCAAAAAGCAGTGATTAGACCTTAATAAACCTCATTAAAACGGGTCAGAATATAACCTGGGCCTCAAAAGTTCGACTGTTTTTACACAGCTTGGACCCAAACCAGACTGTCGAAAGCCGGTTATATTAAGTATTTGCACATATCCCAAAATGCTGAATTAACGCTTAAGCTATCCACTTGTCCATTGATGATATTAGACCCTAGGATGGAGATTTGAGTGCAAAAGTTACCAATTTCAACAATGTTTTTTACCGATACCAACAAATAACCATAGAAAACATTTTATGGTCAAATTCGATACTGTTTACCGGCAAATAGTCAACGCTGAGTAACATATTCTCAATTCACTACTAAAGTTTAGGAGTAACCGATGAAATATAAACACCTAGCCCTCATTAGCGCTATTGCCGCTGTTAGTCTCCCTGCAATAAATATTGCACAAGCACAAGCAGAAGCAGATACACCCGTCGAAGCTCATGGCAAAGCTGTGAAAGAAGCAGCCGAAGTTAGAGCAGCGGCTGACGAAGGAAAGGAATTAGATATGTTCCGTTTCAGTCTGCGTATGGAGAAATTGGACTTCATCAAGAAAGCGATGAAACTGCCCCCGGAACAAGAAAAAAAGTTTCTGGATCAATACTATCTTTATGACACTGAATTGAAAAGATTAAATGACGAGCGTCTAGCAACCATCAGTGATTATGCGGCTAAGATTGACAACATTACGGGTGCTGAAGCAGACAAACTGGTCAAACGTATGTTTAATTTCCGCAAAAACCGCACGGCACTGCTTGAAAAGTATTATGGCAAAATCGCAAAAGCAACATCAAAAACTATTGCTGCACGTTTTCTGCAAGTAGAAAGCATTTTGCAAGGTACCAGCGATGTGAAAATCGGTTCTGCACTTCCTTTGATGCCTGAATAACGAATAACCTGCGTGGGGCGTTACAGAATGCGGTGTTATTACTTCTGTATCGCTCCATGCTGACTTGTAATGGCACATTACGTCAGGCCCCATCCATCCAACCAACCACCATTAAACCCAGCTTTCTTTAAGCCGGACACAATGTAGTGGGAGCGGCGCATGATATCCCAAATTAAACCGGTTCTGTAATTTTCAATCATCAAAATTATAGGTCCTTGGTCTACACCAAAATGGTAAGGGGTAACCCACCATCCTGTGGGGCTATCCGCTACCTCATAGGTCTGGTTGAACGAAGGCTTATACCCGTAGTGACTATCTACACCGATATTAAGCTGCGCCATATGATTAATGGTAGGAATAACTATTTCCGGGGCAAAGGGAAGTGAAGCAAGAACGACCCATGGCGCGACGGTACCATCATCTGGTCCGTCGGGCGCTCCGCGCGCAATATAATCATAGAATTGTCTATCCACGCCGTTTATCTTCCTCGTCATCCAACCCGGACCATCGCAAGCAGTGAATCCCCAGCAATGCTCCCCATAGCCGACAAATCCATGTGGATTTTGAATTGCGTACTCCCGATGCAGGTATGTTGCTTGCCGGCTATTCTGAAAATAGTCCGTGTTATGGTCTCGCATAAAC
>DATBQB010000055.1:0-5958 GCA_036561025.1 Methylobacter sp. | reverse complement strand
GTGGGGAGCCTATCTACAAACAAGCTCAGAGCTTAAGGCCGGATCGGCTTCCCCAGAAAATCACTTATCACTATAAACTTTTTTGTGTCACATAATCCTGTGTTTTAGAGATGTATTTAATATACAAGGCCGGAATAAGACTACCCAAGCGGTAGCGCAGGGTGGGCGTTGCCTACATGGACAGATATTTGCTCCTGCAATATCTGCATTCACCACATCCATGTGGATTATGTAGGTAAGGAGCGTGAGCACGACTGCATGGATGCAGGAGGTAGAGCAACGCAGGGAGCAGTTGCCGAGGAGCGGAAGCTTTTCCGGCAGATTCGCGCGGTGTGCGCCGGAAACGCCTGTTTTCGCTTCCGCTCAAACAAGCTTATTACGGCCTACAGGACTGGTGATTACCCGGGTGTAGAAATTTTCGGATGAATCAGCCATGACCATGCGATAAACAGTTGCTTAAGTCGACATAAACTTTGATACTAAGACCTATGAACCAAGCTAACTATTTAAATAACCAGTTTATTATCGCTATGCCCAATCTGGTGGACCCCAATTTTTTTCATGCGGTTGCCTATTTGTGCCAACATAATGAAGACGGTGCATTAGGCATTGTCATTAACAGATCGACCGATATGAAGCTGGGCGAAGTTTTTAAACAGATGGATATAAAAGTCACCGCCCCCGCCTCGGCTGAGGCTCCCGTTTTCGCAGGCGGCCCAGTGCAACAAGAACGCGGTTTCGTGGTGCATACTTCCGGTGGAGACTGGAATGCCACCATGGCGATTTCAGAAACCATTTCCCTGACCACATCCCGAGATGTGCTTGAAGCTATTGCGGCAGGCGAAGGCCCTGAACAGTATTTGGTGGCGTTAGGCTATGCCGGTTGGGGGGCAGGGCAATTGGAAAAAGAAATTATGGATAATTCATGGCTTAATACGCCTTGCGGCGAACAGGTTTTGTTTGATACGCCGATTAACTTGCGCTGGAGCGCGGCAGCCGGCCAGATCGGCATTGACATTAATCAGTTAACCGCTCCTGCAGGACATGGCTAAGCAAGATCCATTATTCGCCAAAGCCAATGCTGATACCTATCTGGGTTTTGATTTCGGTACTAAAAAGATAGGCGCGGCCGTCGGTCAAACAACCACCGGTACTGCGAGTCCGCTGCAAACCATTCGCTCGATCAATCAAAGCCCCAACTGGGAAATAATCGGCAAGCTGATACAGGAGTGGCGCCCCGCCGGCTTAGTGGTCGGCATATCGAAGCAGGCCGACGGTTCGGATAACCTCGTAACGCCCCGCATGTTAAAATTTTGCAGACAGTTGGAAGGGCGCTATCAACTGCCTGTCTTTCAGCAGGATGAAACCTTGTCGACATTTGAAGCCAAACAACTGTTGTTTGACGAAGTCAGCGTCAGCGCAAGCAAACTTTGGGAAGTGCAAGATCAACTTGCCGCCCAGCTTATATTGCAAACATGGCTAAACAATCGCCCCAAAAAGGACCATTAAGTGTTAAAGATTCCCGAATTATTAAATAACCTGGAAGCCGGGTTAAAACGCATCATCGACGACAGAAAGCTGGTTAATCCGATCATGATAGGCATCCGTACCGGTGGCGTGTGGATTGCCGAGCAAATGCACCGTCGATTAAATATCAGTGAACCTTTGGGGCTGCTGGATATTTCATTTTATAGGGATGATTTTTCGCAAATCGGCGTCAATCCAAATGTAAAACCCAGCCAGTTGCCGACCCACATTGAAGGCCGCGACATTATCCTGGTCGACGATGTTTTTTATACCGGCAGAACAATACGCGCCGCAATGAATGAGATTTTCGATTACGGCAGGCCGAACCAGATTGTTCTGGGCGTATTGATAGAGCGCGACGGCAGGCAAATTCCGCTTAAGCCCGATTGCGTCGGCGCCAGTATTACCTTGAGCGCAGGTCAGTGGGTTCAATTGATCGGGCCCGAGCCTTTGGACATTCATATAAAAACCAATGAGGCGGTGGCATAAGCAATGACTGATAACCTGCAATTAAATGCGGAAGGCAAGCTTAAACACTTTCTGACCATTGAAGGCCTTAGCAAGGCCTTATTGACAGAGATTCTCGATACCGCCGAGTCATTTGCCGGTATGTCCGAGCACCAAGTCAAAAAAGTGCCTTTGTTGCGCGGCAAAACCATCGTAAACCTGTTCTTTGAAAACAGCACGCGTACCCGCACGACCTTCGAACTGGCTGCCACACGCCTGTCCGCCGATGTGATCAATATGAATATCGCCACCTCGGCTACCTCAAAAGGCGAAAGCTTGCTCGACACCATACGCAACCTGGAAGCCATGTTTGTAGACATGTTTGTGGTACGTCACGCGCTTAGCGGCGCCGCACATTTCATCGCCCAACAGACTGCCCCGCATATCAGCGTCATCAATGCCGGCGACGGCCAGCACGCCCATCCGACTCAGGCCATGCTGGACATGTTCACCATACGCCAGCTCAAGCCGGATTTCTCCAGCCTCAGGGTAGCCATCATCGGCGATATATTGCATTCCAGAGTGGCGCGCTCGGAGATTCAGGCCTTAAATACCTTGGGTGCGGCCGAAGTCCGGGTGATTGCGCCAAAAACTCTGTTGCCCGCCCATGTAGAAAGCTTGGGCGTGAATGTATCGCATAACTTGAATGAAGGGCTTAAAGATATTGATGTGGTGATGATGCTGCGCTTGCAGAAAGAACGTATGAGTTCGGCGTTGCTGCCCAGCGAGAGTGAATATTTCAAATGTTTCGGACTCACCGAAGAAAAACTGAAAATCGCCAAACCCGACGCCATCGTCATGCATCCCGGCCCGATCAATCGAGGCGTGGAAATCGATTCCAAAGTCGCAGACGGTCCGCAGTCGGTGATACTCAAACAAGTCAGCAACGGCATCGCCGTACGCATGGCGGTTATGGCGATGGCGATGCAAACAGCCGCACCTGCTCCCGGCAGGTTTAGCGGCATACACACCATCCCTGGCGATAAATCGGGGGTGGCGTGATGAAAATTCTCATAGACCACGGAAGAATCATTGATCCAGCTAATGATATAGACCGCGTCGGTTCCGTTTATATCAAACATGGCAAGATTGTTTCAGTGACTGACGAACCGGCCGGTTTCAAGCCGGATACCGTCATCAATGCC
This sequence comes from Methylobacter sp., assembly GCA_036561025.1. GTDB lineage: Bacteria > Pseudomonadota > Gammaproteobacteria > Methylococcales > Methylomonadaceae > Methylobacter_A. The sequence continues at coordinate 2,779 of DATBQB010000055.1, read as the reverse complement.
GAAAATCAAATCGTCTGTCCCGGCTTTATCGATTTAAGCGCCCGCTTGCGGGATATGGGACACAGCCGCAAAGCGACATTTAAAAGCGAAGTGCTTGCCGCAGCCGCGGCTGGAGTCACTACCCTGTGCCTGCAACCGGATACCGTGCCGGTCATCGATACGCCGGCCGTTGTCGAACTGATCAAAGAACTGGCGGAAAAAGCCAGATACCCGCAAATCTATGCGGTCGGTGCGCTTACCCAAAAACTGGAAGGCGCGGAACTCAGCTCCATGCTGTCGCTGAAACAGGCAGGCTGCATTGCAGTCGGTAACGCCAATCAGCCGGTCAAAAACCTGCTGATATTAAGACGGGCCATGGAATATGCGGCCAGCCATGATTTATTGTTGATGTTTCGATCCAATGACTTTTGGCTCGGCAATAACGGTTGCGCGCATGAAGGCGCGGTCGCCACCCGCTACGGCTTGCCGAGCATTCCTGAAGCCGCAGAAACCATAGCGCTGGCGCAATGCCTGGAACTGGCCGAGCTGACCGGTTGCCGGGTGCATTTCGGCCAGTTAAGCTGCAAACGCTCGGTGATTAAAATACATCAGGCCAAAAAGTATGGTTTGAAAGTCAGTGCCGATGTCGCTATTCATCAGCTGCATTTGACTGAAAACGACATGACGCCGTTTGACAGCGCTTACCATGTATTGCCGCCATTGCGTACCGAAGACGACAAACACTATTTAAGGCAAGGTCTGGCCGGAACCACGATTAACAGCATTTGTTCCGATCATCAGCCGCATGACCTGGACGCCAAGCTGGGGGCGTTTCCGGAGACGGAACCGGGGATATCATCGTTGGAAACCCTGTTGCCATTGATGCTTAAACTGGTCGCACAACACGCGATAACGCTGGAACAGGGCATCGCCTGCTTAAGCGCAAATCCGGCGCGGGTGCTGCGGTTAAATAGCGGCGCGTTAACGCCAGGCTTTTCGGCCGATGTATGTATTTTCGACCCGGAACTTGAGTGGCAGGTTAATTCGGAAAACTGGAAAAGCCAAGGCGTTAACACGCCGTTTTGGGGGCAAGCACTGAAAGGGCGAGTGACCCATACCTTGCAGGCAGGCAAAATTATTCATCGATTATTCTGAAAAGAGCAGTTCAGCAACATCGTAAATGTCCGTCCGAAACCCAATAGAATTACGTTTACAGATATTTCTTATTTACTGCGGAGCAGTTACTTTTGAGTGATTAATTAAATTTGATGCTCTTTCTCTTTAACAGGCATTTATAGTGCTTTTTCAAGGCTAACTGGTTATAGAATAGTTTTACCCGCTGATTAGTGCGGCTTTGCGCTTTTGCGACAGAACCTGTTTTTTATGGACAAACACCGGGGGGCTCGGGTTTCGTTATTTCTGCTGAGGAGCGAGTTTCGCCTTTTTGTAAAACAGCCACTTGGTCTTTGCCAGTCTCTACGGCGACACTTCCGCTAATCGAGGCAATAGTAGTATCGCCTTGAGTGGGGCCTTCGCTCCCAAATATTCTCTGAGGCTCGGTTTTGTCAGTGTCCGGTCTTGGCTCAGTTGGCTGTGGAGCATTAGAAGGAGTGTCAACTATTTTTGGGGCTTGGTGCAAAAGGGTGTGACTACTTTTTCCCTCGGGAACATCAAACTCTCCTAGTTCAGTGCGTAAGAAGGAAAGTCCCTGCCACGTGGAGTGATCAAGACTTAATCCGTCAGTATGAGTATCTGTGCCAGTACCTCTTATACCCATAGTGGCGACTGGTGTGTCTAAAGAAAAAGCGTTATGGTCGTTTTTGCCGATTTTACCCGTGAGCGCTCGCAACCCGCCAGTAATTAAGCGTAATAAAATTCCGTCTTTTTTGTCGTTAACTTTATAACTATACTGCTTAATATCCATTTCAGTGTTGGCTTGTACCGTGATTTTCTCTCCATCAGCGAATACCAGTAGCGCATAGCTATCCTTTTGACTGTGAATGAAATCGGAGCTATATAAGGCTTTACCCAGTGATAGGGTGCGTTCTTTGGCATCTTTGTCAGCACGGGTTATAGCGGTCACTACACCTTTAATATCTACCACGCGTGCCGCTACGCTTTGTTCGGTGCGCACCACTTTTTGTTTATCTTCACACTCTTTGTCACAAATACTTACGGTATAGTTTGAGTCTGCGGATTTGGGTTTGATCGTTGCGGTTGGTGTTTTTATTTGAAAGTTTTCCGGCTTTGTTTGGGCGATACGGCCGGTAGCGGCCTCCACAGCGCCTTGATGCAGTTCCATTTGTGCGATGCTGTCAGGAGATTTGCTGTCGTAATTGATAATACTAAAGCTACTGTCTGGGCGCACGGTAACTTTGGCGTCATCGGTAAATTGGATGACCACAGAACTATGCGAGGTAGTCTGGATAGTGTCACCTTGAAAAATTTCCGTATCTTTGCTGAGAATCCGAGGCGCAGCCCCCGGTAGTTGGGCGGTATTGCTACCTTCTGCAAAGTTGATATGACCGACAAGCTGAGGTTCTGCGTAAACAGATAGAGAGGTAATTAATAAGTACAACCCTAAAGCCCAACTGAGCAAGGCCAATTCCTTTGGCTGTTCATTTTTGTTTTTTGAAATCATAAAAAAACTTCCCATCCCTTATCAATTACCAGCACATCTGTCATGTGGATCTCGCTCAATCGGCAGTTGCTGCAGTATAGTGAATCTTTACTGTTTTGGAATTGTACCAAGGTACTAGAAAATTCCCGGAGCGGGATTGGACGGATCGAGCCGGTTTTC
>DATBQB010000054.1:0-9412 GCA_036561025.1 Methylobacter sp. | reverse complement strand
ACAAGGCGGCAGCAACATGTCTTGCTGCCGGTTTAATACGGGGTGATAGCGGCGTGATGTCATGATGGTTGGTTAGCTGGCGGTTACCGGATGATGTGCATATTATAAAGTATGGCGTGCGATAATACTTTCACAGTCTCTTAAGCTTGGGAATTCGGTTACGGAAGCTCTAGCTTCCCGTTTCACTAAGCTGGGGCTTCGTTTCTGGGTTCCCAATCTGGAGATTGTGGGCCAGCTCGATATACTGAACGCATGAAGCGCATCATTTCCCGGCACATCCTAATGCCAATTACTCAACAACTTAATACATCCCACCGTTTCAGCTTTGCGGTAATATTTTTCATCGGCAGTTATAAAAACGGCATTCAGATAAATAGCCAAGGCGTGATAAAGCGTATCGAATAAGTGATGAGAAAATTGCTGGGAAAGGCGAGCAGCCGTTTTTAAAATATCTGCATCCTGCTGTACTTTTACTTCCATTGCACTCAAATAATCAATGGCTTGCTCTGCGATTTCCGGGCGGATGCGCGTAATGACGGCAATCACTTCCGGCAGCCAGTGTGCCGGTTGCATCAGTGTTACCTGACCAGATTGGACTTGCCTTAGCACAGAAACCGCTTGATCGGTGTTCTGTTCCTGTGCTGATGCTGGAAAAAACCATTTAATGCTGACGCTGGCATCAACCACTACAATCATCTGCGCAATTCTTCCCTTGCCTGCTCAATATCCGCCGCTGAAACAGGCGCTTGCGTGGCTCTTAATTGCAGGATTTTATCAATAGCCATCTGGCGGCGCTGCTGTTGTTTTTTTTCTTCAATCGCCTGCTGCATCAACCGGGTTAAGATCGCGCTTTTGTTTTCCTTTTCAAACAGCCGGTTGAATTCCTGCCTGATGTCATCGGGTACGCTAAAGTTTACAGTAGCCATGATGTCGCTCGGTTGTTGAAATATTCAACAAGAATATAGCATTATTAAAGTTTGTGTATCGCAACTCGTTTTCAGAGAAATAGCACTATAGATTTTGATCGGCCAAAGTGAGCTTTGGAATCCAAAACTCACGGCTTTTGCCCAAATGCCTGATCTTTTTCTAATGCATTCGAGGCATTCCTGATCTTCGCTTGTATTTCCAGTGATAACGAATTCAGGAAACCTTCGGGATCGGTTTGAGCTTTCAGCATGATAGCTTGCATTTTTTCGGGGTCTCCGCCCGCTTGTTGCATCAAGATAGGCATGATGTCGGCAGAAATGTCATATAACTCTTGTTTACTATGGGCATTCCCGCCCATTGCCTCCAAAGCTTTCCGATCGGCCGCCTTTCCAGCGTCGGTTTTTACAGAATCGCAATTTTGATTTCTAAGACAATCTTGCGTTTTCTGCAATGGTGAGCTTATATCATCATCCGCATAAATATTTTGAAAAGACATTCCTGCTACAACTAGAAATACCGATAAATTGACCTTGAACATTGCCGCCCCCTCATTTAAGTTTTTCGCTAGTTCCCAAGCTCAAACTTGGGAATTCGGTTACGGAAGCTCTAGCTTCCCGTTTCACGAAGCTGGAGCTTCGCATTCTGGGTTCCCAATCTGGAGATTGGGAACCAGCTCGATGTGCTGAACGGAATGAAACATTACATTTGAACTTGTGTACAAACACTCCTGCCAAATCACCTTTCTTGACCTCGCCTATTGTCATATCTTGCATTATATCATCCACATCGTCTTTCTGATTCGGATGCAAATGCTTGTATGCCCGATTAAACATCGCGCTTTGCTGAACCTGGAGGCATCACCCATCAGCTACGCTTTCCTTCAGGCACAAACGGTGTGGCAAGCGTGGATCCTTCTGCACGAGCAATCAACAAATCGCGCACAAAATCAATCGGAAGATCAGGATTATCCAAAGCCGTTTTCCCGACCAAAGCCCAAAATTCTATTTGCCCGGCTATCGTACGTCTCTCGACTTGAGCTTGTGCCCGTGCTTGTTCATACAAACTATCATATATGCGTACCGGCATTCCCATGGCTTTACTCCGAAACTATATGCTACAAAAGTAGTTTGATAATAGGGCAATCGTACAGAAACGCAAATACACTTGCCCTACATCTCATGTAATAGCCTGCCTGAATAAAATCTAATTAAACTGCGTTATTTAACACATCAAAATATGTCATATCCCACATTTTTTCTAAAAGTCATCCCCGGCAAAAAAGCTATAAGCCAGTGCCGCACGTGCCAGCAATAATTTAAAAAATCTTTTAATCAAGCAGAATTAATTCATATCTAAAGACAAGTCATTGATTACATAAATGTAAGCTATTAACTGCAATAAATAGTTTGGCGGCACATAAATTCAGAGACGAGGTCGTCTTATCGGCTTGGCATGCAATCTGCTCTAAGTAAAGGCCACCCATGACTATAAAAATTAAAACAATGAAGAAATATCTATTATTGCTGGGAATGAGTTACTTAGGCAGCGGGGTTGCAGCCGAACCCGCAACAACAAAAAGCGAATATTGCCAAAGCACTATCTCAGCGAAAATCGATAACATTTTCGAAACAATGCCTTTGAAAATCATCCTTACCCGTAACGTACCTATTTTATTGGCGCGTCGCTGAAATATTAACCACAACATATAAAACTGCTTATTAATCAGCACAAGGATGAGCACCCTTCAAATTTAACACCCTAAATAATAATAATTTTTACGAGAATCCTATGACACATTCCAATCCGCCTTTTCCGCTTGATCCGAAGCGGGCTTTAATTTGCTTGCTGATATTAGCGTCCCCGTTCGCCGCAGCTGAAACCAAGCAAGACGTTAACGGAAAAAAAGCTCCTACCGATAAGTCCAAAGCGGTGATGTCGGATATGACGGTAACCGAAAAAATAAAGCCTACCGCCAAGGAAAGATACAAGCTGCCGACAACGACAGAGAGCGTTACTAGCGAAAAAATCGACAATACCATCAATGCGATGACAGCCGAGGACACTATTAAATACTTGCCGAGCATTCAAGTGCGTAAACGCTATATCGGCGATACCAATGCGCCGGTAGGCTGGCGTACTTCAGGCACGGGCGCAAGTGCCCGCGGCTTGATTTATGCCGACGGCATCATGCTGTCCTCTTTGCTTGGCAATAACAACGGCAACACCGGTTCGCCGCGCTGGAATATGGTATCGCCCTCGGAAATCGAACGGGTTGATGTGATGTATGGGCCGTTTTCGGCAGCGTACTCAGGAAATTCCATGGGGGGAGTGATTGACATCACTACGCGTATGCCTGACAAATTCGAGGCCGGCGCCGATGTAAAATCGACCTGGCAGGATTACGGTTTATACGGCAAGAAAAAGACGTTCGACAGCCAGGAATATTCTTTCAATGTCGGCGATCGTTATAAAGACCTGTCCTTTCGTTTCGATGTGAGCCATCTGGACAGCCATAGCCAGCCGATAGCCTTTGTGAATCCTACTGTTCCGACGACCAACGCAACGGCTGCGGACAGGCGGGTAACAGGAGCCATTGCTAACACAAATCCGTTTGGCGTTAATGCACAAGTGCTGGGCGAGTCTGCGATTAATCACACCGTGCAGGATAATTTCAAATGGAAATTGGGCTATGACATCACCCCGACCATACACGCGGCCTATACGCTGGGCCTGTGGCAAAATGACAATAACGCAGGTTTTAACAGTTTTTTACGGGATAGTGCCGGTAATGTAGTTAATACAGGTACCGTTAATATTGGCGGAAAGCGCTACGATCTTACCTCTAGCGGTCTGCCTCTTTTTGCAGAAACCAGGGCCGAACAAATGCACTGGTCGCACGGCATGAATCTTAAATCCGACACCGGCGGCGTATTCGATTGGGATTTGTCAGGCAGCGTGGTCGAATACGGCACGGACCTTAGCCGGACATCGACACAATCGCCCGCCCAAGCCGCCGGCAATGGCGCAGGCAGGGTCACCAGCTTAACCGGAACCGGCTGGAATACCGCTGATGCCAAGGGTATCTGGCGTCCCGGCGTCAATCTGTTGGGTAAACATGAGGTCAGCTTTGGTTTCCACCACGATTTATACAATTTGGATAATCCGGTTTACACCGTTAGCAACTGGCAATCCAACGACAGCGGCAGAATTTTTTCCAATTCGCAAGGCAAAACTCAAACCGAAGGCTATTGGTTGCAGGATGCTTGGGACTTTAATAAAGCCTGGAATCTGACCTTGGGCGGCCGCCTGGAAAACTGGCACGCTTTCGATGGATTTAATGCGACTACAGTCGGCAGTACACTCAGGTCGACCAATCAACCGAATCGTAATGATCTGCAATTTTCGCCCAAGGCCAAGTTGACCTGGAAACCTTTAGACCGTGTACAAACAGGCTTAGCTATCGGTCAAGCCTATCGTTTCCCTACCGTGACCGAGTTGTTTCAATCGACAACTACAACCGTTGGCGGGATAAGCAGCAGTTTCTTTGGTAACCCTAACCTTAAACCTGAAGAAGCGTTATCTTCCGAGCTTTCCACCGAATATTTCCTGGATCAAGGCAAGTTGCGTCTTAGCTTATTCCAAGAGCGCGTAAAGGATGCTATTTTTAGTCAAACGGGTACTTTACCGACTGGAGGATTTACCAGCTTTGCGCAAAATGTCGGCGAGATTCAAACTTACGGTGTCGAAGTTGCAGGCGAAGCCAGTAATGTAGGCATACAAGGTCTCGATCTGTACGGTAACGCCACTTGGACCGATTCCAGAATTACCGAGAACGGTGCTGCAGATGCTGCCGCTGCTGCATCGGGCCCGAGTTCATCCAACCCCAACGCTAACCAGCCTTCAACCGGCAAACGCCAGCCTAGGGTTCCGGAGTGGCGCGCCAGCGCGACCATTGCCTATCGTCCTACCGATAAGTTGACCACTTCGGTAAGCGGCCGTTACAGCAGCCCGCAGTTTAGCCAGTTGAACAACAGCGATATCAATCCAGCAACTTACGGATCAGGCGGCACCGCGTACTTTATTGTCGATTTGCGTGCCAAATACCAAATCACCAAGCAAGTCAGCGCTTCGGCAGGTGTTGATAACGTCAATGACCAACAGGTCTGGTTATTTCACCCGTTCCCTTCACGCACTTACTTTGCTGAGTTGAAGTATAATTATTAATAACTTAACTAAAGCGACAGAAAAAGCCGGGCTTGTTCAGAGCCAGGCTTTTTCTTTCTTTTAATAATTTGGTCGACTATTTAACTCGGATTAATCAATGAAATCCTTTAGCCCTTTTCTATTTGTTGCAACGCTCGCAGTCTCCAGCTGTGCGAATGACGCGACTGTAAAACCCGCAGACGATGCCAAACAACAGCACGCACATCATCCGGCAGAAACAAAAAGCGCTTGCGTTGATGCCATCAATAAATGCGCTGAAACGATAAGCGCCGCCTTCGACAGCAAAGGGATGTTATGGATTGTTTGGGCAAACAACGATCATATTTATGTGCAATCGTCGGACGATAAGGGCTTAAGCTTTACCGCGCCGGTGATGGTTAACTCCGTTGCCGAGAAAATAGAAGCCAAAGGCGAATATCGCCCGAAAATAAAGCTGGATGCAAACGGCAATATTTATTTAACCTGGACGCTAAAGCTGGAAGGCCATCATAGCGGTCATATCCGCTTTAGCCGCTCAACTGACGGCGGACAGCATTTTTCTGCTCCGGTTACCGTCAACGATAATCTGGACATCATCAGCCATCGTTTTGACAGTATGGCTATCGGTAAAAACGGCGAAATCTTTATTGCCTGGCTGGATGCCCGCGACTTTGAAGAAGCGAAAAAAGCCGGCAAGAAATTTGAAGGGTATTCTTTATATTACAGCTGGTCGAACGATGGCGGCCAGCATTTTTATCCCAACAAAAGAATCACCACTCATACCTGCCAATGCTGTCGGTTGGATACCGCGATAGCGCCGGATAACACGCCAGTCATCACCTGGCGGCATGTTTTTGAAGGCGGCATACGCGACCACGCGCTGGTTAAATTCAACGACTGGAATACTCCCGGCGATACGCACCGTTTAGGCCAGGATAACTGGAAAATAGATGCCTGTCCGCACCACGGCCCCGGTTTGTCGATTTCCGATTCCGGCATTTATCACGCAGTATGGTTTAGCAACTCCCCCAGCAATCAAGGCTTGTTTTATGCCTACTCGACCGATGCCGGACGGCATTTTTCCACGCCGGTTAATTTCGGCAAGGAAGGCGCAGGCCATCCGCATGTACTGGCGTTAGGTTCACGGATCAATGTGGTTTGGCAGGAATTCGACGGCACCAACAATATTATTAAGCTGATCAAATCAGCCGACGACGGCAAAAATTGGTCGAAACCTGAAGCGGTCGCCGAAACCGCACAGGCCGGGGATCAGCCATTTCTGGTCAGTGACGGAAAGAGCATCTATCTTTCCTGGAAAACGCAGCAGCAGGATTATCGTTTAAAATTGATTGATAATAAATAACCGCGAAAGCATAAAGCGCAATCTACTTTTTTGCTTTATGCTTGTGCGTTTTTAACGATATGAGGGCTTATGTTTATGGAAATCATCTACTTCTTATTGCACTTACTTAAAGATCCTCTGACGACATTGCAAGATTTCCTGGCGCATTACGATATGCTGACCTATGCAATTTTAGCGTCGATAATTTTCGTCGAAACAGGCTTGATCGTTATGCCGTTACTGCCAGGCGATTCTTTGCTTTTTGCTGTGGGTCTGTTGGCGTCGTCAACAGGAAAACTGGATATTCAAATCATCATTCCATTGCTGATAAGCGCTGCGTTGGTGGGCGATAATGTCAATCACTTCGTGGGAAAACATTTTAGTAATTTCGTAAAATCCCGGGAACAGATTTTATTTTTTAAACGGGAATATATTACCCAAACTGAAGAATTCTACGAACAGCACGGAGGAAAGGCCGTTATTATGGCCCGCTTTGTTCCGATCATTCGCACGGTTGCCCCTTTCGTAGCCGGAGCAGGTAGCATGAGATATTCAAGATACATTACTTTTTGCATCATCGGCGCCACATTATGGGTTACCAGCATAACATTAACAGGGTATTTTCTCGGTTCAAATGAATGGGTAAAACTCAATTTCGAGAAAATCGTTTTGGGCATTGTTTTTGTGTCGTTTATGCCGTTGATTTGGCAGTTTGCAAGGGTTAAATTGCTGAAACAATCTCAATCTATTTAAAGCTTTCATGCCCTTTAATTATTACAGCGCTAAGTAAAATATCACTTGCCGATCACCTGAACATAACAAACGCTCGATGTTTAAAAAGATACTATTCCCGATGTTTTTATTCAATAACCACGAAGGCGGCTTGACCGGCCGGAATTTAACCCCTTCGGGTAACGAGGCAAGTCCGATAGTGCAAAAAAAACGCTCATTATTTGCAGCCTTAACCGGCGAAGAGAATCCATATTCTATAGGTGGGTTATTATTGGTTTTAGTGCTGCTGTTGCATGTATGGGCGGGTCTTTGGTTGTTAAAACCAACCGATGAGCCCCCCAAAGCTCCCTCGCTGGTAATAATGGAAGTATCGCTGGTTTCCACGCCGAATCAGCCAGCGCCGGTTACACCGCCTGCACCGCCAAAACCTGAGCCACCGAAAAAACAACCCGTTAAAAAGCCGGTCGTGAAAAAAACGCCGGTTATTCCTAAACACGTGGAGTTGCCAAAACCGCAGACTATTGCTGAAGAAAAGCCGTCCGTTTCCAACGTTGCACCGGTTTCAACTCCGCAACCGGTCAGTCGGCCTGCGCCCGCGGTAGTCAGCAACGAACCAAGAATCAGCACTGGCGTCATTCCATTGGAACGCATTCCGCCTAAATATCCTGCGCGGGCTGCTGACCGTCATATCGAGGGCTGGGTTAAAATCGAATTTACTATTACTACTAGCGGTGAAGTTGAAAACGCTGTAGTTGTAGAGGCCGAGCCCGCCGAAACTTTTGACGACGCGGCTTTGAAAGCCATTAATCAATGGAAATTTAAGGAAAAAATAGTTAACGGCGTCGCTGTTGAGCAGCGTGCTGTACAAACGCTGCAATTTAAATTAACGAGGTAAATTTTGCGTAAGCTAAAAAACTGCGATCAACGCGATGATTGCATCACGAATTTCATTTTCATCATTAAAATAAGGAGAGGGGAATGCCCCATCATATAGCGCCTACCGTTATTATCGACGGCACTTTATACACTTTGCTGGTCTTTTCGATAGCAACATGGACGGTGATTCTTTTCAAAATCTGGCAATTCATAAAAAACAGTTACTACAATCGGGCCTTTAATAAGGCATTTTGGGATGCGGCCAATCTGGAGCAGGCAAAAGACTTGCCCGCAGAGTTAGCCAGAGGACCGGAAGCGCGAATTGCACAGCAAGGTTTTGCATGGATGGATGAAAGCCGGCAGTCAAACGGCAAAAGCCTTAAATATCGGGGCATTCCGGATGAATTACTGGAACACTCGTTGCTCGTTCAAATGCAGAAAGAGCAACACTCAATGGAAAGCGGCCTGACGCTGCTTGCCAGTATCGGCAGTACGTCGCCATTCGTCGGCTTGTTCGGTACCGTATTGGGCATCATGCACGCGATGCATGAGATTACGGCAAGTGGTTCAACCAGTCTTGATGTGGTGGCTGGCCCGATCGGCGATGCACTGGTTGCAACCGCAATAGGTATCGCTGTCGCCGTGCCGGCGGTATTGGCCTATAACTTTTTCCTGCGCCGGGTTAAACAGCAGCGCGCCGGCTTGGAAAATTTTGTCGTCAGCTTTATGCACATCGTCTCAGCTGCGGGCGTTAACGGTAAGGAATAGATATGGCTTTTAAACCGCAATCCGAAGACGAAGGAGCAATGAGCGAGATCAACGTCACGCCCCTCGTCGATGTAATGTTGGTTCTGGTGATTATTTTACTGGTGACCGCACCGTTACTCACCCAATCGGTGCATGTGACTTTGCCGAAAACCGCCGAAACTACGGCGGATGTTAAAGATCAGCCGTTGCAGCTTGGCATTGATCCGCAAGGGGCTATTACGCTGAATAAGCTCCCGCTCGCCGATCTTGCTGCCTTGGAAACAGCGTTGAAATCCGAACTTTTAAAAAATCCTGAAATCGGTTTGCATTTATATGCGGATCAAGACGTCGTCTATTCAAAAGTCGCTGAAGTCATGGCAACCGTACAGCATGCCGGGATTGCTAAAATAGCGTTCGTGACTATGAAGCAGTAGCCATTCCCTCTAGCTATACTCCGAACGGTCTATTTTTCGGTTTTACATTTGGCGAAAATATTGTAAAAGAGCAGAAAACTAACGCACTGAATGCCCATGATTACCCTCGAACTGACCGAAAAACAACTGGACGAACTTTATGATGGGATGT
>DATBQB010000053.1:0-151577 GCA_036561025.1 Methylobacter sp. | reverse complement strand
TCTACAATAAAAAAAGCACTGCGGTGCAGTGCTTTAAATGTTTGGTAGGCACGAGTGGACTCGAACCACCGACCCCCACCATGTCAAGGTGGTGCTCTAACCAACTGAGCTACGCGCCTGAAGCTTATGCAACTTCGAGCCGGATATTATACCTACAGATTTTTGTTAAGCAACTGTTAAATCAATATTTGTTCCTGGGGTGTATTGATATTGTCCCTAACCATGCTGTTTTTACAATAAATAACCCAATCAAAGATTAGACGGCTTTTTCCGCAATCTTAGTATTCGCATGCATTACTAGTTGGGCCGCGAAAAGCTTTAGCTAATCTATGGGGGCTATTATTAATAGCTGAGGGTCTCAGATAAAAAGCAATTAAAAGCTGCGCTTAATAATTTTACATTCAACCTTAACGTTGGACAGGTAGCAACTGTATTTGCCTTTATTGTCTCCATCACATTCGTCACAAACCGGAGTGCCAGGGTCTTTGACTTCTGCAAGAGTCCAGCCATAGCCGTCATGTTGGCATAGCATTTGGGTGTATTTTTTAAATCTGTAAGGACTTTGCGCTTGCGCAATAGCTGTTTCTTTTGTTTCGCAACCCGGCGTAGATTTTAAATTTTCTTGTTTTTCCTTATAAACCCATTCGTCCTCATTTAATGCCATTGTAGTTCCGGAAAAAAAAGATAAAACCAGCATAAAAGCAATCGTTTTAAAGTTCATTAGTGTCTTCCAAGTTTTAAAAAGGCCGAAAAGGATCGGGTTACATTGCTGCAAACATTGTGCGATGACTGGCGAATTGTAGCGCGAATTTCCCTGTGTCGCTACACACGTGATTAAGCTCAAAAAACTGTTGGAATGAGTTGATTTGTATCAGGATGAATTGCGGACAAGTACCAATTGGTAGCCGGCGCATCAGGATGAATCGTTGAATTTTGGGAGTAAATTGATGTTTTTACGTGTTATAAGAGGTTAAGCCTTCACGCGGGACGAGGTTTGCAACCCCGTCCTGAATGTTTCGAAACTGTATATTTTTGAATTATGCGAGAGGACCCCGTGGACGGGGTAATTACCCGCGTCCGGTTTTGAAGCGGTCTCTAGCCCTGCTGCTGTTTTTCCAATAAATAATCCAGCCAAAGATTAGACAGCTTTTCCTGCACGGTATTTTGCCGCAACCTTGCATTCAGATGCGGAAAATCAACCTTATCCAAATCCTGATCCTGGTTGTAGCAGGAGTACACGAAGCATTCCTTGCCGGTATCGGGATCGACATGTTTGCATAAGCATTGCGCGCAAATACCTTTCATCATGCACTGCATCGGCGAGTTGATCGAGCCGATAGCATGATGGGCTTTATTTAAATAAGGCTTCAATACATCGAAGCGAGCACTTTTTACCGCCGCCATCATGCGATCCGAGCCAATCACGATTAGGTGATCGACATCGCTAAGCGAAATAGGTTGTTCGCCTAATTCGCCTTGGGCGTAAGCCAGCATGCACTCCAGGATATTGCCGATAAAGGTCTTGTCTTGTGGGCGTGTCGGGGTAATGGCGGTAACGCCTTCGCCTTTATCGACAGACCAAATGATAATATCGGCGGCGGCTTCAACATCCTCGACTTTAAAGCGGTCTTGAGCGTATTTGTAACCGGCGAAATAAATCACCTTATTGCCGGCGGCTCTTAATGCCTTACCGATTGAGAACAATACCGCATTGCCCAATCCGCCGCCGAGCAATAATACTGTCTCGCCGGTCGGTATATCGGTTGGCGTGCCGGTTACGCCCATGATTACCAGTGGGTCGCCGACTTTCCAGGTTGCGCACAGACGCGAGGATGAACCCATTTCCAGCGCAATTAGGGAAATCGTGCCTTTTTCCTTATCGACTTCCGCGCCGGTCAGTGCCAAACCTTCGGCTGCCAGCACCGTGCCTTCGACGACAGGCGCAAAAGCTTCGTAATTTTGTACGCGGTAAAATTGTCCGGGATGGAACTTTTCCGCTGCCATCGGGGCTTTAACCACGACTTCAATAATCGTCGGTGTTAGACGGTTAATGGCTACGATGGTGGCTTTAAACGCGTCATCCAATCGGGCGAACAAAGCTTTCAACGCCGCGTCGCGTTCCGGCTGTTGCGCAGGATTTAATTTTGCTAATTCCTGTTCAAACAGCTTGACCACGTGCGGGTAGCCGTTTTTGGCGCTGGCCATAGCTTTAACCACGTTGCCCGCGTAAACGGGATGGTTGTCTCCGTAAAAGCTGATGAATTTGCCGTCTTTTTGATAGGACGTCAGAGGCGCAGGTTTGCCCAGTTTAGGAAGGGCTTCATCGTGCATCGGCACTAAGTCGACCGAGTCGACCGAGTCGTTGGTCCATTCGGGCTGATAACGTTGGAAGAACCACTTGTCCATCACAAAGGTGTCTGGATATTCGCTTTGGTAAATAGTGTTCGGCGAGGTGCCTGCCGCAACGTATAAGCTGCGTAGCGGCACATTAACGGTTTGCCCCGAATTGTTCCAGCGGCCGTCTTCCAGCGCCAGTTTTTCAAACTCTACCGCATTTAAATGTCCGTATTGGTCGGCTTGTGCTGCGATTGGACTCATGCCTTCGGCCAAGGCGATGCCTTCTTCCAGCGCTTTAACGATCTCTTCGTGGTTTTGGCGATAGGCGGGTGCATCGAAAATGCCTTTGCGATAAAACAGCGTGACGCCGCCCCACGCTTCTACCAGCGGTTGGAAATCCGGTTGCTCGCCTGCCGCTTCGGCACGTTGGCGTTCTGCGACGATGGCTTTGCCGTGAGACAGGAACTCATCAAGGATGATGGTTTCTTCCTGGTCGTAACGGTTGCGCACGGTTTGCTCGCCATACGCGCCAATCAGCGTTTCATAACGAAGCAGGATTTTTTCGACCTGCACCGGATAATAGGCCAGCAATTCGGTTGCGGTATCCATAGCAGTCAAACCGCCGCCAATAACGCCCGCAGGCAAACGCACCTGTAAATTCGCCAGCGAGGAAGCCTTGGCTGCTCCGGTTAATTGCAACGCCATCAGGAAATCCGATGCTTTGCGTATGCCGCGCATCAGGTTGTTTTTCAGGTCGATAATAGTCGGTTTGCCTGCGCCTGAAGCAATACAGATATGATCGAAGCCCATGCTCCATGCGTCTTCAATCGTAATAGTGCCGCCAAAACGCACGCCGCCGTATGCGCGAAACGCTTCACGTCTTTGCAGCGTCAGATAAATGACTTTCAGGAAGTTTTTGTCCCAGCGTACAGTAATGCCGTATTCGGCAACGCCGCCAAAACCGGCCAGGATGCGTTTGTCCAAATCTTCGTACAGGTCTTGAAAATTAACAATCGGCATAGGCAGGTTGTCGCTGTCACCGGTCAATTCCACAGGCAACGGTTCAAGCTTTAAGCCATCAATACCGGCAACACCGAAGCCTTCATTTAACAAATAATGACTCATCGTGTAACCGGCAGGACCAAGGCCTACCACCAGCGCATTTTTGCCGTTGTAAGGCAGCATATACGGACGCTTGACGTTTAACGGATTCCAGCGGGTCAGCAAACTGTATATTTCAAAGCCGTAGGGCATGAACAATACATCGGTCAGCACATTGGTTTCAATTTGCGGAATATCTACAGGATCGGTTTTTTGGTAGATACAGCCTTTCATGCACTCGTTGCAGATACGATGCCCGGTGCCCGGACACATCGGATTGTCGATCACAATCATCGCCAGTGCACCGATATTGTCGCCTTGGCGTTTGACCAGATGCATTTCCGAGATTTTCTCATCCAGCGGACAACCAATGGTGGTTACACCCAGCGGATCAACTTTGAATGTATCGGTTTTCTTGTTGCGCATACCTTTAGAGCATGAATCGGTATCGCGCTCGTGGCAGTAAATGCAATGATTGACTTCGGATAACACCTGGCGCTGGTTATAACGCGGGTCGGTCAGCTTAAAACCATCCCGACGGCGGCGGTGTTCCTGCTCGCCCATCCAGGCCTTGAATTCGCCGCGATCAACCAGTTCATGCTCAACCAAATGGTCAAAATCGCGTTTTTGCGGGAGTTTGAAACTCGGCCAGTTGGTGACCACATCGTTATCCTGTTGAGCTACAAAGCTCCAACGCAGTACAACGTCCATTAAGCTGTTAATAAATTCGGCGGGATCTTGCTGATTAATGATGTCATTAAATTCAGTTGCAGCGTCTTCATGCGCGGCGAGTTTGGTGCGCAAAGCCTCTACGACCAAGTCGGCATTTTCGTAATCGCTGTCTTTACCTTTGGCAACCAGCTTGTAATGGCTGTACAACAGCCCGATAGCCGCGCCGACACGCGCAACACGGTGTTCAGGATCGTTATCCTGATTGGCTTCAGGAAAGCCCGCGTCGATCAGCAGATCAAAACGGTTCAGGATCGCTGGAATAGCCCAATCGCTGGCATCCTGGCCTTTAAAGAAGAAAGCCAATTTATCGACTACTTCATTTTTATAAGTAAAAATAGTGTCGATTTCGTCCTTGATTTTAGCGCCTTGCGCCTGATGCTGTTCGGAGACATTAAAAAGCTTGGCGACAAACTGACCGACATACGGTCCCATGCGCACCAGCAGATCGGAAACAGCTTCTGCCGATAACCCTACGCCCTGATTCTGGCGGTAAGCCTTGAATTCACTGTGCAGTTTCGGGTCATGACGTTCAACCGAGGCATCAAACACATCCAGCAAATCTTTCAAACGTACAGAATTGTATAAATCGGGGTAGTTAAAGCCGGGGATGCCTAGGGTAAGATTGTGTTGTTCCATAGTTCTCGTATTGAATTAGTTCGTTTTTTCATACAGAACGCCTAAAAATGACTTGATCTGTACTCAAAAGATTGCCGAATAGACTAAATTTAACCGTATATTGTAAAGTAGATATGGCTTTGATTGCTATAGATAATCGTTTTTATATTTATCGATACTTGACACATACCGCAAAGGCTAATGGGGAGTTAACCTATCATGCTGCCGGGGCCGAGCCCTTACCGGGAAAGATCATCGGTGGCAACTTCAAAAATTTTCTCTGTTTATCTAAAGCAAACAGAATCATGTACGATCACAAGCGTGTGAATGTGGTTTTTCCTGTAACTATTAAATAAAGGCGCTGACCGGATCGAGATAACGCGTCGGGCCATGATAAAAGTTTGCTTAGCTGAACGCTTTGAAAAATTGTCTGCGAACAAAGCATTACGACGAATTAGCCGCTGAATTTATCGCTCCTTTCCCGCATTCCACATGACTGCAAGTTTCAACTCAGCGCAACCGCTTTCCGCTCACCGCATCATAAATTGCAGTTTCCTGTGTTAGCTCGCCGACTTTGCCGTGAACAATAAAAATATCGGCATCGGCAAAGGTTTTTAACAGCTTTCTCGATTCTTTAATGGCGGGCCGGGTAGTGGGGTTGGCGCTTGTGGATACTAGCGGGCTGCCGAACTGGGCGCATAAATCGCGGGCTATCGGGTGATTGGTCACTCTGACGGCCAGCGATCGATGTTCGCCGGTCAGCCATTTGGGAACCCAGGGCTGGGCCGGAATAACCCAGGTGACGGGGCCGGGCCAGGTCTGCGTTATCCGGTCAATGATGGTTTGGTCTAATACAAGATAGGGATGCAGTTGCTCCAGCGATGAGGCGATAAGTATCAGGCCTTTCTCTATCGGCCGCTGTTTGATGTCGAGCAGGGTCATCACCGCATCTTCGTTGAACGGGTCGCAGCCCAAGCCGTAGACGGCTTCTGTGGGATAGGCAATAACTGCTCCGGCTTTGAGATGACGGACGGCGTTTTTTATTTTGAAGGAGGAGCGGTAGGGCATTTGAGTTGGTTTTTAAATCTCACCACGAAGACACGAAGGGCACGAAAAAAAATAGAACTTCGTGCCCTTCGTGTCTTCGTGGTGAATTAAAGTCTTTTAAGTTACTTAGGGCCCCTGCACATCCGCAGGATCGCCTTCATACGGCGTTGCGTATTTACATTCTTTTTGCGGACAAACCTTTTCCACGCCGCGTCGTTTAGTTTCTTTGACAGTCAAAATAGGCCACTCACATTCCGGGCAGTTTTCTTTTACCGGTGCGTTCCATAATGCATAATCGCATTTTGGATATTCCGAGCAGGAATAGAATATTTTGTTATTCCGAGACTTGCGCTTGAGGATATTGCCTTTTTTACATTGCGGGCATTCGACGCCGGTGTCCATCGGTTTTTCCAAAGGCTCGATATGTTTGCATTTGGGATAACCGCTGCAACCGATAAATTTGCCGTAGCGTCCGGTTTTGATCACTAAAGGCGATTCGCATTTAGGACAGACTCGGCCTTCTACTATTTCGGGCTCATCGCTAGCGCCGCCGTCATCGTTCAAATTCCGGGTATAGGAGCACTCAGGGTAGTTGGTGCAGCCTATAAACCGGCCATTCCGTCCCAAGCGGATGGACAAAGGGCTGCCGCAATCGGGGCATTTCTCGTCGATAGCTTCCTGGGTGACATCCTTGCGCTGGACGCTTTCTTCTTTTTCGTGAATCAGCGTTGTGAAAGGTTTCCAGAAGTCGTGCATCAATGGAACCCAGTCTTTTTCTCCCCGCGAAACCGCATCCAGTTCATCTTCCAGGTTGGCGGTAAAATCGTAATCGACGTATTTAGTGAAATGTTCGGTCAGGAATTTGTTGACGATTCTGCCGACATCGGTCGGGTAGAAGCGTTTGCCATCCAGGGTGACATATTCGCGGTTTTGCAAGGTCGAAATAATCGACGCATAGGTCGATGGCCTTCCGATTCCGTGTTCTTCAAGGGATTTTACCAAGCTGGCCTCGCCATAGCGTGGCGGCGGCTCAGTGAAATGCTGTGCGGCATTGATGTCGTTGAGCTGGACGGGGCGGCCTTCTTCCATCGGCGGCAGAAAGCTTTCCTTATCATCGCTCTCGTTGCTGTCGTCTTTTCCTTCCAGATAGGCGGCCATGAATCCGGGTGAGGCAATCGTGGAACCGGTTGCCCTGAATACATGCTTGCCGTCGCCGCAAGTTAAGTCGACGGCGACCATGTTTAGCGTGGCATGGATCATCTGGCAGGCGATGGTGCGCTTCCAGATCAGTTCATAAAGCTTGAACTGCTCGATACTCAGGTGGTCTTTTAGCTGGCTCGGCAAATATCTTGGATAGGTCGGGCGTATCGCTTCGTGCGCTTCCTGGGCGTTTTTCGACTTGGTCTTAAAGACTCTAGGCTCTTTGGGTACATTTTCAGCGCCGTAGTTTTCGGCAATCAGGGCGCGGATTTCTTCGACAGCATCAACCGACAGGTTAACCGAGTCGGTACGCATGTAGGTAATTAAACCGGCGGTTTCGCCGCCTATATCAATACCTTCATAAAGTTGCTGGGCAACTATCATGGTGCGCTTGGTAGTAAAACCCAGCTTACGTGAGGCTTCCTGTTGCAGCGTAGACGTAATAAAAGGAGGAGCAGGATTGCGTTTTTGCTGTTTCTTTTCCAGTTTGGCGACCATTAATTGGCTGTCAGCGGCATCCAATAAGGTTTGCTTGGTTTTTTCCGCCAACTCTTCATTGGTAATGCTAAATTGACTGACTTTTTCGCCGTCAAACTGGGTCAGTTTGGCTTTGAAGGCTTGATCTTGTGCGGTTAGGGCGGCATCGATTGTCCAGTATTCGCGGGATTTAAAGGCCTCGATTTCCAGTTCGCGCTCGACGATCATGCGCAAAGCGGGGCTTTGTACGCGACCCGCAGACAAACCGCGGCGGATTTTTTTCCATAGCAACGGCGACAGGTTAAAACCGACCAGATAATCCAAAGCGCGGCGTGCCTGTTGGGCGTTGACCAAACTTATAGCGACTTGCTCCGGGTTGGCAATAGCTTCGGTGACGGCTTTTTTAGTGATTTCATGGAAAACTACCCGATACACCGGCTTGTCTTTCAATAGCTTTTTCTCTTTCAGCAATTCAAGCAAATGCCAGGAGATAGCTTCCCCTTCTCTATCAGGGTCAGTCGCCAGATATAAAGTGTCTGCGGTTTTAAGGGCCTTGCTGATGGCCTGTACATGTTTTTGGTTGCGCTCGATGACTTCATACTTCATCGCGAAGTCGTTGTTCGGGTCGACTGCTCCTTCTTTAGGGATCAGGTCGCGGACGTGACCATAAGAGGCCAAAACCTGAAAGTCTTTGCCCAAATATTTTTCTATGGTTTTAGCTTTTGCGGGCGATTCTACAATGACGAGATTCTTGCTCATTTATTTAAAAGGGCGAAAGGCGAAGGGCTAAAAGACGAAGGGCGAAGGGCGAAGGCGAAAGTGTACGTTTTTTTGCCTTTGGTCTTTTGCCTTTCGCCTATTTTTTCAATGTAAATAAGTTGGAATAAGGTCATAAACAATATCTTCCATTCGAGAGAAAGCGATTTCCTCGTCCGGTTGACTGAGCAATACCATTAGCACTATCCATTTTAATTTTTCCATTGATATTTCTTCTTCCAGAGCCATAGCACGGTCAATGACAATTTCCCGGTTAGCTGAGTTCAGGATGCCGCTATGTTCAAGAAACATCAGCAAATTGCGGCACTCGATATCCAATCTGGCTTTTTCCTGGCTGCAGAAGATACGGAACGCAGGCGATGCGGAAGTGTTTATTGCCCGTTGCAGGCTAAGCGACTCCAGCCAATCGAAAGCTTTGTTCACTTCGATTTGTTCAAAGCCCGCTTCCAGCAATTCTGTCCTAACGATATCGCTATCTGGAAGTATTTCAATTTCATTTTCCATATAGTTTTCGAATAAATACATCAGGACATCAAAAATATTTTCTTTCATGGTTTTTTTGCTTTCATGGTCTCTTGGTTGGGTATGGCTATTTTAGTCTCGTATAGCCGCCGCCGGGAGCTGCTTCTATGTAACCTTGCAACTCTAAAATCAGTAACATTGACGAAATAACTTCGACGGATTCGTTGGCATTTTCAACCAGAGTATCGATGGAAGTTGGACTAAACATGACAAGATTCAATAATGTTTGTTGCTCCAGGTCAAGTGTTGATTGCATTGTTAGCGGGGTGATATTCTCATCTTGTTGATTATATTGGCTTAGTTCGTCAAGAATATCTTGGGTTGTTTCGACAAGTTTTGCGCCTTCACGGATTAATGCGTTGCAACCTCGGGCCAAAGGATTGTGAATGGAGCCGGGAATCGCAAAAACTTCACGGTTTTGTTCGAGGGCCATGCGAGCCGTAATCAGCGAACCGCTTTGTTTAGCAGCTTCAACTACCAGCAGGCCTTGGCTCAGGCCGCTGATAATACGGTTGCGTCTGGGGAAGTGGTTGGCTTTGGCGGTCGTGCCGGGCGGAAACTCCGAGATCATCGCACCGGTATTGACGATTTCAGTGGCCAAGTCTTTATGCCTTGCGGGATAGACCCGATCCAGACCGGTTCCGGCTACCGCAATCGTATAACCGTTGGCCTTTAATGCGCCTTGATGGCTGGCGGCATCTATGCCTAGAGCCAAGCCGCTGGTAATTACAAAACCGCAATGACTCAGAGTCTTGGCAAAGTTAAAGGCGATTTCCAAGCCTGAAGTCGAAGGGTTGCGGCTACCCACAATAGCAAGTTGCGGCAGTGCTAATAGCTCGGAATTACCGCGTACAAACAAAATTGGCGGAGGATCGGATATTTCTTTTAACTGCGACGGATAATTTGCGTCATTGAGAGTGATTACGCTGTTATTGGGTTGATTCAGCCAAGACAGGTCATAGTCGATAAGCGCCCAATCAAGATTCCTGATCGCATGAACGATATCGCTTTTTAAGCCCAGTGCGCCGAGTGCCGATGATGATTCTGAAAATAGCTGTGCCGGAGTATGGCTTTCGAGTAAGCGGAGAAACGTTCGGCAACCGACACCCGGCGTGCGCAATAGCGCAAGCCAGTACTTTATGTCTTGGTCGGTTTGTTGTGCGGTAATGTTCAGGGCGTTCTAACTTTGTCTAATACATGAAGAGCCTGAGTCGCTTTCATGACCAGAGCATAACTGACGCGTTCAAATGGGCGGAAAACCATCAGGGTGCCGGCAACTTCATCAGGAAGATTAACCGCGTCGTTTTTAATCGGGCTGTACGCATCTCTGACAATCTTGCCGCTTTTATAGATATCCAGTTCGTGTCCTGGCAAAAGACCGTCAGCAGTACCTTTGTCTATCACGACCACGTTATATCGACCGATTTGGGAAACGCCGCCAAGCACACTGATAATACTGCCTTTTATGCTTTGTTCAGGCGGACGGGGAAAATAATTTATTGCAATGTCTTGTTCGGCATTGGGCATAATCCGGTCGCCAATGCGGATTTCACGGGCTGATTTAGTTATAGCTAATGTTGCCGGGTCGCCGGGTTGTTGCAATGAGGCATCGGCAATATATTGAGCCTCATAGCCCAGGATTTCTCCGCTTTCCGGACTGATGTAGGCGCTTCCCGGCCGGTAAATCGTGTAGGATAGAGTGATCGGATCGGTTATCGAGCGCACATAAACACGGTCGCCAGTGCCTACAATGATATGTTCGCCGGCAAAGTCAACAACATAAGGTGCATTGTTCAGTTCATCTTCATCCACTACTTTGGGTGATGACAGGAAACTTACTATGGTTTCGGTAGGGATTAACTTGATAGCCTGTTTTAACTCGGTTTCCCGAATGCAAGGCAATACCTTTCCACTTTCGGAAACGGCAAAATCCTTGCGTCCATGTTTATAGTCTTCTTCCTTGAGCACACAAGGAGAATTGGGTTTAGCTTGGGTCTCAGGCAGCTCGCTTCTGGAAAGACTAAGCTGCGGTTTGCCATTGACCATTGAAAAATAAATCGTATCGCCGGGATAAATAAGATGGGGATTCTTAATTTGGGTATTGTGGCTCCATAACTCAGGCCATTGCCAAGGATGCGCTAAAAACTTGCCCGATATATCCCATAAGGTATCGTTTTTGGTAACGGTATATTGATCGGGATGGGACGGGTTTATTTGTATTTCATCTGCCCATACATTTAAGCTGATGAGGAATGAAGCGATCAATCCAGTGAGTGTTCGAAAAGCCATGTTGGGTTCCTGTCGAGTCTTTTTGCGCTATCTGAATTCAAAGTTTAGATGAATTCAGATAGAAATCTAGTCCGAAAACAAGTTATTGATTTAACAGGCTTAGAAATTCTGCTCTTTTGGTGAAGTATGACACTTAAATGATGCCGGTTAATTTATCTGTTTTTGCACTAAGCGTTGATGGTTACAAGTAGCGGTCTAATAAAAACGGCACCCCGATAGGTTGCAAAATAACTCAACCAAGGCAAGGGAGGGAATCCAGTTGCGTCAAAAACGTCGAACATTTGATGCTAACTTCAGGCCGCGCAAGTTTGTCCATACCCCGATAGTCGACACGATCTGCCGCTGGTTCGCCCAATTATTCTATCGCTACGATAGAAAATATCACCCGAAAAATGGCTGAAGGTTATTAACAGAATGATCGTTTTGTGTTGGCTTCATCAAATGAGAAAAAAACGTGTAAGAAGGACTGATGACGACCGAGTATTTATGACAATTTTTTAAATCTGAATCTATTTTTTACAAGATTTGAACAGTCATGGCTAAATAGGCATTTATACCAATTGCTCATTTTGGCTTAATTATTTATAAAATATATTCTGGAGTATTTTATCGCAGTAGGCATAAGTATCTATGCGAATGATCAATATTTTGATTCCAAAGACGTATCCTAAGCTTTTCGAAGGGCATGAGGTTTATCAATAACTTAATAATATTCTTAATGTTTTGGCGAGCTCAGGGCGTACAGACGTTATATAAAAACCAGACAACTAATATTTGATTTTTTATGTTTAGTCGTGTGTCCACAGCAATCTGGCCACATCAGAATTTCATGCCATGTTTTTAATGATTTTTACTTATCATTACAAGGAAAATGAAATGACTACTAAAACAAACGTTAATAAATCCAAAACCGGTCATGGTGGAGGAGTAAGAGGCAGTGATGTTCAGAATCGTTCCTCTCAGTTTGAAGGCCGCTTCGGGCGCATGTTTCGGACGCTTCCTCCTGCGGATTTTGACATCGCCGATCTTCATATGCTCGCTAGAGCAATGATTGCAGACCCAGAAATACAAATGGAGAATGGCAAGCCGAAACGCGACCCAAAAACAAATTTCTTTATTCCGATTGCAACCAAGGAAGATGAGGTCGATGACGAAGAAAACTTCGGTATTCCAGCAGGTTATACTTATCTCGGACAATTCATCGATCACGACCTTACCTTTGATCCTGCCAGCAGTCTGCAAAAACTGAATGATCCTGACGGGCTGACTGATTTCCGTACGCCTCGCTTCGATCTGGATTGCATTTATGGCCGTGGCCCTGACGACCAGCCTTATATGTTCGATGGTAACAAATTCTTATTGGGACGTGAGCTTACTGAGGGCGGAGTAAATAAAGGCGGATTGGATCTATTGCGCATACCGGCCAATAATCGAGCGGTGATTGGCGACAAGCGGAACGATGAGAATGTCATTGTGTCGCAATTGCAGGGGATATTTCTACGTTTTCACAATGCCGTAGCTGATGCCAAAGGCAAAGATGCGTCGTTTGCCGAAGTGCAGCAGGAAGTCCGTTGGCATTATCAATGGATTGTGTTGCACGATTTTCTGCCTCGGATTGTGGGAGACCACACTTTTTGCGAACTTCTTCCTCATATCAAGAGCGGTAAACGAATATATGATGATCCGCCGAGACTGCAATTTTTCTTACCGAAATATGAGTCCTTTATTCCTATTGAATTTAGTGCTGCCGCCTATCGGTTCGGGCATTCCATGGTGCGGCCTATCTATCGGTTAAACATTAAACTGGGAGAACACGCGTCCGCCGATGAAATCGAGCGCGGTGTAGATGGACGTCAATTCATTTTTGCTGCTGTTCATACTGAAGGTTTGAATGGTTTTCGCGCATTTCCTGACACCTGGAGTATCGATTGGAATCTGTTTTTCGAGCTTGACACTAAGCTTTCCACACATAATCTGGGTAAATCACGCGTACAGGCATCCTACAAAATTGATACATCCCTGGTCAATCCATTAGCCTTCCTTCCTGAGTTTTCAAAACTGAATGCTGATGATCTGGAACGTGATAGCGACGGAAATCCGGTACCTGTCGATCCAGTGAAAAGTCCTTCCAGCCTGGCGCTTCGTAATCTCCTGCGAGGCTTGAGCATGGATTTGCCAAGCGGTCAGGATGTGGCTCGATGTATGGGCTATGCACCACTCAGGGATGAAGATATTTTGATAGGCAAGGCCACTTTTAGTAATGAGTTTGGAGCGCCTGCCGAGAGAAATCGCTCGATTGTAGAGTATGGTAAAAGCTTTGCCGGTAAGGCTCCCCTTTGGACTTACATTTTGGCGGAAGCACAGCATGACTGGCGTCTCCGTGCACGAGGCAAAACTGAACAGGAGGCGAATGCTTTACCTGTTCATCTTGGCAAGGTGGGCGGCCGGATTGTTGCGGAAGTTTTTATTGGTCTGTTGTTGGGTGATAGTCATTCATTTCTGGCACAAAACCCGAACTGGAAACCCTCCAAGGTTGGCTTGGACGGGCGTTTCGATATTTCGGACCTGATCCGGGTTGCGTTAGGACAGTAGATAGACCGAAGCTAAATATCTCAATTGAACTCAGTGCCTTGCCGCTGTAGGAAAACAAGGCACTGTATCAATCCTTTCAAGACTTATTGAATTGAGGTTAACCCATGGCGCTATCCTTCAATCAAATACCTGACTGGGTTTCTTGGGAAAATCAGGGAGCGAATCTTGCAACGGCCGATCTTGACGGTGACGGTAAGCCGGAATTAATCGTTTTACGCGTAGATCATCTCACCCCTGGACCTAATCGTGGCTTTTATCGGGTCGGGCGAGGGCTTGATGTCAATGGTAATGTTTTAGGTGGATGGGGACCTTGGTTCGAAATTCCCAACTGGCAATCAAACACGAATCAAGGCGCGGGTATAGCGGTCGCTGATTTTGGAGTCGAGGGACTTGGGCTGGTGGTGTTTCAGGTTCAGCACGTTGACTCCGGTCCGAACAAAGGGCTTTTTCGTATTGGCCGTAAGCTTGATACGCAGGGTAATGTCACCGGCGGCTGGACTAATTGGCAGCAAGTTCCTGACTGGAAGTCTTTGAATGATCAAGGGGCAGCTATCACTGTGGCTGACCTTAATGGTGACGGTCAACTAGAACTCATTGTATTCCATATCGATGATTTTCACACTAATAATCCCAACCGTCCTAACAAAGGATTCTACAGGGTTGGCAGCCACCTCGCGCCGGATGGGCAGATTGGCCACTGGAACGACTGGATCGAAGTGGATTGGTTTTCCTGGTTCAATCAGGGCGCCGGGGTAGCAGTGGCAGATCTCGATGGCAATGGACGCCCTGAGATCATCATCTTCCAAATCGACGACCCACGTCCACCAGGACCGAGCAAGAACGCCGGATTCTACAGAGTTGGGTGGAACCTGGATCAGCAGGGTGGCGTACAGGATGGTTGGGGACCATGGGTCAGAGTCGGCGACTGGCAGTCTGTTGATGATCAAGGAGGTGGATTTGCGCTTGCCTCTTTCGGTGCAGATAGGCCCAAGGCGGTAATCTTCTATGTGGATAACTCGCCACAGCTTAATACAGGACTGTTTGCTGTTACCGATCTTACTCTCGACATCGACACGGCCGATACTAAAGGCCTGTGGCGGCTGTTGCCGTATTTTTCTGAAGTGTTGCCGGTTCACGCTGCGCTGTTGCATACCGGTAAAGTGCTGTTCTTTGCTGGCTCCGGCAACAACGTTTTCCGATTCAAGTCACAAGATTTCGGCAACGAAGCAAAGAATATTTACACCAGTGTAGTGTGGGATCCAGGCAAAAGCGTTTTTGACAATCACACCTTCGAGCATCCACTGACACTGCGTCGTCAGGATGGCTCAGTCATAGATTTTTTCTGCTGTGGGCATACATTTCTGGCCGATGGTCGGATACTGGTTGCCGGTGGCACCGAAGAGTACGACAAGATCATTAAGAATGGCCAGATGCAGGATGCCGGACACGGGTTCAAGGGAACACGCGAAGCTCTGATTTTCGATCCGGTGAGAGAACAATGGCATGAGATCAAGCCGATGACCCGAGGCCGTTGGTATCCCACGGTGCTGAGGTTGCAAGATGGTACGGTTCTTGCTGCCTCCGGCCTGGACGGAAATGGCAAAGGTCCAGAGAAGAATACTATCGAGCGTAATGACGATCCGGACCGTGCCGTCTGGCAAAAAAATCGTGATTTCGATTTGCCACTTTATCCGCACCTATTCCAGCTTGTCGATGGGCGGTTGTTTTATACCGGTGGCAAGATGGACACCAAAGGAGCTTCAGATCCATTGGTATTTGATCCCGCTCACCCATCAAACGCTACACGGATCGATGGATTGACCGATAGGGATCAGTGTAATCAATCCGCGAGCGTCATATTGCCGCCGGTACAGGAACAAAAATTCATGATCCTGGGAGGTGGTCCGGAAGACCCGGATGATCCGAATGCCCCACGCGGAAAGGCTACTCAGCGCGTTGCTGTCGTGGATTTCAACCCTCCCGAGCCTGATCTAGTAGTTTACCAAATCAAGAAATCATTGAACCACGAACGTATGCACGTCAATGCGGTACTGCTACCGGACCGTACTGTGATCGCTGTGGGCGGTGGCGTCACCCGGGAAGCCAGTGCCCACAGCAGAGTCGTCGACCCCGAAGGCGGACGCGAAGTATTCGAGGCGGAAATCTACGATTTGGCCGCCAATACCTGGACAGTTACGGCCCCCGCGACCGTGGCCCGGCTCTACCACTCAGTGGCGCTGCTGCTGCCCGACGGCCGCGTTCTCTCTGCGGGAGGCAACCCCGATAAAGGATCGCAGACCCAGTGGCTGCCGCCGGATCCGCGGGAAGAAGAGCGGCTGGAGATTTTCAGTCCGCCGTATCTGTTCAAAAAGAACTCCCGCCCAACGATCGACAACGTGCCGCAGCAAATTGCTTACGGCGGCAGGCCTACGATTCGCACGCCGCAGGCCGCGCAGATCAAGTGGGTCAGTCTGATTGCGCCTGGGCTGACCACTCACTCGTTCAATGGTACTCAGCGGCTCGTGGATGTGTCTTTCACCGTCACGTCTCCCAACACGCTGAATGCAGCTATACCGAATGAGCGTAACATTGCGCCGCCCGGCTGGTACATGCTTTTCCTCACCGATAACGATGGTGTTCCGTCGGTTGCAAGTTGGGTTCTCTTATCCTGATACAGGGGGACGTCATGGCCAAATCATTTCCTCAGGATATCCAATGGTTGCTTACGCCATCGGGTCCGTTTATCTCATTCGATGCGGGTGATCTGCAGGGACGGATTTATCAAGACACCGGACACATTGAAATCGCGGGGCCGGATTTAGCGGGAAATCCGAAAGTAAATATCATTCATTTTTCTCCCCCGGCAGTCCAAATCGGACAAGGTTCTATGATGATCGGAGCCGTAACCGGCTCAAAGACGCTGGCTAACGGGTTGGAACTGAAACAGAAGTTAGGCTCTACCCTGATTACCAGCCGCCTGACATCTCCACATGAGGGAGTGATGCGCTACGAGGTTGTTGATTGGGGTAGTGTCATTCCAGTCGCAACGGCTATTGCAGCGCCATCTGACAGTCACGAACATTTTTATGGCTTTGGTGAAAAGTTTAACAGTTTCGACCAGTCGGGAAAGAATGTTCGGATAATGACGTTTGATGATCCGGGGATAAAAAAGGATCATTCGTACAAAGTATCACCGTGGTTTGTCAGCACACGGGGCTATGGGCTGCATCTCGACTCCTCTGCCGAGAGCGTTTTTGACATGCGTGCCGCTGCACCGGATCGTTACGTCGTCACTCATCTTTTTTCAACATTGCGATTTAATATTGTGTACGGTCCAAAGCTCACCGACATCTTGTCTCGGTATACAGGGTACACGGGACGACCACCGCTTCCGCCCCCGTGGACGTTCGGCCCATGGATTTCGTCCGATATATGGAGAAGCGGCGGCGAGGTTCGTTATGCGGTGACTCAATTTCGCCAACGAGGATTACCGGCATCAGCATTTGTGTTCGATTCTCCTTGGGAAACTGCCTACAACGATTTCAATTTTAATATGACCCAGTTTGGGGAAGACGCAACTATTGACGGGATGCATTTTCCCGGGTTTGCCTCATTGACCGAGATGATGAGCTTTCTTCAAACCAACGGCTTAAAGGTTATATGTTGGATGACACCCTTCATTAATACGGCGTCTAATAACGATAATGTTCCCGGACAAAACACCGGCAAGTCTGTCAATTATGATGAAGCGGCAAGCAAGGGTCTTTTTGTACGCACATCCGCAAACGGTCCGCCGTTGCTTGTAACCTGGTGGAAAGGGCATGGAAGTCCAATTGATTTTACCAATCCTATGGCGCGTCAATGGTTGACAGATCAGCTCAAGAAACTTGTCGAACAATCGAGTGTGCCGACTCTTTCAGGCGCTAAAGAGACAACCATTGGCGGTTTCAAAACGGACGATGGCGAGAGTAGTAATGGACCTAACACCTACATTCCCAGCACCGCCCATTACTCAGACGGGCGCACAGGTGTTGAGATGAGGAATGGGTACTGCGTTGAGTACCATAAGACGGTTGCAAGTGTGCTGGGTAGCGAGGGCATATTGTTCGCACGTAGCGGATTTGTAGGATCGCATGCCTTTCCAAGCTCTTGGGCTGGAGATAATGAGCCTAATTTCGGCGATAATGGTTTACCCAGTGTAATTATGGCAGGGCAATCCGCGGCGATGAGCGGGTATGCTATCTGGGGACATGATACGGGTGGCTATCAGGACACGAACTTCAGCATATCGCCACCGAATCTGTTTATGCGCTGGACGCAATTCGGCTGCTTTTCTCCAATTATGCAGATGCATCGGCAGGTTGCGAAAGAGTTGCAATACCCGTGGAAGTATGGTGACGAAGCCCTTAACAATTTCCGCTTCTTTACGAAACTGCACACCCGCCTCTTCCCTTATATCTACACCTATGCAAAGCAGGCAAGTACAACAGGTTTACCGATCATTCGTCCGCTGGTGCTGATGGATCAATCCGATCTGAATGCTTTTAATATCAAACATACCTATCTTTTTGGTAATGAGTTTCTAGTTGCACCAATAATTAAGCCCAACGCCGTCACAAGGCAGTTGTATTTGCCTCCAGGGAACTGGATCGATTTTTGGGATCACGCTACGCATGCTGGAGGGCAACCCATCACTTGGTCAAATACAAATCAGCTGCAATTTCCCGTCTTTGTCAGAGAGGGATCAATCGTGCCGATGCTTTTGACCGAAGTGGAAACTTTGTGTGATGCCAATTACGTCAACAACACAACGATAAAAACAGTAGACGATGGACTGCTTTTCCAAATTTATAGAGGAGGGTCATCACATTTTTCGGTCTATGATGGAACTGAAATCAAGTGCATGGTCGATTCGGGAAGTACAATCATTACTCTGTCATCTGTCGAACGTCATATACAGTTACAAGTTCTGGGAAATGAACCTGTCGCGATTACACGGGATGGTCTTGTATTAACCAAATTCGCGACTGCGGCTGAGTTTGACGCAACCGAAACCGGATGGCGAACTGACGAGCAAGATCTAGTGTTCTTTATCAAATTTCTGCATATGGGCGGAACGACGACGATTAAGTTCTGAATCAAGATCGTCTATTGCTTTGCCTGGAGATACAGAACGAGACAGAGAGAATCCGCTAGCCAGCGGCTGTGTGTGGACATTTGTGCTGGTTAAATGCCTTAATGATTTTTAAGTCAGCCAGGTCAGATGCTGCGTACGCCGCTCGGCGATATGAACACACCGGCCTTACGCAATTCATTACTGGTCCATAATTAATTGAGTCTATCACTTCTGCTAATTTACCAACGTCCCTTGCTGGATTCATGTCTATATCTTTGGTTTCATTACAAGCGCGTTAATTGCTGTTTGTAGTGATACAACATCTTTATATTTCAGCACCCAATTGAAAAACACCCTGATTGTTATGAGACCGTCTCTAACAGTTCCCACGCTCTTTACTTGATAATCTATTGTTTCGATTTCCTGCGCGTTAGTGAAAACCATAATCAAGCGTGATGCTTTCAAAGTTTGATGGGATGAAAGTGGCACCGTCCATGCTTTTACCCTCTTGATGTATCAGGGTTGTGGAACCCTAAAGTGTGGCACCAAAAGAGCGAAAGCCTGTAAGCCTTAATAATCGTGCTGTTCCCAGATTGTCTAAAAACAGATAGAATTCTAGCATTCAGGTGTCTAAGAATGAATATATTCGACTTGCGCAGGATTTTTGTTCATTTTCGAGGCGTAAAAATGGGCGCATAGTGAACTATGTAATTATTTTTACAACCCGGACGACGATGTCCATGGATGGACAAGGGTCGCGAGAGGCAGGACGCCGTAAGCGACAAATGGCAAAAAGATCAGCAAGTCGGATATATTCTTCGCAGGAAATAGCCTTAACTATTATAGTGGAGAGTTTGTTGAGTATTCTATCTATTCTCGAGTTTCCTGATGATCGGTTGCGTAAGAAAGCCGCAATCGTTCAAAAGGTCGATGATAAAATCAAAAAATTGGTCGATGACATGCTTGAAACCATGTATGAATCTCATGGTGTAGGATTGGCCGCTACTCAGGTCAATGTGCATCAGCGGATAGTTGTCATTGATGTCAGCGAGGAAAAAAACACCCCGTTATGTCTAATCAATCCTGAAATCATCGAAAAAGACGGTGTTAAAGAGTCCGAAGAGGGCTGTCTTTCGGTTCCCGGTTTTTTTGAAAAAGTGACCCGCGCTGAACATATCATCGTAAAAGCGCTCAACAGGGAGGGTGAGCCTTTTGAATTAAGCGCCAGGGATTTGCTGTGCGTATGCGTTCAGCATGAGCTGGATCATTTGGAAGGGAAATTGTTTGTCGATTATATTTCACCGTTAAAGCGGCAGCGGATTAAGAAAAAATTGGAAAAAATTCATAAAATGGAAACAAGTTGAGCATGAAAATCATTTTTGCCGGAACACCCGAATTCGCGGTGCCTTGTCTACAGATGCTGTTGGATTCGGAGCACGAAGTTTGTGCGGTTTACACCCAGCCTGACCGTCCGGCGGGCAGGGGACGCAAGTTACAACCCAGTCCGGTCAAAGAACTGGCCTTGGCTACCGGCATTCCTGTTTTTCAGCCGCTTACATTGAAGACTGATGAGGACTTGCAGCGGATCAGTGCATTCAATGCCGATTTGATGGTGGTGGTCGCTTACGGCATGATCTTAACGCAAGCTGTTCTGGATGTGCCCAAACTGGGCTGTATCAATGTACATGCTTCATTGTTGCCGCGCTGGCGCGGAGCAGCGCCCATTCAAAGAGCATTGATGGCCGGCGATGAAAAAACCGGTGTGACTATTATGCAAATAGTGCGCAAACTGGATGCCGGCGACATGCTGCATAAAGAAGAATATACGATCGGCGAGACCGATACGGCCAGCGATTTATTTGATAAATTGGCCGCATTGGGCGCGATAGGTCTGACCAAAGTGCTGGCGCAAATAGAAGCGGGAACCGTTCATGCCGAAAGACAGGATGAGGTTTTAGTGACCTATGCCGAAAAACTGGAAAAAAGCGAAGCCTTTATCGATTGGACGCAACCGGCAGCGGATATTGCTCGAAAAGTCAGAGGATTAAATCCATGGCCGGTTGCTCAGACGCTTTATCAGGGTAATGTATTGCGTATTTGGCAAGCTGTGCCGGTGAATGATGACTCGTCCCAACAAATGGAGCCCGGCTTAGTACATTGCGTCGACAAAAATATGGATGTGGCAACCGGCTTAGGTTTTTTAAGGCTGCTGGAAGTGCAACTCCCCGGCGGAAAACGCATGCCTATTCAGGCTTTTTTAAGTGCTCACGACGTTAACGGAGTCAAATTAGGTTGAATACTCAGTGAATACACGATTAGTTGCAGCCCGGGTACTGTCCAGGGTTTTGCAAGATGGGCAGTCTCTGACTGCCGCCCTCGATAATGCATTTTTGACCATAGACTCGGCTAAAGACCGGGCTTTCATTCAAGCGCTATGCTATGGCGTTTGCAGGCAATTTCACCGGCTGGATTTTGTTTTAAGTCAATTGCTGGATAAACCGCTAAAAGATACAGACGTTAAGGCGCTGGCCTTGGTGGGTCTGTACCAGCTTAAATTCATGCGGGTAAAACCTCACGCGGCAGTGTCCGAAACGGTGTTGGCTGCACGCAAAAAACCGTGGGCCAAGTCGCTGATCAATGCGGTACTTCGGACTTATCTGCGCGAGCAGGAAGGGTTGGAGCAGAAAGTCGATAAATTTCAGGTTGCAGCCTTAAGTCATCCTGACTGGTTGATTAAGCAAATTGAGCAGGATTGGCCGGAGCAGGCGCTGGCAGTATTGCGGGAAAATAATCAGCAACCGCCAATGGTGTTGCGGGTTAATCTGTCGAAAATCAGCCGCGAAAATTATCTGCAACTGTTAACCGAACAGGGCATATCGGCTCAAACCGTCAGCTTTTGCCCATCGGCGATCATACTGGATAAGCCGGTACCGGTGGATTTGCTGCCCGGTTTTGCCGATGGATCTGTATCCGTTCAAGATACTGCCGCGCAATTGGCGGCCGGATTGTTGGATGTTCAGCCGGGGCATCGAGTGCTGGACGTATGCGCTGCACCGGGAGGCAAAACCGCACATATACTTGAAAGCCAACCACGGTTAAAGGAACTGGTCGCCGTCGACATAGACGAATCCAGAATGCAACGGGTCAGCGAAAATTTACAGCGCTTAAATTTGCAAGCCAAGCTGGTAGTTGGCGATGCGGCAAATCCGCAAAGCTGGTGGGACGGCAAGCCGTTCGACCGGATCTTGCTGGATGCGCCCTGTTCAGCCTTGGGCGTAATACGCCGTCATCCCGATATTAAATTATTGCGCAGAGCCGAGGATATTGGACAGTTACAGGTGTTGCAAAAGTCCATCCTGCAAGCCGTTTGGCCATTGTTAGCGCCAGAAGGGCTAATGGTTTACGCAACCTGTTCTATTTTAAAGCAGGAAAACGAGCAACAAGTTCAAGCTTTTTTAGCCGAACACAGCGATGCGGTCGAGTTATCTATAGACGCCGACTGGGGAACTGCCGGAGTATGCGGGCGCCAGATTCTTACCGGTGAGTCGGCAATGGACGGGTTTTATTATGCGTGCATCAGTAAGCGATAAATCGGTATTTTGCCGGTCGTTGCTGTATTGCCTTTTTGTATGGCTGTTGCCTGTTTTAAGCTATGCCGACACTTTTGGCGTGGAAGTAAAAAGTGCCGAGATCGCTTTGCAGGGAGATAGCTATATGTTGTCTGCGGACATAGATTATAAGCTCAGTGCGCGGGCAATGGAGGCGTTGCAAAGCGGTGTGCCTTTGTTTTGGGATATACACATCAAGACCGTGCAGCGCCGCAATTTTTTATGGGATAAAACGTTGATTAATGCCGGTATACGGTACCGTATTCAGTACCATGCGTTGCTGAATATGTATCGGGTCAGGAATGAAGGTAGTGGCGTTACATATAATTCTTCTACATTGTCTGCGGCGTTCGATTTGATGTCGGCAATACGTGATTTTCGCGTGCTGGATAAGTCAGCCCTTATGCAGGGAGAGCACTACGCTGTCAGTATCAAAGTAACGCTGGATCGGGACGCCCTGCCTTTGCCGTTGCGCCCGGTTGCCTATACTAACCCTCAATGGTACTTATCCAGCGATTGGACATTATGGCCTTTGACAAAATAAAACCCCCTATCAGTTTGTCTATATTGATCCTGTTCGGCTTGATTCTGCTGTTGTTGCAGTTGATGAGTTCGGCAACACAGGAATCTTCAGAGCTGAGTGCGATGTATTCGTGGCTGCTGTTGGTCAATGCGCTGGGATCGGTGGTATTGCTAGGCTTGGTCGGCGCCAATATTTATTCTCTGGCGCGGCAGTTAAAAAAGCGCGAGGCGGGGTCGAGGTTAACCACGCGCATGGTATCTCTGTTTGTGGTGTTGGCTTTGGCGCCGGCGGCTATCGTGTTTTATTTTTCGATGCAGTTTCTGCACCAAGGTATCGATAGCTGGTTTAATGTGGAAATAGACCGGGCGATGGAAGACGCGCTGGAGCTTAGTCAAGCCTCATTAGACCAGCGGATGCGCTGGCATTTGCGGCAAACCCAGCAATTGACCGGGAAGCTGGTGGATGTGCCCGAAACGTTGGCAACGTTGGAAATGGAAAATCTGCGCGAACTCTCAGGAGCGGCCGAGATGACCTTGTTCTCCCGGCAAGGCAGGATTATTGCTTCAAGCAGTATCAATCCTGGCGATATATTGCCGAGTTTGCCGGATGAACATACCTGGTTGCAGTTGCGGCAGAATTCCGAGTTTGTCGCTTTGGCGCCGGTACGCGAAGATGAATTGATGATCAGGGTTATCGTTACCGTTAAGGCTAAGGAACCGCAATATTTACAAGCTTTGTACCCGGTACCGGTAAGAATTGCCGATTTGGCCGACTCGGTGGAATTTGCCTTCGTGCGTTATCGGGAAATGCATTTTTTAAGGCATTCATTAAAGTTGAGTTTCTCTCTGGCCTTGTCCCTGGTTTTGCTGATGAGTTTGTTGGCGGCCATCTGGGTGGCCTTTATCAGTATCCGTAATATTATCGCCCCGGTAAAGGCGCTGGTTAAAGGGACGCAAGCGGTGGCTTCAGGACATTATGACCAGGAATTGCCGGTTATTGCCCAGGATGATCTGGGTTTTCTGGTCGAGTCTTTCAATGAGATGACGCATCGTATTGCCAGAGCCAGCGATGAAACCCGAATGGCCGGTATCGAGGTAGAAAATCAACGAGCTTATCTGGAAACGATACTGGCGAATTTAACCGCCGGGGTAATCAGTTTCGATGTGACGCATAAGATACGTACGGCGAATCAGGCGGCTTACCGGATTTTCCATATTCATGTGAATCAGTTTGTCGGGCGAACTTTGTTGGAGCTGGTTGAGAGTTACGCAGAGTTGGCGGAACCGTTAAAATCCATTCAGCGCTTATTGGAGCAAGCCGACGATATATGGCAGCAGCGGATTGCTTTTTTAGGTCACAATGGTCGGCAGGAATTGCTATGCAGAGGCACGCCACTGTTTTCTCAGGAAGGACAGCGAGTTGGGGCGGTGGTGGTTTTCGATGATGTGACCGACCTGATTCAGGCGCAGAAAAATGCGGCTTGGGGAGAAGTAGCGAGAAGGCTGGCTCATGAAATCAAGAATCCGTTGACTCCCATCCAGTTGTCGGCAGAACGGTTGCAGCACAAGCTGGCCGACAAGCTGACTGCCGGTGATGCGGATATGTTGCAACGCTCGACCACCACCATCGTGCAGCAGGTTGAGGCAATGAAAGAAATGGTGGACGATTTTTCGGAATACGCCAAGCCTTCCAAAAAGCAGACGGTTGATATTGACTTGCCCGCTTTGGTTCAGGAGGTGTTGGCGCTTTATGTGCTAAAGTCGGGAGTTAAATTTAAACTCGATTATGATGCCGGTTTATTGATGATTAAGGGCGATCCGGTTAGTATTAGACAGGTCTTGCATAACCTGATAAAGAATGCGCTGGAAGCGATAGGTGATAAGGGATTGATCGAAATAAGCCTGCATCGGGTGCAAAAAAATAATACCGATTTTATTGAAATAGCGCTTTATGATGACGGGCCGGGTATTAAAGACGAGCAAATCGAGCAAATCTTTGAGCCCTACGTGACTACCAAGGCCAAGGGTACAGGTTTGGGATTGGCGATAGTCAAAAAAATAATTGAAGAACATGGCGGTGCGATTTGGGTCGACACCAGCCGTCGGCCGCCTGGGATGGCGGAAGTGTCGCAATCGGTAGGGAACCGATGCGACAAAGTGGGAGCCGGGTTTATCATTCAGCTTCCAGCGTGTAATTTTTGAGGTGCCGTAAAAAATTATGAATGCACATATGCAGCATGTATTGGTTGTAGACGATGAGCCGGATATTCGCCGGCTGGTCTGCGAAATTCTTGAGGATGAAGGCTACCAGGTCGCTACGGCGGAGAATGCCGCTGCTGCCAGGGAATTAAAAAAGTCCACAGCGCCTGATTTGATCCTGCTTGATATCTGGATGCCCGATACCGATGGCATTACCCTGCTGAAAGAATGGGTTGCGGAAGAGGCAATGCTTTGTCCGGTGGTGATGATGTCGGGACACGGTTCCGTTGAATCCGCTGTTGAAGCAACCCGGCTGGGGGCTTATGATTTTCTTGAGAAGCCGTTGTCTCTGGCAAAATTATTGCTGATCGTAGAAAGGGCCTTGGAAGCCAGCAGCCTGCAAATTGAAAATGCGGGGCTTAAGCAGCAGTTGGCCGCCGATATTGATCCGGTTGGCAGGAGCGCTACCGTTGCCAGAATCAAGGACCAGCTAAAGCGTTTGGCTCAGCATGATGCGAGGGTGTTGTTTGTCGGTGAAGCAGGTGTCGGTAAGGAGATGTATGCGCGATATCTGCATAATAACAGCGCGCATCGTGACGGTCCTTTTGTAGATGTTGCGATAGGCAGCATATCGCCGGAAAACTCGGCAGTGGAATTTTTCGGCAAAGAAGATGGGGGCAAGGTTTATCCGGGTCTGTTGGAGCGGGCGCATAAAGGAACGCTGTTTTTAGGCGAAATCGGCGGCATGGACAAAGAGACCCAGCTAAGATTGCTTGGCGCCCTGGAGTCGAGTTCTTTTCTGCGGGTAGGCGGCAGCGAGGCGGTTCGTGTCGATGTCCGGGTTGTAGCGTCGACTCGCATTGCCTTGGATGAAGAGGTCAAGGCCGGACGCTTTCGGCAGGATTTGTATTACTTGCTTAATGAGGTTTCGCTTGATATTCAGCCGCTTCGGGAACACAGTGAGGATGTGCCGGCACTGCTGAGTTTTTATGTCGATTATTTTGTCAGTCAGGATAGATTGCCTTTTCGGAAGTTTTCGATGGCGGCACAGAATTTCTTACGTAATTACAGTTGGCGCGGTAACGTGCGGGAGTTAAAAAACCTGGTACAGCGCTTGATGATTCTAGGTGCCGGCGAAGACATAGAGTTGGATGAAGTGAAAGCTGCGATGGGTTCTTCGGTGATTGGGGATACCGTTATGTCTTATTCGGTGCCTGAGTTTTTTAATTTGCCGTTAAAAGAGGCCAGGGATCATTTTGAGAAGGCTTATCTGGAATACCATTTTGAGAGAACCGGCGGCAGTGTTGCAAAATTGTCAGCCGCAGTAGGCATGGAACGCACGCATCTATATCGGAAGCTACATTCATTGAATATTAAGTTGTAGGCGAAGAGTGTGCGGTTTTTTCGCCTTTTGCCCATCGTCTTCCGTTTGAATCACAAATAAACTTGAAACATTCAACAATTCTTAGTAGAATTTCGCTCTTTATATTTGAGCCTTTAACAGAAAGCCTAAGCAACGATGAAAACATTTAGTGCAAAGCCAGCAGAAGTTAAGCGTGATTGGTACGTGGTCGATGCAGAAGGAAAGACGCTAGGTCGTCTTGCTTCTGAAATTGCTCTTCGCCTTCGCGGTAAACATAAACCAGAATATACACCGCACGTTGATACCGGTGATTACATTATTGTAGTGAATGCAGAGAAAATAGGCGTTACCGGCAATAAAGAACAAGATAAATTGTATCAACGCCATACAGGTTATATCGGTAATCTTAAAACCGTTAGCCTAGGTAAATTGAGAAAAACTTTCCCTGATCGTATTCTTACTACAGCCGTTAAAGGAATGTTACCTAACAATCCTTTGGGTCGTGCAATGTTCAAGAAATTGAAGGTTTATGCCGGTCCTGAACACGATCATCAGGCTCAACAGCCACAAGTATTAGACATATAAGCGGGTAGATTATGGCAGCAGCTCAGTATTACGGAACAGGTCGTCGTAAATGTGCAATAGCACGCGTTTACGCGACAACAGGTACCGGAAAAATTACTATCAACACAAAAACTATCGAGCAATATTTTGGCCGTAAAACCGACCAGATGGTTTCCCGTCAACCACTGGGTTGTGTCGACATGGAAGGCAAATTCGATATTAATGTGATCGTTAAAGGCGGCGGACCATCTGGTCAAGCCGGCGCAATTCGTCATGGGTTGACACGTGCGTTGATGGCCTATGACGAAGCTTTACGTCCAGCACTTAGAAAAGCCGGTTTTGTTACCCGCGATTCGCGTATTGTAGAACGTAAGAAAGTAGGTTTACACAAAGCCAGAAAACGTCCTCAGTACTCAAAACGTTAATCGGCTACTTCTTATATGCGGTAACTTTGCATATAGTTATGCATATAGAAACAAAAGGGCTGCATTCGTAGGATGTGGCCCTTTTTTATGGATCTTTAAAAGAGGGGAGAGGCAGTGAAAATTTCGATTATTGTGCCTGTTTATAACGAAGCCGATAACATCAACTCTTTAATTGACGAGATTGTTGCGGCTATGAGTCAGGCCGAAGCTTATGAAATTATCTATGTCGATGACGGCAGTAATGACGATACAGCGGCAGTTTTAAAGCAGGCGCAACAGAATGTTAGAGCGCTGAGAGTGATTCGGCATCAGCAAAGCTGTGGACAAAGCACCGCCGTTTATACCGGAGTAAAAGCGGCAAGCTATCCCTGCATCGCAACGCTGGATGGCGATGGACAAAATGATCCTGTCGATATTCCCCGGATGTACCAGGTATTGATGGAGCAAAGACAAATCACCAGTAATTTGTCGATGGTAGCCGGATGGAGAAACAAACGTCATGATTCCGCTTGGCGGCTGTTTTCATCTAAAGTGGCCAATGGCGTTCGCTCTGCTTTATTAGGCGACAATACGCCGGATACCGGTTGCGGTTTAAAAGTGTTTCTAAGAGATGAGTTTCTGAAATTGCCGTATTTCGATCACATGCACCGCTTTTTACCAGCGTTGATCTTAAGAGTGGGCGGACAGGTAATTTCCGAACCCGTTAATCACCGAGCCAGAGCGCATGGTTATTCTAAATATGGCACCTTAGACCGACTGTGGGTAGGAATTACCGATATATTAGGCGTGATATGGTTGCAGAAACGGTCAAAATTGACGGAGGCAAAAGAAATTGAACGTGGATAAAGAGACTATTTGGCTAATTATAGGTTTTTTGGGCCAAGCGTTATTTTCAGCTCGATTTATCGTACAATGGCTTAAAAGCGAACGCGAGAAAAAAAGCGTATTTCCTATCGCTTTTTGGTATTTCAGTATCGGCGGCGGCGTTACCTTGTTGGCGTATGCGGTCTATCGGCAAGATCCGGTTTTTATCGTCGGTCAATTAACCGGACTGTTTATTTATTTTCGAAACCTGTATTTTGTGGTTCACGAGCGTAAAAATTTAAATCTTGAATAAGTCCTCATGTATCAATTGCTGTCTGCCAGGCTTTGGATTTTTCTCCTTTGGGGCGTTTTAGCTACCGTTAGTCTTTACATTCGGCCATTATTTCCTATCGATGAAACCCGGTATGCGGCTGTCGCGTGGGAAATGTGGCTTAGAAACGATTTCCTCGTCCCCTATTTAAATGGGGAAACCTACAGCCACAAACCCCCGTTGTTATTCTGGTTAATGCAACTAAGCTGGTGGATGCTTGGGGTTAACGATTGGTCGTTACGCTTGATTTCACCGCTTTTTTCGCTAGCGACATTATATTTATCCGGCACAGTGGCTGCTACTTTATGGCCTGAGCGCAAACAAGTCGAAACGCTTACGCCGTTGCTGTTGTTGGGATCG
Source organism: Methylobacter sp. (assembly GCA_036561025.1). Classification (GTDB taxonomy): domain Bacteria; phylum Pseudomonadota; class Gammaproteobacteria; order Methylococcales; family Methylomonadaceae; genus Methylobacter_A. Next base: position 122,596 of record DATBQB010000053.1, on the reverse strand, counting down.
TTTTTCTGGATGGTCTACAGCACATTGACAATGTTCGATATGCTGCTGGCGTTTTTCGTATTGCTGGGCATTTACAGCCTGTTAAAACTTGTTGACTCAGGTTTGTCTTTAAAATACTGGGCGCTGTTAGGAACAGCCATAGGCGGTGGTGTCCTTAGCAAAGGCCCAGTGATTTTGCTGCATATTTTGCCAGTCGCGCTGTTGGCTCCCTGGTGGTTGAAAACATCCGGTTTTCGCTGGAAGCATTGGTATTTAGGTTTGATTGCCGCCATTTTAATCGGGGCTGTCATCGCCTTATGCTGGGCAATACCGGCCGGGATTGCCGGCGGTGAAGTATATAGAAATGCGATTTTTCTCGGGCAGACCAGCGGACGATTGGTCAAGTCTTTTGCGCATCAGTTGCCGTGGTGGTGGTATTTAGAGATTTTGCCGTTATTACTGCTGCCGTGGCTGCTTTGGAAGCCTTTATGGATCGGACTACGCAAACTCATTCATCAGGACTTGGGCATCCGTTTTTGCCTGGCTTGGGCGATACCTGTTTTTATCGCATTTTCGCTGGTCAGCGGTAAACGCATCCATTACTTATTACCTTTGATTCCGGCCTTGGTGTTGATATTGGCGAGAGCCATAGATGAGATAACTGAATCAGAAAGCTGGGGACGAGCCCACATAGTTGTGATGGCGGTTTTTGGATTACTGGGTGCAGCATTAATATTGTTGCCTTGGTTAAACGATGCTTATCATTGGCGGCCTGAGTTATCGTTAATCTCGCCGATATGGGGATGTGTGTTACTCATCAGTGCTGTGATTTTCGGAGTAATCAAAACAAAGGAAGCTCAAGACTCGGTTTTTTATATTTGTGTAGTTTCGATTATTGCATTAATAACGGCTTCCGGCGGTTTTTTTGAAATTAAAGCCGACCGCTACGATACCCAACCCGCCGCTCGAACCATTGCCGTTTTAATGGATGAAAACAGAGCTATTGCATTTTATGGCGGCAAGTATCATGGCCAATTTCATTTTGCCGGGCGGCTTAAACGGCCTTTTACCGTTATATCAAACTTCGCCGAGTTGTTCGATTGGGCCGGACATCATCAGACCGGTTATATCATAGTGACGTATGAGGACAGCGAAGCGTTGCCCCCGTCGTTAATCAGTTACCATTATCCTTTCAGGGGACAAAATATAGGCTTGATGTCCTGCCAAATATTGTTGGCAAATCCCGACCTTAATACCGTTTTGAAATTATAGCTTTCAGGCTGAATACAAAAAGAGCGGCGTAAACAATATCAAGCTTAGACTTGATGCATGCACACTAAAAGGCTGATTTAAGCATACGAGACAGTGAAAGTATTATCCAAATCAGTTTAAAAGCATATTCACCACGAAGGCACGAAGAACACAGAGAAAATAAATCAATGCATTGGAAACTTCGTGTCCTTCGTGCCTTCGTGGTGAATTCTTTGATTTTGTTCTAAAACGAATACTTTCACAGTCTCATACCCTTAAGCCAGTTTAACCAGTTGTCCGGAAGCCGCAGATTGCAGGGCGGCAACGATGATTTGGCAATTGGCTTTCGCATCTTCCAGCAACAGGGCCGGGGCATTGCCGTTTAATACGCAATCGCTGAAATGTTCGATTTCCAGCCGGAAGTGACTGGCCGCAGGCAGTTGCTCTTCGTTTTGTCCGCCATCTTCAGTCCACCATGAAATGACCGGCACATCGCCGGGCATGCACCAGACGTTGTGGCATTTAATGCCGCCTTTGGTACCGATGATTTCATATTCGCAACGCCTTGCACGCTCAAAACTGAAATCGAAATGCGCGTATTTTCCATCACCGAAATTAATGATGCCGCTGGTAGCGATATCCGCGCCGCTTTCAACATACTTGGCTATGGCTGTTACCGAGACAGCAGGTTCGTCGAAAAACATCCGCGCCGAATGAATTGCATAACAACCGATATCCCACATCGCGCCGCCGCCGTTTTCGACGCTTTCTGCCAAGCGATATAAGCGCGCAGGCCGCATCATGAAAGAATAGCTGGATCGCACCGACCTGATTTCGCCTATTATTCCCGAATGAATCAACTCCTGTACTCTCGCATGTTGCGGGTGGAAACGGTACATGAAGCCTTCCATAACGGTGACTTTATGCCGTTGCGCGGCGGCCTGGATGACTTCTATGTCGTCGACAGTCAGTGCCATAGGCTTTTCGCATAGTACATGTTTGCCTTGTTCGATAGCGCGCAACGTCCATTCGGCATGTTCGTGATTGGCAAGCGGCAGGTATACGGCATCGACTTCCGGATCGTCGAGCAACGCTTCAAGGTTGTCGTAAGTTCGCGCCTGCTGTTGCGGTGCATACTGTGCCAGCGTTTGTGCGGCGGCGCCAGGACGACGGCTGGCTATAGCGGTCAGCTCTGCATTTGACGCTTCGACGATGGCAGGCATTAGACGTTCGTTAATACGGGCTGCGCCTAAAATACCCCAGCGAAGTTTTGTTTTGTTAGTCATGAGCTTTACCTTGAATAAATGGATTATTTCAACAGAGGATGATCTTTCGGCAATTGCCGCGCTATCCATAAGGCTAACTTATGTTTCATATTAATCCCGTTTTCCTGATCAATCGCCAGCGGCTGAATGAGCTGATCATTGACCAGCAAGCGATAAAGGCATTCAACTTTATCCTTTGCCGAATCTGTCGAGGAAAATCCTGAGTAGCCGCGATTTTTCGCATAATTTTCAGCAACCTCTATGGCTTTTTTTAACAGTTGAGGTTCATTTTTTAACTTGCTCATTGATGCCTGCCCTTATTTAACATTGTTATTAGCAATAGGTTCTTTGTAGTCGCTGCTATCGGTGCTTTTTCTCTTGTATTTTCATCATAACTAACTCAGCCAAGCAATTGCAAAGAGAGTCTGATTGCGATGCAATATTTGTTATTTTTTTAAAAAATCCCACTGTTGGTCAATAAAACCTTGCAAGGGTTGGTATTGGTCTTTGTAGTTCATTTTTTGGCAATCGGCAATCCAAAAACCCAGATATAGCCATTCCAGACCTTGCTGTTGCGCATAGTCTCTTTGCCACAGCACTGCATAAACGCCGAGGCTATAGCTGGAAAACTTTTGGTCAAAGAAGGTATAAACGGCGGACAGGCCATCATCAACGCAGTCTACAATCGCCACAGCGGCAAGTTCATCGGCAATAGAAAACTCTATAAATCGGGTATCGCACCATGAACTGCCTAAAAATCTGATGTACTCGTCGGGGCTGGACTTTGCCATATTGCCTTCGGCATGGCGGTGATTTTGGTAGCGGAGATAAAGATCGTAATGGGCTTGTTCGAAGACCGCGGGTTTGATTATTGCTGTGGTTTGCTGGTTTTTTTGCAAACAACGTTTTTGGTTACGGTTGGGTTTAAATTGCGCAACGGGCAAGCGCACCGGAACGCATTGCGAACATTGGGTACAATGGGGTCGGTAAACTTCATCGCCGCTACGTCTGAAACCATGAGCAATAAGCTGCGAATAAATGTTTGTATTAAGCCCAAATGAGGGAACAACAAACGCGGATTGCGCAAGCTCACCCTCCAAATAGCTGCAAGGATGCGGAGCGGTAACCAGTAAAGGAACAGAGGTCATAAAAATTGCTGTGGTAAGTTCAAGATATATTTAGCTCAAGGTAGGTATAGCGTAGCCAATAATATTAATGCTTGGCTGCGTTGTTTTGGAAGTTATCCGTCCACTCTCTTACTCGCTGTTGTAACAACCGTCTTTGTTCAATGGAAAGTCCCATAGGGTCAAAACGCAACTGGTAATGCAGTTTATAAAGCCGATTTAATGCCGGTAGCTGCAAACGCTTGACCCATTGCTGAATACTTTCGTTATGTTGCCGTGCTTGAGCAGTGTTTTGCAAGCGTTGCTCGATCAGATAAAACTCGGAATCCAGTCCTTGATAAGCGGGTTTAAGCTCGGTAATTTTTGCAGGTTGTACATTCCGATATAGTTTTTTCTTTGCAGAATAAATTCGCCACGCTAAATAAATCGTCAGCAATAAGGCGGCAAGCAACCCCAGTTCGGCGTTTTGTTGTCGGGTTTGTTGAAGTTGCCATTGTCTAAAATAAAACATGCAATTCGACCACCAATCGGTAATAGGCTGCCACAGGCCGGCATGTTCCTTTTCCATGGCTAGCCACTGCGATGGCGTGGAGTCGACGGCTTGCCAAACGCCGTTAATATAGGCAATCGCCCAAGCATGCGCATGACGGCGGCGAACAATATACAAATCTTGCCGACTGTCATATTCATCGACAGCGTAGCCGTTGGCCAAGCGTGCCGGTATTCCCGCCTGCCTCAGCAATAATACGGTGGCGGCGGCAAAATATTCGCAATGACCGGCCTTGCGCTTAAGCATAAATTCCCTGAGCGCCAGATCGGCATCGGTTTCTGCGCCTAAATAAAGGCTGTAAAAAAAGTTATGCTGGAAATACGTTTTGATGCGTTCGGCAACGGCTTCGGGGCGTTGCCCTGCCAGCTTCAATTCGCTACTAAACTTTTGCAGCCAATCGAGATGCTGTCTGGGGATTTGCAGATCATATTTGCCAGACGTGCCGGTTCTTTGGCCGGTATAAAAAACCTGGTAACGGGCGAACCTTGGCGGCAGACTAGCTTTTACCGCGCCCAGTTCGGTGTATTGCAGATAAGCATCATCAAGTCCTGTTATTTTTAACGTGCCGTCGGGCAATGCCAATACAGTTTCCGAATTAAACTGTTGCAGGATTTCCAATTGTTTCAATTCGTTGTTTACGGCTGGAAGCACTGAGCTTTCAGCCGTAAAAACGCTCTTGGAAGCTGTCCAGTTGTGGCCTAAATAAATATCGTAACTGGCTTGATGCAGCAATAACGGGTTATCGGCTTTTAGGCGGAATTCGATTTTGTCGGATAATTTTAATTCGCCTATATCGCCGATAGAGGTTTGGCTTTTAAATGGATCGGTTTGCCAGCCGCTTAGCCATTCAACCGATTTTTCTTCGACTAATGCATTTAACTGACTTAAGCCGTGATAGCCGAAATGGCTCACAACAACAGCCAAACCGATACTTAACAACCAAAGCGGCGCCGGGCTATGTTTGGGCCTGACCGACCAGAGAATGCCGGTGAACAGCGTTACGGCAATAATAAAATAAGCGGGTGTTTGCACATTGGCAGCCCCCGCGCTCAATACAGTCAATGCCGCATAAGGTTGTATAAAATCGATCTCTCTCAGCAGCCGGACCACTGTAGATTCTCTGTTATAAAGCGCTGTATAAGGCAGTTTAAAGTCAGTCTCTTGAGGTTGTTCGGTCTGTTGCTTACGCAACGAATAAAATAAGGCAGCTAAAGGCAGTTTTTGATTGCTGCTGAATAACTGTGCAAATAACGCAGGAGAAAACAAAACCGGGAACCATTTTAACAGTACAAAAATGGGCTGGCTGGAGGGTCGTAAAATATACACATCGATTAACAGTAGTATCACCAGCAGGGCGGATAAATCAGCGCAGCGGTAAAACTGGCGAGGGCTTATATGCCAACGCCACGTGCTGTATTTGCCGATAACAGCTGCAAACAACAGCCCCAAAGCCGCTAGCCACGTTTGAGACAGCCAGCCCCACGACAATAAACCGAAGCTTAAAAACAGTAAATCCTTGTTCATAAAGCCGCCAGTTGTTCGGCCAGATGATGATAATCCAGCAGATAAAAATGTTCCGGCTTATTGATGCATCGTTGCCTGGTTAGTGAACCGTCGTGCAACAAAAAAACCGCAACGGGCAAATCGTGAGCTAGCAAATGTTTGATAAAGTCCTGCCGGGCTTGATCCCAATGCATCAGCACGCAAACCAAACTGCTGCACAATCCGGCGCGGGCCAACACAGCCTGCTGTAACCGGGCAAACGAGCTTTCGGAACTGGATTGAACCGCCGCCAGAATCTCCTGCAAATGCAACAACTGGTCAACGCCGCGCCCAGCGGTAAAACAATAAGTTTGCAGGCCGACAAACATTAAATCCAGCAAGGCTTCATTGTGTCGTTCGTCGATTGCAATCGAAGCTGCGACCGACACCGCTGCTTCAAATTGCTCGGTATCTGCATCGCCGATAAAGGTATCCAGCAACAGCGCTCGTCTGACAAAATATTCATCCTGATATTCTTTAACGATCAGCTTGCCGTGCTTGGCAAAACTCTTCCAGTGTATGCTGTTTAGCGAGTCGCCGCGTTGATAGTCCCGTAGCGACATAAACTCGCTGGAATTGCCTACCGAATTTGCCAGCGATACTCCGCCTGCCTGATATTTGCGTTTTCCGGGCAGTGTTAACGGTTTGATGGGAAACTGTTTGGGTAGCACCAGACAACTTTGATGCGTTTTCAGCACGATTAAACGTCGAAATAAACCCAGCACATCCGGTTTAGCCAGATAGCTGTCGGTAAAGGTTATCGTGCCGCGGCGGGTGGGAATAAAGCTGATTTTTACCTGTAGCGGGGTTTGCTGCAAATCAGGCAAGATTGTTTCGGCGATCACACCGCCGCGCTGGTATGCCAGATAGCGCAGCCAGCGTCGAAAGCTTACGCCCTGTTTAAACCACTGTTGATTATCCAAGTGGTAAAAAATTTTCAACTGCGCATAGCTGGGCAGCGTTTCAGCCAGCTGTTCGCACAAGGCCAGACGGTCATAAGTTCTGGCCGTTAAATTAGTCAGCATGACGCTGTAACGCAGCGGTTCGCCGACCATGCCGTAACGCGGCAACTGGCGGGTTAATGTCACTTTAAGGCGGTTAAACCGGCTGTTCAGCCATGAAAAAATCAGCAATACCAATAAAAATACAAACAACTGATAGGTGGTGCTTTGCTTGGTATTTACGCCGAACACCGCAGCGGCGATCATAAACGCGACGACCAGATGTCCGGTAAAGGTAAAATGCCGCCGCATCCAGTTATCGAAACGATAAACCTTATGATATTGCCTGAGCACAAAACCTTGCAGCATCGTTTAGCTCGGTATCGGGAGGCTATCGACTATTTCCTGTACCAACGTAGTCGCTTCAATGCCGGAGAACTTGCTTTGCGAGTCCAGGTTAAGACGATGCGAAATCACCGGGACGGCGAGTTCTTTAATCACATCAGGAGTGACAAATTCAAAACCGTCCAGCAATGCCAAGGCTTGGGCTGTTCTCATCAGCGTTAATGAGGCTCTCGGGCTTGCGCCCAGCTTGATTTCCGGTTTGCTGCGAGTGGCCGCGACAAGGGCGACAATGTAATGCTTAAGCTCCTCGCTGATCCGCACTTGCTTGACTTGGGCTTGCAAAAATTGCATCTCGCCCAGCGTAATACAGGCTTTTAACCTATCCAAGGGATGCTGCCTGCCTTGGGAGTTTAAGATAGCCACTTCCTGAGCATTGGAAACATAGCCCAAACTGAATTTCATCGCAAAGCGATCCAACTGCGCTTCCGGCAACGGATAAGTGCCGTGAAATTCAATCGGGTTTTGGGTAGCGACAACAAAAAAAGGCGAAGGCAGCAGTCTGACTTGCCGCTCGATGCTGACCTGATTTTCCGCCATGGCTTCCAATAATGCCGATTGGGTTCTGGGGGAGGCGCGGTTAATCTCGTCCGCCAGTAAAATATGACAAAAAACCGGCCCCTGTTCAAAGCGAAAGCTTTGTTTCTGCGGGTCGAAAATCGAGATGCCTATAATATCGGACGGCAGCAAATCGGGCGTAAATTGAATGCGTTGAAACTGCGCGTCGCAGGAAACCGCAAGCGCTTTAGCCAACGTGGTTTTGCCGGTGCCCGGAACATCTTCCAGCAATACATGCCCACCCGTGCTGAACGCCGCCAGCAGCCACTGCAAGCTGCGTTGCTGTCCAAACATCACCTGTTCTATGTTGACGTAAAGCCTTTCCAAGATAGCGTGTGCTTGTGCAAAAGATGGCGACAGCATAGTCATAGCGAAAGTCACTCGATTGTTGAATTTTGGGTAGGGTAATTGATGGCGGAATTCAGCTCGTTTATCTTTTGCAACGGAGGCTGAGTTTTGTGTAAACAGTATAAAGAAAGCAGTGGGGTTGATAAAGGGTTTGCGGATATGAAGAAATGGCAGCTGCATTCGATACTATGCTTTTAACAAAGCAGGACTTAAACAAAATATAACCCATATTGCTGAAACGTAGAAATGCGTGTGATCTATATAGAAAAAAGCTATTGCGCCATAGAATGTCAGTATTATACAAATGCTTATATTTCAATATATGCTTGTAAAACTTTTATAGAAACGATGTGAGTAAATTATGAAAGCAATAAGCTTGAATAAAGCTGCTTCAATGGTTTCTGGTTTCGAAAGCACGCGCCTGATATCCCAAACTAATCTGATAGAATTACTCTGTATTAGCTTAATCGGCGGTTTAGTTGCTGTAACCGATAGAGGATAATACGCGCCAAGGCATCCGACGAAATCGCTAAACAATTAAGGACAGTTAATTCATTTCGTAATTAGTGGAGATAGAGCGAGTCTTGCAAAGCCCTAACATTATCGGCAGGAGAACTGTGAGAACTGTGAGAACTGTGAGATACCCTACTATTGAAAGGATTTTTATTCAATGAAAGGGGTATTATGATGTTAAAAAACTTTGTTAATTGTATTTTTTCCTGCAGTGGGAGCTTCGTTAACAAATTTTAAAGAACAGTATTTGCAAGATGTGGAGGCTACGATGTATTCAAATAAACATGTGCTGAAGCCGGAAACGGTGAACATCAATGAGACGGAAAGAAACTCTGAATATTGTAATTTTGACATTGCGTGCAATTTAGAAGCAGGTAAAGCCAAACTGATTAACATCCTGTCGCAATTTCCCGCCACTGCCTTATGGTTGCTTTATAGATACGAAGAGGATACTCATAAAACAGAGCATGCTGTCTTAGCGTTGGCGCTTAAGTTAGCCGAAATTAAGAACCATTATTTACTGGCAAGCCTGTCGTTTTCAGGTAGAGTATTTAACCGTGAGGCCGAATGCGATGAAAAACAGCGTTTGGCCGAGGCACTGCGAGCATTCCCTTTTTCGTTTGAAGACCTGACTGTATTGGTTGAGCTTATTATTTATGCATTAAAGACCCGGGATATCTGTAATCAATTACCCCAAGATCATGCCAATCCAGTTGCGAAACGATTGGGAGAACCAAGCCGATGCAGCAAGTTGAAATTGCCCGATCTAATTGAAGCCATGCGCGCCAGTCAATTTGATGAACAATTTCTGTTTTTATCCGATGCCGATATGCTGCGATATATCACAGATATGATTGTTGCCGAAAATCTGTGGTTAAGTTCAAGACGAGAATTAGCCGAGGCAAATTCAGGTTTGGTTTCATTCATAGCCAATCAGTACAGGTGCGGATTTTTAGACTTTGACGATCTGGTGCAGGAAGGCCAAACCGGTTTATTAAAGGCTATCGATAAATTCAATTGCCGATTGGGGTTTCAGTTCTCAACTTACGCTGCTTATTGGATAAAACAGGCTATGTCCAGGGCTTTGTCTCGCAATGAAAGAGTCGTGCGCGTGCCTTGCGAGCAGGTCGCTAATATTAACAAAGTGTTGCGCGCTAAAAATGAGCTGCTTGCAAAAACAGGCAGAGAACCTTCCATTAAAGAATTAACCGAGTATTCAAAAATACCCGATGATCAAATAAATGCTATTTTAACCGTCTCGCAAACAGCGGTATCCTTGGAAAGCTTGGATGACGATGATGAGTCATTAGCACCGATTGATTTTTTAGAGCAGCAGGTTTTTCCTCAGCCGTTTAAAAAAATAGAGCAATCGGATCTTAAAGTCTGGATCGGCAAAGCGGTTAAAATTCTTGATCCACGCGAGTTAAAGATTATTTGTTATCATTTCGGCATCAATAATACCGGTGACGAAATGACTTTGCAGGAAATAGGTACAGAACTTCACTTAACCAGAGAGCGGGTTAGGCAGATTCAGGTCAAAGCGCTCAATAAAATGAAACTCAGCTATGGCAAGCAATTAATGAGTTTTTTATGATTAATGCTTGTTATATAAGAGCGATCAGGAGATATACATGAAGAAATATTTTTTTAATATTTTGATTTTTTGCATTGTGGGTGTTGGGGGGTATTTAATTTATGACCGCCTGCACACCACGCCTCCGATACAGGACTCCCTGGCCTATTCGGACTTCATCGGCAAAGTAAAGCACGGACAGGTTGAGCGTGTGGAAGTATCCGGTCAAATGCTCAGTGTGCGGACTTCAGACGGCCAAAACTATGAAACGTTTAATCCCGGCGACGGGCATTTAATTGACGATCTTCTGAGTGCGGGCGTTCAGATAAGGACAGTGCCGCCGCAGCAGGAAACATTGCTGATGAGGATATTTATTTCATGGTTTCCGATGCTGTTAATGATACTGGTGCTGATCATTTATATGCGCAGAACTCAAGGCGGCATGGGGGGCGGCGGATTTGGCAAGAGCAAGGCCAAATTGCTTGAAGAAGACAAAATGACCGTCCACTTTAGTGACGTTGCCGGTTGTGAAGAGGCCAAAGAAGAAGTGGCCGAGCTGGTTGATTTTTTGCGCGATCCGCAAAAGTTCCAGAAACTGGGCGGACAAATACCGCGAGGTATTTTAATGGTCGGCCCTCCGGGAACCGGTAAGACTCTGATTGCCAGAGCCATTGCCGGTGAAGCGGGAGTTAAATTCTTCACCATTTCAGGTTCGGATTTTGTCGAAATGTTTGTCGGCGTGGGCGCGTCCAGGGTCAGGGACATGTTTGCCCAGGCTAAAGAACATGCGCCGTGCATTATTTTTATCGACGAGATCGATGCGGTCGGTCGCCAGCGTGGCGGCCCCGGCATGGGCGGCGGTAATGACGAACGGGAGCAAACCCTCAACCAGTTGCTGGTCGAAATGGACGGATTCAACGGTAACGAAGGCGTTATCGTGATCGCCGCAACCAACCGCGCCGACGTACTGGATAAAGCCTTACTCAGGCCGGGCCGTTTTGATCGCCAGGTTAATGTCGGTTTGCCGGATGTGCGCGGCCGCGAGCAAATCCTGAATGTTCATATCAAAAAAGTGCCTGCGGCTGCCGATGTCGAATTGAAATACATAGCCAGAGGAACGCCGGGATTTTCAGGCGCCGATCTCGCCAATGTTGTTAATGAGGCTGCGCTTTTTGCTGCCCGCTCCAACAAGCAGGAAGTCGGCATGGCCGATCTTGAAAAAGCCAAGGATAAAATCCTGATGGGCGCAGAGCGGCATACCATGGTCATGACCGAAGAGGATAAATTGTTGACTGCGTACCATGAAGCTGGGCATTGCCTGGTCGGGCAAATGTCCCCTGATCATGACGCCGTTTACAAAGTCAGCATCATGCCCAGAGGTAGAGCCTTGGGTATCACCATGTTCCTGCCCGACAGAGATCAATACAGCGCCAGCAAACGCAAGCTGGAAAGCCAGATAGCCAGCTTGTTCGGCGGCAGGATTGCGGAGTTGATGATTTACGGCGGCGACCGGGTGACTACCGGCGCATCGAACGATATTGAACGCGCCACCGAATTGGCTCGCAACATGGTTACGCGCTGGGGTTTATCCGACAAACTAGGTCCCTTGGTCTATGGCGAAGAAGGCGGTCGGCCGTTTATGGGACATCCGGGCGCGCCGGGCAGCTCCGTATCCGACAATGTCGCGCAGCTTATCGATGAAGAGATACGCGCAGTGATAGACCGCAACTATCAGCGCGCTGAAACCATTTTGCAGGAAAATATCGACATCCTGCACAAAATGGCCGATGCGCTGATGAAGTGGGAAACCATAGATCGCTTGCAAATCGAGGATTTAATGGCCGGTAAAGATCCCAGACCGCCTGCGGAAGACGATAATGTGCAAGCGAGCAAGCCTTCGGAACCAAGTGATGACGCATCTGGAAATGAAGTGTCGGGCAAGGCTGATAAAAAGGCTATCAAGGCAACGACTAATAAACCTGCCGGGCAGGTTTGATTTCGTTCTCACGGGTTGCGTCACTGTCATTAAGTTAAGAGCTCAGTCCCTTCTCCCACCGGGAGAAGGTTAGGATGAGGGAATCAAATAAAGCATTTTCCTTAACTTAAATGGAAGTGACGCGTTGAGTGGGAACGCATTCTGGACGCGCTGCGTCCCGAACTTTGAACCACAGAGCTTTGCTGCTTCCCACGAGCCCGGCTGTACTGTATTCCCACGCGCTACGTCATGCCATTAAAGCCGTCATACCGGCAGGGATTGCCGGTATCCACGACTGCAAGGATGCAGGAGGTAGAGCAATGCATGGAGCAATTGTCGAGAACAAATGGATGTGATCTGAATCTTGCCATCCCTGGCCACTGGGTTCCGGCAATCCCTGCCGGAACGACGCGGTTTTTCTTAATTTAATGGCAGTGCCGTAGTGCGTGGGAACGAGAAAATACAAAATATTAGGGGCAAAGATGGTCTTTGCAGTGTGGGCTACAGCGAGGTTGCCGTTGAGTCCTGAAATTCCCATTTATTCTAATAGGAGCGCATCATGACATCAGTAACCCCTGATAAAAACAATCTGTTTTTACCGATATTGTTGGGGGAACTGGCGTTAGCCAACCGGATAATCATGGCGCCCTTGACGCGTAACCGGGCGGGTGAAGGCAATGTGCCCCAGGACATGAATGTGGAATATTACCGGCAACGCGCCGGCGCCGGTTTGATTATTAGCGAAGGCAGTCAAATTTCGGTTCAAGGTGTTGGCTATCCGCGAACTCCGGGCATTCATTCCGAAGCGCAAGTCGAGGGATGGAAACGCGTCACCGATGCTGTTCATGATGAAGGCGGCCGGATTTTTATTCAGCTTTGGCATACCGGCAGAATTTCTCATTCATCGCTTCAACCCGGCCATGTTTTACCGGTTGCGCCGTCCGCGCTAAAAGCTGCCGGACAGGCTGTGACTTATGAGGGTATGCAGGATTTTGAAACGCCGCATGCGCTAACTCTTGATGAGTTGCCGGGCATTGTTGCCGATTATGCAAGCGCCGCGCAAAATGCAAAAGACGCCGGTTTCGATGGTGTGGAGATTCATGCCGCGAACGGTTATTTGTTGGATCAGTTTCTAAGAGACGGTACCAACCGGCGAACGGACGGCTATGGCGGAAGCATTGCGAATCGTATGCGTTTGCTGATTGAAGTTGTTGAAAAACTGATCGTTGTCTGGGGAGCCCATCGAGTTGGGGTGCGAGTGTCGCCGGAAAACAGCTTTAATGATATTAAAGACAGCCAGCCACAGCAGACTTTTAATGCCATAGCCAAAAAATTATCCAACTATCCGTTGGCTTATCTGCATGTTTTGGAAGGGGACATGATGACTGGCGAGCGGCATGTGGATTACGTGGCGTTAAGAAACTGTTTTGCCGGGTTTTACATGACTAATAACGGTTATGACCTGGAACGCGGCAATAACGCGATCGAGCAGGACCATGCCGACATGGTGGCGTATGGTAAATTATTTATCGCTAACCCGGATCTGCCTGAGAGGTTCGCAAAGAACCTGCCGCTGAATACGCCGGGTCAGGCGACTTTTTATGGCGGGGATGAAAAGGGTTATACCGATTATCCGAAGTATATATGACGGAGTAAGTCAAAAAGAACACCACGAAGACGCAAAACGTCACGTCTTCGTGGTGAAAAATTATATTAGTTCCAGATAACCGCTCTTATAGCTTGGATACCGGAACTGATAACCCAGCGCTTTCAATCTGGCGTTACTACAGCACTTGTTCATCCCTACACCTGCTTTAACAACCGGCGGCGGACAATGCAGGCGTTCTGCCAGCCAGCTGATCACCTCCCACATCGGCGCAGGGTCATCATCACTGGCAAGATAACACTGCTCCAATGGTTTGCCCGCCAAGCGTTGTTCCAGTAAAAAAGCCAAAACGCCGACGCAATCTCGTTGATGTATCCGGTTAGTAAAATAAGGCGGAGTCTGTTGTATGGCCGGTGTCTGCATCGCCTGTCTTAACAAGTACTCGCGTTCCGGTCCGTAAATGCCGGAAAAACGCACCACGATATTAGCCCGGTTTGAAGCAATCAATCTTTGTTCCGCCTGTCTGATCAAGCGGCTGGGAATATTATCCGGTTCTGCGATTGAATCTTCATTTACCCATTCGCCTTGCGACTGTCCGTAGACGCTGGTGGATGAAACCATTATCCAGTGAGCTTCCGGGAACTTGGTGAGCAGGTTGTTCAAGCCGGTTTCATAAACAGCGCGATAGCTTTGTTCAGTGCGCCCGTCAGGAGAAACAATAAAAAACGCCTCGGTAAAATCGCTGTCCAAACCTGCCAAATCTTCGGGCGAACTTATATCGGCAGCGACGTAGCTGATAGACCCAGGTGCGGATAAAGACGGCTTGCGTTTTAGTCCGGTGACATCATGGTCCTGGGCCGATAGGACTCCGGCAAGTTCGGAACCTATCGCGCCGCACCCGGCAATTAAAATTTTTGCCATAGTTACAACTGATTAATCAGTTGCAGTTCCTGCGGATAAGGCGACATGTAATAGGACTCCTCTATATATGGATCGGGGCTTTTACGGAAATGGTGTTTAAGCAAAGTTATAGGCACTATCAGCGGGATGTAGCCATTACGATAACGTTCGATCACTTCACAAAGCTCGGCTTTGTCATCGCTGCTTAAGTCATTTTTTAAATAGCCCTGAATATGCTGCAAGACGTTGACATGATTTTTGCGGGTCGCCGGTTTTTTAAGCGTTTTCATTAGTTGAGCAATATATTGTTCCGCGACTTGTGCAAGGTTAGTTTTGGTGACTCCCGCCAACAACTGTCCGAGGTCGCGATAGTCTTCATGACTCATGATGATCAGCTTATGGCGGGCATGAAACTTGGTCAGGCTATTTGCCGTCAGCCCCGCTAACAGCATTTCTTTCCAGCGGTACAGTACGTAAACGCGTTGGATGAAGTTCTCGCGAAGGCCGGGATCGCCAAGTCGGCCTTCTTCCTCGACCGGCAACAGCGGGTTATTGCGCATCATTTCAGCGGCATAAATGCCGACCCCGTCGGCGTGCGGCTGGTTATTGGCATAAACCTTGACCCGCTCCATGCCGCAGCTGGGCGAACCCTTTTTCAGGATATAGCCGCATAAGTCGGTGTGCAGGTGTTTTTGCTGTTCGGCATAGTTGCGTAACGGCTCGGTCACGTTCCAGTCAGGGTTTTTAACGCCTACACAGTGGACGGCATGATCGATCTTCACCAGATGCAGGGTAGGGCGGGGCGCGCCTAGGCCGATGTCCATTTCCGGACAAAATGGATGAAAATCAAAATATTTACTCAGTGTGCCGGTGATATAGGCATCCAGCCGGTGACCGCTGTCATAGCGGACATTCTGGCCCAATAAACAACTGCTGATACCGATAGGGATTTTTTTCATAAGGTTTAATATAGATGGAAAATTTCTTTTGACTGTATCACTAAAATTTTACGGTGTTGATGGTTTTTGTATCGCTGGCATTTGCGTCTGATTGATGAGATGCTTTTAATTCGGCATATCTTTTTAAGGAGCTATACTGATGAAATTTAAATTTATTGTTTATATTATCGTTATGACCCTAAGTACAGCAACTCAAGCATCGGAAAAGAAATTAGCGGCCTGTCCAAACAGCCCCAACTGCGTTTCCAGTCAAGCGACAGACGCCGACCATTTTATTGCACCGTTTAAAATTATCGGTGATGTTGAAAAGGCTTGGGCGGCGCTGAAAAATACACTTATCAGCCAAAGCCGCACGGTAATCACCAATGAAACCGGCGATACACTTCATGCCCAAGCAACCAGTTTGGTGTTCCGTTTTGTTGATGATATAGATGCGATACTGGACGCGGATGCCAGGTTAATCCATATCCGTTCCGCCTCGCGTGTCGGTTACGGCGATTTCGGAGTTAATCGCAAGCGGGTGGAAACGCTCCGTTCGCAACTGCAACAGGAGCATGTCATTGAATGAGCTCATTTGTATAAAGCCTGGCAGCATACCGACGGCCGCGGATGATAGCGGCACTATAGAGAACTGATGAAGTCTCTGAGTTAAATCAGCGGTTTTTTCTTAAGGTTAGCTTGGTTTTGGTCGAACAGGAAAACACTGTGAAACTTATCCTACAAAGGTCAACCGCCGCTTTTAAGATGAAGCTTTGCCCAATCGTTTTTTTGCATATTGGGAACTGCAATCATAAATTCGCTGGTTTTTCCTCTCGAGTATAATGAAGTTTTAGAAATAACATAACAATGAAAGAGGAACTCAATGCCGGTCGATATTTTACTTACGGTTGTCGCAACTTCCGTCGTTCAATCCATTTTTGGCGTAGGTGTATTATTATTCGGCACACCGCTGCTGCTTTTACTCGGTTATGGTTTTGTCGATGCGCTGGGTGTATTGCTCCCGGTTTCTATTGCCATAAGTGCTTTACAATTTTTAAGGCACTATGAAGATGTCGATACCAAGTTTTATAAAAATGTGCTGGTGTACAGCATTCCGTTGGTGGTGCTGTTTTTAATGGTAGTTACCTCGGTCAAAATTAATATCAGCCTGCTGATTGGCCCTTTGCTGATTTTTGTCGCGTTAAAAAATTTTTCAACGGTTATTGATAGGGCGCTACAATCCGTTGTTAAGTATGAAAGAATTTATCTGATGGCGATGGGCTTGGTTCATGGTATCAGCAATCTGGGCGGCTCGATGTTGACTGTGATAATTTACAGCAAGCACTATCCCAAAAACAAAACGCGAGTGACCGCGGCGGCAAGTTATGCGACGGTGGCCTCGTGTCAGCTGGCAACATTATTGTTAATCGGTAGTGATTTTACAGTGTCATTTGCCGATAAAATAAGCTTTATTCAGGTGGCTGTGGTGATGTTTTTGCTGACTGAAGAAATGCTTTATAACGGGATTGATAATGAAAAATACAGCAAGATATTTGCGATGTTTTTGTTTGCATCCGGCATCCTGCTAATAACGAAATCCTTATAATACTGGAGAAAAAAATGAAAGAGTTGGTTAAAAAACTATTGAATTATTTCCTGATCGGCATTCTTGCGGTCATCCCGATTGTGGTTATCTTGCAAATTATGATTTTTGTAAAAGACCGAGTCTCCGATTTGTTTCAATTGGTTTACGGTTATGCGGATAATTATCTTTATACGATCCTGGTTTTCGCGATCAGTTTTTTTATTTTGGTATATATAGGCCGCAAATTAGTCCAGGAAGGGCGCTCTTGGGTTATTGCTGCATTTGATCATGTTATTGATAGAATTCCATTAATCAATACTCTTTACCGGGTACTTAAAAAAGTCATCAATATGTTTTCGTCCCATGACCGAACCATCTCTAAGGAAGTGGTTTATGTCGAATATCCCAAAGACGATATGTGGATGACGGCTTACGTTACTAACCGGTACGAAGATAAATACGTGTTGTTTATTCCTACATCGCCGAACCCGACTTCCGGTTTTACGGTGATTGTCGATAAATCCAAGGTTATTAAATCAACCATGAATATTGAAGAGGCCAGCAGTTTTATAATTAGTGTGGGTGTTGATTACGGCAAGGTTTCGGAAATGAGTAAATTACCCTGAACTTGAGCTATTTTAAAGTGTCCAAAGAGCATAAGGAATACAGATGAAATTAATTATTAAAATAACGGCGGCCTTGGCGTTGGTTTCGGTCATTGGTTGCAATCAGGACGACAAGCCGGCAGAAGCGGCTGATACAGGGGTATTAAAAACGCAACTGGAAACTTTGGATCAGGCCAAGCAAGTTGAGCAAGTGGTTCAGGATGCGGCGGAACAGCAGCGTCAAAAAGTAGAGGAAGGGACGCAATAAACTGAAATTTGTAGCGCATTGGTTTCATGTTTAACATTAAAAAGTCTTTCGCCAGAAGCTTTTGTGCTTCCTTGATATCCAAAAATTATAAATCGTCATTCGATGTCCCCGGCAAATGTAAAAAAAGCCGGGGTGTGTTGTCGCAAGTAATTTAAGCTGATTTTATTGACTTTAAGACGCTTGTTTGTTATTTATGATTATGTTGGATAGTAAAAATAATAATAAATATAAATAATTACGTGAGAGGGGGAATGGGCATGGCATCTGATAACAGCACCAAAGCGGGCAAGTTGGCTAAATTAACTCAGCTGGAAGCGGAGGTAGCCAAGCTCACCGAGCAGGTGAAAGCGAATAAGAAAACTATTCTTTTGCTGAAAAAATCTTTAGCTGAGCGCGATTTAAGGATTCATGAATTAGAATCAAAGCTAATTTATGCTCAACACTCGCTGTTGCAAAAAGCGATGTTCACAATCAACCAGTGCAGGGATCAAATTAAAAACGGAATTGATGAAAAAATCGTCAATCCGGCTTTTGCGCAAATTCAGCAGCAGATCGATGTCATTCAAAGCATTGTCCATGAAGCTAAAGAGATTATAAGCAAGAAGAAAATGCTGGTTCAGGAAAACATTAATGCGACTACAAATATGGTTCATCAATGTCCGGATCAAGCGATACGGTATTTTGAAAAACTGGTTGTTGAACCTGCAAGGTTATTGGTTAATGAAGCGGTCGGATTAATCGACAGCAATGTAAAAAACAGCCGGGACCTCGTCGAACAAAAAATCATATATCCCGGTAAAGAGTGGTATGACAAAATTGCTATGATTGCGTTGTCTTTACCGACTCAGGGGCAGGTTATTTTTCAAGTATGGGTGGCGGAACCGGCCATGAAGAAAATAGAGGCTTTACCTGTTATTGGAAAGGAGCTTGGCGCCAATGCAGACGTGTTGCTGAAAAATTTGCTTAAGCAATTAAAATCCAGAGCCGAACAGGGCTTGGGAAATGCAGTCGATGCAATAAAGAAATCACAATTTTGGGATGGAAAACGCAAGATTGAAGTGACTTAATAGACACATCTCTAGTGTAAAAATGACGAGGCGATCGTTTTGGTCGCCTGCCATCGTCATCAACGATTTAAATCAATGGTATTGCCGCTCACCCTTGCAAGGGTCATTTAACCAAACTCAACAAAACCCCCGCTGCTACCGCAGAACCAATCACGCCGGCGACATTAGGTCCCATGGCATGCATTAGCAGGAAGTTATGCGGATTGCTTTCCAATCCCAGTTTGTTGGCTACCCGTGCCGCCATCGGTACCGCAGAGACACCGGCGGCGCCGATCAGAGGATTAATCGGAGTGCTGCTGAATTTATTCATGATTTTCGCCATGAGCACGCCAGCCGCCGTGCCGATACTGAAGGCAATCGCCCCCAAAGCTAAGATACCCAGTGTTTTGACTTGCAAAAAAGCGTCGGCGCTAAGTTTTGAGCCTACCGCCAAGCCCAGAAAAATAGTGACAATATTGATCAGTTCGTTTTGTGCGGTTTGACTCAAACGTTCAACTACGCCGCAAGCGTTCATCAAATTACCCAGTGCGAACATGCCGATTAAAGGCGCGGCTGACGGTAACAGCAAGGTGCAGATAACGAGCAACATTAACGGAAAGACGATTTTTTCGGTCTTGCCCACCACGCGCAACTGCTGCATTTCGATTTTGCGCTCATCTTCGGTAGTTAAGGCGCGCATGATCGGCGGCTGTATCAATGGCACGAGAGCCATATAAGAGTAGGCTGCGACCGCAATGGCTCCCAATAAGTCAGGCGACAGTTTTGAGGCCACATAAATGGCGGTCGGACCGTCGGCGCCGCCGATAATGCCAATCGCGGCGGCATCTCTTAAAGTGAATTCCAGCCCCGGTATAGCATTTAGCGCCAGCGCTCCCAGCAGTGAGGCAAAGATACCGAATTGCGCCGCAGCGCCCAGCAGCAAGGTTTTAGGGTTAGCCAGCATCGGGCCGAAATCTGTCATAGCGCCCACACCCATAAAGATCAGCAGCGGGAATATGCCGAGCTTAATGCCGTAGTACAGGTAATATAAAATACCGCCTTCTTCGGCGATACCGGCAACCGGAATATTACTAAGTATCGCGCCAAAGCCTATCGGCAGTAACAGCAAGGGTTCAAAGCCTTTTTTAATAGCCAGGAACAGCAGCAAGAAACCGACCAGCATCATAAAGGCCTGACCACCGGTAAAGTTGTAAATACCGGTGCTTTGCCAGAGTGAAATGAGATTTTCCATGGGATGACCCTTTTATTTTAAATTTTTTAAATCACGTAACGCACAAAGAACACGAAGAAATTCAATGCCGTTTGAAAAAGCATGGCGCGTTCAAGAAGTTTTTCCGTATCTTTCGTACTCTTGGTGGTCTAGCTTTTATTTAGATTATAAAAAAATCAACACATCGCCACCGGCAACGGCACTGCCTTCTTTGATATTCACAGTGCTGACGATGCCGGCCGTTTTGGAACGTACTTCGGTTTCCATTTTCATTGCTTCCATGATGACTACGACATCGCCTTCGGCAACGATGCTGCCCACATCGACCAAAACTTTCAAAATATTACCGGCCATCGGCGACTCAACCACTGCGCCACTGCTGGCTATCAGCGCGGCATGGGTTACGCTGGCGGCAGGTTGAATGGTCAGGGCTGCGTTGTTGGCGCCGACGATCACGCTGAAGTTTCTACCATCGACGTTGACAGTATAGGTTTCCGTCTGCGGCTGAGTGGTTGGGTTGCTGCTGTTGGCTGATGCTGTCTGAGGCGCATTGGCGGAAGCAGCCGCTTGCGCACCCGGCGCTGCTTCAAAAGCTTCCGGGTTGCCCCTGTTAGCCAGGAACTTCCAGCCGACTTGCGCAAACAAACCGTTAATTAAAGCATCTTCTTCGATATTGACGGCTAGAGTGACTCCTTCGGCTTGGGCTTTTTCGCGCACTTCGGCAACCAGCTTATCCATTTCGGGCGCAAGGAGATCGGCAGGGCGACAGGTAATCGGTTGCGCCCCGTTCAGTACCTTGTCTTGCAAGGCTTTGTTGACCGGCGCGGGCGTTGCTCCGTATTCGCCTTTTAAAACCCCGGCGGTTTCTTTGGTGATGTTTTTATAACGTTCGCCATTCATTACGTTGATGACGGCTTGGGTGCCGACGATTTGTGAAGTTGGTGTGACCAATGGAATAAAACCCAAGTCTTCGCGAACGCGGGGAATTTCCAGCAGGACTTCGTCGAACTTGTCGGAAGCCCCTTGTTCTTTTAGCTGGCTTTCCATATTGGTCAGCATGCCGCCCGGTACTTGAGAAATCAGGATGCGGCTATCGACACCTTTCAAGCTGCCTTCGTATTGCGCATATTTTTTCCGTATGTCCCTGAAATAGGTAGCGATATGTTCCATTTTGACCAGATCCAGGCCGGTATCGCGGCCGGTACCTTCCAGACTGGCGACGATGGTCTCGGTGGGACTGTGGCCGTAAGTCATGCTCATTGATGAAATGGCTGTATCGACATTATCCACGCCCGCTTCGGCAGCCTTAATCAATGTGCCGACACTCAAACCGGTGGTTGCATGGCAATGCAGATGGATCGGGATATGGGTGCTGGCTTTCAGGAGGCTGACCAGTTCGAAGGCTTCATAAGGCTTGAGTAATCCGGCCATGTCTTTGATGCAAATCGAGTGGGCGCCCATGTCTTCAATCTGTTTGCCAAGATCCACCCACAAATCCATAGTATGTACAGGACTGGTGGTATAGGAGATCGTGCCTTGTGCGTGAGCGTCGGTGCGAAGTACGGCTTTGATAGCATGTTCAATATTGCGCATGTCATTCATCGCATCAAAGACGCGGAACACGTCGATGCCGTTGATTACGCAACGTTCGACAAACTTATCCACTACATCATCGGCATAATGGCGATAGCCCAAGATATTCTGGCCGCGAAACAGCATTTGCTGGGGCGTATTAGGCATTGCAGCTTTTAGCAAACGCAGTCTTTCCCAAGGGTCTTCGCCCAGATAACGTATACACGCATCAAAGGTCGCGCCGCCCCAAGACTCAATAGACCAGTAACCGATCTGGTCGAGCTGTTCACAAATCGGCAGCATGTCTTCAATGCGCAAACGGGTTGCCAAAATAGATTGATGAGCATCACGCAGAACGACTTCGGTGATACCTAAGGGCTGCTTTTTAACAGTGGACATGCTTGTTGTTTCTCCTGAAACCTTTGTAAATTTTAATCGTTGACCCTGAGGGCATTAATTTGGTGTCGTTAATTATGCTTTTTGCGGTACTGGTGCACGGCGGCAGTTATCGCCGCAACAACGCTTTTATCAACGTCGGTGGTAATGCCGGGGACTGTTTTTGATACCGGTATCTCCGGGAAAAAGCGTTGCACTAGCGCCGACATAATGTTGATTGCAACTACCAGCATGGTCAAAAACAGGAACACGATGCCCATCCCGGCAAACATTAATTCGATTCCGCTAGCCATTTGTTCTGTCATGGTTGATCACTTATTTAAAATTCGTTAACTATTGCATTGTATCATAGGCAAAATTCATAACTAATCGTTGTTTTTCCATATCGATTATGACCGGCAGTCTTTTGGCTATGCGGTCTTGAGCGCGTACAATAGGCGTCATCATAAATGCTTGTTATAGGGGTAAAAACATGACAAATAAAGAGCACGACGGAAATATACAGTGGCAAGATAAATTAACGCCAGAGCAATTTAATATTTGCCGACTGAAAGCCACAGAACCGCCTTTTACCGGCAAATACGCCGATTGCAAAAAGGACGGTATTTATCATTGTGTCTGCTGCGGGAATCCGTTGTTCGATTCGGCGACTAAATATGACTCCGGCTCCGGTTGGCCGAGCTTCTGGGATGTATTGTCTGAAAACAGCGTGGCTGAACATGCCGATGTCAGTCACGGCATGCGCAGGGTTGAAGTGACCTGTAAATCCTGCGATGCGCATTTAGGCCATGTGTTTGAGGACGGCCCGCAACCGACAGGATTGCGCTACTGCATTAATTCCGCAGCATTAGACTTGAAAGAGAGACTATGAGCGCCAGACAACAAGTTCAAAATTTACTGGATTTTATCGATGCCAGCCCCAGTCCTTGGCATGTCGTTAAAACTATCGAAGCTCAACTTGAGACGCAAACGCCGCCTTGGCAACGTCTCGACGAAACGGCAAAGTGGACATTAAAGCCGGGCGGGCGTTATTACGTGGTGCGCGACGATTCATCTATTGTTTTGTTTATACAAGGGCAAAAACCGCTGGCCGAAACCGGCTTTAAAATTATCGGCGCACATACCGATTCGCCCGGCTTAAGAATAAAGCCGAATGCCGCAAGCACTACGGATGGATTGTTAAGGCTTGGCGTCGAGATATATGGCGGGCCGATACTGGCGACTTTTACCGACAGGGATTTAAGCCTTGCAGGAAGAATCGCTTATAAAAACGATCAGGACGAGATAGCCAGTGTATTGGTCAGATTCGATCAGCCGCTGCTGCGTTTGCCTAATTTGGCAATTCACATGAACAGGGCGGTTAATGAAGAAGGCTTGAAACTGCAAAAGCAGACCGAATTGCCGTTGATCTTGTCGGCATTGACTGAGGAACAATTGCCGCAAGCTTATTTTTCGGCGCTGTTGCAACAGCAGTCAGGAGTAGTTGCGACGCGCATTTTATCCTGGGATCTGGCCGTGTACGACACGCAAAAAGGCGCTTTCTGGGGAGCGGAAAGCGAGTTTTATGCGGATAGCCAGCTGGATAACTTGGCCTCGTGCCATGCGGCATTACAGGCTTTGCTTGATGGAGCTGTTATACAGTCGGATAGTACGCGAGTGTGTGCGTTGTTCGACCACGAAGAAATCGGCAGTCAAAGCAACAAAGGTGCTGAAGGAAGCTTTCTGCCCGATATACTTCAGCGCATCGCTTCGGCTACCGCAACCGACAGCGAGGATTATGCCAGGGCGCTGGCGAAAAGTTTTATGATCAGCGCGGATATGGCGCATGCCTATCAGCCTAACTTTCCCAATTCATACGATCCCGACCATAAAGTCATCGTCAACAAAGGCCCGGTGATTAAAGTCAACGCCAACCATCGCTACAGCTCGGAAAGCGTTTCGGCGGCGATGTTTGCCGGCTGGTGCGAGCAGGCCGGAGTGCCGTACCAAAAATATTCGCATCGCTGCGATCTGCCTTGCGGCAGCACCATCGGGCCGATTACTTCGGCAAGACTCGGGATACGTTCAATCGATGTCGGCAGCCCGATGTGGGCGATGCACAGCATCAGGGAAAGCGCCGGGGTGTTGGATCATGAGTATATGATCAGGGTGATGAAACGGTTCTTTGCTGAGTAAAACATAAAACGACGAGACTGCGTAGGGCGTACCGTGCGCGCCTTTTGATTATTTTGCTATCCTTTGGCGCGCACGGCACGCCCTACCAATGAAGCATGACACTGGTAAATATTAAAATGATAGTCGGCAATTTTCTGCTGTAAATTCATGGTCGTTAATCTAGCGCCTTTTGACGGCGAGCTTTATTTAATTAAACAATTTTACCGGCAGGCGGAGTCCGATCTGTTGTTTGCACAATTGCAAGCCGATCTGGCTTGGCAGGAAGAAGCTATTTTTATCTACGGCAGGTGGGTTAAAGTGCCTCGCCTGATGTGCTGGTACGGCGATCCCGATGCCTGGTACCGGTATTCGGGCGTTAATCACCAGCCGATGCCATGGACTCCTGCATTACAGGAAATTAGGGAGAAGGTGGAGCAGCAATGCCAATGCGTTTTTAACAGCGTATTAGCCAATTTATACCGTGGCGGTAATGATTCAATGGGCTGTCATTCCGATGATGAAAAAGAGCTGGGCCTAAACCCGGTGATTGCGTCATTGAGCTTGGGAGACGAACGCTTATTCAAACTGCATCATAAAAAAACCAAAGACAAGCTGGATATAGTTCTAGGTCACGGCGATTTGCTGGTGATGGCAGGAACCTTGCAGCACCACTGGATGCATTCGGTGCCGAAAACCAAAAAAACGAAAATGCCGCGGATTAATTTGACGTTTCGGAAGATTAAGGCGGATTGATTAATACATCACGAAGACACAAAGAATTGAACGAATCTATCGGGGGTGAGATTAAAAGTGTGGCTGTTTCTGAAAGCAAAGGCATCAACACAGCTCGTCATCCCGGCAGGGATTGCCGGGATCCAGACGCCATGGATGGCAACTTTTATCAAGCGGAAGAATGAACGTTTGACTGGCGATTAAAAGCCACACTTTGATTGAAGAGCGCGAGGGTTCGCGGGTGTTAATCCGGCTGTTCGAGCAGGGTTCCTGTGCCAGAATAGTTGTCGCCGAATACTAAGCCCCACCTACATAAAATCTGCTTGATTTTGCTACAAAGTGGCTATAATGGCTGTCATGTAATTCTTATCCATAGGAACGATGAACATGAAAACCATCTCGGCTAAAGAAGCAAAAAATGCATTCGGCAGTTTTTTGGATTCGGCACAAAGAGAGCCGGTAATGATTACCGAAAAAGACCGCCCTATCGGAATATTTTTTTCAATGCATGATGTTGAAGCGTTGATTCAAGTAAGCGAGGCCTTTAAAAAAGACATCCATGCTGGAATTCTTTCAGGAATCGCCGATGCTGAAGCGGGACGTGTAACTGAATGCAGTCAAGACCATATAAGCGAGCTGAAGACAGAGTTAAGAGCTAGATTAGCCGCTAATTAGTTTTTTAATGAAAGCTCATAAAGTCGTTTTAACTGAAACCGCTAATAAAGGCTTGCTTAACATCGCCGAATACATAGCCTTGGATAATCCGGTTAGAGCGGAAACATTTATCGAGGAAATTTTAGAATCGCTAAGTCAAACCCTCTCAGTTTTCCCGTTGGCCGGTAAAGTTTATGAAGAAATTGAAACAAAAATTGAGATAAGAAGTCTACCCTATAAAAACTATATAAGTTTTTATAGGGTAAGAAACGATGTTGTTGAAATATTGTATATTTTCAACTCTGCACAGAATATTAAAAATATTTTGTCATCTATTGAGTATTCGCTCACTTAGTCGGCACAATGTGAAGCCGAGTTTGGCTTACCCTTTTATAGCCTTAAAGCCAATATCAGTACGGTAATAAATATTATCCCAATGGATACCGTTGGTCAGCGCATAAGCTTTGCTTTGGGCTTCTTTAATATCATGACCTAAAGCACAAGCGCACAATACCCGTCCTCCGGTTGTAACCAAATCATCGCCGACTTGTTTAGTGGCTGCATGGAACACCTTGCGATCTTCGCGCTCCTCATTAGGCAAGCCGGAAATGACCGCGCCGCTTTGATAGGTATCAGGATAGCCTCCTGCCGCCAAAACTACACCTAATGCAGCGCGTTCGTCCCATTCGCTGCCGGTTTTGTCGAGATTTCCCGCCAGCGCGGCCTCGCAAAGCTCCACCAGGTCACTTTTTAAGCGCATCATGATCGGCTGCGTTTCAGGGTCGCCGAAGCGGCAGTTGTATTCCAACACTTTAATGGAACCGTCGTTACTGATCATCAATCCGGCATAAAGAAAGCCGGTATAGGGCAATCCGTCTTCCGCCATGCCTTTTAAGGTCGGCTCGATCACATCGCGCATGACTTTGTCATGGATTTCAGGAGTAACGACCGGAGCAGGGGAGTAAGCGCCCATGCCGCCGGTGTTGGGGCCTTGGTCGCCATTGTCGCGGGCTTTGTGATCTTGCGAAGTCGCCATCGGCAAGGCGTGTTTGCCGTCGGCTATGACGATAAAGCTAGCTTCCTCGCCGGTCAGGAATTCTTCGATCACGACACGATTACCGGCCTCGCCGAACACATTGCCCGATAACATGTCTTCAATGGCGGCGATGGCTTCCTGTTCGGATTGGGCGACGATCACGCCTTTGCCTGCTGCCAGACCATCGGCCTTGACTACGATCGGTGCACCTTGCTGCTTGATGTAATCGATGGCTTGTTGTTTATTGGTGAAGGACTGGTATTTCGCCGTCGGAATGTTGTGGCGGATCATGAAGTCTTTACAGAAAGTCTTCGAGCCTTCCAGTTGCGCGGCTTTTGCGGTCGGGCCAAAGCACTTCAAGCCCGCTTCCTGAAAACGATCGACAATGCCTAAAACCAGAGGCACTTCGGGGCCGATGATGGTCAGGTCGATTGATTCTTTCTGGGCGAATGCCAGTAACGCGGCAATGTCATTAACAGCAATGGCGACGTTTTCCACAGACGGCTCCAACGCGGTACCGGCATTGCCGGGCGCGACAAACACTTTTTCGACTTTGGATGATTGTTTGGTTTTCCAGGCGAGGGCGTGTTCACGGCCGCCGCTGCCGACGATGAGGATTTTCATGGTGATTCTCGTGTATTTTGTAGGGCCGACCGGCTGGTCGCCCATAACTTAACGTATGAAACGCAAGTAGATTAATTCACCACGAAGACACGAAGGACACGAAGAAGAAAATAATAGTAAAAACTTCGTGCTCTTCGTGTCTTCGTGGTGAATGCCTTTAAAATATTAATGCCTGAAATGACGCATGCCGGTAAAGACCATCGCGATATTATGTTCATCGGCCGCGGCAATGACTTCACTGTCGCGCATTGAACCGCCGGGCTGAATGACTGCGGTGATACCCGCTTCGGCAGCGGAATCTATGCCGTCCCTGAACGGAAAAAACGCATCTGAAGCCATGGCTGAACCCGGAACATCCAAACCCGCATCGGCGGCTTTGATACCGGCGATTCTGGCTGAATAGACCCGGCTCATTTGTCCTGCGCCTACGCCGATAGTCTGGCCGTTTTTACAGTATACAATCGCATTGGATTTAACGAATTTGGCAACTTTCCAGGCAAACAGCAAATCGGCCATCTCCTGTTCGGTCGGGGCGCGTTTGCTGACCACTTTGATGTCGGATGGGCTGATTTCGCCGATGTCTTTATCTTGAACCAGCAAGCCTCCGGCGACACGTTTGAAATCAAGCGAGGCTTGATTAACGTTGTTCCATAGACTGGATTCCAGTACACGGACATTTTGTTTTTCAGCCAAGACGGTTTGTGCAGCCGCGCTGATAGATGGCGCAATAATGACTTCGACAAATTGACGCTTAACGATTTCAGCGGCTGTTTGTTCATCCAACTCGCGGTTAAACGCAATAATGCCGCCGAATGCCGAGGTCGGGTCGGTTTCATAGGCCTTGTCGTAAGCGGCAAGCAGGTTGTCAGCCTGGGCTACGCCGCAGGGGTTGGCATGTTTGACTATGACGCAGGTGGGCTGGTCGCTGAACGATTTGACGCATTCCAGTGCAGCATCGGCATCGGCGATATTGTTATAGGATAATTCTTTGCCTTGCAGTTGTCTGGCGGCGGCGATCGTGCCGTTGGCCGGTGTTTTTTCCCGGTAAAAAGCCGCATTCTGATGCGGATTTTCACCGTAACGCATGGTTTGGTTTCGATAAAACTGTAAATTCAGCGTTTCGGGAAATTGGCCGCCGTTAATGCTGCCAAGATAGGTTGCAATCGCGGTGTCGTAATGGGCCGTGTGCTCAAAGCTTTTTAGCGCCAGATTAAAGCGGGTTTGCTGAGAGAGTCCGCTGTTATTATTTTTCAGTTCGGCGACTATCGATGAGTAGTCGGTCGGATCGACAATAATTGCGACATCGGCATGATTCTTGGCTGCGGCGCGGATCATGGTCGGGCCGCCGATGTCGATGTTTTCAATGGCTGTGGCTAAATCGCAGTCAGGATTGGCGACAGTCTGTTCGAATGGGTACAAGTTGACCACCACCATGTCGATCGGCTTAATGCCGTTCGCGGCCATCACTGCATCGTCTATGCCGCGACGAGCCAAAATGCCGCCGTGGACTTTGGGGTGCAAGGTTTTGACCCGGCCATCCATCATTTCCGGAAAACCGGTGTAATCGGAAACTTCAATTGCAGGAATATTATGATCGGCCAGCGTCTTGGCAGTGCCGCCGGTAGACAGGATTTCGATACCTAATTGATGGAGCTCCAGGCAAAAATCCACAATACCGGATTTATCGGATACGCTGACCAGCGCGCGAGTGACTTTTTTGTTCATGCAGATCTCAGAATGAAAGAGGTGGTTTGGGTGAGTGGTTAAAACCAGCTTGGTTTGGGTATTAGGACAGGCCGTAGAATTCCAGTTTTTTGCGCAAGGTGCTGCGGCTCAAGCCCAAGGCTTTGGCTGCTTTGGTTTGGTTGTAACCTGAATATTCCAGCGTCGCTAGCAATAAAGGTTTTTCGACTTCGCCGATAACCATCGCATGCAGGTCTACCGCGTCATGACCATTCAAGTGCAGAAAATATTGCTCCACTGTTTGTTTAACATGCGCAGCTAAGGGAATGGCGGCGGTTTTCTTGCTGTCTATGTTAATGACTTCAGCACTTTTTTGGGATGCGTTCATATTATCCAGCATGGTCGGTGGTTAAAAGATTAAATGCTGAATTAATCAGCGCTATTTGTTGGGATGGACATTGTGCCTGGTTGATAGTGCTTTGCTTTTCCTGGGCTACGGACTCAAGATGCTTAAAATACCAAGCTATATGTTTTCTCGCTATTCTAACACCGCTCGCATTGCCGTAGAAGCTATATAGTTTGTCCAAATGACTCATGAGTGTACTGTGTATGGCCGTAATTGTTGGTTTTTCAAGGTGTTTGCCGTGGTTAATAAAGTGACTTATTTGACTAAATAACCATGGATTTCCTTGGGCGGCCCGACCGATCATAATGGCGTCCGCACCGGTTGAATGAAGCACAAACTGAGCTTGTTCGGGTGAATCGATATCGCCATTGGCAATAACCGGAATGTTGATGGTTTGTTTCACTTTTTTAAGGGTTTCATGTTCTGCCTGACCGTCAAATTTACAGGCACGGGTTCGCCCGTGAATGGTCAACGCGGCAATGCCTGCATTTTCGGCTATTTGGGCGATTTCAACGGCATTGCGGCTATGCAAGTCCCAGCCGGTACGGATTTTTAACGTAACCGGAATGTCGACGGCGTTAACGACCGCGTCAAGTATTCGCTTTACCAACGCCTCATCTTTCAATAACGCGGAGCCTGCGGCGACTGAACAGACTTTTTTGGCCGGACAACCCATATTAATATCGATAATCTGGGCGCCTCTTTGGGCGTTGAGTTTTGCTGCATCGGCCATTTGTTGGGGGTCGGTGCCCAGAATCTGTACGGAACGTATCCCGGTTTCGCCGCTATGATCTGTTTTTAACAATGTTCTTTTATGCCGACGTAAGGCCGGATTGGATGCCACCATTTCAGACACCGCTAGGCCTGCGCCGAACTGTTTGCACAATTCCCTGAACGGGCGGTCGCTGATGCCGGCCATAGGCGCCAGAATCAGATTGTTTTCAAGTTGATAAGAACCGATTTGCATGAGAGAGGAGTTCAAGGTTCAAGGGGGCGATTCTTTCGCCTTTCGCCTTTCGCCTTGTACCTTTCACCTATTTACTTATCCGTGTCTTCATTCCAGATTGGGTTGTCGCGGTCTTCCGGTTCCAGTTTAACAATATCTTCAGCATAGATATGCCAAAAAGACTTATCTATCTTCGCGTTGTTATAGCCTTCTTTTTTATCATGGCCGAACGGGCACCACCAGTTCTCAACAATTTTAACCATATAAGCATGCCATTCGAACAGGGCGACGCTATAAGGGCAGTACCAGGTGCAATTCAGTATCCAGAATAATTTTGACTGGGAGGTGCTGGCTTTGAACGAGCCGTCCATCGTGATTTGATTTTTTAAGGTATAGCGATGGCTGGCCCGGTCAGGTAGAAAGTCTGAGTAAGTCTTGAGGTTTTTTGCGCCAATCAGGAGCAAGTGCCAGTAAGTCATATAGGCGCTGGCAAACACAAACGGAAGGGTAGCTATGGGCATATAGACCAAGACCATGCCAATGGCTCTTTGTACTACCGGGACTTTTTGATGGTTTTTGCCGATTTCAACGCGGCCGGAACAAGACTCACAAGCTTTCATTATTTTTATATCCTCATTTTTTTGTAGTTAGTAGGGGGGTTATAGTCGGTTTGGTATTATCCTCATTAAGTAACTGATAAATGCTCAAGCATCCGGCGCAGCAAAATTTTTGCAGACCGTCACTTGTGGTCAGCGAAAATCCGGTGATTTCTACCGGTTGACCGCAAAGTACGCAGGGTTCCTTATCTTTTCCATTGACCATAAAAATCCCCCATATTTTACAAGCTTGAAGAGACAGAACAAAAAAAAGTTTTCAAATATTCGGTCTCGGGAGCTGCCGGGTCGATCGGGTGATCAGGTCCTTGTCCGCCGCCCGCAAAGAACACCAGATGACGATCGATATGTCGCCCTGACGAGCGTAAAATCTCATGCAGATTTTCGCGGCTCAGGTGATGAGAGCAAGATGCCGAGACCAAGATGCCGTTTTTGGATAATACCTGTAGAGCCAGATGATTCAGGCGGCGATAAGCTTCATAGCCTTGTTTGAAATCTTTTTTGCGTTTAATTAAAGCAGGAGGATCCAGCACGATAATGTCATAGAGCTGGTTTTCCATACGAGCTTGTTTCAGAAACTCAAATACATCGCTGCGCACAAAGTGCATTTTATCCTGAACCCCATTTAGCGCTGCGTTTTCTCCGGCCAATGTCAGTGCGCTTTCCGAGGCATCGACACAGGTAACTTCTGCGGCTCCGGACATCGCGGCAGGAATGCCCCACGCCCCGGTATAGGAAAATAAATCAAGCACCCGCTGGTTTTTTGCAATACCGGCCAATTGGGCGCGGCTGCTGCGGTGATCGTAAAACCAGCCGGTTTTTTGTCCTTCCAGAATGTCGATTTTAAATTGAGCGCCATTTTCTTCAATGATCAGCGGTTCGGGAAGTTTGCCGTAGGCCAGTTCGGATTCCAGGCTTAAGCCTTCCTGTTGGCGTTGGCTGTTATCGTTTTTCAGGATAATGGCTTCCGGGCTCAGCAATTCAATCAGGGCGGCAAACAACACTTCTTTGCGCTGATCGATACCGGCGGTTGTTATTTGCACTGACAGTACAGGGCCGAAACGGTCGATAACCAAGCCGGGCAAGCCGTCGCTTTCACCGAAAACCAAGCGATAATAAGGTTTGTCGAACAGTTTTTCCCGCAACGCCAGCGCAGTAGTCAGGCGCTCTTTAAAGAAGTTGGCGCCGCATTTCAGGTTAGGTTTTCTGGATAAAAGCCTGGCGCATATCAGGGCTTGGGGATTAATGTAGGCGGTGCCCAATACTTTGCCGTCGTCGCTTTTCACCTGCACCAGGTCGCCGGCATTGAACTGTTCAAGCGGCGAGCGCTTGGTATCGACTTCATTGCTGAAAACCCATAGATGGCCTCTGCGCAGACGTTTGTCTTCGTTCTTTTTTAAATAAATTTCAGGATGAGCCATATTAATAAATGAGTTCAAAAGTATAACCGCCGACTTTGGTTTTCAGCGCGGCAATATTCAAGCTGATAATTGTGCTTGCATCGGGCCGCATGACTGACCCGATCAGTGTTTCAGGTAAATAATCTTGCGGTCGAAAAATCCGCCGGGCGGACGGATTTCCAGCATAATCAAGCACGGTCAGTTCGAAGTTTGGGTAAGGCTGTGCAAAAGCTGCCCGATTGCTGATAATCGCCCTGAATAATTGGGTGCGGTCCGGTAAGGCGGACAATGAGCTCTGTAATACCGCGAACTCATCCAAATTTTCATAGGCGGGCAGTTGGCAGCTCAGTTGCCGGCATATTTTTTCAAGGCTGGAACGAAATATCGGGTTCCGACTTATCGTAACGCCTTCAAAATACACTATTTGCCCGCCAAGTATCAGTAAAGCAACAATCAGCCCGATGCGCCAATAAGACCTGCCGGGTACTATTTCACGATTCCACGGCAAACAAGGCGGATTAGCGCTTGATGCCTTCAAGTCTGATCCAGTCTTCCTGTTGCACCGGCGCGCTGAACGTTATGTATTGTCGATAAGCATTCATCACCGACTCGGCCTGTTCATGCAAGATACCGGATAAAACCAGCTGGCTGCCGGGGGCAACCAGGCCGGAAATCTGTTCCGCCATGTCGATTAAAGGTTTCGCCAGTATGTTAGCCAGTACTACGTCTGCTTGAAACGGGACAAACTGCTCGGGCAGATAACAGGCGATTTTATCCTGCACCTTGTTTTTTTGTGCATTGCTCTGTGTTGCGGTTATTGCCTGTGGGTCAATATCCACCGCATGAGCTTGTTTAGCGCCCAATAAGATCGCTGCAACAGCCAGTATTCCTGAGCCGCAGCCGTAATCGATGACGGTTTTGCCGGTCAAGTCGTGGCTGGCCAGCCATTCCAGGCATAAAGCGGTGGTCGGGTGAGTGCCGGTGCCGAAAGCAAGTCCCGGATCGAGAGTCAGGCAAACCGTGCCGGGTTCATATTGCTCCTGGTCGGTCGGGCAAACCCAGAGCTTATCGGCAAACTTCATCGGCTTGTAATATTCCATCCAGGCGCGTTCCCATTCCTGGTCGGCAATTTCTTCATGTCGCCAGTTGTGTAACTGCTCTGCCTTGAACTGCGCGTAAACCAGCGTCTTGATCAGCTCGGGTTCGGCGTCCAATTCATAAAGCGCAATGACTTCGGTGTTGCTCCATATTTTGGTTTCGCCGATAGCCGGTTCGTACACCGGTTCGTCTTCGGCATCCATGTAGGTAACGGACACAGCGCCGAGATTGTCGAAAAAATCGGCAAGCCGGGGGGCAAGGTCTTCATTGGTAATAACGGAAATTTGGTGCCAGGGCATGATGCGGGTTATTTTAGGTAGGGACGGGGGATTTATTCACCACGAAGACACGAAGTATTATTTATCTATTCTTCGTGCCTTCGTGGTGAACTTTTAAATTTCTTAATAAATCCCCAGCTTTTTTTCCAGGTAATGGATGTTTTGTCCGCCCGCCGCAAAGGCGCTGTCATTCATGATGTCGTGCTGTAGCGGGATATTGGTTTTAATGCCATCGATGATGATCTCGCTTAATGCCGTGTTCATCCGGGCAATCGCGCTCTTGCGATCTTCGCCGTGGGCGATCAGTTTGCCGATCATCGAGTCGTAATAAGGCGGTACTTTATAGCCGTTATAAATGTGAGTTTCACAACGGATGCCGGGACCGCCGGGCATATGGAACTGGTCTATCGTGCCGGGGCAGGGCATGAAGGTTTTTGGATCTTCAGCATTTAACCGGCACTCAATCGCATGCCCCTGTATTTTCACCTGATCTTGTGTAATGGATAGCGGAAGGCCGGCAGCAATACGCAGCTGTTCCTTGACGATGTCAAAGCCGGTTACCATCTCGGTGACAGGGTGCTCAACCTGCACACGGGTATTCATTTCAATGAAATAAAACTCGCCTTTTTCATACAGAAATTCAAACGTACCTGCACCCAAATAGCCTATTTCGACGCAGGCTTTGGCGCATCGTTCACCGATGGCTTTGCGTTGCTCTTCAGTGATGCCCGGAGCAGGCGCTTCCTCAACCACTTTTTGGTGGCGGCGTTGCATGGAGCAGTCGCGCTCGCCTAAGTGGATTGCGTTACCGTGCGAATCGGCCATAACTTGAAACTCAATGTGCCTTGGGTCTTCCAGGAATTTTTCCATGTACACCGTCGGATTGCCGAAAGCAGTGCCTGCCTCGGCCTTAGTCATCGCGATGGCGTTTATTAAAGCCGCTTCGGTATGTACTGTACGCATACCTCGACCGCCGCCGCCTCCAGCAGCTTTTATAATAACCGGGTAGCCTATTTCCTGGGCCAGCTTCAGGTTCTTTTTGTTGTCATCCGACAGCGGGTCATTGTTGCCGGGGACACAGGGAATTCCGGCTGCCAGCATCGCATTTTTAGCGGAAATTTTGTCACCCATCATGCGGATGGTTTCTGCATTAGGGCCGATGAAAACAAAGCCGCTTTGTTTTACTTTTTCGGAAAAATCGGCATTCTCGGATAAAAAGCCGTAACCCGGATGAATGGCTTCCGCATCGGTTACTTCGGCAGCGCTGATAATAGCCGGAATATTCAAGTAACTGTCCGCGGATGCCGCAGGGCCGATGCACACGGATTCGTCGGCTAGACGGACGTGTTTTAAATCCCGGTCCGCTTCGGAATGTACGGCAACAACCTTGATGCCTAATTCTCTGCAAGCGCGTAAAATACGCAATGCAATCTCGCCTCGATTGGCGATAACGATTTTATCGAACATAAGTTCTCCGTCCCTGGTGTTATTCAATAATGAATAATGGTTGGCCATATTCGACAGGTTCGGCGTTCTCAACCAGAATTTTGGTGACGGTACCGCTTTTATCCGACTCAATCTGGTTAAGGATTTTCATTGCCTCAATAATGCACAAAGTGTCGCCGACCTGAACGGATTGGCCGACTTCGGCGAACACCTTGGTGCCTGGTGAAGCGGAGCGGTAAAAGGTCCCGACCATTGGCGATTTAACTACATGTCCGGTGGCTTTTTCTTCTGCAGGTGCAACTGCTGTCGGAGCCGCTGCTGGGGCAGCAGCAACAGGCGCAGGCGTATAGGCGACGGCAGCAGGAGCGGCTGAATATCGGCTGATGCGAATGGATTCTTCGCCTTCTTTGATTTCCAGTTCGGCAATGTCGGATTCTTCGATAATCTCGATGAGTTTTTTTATTTTTCTAATATCCATAGTTTTAGTGTCTCTCGGCTAATATCTGATGAGCGGCCAGCAAGGCCAGTTCGTATCCTGTTGCGCCTAATCCGCAGATAACGCCTTTGGCAATATCCGAGAAATAGGAATGTTTTCTAAAAGGTTCACGTGCGTGGACGTTTGATAAATGAACCTCTATAAATGGGATTTTGGTGGCCAGCAGCGCATCGCGAATGGCGACGCTGGTATGGGTGAAGGCTGCCGGGTTAATAATGATGAAATCAATCTGGGCTTGGTAAGCCTCATGTATCGATTCTACAATGTGGTGTTCTGCGTTGTTTTGATAAAAATTAAGTTGATGATTGAGTTCAGCTGCTTTTTGTTCAAGACGTTGCTTGATGTCGGCGAGGGTTTGATTGCCGTAAATACCGGGTTCGCGAATGCCTAACAGGTTTAAATTCGGCCCATTTAAAACGGTAATTGTTGCCATCAATCTGCAAGTCGGTTAGGGGTTAAAAAGCATTATCAGCTGCCAATTTTGCCCAATTTATAGGCTTTTGTCCAGATATTATGTTTTTAGCAAAAGATAGCAACCAGATTCAAACTGTTTGAAGTTGTTATGCACAAATCGACTGATTATAAAAGCTATTTGTATATTATTAGATCAGGTGAAGCCAAAAGTATCGTATATATTAACTGGCTATTATCTTTTTAGTCGTTGACATGAATTTTTTGCAAATATATTAAGCTGGAATCCGTAATATATTGTTGCGGCCTAACCAATGAGAATCAGCATGAAAGTTCACAATTTTAGCGGCACGTTGACAGTTATTGCATCGTTATTCATCGGATTGATTGCTACCGGTAATGTGATAGCAGCGGAATCAGATTATTCGTTTAGAGTACATAATAATACCCGTGTCAATATAACCAAGCTTCTGGTATCCGAGGACAAGAAGGATTGGGGTTATTTCGATATTGGGCAGGGCATTGCCGCTGGCAGTAGCATGATGCTGGTTTGGGATTCTAGCACCAACGATGAAGGTTGCAATCAGTATGTTAAGGCCGCCTATGCCGATGGTTCAGAATCCGAGGAGGCTAAATTTAATTTTTGCGAAGCCAATTTGGAATTGGAATTTTAAGAAAATATGCTTCGCGGAGATATATTTGGAAACGCTGTGTCTAAATCTAAATAGACGCTTTAGGCATAGCCGTTTCTGCGGAGCTCTGCTGCCAGTATGTCCAACAGTTTGTTTCCATCTACAGGTTTATTCAAATAACATCGAATGCCCAGACGTTTTGCTTCGTCCGCATTAATCGTCTCGCTATAACCGGTGACCAGAATAACCGGCAGTTCCGGCCTTAGTGCAAGCACGGCACCGGCCAATTCGGCGCCGCTCAAATGCGGCATGGTCTGGTCGGTAAGAATCAGGTCTACGTTGTCCGGATCAAGCCGAAAAGCGCGTAACGCTTCGGCAGGATCGGTAAAAACGCTAACCAGATAACCCTGTTCTTGCAGCAGTTCCAGATAATAGCCGGCCAAAGATTCTTGGTCTTCTACAACCCAAATAAGCCAGCGCTCTGAGATAGGCGTAATCGGCGCGGAAATTGAGGCTGACGAAGCGACCGCCTCCGCATCCGCAAAAGGAAATAACAGTTGGAAAGAAGTACCATGTTCAATTCCGTCAACATGCCCGATACGGAGAGGGTAATGCGCTTATCCATGAGCCACCTTTTCAAGCTGTTGGAAGATAAGGGGTTACAGCCGGAATGTCATGACAAGTCGGCTTTCAGTAAGCCAAGCAGAAATTTGGTGTCCAGCGGTTTGGCAATACAGATTTCTGCGCCCGCTTCAAGGATACGCCGTTCGTTTTCCGGGCTCGGATGCCCGGTCATCGCAATCACCCGAATATCGTTGGTATCGGGGTCGGCTTTGATCTGCCGACAGACTGAAAATCCATCCAGCCCAGGCATCATCAGGTCCAGCAGAATGATGTCCGGCTCGAAAGTATGCACTTTACTGCCAACCTCGAATCCATCGGCCGCGG
The DNA here is from genome assembly GCA_036561025.1 of Methylobacter sp. Lineage (GTDB taxonomy): Bacteria > Pseudomonadota > Gammaproteobacteria > Methylococcales > Methylomonadaceae > Methylobacter_A. Next base: position 84,870 of record DATBQB010000053.1, on the reverse strand, counting down.
AACTGACTATAAACGGCTCATCCAAGCCGGTCAGCCATTCGACGAGGAACCCGGCGACTTGCTTGTCGTCGTCCACGACCAGTACCCGCAAATCGTTTCGTTTTGGCGCTGTTTTACACTGTTTGGCAAACAGCTCTACACTCTCCCGCAGAAAACGGCGGTGTCCACCAAGCGTTGTCTCGGAAGGTAACAAGCCTTTTTGAGCCCATGCGCGCACAGTAATCGGCGACACCATTAATAGCTTGGCGGCCTCGCTCGGCGTTAGATAAGACTTATTGTCATTACTTGCCATAATGGAAAGATTCCTCATTGTTTAATTGAATTTCGGTTGTGATAGTCAAAGTATTAATTGAAAAAAGTGCCCGGATCAGATTCGCGTTCGTCAAATCTACTTCCTGCCGTTATAGCAATATCGATCAATTCGAAATATATAATATATAAAACCAACTAGTCAATCGATTTTAGCGAATATATCGTTTAAATCCATTAGGATTTACTATCTTGCGTCCGTGTTTCAATGCGAACAATCTTTGTCGCTAAGACTAAATTAGAAGTTGATCGACAGATCGGTCGAAAACAAGAATTGATCCTGCTTGGCATTGCCGAAGGGACGATATTGACCACCTGTAGCGGCAACTTGCCCATCCACCCAGTCATAACGAACATTCGGACGGATGTTCAGCCATTTCATCGGCTTCCAGTTCACACCCGCCGTGACGGCGTAATAGCTGGCGGCATTACAAGTACTGTTGTTAACCTGGCCGCCAATCGCATAACTGTTTCCTGAACCGTTAGTAGCGGCGCTTATACGAGCCGGAGAGCAGACCCGAAACCCGTTTTGATCGCGAAACCATTCAGCACGAACACCTGCAGTCAGGTTGTCCTTAATATCGTAAGTTAAATGCGAATTGACGCCATACCATTCGGTATCAGTAGACGCCCCACCCAGTAAAATCCCATTGGCGTAACCATGATCATGCTGCAAAACCAGATGGATTTTATCAGTGATATTGTGCTTCAGCACTATGCTGTACAGGCCCCAGGATTGGCTGCTGTGTTCCGAAGTACCGCCATAGGTACCGCTGATATTGGCAGAGGTGTTCTTGTCATTGCTGGTCCAGGCAGTACCGGCCAAGCCGGCCCAGTTGCCCAACTGTTTGTCCCAGCCGCCATCCCAGCCGCCGGTCGCACTGCCGGTGACAGCGCCGCCCATAACCGTCCAGTTTTTAGCGACGATATAGTTGCCCATCACACCGGTATGGGTGAACGGTTCGCCATATTGCATGGTGTAAGCGTGAGTATAGAAAAAATTGTCGGGGGCCGGAACCGTCTCGTAACCGATCGGTGTATAAAAGTGACCGGCTTTAATATTTAAACCATTACCGGCAGGGGCATAAATTTTGGCATAAGCTTGAGGTAGTGCAATATCGTAAAAGCGGTTGTCGTTGCTACCGAGCATATTAAGATCCCAGTGGCTCCGGTTCAAAGGCAGTCCGGTATTTACATCAAATGCGGGAACGCCGTAAGCTTGAGTAAAAATAGCATCCGTACCGAACATCGCATCAATACGTCCGCCAAAGTCCCATGAATCGCCTTCTGCGGCCACAGCGCGTTGCGCAAACAGGTTTAATTGATTTAACTGAAATTCGCCGGAACGGTCAGCGAAGGTAACCGGACCGTTGAAGTTACTATCCGGGCTTGCCGCGTTATAGGTGATTCCGGCATTGGCCCAACCGCCGACTATGACACCGTTATCTTTTAACAGCTTGGTTGCGTTAATATCGAATCCTGTATGCGACTGAACCATGCCGGAATCCGCATAAGCATTAGTCCCGCTAACGGCGATTGATAACAGGCTGCCCGCTGCCGCGAAAAGTATGATTATTCAAGCATTTCATTTTTGTAATCCTTTTATGCGACTACAGGCGCATAAGATCGTTGTCGTCTTGTTGATTAAATCTCAAGCGGTTTTTTGTACCCCTTTACTACCGCCCGCCGCCATAAGCCGCAATCTCATAAGCAATCCGGCCTAGTGGCAGCTCCTTGTTCACAGCGCCCAGTTTTGCCGCTTCTTTCGGCATGCCATACACCACGCAGCTGTCTTCATCCTGCCCCACGGTACGCGCACCCATGTCGCCCATGCCGGTCATGATGATGCCCAGTGCATTCTTGCCCGCGCATTTGGCTACCGAACGAAACAACACATCGACCGACGGACGATGACGCGTGACTGGCGGCCCGTCCACGATCTCAACATGGTATTGCGCCCCGCTACGCTTGAGCAGCATGTGCCGCCCCCCTTGTGCAATCAGTGCGCGTCCCGGCAACACCCGGTCGCCGTTGGCGGCTTCGCGCACTTCAATCCGGCACAGGTTGTTCAGCCGATCGGCGAAAGCCCCGGTAAATTTTTCCGGCATATGCTGCACGATAACAATGCCGGGGCAGACGCGCGGCAAGGCGGTTAGCACGACTTCCAGAGCTTGGGTTCCTCCTGTCGAAGTGCCGATAGCGACGACTCGGTCAGTGGTTTCAGCCATCGCATGGGCGGTAGCCGGAAGGATCGCATCTGCGGTTAATTTGCCCTGCACCGGTACCGCGGCTGATGCAGCCAGTCGGCGCAGATTGGCGCGAGCGGCGGCTTTGACGGCGGCAACCAGGCCTTCCGAATCATCCTGCAAAATGCAGTCATTTTGTTCACTCCTTTTATCGTTCCCACACTATGACGCACTGCCATTAAAATAAGATCAAACGGAGTACAAGGCTTGCCTTGTACTAATCGCGCTCTATTGCAAGGCCGGCCTTGCACTCCAGTTGCCGAAGATCGCAACCATTAACCTAATGGCAGTGACTGTCCGGCGCAGGAACGAGGCGATGCTGGATAAAATCGCCGCGCATCGCTTCATATCAGTCCGGAGCCCACTTGCAACTCTGAAAACCAGTTGATGAAACGCTCTACGTCCGCGCCTTGGTAAATTGCGCCGTGTTGCGGGCAGAGCATGTCGATTTCCATGTTCGCCGCGCGCTCGCACCACAGGCGCTTGGCCTCCGACGAGCCCATAAAACGACGATGAAAACCCTCCGCATAGCGGATGTGGCGATCAAAATCTTTCACAAACAAATTATTCATATCTTCCGGCAGCATTGCCGCGCCAATATCGCCAGAGAAAAGCAAACGCGCAGTCTCGTCGTACAGATGGAAATTTCCGGAAGAATGCAGGTAATGCGCAGGCACGGCTTGCAGTTTTAATTTGCCGACAGCAATCGCCGAGCCTTCATCGGGAATGCCGATGAGGGTTTCGTCAGAGCCGCCAAAATGCGGGACAAAGGTTGTCCACAAGCGGCTGAGATGGCATTTGAGTTTCGGATTAAAATCCAGCCACAAAGACAGCGACGAAATGATGTCAGGGTCCTGATGGGACGCAAACAGCACGCCTATGTCCGCCGGGTCGAACGCTTCACAGATCGCGGCGAACACACCATTGAAAAGATTTCCGAACCGCCCGGATCGGTCAACAACGCCGTAGCGCCGTCGGTAATCAGGTATTCGTTGGTGTCGATCAAATAATTAGAGCGCTCCGGGTCGCGGGCTACGGCAATCCATTGGTGCTGACCGGATTGATAAATAATCGTTGCTTTTTTCATGACCCTGCCTCTGTCAGTCGTGATTCAAGTTTCTTAACGCGGACGGTGATATTGTCGACAACATCTTCCACATCCTGTGCAATCTGGCGTAATACCGGTGTCATGGCGCCGCCGTGAGCCGCCTCAATACCGGCCGAGCGGGCGATCACCAAGCCGGTGGAGCATTGTTTCGCGGTGCGCTTCATCGTAATTTGCAACTCGCGCAACATGCTTGCGATAAGCTGCTCCATTTCATCGATATCGGCATGGCAGCGCGCACAGGCCGAGGCGATACGGGTCTTCGCTAATTCGCCATGAGACCCTGCCTGGGTTAGCAAAACCACGCTATGCGACCGATGGCGTTTGCTTGCGGTGACCATCACCTGCCGATATATCTGCTTCGATAACTCTTGCATCGCAGTCGCCATCTTCTCGCTGAATACCCGCAGTTCACGCGCTACCACACTGAAACCTACGGCATTAATGCCCGCTTGCCTGGCGACCAGCATTGCGTTGGTCGCAGTCAGGCTGATGTTTTCCGCCGCGTAAACAATGTTCTTAATTTCCTCATTGATTTCCACGATAGTTTTTAATTCGTTCATGGCGTTTTATCTTTATAAGTTTTCTGATTTCCCACGCTGCCGCGCTCATTGTTATGCACAAGTCTCTCTTCCGACAGCCCTATATCTGGCGTTAGGCGGGAAACATGCCGATAGGCAGACCTTCCAGGTTTTTAAAACCTGGAAGGTCTAACCGGCCGCATTCTTAACCTATCCCAATCGTTTAATAACCTGTGCATACCGTTTTATCCATACCGGTAAGACGACTCTGAAATACACTTGTGTATAACGACGAGCGCTGCCGCGTGGGAATGAGGAATTCAGCAATACAATTGATAAACCGTTTCAACCAACCTGCGCCAACTCAGCAGCCGAAGCAGAACTCACACCAGCCAACGCTGCCATGTCATCCATCGACAGCACATGCTGAGTATTCAGGATGATCACAAACTTGCCGTTGATCTTGCCCATACCGGCAATAAAGTCGGCGCGGATGTTGGTGCCGAAGGCCGGCGCCGGTTCGATCTCGTTCGCTGGAATTTCCAGCACCGCGTTGACCCCATCCACCATCACGCCGACATTCTGAGTTTCTTCTCCCATTTCCGCTTCAATGATGATGCAGTTGCGCCGCCTTATCGAAGTGGGGTGCTTGCTGAAGCGAGCGCTCAGGTCGATTACCGGCACCACCGCTCCTCTGAGGTTAATCACGCCGCGTATAAAATTCGGCATCCGCGGCACTTCAGTCAGTTGTCCGTATTGAATGATTTCTTTGATACGCAGAATGCTGATGGCGTAAGTTTCGCCGGTTAACATAAAGGTCAGGTATTGCTGCGGTTCCTCCTGTGCGTGACTGGCGGTCGCGGCTGTTAACGGCTGTACCGTTTGTACAATTGTATTCATGACTATCTCCTAGAATTTTACAAATTCGGCTTCGTTATGGACCGGTTTTGCCGCTACCGTTTTTCTAACGACTGGCTTGATATGGAGGGCTTTAGGTGCCGTTCCTGCGATTTCCCCTACGGTAAGAACGCCATCAGCTCTTGAAGTTGAGAGGCCTGTTCGCTGGTTGCCTGGCTCATGCTTTGGGCGGTGGCGCTGACTTCTTCCGATGCGCTCAAATGATCGTGCGCTTCGATAAACAAGGCCGCCAATACGGAGCTCATGGCTATGTCGCCGCTACGCACCTTATCCAGCACGCTTTCCGCGGCATGGGTAAACACCACGATATGATCGATGCCGAACATGCCGGCCGAGCCTTTAATGGTGTGAACCGCCCGAAAAATCGCATTGATAATTTCAGGGTCTTCCGCGGCCTGGTCTACGATGAGCAGGGCTTCTTCCATTTGTTCGAGCAGTTCCCTGCATTCGACAACAAAGGTTTGTAGATATTCGTCTGGAATCATGTCGAGTTACCTTTTTTATGTGGGCTTGCAGACAATCAGCAGCGGATCGCCGAAAAAGCCGGCCAAGCCGGACAAATCCAAAATATCCAATACCACCGGGCTGTGACCGGTAAAACGCAAGACTTTGCCTAAAACCGCCGCCTGTTGTTTTATCATTACCAGCAGTTGCAACCCGGCGGCATCGATTTCACCGACCCTGGACAGATCCAACTCCAGCTCCTCATTCGTCGACAAACCTGTCAACAATTTTTCTTTTAATTCCAGAGCGGTATAAATGGTCAATTCATCCTCTATGACGATGCGTCCGCTTGGCTGATTTTTATTATTCACGTTCGTGATAAGTCGCTCCCGTCAGTTATGCCTGGATAAGCTGCGAAACCGCCGCCAACAGATGCGCCAGCTGAAAAGGCTTGACGATCCAGGCTTTGACGCCTGCGGCTTTGCCTTCGTTCATTTTCTCTTCCTGGGTTTCGGTGGTCAGCATGATGATCGGGGTGAATTTGTAAGCGCGCAGTTGTCTGGCCTCTTTAACAAAAGTCAGGCCGTCCATATTGGGCATGTTCACGTCGCTGATGATCAGGTGTATTTTTGTGCCGTCCAGTTTGCCCAAGGCATCCTGGCCGTCGCAAGCGGCAATTACTTCGTATCCTTCGCGGGTCAGGGTGCTCTTCATCACCGTTCTTACCGAAGTTGAGTCTTCTACAAACAGTATTGTTTTAGCCATGGTCGTGTCCTCAAAAAAATGTAATGTTGGTTTGGTGGGTGTTGATCTCGGTTTTCGCGCCTTCGTGTGTGGCAAGCTGCTCTTCCATGGTGTAAGTCATGGCCAACTCTTCCAGCCATTGTTCTACATTAACCGAGCGGGGGGCTCCTTCTTCGGCTTATTCATTTTTAAGCTCATTCAAATGCTGTTCGAGCTTGTTCAAATCGTCGCCGACCAGCATCAAAATCTGGCTAACCCGGTCCTGAAACTGCAAGGCGACAAAAACATCGGATATTTTATAGTTGATCGCGTTATTTTCAGTACGCAACAGTTCTTCGGAGTCGGACAATCCGGAAGCGGCTTTGTTAAAGCGATTTAACACCGAAGCAACAATCCGCTCCGCATTGCTCAGCGTCTGTTTGTCTTGTGTGGCGAATTTCCGGGAAATTTTTAAGGTGTCTTCAATCGCGTCGTTGACGGATTCGATCGTCTCGGTAATCTTCCTGCCGACATCGCCTGACGAGCGCGATAATTTCCGCACTTCATCGGCAACCACTGAAAATCCGCGTCCGGAATCTCCGGCCCGTGCTGCCTGAACGGCGGCATTCAGCGCCAGCAGGTTAGTCTGACTGGCAATGCTGCTGACTTCCCAGGCCATTTTGCTCAGTTGCTCGGTAAAGCAGGACAGGTCTTCGATTGAGCGCAGCAGTTTATCTTTTTCTTCCAGCGAAGCGCCTAATGCTTTAGTGATGGTTTCCAACTCCGCCTAGCTGTCCTGCAACAGTTCCACGATGCCGCCATGTGAATCGTTATCGCCTCCGACCGCGTTTTGAGACGCGGCCACGGCGGCATCGAGGCGTTTCGACAGGGCGTCGAAATGTTCCGCCAAGTTGGTTATAGACTCTTCGGTATGCACCCTGGCCATTTCGACTTGACTCGACCAAATCGGTAAGACTTTTTGGCATAGCGAATCCAGCCCATTTATGCTCTGCTCTTGTTTGTCTCCGTTCGTCAGTTGTTGATCGAGATGATTTATCAAGGCGTCGAAACGCTGCGCTAAATTTGCAATTTGCGCTTCGACGGGTAAATCGCCGTGTGCGGCTTGTTCCTGATCCTGCCCGCCGAGACGTTGCGATAATGCTTCGAACCGTTGCGCCAAATCAGCCAGTAAGGGTTCGACATGCTTTCGGTCCGATTCCACTTGGTCGGCGCAAGCTTGCAAAACAGTTTCATGGTGCGCATCCTGCAAGGCTTTGATAGTTTGGTCGTTTTTCTGTTGTAAGCTTTCAGATAGATTCCGTTCGATAGCTTGTAACGACATCCGGTAGCGGTTACGGCTCCAGAAGCACAGGCCGACAGTCATAATCATCAAACCAACCGCCATTGCCAAACCACTCGTTGCAAAACGGCCGGACACTGCGAAACCTAACGCGCTAAGTGTGCTGGATACCAGCAATGGAAAAGTCAGCCAATACTCATTTCGATAAAATTTCATCGGTTTTTTCATATTGCAATTTCCTCAGTGATCCTTGATTAACAATATTTATGTACGAGTGGTCGATACGCAGCCAAACCAGTCGAAGACCTTGAGAAAAATTATATCGGTTACATCGATTTAATCAATCGTTTTTATCGTTTATATCGGTTATGAATTTATAAGCGAATATATCGTTTATATCGGTATTGGGTGGTTTTTGGCTTCAAGATATTAATTTTATTAAAGTATTTAAAATGGAATATGCGGAACAAATAGCCGGAAAAGCAGAGGAAAAAAGCTGAGAAATTACGCAACGCTCGGCAATTACTGCCGGACAGGAGGCTATTAAAAGGCAAAAATAACTGGGGGAAACGAGTTGGCGACGCTGTTGGGCAGTGCTTTAGCGTTTAAACAGCCGTTTAAGACATGCCGAGCTTTTACACGGCAGCATTGAACGGAATAGGAGATTAAGAATGTTGTTAGTTCAGCAACGGCGTAATAATTTCCGTTAGCTGCTCTTTGGACAGCTCTCCCGGATGCCGGTGTACGATTTGCCCCTGCCGGTTAACAATAAGAGTAAAGGGAACCGCACCGACAGTATTACCCAGTTGCTGGGCTAGGGCGATGCCATTGTCGCCGCCCAATAAAATCGGGTAATTGATGTTGCTTTCGGCGGCGTACTTGGCGACGGGCTCCTTGTCTTCTAAAGCAATGCCGATAAATTGCACACCTTTGGCCGCATATTGCTCCTGCAACGCGATAAAGTCGGGGATTTCTTTGCGGCACGGAGGGCACCAGGTTGCCCAGAAATTAATCACCAATACCTTGTCCTGCCATTCGGAAATGTTGCGCTGCTGATCGGACAGGTCGGGCAGGTTGAATCCCGGTAAAGCGCTGGGGGCGGTGTTTTCAGTAGGTGGAAAAAGATGCCGGGCGGTTATGCCCAAAGCCAGCGCAAGAATCGCGGCAATAATAATCAGGGCTGTTTGTTTCATGATTTGGCTCGTTGCAACGATTTAATAAAGGTTTCCACATCCTGATAACCGATAACCCGGTTGGCGGTTTTTTCCTGATGATCCAAGCCGAAAAACAAAATCGCCGGAGGTCCGATCAAGCTGAATTTTTCCAGCAGGGCTTTATCGTCATCGGAATTATTAGTCACATCAGCTTGCAGTACCACATAGCCTTTGAGCGCCTGCTTTACACGCGGGTCGGCAAAGGTATATGTTTCCATTTCTTTGCATGAGATACACCAGTCGGCGTAAAAATCCAGCATGACCGGTTGATGATTGGCGGCGGCTTGATTGATCCGGGCTTCCAGCGCGGCTATCGAGTTGACCCGTTCAAAGCTAATGCCCGGTTCTGCGGCTTGAGCGGTACTCATGCCGAGCCCTTGCAGCGGTTTTAACGGATTGCTGTTGCCCAGGCTAAAGCCGATTAACAATAACAGGCCGTAAGCCAGCATCATCAAGCCTAAGCCTTTCCATAACTTCCGCCAACCGGAGCTGTTTTCGGGCAGCGGATCGACGGCGCTGAGGTAAATCGCCGGGAATATCAGCAGCATCGCCCAGAGCATCATGATCACGTTGCCCGGCAAAATGCGGCTGAGCATCCAGACTGCAACGGCCAGCATGATGACTCCGAATACGGCTTTAGTGGAATTAAGCCAGTTTCCGGCTTTGGGCAGCAGTTTTCCTGCGGATGCGCCCAACAACAGTAACGGTACGCCCATGCCTAAGCCTAAGGCAAATAAGGCGCTGCCGCCTAATATTTTATCGCCGGTCTGGCCGATATAAATCAATGCACCCGCCAGTGGTGCGGCGACGCAGGGGCCGACGATCAGGGAGGATAGCGAGCCCATGATCGCTGCGCCCCAGAGCGAACCGTCGCGGTGTATTTCGCTGGAATTATGCAGTTTGACTTGTAATGATTTGGGCAGTTCCAGATGGTAAAAACCGAACATGGACAGGGACAGTGCAACAAAAATAGCGCTGAATAGGCCGATAATCCAGGGCTGCTGAAAAGTGGTTTGCAGGTTGCTGCCAAACGACGCGGCAAGTACGCCGAAAACTGTGTAGGTAAGCGCCGAGGCAAGCACATAACTAAGCGACAGTAAAAAAGCTCGGGTAGTAGTAATCCGGTTGCCGTGACCGACGATAATGCCGGATAAAATCGGAATCATCGGAAAAATGCACGGGGTCAGCGATAGCAATAATCCGAAGCCGAAAAAGCTAAATAAAGTTATCGCTAAGCTATCCTTGTGCAGGGATTGTACGATTTGATCCTGTTCGGAGAGTTCCGTCGTCGCTGTTTGCTGCGCTATCGGCAGAGCCAGATCGATTTTTTTGATCATCGGCGGATAGCAAACGCCGCGATCGGCGCAACCTTGATATTTTGCCTGTAAAGTAATGGTTTGCGCGGCTTGGCCGGAACGGATAAGCGGCAGGTCGAAGTCGAGCTTGTCGTGGAAAGTTTCGACTTGGCCGAAAGCTTCGTCCTGTTTAGGCTCGCCTCTGGGGATGTCGTAAGTGCCAAGCGTTACGCCATCGGCGTTAATCAATTCAAGCTGAACTTTTTCCCGGTAAAGGTAATAGCCTTCTGCAATATGCCAGTTAACATGCAGGGTGCGGCCGTCTTTGAGCGATGCAAAAAACTCGAAAGCTTGATCGGGCTGTAACAACTCGTCCTCAAACAAATTAAGCTTTAAGCTTTGAGTGCCTTTTATCAGTTGCTTAAGCGGATCGGCTTTGGCGATAGGTGCGGGCAGCTTCAAGTCAAAAGTGGTTTTCTGCGGCGGATAGCAAATGCCCCTGTCGGCACAGCCCTGATATTGAACCAACAGTTGCAAAGAAGATACGCCGTTTTCGACGGTTAAGGAGACCGGGATATTCAGGGTATTACGATAAATAACCACATCGCCGAAGTTCTCGTCATGATGAGTTTGCCCGGCCGGAAAAGCAGGATCGCCTAAGCGGATTTGTCCTGTTTTGGACTCAAAGTGCATTTTATTGCGGTAAAGATAATAGCCCTCAGCGATGTCCCAGGAAATTTCAATCCGATCTGCGGCAAGCGCTTTTGCTGAAACTTTGAAAGCTTGGTTGGGCGGCAGAATTTCGTCAGCGTTCAGCGCAAACGCCGATTGGCTAACAAGTGACAGGAAACAGAGAAAAATTATTCTTTTAAAGAGTGGCATGAATCTATCCAATGCAGGTATTCAGGTAAGCCGCGTTCAATGGGGACGGCAATTATTTCAGGCAGTTCGTAAGGATGATGGTCGCGTACAGTGGTTTCAATGGCTTGGTAATGGTCTTTATGCGCCTTAATCAACAATAAATACTCCTCCGCTGATTCAATCTGACCTTTCCAAGCGTAAATAGAAGTGATGCCGGGCAAAATATTTACACAGGCGGCTTTGTTGCTTGTAACTAGCAGCCTGGCTATTTTTTCCGCCGTGTCTTTATCGGGACAAGTGCAGAAGATTATTTGATGGTTAGTGGGCATATTACAGGTCATAAAAACGAGAGCTAAGATATTATCCTAGAAATTAACCGGAATTGCCCTTATATTGTAACGACGATGATTACAAAAAAGAGCTCTTTAAGATGAAAACTTTTCAAATACTATTTCTGATTGTTCTGATTATCCCGTTTGCAGAAATTTATTTGCTGATACAGGTGGGTGGAATTATTGGCGCATTCCCGACCATTTTGCTGGTAGTGTTTACAGCCGTATTGGGTGCATGGCTATTGAAACAGCAAGGCTTTGCAACATTTCAGCGGTTTCAGGAAAGCTTGGCGCGGGGAGAGATTCCGGCTTATGAAATGATTGAAGGCCCTATTATTCTGGTAGGAGGCGCATTATTGCTAACGCCGGGTTTTATTACCGATATAATTGGCTTTGCCTGCTTGATTCCCCAGTTACGCAGAAGAATCGCCCAATATCTGATTGAAAATTATCTTGTTCAGGCCGGGGCGCATTTTCAGCAGAAAAAAGCAGCTGAAAATAATGTGTTGGAAGGTGAGTTTCGTAAAGAAGAGTAAGGTGATAGATTCAAGGTAAAAGGCACAAGGTAAAATTCCGGTTTTCGTCTCGTGCCTTTGTAGCTTAACCTTCTGAAGAAGAGTCGCCCTCAGCTTCGCAGGTATTTTTATTAAGCCCTGAATATACTGGGCACCAGCCGGAATAACCGGTTGCCACAAGAATCAGTCCCACCAATAATGAAAGAATATCTCCCAAGAAAAGTGAAACGACTATAAGAGCGGTTCCTCCATAGAGGCGGTATTTTTTTTCCTTTTCTCCAACATTGTGTTCAAACTTAAGCATACGTTTAAAATCAAAATTCATCTTAAAATCCTCTATCTAGTTATTATTATCTTTAACGAAGCAACGGGTTAGTCTGTCATTACCTAACCGTATGCAATATACACAGCTCCAAAAAATGTGCAAGCGAAAAACTACCAACAGCAGGTGCTTTAGTCAATGGATGTTACTTCAATAATAGACCCCTTAAATGATGACCAGCGCCAAGCGGTTACCGCACCTTCCCAGGCCATGCTGGTCTTGGCTGGCGCCGGTAGCGGAAAAACCCGTGTTTTAGTGCATCGCATCGCTTGGCAGATCCAAGTGGAAGGCGTATCTGCGCATAGCATTTTGGCGGTTACTTTTACCAATAAAGCGGCTAGGGAAATGCGCAGCAGAATTGAAAATTTGCTGAATATGTCCGCGCAATCCATGTGGATAGGGACGTTTCACGGTGTGGCGCACCGGCTGCTAAGACGGCACGCCAAGCAGGCCAAGTTGCCGGAAACTTTTCAGGTGATGGATTCCGCCGACCAGTTGCGGGTGATCAAGCGCCTGCTGGCTGCGCTGAATCTCGATGCCGACAAATGGCCGCCGCGCCAGGCGCAGTGGTATATCAACGCGCAAAAAGACGAAGGCATCAGGGCCAGACATATGGCCGAGACTGGCGATCTTTATCAGCGGCAAATGCTGATGATATATAAAGCCTACGAAGAGCTATGCGACCGCTCAGGCTTGGTGGATTTCGCCGAGCTGTTGCTGCGGGCGCATGAATTGCTGCGCGACAATCCCGATGTGCTGGAGTTTTATCAGCAGCGTTTCAGGCAGGTTCATGTCGATGAATTTCAGGATACCAACACCATTCAATATGCGTGGTTGCGGCTGTTGACCGAGGGCAAGGATAATATCTTTGTTGTCGGTGATGACGATCAGTCCATTTACGGCTGGCGCGGCGCGAAAATCGAGAATATTTATAACTTTCAAAAGCATTACCCGAATCATCAGGTCGTCAAGCTGGAACAGAATTACCGTTCGACCGGCAACATTCTGAAAGCCGCTAACAAGGTTATCAGCGTCAATGACGGCCGTATGGGCAAAGAACTGTGGACCGATGCCGGCGATGGCGAATTGATTTCTCTATACGCGGCATTTAACGAGCAGGATGAAGCGCATTTTGTGGTCGACCGTATCAGGGCCTGGGTCAATGAGGGCGGCATGCGCAAGGATGTTGCGATTCTGTATCGATCCAACGCCCAATCCCGTCAGTTTGAAGAACGGTTGATGTCCACCGGCACGCCTTACCGGGTCTATGGCGGACTGCGCTTTTTCGAACGGGCGGAAATTAAAAACGCATTAGCCTATTTACGGCTGATGTCCAACCGCAACGACGACGCTTCATTCGAGCGGGTGATCAACACTCCGACCCGCGGCATAGGCGCCAAAACCATCGACGATATTCGTACAATAGCCCGCGATCAAAGCCTGTCTCTATGGGCGGCGGCGATTGTATTGATCAATCAGCGTACCTTGTCGGCCCGAGCGACCAATGCCCTGATAGGCTTTTTAGAATTGATCAAGCAGTTTGAAGGGCAAGCGGAAGGTCTGGAGCTTTATGAAAAGGTTAAGCTTGTAGTTGAAAAAAGCGGCCTGATTGAGTTGTATCAAAAGGACAAGGCCGACAAAGGCGAAGAAAAGGTAGAAAACCTGGAAGAACTGGTCAACGCGGCGCGGCTTTTTGACGCCACCGCAATCGGCGACCAAGAGATGGATGAAAACTTGGGCGAGCTGGATATGTTCCTTGCGCATGCGGCATTAGAAGCCGGCGAACTGCAGGGCGATGACTTCGACGATTGCGTGCAACTGATGACCCTGCACTCGGCTAAAGGGCTGGAGTTTAAACAGGTGTTTTTAGTAGGCATGGAAGAAGGCTTGTTTCCATCGCAACAGTCTGTCGATGATGTAGGAAGATTGGAAGAAGAGCGCAGGCTTTGCTATGTCGGCATCACCCGCGCCATGCAGCGGTTGTATCTGACTTATGCCGAATCCAGGCGTTTATATGGCAGGGAAAGCTATCCCAGGCCATCTCGTTTTCTGCGCGAAATTCCGCCGGAACATATTCAGGAAGTCAGAATGCGGGCTACCGTGAGTCGTCCTGTAACCTCGGTACAACCGAAAGCACAGTCTTTGCAAACAGAAGGGAAATACAAGCTGGGGCAACGCGTCAGTCACGCCAAATTCGGCGAAGGCGTGGTGCTGCAGATGGAAGGCGAAGGCGCGCAGGAAAGAGTGCAGATCAACTTCAGGCAAGTCGGCTTAAAGTGGCTGATACTGGCCTATGCGCAATTGGATGCGTTGTAGAAGAGGCTCAGCATCAACTTAAAAAGTATAAGTCCACGATTTAAGATAAGCGTTTGTAGCCCTCAAAAAATTTTGCAGTCTGCGATTTTGAATCTACAAAACATCAGCGTTGTCTTTTCACCTGAAAAGATATTCTTCAATAATCTTTGTTTTGCAGTGGAGCAAAGAAAGTCAACAGATCGATGAACGCAAACGGTTCAGGAGAAATCACTTTATTAGGCTCTAAGGTGAATGGCACTAACTTTTCATACATCAGCTTGATTATTAAGGAACAATTGCGTATTGATATAGTTTTCTAACTTATTTTGAGGCATTTATGATGAGTAGAAATATCCGCCCGGCCGTTTCATTAATAAAGCGGGGCTTGCGTAATTCTTCCGGCCTGCCCTTTCCTGAATTATTGGAGATGGACAAACTTGACGGACTGGTAAAGAGCGTCCATGCGAAATTCTATAACCGTATCTATACGCCCTTGGTGACGCTGTTAGCTTTTATAGCCCAAGTGCTGGATAGCGATGGCTTGTGTCGCCAAGCAGTTAGGGCGCACCGGAGGAGCACGCCGTTTTGCCGGAGAAGCTGCGGGTGCGCGAAATCCGCGTCGTTATCGAACAGAAGGGCTTTCGTTCACAGACGCTTGACATCGTTACCACCTTGTTCGACGAGGGCTTCTACACCCCAGCGGCGATTGCCGGCTTGTACCGTCGGCGCTGGACCATCGAGCTTAATTTCCGCCACATCAAGACCACGCTGGGCATGGAGGTGTTGCGCACCCAAACGCCGGAGATGGCAAAAAAGAAGTGCTCGTCTATTTGCTCGCCTACAACTTGATACGGTTGTTGATCTGGGGCGCAAAACAAATCTATCACATCGACATCCAACGGGTGAGTTTCAAGGGCAGCGTGCAGCATCTTTCCAGTTTGGCCCCTTATCTCGCCATCGCAGATCAACCGGATTTCGTCGTCCTCTACGGAAAGCTCATCGGCATGGTCGCTAAAGAGAAGGTTCCCGACCGGCCGGACCGAGTTGAACCGCGGGCCGTCAAGCGTCGCCCCAAACCCTTTCCTCTGATGACTAAACTAAGGCATGAACTTAAAGTAGGCTTGCTAGCTTGATCGTATTTATCATAGGGTTACATGAAAAGTTAGTGCCATTCATGTCAGAGCTTAGCTTCCTTTATTTTCTCGTGGTTTAAGAACTCTTTGGCGTTATCTGCGTTAATTATTAATGTTTTATCCGGATTATTCTGATCTTCATCTAATTTTAATGAAATCCGCTGGTTGCCTCTCATCTTGCTTCTGTAACCTCTACCCAAATATTGCGCCCCCGCAAGATGGAGAACTTTATAGTGGTTATTCTTTATCCTAATCCTTTCATTTAATGTGTCTGAGCTGTCAAGACATTCCGTTTACTGAACATTTTATCGCAGAACTTACACGTTAAAGCCTTAGGCAGGGATAAGCTGATTAGCTGGTCAAACTTTTTGCCGGTATAGCGGTTATCTTTCCCCTGTCTGTGCCTGAACTGTCAAAACATTCCGTGTACTTAATAAATGAGGTTCTATTGCAAAGTTTACCCGCTAAAGCTCTAGCCAGAAATAAACTGAATAGCTGGGGTCGATTCTTATTATGGATGAAGTTACTGTTGTTTATATACTCGCCATCTGCCTGGTCAGTAGCCGATGCAGGTGATTTGTTACAACCGTTTATCAGTGAGTCGCTAACGTATGACAATAATTTGTTTAGGATTTCAGAAGATAGGCAGTTGGGATCCCAGCTGAAAACCGGTGATTTTATCAACAACGCTTCGGTTGGCGGCCGTATACATAAGGCTTTAAGCCGTCAGATATTTGATCTGGACCTGCAGGTGGATGACAACCGCTACGCTGCCAACAAACAGCTTGATAATGTGTCTACAAAAGACAGTGCCGTTTGGCGATGGCAGGTCGGTCACGGCTGGTCCGGCAAACTGGGGGCGGACTACAGCAGGTCGCTGGCGGGCTTTGCAAACACACAGTTTTTTTCGCTCGACCTTTTGGATAGGCCTGAATACTATTTTGATATTCGCTATCAATTGAATTCGAACTTTCGCTTTGATGCCGGTTGGCGAAAGTCAGATACAACTCATAGTGCCGCTACGCGGCAAAGTCAAAATATCGAGTCCCAGACTAGTCATGGCGGTGTTACATTTTCAACATCAAGAGGCAATTCCCTGAGCGTTGAATATGCTCATACTGATGCACGGTTTCCCCTCAGACAGTTGAGTTTTGGTGTGGGGGCTGTGGATATTGCATATCAAGAGAATTTAGCCAGAGTTTTGTTTAAATATGATTACTCGCCCAAGCTTCACTTTGAAGGTCAGGCTGGGTATTTAATACGAAGCCATCCGAATTTGCCCCAGACAGATTATCAGGGAGAAATCTGGCGTATTGGTATGGATTGGGCGCCTACAGCTAAAACATTAGTCGCTGTTTCAACTTGGCACGAGTTAGCGGCTTTTTCCGAGCTGGCTTCAAATTACTATATTTCCGAGGGGGTGAGTTTTACGCCCAGTTGGAGTATTACTAATAAAATTGTGCTGTCAGGGCAAGCGCGTATAGAAACCCAGGATCACTCCGGAGTGCGCAAAGACAAACTGTTTTCGTCGCAAGTCGGCGTTAGTTACACACCGGTTCATTGTGCGGAACTTAATCTGGCTTACCAGTTCTATCAGCGCGATAGTGATCGCCAATTTTATTCTTATGTCGGTGATAGCGTGACTGCAACTGTTAGGCTGAAATTTTAAATATGGCAAAGAAGATGGCGTTATCAGCAAGCGCAGTTTGTAGTATTAACTGACGTTAGGCATTGTCCACGAAAAGCACGAAAAAAACGGGACAAAGGTGCTATTAGCAAAGCGCATCCAGCTCCAGCTCCAGCTCCAGCTCCAGGCTGCCACTTATCGTTATATACAACGCTGCCCCGGAGTCGTCATACCGGCAGGGATGCCGGTATCCAGTGCCATGGACGGTAACTTGGCGGTTCTACAGGTACTTGGGTAACACGAAGTTTCACCTCTCTGTGCCTGGGTTCCGGCATCCCTGCCGGAACGACGGTATCCCACAGACACGGGGGGTATAACGGAAAGGGCTTGTCTTGAGAGTCTGCGAATGAATGCCGGGTTGACGCCGTCCGCGACAGACCTACGGTTGATGTTTTTCGTGCCTTTCGTGCTTTTCGTGGACAATGCGTAACATCAGGTACTAAGCATAATAGCCGTAAAGCATGTTATAGGCTGCCTCATTCTGATCCTCATCTAATTTTAATGGAATCCATAGGATTCCTCTCATCTTGCTTCTGTATTCTTTACTCGAAGTCATAGCGACCTGACCGAAATGTCTGTAGCGATGACTTTGGGGACGAACGGTTTTCTGTCGTTCATTATGAGTACATAAGATAAGAACATTAACGAATAGACCGCTCGTTAATTTTTTATAAATTCTCATACGGCTCGTTACTAATTGAAATTCTTATTTGCTAAACCGGAACACAACGATAAAGAGGCCTGCTGTGATTGATTTGGTTTTGTCGGGGTTTGAGAAATATATCGTCTCCTGTTTAGAGAAGAAGACGCTATTTGTTAGAGTGAAACGCAAGATTAATCGTGAACGATAGAATTTTCCGCGCAATAGATTTTGTGCATTTATTAATGCTCGCTCCAGCGTTATTGCAGGAGTATCGACGTTAGCTAATAAGCTTTAAATTCGTAAGCCGGGTGGTTAATAAAGGAAATTAGATCGAGTAATAAAGAGAGATAGAGCGAATATTAAAAAGATACGTCTTTTGAAAATATGATTTTTTGTTAATTACAATAAACGGAAATTTAATTATGAAAATATTACTGTTACTGGTTTTTTGGGGATCGATGTTTGTTAGTTCCGGGGCTTCGGCAAATGCGCTGTATTTAAACCAGCCTCTCGGCTCATTCAGTGCAACTGTAGGTACAGGTGCGTTCGAAGATTATTGGACGTTTAATTTGGGAGGAACGAATAATATTAGCGGTCAAGTAAATAATGAAAACTACACGCTTTCCGTTCCCTCTGATTCTTTTGTGATTCAAAACATTCAGAATTTATCCCTTAAATTGTATTCCACAATGTTGGGGGCATCGACGTTCAATCCACTGAACTATAGTTCTGTTTCAGGAGATTTGAACCCTACAGTAGCTGGAGTGACTTTTAATTCCTTGGTTTCCGGCAGTTACGCTTTAAAAGTTAGCGGTATCGGGGACGGTCTGGTGGGTGGCCGTTACTCAGGTTCTTTGGTGGTTGCTCCAGTGCCGGAACCCGAAGCATGGATGTTGTTGATGATTGGAGTCGTCCTGCTAGGCTTGCAGCTGCGTCGCAAAAACATAAGCCAAAATCCTATGTTTATTTCTGTCTGATTAACAATCTAATGGGGACCTCTAATAATTCAAAAATTCGACATGTTTCATCATATAAGTAATTGATTTTACAGGTTATATAATTTTCAAAAAGCAATTTTTAGAGGTGCCCTAATAATTGGTTGCCATGGCTTTAAATCCGCGCATTTTTAAAAAATAGCACTTCCATGCGCCGCTATGTTCGATTACGTGGCATATGCTGAGGCCGCTTCATACGATTATGCGCGGAAACGCCAAATACAACTGAATTTTAAAAGAAATTGCATTGATAGGACAGAACATATGGAAGCAAGGACAGATATGACACGATTGGCTTCTAAATCCGGCATCCAAAGCGGGAGCTTGATAGCGTTGGGAAGGCCGGTTCTGTTTATTATTCAGAACCTGCTGTACCCCATCAGCATAGTCAGCCTACTCGCAGGCAGCTTTATATATTGGCAAAGGTCATTGTCAGGCGTTTTTTTGTTGTTGATGGTCGTGGTTTTTTTTACCTCCATCCATTTTATGGATGGGGTCAGTATTTATCGAGCAGAGCGTCGTTTTCCCTGGTTACGTAGTTTCCTGGATATTTTACTGCGCTGGTTACTAATGCTGATGGTTCTTTGGTTCATTTTTGAACTATCCGGTTTCGGTTACTTAGTCTTTGAACCGGTAATTCAAATCTGGACTGTTATCACGCCGTTTGCGCTTTTTTTAATACAAATTACTGTTCTTTTTTTGCTGGGTCTCTTCTTAAAACACAACTCCAGAAAGCGTAAGGCGGTGATTGTCGGGCTGGATGCCCTGGGCTTGCAACTGGTTAAAAACAGTCGAATGGATAGATTTTCCGATCTTGATTTTTTGGGTTTTTTTGAAGACAGAAGCCTTGATAGGGTTTCCGTGCCGGAGGGCGAAAAAATTCTTGGCACTATTAAAATGCTGCCTGAATTTGCACGTCGAAACGGTGTGCATGTGGTGTTTATTGCCTTGCCGATGGCTAATGAGCCGCGGATCACTGCACTATTGGACGCCATGCGTGACTCTACCGCATCAATTTATTTCGTACCCGATTTGTTTATTGCCGACCTGATTCAGGCACGCTTCGATCAAGTCTGCAATGTACCTGTCGTTGCTGTGTGTGAAACGCCGTTTTATGGTCTGCGGAGTCTCCAGAAACGTTTGAGTGACATTATTATTGCTTCGTTGTTAATGATACCCCTTATCCCCGTGTTTATTTTAATCGCCCTGGGCGTCAAGCTGAGTTCTCCGGGGTCGGTGCTATTCAAACAGCGTCGTTATGGGCTGAATGGCGAAGAAATCTGGGTTTATAAATTCCGCTCTAT
The DNA here is from genome assembly GCA_036561025.1 of Methylobacter sp. Taxonomy (GTDB): domain Bacteria; phylum Pseudomonadota; class Gammaproteobacteria; order Methylococcales; family Methylomonadaceae; genus Methylobacter_A. The sequence goes on along the minus strand of DATBQB010000053.1, from coordinate 64,708 downwards.
GACTGTTTCTGAAAATAACGGTTTTGTTGAACAAGCCAAACGTAATGATGCGCGAATTACTCGTTTTGGCGGATTCTTACGCAGAACCTCACTAGACGAGTTGCCCCAGTTCATTAATGTCTTACAGGGACGAATGAGCATAGTCGGCCCCAGACCCCATGCGGTTTCTCACAACGAACTTTACCGGCAACTCATAAAAGGCTACATGATTCGCCATAAAGTAAAACCCGGCATTACCGGCTGGGCGCAAATCAACGGCTTTCGAGGCGAAACCGATAGTCTGGATAAAATGGCGGCGCGGATTGAATATGATCTCGACTACTTACGGAACTGGTCTTTTGGGCTGGATTTGCAAATCATAATGCGGACCGTAGGGGTTTTACTGGGTGATAAAAATGCATACTAATTCGACAAAAAGGGCCAAAGAATTGATGAGTGGAATTTATTTTAAAAGTGTTGATAAAAGACACGCCGGCAGAAATCTGGCTAATAGTGTTTTAGCTTTATCTATGTTGATAGTGGCCGGCTGCGATAAGGAATTAACCGAAAAACAGTCTACCCAAGTGGCTGCCAAGGTCAATGATTCCGAAATCACCATACACCAAGTCAATGAGGTGATAAAGGCTTCAGGCGTCAGTGGTTCGGAAGCCGACGCACCGCGTAAGGCGCTAGACACTTTGATCGATCAGGAATTGCTGGTTCAAAAAGCCCTTTCGAACCAATTGGATCGCGATCCGGAGACGATGATGACGCTAGAGAATGCCCAACGGCAAATACTCACGCAATCTTATGTACAGCGCCAAGTGCTGAATCCTGCCCCGGTTAGTGCTCAAGACAAGCAGGAGTATTACCAACAACATCCGGATCTTTTTGCAAAACGGCGCATTTATCAATTCCAACTTTTTAATCTGGAAACGCCACAACTCGACCCTGCTCTTAATGCATCGCTAGATCAGGCCTCAAGCCCCGAGCAAGTCAGGAAATTACTGAAGCAGTACCAAGTCAAGTTTCAGGAAGAAACGGTGACCAAGCCTGCTGAACAGTTGCCTTTGGAAATGTTAAGCGCTTTTGCCAATGCTAAAGTCGGCGATATCCTCATCGCGCCTCAAACCCAGTCAAAACAATTGCTGATGCAGGTGATCAATTTCGCTGAGCATCCGGTTAGTCTGGAGCAGGCGCAAGTTCAGATTGAAAAGCTTCTTGTCAATACGCGTAATAAACAAATATTGGACGAGCATCTTAAGCAGCTACATGCTGCGGCAACCATTGTGTATCAGGGAGATTTCGCTAAACAGGATAAAGCCGATAAAGCCATTGAGTCCGCACAAGCAGAACAGCAAAGCGTACCTCCTGCCGACACCAAACCAGACCGCAATATACAAAAAATTCTGGAACAAGGTTTGTCCGGAATTAAATAAGAGTCCTTCAATATGATGAATATGAGATTTTTGCTTGCAGTAATCGTATTGCTTCAGTTTAGCGTGTTCGAAAGCGCTTGGTCGGCTGAAATCAATAAAGATTACCGGTTGGGGGCCGGAGACGTTATTAAAATTAGCGTTTATGAATATCCCGATTTAACTACGGAGATACGCGTCAGTGAGACCGGCAATGTAAGTTTTCCATTACTCGGTGAAGTCAGTCTTGGCGGAAAAACAGTCGCCGAAGCGGAACGATTGATTACCCAGCGATTGAACGATGGCGATTTTATTAAAGAACCGCAAGTAACCCTTGTCGTCACGCAGTTTGTAAGCCAAAAAGTCAATGTATTGGGCTTGGTTAATAAGCCTGGGATCTATTCGCTTGAAGTATCCAGTCATATCATCGATTTGCTGGCTCAGGCGGGCGGTATTACTCAAGTGCCTCCAGCCGCCGATTTCGCTACCTTACTGCATAGTAATGGCAGCAAGGTAAATATAGATTTGAATGCATTAATGGCAGGAGATCGAACACAAAATCATGCCGTTACCAATGGCGATGTCATTGTTGTGCCGCGTGCGCCCATGTTTTATATCTACGGTGAGGTACAGCGGCCCGGTTCTTATAAATTGGAGAAAAACATGTCCATTGCCCAGGCAATTTCGGCAGGAGGCGGCTTAACAGCTAAAGGATCGGAAAACTGGCCGGGGCCTATTGTTAAACGCCGCGATGCTGAAGGTAAGGAACAGGAGATAGATGTGGAAGGCTTTAGCTTATTACAGGCGGATGATGTGTTGTACATAAAAGAAAGCTGGTTGTAAGTCATGAGATTTAACCAATTACTATGGATTCTTAGAGCGCGCAAAAATATTTTATTGTTAACCCTGGCGACGACCTTTTTGATTACTTTGGTGGTCAGCCTGCTTTTACCGAAACACTATATTGCAACCGTGTCTGTGGTTACCGATAGTAAAAATGCCGATCCGCTAACCGGCATGGCACTGTCTTCGCAATTAATACCCGGTTATATGGCGACACAGATTGATATTATTTCCAGTCATGCTGTCGCCTTGCGGGTAGTTGATCAGTTACATCTGACCGATATTGCCCAGGTTAAGGAGCAATATATAGATGCCACAAATAAGGAAGGCAGCATTCGGGATTGGCTGGCCGATGCTTTACTGAAAAACCTGGATGTCAAACCTTCAAGAGAAAGCAGCGTAATCCAGATAAGTTACTCGAGTGAGGAACCGCAATTTGCCGCTACATTGGCGAATGTTTTTGCCGATGCTTACATTCAAACCGTGCTGGACCTTAAAGTTGAGCCGGCAAAACGCCAGAATGAATGGTTCGAAGGGCAGACCCGGAACTTGAGAAAAGATATTCAAGCTGCGCAGGAAAAGCTATCCACAGCGCAACGTGAACATGGCATTGTTGCGGCCGATAGTCAAAGGCTGGATTTGGAGAGCGCCCGGCTGTCAGAGATTTCCAGCCAATTGGTTGTGGTTCAGGCGCAAGCTTACGACAGCCAAACCCGGCTAAAACAAATGACCGAGGCGACGGCAAAAAATCGTTTGCAGGAATTGCCCGATCTTTTGGGCAACACCTTGCTGCAAAGTATGAAGGCGGATATCGCAAAGGCGGATGCTAAATTGGCCGAACTTGGCCAGCGCTATGGAAAAAATCATCCGCAGTATCAAAGCGCTGTAGCGGAGCTGTCCTCATTGCGCAGAAAAATGGAAGTAGAGATCAATAATGCGATGGGCTCGGTAAGACAAGCGGCAGAAATCGATCGGCACAGAGAAAAAGAACTGCAACAAGCTCTGGACAGTCAAAAACAGCGGATTTTGGATTTAAAACAGCAAAGAGACGTGCTTGATGTACTTACCAAGGAAGTCGAGAACTCACAACGTGCCTATGATGCTGCTTCGCAACGTGCAGGTCAGGTTCATTTAGAAAGCCAGATTGATCAAAGTAGTATCGCAGTCCTTAATCCGGCAATTCCTCCGTTAAAACCGGCCGGTCCAAAAATTCGGCTAAATTTGCTGTTCTCACTGTTTTTAGGCACTTTGTTGGGTACAGGTTTTGCGTTGCTCGCTGAAATGTTCGATCGGCGTGTGCGTACAACTGAAGATATTTCCGAAGGATTAGGCTTAACTGTATTGGGAGAAATACCCGTCATGAAGAATACTTAAACAGGGCTAGCCCTACTCTTACTAACAGCCAGATGAGTTTTGGAAAATTTAATATGAATAGCGTAGTTGCAAATATCCTGGACAAACCTTTCATACCGCCGGTTGATACGAGAATCGGCAAATTGCTGATTACTTCGGGTAAGCTGACTGAGCAAAACATTGAACAAATTTCGCAAGTGCAGCGCGAATATCAGTTGCGTTTCGGCGAGGCGGCTCTTCACCTTGGCTTGCTTAAAGAAGAGGATATTTTACGCGCGCTTGCCCGTCAGTTTGATTACTCTTGCTTGCCGGTTGACGCCGGGAGCAGTTTAAGTTCGGAGCTGTTTGCCGCTTATCAGCCAAACAGCAGTCAGTGCGAAGCTTTGCGCGCCCTACGTTGCCAGCTTATGCTGCGCTGGTTTGGCGGACATAGAAAAACGCTGGCTTTAATAAGCGCCGAGCATGAAGATGGCAGCAGCCAGCTTGCCGCCAACCTGGCTATCGAAGTTTCACAGTTGGGCGAGCGAACCTTGCTGATAGATGCCAACTTGCGTAATCCTAACCAACACCGGTTATTCGGATTGGACAATCAGCTGGGATTATCCAGCGTACTGGCAGGACGCATTCATTATTCCAATGCAATCATGCCGGTTAAATCCTTTGCCAATCTCTCGATTCTCTGTGCCGGGGCTTTACCGCCTAATCCCCAAGAACTTCTTAGTCGCACAAGTTTTAACCAGATGCTGGAAGCCGTCGGGCAAAAATACGACATCATTATTTGCGATACTCCGCCCGCGTTGGACAATGCCGATGCACAAATTGTTGCTGCACGGGCGGGCTGTTGCGTTCTGGTCGTTCGCCGCCACCAGACCCGGATGGCCCATGCATTACGCATTAAAAATCAGCTTTTCACCGCCGGCGCCGAGTTGCTCGGTGTGGTAATGAACTAAACGGAAAATATCGGTGATCGCCTCTGTATCGGAATGGTGTCGAGATTGCGGCATTAAAACGGGTTGGCCGGTTTTATTAGGGCTGGCGATTTTATATGTGCCGACTTTTTACGACTTGGCCCACGGCCTCTGGAACAACGAAGAGCAGGGGCATGGACCTTTTATATTGGCGGTAACGGTTTATTTATTTTGGCATAAGCGCCATCTATTCATAGCATCGACTAACAGCAGTAATTTGTGGTCAGGCGGTCCGGTATTGCTATCGGGACTGTTGTTTTACGCAGTGGGCCGTTCCCAGGAAATCTTAATATTGGAAATCGGTTCTATCATTTTGGTGCTGGGAGGTAGCATGCTTATTACCGTAGGGAGTGATGCGGTTAAGCAAACGCTATTTCCACTGTTATTCATCGTCTTCATGATTCCCTTGCCTGGATTTCTGGTTGATGAAATTACCGGACCATTAAAGCAGATAATATCCTCGATAGCGGAACAGATCCTTTATTGGGCCGGATACCCCATTGCCCGAGCCGGTGTCTCTTTGCTGATCGGCAAGTATCAGCTTTTGGTTGCCGATGCCTGCTCAGGATTGCACTCGCTATTTTCATTATTAGCCGTAGGCTTGCTCTATCAGCACCTGAGCGCCTATAAAAACTGGAAACACTGCCTGTTTTTGCTTTTGAGCATTATACCCGTAGCCTTCTTTGCCAACGTGGTGCGGGTCATTTTACTGGTTTTGATAACCTACCATTTAGGTGATGAAGCGGGGCAGGGGATTCTGCATAGCGCCGCTGGAATTATTATGTTTACAGCGGCAATGCTGGTGTTTTTTAGCCTGGATAGCTTGCTGAGAAAAATATTTCCGGAACCGGTTTTTGTGCCGCCAAGCCTGACCGCCAAGATTTAAGCCGAGCAGATCATCATGGAAATCAGAGACTCTCAATTGCCGGTTATAAGCACTCGACCATTCCAGCTTAGAGCGTTAACTATTTTGATGTTGATGCTGTTGACTGCGTGTGTTGCTGTGCTGTTAAAGCCGGTGCGAAAGATAGCGGAACAGCAAACGCAAATTGACCTGGCAACCCTGTTTCCCAAGCAGTTTGGCCATTGGCGAGAGGACGACAGCCAGGTCTATTCGTTAGTGAGTCCCGTAAGGCAGTCCTTGATCAATAAACTTTATAGTCAGGTCCTGTCGCGAGCTTATATCGACGATGAAGGCAAGCGGATTATGCTGTCTATTGCTTATGGAAGTGACCAAAGCGACATGATGCAAGTTCACAAGCCCGAAGTCTGTTATAGCGCTCAAGGGTTTCAGATACTAAAAAGTACGGCCGGGATTTTCAATACGGGTTTTGGCACAGTTCAGGTTAAACGCTTGTTGGCAGTTCAAGGCGCTAGAGTCGAGTCGGTCATCTATTGGATAACAATAGGGGACACAATGACTATCAACAGCCGTCAATGGAAATTGGCACAATTGAAATATGGCCTGACCGGGAAAGTCCCCGATGGCATGGTTTTCCGGATTTCCAGTCTGGGCGATGAGGCTGCGGCTTATTCTGCGCAGGAAGATTTCATTAAGGCTCTTTTGAAAGTGTTATCCCCTGAAAATCGGAAGCGCCTGATTGGCAGTGCTTTTTATAAGCCCAATGAAGCCTATGAATAAAATGCTAATGCAGCTGCAACATAATATTGTCCTGGTATCTTGGCGCGCCGGTTACCGGCCGGTTAATGCCCAGAGAAGGGCCGGCGGGGTCTGGTTTTGAAGAAGCGCGTTGCCATTTCGATTATGGATCAAGGCTTGGTTTCAGCATTCAACTTTGCATTGAACTTAATACTGATCAAAGCATGGAGTCCGCAGGAGTACGGCAAGTTCGGGATTATCTTGTCGGTGGGACTTTTACTGGTCGGCGTTCAGAATGCCATGGTGAATACGCCCGCTTCTGTAATGCTGCCTACCGCCACATCCGGATTAAGAAAAAAGCAGCTGCGGACATTATTTTCAGTGGTCAATATTTTGATTTGCATTGCTGCTTTTCTGAGTAGTTTTTTGTTCGCCTTATTTCCGCAGCTAGACTTGGATGCGCCGGCAGTGACTGCCATTGGCTATTATTTGGCGACTACTTTATTTCGTGAATATCTTAGAAATCGGGCCATAGTGGTTGGCAGGCTCAAATCGGTATTAATTGATGATGGATTTTTTGTGATTCTGGCTGCTGCTGAACTTGTTTATGCGTATCGGTATCTTGAGCCTAATGCCTTGTCTCTTGCATTTTGTTTGAATGCACTGGCTTTAGCAAACCTGATGATTATGCTGTCTTCTTTAATAGGCGAAATACGCAGTATCCTGCAAAGTCCGTGGCAAGCGTGCAAGGAACTGTATCCCGGAGTATGGAAAGAAGCTTCCTGGAGCTTGATAGGCGTTGCAACAACGGAGGCGCAGAATCGAGGCTATGTTTTTGTGGTTGGCGCGATCTTTGGGACCGCAGCAGTTGGGAGCATCCAAGCGGGGCGCGTTTTTTTCGGGCCTCTTAATCTGGTGACCTCGGCATGGAGCCGTGTTGCCAGACCATATCTTTCCGTATTGGTAGAAGAAAGTAATTCGGGTAAGTTTTTCCGTTTGCTGGGTGTATCGGTGCTCAGCTTCATCGTATTGAATATTAGTTTCTCGTCCGCGCTATGGTTCGCATGGCCTTTTCTGAATCTGCATTTTTTTGGCGATAAATATTCCGGTGTGGTCTTGACGGTCATGCTGTGGGCGCTTGCTACGCTGCTTTTCCAAATACGCTCCGTCTGCGGGGTGGGTGTGCAAGCATGCCGGAAGTTCAAACAGCTTGCGCTGACGACAATCATAGGCGCTGTCGTTTCAATGGCAGCGCTGATGGGCGTGTGTTGGGCCGGCATGCCGGAGTGGGCTGTCTCATCAGTCATTGCCGGTGAAGTCGTTGCGGCGGCCAGTATATTTTATATCCTGGCGCGAACCAGGTTTACCAAGGTAAGTAAGGATGCTTGTGGCGAATAAACCGAGCAACGGGAATCTGCTTAAAGGCAGCCTAAAAAATACGCCTGGCGCGATGCTGTCATGGATTGCTCCGCTGGCGTTTGCCTATGCGCTCATTATCGCACCGTTGCTGATGTTCTCCGCGACAGCGGAGACTGAGTTTGGCTCGGGCATTAATCAGACTGTATCCGAGGGAACGGCGAGCAATAAGATCGCGTGGCTTTTGCTGACAGGAATGGCGGGCTATTTTTGGTTGAACACGGGCAACAAGGAGCTGAAAGGAGCTCGCTTGCACATCTTCTTGTTGTTTGCGTATCTGCTGCTGGAGATAGTTAGCGCTTTTTGGAGCGATGTACCGGCAATCAGCCTGCGGCGCTCAATGCAACAGGCATTATTGTTATTTTGTGTGATTGCCCCTTTTGTGATGGTGGTTGACCGGCAAGAGATACTGGACAAAGTATGCTGGATTTTTGCTGCCGTGATTGTAATCAACGTGCTCACACTGCCTTTATTGGGTGTCCCGGACTTTGGTTATCGCGGCATCTATTCCCAGAAGAATAGTTTGGGCCAGATTGTCACAACGGGTTTCTTTTTTATCGTGTATGCATCTGCCCGGCATCAAGGGCGTTTGCGCTGGCTATTTGCCGCTCTGGCGCTACTGGCAATTGGTTTATGCGCTGTGAGTCATTCTAAAACCTCTATAGGTTTGATGGTTGTCACCCCACTGCTTGCAGGATTGATTGTTAGCCTATCCAGGATACAAGACCCGCTTGCGCGCACTATTTCAGTCGTCATGTGTTTAACCTTTGCTGTAGCGGTTGTTGCCGCCTCAATGCTCATTCCATTCGGCATCAGCGATATATCGGAATTTATTTTTCACGATACCACATTCACCGGGCGCACCAAGATCTGGGCATTTGCCGGCTATTACATTAATCAGGCTCCATTTGTCGGCTACGGTTTCGGTTCTTTCTGGGGCGTCGGAGACGCAACGCGAGCATTGGGCGAGGGCTTTATTGCCGGTTTGTTACAAGCCCATAACGGTTACGTTGACGTTGTATTGGAGATGGGCTATGTCGGACTTTTATTAGTAACCGTGCTGACTATTGGTTTGTTCTTGAGCATCCTGCGCTTGGCACGGCATGACGGTCTTACCGGTCTGTTGCTATTGACCTGCCTGTTGTTTGTATTGCTGAACAACACGATGGAATCGAGTCTATTCCGCAGCTACGTCCCACTCTGGATGGTGTTCTTGTTATGTTGCGGCATAACTTGGCGGGAGCCTGCCGTCGGGCAGGCAAAGTCTTAATCCAGGTTACTACCTGATATTTTTATTAAAAACTGGGAGAAGAAGTTGAAAAAAATAGTGCTTGCAGCGTTAATCTCTGCCCTGCCGTTAGTGGGTTTACGACGCTGGTTTTATCGTGTCTTGATGGGATACGAAATTCCGGCTTCATCTAAAACGGGTTTCCTTACTGTCATAGCAGTATCGAGCTTCCGATTGGGAGAGCAAGTTAATATCGGAATGCTCAATTTGTTCAAAGGGCCGATTGATGTGCGAATCGGCGATAGCGCCAGGATTGGAAAATGCAACCGCTTTACTTGCTCTTGGCATATTACCCAGGATCGCTTTAAGGAGCGTCATTACACGCCCCGACTCACGCTGGGCGCCCGTTCTTTAGTGCTGGACGAGCATTTCTTCGACGTTTACGGCGAGATTTCTATCGGTGAAGGAAGCTGGATTGCCGGTCATGAAAGTCAGTTTTGGACCCATGGCTTGAGCGTTGAGGATAGAGACATCCGGATTGGCGATAATAACTACATCGGCTCCGCGGCGCGTTTTTCTCCGGGTACATCCATAGGGAACAATAATATTGTTGCGCTCGGATCGGTCGTCCTTTCTAAACTTGTGTGCGATAGCAGCCTCATTTCCGGATTTCCCGCGAAACCTTTCCGGTCCATTGAGGAAGATTTGAAAAAGGGCAAGTATCGGTTCAGCTTTGATGATTGGAAAGATTGATCCATGGATGATGAATTGAGTGTTGGAAAAACACGTAGGGTGAGTGTTACGGTCTGCATTGCCAGCATAGGGCGGCCGTCGCTATTGATTGCGCTACATTCCATTGCCGCTTGCCGTGTACCGGCGGATACGACAATCGATGTTGTTATTGCCGATGACAGCGTAAATGGCGCCGTCGGCCTAATGCTGGCCGGGGAGACCGATTGGCCGTTTGCTATACGGGTTGTTAGGTCCGCTGCGGGCAATATTTCTGTTGCACGTAATGCCTGTCTTAATGCTGCAAGTGGCGACTATCTGGCTTTCATTGACGATGACGAGTGGGCCGATGCCGATTGGCTGATAAATTTCATTGAGCATGCCGAACATTCGGGGGCCGATGCTATTTTTGGCCCCATTGATGCCATGTTTCCTGAGGCAGCACCCAACTGGATCTGTAAAGCCGGACCCTTTGTAAAGCGAGTCGGCTTGCACGGCAGTGAAGTCAATACGGGATCAACATGCAATGCGCTGGTCCGCCGGGAAAGCATTGAGCGGCTTGGCTTAAGATTTCGGGAAGAGCTAGGCCGGTCGGGCGGAGAGGATACCGATTTTTTCGCAAGGCTTCATGCTTCCGGCGCGGTATTGCTTGCATCCGAAAACGCCAAACTTTATGAAGCCGTTCCGATGGAACGTTTGCGTATCGGTCATTTATATAGGCGATACATGCGAGGCGGCCAGACATACGCCAGCATTATCATTGCGCGTAGTCCTTTTATATCGCGCCTTCAAACTTACCTGATGGCCTTAATCAAGATACCGGCTTTTCTGGTGTTTACGGCGGTTTGTTTTCCATTTCGTAAAGATCTGGCGCTTAAATGTGCGTTCAAGGTTTGGTTGAATATTGGAAAGTTTCGTCATGCCCTTGGACTGCAAATGTTCAGGCTGTATTAGTTTTTTACACTCAGTCAAAAGTATTCGTTTTAGAAAAAAAGCAAAAAGCATTCACCACGAAGGACACGAAGAAAAAATAATTTATCGTTCCCACGCTCCGGCGTGGGAATGCAGATCGGGACGCTCCAGCGTCCCGATCCATTGAACTGCCGGCTTAAAAACAAGTCCTGAAGCTGATACGCCGCACTTTATGGTTCTGAACAGCACAAAGGAAGCCGACGCTGGAGCGTCTGAGACTGCATTCCCACGCCGGAGCGTGGGAACGATAAAGAGCGATCGCAATATTAAAGAGATGTTATGAATAAAAATACCCTTCTAGTGAGTGAGCAACAAGCCAGCCCTGATTCGCTTTCGATTGAAAGTCGTGGAGTGTTTGGTTTAAATGTTGCCGTGATGACGCGTGAGCAAGCGTTAGCCCAGCTTGAGTCCAGGCTCAAGCAGAGGATTCCGGTGCGATTGGCTTTTTTGAATGCCAATCTTGCAAATGTTGCTTATGAGGATACCCGGCTTCGAAACATGCTCAACCGGTTTTTACTGCTTAACGATGGGTCGGGTATCAACTTGGCCAGCAAACTTCTATATCGGCAAGCGTTTCCTGACAACCTTAACGGTACAGATTTCACACCGTATTTTCTCGACCATTGCAAGATTCCTTTACGCATTTTTCTACTGGGCGCTAGCGCAGATGTGGCTACCCGTTGCGCGGATGTTTTCGCTACGCGTTGGCGTCAGCACACTGTAGTCGGATATCAGCACGGGTTTTTTGCTAAAGCTGAAGAACAGCACGTTATAGACAGGATAAGGGCCGCTAACCCTAGTCTTGTTCTTGTTGCAATGGGCAATGGCTTGCAAGAACGCTGGATCGAACGGTTAGTACCGGACGTTACCGTGTCGGCATGGGGGGTTGGGGCGCTTTTTGATTTTCTTTGTAACGAAGTTCACCGGGCACCGGTTTGGATGCGTCGGCTTGGTATTGAGTGGGTATACCGGTTGCTGCTGGAGCCTGGAAGGATGTGGCGGAGATACGTGTTGGGCAATCCAAAATTTATTGTGCGTGTGTTGCGAGAATTTGGATTAAAGGTTTTCGGCTGATAGTCACAAAAAATGACGTCATACCGTACTGAATAAATATTGAAAATGAGGATTTATGATTAATGTTGCTGTAATTATCATCACCTATCGTCGCCCGCAGGGCTTGATTCGGGTTCTGGAAGGTTTGGATCGACAACAATGCCACGATCAGTCACGCAGTTTCCGCGTGACTGCGATCGTTGTCGATAATGACAAGGAAGGTTCGGCTAAAGCCAGTATAGAACGGTTCCAATTAAACAGTACCTTGGCCGTTCACTATATCTCCGAACCCGCTCAAGGCATCCCCATCGCACGCAATACCGGCATTGCCGCGGTGCCGGATGATGCCGAGTTCTTTTGCTTCATTGATGATGATGAGTGGCCGGGCGATACCTGGGTTGACGAATTGCTGAAAACGCAACGCGCCACTGGTGCGGATTGTGTGCTTGGCGCAGTCATTCCTGTCTACCCGGAATCCGCGCCGCACTGGTTAGTTAAAAGCCGGGTTTTTGATAGTTGGCAATTTGCCGATCAAGCGCAGTTGAAGGAGGCGGCTACTAATAATGTATTGATTTCGAGCGCCTTTATCCGTAAGACCCGGCATCGTTTTGACGAACGCATGCGAATGACCGGAGGGTCCGACTTTATGTTTTTCCGCCAGGCCGTTGCTTTGGACATGCATATCGTATGGTCGGCCGGCGCGCCTGTGTATGAGGAGGTTCCGATGAGCCGTTTGAAGTTGAGGTGGATTGTTCAGCGACAGTATCGACTGGGAAATACTTTTTCAGTGACTGAGCGGCTCGACGGAACACCGCTGAGCTTGGCTAAGCTGGTCGTTGTGAAAGGCTTCATGCGGATGGGCTTTGGGGCCGCTATGTTGCCGGGGTTACTTTTTTCATCCTATTACGGGATGCGCGCGATTACTCATCTCTTACGTGGCGCAGGCACAGTTGCCGGCGCCTTCGGTCATGCGCATCAGGAGTATTCGCCGGTAAATGTCGCATTGGATCGCTCAGAACAGCCTTCGAAATAATAGGCTCGAAGTGATAAGCGGCTTTGTCGGCTACTTCCGGATGAGCTGTTAAATCAGGTCTGGGAATTGCCCGGTGAATAGATGAAGTCTAAAAAATAGTGTGCCTTAGAGACTGTGAAAGTATTCGTTTTAGAACAAAAAGCAAAAGCATTCACCACGAAGACACGAAGGACACGAAGTTTTCAATACATTGAGTTTAAACAATTATTTTTCCTTCGTGATCTTCGTGTCTTCGTGGTGAATGGGTTTTTAAATTAATTTATGCCTGTTCCTTACCTTAATTAAATACAACGAATTTATTCGGGAGCTGCCGACATGTTCAAATTGATCATATTGATTCTAATCCAGGCTTACTGGCTCTGTTCTACAGCAGCCATGGCTGCTGAGTGCGCGTTGCCGGAACGTGGTATCAATCTGGCAGGCGCCGAGTTTGGTCCCAGCCGGATTCCAGGCACTGTCAACTACGATTATAGATTTCCCACGGCGGCCAAGATTCAGTATTACGACGAAGCCGGGTTCAATGCGGTTCGTTTGCCTTTCATTTGGGAGCGGCTCCAGCCTGTGCTGTACGGCGCACTGGATCCTACCTATCTGGCCCTGATCATCAAGTTTCTGGACGATGCCTCCTTACTCAACCAGCGCGTGGTGCTGGATTTACATAACTATGGTCGCTACCGTGGCAATGTTGTCGGTACAGAGGCCGTTCCAGCGCAGGCATTTAGCGATGTGTGGAAACGGCTTGCCGGGGCCATAGGCAATCACCGTGCATTACTTGCCTATGGACTGATGAATGAGCCTCACGATACGGGGGGGCTTTGGCATCAGGTGGCCCAGGCCGGCGTCGATGGCGTCAGGATGATTGATTCCAGGCATTATATTTATGTGGCGGGTGATGGCTGGAGTAATGCTCACCGCTGGCCTAGCGTTAATCCCGCCCCCTTTGTTACCGATCCCAGTGGGCTGGTGGTGTACGAAGCTCATGTCTATTTTGATGCCGATTATTCCGGCCGTTATTTGGCCCCTATTGATGATAGCGTTGATTTGCCGCTGCTGGTAGAAAAGCGTTTGCAACCTTTTATTGATTGGCTCACAAAATATGGGCAGCGTGGTGTAATCGGCGAGTGGGGCGTGCCTGGGAATGATCCAAGGTGGTTGCTTGCGCTGGATAAATTTTTGGATGTGGCTGATCAGAATTGTTTGGGTTGGTTTTATTGGGCCGGTGGAATGTGGTGGTCAGATGCCTATCTGCTGTCGCTAGAGCCGATTAATGGCATTGACCGTCCCCAGATGCAACGAATTCGCCAACGATTGCAGTGAAAAAAATTGAACGATTACTTTTTGATTGGATATTTTTAGGAACGTTGTGAGCGATATTTTAATTCAATACGAAGCGAGTAAATCGCTGGCTGGAGTCAGAAAAGCAGCTCCACATTATGCATCGCTGGACCTGTTAAGGGGGGTTGCTGCAATTTGTGTCCTTCTTTATCACATGGACTTTCTTTTTGACGCCAGAGGAATAATTCTACCCAAAGCTTATTTGTGCGTGGATTTTTTCTTTGCTCTTAGCGGCTTTGTGATCGCGGCTAATTATTCATTGGAGGCTAGGCCTAAAATATTCTTCAGGCAGTTTTTAATAGCTCGATTAGCGCGCTTATGGCCGTTGTTAGCGGCCTCAGTGTCCGTTGGGTTTCTGGTGATGGGGGCAAAGCTTTATCAAGACTTTCACTATTTTGATACGCTTCCTCTCATTGGATCGGCGGTTTTTAACGGTTTAATGCTGCCCAGTTTTTTTCAACCTTATTCAATCGATAGGCTCTATATTTTTAATGGTGCGGCTTGGTCAATATTTTTTGAGTTGATGATTAATATTGTTTATTTTGTTTTTTTTCGTAGGTTGCTAAATAAATATTTGCTCATTGTACTTTTGGTCTCGTGGTGCGCTTTGTTTTTGAGTGCATTTTCAAACCATGGCCTGGATGTTGGCTGGTCGAGCCAAAATTTTATTTATGGTTTTGCTCGGGTGTTTTACTCCTTTATTCTTGGATTAGTGATTTTTAGCGGCAGGGTATTCGAGCGATTTAGGGTTTCGGCCTTTTGGCTTGTTTTGATGGCGATTTTGTTTGTTTTTACGCTGCAATTGGACTTGGGGTGGATTTACGACCTCATCATTATAACGCTTGTTTTTCCAGTGATCCTTATCGTTAGCGTTAACTCTAACGTTGTCGGCAAGACTAAAGCAATCGCTCAATTTGCAGGCGATATATCTTACTCTGTCTATCTTTTGCAAACGCCATCTATTGTTTTATTTTCCGGTTTGTCTGTGCTTTTTTTGGGAGTAAAGATTGGCGTATTTACTCCAACTGCGGGGTATGTTTTTTTAATGCTATTTATTCCGTGTTGCTATTTTTGCTGGCGATATTTTGAAATGCCATCCCAGTGGGCTATCAAAGCGGTTTTTATCAACTCAAGGAAATAGGATATGTTTCGACCCATATTGCCGCAGGAAGGCAATACGGATACGCCGGTATCGAAACAAGGCAATGGCTCATGATCCTTATCATCAGTAATGGCTGACTTGGATAATAGAGCGCGATAGCCCTAGATTTCAGAATATCCAAAAACTAGAGTCAATCTAAAATCTTTTATCAATTAATTAAAATTTAAGGACGTAGTAATGAAAGTAACGGTATTTGGTTCTGGCTATGTAGGCTTAGTAACAGGCGTTTGTTTAGCCGAGGCTGGGAATGATGTGGTTTGTATCGATGTTGATCAAGAAAAAATCGACAACTTAAAAAAAGGTATTATCCCCATTTATGAGCCTGGTTTAGAAGCGATGGTCATAGAAAATCAGCAAGCCGGCCGGATAAAATTCACCACTGATATACAAGAAGCAGTCAGTCATGGTGTTTTTCAGTTCATCGCTGTGGGAACCCCGCCTGATGAAGATGGTGCAGCAGATTTACAATATGTTTTAGCTGTCGCTAAATCGATTGCTGAACATATGACCGAATATCGTATTGTCGTTGATAAATCGACGGTACCTGTCGGCACTGCCGATAAAGTGAAAGAAGTCATGCTTCAAGTCCAGAAAGAACGTGACGCTAATATTGATTTTGATGTGGTCTCAAATCCTGAGTTTTTAAAAGAAGGCGCTGCGATTACCGACTTTATGAAGCCTGACAGAATTGTTGTGGGAACGGATAACCCAAGAACGGCAGAATTATTAAAAGCGCTTTATGCGCCATTTAATCGTAATCACGATAGAGTCATCGTCATGGATATTCGTTCAGCCGAACTCACTAAGTATGCGGCTAATGCAATGCTGGCAACCAAAATTAGTTTTATGAATGAACTTGCCAATCTGGCTGAATTGTTAGGCGCGGATATCGAACATGTCAGAACCGGCATAGGCTCCGATTCACGCATAGGTTATTCTTTTATCTATCCTGGCTGTGGTTACGGCGGTTCTTGTTTTCCTAAAGATGTCAAAGCCCTGGAGCGTACTGCAAAACAGGTTGGATATAACGCGGAATTACTCAATGCCGTCGAAAATGTTAATGATCGTCAAAAACAAGTTATTGTTAATAAAGTGCTACAACATTATAACGGCGATGTTAAAGAGAAAGTTTTTGCACTTTGGGGGCTGGCATTTAAGCCTAAAACAGATGATATGAGGGAAGCGCCAAGTCGCGTCATATTGGAAGCATTAATTAATGCAGGTGCAAGCATTCAAGCTTTTGATCCGGAAGCGATGGAAGAAGCAAAACGAATTTATGGCAATAAGTCTGGTCTGAGTTTGGTTAAAACAGCTGATGAAGCATTACAGGGTGCAAATGCATTAATCATTGTGACAGAATGGAAAAACTTTTGGAGTCCTGATTTTGACCATATGAAGAATAACTTGAAAGATAGTGTGATCTTTGACGGAAGAAACCTATATCAGCCTGAATTACTTAAAAAACAAGGCATTGCTTATTATGGGATCGGCAGGGCGAATAATTGATTTGGTTAGACAAGTTTGAAAATGAAGAATAAATGACGGTATTGATGGCTGGTGGCGCCGATCGGAAATCGGCTACTCGTACCGGTAAAATTTTGATCAGGGAAATGGACTGTCAAGCGTCGCCCCAAACCCTTTCCTCTGATGACTAAACCAAGGCATGAACTTAAAGCAGGCTTGCTACCTTGATCATATTTATCAAAGGGTTGTATGAAAAGTTAGTGCTATTCGGCTCTAAGGTGTGTAGATACCTATGCACTTTGAGGGCAGAGCTTTCAAAAAGCGCGAACCGGAATCGTCCACAGTATATATTCACTCACTATATTCTTCGTTCATCATAATTTTCGTATACCCACGCTAGCCATTCGCTAAGGACTATTAGCGTCCAGATTGAACGAGCATGATCGTTCTTACGTTGTTTGTGTTCCTGCAACAGGTCCAGCGCAACATTACGATTAATGCCTATGTGATCAAGCAGAGGTGAAGCTAATCTCGATTTGGCCCACTCATAAAGCGGCTCGCGCAGCCAACTGTTCAAAGGCACGGAAAGTCCTCGCTTTTTGCGGTGCACTATCTCTGGAGGCAAATACCGCAAGGCATACTGTTTTAAAAAGACTTTGGTTTGTAATCGGTGAATACGTTGCCTTTCTGGGAGGGATGCGGCAAATTCCATTACCTGCTGATCAAGAAAGGGCGCGCGTAGCTCCAAAGCTGATTTCATGCCCGCCCGATCCGCCTTGGTCAATAATCCTTCCGCCAACGAAGTTTCCACGTCATGCTGTTGAAGTCGATCCAGCATTTCTGTTGATAAATAGCCGGGGCTTGCGATCAATGGCGGCGTTATACCCAAACGGGTTAAAGTCATGGTTGATATGCATGAATTCCAGAGTATATGGCGGTTCATGGGATCTAACTGATCACCTTGGATGAAGCGTTTGAGCAGAAAGGGAATTGTCACTTTTTTATCGTTAGGCGGCCAACTTTCTATTGCTCGCCGTATCAGTATGCGGACAGAATAGGGAAGCCGGGCATATTGGTCAGCAAGCCTTGCACCAAAATAGGTTGGATACCCACCAAAAAGTTCATCGGCTCCTTCTCCAATCAATGCTACACGTACATCTTCTAAATCTTGCGCCGCACAACTAGCCAAAAGAGCACTAGGAATCCATGCCGGATCTGCAAGAGGCTCGCCAACCTGTCGAACCAGTTTGGTAAGGGTTGTCGGAAAGTCTTCGGGACGTAACCAAACCGATACGAATTCCATGTCCAAGCTGTTTGCAACTTGCTCGGCATAATGACCTTCATCATATGAGGATTCACTGAAACGAAGGCTATAGGCTTTTAGCGTTGTTGCCGGGCGAACGGATCTTGTTACGGCCGCGATTAAAGAAGAATCAAGACCCCCACTTAAAAATAAGCCAAAGTTAACATCAACTTCGGTTTGCCGGTGTATTGATTCCCGAAAAATCTCATCGAATGCGTCCAAGGAACCGATCTGTTTCGTTGTCTGAGGCGCATCCCAACGCCAATAGCGTCGGCGGTGAACGCCTGTGGTATCTATTGTTACCACTTCTCCCGGAGACACTTTTTGAATGTCTATGAAAGGAGTTGCAGGTGAGACGAAGAGACCAGATTGCATATAACTGTGAATAGCGTCTGTATTGATATTAAAGGTGTGCGGCACTGACGTGACCAAGGCCGAGATCAGCGAGGCGAAAGCCACAACCCCATCGTTGACTGTGAAAAAAAGGGGGCGCTCGCCAGCCCTATCACGGATAAGGACTAGTTTCTTATTTCGTGGATCCCAAATCGCGATAGCAAATGCGCCTCTGAGCCGTTCAACAAAAGCATCGCCGAGCTCCAGGTATAAGCCTGGAATTACCGCAACATCGGTGCTTTGTTCAACAGTTCGTTCTCTTGTGAGCAGCCACTCGCGTAGCTCAAGGTGATTATCAATTTCGCCGTTGCAAACCATTATGACGCCGCTAGCAAGGTCTACAATCGGCTGCTTTCCGTCGTTTAAGCCTCGAATAGCGAGCCGAGTCATGCCGAAAAGTGCTGTTTGATCACCATTAATCCCGGCATCTTGGGGGCCGCGATGCGTTAATGCATCAATCATCCGACTAACCTGTAGCTGTACGGAATCCCTTTCAGTTATCCCATTATGGACAACTACACCACAAATGCCGCACATATTATTTTTCAGCCGGAGTGGGCAGCAAAGCCGCAGAATAATCAGAACCGACATCGACTACTTTAACGCCATACTCCAACGCAATATCTTTAAGCTGCGCCAAGCGGTCTTTCTTTGCAAGCAGATAAACCGGGTGAGAGCGGGTGGCGAGCCAATGATGCCATTGGGCTGTTGGCACGATACCCTCTGGCCAGAGCTTATTTGAATTTAGGGTAAAGACAATATAATTGCTCGTTAGTTCTTTGCCGTCCTCGCTCAACACAGTTATTAAACGCTTGAGATAAAACGGTAGTCCGTTAGGCAAGCATTGCAAACAGGCCAGTTCAGCATCAGCAGGTAGTGTTATCGAGATATGCTCTGCCAGACTGCGTGAAGAGCGGCTCTGCGCATAGAGGGCTAAAATATCAAAATTAGCGCTAACTAAAAGTAAAGGAAAGCTTATGAAAGCAACGAACGTCAGTCTTGTATTGCGAGTCCGGAAAGCAAGTGCCGAAAGAATCGCAACGACGCCAAATGAGATCGCCATGGGTAAAAAGGTGGGTATAAAAAGATCAGAGAGCTCATGTTTAAATCTGAGTCTGCTTGTAAGTATCTCAGGGTTAAAGGCGATAACACCCATTAATAGAGTCGCCATGGAATTCAACAACAGCAATGGTATCGTTGCGCGCCATACAGTTCGGGCCGCTCGCCCCGAACTGTTGCTCAGCGCCATAGCAAAGACACGTGCGGTTAATATCCCAAGAGCGATCACCGCAGTGAGAATGTAGCCGGGCAATTTTGATTGCGAAGCCGAGAAAAATAACACAACGATGACAGCCCAGACGATAAACAGGCGATCAGCGCGAGACCAGCTTTTCCTTTTCTGCCAAGCTGCAACAATGGATTCTGGTAGCAGAAGACTCCAGGCAAAAAATGTTCCCGCAATAATGGGAGCATAGAAATAAAAAGGAGCGGTGCGGTGGAACTCGGTGGTGGTAAAGCGGGCAATTGATTCTTTCATAATGCCGTAATAAGGGAAATCCGGACGAAGTAACGACAGTCCAACAAACCATGGCAGTACGATGACGAAGAAAGCAGTCCAATTACGCAGGGCAAAGACATGCTTCATGACGCCCAGTCTGCCCTCAAGTCCATTAAAGATAGTAACTACGAGACTGGGAATAATAAACCCAACAGGGCCTTTAATAAGTGTGGCAATTCCGGCTGATAAGGCTGCAATCAGATACCAATGCAGCCGCCATTTCTCTTCACCTTCCTCAGCCAGAAAGCACGCAAAAATGGCGGCGCTTACAAAAAACGCCAAGGACATGTCAAAAATGACAAATCGTGAAAACGCAATAAAAAGTGGCGTCGTTGTTATGATTAATATAGCTAGAATGGCAGTACGTTGGTTGTACACTTTCCGGCAAAATAGGAACGCCACCACAAGTAATGAAAATCCAAATAAAGCTGAAGAAAGCCGAGCAACGCCTTCAGACTCTCCGAACAGTGAAAAGGACAGTGCGATAGTTTTAAAGTAAAAGGCCGGCTTATCAAGATAAACAAGTCCGTCGTAGGTTGGGACCAGCCAGGAGTGGGACTGACTCATTTCCCTTGCCACTTCAGCATTACGTCCTTCATCCGGCGAGATTAACGGTAGCTCTCCTAAGCGGCTAAACAATATATAGACACAAATAACAAATGAAAAAACCATAGTCCAGCAATTTGACTGGATAGAGGGTGGTGTTCTGCCGTCACAGGCAGTGCGGCTGATTTTAGGGGAAAGAAACGTCATTGTTTTGGTAGTCAGAGGCTTTGTAATAAAAATTCGGTTAAGTCTGTAATCAAGTAAAAATATTAATTTCAAATTCGGCTTTATTGATCCGCAAACCTATAACCGTACCGTGCATTAATTCAGGTTCGATAAATAAAATGTCTTGTATATTTAGCACTTGATCCATGTTTCGGTATTCAAGCCATTCTCTGAGTTACGCTTTTCCTCATCCAATGGCGCCTCATAGGCAACCTCATTCATTCGTGCAATATCGGCTGATACCGAAAGATTCAAGTTATATTTTGATAAATATTAATATCGGAAAAAAGTTACTACTCAATCAATCTTATTTTGATGAGTACCACTTCGATTGCTGCTGGCTAACTAGCATTCATTTAACCCGACACAACTAATGATAGTTTAACATCACTTTAAACGTTAATTCAGAGTTTTTGGATATGCATGAATACCTATAATTCGTAGAAGATCTTTCAAATTTTCCATATTTAGCAAAATCGATTTTTTAGTTGCTTTCTCGTACGAGGTAAAAGCTTATGTTTACTTATTGTTTCAGGTTCTGGTACTACGCTGTCCGTGATTAGCGGATATGAAATCTACACGTAAAGCCTGAGTGAAAATGTCTACCTTATTAAAAGCCCGTTGCTTTTGCGCTCAGTGCTATGTTTCTTGCATGTTCCGATTGCTTTATGGTGTTGCTACCAGAAATACCGCGTTTTATCGGCATGCTCGACATTATCACCTCCAATATGCGGCAAGTTATTTCATCCACGAAACTATTTGACGCATTATCAAGTTGTTCGGAGGGTGTTTAATTCAGGTCATTAATTGTTGTTTTCTAATTGCGGCTTTTTAGGTTATCAGTAACAGCAAGAAACTAGATTCTCTCTTCGTGCTTGAATCGCACTTTATGGATAAGTTCAAGTTGTGTATTGGGGTTCAATTACTGCCGTATGGCACCATCCTGAAAAACCGTTAGACTTGCTGCTATACTAAATAAGTATTGCTGGCAACCTTGTAAAATATATTTTAAAACTTTTGATCAAAATTTGTGATCATGTTCACATTAAATACTATAGGCAGATAAATTGGCTTGGAAAAAAACTCCAATAATGACTGTATCTATTGTTGGCTTTTAGGGCTGTAAAAATACTCAAAAGTATAAGATGCATCATTTGCACAACTATTTAGACGTATTGATAAATAAATAATTGGTTTCGCTATGGTTAGCATTGCTAATTGCCAAACTGCTTCAAGTCTGTCTTGGCCGCTTACGATGGGTGTTACGGTAACAGCTAAGGGCAGTTACCGTAACGATACTTATGCTAGGGACGGTAACAGATTATTGTTTAGGCGTGCGGTTTGGGTTGCTAATAACAGCAGCGATGTCGCGCAGCAAGCTGTCCTGGACAGCTTGTCATAAAAGGCGCCGGTTTTCATTACGTTCCATACGGAATGCAACAATCAGCGCCGTTAACTTTTAAATATATCCATAAATGGAGAACAATTATGACCGAATATACGATCCAAGTTTTAAACCAGTCCGGTTTTGCAAAAAGCTATGTCATCTTTCAGGAACCTCCTGCGGTAATTTCATCAGGCGCAGATGTTGAGGTTTTCAGCAATGCCTGGGTGACATTCCCTAGCCTTTTGCCGGGAGGCTACGACAAGGTCATTTATAATGATGTGGTCGAAGCCTATTGGGGAACGATACCCAGCCAGCTTTCACCTACTGTCGTTGTGAATTCAGGCGGCTTTGCCGATGTTGATACCTCAACTCAAGATAGCGTTACCTTTCAGGGTACATCTCCGATAGGTTTTGGCTCAGTCACAAGTGGGCTGGCAGCAAATACCGGAGCCTATCAAATCGTAGCCAATAGCGATTTTACCGCTGCAAACAACTATGTTTTCGGCATGGCCAAGCTGGGCAGCACCCCAATCCCTACCCCGGTGGCCACTTTCCTGGCGCAGCCCAACGTCACTTTTGACGTGATTCCTGTGGTTAAATTTTATGTTTCTGACGGCTGCTATACAGAAGGGGAAATCATTGACGTGAAGAGTTTTTCAACCCAATCGGTCACTATTGATTTTACCGGCCTGCCGCAAACAACGGCATCGATAGTCCAGGCGGCCAATGGCTCGTTTTCAGTGGCTTATTCATAAGCCAAGCTGGCTTCGACGAGAGCTATAGGGCACATCAATGCACAAAATGCGGGGATGCGCTTTATTGCACTCAGAATATAAAGGCAATAACGGGGCAGCACCATTTGGCTGCATGTGAAACTTTCCCCTCTTGATCAGATGCATTATTGCCATGGCTGAGGGGCTAATAGAGGTAAAGTTATGAATATAAAAAAGTGTGTGTGGGGTTTACTTGTCTTTTTTGCTCTTTCTGCAAATGCAATGGCGGCAAAAATCCCTTTGTGCAAACACGGTGTTCCCAGTTCTGAAAAAAATGATCTGCGCGATGCCAGAATTGAGGCCGTTAACGGGCAGGGAACCGTTTTTAACAACAATGAGAATAGATTGCCGGGGCTTTCGCATAATGAAATTTACCGGGAATACTATTTAGGTGCCGATAAAACCGGTGGAGCTGGTACTCATCGCGCAGTATTGCTTGTTCTTGAAGGAGATAAAAAATTTAGAGTGCTTACACAGTATTACACGGTTGACCATTACCGAAATTTTTGCCAATTGCAGTAAGTAATACTATCGGGCCGTCGCTTTTTAACGGCCCGTTTGAACCGGAAATAAAGGGTCAGGTTACGTTTCATGTCTATTTTTGAACACGGCAATGTAACTTGACCGCTTGGGGCGCAGTCAGCGCTGCCAAATGAACTGTTGGGTAATCGAAAAAGCTTGTATCAGTAAACGAAATTAAATTTTGACAATTTTACGGAGAAAAATTATGCCTATATTAACGAATCCACAATTAGAAGGTCTGGCCAGTAATAATCTTGGCGCTGGAGTGGAATTGAATCCCAACTGGGATGAACCATTCCCTGATGCTCCATGTTGGGGCTGGGCCCTGTTTGGCGGGCCGGGAGGGGATGGAAACAATACTCCGCCCGTGATATTTGAGCGCGCGCTGAAGCTCAATGAACATGGTGTAGTGATTGGTGTAAAACCTGACTTCGCAGATTGGGTCCGCGCTACTTTTCCGGACAATGAAGTCGCCGCTAACCAAGCGGACATCATTATTGATAACTTCGATGAGGCCTGGGTAGAACCCGATTTACAAATCGTTTGCCGGGAGGCATTTGCTCGGCTGTGCATTAGTGTCAGCGGTCTAATTGATGCAGCCGGCGCTAGTAATTACTGTATTGTAATGGCTTCAGACCATTGGTATACATGGGAACACTGGGCTCTTGGTTTGGCTAACAACATTAATGCCCCAGCTAATCCCGAGACTCAATACACCCAACGAGATGCCGGAATAAATCCCGTTAACACACGGTGTAGAAATGTATGGGGCGAGCATCCGCTTTTAACCCAAATTCCGATAGTGGAACTTCACCAAGGACATATCGATTATTTGCAACATGCGGCAGGGTTTCCAAGTGTCTAACCCCTAGCCGTAGGAGTAAGATCCGTTGATATTGATGCACTTTGTATTTTACAACATGAAAAGATCGCTCCCAATCGGCTTAAGGTACACAGAGCGGGGTCTACATCTATAGCGAAAGGAGGCGGAACAAAGATTGTAGATAAATTTAGCGGGACGGAAAAATTTACTCAGGAATAGAAGTCAGTAACGGGGGGCAGCACCGTTCCGCTGCATATGAAAAATCATTCCCTCAAACTTGACGCATTATGGTCTTGACTGAGGGCCACTATATAAATTTATAGAGATAATCCAATGCCAAATATTACTTTAGCTACACTTGCAGGTATCAACGGACTTAATGCCGCTAACCAAACTGTACAAATGGCGCAGGCACAAGCAAATGGCTGCGGTGCCTATGCCTTGGTAGCCGCTGCTGCGGCTTTCGGCAATCCTCCGGTAGCAGAAAATACCGCTATTGCTTACAACGGCAATAATGCGCAATTGACACCTGCCGATACTTTTCCCTTGTTAGCAGGGAAAGTTTACGCGCTGACAGGAATCCTCAACCCAAGCAGAGCATTAAACCCTTTAGCTCCAGAATTGGTTGCGGCTAATGGCTACAACTCACCGGCAGCAATGGCGCAAATCGCCCTTACCCTAGGTCGGCAGGTCATTGTCAATATTACTCAGTTTGGCTTCGAGTCGCTAAGCCCGCTGTATCCAAACGAGCAGGAAAGATGCACCGCGGTCGTGGGGGTTGGCAATGTGCGTGTTGGCACGGCGGCTGTTCCTGTTAATTATGCAGTATCCCAGCCCAATGAAACACAGATTGTCTGTGTACAAAATAACCTTGGCGGTTTGCATATGTTGGCTAGGGGAGCCGACGGTAATTATTACGATCCGGCCGACGGCAGCTTAGGTAATAACTGGGGTGATCCTGATTCAGGGGGATTTAACGCTGCAAGCAACTATATGTTCACCGGCCTGTGGCTGGTTTTGAGCTAATACAATCAATATTAGGGCTCTTTGCCTGTACACATTGTTTCTAACCATAACCCAATATCATCGATTAACATGAAAACACTTAAACTAACATTCAGCAATAATAGCGGAGAAAATGACTCCCAAGTATCCATTGGATTTCTCTCTCCTCCCGCAGCAATTAGCACAACTTCCATTCAAAACTGTAAGGACGGCAGCACCATTTATCCTTTGGATAATGGCAATGGGCCTTACCCTTTTGCAGGAAATTGGTACACGCTTGATGAATTATCGGAGGGCGTATCGATTACTGCATTCAGTGGCGGGCGGGTCTATGTCGCATACGGCACCCCTTGGACGATTCAACATGTGGGCTATGAGCCGGGGCAAGCGGTAACCGATCCGAACTTTTATCTCCGCTACGACAAGATTGAGATGACCTTTTCGGGAAGCCCTTACGATGTTGCGGATTTGACCAGCATCGACTACTGGAGCATTCCGATGACGCTGAAAACCTTCCTCAGCGGCAAACAAATTCAAACCGTATCCGGCTTGTTGCCGGGAGTTACCACACAAAAGCTGTTCCAGGCTTTGAATGCATTAACCACGCCTCCTGCTTCCGGCCTGCCTGGCCCTGGCGGTATCGACGGTACGCCAATCCCAGCCTTGGTTCCGGGACAATATCAGGTTTACCCGACAGGTCCGGCTCCCGGTACAGCATTCGCCCGGATTATAGGCCCTTCTTCTTATCCACCCATTTATCCAGCACCTGGCGCTATTCCCGTTCAGCCGTACCCGTTGTTTCACGATTACCTCTCCTTCTTGCTGGAAGCATTCGGCCCCGGAACAGTAACGAGCCTCATTCCTACATTGGGGAATGGCGTGATTGCAACTATTGCGGGAAATTTTGCCGGTGTCGGTAGCCCTGTTCCCCTGTCCGGTTCGCAAAGCAAGCAGACATACAATTTGGCGGCTACTATCGACAATAATCTTGATATCACGCTTACCGGGACTGTGAGCAGCGATCCGACAATAACTACTACGATGTTGTTCAAAATCGATGATCTGCTCAACCCTGCCGGTATTTACGGGGGCAATGCGCCGTTCTACCTGAATGGCGCGACGACAGCGACAAATCTCGGGAATGATGTTTATGGATGGATTTGCGGCGACCTTTTCGCAGGCCTCAACATTGGCGCTGTAGGCAGCTCGACAAGCTATAACGGCACGATAGTGGGTGCGCTTCCCAGCGAAAGCTGGTTTTTCGGTAAACTTCCATCGGCTCTGTTCTTCAACTGGCTGCAACCCAACAATCTTTATTACAACCAGTGGGCAGCAACACTGGCTAAGTATTCGCAAGCGTACAATTTTGCTTTTACCGACCGCTTTGCACCGGTGCTCGCTAGCCTGAATCCAGAAAATATCGATACATTACAAATTGTTTTGGAGCCAGAAGGTCTGGACAGCTTTTTTATGGTTTAAATTTAGTGAGTAGAAAATATATCTTACTTCCTCTTCAAATGCATGGAGAGCTCTGGGGGGAGAACAAGGTTTGGGCTATTTTAGTTAAGACAATCTCTAAAAATACTGTGCTGTAATAGATTTCCAAGAAACGGCTTTTGTGCTTATAGGCTTATCATCTATCACTTTGCTTAAATAGCATGTCATACCGGCAGGGATTGCCGGTATCCAGGACACATGGATGTGAATCGAAAACAGCAGCTATTTCTTGGGACATCTGGCTCACGGCTACAGGCACTCAAACGCTCAAGAGTCTTATCGAGAATTTGGATGGCTTATGGAAATCTGCCTTATGGAGCCACGAGCTGATACAAAAAGCCCTTTCGGCCTTATATTTGTTTCAACGGGATCAACATTACATCGTTGCAGAAAACAATGTGCAGATTGTCGATGAGTTTACCGGGCGCGCCATGCCGGACAGGACTTGGGAGCGGGGGCTGCATCAGATGATTGAGGTTAAGGAAAATTGCGAAATAAGCGGGCAACGAAAAACCTTGTCGCAAATTACTTATCAGCGATTTTTTGGACGCTATCTGCTCCTTTCAGGTATGACCGGGACTGCTAAAGAAATCGAGCCGGAGTTGAAGCGGGTTTACGATATTTCGGTGGCAAAGGTTCCGACGCACAAAGCCAGTCGCCGAAAAAGATTGCCGGATCGTGTTTTTTTGACCTCGGAAGCGCGATGGGAGCATGTAGCCGTTCGCACATCCGAATTGGCGGCCATGGGAAGAGCCGTATTAGTGGGTACGCGTTCCGTAGAAGGTTCTGAATATCTGGGCCGGCTCCTTGCCGACATGGGGCTTCCACATACGGTTTTGAATGCGCGCCAAGACGATATTGAGGCGGAAGCGGTTGCGCAGGCAGGCTTACCGGGCAAGGTAACGGTAGCCACGAATATGGCGGGTCGGGGCACCGACATCAAGCTATCGGATGAAGTGGCTGAAACAGGAGGGTTGCACGTTATATTGACCGAGTTTCATGAAAGTGCGCGGGTAGACAGGCAATTATTCGGCCGTGCCGCCCGTCAAGGCGATCCGGGGACTGTTGAAGCCATTGTCAGTTTGGAAGATGAGTTATTTATCAGATATGCGCCTTTAATCACCCGGATAGCAGCGAGATCAATATTGCCAAATACCGGGGTCATACAGGAAAATCTTTTCCGCTTATTGGTCCTTTATGCACAGACTAAAGCTGAACATTATGCTCGTAAAATCAGGCTCGACACGATACGAAGAGATAAAAAATGGCTTCAAGCATTAGGCTTTATTGGCTTGGATAAGAAGTAGTAATTGATGTGTTTTGTTTAAATCAACAGTATTGACACAGGCCCTACGGTACATTATTTGCCAATGCATAGCTTTTAAAATCGGAATTACTCTGCCGGGATCGCTTTATTAGCAAGTAGCCTATTATATGAACACACTTTATAATGTACGGCTGACCGCATTGGGTGGCGGATATTTTCCGCAATCGCAATGACTTTCGGCTTGATCTCCCTCAACGTAACAGATTGAAACAGGAACCTTTAATGTCACAGAAAATTTCAGATGTAGTAAAACCCGGTGTTGTAACTGGCGATGACGTACAAAAAATCTTTGCGATTTGCAAAGCAAACAACTTCGCATTGCCTGCGGTAAATGTCATTAACACTGATTCGATTAATGCAGCGTTGGAAGCGGCCGCGAAAGTAAAATCGGCTATCGTTATCCAGTTTTCTAACGGCGGCGCAGCATTTATTGCCGGTAAAGGCCTTAAAGCGGAAGGCCAAACTCCTGCTATTTTAGGCGCTATCTCCGGTGCTAAACACGTACACAATGTGGCTGAAGCTTATGGCGTACCTGTCATTCTGCATACCGACCACGCGGCTAAAAAACTGCTGCCTTGGATTGACGGATTGCTGGATGCCGGCGAAAAACATTTCGCAGAAACCGGCAAGCCATTATTCAGCTCACATATGTTGGATTTGTCTGAAGAAAGTCTGAAAGAAAACATTGAAATTTGCGGCCAATATCTGGCGCGTATGTCCAAAATGGGTATGACGCTGGAAATCGAATTAGGCTGCACCGGCGGTGAAGAAGACGGCGTCGATAACAGCGATATGGATCATTCAATGCTGTACACTCAACCGGAAGATGTGGCTTACGCTTACGAAGAATTAAGCAAAATCAGCCCACGCTTCACTATTGCCGCTTCTTTCGGTAACGTGCACGGTGTTTATAAACCAGGCAACGTTAAACTGACGCCAAGCATTTTGGCTAACTCACAAAAGCACGTTTCTGAAAAATTCGGCGTTCCGACAAACACTCTGAACTTTGTATTCCACGGCGGATCAGGCTCTAGCGCAGAAGAAATCAAAGAATCAATCAGCTACGGCGTGATCAAAATGAACATCGATACCGATACCCAATGGGCAACTTGGGAAGGCATCATGAACTACTACAAACAAAACGAAGGTTATTTGCAAGGCCAAATCGGTAACCCGGACGGTGACGACAAGCCCAACAAAAAATACTACGATCCACGCGTCTGGCAACGTGCCGGTGAAGTTGGAATGGTAGTTCGTTTGGAACAGGCTTTCCAAGAGCTGAACGCGGTTAACTCTCTGTAAATTGATCAGTTGAGTAAAAGGCCGATGCATATGCATCGGCCTTTTTTTTGTCCGTCAGCTAATGTCCATACTTAAATTATTAACTGATATAATACAGAAAATGCAAGGGGTAAAAGAACAGCGCATGACTAATAACCTACTAATATAGTAAACTATATCAACATCACATCACGGTTAGCACGATGACAGCAACAAGCAATGTAAATCCGCACGAAATCCATAAATTCGGCTCGATGGCGGAACGCTGGTGGGATGTCCAGGGCGAATTTAAAACCCTGCATGACATTAACCCGCTGCGTATCCAGTTTATCCAGCGTTATGCCGATATTACAGGTAAGTGCATCGTTGATGTCGGCTGCGGCGGCGGCATTTTGACCGAAGGCCTGGCTAAACACGGCGCTGATGCATTGGGTATCGATTTGAGCGAAGATCTGATCGACATCGCCGATTTGCACGGGCTTGAATCCGGTGTTAATGCACATTATCAAAAAATCAGCGCCGAAGACTTGGCCGAGCAACAGCCGGAAAGCTTCGATCATGTGACCTGCATGGAAATGCTCGAACATGTGCCTGATCCCGGTTCGATAATTTCCGCATGCGCCAGAATGGTTAAACCCGGCGGCATGGTGTTTTTTTCGACACTCAACCGTAAACCCAAGGCTTATTTATTGGCTATTTTTGCAGCGGAATATGTCCTGCAAATGCTGCCCAAAGGTACGCATGATTTTAAAACCTTTATCAAGCCTTCGGAGCTGTGCCAGTCAGCGCGCGCGGCAGGTCTTGAATTGCAGGGCATGGTAGGGATCGAATACAACCCGTTCACCAAACATTTCAGCCTTGGCAAAGACATTGACGTCAATTACATCGCTGCTTTTAAGCGTTCCGCGTAAGATATGTCTGCCGATTTCAAATTATCCTGCGTATTATTCGATCTTGACGGTACTTTGGTCGATACCGCCCCGGATTTGATTTCATGCTTGAACCGGGCACTAAACGCCCATGGTTTCGACACTGCCGCACCTGAAATTATCAAACCGTTTATTTCCTACGGCGCTGCGGCGATGATTAACGCAAGCCAGCCTTCAATTAATGATCAGTTAAAGGCGAATATTCTGGAAACCATGCTCACCCTCTATCAGAACAATATTGCCGAACACACGGTTTTTTTTTCCGGTATGGTCGATACGTTGGCTGCAATTGAAGCTCAAGGGTTGAAATGGGGCGTGGTTACCAATAAACGCGAACGCTTTACCAATCCGCTAATGGATGCCTTAAAGCTGACCGAGCGTGCCGCCTGCATAGTCAGCGGCGATACTACCGCCAACTCTAAGCCCCATCCGGAACCGATGTTGGCTGCCTGTAAACAGGCTGATGTCGATCCGCAGGAATGCGTCTATATCGGCGATGCCCTGCATGACATCACTGCCGGAAAAAATGCGCAAATGAAAACACTGGCTGCAGTTTACGGCTACATTAATCCCGGCGATACTCCGGAAACTTGGGGGGCTGATGCATTAATCGAGTCTCCCGATCAAATTTCAACCTGGATAGCATCACTGTCATGCCGTTAACAAATCACGTCATCCTAATTACCGGTGCCGGTGGGGGCTTAGGCAGCACCGCTGCTCTGGAACTGGCCAAACACGGTGCGCATATCATCCTGCTGGATAAAAACATCGCCAAACTGGAAGCGGTTTACGATGCGATCTTGTCGATCAATGCGACGTCTAAGCCGGTTATTTACCCGTTCGATTTGGCCGGCGCCAATGAAAACGAATACCAGGAATTAGCCGATAAAATTGAGCAGGAATACGGCTCTTTACAAGGCATTTTGCATTCAGCGGTAGAGTTCAGCGCCTTTTCTCCGATCGCTACCCACAAAACCAAAGATTGGGGACATACCTTAAACGTCAACCTCAATGCGCCTTTTATACTGTGCAGAGTTTTGTTGCCGGTACTGCAAAAGAGCGAACATGCCTCCATCGTATTCACGTCCGATTCCTCGGCCAGAAAGGCCCCCGCTTTTTCAGGTGCTTACGGCGTTTCCAAAATAGCGATGGAAGCCTTGGCAAACATATTGGCCGAAGAATATGAATCATTCGGAAAAATCCGGGTCAATACGCTGATACCGGGGCCGATAGATTCCCCATTAAGAAAACGGGCCTATCCGGCCGAAGATAAAAGCAAGTTTCCAGCAATGAAATCACTGGCTCCCATTTATCTGTATTTATTCGGCTCAGAAAGCATAGGCATTACCGGTCAAGCTATCGATGCCCGAACTTTTTATCTGTAATTGAATCATTATGTCTGAAAGAGAAGACGTTGTTTTAACCAGGGATGTCAATATTGTCACCATTCCTGACGGCAATACCGGAACCTTAAGCAAGGGACAGATTGTCACCATTCATCAGGCGCTCGGCGATAACTATACTGTGATCACCGAACACGGCCACATGGTGCGGATTGCCGGAGCGGATGCCGATGCGCTAGGCAAAGAACCGCAGCAGTTGCATACATTGGTATCAGAGACCGATGCGGAGGCGGTTGAAAAAAACTGTTGGGAAGTAATGAAAACGATTTATGATCCCGAAATCCCGGTCAACATTGTCGATTTGGGTCTGGTTTATCAGTGTAAAGTCACCCCGACAGAAGAAGGCTTGAATGATGTCCATATCATGATGACCCTGACCGCGCCAGGCTGTGGGATGGGGCCGGTTATTCAAAGTGATGTGGAAAGATGTATTCGCTCCCTGCCCGGCGTGGCCAGTGTCAATGTCGAGGTGGTGCTTGACCCGCCCTGGTCGCGGGAAATGATGTCGGAAGTGGCGCAGTTGCAATTGGGTTTATATTAAAATCAGCTCAGAAATAACAATAATAAAAATTGAGGTGAAAACAAGATGACCACGTTTAAAGATATTAATCTGCAAGTCGGTGCGCGCTTACAAATGACCTTGGAGCAGGGTACCAAGCAACTCATTTATTATACGGAACTGATCGGTTACTCGGATGGAGAGTACGTGATAATAAAAACACCTTTTGAGAATGGGCTTTCCGTTCAAATGAAGGTAGAGGACCCGGTTACCTTACGGATATTATCAGGAGTGGATGTGTTTACGCTGAGTTGCAAGATAAAAACTATCTTCAGAGCCCCGCATCATTATATACACCTTAGTTATCCAACGAACATTAAATCCATAGCGCTACGAGGAGCGATTAGAGCCAAGGTGAATTTACCGGTACAAGTCAATGGTGTATCTGGAGCCGGCGTTATTACTGATATTAGTGTCACAGGTGCGGCGATAACTGCCAATGCAGCATTGGGTGTGCTTAATGAAGAAACTTTAATTTCTTTCGAGTTCCCTATAAAACCGACCAACCAGAGTGCGCGTATAGATACCAGTGCGACGATACGCAGTATTCAAGAGTTGTCTAGCAAGAATAAAGATGCTCCGCCCAGATTGACCCATGGAGTTTCGTTTCATGAGCTTGAGCTTACTAACCAAGTGATGCTGCTAAACCTTGTCTATGAATCGATGAACAGATTATAGTTAAAAATTTGGATAAGATTTTAAGGCGCAATTAACAAAGAAAACCCAGTAAAAACAGTATAGTCGTCAGTTATGCTGGTCATGCCCACCGTACCGCCAAAGTCCAGCATGAGTTGAGGTGTCTTAAATAATTTAAAGACGCTAAAAACTGGCTGGTCGATTTTTGTTGTTTGGCTAAAACGCCGGAAAACTCCACGCCAATGCCCCAACGTTCAGTAAACATTTGCGATGCGGCTATCGCCCAGTTGTACCTGTATCGATCCAGATCATCCTCTTTAAATCCTTTTCGCGTCACGCCTGCGTTTACATCAATCCGCAATTCGGAAATATCCTGACTGACAATAAAGTTGGCCAAATAGTCGGTTCGCCCTTGTCCCAGCGACTGGCGCGCCGACGGCAAGACTGCTCCCGCCTCAAAACCGACAGCCAGATTCGGGGTAATCGGATAATAATGTTTAAGCAGCACTGCGGTGTTGCCAAAACCGGAAATGGTTTCGTCTTCGCTACGGGATTTGATCCACGCCTCGCCACCGACCAATAGCCCCCATTGATCGGCAAACGGGTATTTCAGCAAGAAAGGCAGGCTGTTGCGTTCCACTTGCATGCCGGGTTGATTCGATTGCGCACCGAATTCAACTTCCAGATGCTGCAATGCAGACAATTCCGCCGGATTCGATACTGTGGGCCGGTAGGGTGTAACGGTAAGCTGCTCGGCTTGTGCAAGCAAAGGTATGGGCAATATGAATAAGAGCGGGAGGAAACGCATAAGAATGGAATATGGGATAAATGAAGTGTATCAATTTTACGCGAATAGCCGTAAAAAGACAGTTTTCTGAGGCAAGGAGGAAGGCATCCAGAAGCCAAAATCGGTGGGATGAATTTAGTATACAATGAGGCTGTTAAGAAAATCCTTTTAAACCTCGGCTAGCCAAATATAGCTAGAAATAAAATATCGATGACACACGAAAAAGTTCCACGCGAATACGGTCTGCCTTGGCCTGATTACGAGCTGCTTGATGCGGGCGACGGCAAGAAACTCGAACGCTGGGGAAAGGTCATTACCATCCGCCCTGAAATCCAAGCCAATTTCAAACCGGGATGGCCTTATGCCCAATGGCAAGATATGGCGCATTGGGAATTTGAAGAGCAATCTTCAACCCAAGGCAGCTGGCTTAACATTAAACCGCATGCTCCCGAACAATGGATTATTTCCTACGAAAATTTAAACTTCGGCTTGAAGCTAACCAAATTCAAACATGTGGGCCTGTTTCCCGAACAACAGGCAAACTGGCGCTTTATTAAAGAACGGGTTAACGTCGGTCAAAAAATATTGAACTTGTTTGCCTACACCGGCGCGGCATCGCTGGTTGCCCGTGACAGTGGAGCGGAAGTGGTGCATGTGGATTCGGTCAGGCAAATGATCACCTGGGCCAATGAAAACAGGGAGCGTAGCGGACTTTCGGACATCAAATGGGTGCTTGAGGATGCGTTAAAATTCGCCCAGCGTGAATTGAAACGGGGCAATCAATACGACGGCATCATCATGGATCCGCCCGCCTGGGGATTAGGCGTCAAAGGCGAAAAATGGAAACTGGAAAATCACCTGTCCGGCCTGATAGAAACCGCGCACAGACTGATGAATCCGGGGGCGTTTTTAATTCTTAACACCTACTCGCCCAAAGTAGATCTGGCGGATTTGGCAAGGTCTGCCGGGCAGCATTTTTCTGCAAATCAACTGGAAATAAAGCAACTGTGGATGTGGACAAAAACCGGTAAGGAGTTGTATTGCGGGAATTTATTACGGGCGATTAAGTAAGGCGATTTTAGAATGCTCGCCAATGGGTGGCGCGTGGAAACCGTTCGTGCAAGCACCCGGTGAGAAAATTTGATTTCGGCGCTTTTGATCGTAAGCACGGCGGTCTGATTCCGACCTATATGCGAGCGAAAAGAAGTGCGAGTATTCATCCAGCGAATCTTCCTCGGGATGTATGCGTTGGGCATCCAAATAGCTTTGAATGAACGAGCGAACTCGCGGGTTGAATAAATCCTTGCAAGAAGCGATTGATTTTCCATTTTCACTGCAATAAATATCGCGTTTGAACTCCCATATCATTTCCCATGCACTCATTATTCCTGTATTTACAGAAGCCCCGCGCCGAGAAACCAATGGATGTTTTTAGATCGGGTTTTGTATGTTCTTAAGAAAGTAGGCAAATCCATTTATAAATCTCGATGAGAATGGCGGTAGGATGTGCCGATGCAAGGAGGCGCATCGTTCGAGTTATTCGGTATTGTTAATGTCGTGACATTCATTATTTCCCCAGTTTTCTGTATAAATAAATCTGATGTCCAGGCTGCATTTGGAACTACATTGAGAGTTAAGGGGAAGAAATGCCGTCTAGCGATCTAGTATTTGCTCAACGATAAACCTTACTTCGATGCCCAATTTTCATAACGACCAAAGTGAGTTTACCATGATCAGCTTCAATCACGATGCGTCAATCACCCAGGCGTTTTTTCCAGAAGCCTGCCATGATAGCTTTGTAGGGGATGAGTAGTTTGAAAGGGTCTGCTTCAGTTTCAAGCTTTTGTAGAAAAGGTGTAATTCGCTTTTGTGCGGGTTTGTCCAGGCTACTTATTTGTTTGGCGGCGTAGGCGGATATTTCAACTTTCCAGGCCAAGTGATTTACCTAGTTCTTTAAGGGGGGCTGTTTCTCTGCCTTGTTTTTTGATTTCAGCAACATCCAGATAATCCTCAAGTTCTTCCAAGTAGAGGTCTAGCGCGGCTTGGGTGATGGCGTCCGGTGTTTTGCCTGTTCGAGCTGAAAGCTCGGCAAGGCGTATTTCAATTCTTTCCGGTAGGTTGATGTTTGGCATGATTTGCTTCAGGGCTGACAGTTAAATCATACGCCGCTAAAGCGTGGCTGTCTAAAACGAATTAAGAGCATGGTGGGCATGCAGTTTATGTCCGACATTGTCATGTTTCAATTTTCAATAGGGTGGCGGATATTGAACATCCCTATTAAAACCCCTTAACGATTCTCAACTTCCCAACCCTTGCAAGCCAAAGCAATATGATGCGGAACAGGACGTGCGCCGGTTCCGTATGAGCTCATGGTGCGAGTAGTCATGCCCAATGCACGCGCTGCTTCGGCCAACGACAGGCCGTTACGCAGCCGCCAAGCTAGGAAAGTACGCGTGTCTTCATCAGTGGCAGCTTGTAGCATCGCTTCCAGCCACAAGGTATCGGCTCCGATTTGAATATCATGGTCTGTCCATTCAACCGTCCAACCTACGCTGTTGGTGAGCTGAACTTTGGCGAAAGCGTCCGGATCGCGCAAAGGTGAGAGGCCCGGTTTGGCGAAAATGGATTCACCTTTATCTACGGTCATTACGCTGCCGTTAATAAAGGTCATCTTTAACTGATAATTCGGTAAAGGTTCAACCGCGGCTAAGCGGGGGCGTTTCATTGATACCACTATTCCATTCCTCAATCAATTTATCACGGTTTTCCGTAACCCACGCCATCACCTCTTTGCGCAATCCGCGCGGGAAGGTGCCGGTGCAGTTCAGGGTCTCCAGGTTAATCACTACATCAAAATTGCCTCCGACCAAGTGCGCATGCGCCGGCGGAGAATCGTCTTCTCTTATCTCAAGTCGGTATTTGTTGCGAAAGCGATGCTTCGTAGCCATGCTGCAATGGTAGGAGATAATTTGAATATGTCAATCGCCTTGTTGCGAGAGGGACAATTAAAAATTATGGTTTCTTAAAAGACTATTTTATTCACCTTTAGGTTTAACCGGCAATTGTTTCGTGCCAGCCTAATGTTGTGCTGGTGTGAATAGGTTGGGACACGAGCCGGAACGTTGGATAACGTACAGATATTTTTATCTGCTTTGATAGCCTGAATGTTTTATCACTCAATTTTGATGTCCATCACCCTGAACGGGTCAAAGGGCAGCAAAATAAGGAGATTAACTATGAAAGCAGTAGTGTTTCACGCAATTGGCGATATACGTTTAGATGATGTTCCTGAGCCGAAGATACAAGACCGAACGGATGCGCTTGTGCGGCTGACTTCATCGGCGATCTGCGGAACAGATTTGCATATGATCCGCGGCACGTTCTCAGGCATGGTGCCCGGCACGATTCTCGGTCACGAAGGCGTCGGCATTGTCGAAGAAGTCGGCAAGGATGTGCGCAACCTGCGGCCGGGAGACCGGGTTGTGATCCCTTCGACGATTTGCTGTGGCTATTGCTCATACTGCCGCGCGGGGTATCAAGCGCAATGCGACAATGCTAACCCGAATGGCCCAGCTGCGGGCACGTCATTTTTCGGTGGGCCCAAGGCGTCGGGGCCTATTCAAGGTTTGCAAGCCGAGTATGCCCGTATCCCGTTCGCGCATGCCGGACTGGTCAAGTTGCCTGAAGAGGTTACCGACGACCAAGCTATCATGTGTAGCGACATCTTCCCGACCGGCTACTTCGGTGCCGAACTCGCCGAGATCGAGGACGGCGATACGGTGGCAATTTTCGGTTGCGGTCCTGTCGGGCAGTTCACAATTACCAGCGCGAAGTTGTTGGGAGCTGGACGCATCTTTGCGATTGACCGTGAAGCGTCGCGTCTTGAGATGGCTCAGGCGCAGGGTGCGGAGATTATCAATTTCGACGAGGAAGATCCGACCGAAGTCATAAAGCGAATGACTGGCGGGATAGGAGCTGATCGGGCAATAGATGCTGTCGGAGTCGATGCCGTGGCCGGGCACGCGGGACCTGTGGCTAAGAAGGACAAAGAGCAGTTCGAGCAGGAGCTTAAGCAAGTCGCGCCGGAGCAGCACCCCAAAGGCGACAACTGGGTACCGGGCGATGCACCGTCGCAAGCCTTAAGATGGGCGGTCGAGGGTTTGGCGAAAGCCGGCACGCTGTCGATCATCGGCGTTTATCCGCCAACTGCGCAGTCGTTTCCGATCGGCAAGGCGATGAACAAAAATCTGACTATAAGGATGGGCAATGCCAATCATCGGCACTACATACCGCACCTTATTGATCTCGTGAAAAACAACACGGTTGATCCTGAAAAGGTTCTGACGCAATGCGAACCTTTGACCAACGTGCTCGACGCCTACAAGGCATTCGACACACGGCAGCCGGGCTGGGTCAAAGTCGAACTCAAACCGGGCGCGCAAGCCGCTCAACAGAGAGCGGCTTGAGTCTAAAAGCAAACCTTCCAGGTTTTAAAAACCTGGAAGGTTTAACGGCAGAAGACTGCGCCAGGAGATAAAACTATGAAACCGGACATTGAACCCAATGACATCGAACGCGAACATACCAACCTATGCTCGCGGCGGCGGTTTGTCGGCGGCATGGCTACAGGTATCATCGCGGCGTCTGCAACGCCGGTTTTCGGGCAGCCGAAGACCACGCGGCAGGTGCTCGACCAGACGGTCAAGCAAAATCCGGTGAGCCAATATCCGAAGCCGCCTTTCCGCCGCCAATCGCAAGAGTGGCCCGGTTTGGCAGGCAAAATGACGCCATGCCCGGATCATGGCGAAAAAAGCTACAAGGGTTCAGGGCGGCTTACCGGACGTAAAGCACTGATCACCGGCGGCGACTCTCCGGCATCGGGCGTGCGGCAGCAATCGCCTACGCCCGCGAAAGTGCCGATGTCGCGATTAACTATTTGCCCGCAGAAGAGCCGGATGCCGTCGAGGTAGTTCAACTGATACGCGAGGCCGGGGGCAAAGCAGTCGCGCTTCCGGGCGACATCCGCGACGAAAACTTTTGCAAGCAGCTCGTTGTGGATGCGGCGCGCGAACTCGGCGGCCTCGATATTCTGGTTAACAATGCCGCTAAACAGCATTCCGTCGATTCGATTCTCGATCTTACGACCGAACAGTTCGATGCGACTTTTAAAACGAATCTCTATGCGATGTTTTGGATCACTAAAGCCGCAATACCGCATTTTACAGCCGGCGCGAGCATCATCAATACCTCATCCGTTCAAGCTTACGATCCGTCCGAGAACCTGCTCGACTACGCGCAGACCAAAGCGGCAATCGTGTCGTTTACTAAATCCCTTGCCAAGCAGCTCGGCGAGAAAGGCATACGCGTCAACGCCGTCGCCCCCGGACCAGTCTGGACGCCGCTTCAGGTCACTGGAGGCCAGCCTCCAAGCGCTTTGGAAAAATTCGGTGCGTACACACCGATGGGTCGACCCGGTCAACCGGCGGAACTCGCCGCCGTTTATGTAACGCTGGCTTCACAGGAATCCAGTTATGCCAGCGGTCAGGTGTATGGTGTGTCGGGCGGTAGTGGGAATCCGTAAATGATGTATAAAAATAGCTGGCAACTGATGTCAAATTAATAAGGAAGAGCAAGCCTAATGATATTTTTACCTTACTTTATATTTTTCCTGTGTTTTTAAGACTGCTTCTTTGGCAGCCTTAGTTGAAAAATCAACGGCAAAATTTCTGTCACCCTATGATACAATTTAATTGTGTGCATATATGATAGCAGTCTTACATGGCGATTAGGGTAGTAGTCGATACCAATGTTCTGGTTGCCGGATTGATTGGCGGTAAAGGTCCAAACCGGGAAGTTCTCCGCCGTTGTCTTCAAGGTGACTTACAACCGTTTGTCGGCAATGCACTCTACCTTGAATACCAGGACTTATTGAATCGGGAGCATATACAGGCTCTCTGTAAACAGACTTCCGTATCCCTGATGGAGTTTCTGGACGGTTTCGCACAAGTTTGCACAGCAATTGATGCACGCTACTTATGGCGGCCAAATTTAAAGGACGAAGCAGATAATCATTTAGTGGAATTGGCAATTGCAGCTCGCGCCGCCTATATTATTACCAACAACGTGTCTGACTTTGCCCATGCGGAACTTAAGCGCTTGGGTTATGAAGTCATTACACCGGAACAGATATTGAGGTTACTAAGATCATGACAACTTTATCCATCCGATTACCTGACGATATGGCGGAAAGGCTCAAGAACATTGCCAAAGTACGCGACATTAGTTTGAATAAGTTGATGTTTGAGTTATCCACACAAGTATTGGCGGAAGAAGAAGCGAAGCAACGTTTCCTGGCCGCTCAATTGCGCGGCAACTCTAAGCGGGCGGCGCAATTGTTGGATGAATTGGATGCGTTGGGGCTTTGAGAAAAATAAGATAACCAGCCGTAGGTGTGTAAGCGTTTCTTTGCTTGCTCACCAGCTCTAAAGAGCTTTATAAATAAAAGTAATAATTTTTATGAAGGAAAATCGTCCGAATTGTATAGATTTATTTGCTGGAGCTGGGGGACTCTCGTTGGCAGCAAAAAATGTTGGTTTCAAAGTATCTGCTGCTATAGAAATAAATATCCATGCCTGTACAACATATCGACAAAATCTCATTGACGGCAACTCAACAAAGCTATATCAAAAAAATATACTTGAACTGGCACCTGAAGATATTAGACATGCTCATTTTTCAGATGGAACCGTATGTGACATCGTATTAGGTGGACCACCTTGTCAGGGATTTTCTGTACATAGAATTAAAGATGCAGGTATTGATGACCCCCGTAACAAGCTCATTCTGCGTTATTTTGAATATGTC
Source organism: Methylobacter sp. (assembly GCA_036561025.1). GTDB lineage: Bacteria > Pseudomonadota > Gammaproteobacteria > Methylococcales > Methylomonadaceae > Methylobacter_A. Next base: position 24,340 of record DATBQB010000053.1, on the reverse strand, counting down.
GCCGTCTTAAAACCAAAAATTTTTCTTATGGAAAATGTACCGGGCATATTGTGGTCCAGACATAAGAAGTTTTTAGACGCATTTTATGCTGAAGGTAAGAAAGCCGGATACCTGTTAATGCAGCCGGTGACTCTTGATGCCAGGGATTATGGTTTGCCTCAAAGAAGAAAAAGAGTATTCATACTGGGCATAAGAGCCGATATTGAATTTAATTCAGTATGGCCGCCGGTAGTTACGCACGGCATCGAAAAAGAAATAGAAAAAAATCCATCGCTGCATCCTTGGGTACCTGCAACTGAAGTGTTTAAAAAAACTGTTCTTGAAGATGATGAAAATAACATCCACATGAATCACTCCACCGATTTGATTGAAGTATTCAAATCTACGCCTTTAAACGGCGGCAGTCGTCGCGACTCCAATCGTGTTTTGCCGTGTCACGAAAAACATAATGGACATAAAGATGTTTACGGCAGAATAGATCCGACTCAACCGGGACCGACGATGACTACCGCCTGTATTAATCCCTCCAAAGGCAGATTTGTTCATCCTACAGAGCATCATGGTATTACCTTACGTCAGGCCGCCCGTTTTCAAACCTTTCCAGATTGGTTCGTGTTTAAGGGGGGGCTTATCGCCGCCGGTGAACAAATCGGTAATGCAGTACCGGTAAAACTCGGTGAAGTGTTATTACGCACTATTGCTAAAGGCTTAGACTTTAAGCTAGATAAATAGCATCCCACAGAAACAGCAGGAGGCGCCATGATTGAAACCGCAGCATTTAAAACCCGAGCTAGAACTATAGATCATCTGGGCCGTGAGCAGATTGCCGACTGCCCGACCGCAATTTCTGAGTTGTGGAAAAACGCTTATGATGCTTACGCACGAGAAGTAGCACTGCACATTTTCGATGGCGAAGTACCTATTGCCGCCATAGTCGATGACGGCCACGGCATGAGCAGTGCCGAATTTATTGAAAAATGGCTGGTGGTCGGCACTGAATCCAAAGCATCCGGCACAGAAACACCTGAATCTGATCGTAATGGTTTACCGTTTCGTCCTAAACAAGGGCAAAAGGGTATAGGTCGTTTATCCTCCGCCAATTTAGGCTCCTTATTGTTATTAATTTCAAAAAAAATCAACCAACCCTTTGTTGCCGCCTTAATCGATTGGCGATTATTTGAAAATCCGTTTCTTTATCTTCAGGACATTGAAGTTCCCATTACTGAGTTTTTTGATAAAGACGAATTATTGCAGCAACTACCGACCATGTTTGATCGCCTCATGGGAAATTTATGGGGAGATGGTCGTGATATTGCGCGAGACCAACGTATTAAAGCGGCCTGGTTAAGTTTTGACCAACTGGAACAATCCGAAAATAAGCCGTTGACCCGTGAAGCCATTGATCAAGTGCTTATTTCAGCGGTTTTTGAACCCCGGCATTTGCAGCAATGGCCTGTTTGGAGCGATAAGGTAACTCACGGCACTGCTCTCTTAATCGGCAATATTTCTTTTGATCTGGAAGCGCAATTGGATGGTCGAAGCGAAGAAAGTACAGAAATACAGGCAAAAAATCGGTTACATCAAACATTATCAAACTTCACTGATCCTTTCGTTGATCATGAAGAAGCTAAAGAAGGCTATGCAGCAGAAAACTTTCAATATTCAGTTACTGCTTGGATTGGTGGCCGATGTAGCCCGATTATTTCAAATGAAAGCGAATTTGATTTAAATATGCTAGAGGGTTTAGAGCATGTCTTAGATGGGCATGTTGATGAAATGGGATGTTTTAGAGGACGTGTTAAAGTTCTTGGCAAATGGCAAGACGGTGAAATTACCATTATTTCTAATACAAAAATCCCACAACGAGCAAATTCAAAAGTTGGTCCTTTTCTCATACGTTTAGGAACATTCGAGCAAATAGCATCAAGTTCATCTCATCCATCTGAAATACACACTAAATATGATGAGCAAGTGAAAAAATATGCTGGCTTAATGATTTATAGAAATGGTCTACGAGTTTTACCGTTTGGTCGAGAAGATAATGATTATTTCGAAATTGAACATAGACGCTCGAGACATGCAGGGCGAGAATTTTGGTCAAACCGCCGATTATTTGGGCGCGTAGCATTAAGGCGTGATGAAAATCCTAATCTAAGGGATAAGGCTGGTAGAGAAGGCATTATCGATAACACTGCGGCTAAGATATTTAGGGATATAGTAGAAAATATTCTGATGACTTCCGCTCGTCGTTACTTTAGCTTAGAAACAGGGGTTCGAGGTATATTGTTGCCTGAAGTAAAAGAAATGCGAGCCAAAGAAAAAGCCGATGAAGCTCAAAAAAAAATTAAATCCCGCAAGCGTAAAGAATTTCGTAAAAACTTACAGGATTTCTCCCCCAAGTTGCATCATTCATTGAACGAACTTCAGAATCTGGCGGAGCAAGCAAGGCTTGGACTACCTGATGACGAAACGGAAATTTTGGCTATCAGAGAACAAGTATCAAACTTAAAAAATGAGGTCCGCGAATTAACGTTAGGATCACCACCAACTCCTCTGGGTACATTGGAAGATGCATACAAAGACTATCGCCGTGAAAGTCGGGAAGTGGCCGAACTGTGTCTGCAGTTGAACGACACACTTATTAAGAAATTGGAAATCTTAAAACCCAAATCGCCGTTGGAAACAGCTTATTCCGAATTGGAACGTAACTCTAAATTTTTGCAAAAGCGTCTATACAAATGGACGCAAGAAGTCTACATAATCCTCAATTCGGAGATTGACCGCATTAAGCAACTTAGCAAGGAGAGGGCCCAAATCTATCGTCATGAAATGCAACCGCATTTGGACGATCTGGAGCATCAACGCAACTCTCTGACTCAAGTGCTTGACGAACTTGATAGGGAGCGAGATCGCCAGGACCGGAAAAATGCCGAAGTCTTTGAATCGTATATTTCAGTTTTGAAAAGCCTACAGGAAAGTATCGATATTGAAACAATGATCAGCTTTACTCTGGATGAATCGACGGTACTGAACAAGAAGCTTGAAGAATTGAATCAGCTGGCTCAACTCGGCATTACCGTCGAATTTATCGGTCATGAAATCGAAGGATTAGATATGACGATTTCTCGAGGCTTGCGCGAAATGCCTGAGCAAATTAAATCTACACAAGCCTATGAAGCAGTCAAAACAGCGCATGAGGCACTGACGGATAGACTACGCTTTTTATCGCCGCTGAAATTGTCTGGAGAAAAAATCAAAATATGGCTCAGCGGAAATAAGCTCGTCGAATATATTCACGGCTTTATGGGCGACAACTTGGTGCACCGAAACATTGTTTTGGAAGTAACGCCAGCATTTAAAAACTTTAGCATTTACGAACAACCTGCGCGTATTTATCCAGTATTCATCAATTTGGTTAATAACTCCGCTTATTGGGTATGCCAGACTGGTGAGGACTCGAAAAGGATATTACTGGATATTGTTGACGGTAAGGTCATTATTGCCGATAACGGGCCGGGCGTGGAAGAAGATGACCTAAAACATCTGTTTACCTTGTTTTTTACCCGTAAGCTTCGCGGCGGACGCGGCGTTGGGCTTTATCTGTGCAGGGCCAATTTAGCTACTGGCGGACATACTATTGATTACGTTAAAGACGATGATCTAAAAAAATTGCCGGGTGCAAATTTCATAATAGATTTCAAAGGAGCTAAATATGAATAATTCTGTCGCTGCTGAATATCGCGACCTGATTAAGGAAGTTTACATAGACCCGATTCGCACCGTGGTTGTGATCGATGATGAATTTCCGTCGCTGGATGGGTTGATTGCAAAAGAATTGAAAGATGATGGAGCCTGGAATGGAAAATCGGATGATGCAAATACTGTAAAGGAAATTTTGCAGTTTTGCAGGCAGAAGGAAAAACCCTGGTTGGTTGATGTTCATGACGGCAAGAAAATTCCTTTTAAAAAAGATGAAATTATTGCGCCTTATTTAATTCACAGCGATCTAATGATTCTGGATTTTCATCTTGCTGATGACGGTGAGAAAGCTATAAAAATTCTTAAAAAACTAGCTGGGAATAACCATTTCAACATGGTTATTGTTTATACACACGGCGACCAAACTGGTGGCGATATTGACACTATTGTTCGTGATATTGCATTGGGGTTGACCTACCGTGATGCAAAGCTACATCTGTCGGATGAAGAAACAGAGAAAATTCGATCACAACTTACTATGTGGGAGGAAGAGGATGAAGAAATTTTCAATCGACTGAGTTCCGAAATAACTGAACAAACTTACTTGAGTTACCGTTCCCAACTGGAAAATGGCTGTAAAGAATTACTTGGTCAACCTGAAGGTTTGAAAATAATTGAGCTATTCAAGAAGCGGCCTAAAGCCATAAAACTACAGCCGCTTAATATTCTTCAATGGTTGTTATGTGAAAAGGAAAAAGCAATACAAGCTAGATTGTCCAATGTGGATTTAGGCCATGTGTCAATCGCACCGCCAGGATCAAACATAAACTGGATTAGAACAGACAGCCTATTTGTTACAGTGGTTAATAAACAGTATCAACCGAAAGAACTTCCCGAAAAGTTATTGGACGCTTTAAATGAATGGTGCCCTCAACCTCACCGTTTGCTCATGAGCCAAATGAGATTCCTTATGGATGATCGCGGCGTCATAGCAGAATCTGAAGTTCTCGGTAATCGTTATATACAAGTCGGTTGGTTAAAAGAGCTTATTGAATCAAAGTCTCAAGCTCAAAACCACGTAATCAACAATACGATCACTAGACACTGGGAGGCCTTGGGTGATGAGCTGAGAAAAGATATTGATGGTTTTGCTTACAGACTTGTTTCCCACCTGACAAGTCAAAATGCAGAGGAGGTATTAGAAAAGCACAGTAAAATCAATGTGCAGACTAAGTCCAAAGAAATAGCCAAGCATATTAATTGGTACAACAGCACCAAACCCATAGATGGATTCCATTTGACCCCCGGACATATATTGGAGCTGGACGTTAACGCCGAAAAAGAATATTGGATATGTTTATCGCCTGCCTGTGACTTAGTGCCTGGTCAGAAAACATCAGGATTGATCGGCCGAGTGAAAGATTCCATGCCTTTTACAGCAGTACAATTAACAAAGATAGGTGATCAGAAAGCAATAGATGATGTTAACCATAACATTTATCTGTTTCTTAAAATTGAAGACGATATTTGTACTTTTACCTTTCATCCCAGTGGTTATTTACATGCTAATCCGATTTGGGAACAAATGATTGCAGAGAAAAATGGGATATTTGAAATTGAAGGAAAGGAATTGCAGATTTGGAGACCTGGCGTCTATTCCAAAAAACGTATAACTATGAAAAAACATCCATCGAGAGTTGTAGCACAGCTCCAATACGAATACGCACTCAATTTACTTCAGCGACTCGGTGCCACAATGTCTCGGGTTGGATTGGATTTTTCAAAACCGAATTAAGCGAATTGGGTTCTTACCTAGTGGACAAGCTTACCCCTGAGCAACGTTCTAAAAACATGGCGGCGGTCAAAGGAAAAGATACAACGCCTGAAATTCGAGTCAGGCGAATGCTGCATAAAATGGGTTACCGATTTCGATTACATCGTAAGGATTTATCTGGAAAGCCCGATATTGTTCTCCCTAGGTATCGTCTTTGTATTTTTGTCCATGGGTGTTTTTGGCATCAACATCCGGGATGTAAACGCGCAACGATACCCGAATTTAACCACGAATTTTGGATAACAAAATTCCAAGGAACTTTAAAAAGAGATAGGCAAGCGAAAAAAGAACTCCGTCACCAAGGATGGCGTGTTTGTATTATTTGGGAATGCGAGACAAAAAAAGAAGAATCTCTTGATAGAGTTATTCATAGATATATGGACCGCTATGTATAGTAATTACATATCAAAATAAATTCTTGGGTCTTGATTATTCAGTTATAAGTAGTAGCGTTCGGCACACTTAAATAATCCCCTTAGCCTGAAGATCAGCATGGTATGAAGATCGAACCATCGGCGCACTGGCGACTTGTTTGAACCCTAAAGCTTTGGCAACTGCACCATATTCATCGAACTGTTCGGGCGTGATATAGCTTTGCACCGGTAAATGGGCTTTGCTGGGTTGCAGGTATTGGCCGATGGTCAGCATGGAGCAGCCGTGGGCTAATAAATCTTTCATGACTTGATGCACTTCTTCCGGCTGTTCGCCTACGCCGAGCATCAGGCCGGATTTGGTTGGCACTTGCGGCAGGGCTTGGTGGAATTGTTGCAATAAATTCAGCGAGCCTTGGTAGTCGGAGCCGGGGCGGACTTGTTTGTATAGCCGGGGGACGGTTTCCAGGTTGTGGTTGAATACGTCGCAGGGTTGTTCGGCTAATAGGGCTACGGCTTTTTCGATGCGTCCGCGAAAGTCGGGCACCAGGATTTCTATTTTGGTAGTCGGCGTTTGTTGGCGGATTTTTTCGATGCAGTCGGCAAAATGTCCGGCGCCGCCGTCTCTTAAATCGTCGCGGTCTACCGAGGTGATGACTACATATTTCAAGGCCATGGCCTGTATTGCATCGGCTAGGTGTTGGGGTTCGTCTTTATCCAGCGGCAGTGGTTTGCCGTGCGCGACATCGCAAAACGGGCAGCGGCGGGTGCACAAGTCGCCCATGATCATGAATGTGGCGGTGCCGTGTTGGAAGCATTCGCCCAGGTTAGGGCAGGCGGCTTCTTCGCAAACGGTATGCAGGTTGTTTTCGCGCAGTAGTTGTTTGACGCGGGTGACTTCGTCGCTAGCGGATATTTTTATGCGTATCCACTCGGGCTTGCGCAAAGTCGTTTCGGCAGGCTCCACTTTGATCGGGATTTTTGCCAGCTTTTCGGTGTTGCGCTGGTGGGATTCGGGCGTGGAACGGGAGGGCGCTTGATAAGTCATTTCGATAATGCCGTTATGATAGCTTGGGTAACAGGGATGGCGAGTTCAGCATTGCTGACAGTTACGCCCAGGTCGGCCAGTTGGGTTACTTCAAGTCCTGAATAACCGCAGGTGTTGATGTGGTCGAAAGGGCGCAAATCCATATGGTTGTTGATACTGAGGCCATGATAACTGCAATTTCTTTTAATGCGTAGGCCAATGGAGCCGATTTTTTTGTCGTTGACATAAACGCCGGGGGCATCGGCTCTGGCTACGGCGGTAATGCCGTGTTGAGACAACGCGAAAATCATGGCTTGTTCCAATGTGGTGACCAGTTGGCGGACGCCGAGATTCAGTCTTTTAATATCGATCAGGGTATAGATAACTAACTGTCCGGGGCCGTGATAGGTGACTTGGCCGCCCCGGTCGGAGTTGATGACGGGAATTGCGCCGGTATTAAGCAGATGTTCGCGCTTGCCGTTTAAGCCCAGCGTGTAGACGGCTGGATGTTCGGTGATCCAGATTTCATCGGGAGTTTCGGCATCGCGATTCTGGGTGAATCGCTGCATGTCTTGCCAGATGGATTCATAATCCTGCAATCCTAAGTTACGTATCGCTACCATTAAGATGATTTATATTTGATCGGAGGATGGTAGGGGCAATCCCTTGTGGTTGCCCCTGTTGCCGCCCTTCCTACAAAGCCATTAAAACATGCGGATGGTCGGTTAAATCCTGATAAATAGCATCCAGTTGTTGCTTGCTGGATGCCTCAACAATAACGGTTACGGCGATGTAATTGCCGTCTTTACTAGGGCGAGTAGTAACAGCGCCTTCGTGAATGTCGGGGACATGGCGACGCACGATTTCTATAACCAGCAGGTCAAGTTCAAGATCGGTCTTTCCCATTGCCTTGATCGGAAATTGGCAGGGGAATTCTAAAAGGGTTTCTTCACTCATGGCAAGATTGCTTGTAAGCCTGGAATAATTGATTCATGGTATGCCATATGGGGCCGGGTTTGCCGTTTGCAATGGCGTCATCATCGAGTTGAACAACCGGCACAATTTCCCGTGTAGAACTGGTCAGCCAAATTTCGCTGGCTGTTTTTAACGCATCCAATGAAATGATGTCTTCACTGTAGGAGATGTTGTTTTTCTCGGCGAGTTCCAGAATGACATTGCGGGTTATGCCCGGCAATATTTCGCAGCCTTGCGGCGGTGTAATCAAGACGCCGTCAATGACCGCAAATATATTGCTTGCCGCGCCCTCGGTTACATAGCCGTCTTTAACGAGAATGGCTTCGGCGCAGCCTTTTTCTACGGCTTGTTGCCTGAGCAAAATATTGGCCAGCAGTGTAGTGGCTTTAACATTGCACAGCTCCCAACGGCTGTCGTCGACGCTGAGGGCTTTCACGCCGGATTCCAGGTTTTCAAGCGGCACGATGTTTGAGCACATCGCAAATACGGTCGGTGTAATGTTTTCCGGAAAAGCATGATCTCTTTTATCTGAGACGCCGCGGGTGATTTGCAAGTAGATGTACTGATCCAGATTTTTATCCAGCAAAGGCGTCAGGATTTCCAACCATTGAGCCCTATCATGCGGATTAGGCACACGGATCGAAGACAGGCTGTTTTCCAATCGCTCCATGTGTTCCTGAAAGTGAAACAAATTGCCCGAGTAGGACGGAATTACTTCGTAAATTCCGTCGCCGAACAAGAAGCCGCGGTCCAGGACCGATATTTTGGCTTCATTAAGAGGCAGGTACTGGCCGTTCAGATAGACGGTTTTATTGTCCATCCGATTTCTCCAGCATCATCATCCCGCTGTCGTAGAGCCGCTGAAAAATGTTGCCTTGTTCTACCGATTTTAGCGCTATCAGGTCTTTGACGGCGACAACTTCATCTTTAAGCGTGACGTTGACGGTGCCCAGTTTTGTGCCTTCCTTGACGGGCGCGGTAATTTTCTTATCAATATTAATGACAGCTTTAAGATCGGAGTAACGGCGACGGGGAATCGAGACATAAAGATCTTCGGCCACGCCAAGTTGCACATTTTTAGTATCGCCTTTCCAGATTCTGGCTTCGGCTAAGGACGTTTTACCTTGGTACAGTTTGTGCGCTTCAAAAAAGCGGAAGCCGTAGTTGAGCAAGTTCTGGTTTTCATTGGCTCTGGCGTTAGGGCTGCTTGCCCCCATGACTACTGAAACCAAGCGCATGTCGTTTCTTAATGCAGAGGCGACCAGGCAATAGCCGGCGGCATCGGTAAATCCGGTTTTAACGCCATCCACGGTTTCATCGCGCGAAAGCAGTTGGTTGCGGTTATGCTGAACGATGTTGTTAAAAGTAAATTCTTTTTGCGAAAACCAACGGTAGTAGTCGGGAAATTCTTTGATGAGTGCTTGAGTGAGTATCGCCAAATCGCGGGCGGTGGTGTAATGATTTTCGATAGGCAAACCATTACTGTCTTCAAAATGGCTGTTTTTCATGCCCAGACGTTCGGCATGTTGATTCATCATGGCGGCAAAAGTGGTTTCATCACCGGCGATATGTTCAGCCAAAGCAACGCTGGCATCGTTGCCGGACTGAATGATGACTCCCTTTAACAGGTCTTCAACTTTAATTTGATTGCCGACTTCAATAAACATGCGCGAGCCGGGCGTTTCCCAAGCTTTCTGGCTGATGGTGACCAAATCGTCTAAATGTAAATGACCATTGCTGATCTCCCGAAACACCACATAAACGGACATGATCTTGGTGAGACTGGCGGGGGCAAGCTTAACATCGGCATTGTTTTCTGCCAGTACTTTGCCGGTGTTATAGTTCATTAAGATGTAGCCGCTGGCAGCAATGGTCGGTGCTGCCGGGGTTGTGATTTCGGCGTCTTCTGCGTTTGCTGCGGTCGTGGCAATCAATAAGCTAAAAAATAATAAAACAGGAAAATTTTTAAAAAGGATCATTGCTCTAATGGTGTGGACATAGGATGGGCTGGGGCACGAAGCCCATCAATCGTGAACGGATAGGCTTTCTTCGTCAGCCCATCCTATAGGCTTATTGTATCATGGAGATTTGTCTTTCATCAGATTCAGTAACAAATTGAGTCGCTGTTATGCCTAGCTTTGCCAGCTGTATATTCAATTGATGGACGCTTGCCGGTGATTTAATAGGCCCCATTTGAACTTTGTAGAGCGTAGATCCTTTATGCTTTGATGGGAGTATTTTTGATTGAAGTAAATGATTAGCGGCAATTTTGTTTTGCAATTTCAGCGCTTTCTTTTTGTTGTCGAAACTGCCTACTTGCAAATAGACGCTTTTCTCCTGTTTTTCAGCTGTGTTCTGCAGTTGAGCCAATGCTTGTTCTGGCGCTATTGCTTTGATTTCAACGTTTCCTATTCCTGCCTCCTCAAGATCCAGTTTTTTTGCGGCAGCGTAGGACAGATCCATAACCCGATCGCCATGAAAAGGCCCTCTGTCATTGATACGAACAATAACGCTACGCTGATTTTCCAGGTTGGTTACGCGAGCGTAAGATGGAATCGGTAGTGTGTTGTGCGCGGCGGTCATGGCATACATATCATATATTTCGCCTGATGCGGTCTTTTTGCCGTGAAAACCGGGGCCGTACCATGAAGCTATGCCTTGTTTTAGGTAGCGGGCAATGCGCGGTAGCAGATTTTCTTCTTCGTCGGTGTTTTGTGCAGCAGCATCGCCAAAGTGCAACTTTGAATGATGTCTGATTTTTTGGTTGGTTGTGGAGGCAGTTGTATCGGGTGGTCTTGAAAGGTCGCTGGTTTTTATTTGTTCGGTACTACAACTGCACAAAAGAACAACTAAAAGTATCGGGATGATTTTATTCATGGGAATGCACCTTTTTTACTTAAAATAGATAGGCTTAACTGATAAACAGCCATGGCATATAAAGGACTGTGGTTGTAGCGGGTAATGACATAAAAATTGTCCAACGCCGCCCAGAGTTCTTCGCCTTGTGGTTGCTGTTCAAAGCTAAGCAGTTTCACTTTACTGTCGAAAGGTATTTGCCTCGATATAATTAAGTTGAGCGATTCTAACTCGGTAAGACTTAAATTCGGCTTAAGATCTTTATTGAGAAGTGGTTCATAGTTTTTATATTTAGCTGTAACGGGAACGGCAATAGCCTGACCGGTCTGCCAATGATGTTTGGCAAAATAATTGGCGACGCTGGCTATCGCATCGCTGTTGTCGTGCCAGATGTCGCGGCGATTGTCGTTATCGAAATCAACGGCATAGGTTCTGAAACTGCTGGGCATGAATTGCGGCAGACCCATGGCTCCGGCATAAGAGCCGGTTGGGTCGGTGGGGTTGATGTGCTCATCCCGGCAGAGCAAAAGGAAGTTTTCAAGTTCGCCGAGAAAGAACTTACTGCGTGGCGGATAGGCGAAAGCCAGTGTAGATAAGGCGTCGATCACGCGGTGATTGCCGGTGTTTTTTCCGAATAGGGTTTCAACGCCGATGATGGCAACAATAATTTCAGCCGGAACGCCGTATTGTTTTTCCGCAGCGGCCAGTGCCGGCGCATTGTCCTTCCAGAATTGGACACCAGCGTCGATACGCGCTTCGGTCAGGAATATTTTGCGATATTTATACCAAGGCAAGCCTTCAGAGGGAGAGGCGATTCTTTTGAGTATATCTTGCTTAATTTCGACTTTTTTAAACAAATCATCAAGTTCGGATTCGTCAAATCCGTATTTTGTCGCCATTTGCCCGATAAATGTATTTACCGACTCTTGTTCCCGAAGGTCAAGGACGGGCGCTTCGGAAACGCAGGAGATCGCGGATAAACAAGTGCAACCCAGCATGATACGAGTTAAGGTGTTTTTTAGTTTCATTAATGCGGCAGAAATTTTTTATGGGTATGAATTGACATAAGAATGCCGAAACCGGCCAGCAACGTCACTATGGAGGTGCCGCCGTAACTGATTAAGGGTAACGGAACGCCGACCACAGGGAGTACGCCGATGACCATACCGATGTTAACAAAAACATAAACAAAAAAGGTAAAAGCCAAGCTGCTGGCCAATAGGCGGCTGTATGTATCCTGGGCTTGCGAGGCAATATACAGGCAGCGGCTGATGATAAGCAGGTATAAGGACAGCAGACCGACGCAGCCGAAAAGTCCGAACTCCTCGGCAAACACCGCAAAAATAAAGTCGGTGGAGCTTTCGGGCAAAAAGTCCAGTTCCGACTGAGTACTGCCCAGCCAGCCTTTGCCGTAGATACCGCCGGAGCCGATTGCGATTTTCGATTGAATAATATGGTAGCCTCTGCCCAAAGGATCGGCTTCCGGGTTTAAGAAGGTGAGTACCCGGTCGCGTTGATAGGGGCGCATAAAATGCCAGAGTATCGGTGTCAGTCCTGCCAAGATGGTGGATATTGCCAGGATGAATCGCCAGGAAAGACCGGCAAAAAACAGTACCGCAGCGCCGGAGCTGGCAACCAGTAACGCGGTGCCCAAATCGGGTTGTTTGGCGATCAATAAAGTCGGAACGATGATCAGTATGCTGGCTATCAGCAGTTGCTTGGGTCTCGGTGGCAAAGAATGTTCAGCCAGGTACCAAGCGATCATCATCGGCGTAGTGATCTTGATCATTTCCGAAGGTTGAAAACGAAAGAAGCCAAGATCCAGCCAGCGTTGTGCGCCTTTGCCGATTTGCCCCAGAATCAGTACCGCGATCAGCAACAAGATGCCAAAGCTAAACAGCACGGCCGAATAACGCTTAAATTGGTAAGGATCGACATGAGCAAGCGCCGTCATCAACAAAAAAGCCAATCCGACGCGTGCCGCTTGGCGCATCAGTACATCCAGATCCTGACTGCCGGCACTATAAAGAATAATGAAGCTCAATAGGGAGATAAGTAGCAAACCGATGAATAAGGGGATGTCTATGTGCAGTTTTCTGAGGATATTGCCGATAAATGACGGCGGATGGAATTGTTCACTACGGGTTTCAGCTTTCATTGTTGCCCCTGTAAAAATTGCTTGATAACTTGCCCCGCGATAGGCGCTGCGACTGAGCCGCCGTGACCGCCGTTCTCAACGACGACGGCAACTGCAATTTTGGGATCATCGGCCGGGGCAAAAGAAATAAATAAGGCGTGATCGCGTAATTTGAAGTCAATGTCGTTTTCGTTGTATTTGGCATCCTGCTTAATGTTAAAAACCTGCGCAGTTCCGGTTTTGCCGGCGATCTGATAGTTAATGTCTTTGCTGATGCCCTTGGCGGTGCCGTGCGGATCGTGAATAACATTAACCATGGCCGAGATGATGCTATTAATATTTTCTGGGTTAAGCGTAATATCGCTCGGGGGACTTTCCATACTAAGCTCGTTGGAATCAGTGTTGCCGGTGTTTTTTACCAGAAAGGGCATCACAACTTTACCTTTATTTGCCAAGGTGGCGGTGGCTTTGGCCAGCTGTATCGGCGTAACCTGAAGATATCCCTGGCCTATTCCGGTAATCAGCGTTTCTCCCGGATACCAGGACTGATTGCGTTGACTGCGTTTCCAATCGCGCGAAGGCAATAGTCCTTGCTTTTCCCCGGCCAGATCAATGCCGGTTTTTTCACCGAAGCCGAAGTGCTGCAGAAAATTATGCATACGGTCTATGCCAAGCATTGACGCCAGGCTGTAAAAATACACGTCGCAGGATTGAGTGATGGCTTCGGTCATATTAACTGAACCATGGCCGCCTTTTTTCCAATCCCGATAGTGGTGGCTGACATTCGGCAGCTGGTAATAACCGGGGCAGAACAGTTTGTGTTCGGCATTTATCGCATTGTATTCAAGCCCGGCCAATCCGATAAACGGTTTAACAGTTGAACCGGGGGGGTATAAACCGCGTAGTGCGCGATTGTAGAGTGGTTGGTTTTCGGAGGATTGCAGAGCTTGATACGCGTCATTGGCGATGCCGATAACAAAAGGATTGGGATCAAAGCCGGGTCGGCTGGCGAAGACCAGTACGCCGCCGGTTTTAATATCAATGGCGACTACTGCGCCATTAAAGTCGCCTAGCGCATCATAAGCGGTTTTTTGTAAATCTATATCCAGTGTTAGGTAAAGATTTTCGCCCGGTATGGGTGGAACAGAATTTACCGTGTTGATGGCGCGTGCCTGTACATTGGTTTCTATTTCCGCATAGCCGGTCTTGCCGTGCAGTTCGGTTTCGTAGGTGTTTTCTATGCCTATTTTGCCGACATGAGTCGAACCTCGATATTCGGCGATGGGCAGGGTCTTCATTTCCGCTTCGTTGATACGGCCTACGTAACCGACAACATGAGAGGCTAATTCGGCGTAAGGATAATGTCTAACCAGACGGGCCTGAATATCAACGCCGGGGAAATAAGGCCTGACTACGGCAAATTTGGCTAGTTCCTCATCGGTCATGCTGATTAACAGCGGCGTGCTGACGAAGCGTTTTTGCCGTTTACGTTGTTTTTGGTATTGGTCGATTTTTTCGTCGGATATATTGAGCAGTTGCTGTAAGCGTCGCAGAGTGTCGTCAATATCCTTGATTTGCTCAGGAATCAGCTCAAGGCTGAAGGACTGCGTGTTGTCGGCCAGGACTTTGCCGTGTCGATCATAAATGATGCCCCGGGTTGGTACCAAGGGTTCGATTTTAATACTGTTGTCTTTTGCCAGTGTTGAGTAATGCTCATGTCCGACAATTTGCAGATAAACCAAGCGCACAATCAGGCCGGAAGTGAGCAACAGGATGACAATAAAGGCAGCAATGATGCGATTGAGAAATAGACGGCTCTCTACTAACTTGTCTTTAATAGTATAGATGCGGGACATGACAGTTAGAGAGTGTTTTATTTAGTGCGTCGTGACAAACGGACACGGCGTAACACTGTATAGATCAGAGGCCAGCATAGAGTACCGGTAAAAACAGGCAGCCAGAAGGAAATATGCAGTTGGGCAGGGTGCTGAATATTTTTTAACCAGAAAAGCAGTATTTGGCTAAACAACAGACAAGAGAAAATAAACAAGCCCTGTTGAGGCAACGGAAATTGGCGCAAACGCTTATGCAGCATCAGGCAACAATAAATTATTAATGAGTAGGCCAGTGCATATTGACCGAACATTCTTCCTGTCAACACATCGGTAAGCAATCCGACTGTCCAGGCATGAAAGATACCGACGCGTTCCGGTACGGCAAGTGCCCAATAGATAAGTACCAGAAGCACCCAGTCCGGATTTATGTCGGACAAGAAACCTGGCCAAGGCGCAATTCTTAAGCACATCGCCATGATAATAGTCAAAATAATGCGGCCTCCGCCGATGTAGCTATTCATCGCGGGCTGTCCCTGCCCGCACCCCTGCGGGCGCTTTGCGTGTCAATCCGCTCCCGGCGGATTGATCATCGCGGACTGTTTCTGTTCGTTCTCCTGCGGGCGCTTTGCGTGTCGGTCCGCTGTTAGCGGGTAGGTCAGGGGGCGTTTCGGAATCTTTGGGTGTTGTTGGCTGTGCGCTGAGCGAAACGGGGGATGAGTCGCTCCATACGATTAGCAGCTCCCTGTTTCGGTCCAGCATGGCTTTAGGAGTAGCGGTAATATTCACGAAAGGCTTATTGGTTATCGGGGTAAAATCGTCGACAACGCCAACCGGATAGCCCGATGGAAAAGTGCCGCCTAACCCCGATGTTATCAGCAAGTCGCCTGGGCGAATATCCGCATTATTAGGTAAAAAAGGCAAGTTAAGCCGGTTCAGCTGTCCGCTGCCTACCGCGATGGTTAAAAGACCGTTACGATTGACTTGGACGGGGATGGCGTGGTTCGGGTCGGTAATTAACATGATTTCGGAACTAAATGGCAAGGCGCGAAAAACTTGCCCAACCACGCCGTTCGCATCCAGTACCGGCTGCTGGGGATGGACGCCAAAACGGGTGCCTTTGTTGACTACCACTATATTTTCGTAGGGCGCCGTATTAATCGACAATAATTCAGCGATCAGCAATTGCTCGCCGAGTTTGAACGAGTTTTCCAATAACGCTCGCAGACGAATATTTTCTTTTTCCAACGAGTCGAATTTAAGCAATCGGGTTTTATCGATGAACTGTTCTTCGCGCAATCGGATGTTTTCGCGCCTTAAGGTCGAATAAGAGCTAACAGAGTCGGCGGCTTGTTCTATCAATACTGTCGGTAAATCGACCAGATATTTTAACGGGTCGACAACGACGGATAACGTGGCTCGAAGTGAGTCCAATCGATGGCTTCTATGCTCAGTTATCAGTAAAGCAACTGAAGCAATTATCGCCACAAGCAAACGGGTATTGATGGAAGGGCCGGTAGCAAATAATAGTTTTATAGCGGGATGCCTCTTTTTATCCAGTTAAAAAATGATAGAAGCGCTAAGCTGTCGGTCGGGTTAGGTGCACATCTTAGGGGCATAACCACAACGGGTGCTGCATGGGTTTGTTGTCGAGTAATATTAACACTCGGTGCATTGCTTGCTGATCCTGAATATACATGGATGTGGCGAGTGGAAAGATTGCAGGAGCCAAAATCCGTCCCTGCAATCATACGCCAATCAAGCGCTCTACTGAATCTTCGCGTCTTTTTGCTGGCCAAAATAAACGCTCTAAAAGGGTAAGCATGATTACTCTTCATTTACTCCAAGGAAAAAGTCGAGACTCCTTTTTTGTCCAACATTTCCAGAACCATGCCGCCGCCTCTGGCAACACAGGTTAGAGGGTCATCAGCGATATAGACCGGCAAACCTGTTTCTTCGGCTATCAGTCGGTCTATGTCTTTCAATAATGCGCCGCCGCCGGTTAAGAATATGCCGCGGGTTGCTACATCTGAACCGAGTTCTGGTGGGGTTTGTTCCAAAGCCAATTTTACAGCGCCGACAATACCGGATAGCGGTTCTTGTAGTGCTTCCAAAATCTCGTTGCTGTTCAATGAAAAACTGCGCGGCACGCCTTCGGCAAGATTACGGCCTTTAACTTCAATTTCCCTGACTTCGCTGCCCGGATAAGCCGTGCCGATTTCATGTTTTATTCTTTCTGCGGTAGCCTCACCAATCAACGTGCCGTAGTTCCTGCGAACATAATTGATGATGGCTTCGTCAAAGCGGTCGCCGCCGATACGGACAGACGAAGAATAGACGATGCCGTTTATTGATATGACCGCGACTTCAGACGTGCCGCCGCCAATGTCCAAAACCATCGAGCCGCATGCTTCCTCGACAGGTAAGCCTGCACCGATAGCCGCCGACATAGGCTCTTCAATCAAATAAACTTCGCGCGCGCCGGCCATTGCCGCTGATTCTCGAATGGCGCGGCGTTCAACTTGTGTTGAGCCGCAAGGTACACAGATTAAAATGCGCGGACTTGGGCGCAGCATCTTGCTTTGATGGACTTTTTCGATAAAAAATCTCAGCATCCGTTCGGTGACCGCAAAGTCGGCGATTACCCCGTCTTTTAGTGGACGGATTGCAGTAATATTGCCCGGTGTGCGTCCCAGCATCAGTTTCGCATCAAGACCGACGGCGGCAATTGTTTTTGCTCCACGGATTCTGTCTTCTTTGATGGCGACAACAGAGGGCTCATTAAGCACAATGCCTTGGCCGGGAATGTAAATCAATGTATTGGCGGTTCCTAAGTCAATAGCGAGATCGTTGGAGAAAAGGCCGCGAATTCTTTTGAACATTTTTAGCTGTATCCTTTGGGGGGAATAAAAATTGTATTACTTTATCAATCAAGCGAGTGTTTGAGCAAGATATAAAGTATTATAAACGTATTAATATATAGAATCTCTGAAATTTTTATTGGGAGTTAATCGTGTCTTTAACGGCGGATGATGTGAAGAAAATAGCGCATTTAGCGCGGCTGGGAATCGAGGAGCAGGATGTTGCCTCTTATGCAAAAGATTTGTCCGGGATGCTGGATTTGATGACGCAGATGAGCGATCTTGATACAGAAGGCGTCGAGCCTATGGCTCACCCGATGGATCAAGTACAAAGATTGCGGGCCGATGCAGTCACAGAGCAGGATAGCCGCGAAAAGTTTCAGGCTATCGCGCCGCAAGTAGAAGACGGGCTTTATCTAGTGCCCAAAGTAATCGAGTAAAGGGAAAAGTAACAACATGCATAACAAAACAATTGCGGAATTGGCTAAGGGTCTGCGTTCTGGCGAATTTTCAAGCGTGGAATTGACCACGGCTTTTTTAGACAGAATCAAACAGCACAATTCGCTTAACGCTTATATTACCGTCACCGAAGAGCTAGCTTTGCAGGAAGCCAAAGCAGCCGATTTAAAGCTGGCAAAAGGCGATGCGGAACTTTTAACCGGCATCCCGGTTGCGCAAAAAGACATTTTTTGCACCGAGGGCGTTAAGACCACCTGCGGCTCTAAAATGTTGGATAATTTTATTGCACCCTACAATGCGACAGTGGTGGATAAATTCAATAACGCTGGTGCAGTGATGCTGGGCAAATTAAACATGGACGAGTTCGCAATGGGTTCATCCAACGAAACCAGTTATTACGGCACAGTCAAAAATCCCTGGGATACTAATACCGTTCCCGGCGGTTCGTCGGGCGGTTCGGCATCGGCTGTTGCGGCGCGGCTTGCTGTTTGTGCGACAGGCACCGATACCGGCGGCTCGATACGCCAACCTGCGGCCCTTTGCGGTATTACCGGATTAAAACCGACTTATGGCCGGGTATCCCGTTACGGCATGATCGCTTATGCCTCCAGTCTGGATCAAGGCGGACCGATGACCCGCAGTGCCGAAGATGCGGCTATCATGCTGCAAACCATGGCCGGTTTTGATGAAAAAGATTCAACCAGCGTTGATTTGCCTGTTCCTGATTATATGTCCGGGCTCAGCAACAGCCTTCAAGGTTTAAAAATAGGTTTGCCGAAAGAGTTTTTTGGCGAGGGATTAAACAGCGATGTGGCGGCAACGCTTGAAGCCGCTATCAACGAATATCGAAAATTAGGCGCGACAGTAACGGAAGTCTCCATGCCCACGCTTAAGTTAGCCATTCCCGCTTATTACGTAATTGCTCCTGCCGAATGCTCTGCGAATCTGTCGCGCTTTGACGGCGTGCGCTTTGGTTATCGTTGTGAGAGTCCGGTGGATTTAACCGATTTATATACCCGCTCGCGAGGCGAAGGTTTCGGCAAAGAAGTTAAGCGCCGCATTTTGATGGGGACTTATGCGCTGTCGGCAGGTTATTACGACGCTTATTATATAAAGGCGCAAAAAATTCGCCGCCTGATCAGTGAAGACTTTAAAAAAGCATTATCCGAAGTCGATGTGATTATGGGGCCGGTAACACCGTCAATTGCATTCGGCATCGGCGAGAAAATCGGTAACCCGATTGAAATGTATCTATCCGATATTTACACGATTGCGATCAACCTTGCCGGCGTTCCGGCCATGTCGGTTCCTGTAGGTTTTGCTAAAGGCATGCCGGTAGGCTTGCAGATCATCGGCAATTATTTTGCGGAAGACAAATTGTTGAATATAGCCCATCAGTATCAACAAGTCACCGACTGGCATACACATACACCTAAAGGTTTCGAGTAAGGAGCAAACAGATGAGCCAGCAATGGGAAACAGTAATCGGCTTGGAAATTCATGCCCAACTCGCCACAAAATCAAAGATATTTTCCGGAGCGTCCACCGCTTACGGCGCAGAACCCAATACGCAAGCGTGCGCCGTCGATTTAGGCTTGCCGGGCGTACTGCCGGTATTGAATGAAGAAGCGGTACGCATGGCGGTCATCTTCGGCATGGCAATTGAAGCGCACATCGCACCGTATTCAGTGTTCGCCAGAAAGAACTATTTTTATCCTGACTTGCCCAAGGGCTATCAAATCAGCCAGATGGATCTGCCGATCGTCGGTGTCGGGCATTTGGATATTGATGTTGACGGAGTCAGTAAACGCATCGGTATCACTCGTGCGCATCTGGAAGAAGACGCAGGCAAATCTCTGCATGGCAATTTTCACGGCTTGACCGGAATCGATTTAAACCGCGCCGGTACGCCGTTGCTGGAAATCGTATCCGAGCCGGAAATGAGTTCAGCTAAAGAAGCCGTGGCCTATATGAAGACAATGCATGAACTGGTGCGCTACCTGGGGATTTGCGACGGCAATATGCAGGAAGGCTCGTTCCGTTGCGACGCCAACGTATCGGTGCGGCCCAAAGGCCAAAAAGAATTCGGCACTCGGGCAGAGCTTAAAAATATCAACTCGTTCAAGTTTGTCGAAAAAGCTATCAATCACGAAGTCGAGCGGCAAATAGAGCTGATAGAAAGCGGCGGCACCGTGATTCAGGAAACCCGCTTGTACGATTCGGTCAAAGATGAAACCCGCTCCATGCGCAGCAAGGAAGAAGCCAATGATTACCGGTATTTCCCTGATCCAGATCTTTTGCCTGTATTGATTGATGAGAACTTTAAGTCACAAATAAAAGCCCAATTGCCTGAATTGCCTCAAGCAAAAAAGCAGCGATTTAAAGATAGCTATGCGCTGGATGAAGAGAGTGCCACGATACTGACATCCTCACGTCCGCTGGCTGATTATTTTGAGACGGTAGTTAAAGAATCAGGCTGCGAAGCAAAAATGTGCGCTAACTGGGTAACCGGAGACCTTTTAGCTGCGCTTAACAAAGCCGACTTGGAGATTACTGATTCGCCGGTCAGTCATGAACGTCTGGCTGGATTATTAAAGCGTATTAGCGACGACACCATTTCCGGAAAAATCGGCAAACAGGTGTTTGAGGAGCTTTGGCAGGGCACAGCGACAGCTGACCAAGTCATCGAAGCAAAAGGCTTGAAACAGATCACCGATACTGGCGCGATAGGAGCTATTATCGACAAAATTATCGCCGATAACCAGGATCAGGTTGAACAATATCGTAGCGGTAAAGATAAGGTTTTTGGTTTTTTTGTCGGGCAGGTGATGAAAGAAATGCAAGGTAAGGCCAATCCCGGCGAAGTGAACAAAATGCTTAAGGAAAAGTTAAAGTAAGTGAATTGAAAAAACAAATAACTTGAATACAGGGATGGCCGGAACTGGCCGGTTGTCCCTTGCGCGAAGTGTGAGTGAGCTTTTTAGCTTGTATTCAGTTTATCCATAGTTAAGTCACATGTATCGACTGAATCTGTGCGAGGGCTATCGAATGACCCAGTGAGGCGGCTTTGGCAATCCACATCATCGCAAGATTATTGTCTTTGGCTAATCCATGGCCTTCCAAATAACAACAGCCCAGCAAGTGCATCGCATCGCTAACTTGCTGCTTGGCTGCCAGTTCCAGCCAATAAACGGCGCTTTTAGGCTTATTTTGTTCCAAAAAAAGCAACGCCAAATCATTTTGCGCGGTTGCATCTCCGGCATCAGCGTTTTCAATAAGTTTAATGTCGTCTGGAGCTAGCGCAATGCAAATGTCGTATTTGATCGAATCGAAACAGAGCATGGTTTTGTAATAAGCCTCGTTATCGGTAGCGCATTGTAATGAGCCATCGGCAAGGCGGCGTCTTATAGTGCGTTCGCTCCATTCGGTTAAAGTGGTGGCTGCTTGAAGACTGACGTGCTGCATGTTACATCCCTAGGTTCAAATGAGTGTAATGTGTTTGGCAATGCTTTTTGGTCGGCATTTTTGTCGTGGCAGGGTTTTTCGACCGGCATTTTATCATGGCAGCGTTTTTTGGCGGACATTTCTATAGTGGTTGTTTTGTAGACTTGCACAGCAGGTAGTTTATTAACATGGCTTATGCTTGCAGTGGTAAGGTTATTTGACTGTTTTATAACGATTAATAGGGTATTGTGGAAAATAGAAGGCAATGTGTCAGGTGGTTTGGCATAACTTCTGCTTATGCTTAATTGCTGTTTATTTTTAACTTAAAGAGGATTTACCCATGAACTCATTGTCTATGAAAAAAGCACAACAAGGTTTTACCTTAATCGAATTAATGATCGTTGTGGCGATCATCGGTATTTTGGCGGCGGTGGCTATCCCTGCTTACCAGACTTACACGAAAAAAGCGAAATTCTCCGAAGTTGTGTTGGCGACTTCAGCTCAAAAAACAGCTGTCGAGCTCTGCGCCCAAACCTATGCAAGCACTCCAGCAACATTTGCATCAAGTTGTATCGGCGGTAGTAATGGTGTAATTGATGCCGGGTCTAATGGTGGTTACTTGACCAGCATCGCCGTTACAGCCAGTGGAACTAATATTCTAATTACTGCCACAGGAACAACGGCTGTTGATAGCCTAGATTTCGTTTTGACCGGCACATACGGATCTGGAGCGGTAACATGGGCGAAAAGCGGTTCATGTGTAAATGCTGGTCTTTGCTAGTACTGTCATTACCTTCGGGTAGCGGTTTGCGTTGAAACAACCGCTCAATCTATCTTAGGTTGGGCGGTTTTTTTTGCCGGTTATTTTTTTGCAGTTGATCGTCTGGTGGTGGGTTGCCGACGCAAAACCACCTTAATTTTATTGAACAGCAGTTTGCACGAATTTTTTTACACTTTTCAAGCTCTTTCCCAGATATGCACTAACACTCTGGACTGAACAAGGTAACACCATGAGAACAGTTTTTTCCCTGCTTGCTTTATGTTTACCGGTCACACTTCTTTATGGGCAATTTCTCTGGAATCCCGTAGTTTTTGATGACATCTACTTTTTCGATGGTTCGGTGCATGAGCAATATCTGGATAAGATATTCAGCTTTGATTTACGCTGGCTGCCCTATGCTACCTTTGAATGGACGCGTTCACTGCTCGGTTTGGACCTGATTTGGTTTCGTCTGGGTAATCTGGCGTTGCATCTTGCTGCGTCCGTCACCCTGTTTTTTTTCTTGCGTCGATTGTTTGAACGAATTCTTCCTGAAAATAACGAGACCCTGTCGCCACATTGGTTGGCCTTTTTTGGGGCATTGATCTTTGCGTTGCATCCGGCCTCCGTTTATGCCGCCGCCTATTTAGTCCAGCGTTCCACCCTGATGGCAACGTTGTTTGCCTTGCTAACCTGGCGTTTGTTTCTGGAGGGTTTAATTAGAGAAAACCACCGTTGGTTGCTGGCTTCTGCGGTCACCTATTTTCTGGCGGTGTTCTCGAAAGAACATGCCATTATGACGCCTGCGGTAACGATAGTGTTGCTGTTGCTGGTCAACAATCAGTCCAATCGGCAACGACTGGTGCTGATTTGGCCAACCTTCGTGCTCTATGGTTTGATTGGCGGATTCGTAGTGCTCCAGATCAACTCAAGGCATATATTGGGACAGGCTTATGAGCCAATAGCTGCAAATTTTATGTCTTTGCTGGGGCCTGATTTCAACGAGCATCTTGTCTATCCCTTGTCGATGCTGACACAGAGCTTCTTGTTTTTTAAATATTTGTGGGTGTGGATTGCTCCAAGTCCGGCGTGGATGTCTGTCGATATGCCTCAGGTTTTTGCTCGGAGTTTGTGGTCTTGGCCTGAAGCTGCCGGTTTGATCGGTTTTATTTTTTACCCCGTCATTACAATTCGCCTGTTGCTGCAAAGAGGGGTAAAAGGCTTGCTGGGCTTTGCCCTGCTTTGTCCTTGGTTATTATTCGCTACTGAGCTTTCAACCGTTAGAATTCAGGAGTCATTTGTGCTTTATCGCAGTTATCTTTGGATGACTGGAGCATTCGCTGCTTTGCCTTATTTGTGTCAAAAACTAAATGCAAAACAGGCTGTTATTACTTTGACCTTGGTTGCGCTATTTATGATGCCTCTATCATGGCTACGCCTGGCGACATTTTCTCATTCCCTGCTGCTTTGGGACGATGCTGCTCGGTTGATCGAGAACACTGAGGAAAAACGCCTTGGTACACATAGAATCTTCTATAACCGAGGCACAGAATTAATCAAGGTAAAACACTATGCCGAAGCGATAGAGGATTTAAGTAAAGCAATCAAGATAAAAAGCGACTACGATGTCTATGCTTATAACAATCGCGCCTTTGCCTATATGGAAAGTCGACAATATCTCCTGGCCCTAAACGATATTAACAAGGCTATTGAGCTGACGCCGAAAAAAGCACAACTTTATATAGGTAAAGCGCAGGCCTTGGAAGGGCTTAATGATTCGACTGCCGCCATGCAAGCCTATAAACAAGCTTGTTTGCTGGGTGCCTGTAAGAAAACAGAGCAATCCGTGCCCCCAGCGACGGAATTTCTTTTGCACCCATAAAACTAAGGAAGCGCTGATTAAATCCCGTAACATGAGATAATATTGCCATCGAACTCAATAAATCCAATACTCCTATGTCCTATCAAACCAGTTTTGCTGACCTCGACTATAACCACAAAAAACGCCTGACCCGAAGAGAGGTGTTTCTGAACGAAATGGAGCAAACAGTTCCGTGGTCAAAGTTGGTTGCCTTAATTGAACCC
>DATBQB010000052.1:0-182693 GCA_036561025.1 Methylobacter sp. | reverse complement strand
TAGCGCGACGCTTGATTGAATCGGGGTCTCGCCCCCGAAGGCGAGATACTTTTCTTTGCTCCGCCAAAGAAAAGTATCCAAAAGAAAGGCGGCCCGGTTGCCGCTTGCTTCCTGCGTTCCTCGCTTTCGCCGGGGGTTGCCAGAAGGGCCATCCTTGGCCCTCTGTCAACGTGCGGCCTCCCTGCCGCACCCCTGACGGGCTGTTCCCGGCGAAAGCTCCGGTACTCGGCGCGGCAGACGGGATTCAGTCCGTACCACCGGCCGGTTTTTCTTTGTTATTGCACGGCACTCATTGTTTACACAAGTATTTAAACGCGCGTCATTGGCAAGGATTACCGGAATCTAAAACTCAGGGATGCGAATTTATAAAAAGGAACTCTTCGCCGAGTAGGGCATCGTCTCACCAGAAACGTTTGAGGCTAGTTAGGTATTGCATAAATGTTAAGAGAGAATTCCAAATCCCGATTCTTGATGAAATTGTTTCCTCAAATTGCCATTGGGAAATGCCCTCTAAACCATGCATTAAATAATTATGTTTAATTTCAATGTCAGGGTGCGCCATTGATGTCACTCTAGATGATATTTTTTCTTTATGGTCTTCAGATAATTTTTCCCACCATTGAGGAGAAATGGCAAGGTTTTCACAATTGGATATAACTAACCGAAACAGTAAATCACCTATATCGCATTTGTTATAAATTGCTGTTGCTAATGATTCCATAAAACTATTACAAATAATTGAACTATTTTTATGCCACGCAATTAAAAAACCCCAGTTGTTGTCATTCATCGGTGCTGAACAAATAGTAATTAGTTCCAACTTAGTTTCATAGTCTCTCAAATTCTGTAACTGTCTACCCAAAAAATCAAAGTCTGGCCAAAATAGTCCCGAAAAAACAACACTAGGTTTTTGCTTTGAAATAAAGAGAACATATTTTATGTCGGAATATGACTTATTTTTTAAAGAGTTATCATATTCTGATTTATGCCTATTTAAATTACCCAAGCCGAAAATTGTTGCTATTTTATTGCTATTTAATAGTTCTTTAACTGCTTTATTGTCATGGTGTTTTATCTGGCTATTAATTAATTCAAGAGAGTTTTCTTTTACAAAAACTGCTCTGCATAATGAACGGTAAGCGTACAAAAAAACTTGTTGCTCTGTTGGAATTAAAGGAGATTCATCAATTACTTTAAATAATTCGTTGTCATGGTGTTTGCAAAAGCCAGAAAAAGTAGAAAATTTATTTATGCCAGCTTTTTTATAAATAAGTTTCTCATCGTTCTTTTTTAAATCACTAATGGCTCCAGCAACCACATAAATTTGTCCATTTTCAGCTATTGAAGACAACGATTTTCTTCTTTGAATTGAATGAGCGTCGATGATTTCATTGCATTTATTGCCACTATCAAAATGTAAGCATCTTCCATTTTCTTTTTTGGCTAGCTCTCTTTGTTTATCAATAAATGCAGATAACTTTGACTGATTTGATGAGGAAGTTAGTATTATTGGTTTTTTTATTTTTCCTTCTCTCCCTAAAAATTCATAGAAAAAATATATCCCACCTTTTGAAAACTCTTCTTTTAGTGATTTGATATTTCGTGCAAAATCAAAATGTGCTAATTCAGTGTCGCTTTCTAATAAATCGCAAAAAGTTAGTAAATGCTCTTCAGTGACTTCAATAGGCGGATTTTCTATATTTTTAATTTTCCAATTATCTTTTGAAACATAGAATTGCGCTTTTAAAAACGCACTTTGTGGATCATATCCAACAGTCCAACAATGTGATATTGCACTTTCGATCATATCGTAATGTTCGTTATCAGTTGTAGGAACGACTTGAAATGTTATAAAAAAGATTGCCATAAAAGACTAACAAATAATTATAAAGTACATAGGTTGTGTCGGCCGATGGTACGGACTGAATCCCGTTTGCCGCGCCGAGTACCGGAGCTTTCGCCGGGAATAGCCCGTCAGGGGTGCGGCAGGGAGGCCGCACGTTGCCAGAGGGCCAGGGATGGCCCTTCTGGCAACCCCCGGCGAAAGCGAGGAACGCAGGAGATAAGCGGCAACCGGGCCGCCTTTTCTTTGGTTACTTTCTTTTGGCGGAGCAAAAGAAAGTAACTCGCTTTCGGGTGCGACAAACCCGATTCAAATAACCGTCGCGTGAGCGACACCTTTAAATGTGATCGCGAAAGATGCGCTTCACTTTGTTCAGCACATCCTACACACGTTTTAACTCAAATCCTCTGCACCAAAATCGCCTTAATCTCCTGATCCGTCAGTATAATCGGATTAGTCTGCATACTGCTGCCGCGACTATTAAGCACAATCATCGGAAAATCATCCGCACTAATCCCATAGCCATTAAGCCTTGGCAGTTGCAGCCGCTCGCTCCACTCGGCTAGCAAGGCGATTAACGCCGAACGCGCCGCAGCATCATCAAGTTCATTCCGGCCGGTTAATAACCGCCCGACTTGCGCATATTTGGCCAAAGCAGGATTTTCCGGTTCGCGCTCCTGCATCGCCTTGATATTGACCTCGGTCGCGGCGGATACCAACGTGCCGCAGACTACGCCGTGCGGGATAGGGAAGTAAGCGCCCAGCGGCGAGGCCAAGCCGTGTACCGAGCCCAGGCCCACTTGGGCCAGGGTGATGCCGGACAGCAAGGCTGCGTAAGCCATCGCGCCGCGGCCTTGACTGGCTGACGGTTCGTTGCCTTCCCAAGCGGCAAAAAAGCCTTCTTTTACGGCGGACATGCCGCTCCAAGCCAGCGCGTCGATAAAGGGGTTGGCTTTCAACGAGACGTAGGATTCCAACAGCTGAGTGAACGCGTCCATGCCATCGGCTGCAACCAGTTCTCGGGGACAGCTCGCTAACAAATCGGGGTCGATCACAGCGTATTCGGGGATCAAGCATTCATCACGGAAGGATTTTTTGAAGCCGTCACGGCCTTGTACGCTCAGTACCGAATTTTTGGTCGCCTCGCTGCCGGTTCCTGCGGTGGTGGGGACTGCGATAAACGGCGTGCTGGGGCCGTGATACGGGACGTTCTTGCCGACGCCTTCGAGGTGATCCATGACCGAATTGCCGTGCGGCAGCAGTCCGGCTATGGCTTTGGCCGCATCGAGTACGCTGCCGCCGCCGATGGCGATAACCACGTCAATCGCTTCGCTACGAAACCGGCTCACAGCCTGATCTACCAGCATCGGAGACGGTTCGCCGGAGACGGTAAAATGCAGCCAGTTCATGCCCTTGGCTTCCAGCGATTGGGTGAAAGCCTGCCAGCGCGGCGTGGCGCAAAAAGATTGCTTGCCGGTCACCAG
This sequence comes from Methylobacter sp., assembly GCA_036561025.1. Taxonomy (GTDB): domain Bacteria; phylum Pseudomonadota; class Gammaproteobacteria; order Methylococcales; family Methylomonadaceae; genus Methylobacter_A. The sequence continues at coordinate 179,366 of DATBQB010000052.1, read as the reverse complement.
CAAGGCGGTGCGGCCATAGCTCGCCGCCAGTGCCGGGACTTCGTTGATACGGCCGCTGCCGTAATTGATGCGCGGTAAGCGCGAGATAGAGAAAGGAGTAAATTGCATAGTTTTATCCTTTCGGAAAGAGGCCATCGTAACGGACGCCTTGGCGCGGTTCCGCCATCCAGGCAGCTACGGTATCGCGCCAAGTTAAATAATGGGCTGTTTCCTTGTGAGCTGCCGCATCTTCGGCAGAGGCATAGGCTTCATAAAGTATAAAGTGGTTGGGATTTTCGGGCGATTGCAATACGTCGAATCGACGGTTGCCGGGTTCATGGATCGAAGCTTCATGGTTGATCCGTGTGGCGGCAATAAAATCATCAATGTGAGCGGGGTCTACTTGAACGTGAACCAAGGTGACGTGCATAACGAGGCCTTTATAAGTTATGAATGTGGTGGATATTATACTTTAGGCAAAGTAGTTTCCAGTTTTTGAAAACGACTTGAACCTAAGTATTATCACTTTGTTTTTGCCTGTGGCTGCATTGTAGTGGAATAGGCTGATTGTAAGGGATGAGATAATATATAGTATTGAACTGGGTAAGAATGATTTTATCCATCGCTTTGACCGAGGCGCGTCGCCACTTTTCTTCTGGTTTCCACGCGCTACGTCACTGCGTTAAGTTAAGCCAACAACACCGTAGGAGCGGGCCGCGCCCGCGACATTTAGGAGGCAATTGCAGCTCCTCATCGCGGGCATGGTCCGCTCCTACAATGTTTAACGCGCTACGTGGGAACGAGAAAACTAGCATCAATTATGATCTATCAAACTTCAATCGATCTGCAAATCCCCTTCCATGATGTCGACATGATGGAGGTGGTCTGGCACGGGCATTACGCCAAGTATTTTGAAATCGCCCGTTGCGCGCTGCTGGACAAAATCGATTACAACTACCCGCAAATGCGCGATTCGGGCTATGCATGGCCGGTCATCGATCTAAGTATCCGTTATGCGCAACCGGCTATTTTCGGGCAGATTATTACGGTAAGAGCCCAAATCGTTGAATGGGAAAACCGCCTGAAAATAAATTACCTGATTACCGATAAAAACTCGGGTTTAAGACTGACCAAAGGCCATAGCGTCCAAGTGGCTGTAGACTTGGCAACGCGGGAAATGTGCTTTGTATCGCCCGTTGTATTGTTTGAAAAGCTCGGTTTGGAGGCTGTTTGATTTTAATAAAAGCGTTATTGCTGTATTTGTTGGCCTTCGGACAAAGTGTCGCGGACGAAGCTGTGTTGACTGAAATCGCCGCGCGATTGGCAAAAACGCCGATCACCCAAGGCGACTTTCACCAGCAAAAACACCTGAAGGTTTTACACAAGCCTTTAATTTCCACAGGCACATTTACCTACGACCAAAGCAAGGGCGTTATCTGGAAAACCCTAACGCCGGTTGTTTCGTTACTGCTGGTCAATGAGTCGAAGCTGCTGACCGGGCAGGGAGAGCAAGCGGTACCGGCGGCTTTCGGTAAGGTTTTTAAGGCCATGTTGGGCGGTGATTTAAAGATGTTAACCGATGGCTTTAGCGTGACCGGTACCGATCAAAAAACTTCCTGGCAGTTGGAGTTAACGCCCAAGGATGAGATGCTGAAACTTATTATCAGTACGATGGTGCTGTCGGGCGACATTGAGTTGCGTGATCTGGAAATTCGCGAAGCGGGCGGTAATGTCACCCGCATTAGCTTCGATAACATCACGCACCCTGCACAGCTAACCGATGAACAAAAAATCGATTTTGAACGTTTATCACCCTAAGTTGACCGCAGGGATTTGGCTGGCCGGAATGCTGGTCATCTGTATTCTCGGCATTCAGGCGTTGACCAAAGACTGGCTGGAAACAGGTTTTTTAGCGTTATTGCCAACCAGCGAACAGCAGCCGGAAATTGCCAAAGCCACCCTGCAACATAATCAGCTGTTGAACCGGAAAGTGATCTGGCTGACGGGTGCGGCAACTTCACAGCAAGCCATCAGTCACGCACAAAAACTTAAACAGCAATTGGAACAAAGCAAGCTGTTTAGCAAGGTGGTGCTGGAGTTTCCTCAGCAGCAATATATTAAGCAATACCGGCAACTGTTCCCTTATCGCTATCAGCTGTTGGATGCGCAAACCCGAGCCTTATTGGCTAGTAATCCTGATGAGTTAATCAAGCAAAATCTGGAGATACTCAACAGCCCCATCGGGCAGATGCAGGCGGCCGATCTTGAACATGATCCGGCACTGATATTCAGCCGTTATTTTAATGCTCAAAATCCGATCAAGCTAAATCTGGAACAGGGCATCGTCGTTTTGTCCGATCAGCATCGGTTTTGGGCCTTGCTATTGACCGATTTGCAGGATGAAAGGTTGCAGCTGGATAAGCTGGAAATCTTGTCTAGCCTGGTTAATAGCGCAACGGAGCAAGTCAAAACGGCAGGCGGCGAGTTGCTGGTTTCCGGCATGCCGTTGTTTACCGCGCATGGCGCGCAGTCGGCCAAACAGGAAATCTCCACGGTCGGCATAGGTTCGAGTCTCGGCATCATCGTGTTGCTGTGGGCGACTTTCCGCAGCGTGCGGCCTTTGCTGTTATCAAGCCTTGCAATAGGCAGTGGCCTGCTTGCCGCGTTGGTTATCTGCGTACTGTTTTTCGGTAAGATACATATTCTTACCCTGGTTTTCGGCGCCAGTTTGATCGGCGTCGCCGATGACTACGCGCAACATTTTTTGTGCGACAGTTTCGGAGAGAAAGATTGGAATCCTAGAAAAGGCTTAAAGTTTATTCTGCCGGGACTGTCTTTAGGGCTGTTAAGCAATCTGTTAAGTTATGCAGGTTTGGGTTTTTCTCCGTTTCCGGGCTTGCAGGAAGTGGCGTTATTTTCCTCAATGGGTTTGCTGGTCGCTTGGCTGACAGTGGTACTGCTGTTTCCGTTGCTGTTAACCGGGTTCAGATTCGATCATCAGCCCGGCATACTTAAACTGACGACCTATTGGGAGCAACATTGGCCGCTTTGGGTAAGCAAAAACCGGCGCTGGCTGGGGTTGATGTTGACGGTTTTTATCGCAGGCGGGCTGTGGATGCTGACGCCGCAGGACGATGTGCGCTTGCTGCAATCGCCGCCGGCCGAGTTGCTCCGCACGGCCGATAAAATCCGGCAGTTATTCCCGATGACTCCTGACAACCAGTTTTTTCTGGTGTCGGGGAAGGATCAAGCCGATTGGCACCAAAATGAGCAAACACTGCTTAAACGCCTGGATGCGGTAAAACAGCAAAAAGCGCTGACTGCTTATGAAGGCTTGAGCAGCTATTGGCCCGATGCAAACCGGCAGCAGCAAAATTACCGGCTGTTAAAGCACAAGCTGTACGATTCCGGCTTGCTTAAGCGCTACATGACCGATCTAGGTTTTGACCGGACAGCTGCGCAAGCCGAGTATAAACAGTTTGCCGCGGCAGAGCATAATACATTGACCTTGCCGGAATGGTTGGCGGCTGCCGATGAAACCAAACAGCAATTGTGGTTAGGCTGTGAGGAGGGCCGCTGTCAAAGCACAGTTGCGTTAACAGGTATCAGCGATGCTGGGGCATTAACGGCGCTACAGGATTTGCCGGGCGTAGTCTGGGTGGATCAGGTCGAGTCTGTGTCGTCACTGTTTGCGCGTTATAGAATACGGGCCAGCGGCTTGTTGCTGGTTGCTTTCTGTCTGGCCTCGCTAGGCTTGGGCCTCAAGTTCGGTTGGCGCAACAGCGTGACCATCATGTCGGTGCCGGTTGTTTCTCTGGCGGTTTCGTTAGCCATGCTGGGCTGGTTCGGCCAGTTGTTCAGCCTGTTCAACCTGTTTGCGTTGTTGCTGGTGTTGGGTATCGGCGTTGATTACGGGCTGTTCTTTTTTATGGCGGGCGACAGGCGAGCCAGCACTTCGTTGGGGGTTACGCTGTCGGCATTAACGACCTTGCTGGCGTTCGGTTTGTTGGCGATAAGTTCCACCGAGATCGTGCATGCGTTCGGTTTTACGGTAACTGCCGGTATTGTAACGGCGCTGCTGCGCGCGCCATTGATTGGGCTTAAAACGATTTCTGCAAAAGAACATTAATGGACAGCTCATTTTATTCACCACGAAGACACGAAGGACACGAAGTTTCTATTTCTTCGTGTCCTTCGTGTCTTCGTGGTGAACATTTGAGCCGTATATGCAGAGTAACTTGATTAATACCAGAGGAATGAAGATCAGCGTGATAAATAAAAATAATAAAGGCGAAATTATCATCATCGGCGCCGGGCCTTCCGGCAGTATCGCCGGTGCATTGCTGCAAAATCAGGGCTTTCAAGTGACCATTCTGGAGCGGCAGCTGTTTCCGCGATTCAGTATCGGTGAAAGCCTGTTGCCGCAATGCATGGAATTCATCAAGCAGGCTGGGATGATGGACGCGTTGGTTAACGCCGGGTTTCAGTATAAAAACGGCGCGTCTTTTGTCTATCGGGACCAACACACCGAGTTTTCGTTTGAAGACAAATTCAGTCCGGGCATGGGTACCACGTTTCAGGTGCAGCGCGGCCGGTTCGACAAGCTGCTTGCCGATGAAGCGGTGCGTATGGGTGTTGACATACAGTGGCAAACGGAAGTGCTGGAAGCCGATTTTTCCTTCGATCGGCCGGAGCTGATGGTACGCAATCAACACGGCGAAGTTATGACTTACCATGCCGATTTTGTGCTGGATGCCAGCGGTTTCGGGCGCATCTTGCCCAGATTGCTGGATTTGGAATCGCCTTCCGGATTTCCGGTCAGGCAAGCCTTGTTCGGCCATATTGAAGACAGGATCGGCGAGGGACGGTTCGACAGAAACAAAATTCGGATCACGGTGCATCCGGAACATAAAGATGTCTGGTATTGGCTGATCCCGTTCAGCAATGGGCGCAGTAGCGTTGGCGTGGTCGCTGAACCGGAATTTCTTCAAGACTGGGACAATAACGACCAAGCCTTGAAGGACATCATCAATCAGGACCCCAGCTTGACCGCATTGCTTCAAAACGCTGTGTTCGATGAAAAAATCAATACAATCGTCGGTTATTCCGCCAATGTAAAAAGCTTGTACGGTAAAGGCTATGCGTTGTTAGGCAATGCAGGTGAGTTCTTGGACCCGGTGTTTTCATCCGGCGTTACCATTGCGATGAAGTCGGCCAGCTTGGCTGCTGATATATTAGTCAGGCAATTTAATAATGAAACAGTGGACTGGCAGCAGGATTACGCCGAGCCTTTGCAGCGAGGCGTCAATACTTTCCGGGTGTTTGTCGATGCGTGGTATGACGGCCGTTTTCAGGACGTTATCTTTCATCCACAGCAGCAACCCGAGGTTAAGGCGATGATCAGTTCAATACTGGCCGGTTATGCTTGGGATGAAAATAATCCTTACGTTAAGAATGCGCGTCCGAGGTTGGATACTTTGGTTGAGTTATGCCGATAAATTTGTTTTTTCTCGTTCCCACGCGCTGCGTCACTGCCGTTAGGTTAAGAGTTGTAGGAGCGGGGGGCCATGCCCGCGATGAAAGAGCTACAAGTCTATATTGTTGCTCAAATGTCGCGGGCATGGCCCGCTCCTACGGTATCGTTGGTTGCGTGGGAATGCAGTCCAGGCGTGTTCAAAAATGCACGTTCGAAGCTGGATACCCTGGTTGAGCAATGCCGATAAAAATTCTAATTGCTACGTTTTTGCTTTGGCTGACCGGCTGTACATTGATGCAGCCAGAGGAAGCTACCGGAAAACCTGAACTGATGCCGATCGCGCAACCTTTAGGCCCCTCCAGACGGATAGTGCAGCAAATAAACGCAGTGTGGGCGGATCGGCAGGAATCCCTGTTGGCGGTTCTGGAACTTGATGCGAAGCATATCGCGATGGCCGGACTCAGCAACGATGGTTTGAGCCTGTTTAATTTAACCTACGACGGTAATACCGTTGTGTCCGACAAAAGTCCGTTATTACCGGAGTCGGTCGCTCCGGAATTTATCATTACCGATCTGCAACTGGTTTATTGGCCGATTGCCGAGTTGCAAAAAAAACTCCCGGCCGGATGGCGCTTGGAAGAGGGCGATAAAAAACGCTTTTTATATATCAGTGATAAAAAACAAGTCGAAGTTGATTATTTATCCCCCGACCCTGTTTGGCCTAAGACCGTTGAACTGGTCAATTTCCAGTACAATTACCGCCTGAACATTAAAACGATAAGTTATGACCTTATACCTGAATGACTTAGGCCTGTTGTGTGCGGTCGGCAATAGCAAAGCTGAAGTTTTAAAGCGGTTGCTGGCCGGTGACCGGTCTGGATTGGCATCTAGCGATGAGTTCGGAATCCGCTGCATGGTCGGCGCTGTTACTGCCGAGCTGCCGGAGATTGCGGACCATTACCGTATTTACAATTGCCGGAACAATCGCCTGCTGTTGGCGGCATTAAGCCAGATCGAACAAACGGTGACTGACATGATCGCCCGATTCGGTGCCGATCGCATCGGCATTGTATTGGGCACCAGTACATCGGGGGTGCGCAATACCGAACTGGCATTGGATTATTGGGCGGATCACGGCGTATTGCCGGATCAGTTTCATTACAAGCAACAGCAAATGGGGGCCGGGGCGGATCTTTTGGCCGATTTTTTGGGTGTGCAAGGCCCGGCCTATACGATTTCTACGGCCTGTTCTTCCAGCGGCAAGGCGTTTGTCTCGGCACGACGGTTAATCAGGCTGGGTTTATGCGATGCAGTCATCGTGGGCGGGGCAGACAGTTTATGCGGTTTGACCGTTAACGGCTTTACGGCGCTGGAATCGATCAGCAGCGGCTTGTGCAAGCCGTTCGGTTTTCATCGCGACGGCATCAATATCGGCGAAGCGGTCAGCCTTTTTGTATTGAGTAAAGAACCGGGACCGGTGGTATTGCAAGGCATAGGAGCAACCAGCGATGCCTATCATTTTGCCGCGCCGGACCCGGACGCAACCGATGTGATCAGGGCCATGCAGAATGCGCTGGATGATGCGGGTAAATCACCGGATGAGATTGATTACCTGAATCTGCACGGTACGGCCACGGCATTAAATGATGCGATGGAGAGCAAAGCCGTTAATATGCTATTCGGCTCAAAGGTGGCCGCGAGTTCCAGCAAGGGCATGACTGGGCATACCTTGGGCGCTGCCGCCGCTTTGGAATTGGCTTTTTGTTGGCTGTTGTTGACTCATGACGATGCACAAGGCGCGTTGATTCCGAATATCAACGATGACGAGCCGGATGCTGCATTGCCTGCGTTAAATCTGGTGAAAGAAGGCGAAATGTTGGGACGTAAAATCAATATCTGCCAAAGCAACTCGTTTGCGTTTGGCGGCAATAACTTGTCTATTGTGGTGGAGCGGGCATGAACAATGTTACCGACCTGATTCCGCATACCGGCGACATGGTATTGCTGGATCGCATCATTGACTATGACGATCAGGGCTTGACTGCCGAACTGGTGGTGCGTGGCGATGGTTTATTGGGCGATGATCAAACAGTTCCAGCTTGGGCTGGGATTGAATACATGGCTCAAACGATAGCTGCGTATGTCGGCATAAAAGCAAGACAGGCCAATGAGCTGATACGGATGGGTTTTTTGCTGGGAACTCGGCGCTACAGCAGTAATGTTGCGGTTTTTAAGGTTGGGGCGATGTTGACGATACGGATAGATAAAATCATACAGGATGACGGTTTGGGGGTTTTTGACTGCCTGATTATGGGGGAGGGTGTGGAAGTTACGGCTAACCTTAATGTGTATCAGCCTCCGTTGAGCAACACATGAGACAGTATGTTCCGTCTGTCGAAAACGTTGCGAGTTAGACCTTCCAGGTTTTTAAAACCTGGAAGGTCTGGATAGTGGCCTGTTTTCCGCCTAACGCCAGGTAAAGGACTGCCGGAATTAAAGATGAGCGCAACGCGTGGGAACGCGATGAAGTATTGAAATAACACATGAGTACATTATGAATAGAACTGTTTTAGTGACCGGCTCCAGCCGGGGCATCGGTAAAGCGATTGCTTTATATCTGGCTAAACAGGGCTTCGATCTGGTCATCCATTGCCGCAGCCAGCGCGCACAGGCCGAGGAAGTCAAAGCTGAAATCGAGCAGCTGGGCCGCCTAGCCCGGATTTTGCAGTTCGACATTGCCGATCGAGCGCAATGCAGCGAACAAATCAATCAGGATATTGAAAGTCACGGCGCTTATTACGGCGTGGTGTGCAATGCCGGTATTACCGCCGATAATGCCTTTCCGTCGCTGACCGGCGAACAGTGGGACAGCGTGATTCACAGCAATCTCGACGGTTTTTACAATGTCTTGCAGCCGGTGGTGATGCCAATGGTCAGACGTCGCAAGCCTGGACGCATCGTTACTTTATCGTCGGTTTCCGGTTTGATGGGCAATCGCGGCCAGGTCAATTACAGTGCGGCAAAAGCCGGTATTATCGGCGCGACCAAGGCACTGGCTTTGGAACTGGCAAAACGCGACATCACAGTCAATTGCGTGGCGCCGGGTCTTATCGAAACGGATATGGTCAGCGAATTGCCGTTGGAAGAAATCAAAAAAATGATTCCGGCGCGCAGGGTCGGCAGCCCCAAAGAAGTCGCGGCGGTCGTGGCTTTTTTAATGTCCGAAGATGCCGCCTACGTTACCCGGCAGGTCATTTCCGTCAATGGTGGCTTATGTTGAAACGCGTGGTAGTGACCGGCATGGCAGGGATTTCGCCGATAGGCAATGACTGGTCGCAAGTTGCCGAGCGCCTTAAAGATAAATCTACCGGCATTAAATTTATGCAGGACTGGGATAAATATCAAGGCTTGAATACCCGATTGGGAGGGCCAGCCGATTTTACCAAGCCTGAGCATTATTCGCGCAAGCAAGTCCGCGGCATGGGGCGTATCGCGTTAATGGCTACTTATGCAACCGAATTGGCGCTGAGCGATGCCGGTTTATTGCATGACGAATGCCTTAAAAGCGGGCAGATGGGCATTGCCTACGGCAGCTCATCGGGCAGCCCCGATGCGATCGCCGAGTTCGGCAACATGCTTCTTAACCATGCCACCGGCGGCTTGAACGCCACCTCGTATATCAGAATGATGAGCCATACCGCGCCAGTCAATATCAGCCTGTTTTTCGGCATAAACGGCAGGATTTATACAACTTCAAGCGCCTGCACTTCGGGTAGTCAGGGCATAGGTTATGCTTATGAGGCGATAAAGTTCGGCCAGCAAGAACTGATGGTGGCGGGCGGTGCGGAAGAACTATCGGCCATCCAGTCCGCCGTATTCGATACCCTGTTTGCAACCAGTCTTCGCAATGAGACGCCGGATAAAAGCCCACGGCCTTTTGATCGCGACCGGGACGGGCTGGTCATCGGCGAAGGCGCAGGTACGTTGATATTGGAAGAGCTGGAACATGCCTTGGCGCGCGGCGCTCATATTCATGCCGAATTGGTGGGTTTTGGTACCAATTCGGACGGTTTGCATGTCACCCAGCCTAACAGTGACAGTATGCAGGTTGCGATGCGCTTGGCCTTGCAGGATGCTGAACTCGAAGCCTCCGATATCGGATATATCAGCGCGCATGGCACTGCAACCGGTCATGGCGATGTCGCAGAAAGCCATGCAACCGCGGCAGTATTTGGCGATAAAACACCGATCAGTGCGCTGAAAAGCTTTACCGGCCACACTCTGGGCGCCTGCGGGGCGCTGGAGGCTTGGGTGGCGGTCAATATGATGAATGAAGGCTGGTTCCATGCCACGGCCAATCTTGACAACGTTGACCCGGAATGCGCCCGGCTGGACTATATTAAAGGGGATATCCGCAAGTTCGATTGCGACTATGTGATGAGTAACAATTTTGCTTTCGGCGGTATCAATACCTCTTTGATTTTTAAGCGTTGGGATGGTTGACATCCCATTCAACCTGGAGAACTACAATGATAAGAAAAATGTGTTTAGCCTTGGCTTTGCTGGTTTTGGTCACAGGCTGTACCACGACAGGTACGTTCAAAGTGCCGCCCGGCACTGATTTGTATGTCTACAAAAGGCCGGAGCCGGTAGACATCAAGGCCGATGGCAAGGTGACCACCAAGCCGTTTTTCTGGACGGCTGCGGGAATACCGCCCGAAGGGGGCATTCCTTACCGTTTGGAAAAAGCTGGCAAGGTTGTCAAAGAAGATAAACTGAGGACAAAATTTCGCACTGTTTCAATATTCTGGCCGCCGTTTGCAGCTATCTACTGGCCTATGGGATTTAACCCGGACATTACCTACGATTTGGTGAACGACAAGCAGGAATAAAACTATTAGTCAGGCGTTTTACGCAACGTTAACTGGCAAACAAATGAGGTCGTTTTATTGATCAGGGTTATCCACATTTTCTGTGGATAACTCTGTGTATAAACTGGAAACATAAGCTCTAACTATTCACTTCTTAAGCTTTTTTGTTAAATCGTTCAGATTATAGTCACTGCACAAGCTGCTGTGAATATGCTATAAACTATCAATAACTTAGCTTGCAATAAGATGATTTTATCGGGGTTTTTCTATGGGTATGCTGAGGTTTTGCGGTTATGCTGCTGAAACAAAAGTATATTGTATATGCCTGTGGAAAAGGTTGGATCAGGAATTTGTTGTCAAGCTTTATTTCTTAGAATGTGACGAGTTTTGATTAGTCAACCTATCGGTTGAATTCATCGTCTGCTTGAAATGGATATTCGGCAAAGACTCTGTATAAAGTCCCCAAAAATCCTGCAAATGCAAGCTCATTGAGTTCTTTAGGGGAGGAAAGTATGACTAAGTTGTCGATATTGGGGGCGACCGGTAAGCAGGCCGCCCGGATAGCTCAGCTATATTCCCTTGTCATACTGCGCTAAGGCAGTTGAGTAATCGGATTGAGCGGGGGCTGGTAATGCTTCAATGGCGTCTGCCATTTTTACCGGCAGCCGTATCTTCAAATTTAACTTTTAACGGCTTTCCGCAATATAGATTGCCGTCTAGTGCGGCTATCGCGGCTCTTGCTTCGTGGCCTTCCATTCCGATAAAGCCGAAGCCCCGGCATTTTCCGCTAAAGATATCGGAAACGAGTTGAATGGAACGGACTTTGCCGTATTCAGAAAATAAAGCCTGTACAGTTTCTTCAGTGGCTTCGCTAGGTAAGTTTCCTACAAAAATTCGTTTCAAAAGACATGTCCTAAATAAATGGGGTGAGTTGATTGGCCGGATGAACCGGATATGTCACAACCCCGAGTAGTATCTAGGCGGGGTTGGATATTGGAAAGTAAGGCGGTTTTAAGCGGCGCTTACTTGTGACGCTTGTGGGCCTTTAGCGCCTGATTCTACATCGTACTTAACCGCTTGGCCTTCAGCCAATGTGCGGTAACCGCCGTCGCTTGCGATTGCAGAAAAGTGTACGAACACGTCTGCGCTGCCATCGCTAGGCGAAATAAAACCAAAACCTTTAGCTTCGTTGAACCACTTAACAGTACCTGTTGCCATATAAATTACCTATATAAATCAATGAAAATGTTTGATTGCAAATCATGCCGGGCAATTTTAAGGAGAAAAGCGGATGGAATTTCTGAAAAGTGCTGAATAACATGCAAAACTTGAGTAGCAGTCTCACATTGGTGCGAAGTGCTGTCTACCGAGTTGCATTATAGAGGCTAATCCCCAGTATAGCCATTGAAAATTTAGCAGGAGGCGTAGTAAGGATAAAGACTTAGTGTTTATTGATGGGTGAATCGCTAACGATAGTTTCTATGGTTAAAGTTATTGTGGCGGCCGTCGTCTCTGTTTTCATAGTTAAAAGAATAATCGTGGCTTCTGTGGTGTTGATGATGCTCTGAATAATCATTGTTCCTGCGATGCGGGACATCGTATTGGTCATGTTGGCGATGATGTGGGAAATAGGCTCCACCATGATCATAATAATCCGGCCTTTCGCCATAATAATTTCTGTGCATAATGGTATATTCGCTGCTGTAGCCGCCATAACCGGGATAATACGAATATTGTTGCGGATAATGGGCACAAGCGGTGGACAGCAGCGCAAGACCAACAAACAGCATTTTTATTATTATCGGATTCATTGCCATAGCCCATGATAGTTAACCTGTGCTAAAGATACCTGTAGATCGCTGAATGTTGAATGAATCGGAAATATTATGTTTACCGCAGCCGGTAATTACACTGACATAACTAAAAGGAAGCTTATGGAACACCAAGTAGTTGACGCACGCATTACTCCTGAAGGACGATTGGATGTGTTGTCCAAGACCGAAGTAACCAAACTGCTCGATACCAGTCAGGGCGGACTGTACCGGCTATTTCGCAATTGTTCGCTCGCCGTATTAAGTTCCGGCAATAGCATGGACGACGGCAAGGAGTTGCTGGAACGCTATCCCGATTTTGAGATACGCGTAATCCAGGAACAGCGTGGTATTAAATTGGACGTCAAGTCTGCCCCAGCCCATGCCTTTGTTGACGGCAAAATGATCAAAGGCATCAACGAACATTTGTTTGCGGTGTTGCGTGACATTATCTATGTCAGTGACGAGATCAATAATAATCCGATGTTTGACCTGGACTGCTCGGACGGCATCAGCAGCGCGGTGTTTCACATCTTGCGCAATGCCAAAATTCTGCGTCCGATGACCACGCCAAATCTGGTGGTCTGTTGGGGCGGGCATTCAATCAGCCGCAAGGAATACGATTACAGCAAAATAGTCGGGCATGAGATGGGGCTGCGAGGCCTGGATATTTGCACCGGCTGCGGGCCGGGTGCGATGAAAGGTCCGATGAAAGGGGCGGCCGTTGGTCACGCTAAGCAACGGATAAAAAACGGCCAGTATTTAGGCATAACCGAACCCGGCATTATTGCGGCCGAATCGCCTAATCCTATAGTCAACGATCTGGTGATCCTGCCGGATATTGAAAAGCGCCTCGAAGCCTTTGCCCGTGTCGGACATGGTATCGTGGTGTTTCCGGGCGGCGTGGGTACGGCCGAAGAAATACTTTATATACTGGGTATCCTGCTGCATCCTGAAAATAAAGACATGCCGTTTCCACTGATATTTTCCGGTCCGGACTGTTCAGAGGATTACTTTAAGGAAATTGATCGCTTCATTGCCGGCACCTTGGGTGAATCCGCGCAGCAGCGTTACAAAATCATTATTGATGATCCCGTGCAAGTCGCTCGGGAAATGCAGGCAGGTATCCAGCAGGTGCGCCAGTTCCGCAAAGAAACAGGAGATGCCTACTATTTCAACTGGCTGCTTAAGATCGACCATGTGTTTCAACAGCCGTTTATACCTACTCATGCCAACATGAGAAGTCTGGCCTTGCACAAAGACCAGGAAACTCACCAGCTTGCCGCCAATTTGCGCCGCGCATTCTCAGGTATTGTAGCTGGCAACGTGAAAGACGAGGGTATACGCGCGATCGAGCAATACGGACATTTTGAAATTCACGGCGATGAAGACATCATGGTATTGATGGATTCTTTGCTGGCTTCATTTGTTGAGCAACGCCGTATGAAATTGCCGGGGAAAACATATTCGCCGTGTTATAAGATTATTAAATAATGAGGTTTTGGCTACAGGCGACTAAAAATTGTTTATTCACCACGAAGACACGAAGAGCACGAAGTTTTATTTCTTCGTGTCCTTCGTGTCTTCGTGGTGATAATCTTTTAAAGTTTTTTGAATGATCTTTTGTAGGTTTATCTACCAATTGTAGAGTGCGCCTTTCTAAACGTGGCCCCGGAGCGTCACCAACATCATGAAAGTCATCCTGACCGAAAAGCCCTCAGTCGCTCGCGACATTGCCAAATGCCTGAGTATCAACACCAAGCATGACGGTTATTTCGAGGGCAACGGCTATCAAATTACCTGGGCATTCGGTCATTTGGTCGAACTAAAAGAGCCGGATGAATATAACCAAGCCTGGAAGCGCTGGTCTTTGGAATCCCTGCCGATCATTCCCGAACAATTCGGCTTAAAAGCCAGGGGCGATGCTCCAGCGCAAAAACAGCTAAACACCATCAAACGCTTGTTCAAGGCAGCCGACGAAATCATCTGCGCGACCGATGCGGGTAGGGAAGGGGAGCTGATTTTCAGGTATATCTTGTCCTGGGCCGGCTGTGTACAAAAACCGTTTAAACGCCTGTGGATCAGCTCCCTAACCGACGATTCGATACGCAACGGTTTTGCCAAGTTACAGGACGGTCATGCTTACTATGGGCTTTATCGCGCCGCCAAATGCCGTAGCGAATCGGACTGGATCGTCGGCTTGAATGCCACTCGGCTATACACTCTCAAGTTCGGCCAGCAAGGCAGTTTATGGACCATAGGCCGGGTGCAAACGCCGGTGCTGGCGTTGATCGTGCAAAAAGATTCGGAGATCAGCAATTTTGTAGCCAAAGATTTTTGGGAATTGCATACCCTGTATCGGGATGCCGATTTTCAATATGTCGGCGGACGCTTCGATAGCAAAGCCGATGCGGAAGTCCTGTTAAGCCAAATTACCGGACGGGATTTTCGGATTAACGAAGTCAAGGGCAAAAAAGAAACGCTCAGCCCTTCGCTATTGTACGATCTGACCGATCTGCAAAAAGACATGAGCATCCGCTATGGTTTGACTGCCGATCAAACCTTAAGTTGCGCCCAGCAGTTATACGAGAAAAAGCATGTCACTTATCCGCGTACCGACAGCCGTTATTTAACCAACGACATGAAACCGGGCATGAAGCCTTTGCTGACGAAATTACGCTCTAAATTCGAGCAGCAGATTGAGCCGCTGAATCTCGATAAGCTGACACTGAGCAGCCGCATATTCAATGACGCCAAAGTAAGCGATCACCATGCGATCATACCCACGACCGCATTGCCGGGTGCGTTGTCTGGCTACGAAGCCAAAGTCTACGAAGCGATAGTCCAGCGCTTTATTGCGGCGTTTTATCCTCCTTGCATTAAGCAAATCACCACCGTTCTGGGCAGCGTTAGTACAGAAACGGCGGCCGCCGAAGTAAAGTTTAAAACCACCGGTACAATTATCGAATCGCCCGGCTGGCAGGTATTATATAAAAACGATGCGTTAAAGCAGCCCGATAAAGAGCTGAAAATCCTGCCCAATTTTGTGCAAGGCGAAACCGGTCCGCAGCAGCCGTCGATCAACCAAGGTAAAACCACGCCGCCCAAGCCATATAACGAAGCGAGCTTGCTGAGCATTATGGAGTCGGCCGGTAAAACCTGCGACGATGAACAGCTCAAAGAAGCGTTAAAAGAAAAAGGTCTCGGCACACCGGCAACCAGGGCCTCGATTATTGAGGTGTTAATCAAACGCAACTACATCCAGCGGCAAAAAAAGACCCTGACCAGCACCGAATCGGGACGGCATCTTATCTCCATCATTGCTGACGACAGGTTGAAGTCCGCGGCGATGACCGGCGAATGGGAGGCCAAGCTCAAAAAAATAGAACACTACGATTACGACCCGGATCAATTCATGGCCGAAATCATCCAGTTCACCCAAAAAATTAAGGACGAATCGGATCGGCCGCTTTACGATCAAAGCCGTTTGGGCGACTGTCCGATGTGCGGGCAGCCGATCATTGAAGGCAGGAAAGGTTACGGTTGCAGCGCTTGGAAAGCCGGTTGCCAATTTGTGTTGTGGAAACAAGTGTATGGCGTACAGGTTACCCGCGACATGGCTTGCCAATTATTGCAAAGCAACCGAACCTTGCACACGTACGCGATCAAGCTAAACGATGAAGTGTTTAATGCTCAACTGACCCTTAATAAGCAGGGCGAAACAGGCTATATCAAAGCCGACTCGAGGCAGCGGCCTGCGGTAAAAGAAGCCATTGCCGACTGTCCGTTATGCAACGGCAAAATCATTGAAACACCAAAAGCCTACAGCTGTAGCGAATGGCGCAACGGCTGCAAAATGACGATCTGGAAAACCGTCGCGCATAAAAAAATCACCGCCGCTATGGCTAAAAAATTACTCAGCAACGGAGAAACGGGGATGTTAAAAGGCTTTAAATCGGCTAAAGGTACTGAGTTTGAAGCGAGCCTGAAATTGGTTGACGGTAAAGTCGAGATGGATTTTTCGGGACGTTGAGGTGTTTTTGGTTAAGCGCAAAATAGTTATGGTCTCGTTCCCGAGTAACGCGCTCAACGTAATACACCAGTATGTTAGGCGGGAAATATGCCGATAGGCAGACCTTCCAGGTTTTTAAAACCTGGAAGGTCTAACTGGCAGCGTTCTTAACAGGCGGGACATTCACACCGGAAACGATACGTCAGCTTTCAGCAAGGCGGTAAGTTCCTCTGCGACCATCGGACAGCCAAAGTAACAGCCTTGCCCTTCATCGCAATGCTGGGCGACAAGAAATGCAACCTGCTCCGATGTTTCCACGCCTTCTGCAATAACGCGTTTCTTCAGGCTTTTGCCCATGTTAATTACGGTAGTGACGATGGTGGCATCGTCCGGGTTGCTGATCATCTTGCTCACGAATGACTGGTCGATCTTCAGAGTATCGATCGGTAAATGCTTCAGATAACATAGGCTGAAATAGCCGGTGCCGAAGTCATCGATAGCAAGCTTTACGCCCAAGTTTGCAAGTGCGTGCAACACTGAATCGGTAGACTCTGAATCCCGCATCAGCACGCTTTCGGTCAGTTCAAGTTCCAAATAGCGCGGTTCCAAGCCTGTATCATTCAAGATCGCATGTATGTTTTTCAGAAAATCCTTATCACGGAATTCGAGCGCGGAGGTGTTGACTGCGATGGTGACAGGCGGCAAGCCTTCCTGTTGCCAAATCCTGGCTTGGCGACAAGCTTCGCGCTGCACCCAGCGGCTAATCGGCAGGATCAATCCGCAATCTTCGGCGATGTATATGAACTGCTCCGGCGCTAACAGTCCTAATTCAGGATGCTGCCAACGGATCAGCGCCTCGACGCCGACAACCGCACCGCTGTGAAGATCTACTTTCGGCTGGTAATACAACACAAATTCCTGCCGTTCCAGTGCTTGGTGCAGGCTGTTCTCGATGGATTGCCGCTGCACAGCCGAAACATGCATGTTCTGCTCGAAGAATTTGTAGTTGTTGCGCCCGCTTTCTTTGGCATAGTACATCGCGGTGTCTGCGGTCTTGATCAGGGTTTCCGCATCCCGGCCATCGGTGGGGTAAATGCTGATACCAATACTCACGCTGATATGGAGATTGCGCTGGTCGATGCGGTGAGGCAGCGCAAGCGCCGCGAGCATTTTTTGCGCAAAAAGCGCAGCGTCTTCCGGGTGCTCAATAGAAGAAAGCAACAGCACGAATTCGTCCCCGCCCTGACGACTGACGGTGTCCGAATGACGCGCACAATTAACCAAGCGTTGTGCGACCGACAGCAACAGTTGGTCGCCAACCCCGTGCCCCAAAGAGTCGTTGATATATTTAAACCGATCCAGATCCATAAACATCACCGCCAGTTGCCTGCCTTGACGATGAGCCAACTCAATCGCCTGGTTAAGCCGGTCTTGTAGAAGCATTCGATTAGGCAAATCGGTAAGAGTATCGTGATGGGCCAAATAATCCAGCTGATCTTTAGCCATTTGGATTTGTTCGGCTTTTTTCTGTGCTTCGATTGTAGCAATAACCAGGTTTTCGTTCGCTTGCTGCAACATACTTATGTGATCGTCGGGCGCCACCTGCATCGTCTTTGCCGCTGGAGTTTCTTGCTCGTACAAGGTGTCGTTCTCTTCACGCAAGTCGACAGCATTTTCTTGCGCACTGACCAATTTCTGCTTGCTCTCCGATAGCTTGTCTTTGTGCCGGTTATCGGCATTCGGTTGGGCTGAATCGACGGAACCGGGAGCGTCGTCATTGTCATTTCTGTTCATTGCTCCACCTTGTCACTTGGTCGCTGTGATTAAGTCTGATACCGTAGGCCGCCCCGACATAATTCCGGTATACCCGGATAAGGTCTCGCCAATAATGATGCCTTGGTCGGTGATGTCAAACAATCGAATGTCCTTACTATGCTGGCTGCTACGAACTTTAACGACTGATAATACGCGCTTGAATTGCCCCTTGGTTTCGATATAGCGCTGCAAGATAATTGCATCAGCGAGAAAAGCACTCCCAAATGGGCTAAAGCGTAAATCGGTGTAGCAGTCTTCCAGTTCAGAGGTCATTAAAACAGTCATGCCCATGCCGGTAAGCTCGGCCACCATCCTGTACAGCGATCCGCGAAAATCTTCGCTAAATTCGGGCGCCAGCGCCAACTCAAATCCGGACAAGGAGTCAATGACTACTCGCTTTGCCTGCATTCGATTGATCATTTCGATCAAATCATGCAAAGTTTCATCAATCGACAAATCCATCGAACGCGTGTCGATCATTCCAACTTGCCCGCCCTTGACCAGCGCATGCAGTTTATTGTCCTGTAGTTGGCAGGGAGTTTTCTCAAACGCCGCAATCACGCCGGGTTCGCCGCTACGTACCCCTTCGGCGAGAAATTCGTTTGCCATTATGGTTTTCCCTGAACCGGCCGGCCCTACCACTAGTAGCGCATATCCGACCGGCAAGCCGCCGCCCAGCATTTCATCCAGGCCGGGTATTCCCATCGAAATGCGTTTCTCGCCAGTGGATATATTGATTGATCCTTCAACCGTTGGGCATCTATTGATAATCGTGCGCGGGAAAACCTGAATTCCTTGATTACTAATACGAAACGTATGTAAACCTGTCGCCTGGGCTTGACCACGTATTTTGACCACTTGTATCTTGCGTACCATTGAATTGCGAGGCAGACTTTGCGAAAGCCACAAAATGCTGTCCGCT
This sequence comes from Methylobacter sp., assembly GCA_036561025.1. Classification (GTDB taxonomy): domain Bacteria; phylum Pseudomonadota; class Gammaproteobacteria; order Methylococcales; family Methylomonadaceae; genus Methylobacter_A. Next base: position 160,480 of record DATBQB010000052.1, on the reverse strand, counting down.
ACTGTAAAGACAGGGCTTGAATCCGATTCCGACATCAAATACTCGCCGATTAAAAATGTTGTTGCTTGCCAGCTCGTCATTTGCATGACCAGTTTCTGCATGAACCGCTGCACCTCAGCCTTTCCCTCATCACCTACTTTCGTTGCCCGCATGCCTGATCGAAACGAATCGACAAATACAAGCTTGGGAGCATAGTTGGCTACTTCTGAGGCAATACGTAACAATACGCTGTCAAAATCTCCTTTCATGAAGTCGTCAGATAGATTCACAAAGCGGATCGAGTCATTGACTTTGTTGATATCGAAAAACGGAAACTGCTGTTGATAACGAAGCATTTTTAAAGCGGGTTCTCCCAGCACTGTGAAGAACAATGCCCGATTATCGAGGTTTGCCTGCGAGAACATGATCTGGTGAGCAAGCGTTGTTTTCCCGCTTCCGGGCGTACCCGCAATCAGGTTAAACGATAGTTCAGGCAAACCGCCGCCCAGCAGATTGTCCAGGCCGGGTACGCCGGTTTTCAGGTGGCGTATGGTTACTTTTTTACTCATTTTTGAACTCCTTGCCGAACCTGTCAAAAGTATCATTGCCCCAAGCCGAGCGTAAAATACGGATTGTTAGATGCTCGCCAATTAACGAGGCCAGAATGTCGGTGAAAGTGATCAATAGCAGACTGTTTGCTTGATTGGTTTGCAAAGGGGGTTGCCCTTCAAAGCTTATTTTTAGTTCCGTAAAGCGTTGATCGGTCTGTGGCGGCACTGAACCGTTCGGGAGCCAAGGAAATGTTGAACGGGTAAGGAACAGGCTTCTTACGTAAAGAGAATTAAACCCCCCTTCACCCACAATCAAAATGATTTGGGTCGCCATTTGCTCCCATAAGTTAATCGAGGCATCCGCAACTTTATCGGTGTGCTGTGTCATGAGGTTCCTGATTATCCGGCGTCGCAGCATGTTATCTGTTTCCATACTTAAAGTGCCCAATAAGAGGTCAAAATAACGACGGCGATGGAATCAACCGCTGTTTTCTGCCGCGCCCACTGCCATTAAGTTATGAGAAAAGCGTAGCCGGGTTTAAAACACATTGACTGTGAATAAACCTTTTGGCGCGCGGCAGGCCCTACGACTGATTCATTTCGTGTCTTTCGTGGACAAAGTGATTTTTCCAGGGTTAATCGTTATCCCATTACGACCAACACCTGATGATTTTGTCCATCGTTCAACAGTGGAATACCGTCACTTTCTGCTTGTGCTATTCCGTCCAACTCAATCGACACGATGCCCTTCGATACTCCATCGGGATTATTGACGGTAATTTCATAGGCAGTTTGTTCGTGTTGATAAGTTAAACTGTAACTGCGCCATTCACGCGGAATGCAAGGATCGAAATGCATCTTGTCGGCGCGGATATTCAGGCCCAATATCCATTCCAAACCCGCGCGGTAAAACCATCCCGCAGCGCCTGTGTACCAGGTCCAGCCTCCGCGGCGAACATGGGGAGGTACCGCATAAATATCTGCCGCTATAACGTACGGCTCGACTTTGTAGGCATAGACACCGGTCCGGTTAGCGGTACGGTTGATCGGATTCAGCATATGCAGAAGCTCGGCAGCCTGATCGCCATCATTCAGCAGGGCGTAAGCGATAACGCACCAGATTGCCGCATGAGTATATTGCCCTCCATTTTCCCGAACGCCCGGCAAATAGCCTTTGATGTAACCGGGATCTAACGGCGTCTTATCGAAAGGCGGCGTAAACAGCAGCACCAGGTCGTCTCCGTATTGGATCAGGTATTCCCGAACCGAATTCATCGCCAGCCGCGCCCGCTCGGGGTCGGCTGCGCCGGAAATAACGCTCCAGCTCTGGGCTATCGAGTCGATGCGGCACTCGGTGTTGGAGGCGGATCCCAGCGGCGTGCCGTCATCGAAATAGGCGCGGCGATACCAGGACGAATCCCATCCTTCAGCTTCCACGGCTGCTTGCAGTTTGGCAGCGTGTTCACGCCAGCGTAAGGCATATTCCGGTTTTCCGATCGTATCTGCGACATTGGCTAATTCCGACAACGTAGCAATCAGAAACCAGGCAAGCCAAACGCTCTCGCCTTTACCTTCATGCCCAACCCGGTTCATGCCGTCGTTCCAGTCGCCGCATCCCATCAGCGGCAGGCCGTGTACGCCGATTTTTGTTAAACTCAAATCAAGCGTTCGCGCACAGTGCTCGAACAGACTGGCTTGTTGAGCCGATGCAGTCGGCTCGAAATAGACATCTTCCTGTTCCGGCGTTAGGGTCGGCCCTTCTATAAACGGCAGCAAAGTGTCGAGCACAGCTGTGTCGCCAGTCACTTTAACGTAGTGAGACACTACATAAGGCAACCAGATAAGGTCGTCCGAGAAATGAGTTCGAACGCCGCGGTTGGAAGGCGGATGCCACCAATGCTGCACATCGCCTTCGGCAAATTGCTGCGCCGCCGCGCGGAGCAGATGAGCGCGGACCAGATCGGGCCGGGCTACCGCCAGCGCCATGCTGTCCTGTAATTGATCGCGAAAACCGAAGGCTCCGCCTGACTGATAAAATGCTGTTCGCGCCCATATCCGGCAGCTCAGGGCTTGATACATCAGCCATCCGTTTAACATCAAGTCCAGTCCTCTATCCGGTGTTTTTACCTGAGTTTTTCTGAGGGTTTGCGACCATGATTGTTTGACGGCGGCAAACGTTTCCTGGATGTTTGCGGCTCGATAGCGCTTAACCAGTTCGGCAGCATGGCCGCAGTCATTGCCTTGTCCCAGCAGGAACACAAGTTCTATGCTTTGGCCGGCTGCAAGTTCTATTGGAGCCGACAAGGCTGCGCATGGGTCAAGCCCTGCGCCAACGCGGTTTTTAAGCATTTTGGCTTGACACAAGGCCATCGGCGCCTCCAGGCTGCCGTTGCGGCCGATAAATTCGGTCCTGTTGCAGGTCCATGACGTTTGCCGGCCGGAAAAATCGGCAAAAGCAATGCGCCGGCCGAAATCCGCGTCCATGTGATTATAGGCAAGCAGTGCTCCGGTTGTTTTATCCTGCTCGGTAACAACATAAGGGGCAGTGGTTAGGCGCGAAGCGCCGAGCACCCATTCGACATAGGCCGTGATTGTCAGTTTACGGGGGCGGCCGGAATTGTTTGTCAAGGTCAAAGATGAAATTTTGACCGGGTCGTCCGAGCTGACAAATTGCAGCAGCTCGCTATGAATGCCGTGAGAAGCATGCTCGAAACGGCTGTAGCCATGACCGTGGCGAATCACATAAACGGCGTTTTCAATGCGAATCGGCAATGCAGTCGGACTCCACAAATCGCCGGTTTCGTCGTCCTGTAAATAAAACGCTTCGCCGGGAGGGTCGCTGACCGGATCGTTCGACCACGGCGTCAATTGGTTCAGGCGGCTGTTAAGGCTCCAGGTATAACCGCTGCCCAGCTCCGAGACGGTGAAACCGAATTCGGCATTGGCGATGACGTTAATCCAGGGCGCGGGCGTCCATTGGTCCTTGCCCAGCACTATCGCATATTCGCGGCCGTCGTCGATAAACCCGCCCAGGCCGTTGAAATATTCGAGATCAGCGGGAGCGATTGCCGGCGGGCTCGAGTCGGGCTCGGATACAGACAAGGGTTTGGGCCGGATAAAACTCGGTATAGGCTTGGGATGTCTCATCAGTTGCTCGGCCAAAGTGCCGTGGTTGCTCATCAGCACCGTGCGCGCCGTAGTTTGCAACAGCACTCGTTCCTCATCTGATATTTGGTCGCCGCGCAGCACAAAAATCTCGCCATGGCCCTCGTACTCATGAGCCGCTGAAAAGGTCTGGTTTTCCCGAACCATATTTTCCAGCAGGTTTTGCAATTCATTGGCATAAGTGACTTCTTTTTCGTTCAAAATCACCAAATCGACCGATAAACGCTTCATGCGCCAATACTCGTGAGCGCGTAATAGCTGATCGGCAATAGCCCGGTCTTCTGTTGATGTTAAACACAGCAATACAATCGGACGATCGCCGGAAATGCCAAAACGCCATAAACCTGTGACATTTAATTGGTTCAGATGCATAAGTTTGCTATTGGCTCGCAACGAAGGGTCGGCGTAAAGTAGCCGATTAGCCAGGGCCTGAAATAACTGAGCTTCATCAGGCTTAATGCGCAGATGGCGTAATTGAATATGTGCATGAGTCCAGGCAAGATCGGAAACCCGGTCGAAAGTAGCCGCGTTGCGATATTTATCGGCCAAATCTTCAACCGCCTGTCGTGACGGGGCAATCAAGGTGGTAAATGTCAGATGAACAGTCTCTCCCGATTCAATTTTAACTCGCGTGCGCAGACTGAAAATCGGATCAAGCACCGCGCCGACAGTGTTGCTGAGAGGGCGGCCGTCTATCACAGAGGCAGGTGTGCGCAGGGTTTGTCCTCGACCGCAAAAGCGCATCCGGTCGGTTTCATATTGAATGCCTTCTTCGGTATTGTTGGATGCCAGAACATGAGCCGCCCAGATATGCGGATCATTACTTGCCCGAGGCCGGCGATGCGCGATTAGCGCCGACGCTTGCGGCAGGTATTCGGTCTGTATGAACAAATTTGAGAACGCAGGATGAGCGCTGTCGGCCATGGGCGGCGCCAGCACAATTTCCGAGTATGAGGTCAGTTCGATTTCCTGGGTGCGGGTTCCATTATTGGTCAAACTCAAATGCCTGATTTCTGCGTCATCCTCAGGCGAGACAATGATTTCCAAACGACTGCTTATTGTGTCGTCCTGGCGGGAGATGCGCACCCGGTCTTCGAGAAAAACTACCTCATACCAATCGGGAATCGCGGCAGTCGGTTGGTATCCGGCCGACCAGACCTTGCCGCTGGCTAAATTGCGCAGGTAGATATAACTGCCCCAGCAATCGCGCGTCACATCTTCACGCCAGCGAGTGATCGCCAGCTTTTCACAAACACTGTAGCCCGACCCGGCGGCAGTGATCATTACCCCGTACCGGCCATTAGAAAGCAAATGCGTTGAGGGTATGATAGACATGGGTGACGGCACGCGGCGGATTGGCAGTTGTACCACTTCTTTTACTTCGGCTTCAGCGTGGGTAAAGTCGGGGATGCCGCTGTCAAAACCGTGCGGAATCCGCTCCTGCAACAGCAATTCAGCGCCCTGGATCATCGGTGTGCGATGAAAACGGTGCCGCATAACTTCATTGAGTACGACATTAGCCAAAGACACCAAAGACATGCCTTGATGATGAGCCATATAGCAGCGTACAAACGCTACTTTTTGATTTTCGGTAAGCCGTGTCGGTGTGAAATCGAGCGCTTCGAAAAAGCCGTAACGGCCCAAAGCGCCCAATTTTTCCAGGCGTTCGAAGTTTTCCACCGCGGCATGGGTGTGGTACATAGCCGCCAAGGCTGTAGCATAAGGAGCAATGACCAGATCGTAGGCCAGTCCGCGCTTCATTCCCAGACCGGGTACGCCAAAAGCGGAATATTGATAAGTGAACCAACGGTCTCGACCGTTAAATGCAGATTCGGAAACACCCCACGGAACCCCCCGTTCTTCACCGTACTCAATCTGGCTTTCTACGATCAGACGACAGGTCTGATCGAGCAGGCTGTAGAAAGGTGTATAAGTCACCAATGACGGCATCAGGTATTCAAACATCGAGCCGGACCAGGACAGTAATACAATGCCGTTTGTGGTGCGTGTTACGCGACGCCCCAAGTGAAACCAGTGGCCACTCGGCACTTCACGTTTGGCGATAGCGATAAGGCTGGTCAGGCGCGCTTCCGAGGCGAGCAGGTCGTAATAGCTGTCGTCAATAACACCTTTTTCAACGCGATACCCAAGCGAAAACAAGTGCCGGTTAGGATCATAGAGAAAACGAAAATCCATCTCGACGAATAATCGATGCGAAAGTTCCGCTATCGCGTTGATCCGCCGGGTTAGCTGTTTCCAGCGTTGAGTTTCCGGTTTCGGGTCATCGTCAAGGGGCTGCTTAAAATATATCGATGAGCCGAAATCTTCCATGTCGCGCTCGTGAGAGTAGATATCGTTGTGCAGCATCGTAGCCCATGCCAGCACTTCGCTGTCATCCATAAGTTCGCCGCGTTCAGCCGCATAAGCGCGCGCCAGATCCAGCATGTTATCGGCGCATGGGATTATTTGCCGCCATAAATGCACCCATTCTTCATGGTTGGCAGGTCTACCTATCAACAACTTTCCAAGTTTATCCGATTTTTTTCGCAGTTGTTCCTGGGTAACTATCAGCATGCGCTGATTATCGTTGGTCTTGCCGAGTGCGGATGCAAGCTGCTTGTGAGTATCAGCAATACCGTCCAATACGGTGGAAGACAGATACGGCTGCTGGATCAGATCTCTACATCCTTGAGCAAGCACCAGTAGATGTGCCGCCAAATTGCCGCTATCCACGGTCGATACATACCTGGGTTCCAGAGCATGCAAAGTACGCGTGTCGTACCAGTTATAAAAATGTCCATGCAATCTCGGCATTTTGTTCAGCGTGCTTAAAGTGGCTTCCAGCCGGTCAACGGTGTCTATAAGACCTATCCAGCCGAAATCATGTGCGGCGAGTACGGATAACAGGTAGAGACCGAAATTTGTCGGCGAGCTGCGATGCGCAATATCGGGCTCCGGGTCTTCCTGGAAATTATCCGGCGGCAGGTGATTTTCCTGCTCCGTTACGAAAGTAGTAAAAAATCGCCAGGTACGCCGTGCGACTTGCCGTAACTGCAAAGCATCTTCAGGAAGTAACGAATCAGCCGGATCCGGTCTCGGCGGCAGGCTCAGGATATAGGCAATAACCGGTGACAGTAACCACAAGAACAGGAACGGCACTGCAATTTCAAACGAAGCAGGATTGAGCAACAGCACTATCGAGCCTGCGCAAATGACCATGATGCTTACGTTGCCTATCGGTTTAAGAAGGTTCTTTACAGAATGTCCCGCCGTTGTTTTTGTTTGCAGCGTAGTGACCCATCTGAGCAATTTTCGTCGGGTGATATACAGCCGCACCAAAGTGCTTACGATAGCATCGATCATCAACCAAGCTTGTTGCGCAAGCAGGGTCAATATAATCATGCTGTTGCTCAATTCCCATACTACCTTTTCCGCTATGGCGCGCAACTTGTTGCGCAACGGAGTATCGGTGCGTAGCCTGACTCCGCTTGCGATGGATAGCAAGGCTGGAAGAGCCAATGCGACCAGTACCATGCTCATCAATATCAATTGAGGTGCATCAGGAATAGCCCAAGCCGCCAGCAGGGTAAAAAATGCGCCCGGCGCTGAAAAAGTCCGGCGTAAGTTATCCAGCATTTTCCAGCGGCCAATCAGCGGCATGCCTTTGCCTAGCGGACCGAAAATCCAGGGCAATAACTGCCAGTCGCCGCGCGCCCAGCGGTGCGAGCGAGATGCAGCAACTTCCGTATGAGATGGGAATTCTTCAAACAGCTCAATATCGCTGACAAACGCACAGCGGGCGAACACGCTCTCGAACAAATCATGGCTGAGTAAGGCGTTTTCAGGAACGCGGCCGGCTAAAGCGGCCTCAAATGAATCGACTTCATACAAGCCTTTGCCGCTGTATGTTCCGAGCCCGAACAGGTCTTGATACACTTCGGACACCGAAGTCGAATACGCGTCCATGCCGCACGCACCGGAAAAAATCTGATGAAACAACGAATGTTCGCGCTTTTTCGGCAAGGTCGGCGTGACTCTAGGCTGGAGAATACTGTATCCGCTGGTGACGCAGTGCGTGACCGGGTCATGAACAGGCCAATTTAGCGGATGAGCGGCGGTCCCCACCAAGTGTTGAGCCGCGCCGATAGGTAATTTGGTGTCGGCATCCAGGGTAATGACATAACGGATACCCGGCGGAGCAAACGCGGGTTTCCCGTTAATCGGCACAAAAGAAGTGTCGTCCGCGCCGCGCAGCAGTCGATTAAACTCATGCAACTTGCCGCGTTTGCGTTCCCACCCCATCCATTTATTTTCAGATGGGTTCCAGTTGCGCTTACGGTGAAACAGGAAAAAGCGCTGTTCTCCGTACTTTGCATTAAGCGCATCCACACAGCTACTGGCGATGCTCAACAGTAAATCATCTTCAGGCAGGATTTCCTGATCCGCATCCGCCCAATCGGACAACAGGGCAAAATAAACATCGTTGTCCGGATTGGACAAATAATGAACTTCCAGTTCCTCGACTTGCTTTTTTACGTTCTGCTCGGTGATAAACATCGTCGGCACCACAACAAAAGTGCTCAATTCTTTGGTGATGCCGTCTTTCAGCTCAAGTCTGGGCAAATGGCGAGGCGGCACAGCGGTAATGACGAACCGGTTGACCAAATAGCTAGCAATATCCGAAGCGGGGAAAAAGGCAAACAGTGCCAGCAGGGTAATCGACAAACTGTTTAGTCCTGCCTCGAAAGCGGCGCTCAAAGGCAGGGCCAGCAACAGCAACGTCAACACACCCAGACTGCTCAAGTAAGCCGACGCTGCATGAGCGACATAAGCGCGCAGCAGCTTTTTCGTGAAAGCGGGATGAAAGTTAACTTCTTGTTCGAACTCGCTCCGGCCGGCGCCGATCAAGTAATAGCCCGGCTCCTGTATTTGCTTGTTGTCGATGGAGGATTCTTCATTGACGCGATCAATTTTGTCGATGACTTTACGAGCGATTTCCACCTCGGAATAGGGCGAATGTTTGGCAAGATCCTCAATCGCGTGACGATACCGGTCACGGGTAAGAAAATCCATCTCGGTGTAAATGGAGTTGCTGCGCAGACAGGTATCCACCAGACTCGCATCTTCGACAAATTGCGGCCATTCGAACGCCGATATGGCGCGCATACTGGTGATGATATTGCGTACGGTCAGATTGGCCGCAATTTGGGCGGCGTGTTCACGGTGTACGATTTCATCCAGGGTTACACCTTGCTCGGCCAGCCATTGATTTAAAAAGTCAAGTTCAGGCGCAGGTCCTGGATGCGGTTCGTGCAAGCGTTGTGCGATCTGAACCGCAAAAGCCTGACGGAAAGGCTGGGCCGGCAACACGGCAGTCTGGGCCGAAAGATCGAGCTTGTCGGCTTGATCGATAAACTCGTCTGCCATCTGCCGACCGGCTTGCGAACGCATGACTTTTAACGCCAGCCGACGTAAATTCTCGATCATCACAATACGTAGCGTGATCGGAATCGCCCAAAGCTCGCCGATACTGAGCGGCTGAACTTCCTGGTACGCATGCATGAAACGGGCTAGCTGTTCAGGAGAAAATCGGCTATCGGTATGAGCGACCAGAGCCCAGGCAATGCCATAGACTCGCGGATAGCCGGCAAGAAAGCCGTCGGTTAACTTGGGCAACTGCATGTAATATTTCTCGGGCAGATAGACTTTGATATCGTTAATCTGCTCTTCAATGACATGGAAATTGTCGAGTAGCCATTCTGCAGCCGGTGTGATGGCTCTGTGTTCACGCGCCGCCATGCTTATGGATTTGTAAGCCTCAAGCAATACGCGGGAGTTTTCGCGCACTCTAGGCATTAATTTGAGCCCGTCCGGACTAACTTTGGCTTTTTGCGCTTTCGCCAAACTCGCGGCATGCTGCTCGAGCCGTTCGTTGCTAAACACTTCAAATCTGATCGGGCTGTCCTCGCCGCCTGGATCATCAAGCCTGGTATTCCGTCTATGCTCCTGTAAATATATCATGGGTATTCCCTCCGGTTGGGCTGGCGCTGGGTTAATTCAACAAATCAAATACTTGTATTTCATCCTGACAAAAGAAATTTGGCTCTAGTGAATTCAATCAACTCAGCCTTTTATAGAGTTGAAAATGCGGCTTTTAACTATCAACAGCTTAGAGAAGACGATGTTTTGAAGCAATAAGTACTATTACCCATTGATCATGGTTGTACGGCATGGATTTGCGGCTATTCTCGGGTGTTGAGCTGAGTTAAATTAAGCAAATGTTGAGGGGGAGTAGGGAGGTTGTGGAAATAAAAGGCGATAACGGATTCGTTGTTTACGAGCGGGACTGGGTTTGCAACCCCGTTCGGCTGTGAATAAAGGCGATATTGATCGGCTTTATTCAAGAGCAACCGGACTTATCTGCTGAATGACTAAAAATAAGTTAATATTGCGTTTATCGTTTTTGCTTTCCAGTTATTTTCTAAATCATGTTTTTTGCCAAGGATTTTATTGAAACTGCCGAGGGGCTTATTTTCGCTGTAGTAGAGCAGGGCTTGGAAGATGGCAAAGCGCTGTGCTTTTTACGCTATGTGCTTATGCCTTCCGGTTGGAAAAAGGTTGCGACTGAGCAAGCTAATAATCTCCTGAAGCAGCAACATCCTGACTATCTGTATTATTCTCCGGTTTTAGATGCCCATTTGCATGCGGTCGCTGTAGATCGAATCGCTAAACATTATCAGCCTAAGCAAAGATTGCAGCAGCTGATGCAGTCAACTCGGTATGATGCGGTTGAGCAGGATCTGGTGCGGTTGTGTGAGTTGTTTGGTCAACACGGGCTGGATTTAGCGCAGATCGGGATTACCGGATCAATACTGGTTGGCGTTCAAAATCGAGATTCGGATATTGATTTGGTCTGTTACGGCAGGGAGGTTTTCCACCAATGCAGGGCAATCACCCGTAAACTTATCGAACTTGGGCATTTGCAGGTCTTAAATGATCTGGATTGGGAGCAGTCCTACGAGCGCCGTTCATGCGATTTGAGTTTTGACGACTATGTCTGGCATGAACGGCGTAAATGCAACAAGGCCGTGATTAATGGACGAAAATTCGATTTGAATTTTATCGATTGCTGCGCAAGCTCTGAGGCTGTCAGTTATCAAAAATGCGCTGCGGTTACCTTGCAGTGCAAGGTGACTGACGATGCTCGCGCGTTCGATTATCCGGCTGAATTCAAGATAGATCATGAAGAGATCAGTTCTATCGTCAGCTTTACGGCGACTTATACGGGGCAGGCTGTCAGCGGCGAAGTCGTGGAAGTGTCAGGCGTTCTGGAGCAATCGGAACAAGGCATTAAACGTATCGTGGTCGGCTCCAGCCGTGAAGCGCATGGGGAATATATTAAGGTCATTCAGTGCTTAAGTTAGCTGATTTTGCTGCGGTTATTTTCGATATGGACGGCTTGGTTTTGGATACCGAGAGTACCTACTTTGTCGCTTGGCAACAGGCCGCAAAGGCTATGGGCTATGAGTTTTCCATGGATTTTTGCTTGTCGTTGTCAGGGCTGCATTACAAGGATATAGAACCAAAACTGGTTGAATATTGCGGAGCCGAATTTAATTTGCAAACTTTCAATCGCTTAAGCGGCGGTTTTTGGCGTGAATACGTTAATGTCCACGGCATAAAAATCAAACACGGCTTTAGCGAATTGTTGGCATTGCTGACACAACAAAAAATCCCTTATTGCCTGGCAACTAACAGCCGGACGGTAAATGCGCTGGAATGTCTCAAACTGGCCGGGATCGAAGAGGTTTTTTCAATCATCATCACCCGCGATCATGTTCAGCACGGCAAGCCGGAGCCGGATGTCTTCTTAAAAGCCGCAGAATTGTTGCAAGTGGACGTCAGCCGGTGTCTGGTGATTGAAGATTCTCATGCCGGAATAGTAGCGGCATCCAGGGCGGGAGCTGTTTCGGTATTTATACCGTCGATAACGCAGGTCGATCCGTTGACAGTTGAGCTGTGCGATTTGATGGTCAACGATTTGGCATCAGTTAGCTGATGCTCTCAATCAATAAAAAAATTATTTCACCACGAAGGCACGAAGTTTTACTTTTATGGTTTCCATGCTCTGCGCTCATCGTTATACACAATTCTGCCTAAAAGTCGTTATTCCGGAAATAGTTATCCAGTGCCATGCCTGTCTTGAGCGTAGCCGAAGGGAACAGGTAACTTTCGAATCAAGCCCGATGGAGCATGTTGCTCCATTCGAAACGTCCCGCCTGTTCAGAACTTGCAAGTTAGACCTTCCAGGTTTTAAAAACCTGGAAGGTCTGCATATCGGCCTGTTTCTCGCCTAACGCTAGGTAAGGAGCTGTCGGAATGACAATATTCCGCATTTACGCGCAATAATACAAAGTTTCAGCTTTTCCATCGCGGGCACGGCCCGCTCCTACAATGCTTAACTTAATGGCAGTGCCGCAGAGCGAGGGAACGATGAGTCCAAGTTTATATCCTTAGTTCGCAGCCGGTAGGCCAATCAGGTATACTTTCAGTAATTTTTTGCAGCACAAACACACACCCATTAACCCTTGATAGTTCAACATTCTAAAGTCTCAGTCATTGCCCCCGCCCGATTGCACATGGGGTTCATCGATTTAAGCGGATCATTAGGCCGGCATTTCGGCAGCATCGGCGTGGCGCTTAATGAAATCGGCACTCGCCTGTCAGTCGCCGGCGCAGAACAACTTACCATTACAGGTCCCTCCGCACAGCGCGCAGAAAAGTGCGTGTCGATGCTGTGCGAGGCGCTGCATGTATCCGACAAGCTCAATATCACGATTGAAACAGCGATCCCGGAGCATGTAGGTTTGGGTTCAGGTACGCAAATGTCCTTGGCAATCGGCGCGGCGCTTAATAAATTTTACGGCTTGGGGCTTAGCGTGCGTGAAATCGCCGCCGTGACGGATCGGGGTTTACGTTCCGGCATCGGCATCGGTGTTTTTGAGCAGGGCGGCCTGGTTGTCGATGGCGGTCGCGGTGAAAAAACTATTACTCCGCCGGTATTGGCGCATATGGACGTACCTGACGAGTGGCGGTTTATTCTGGTGTTCGATCAGCGAGGACAGGGTCTGCACGGTCAACAGGAAGTTCAGGCGTTTAAAGAACTGCCGCCTTTTCCCAGATCGGAAGCCGAACGGTTATGCTATTTATTGCTGATGCAAGGTCTGCCCGCCGTGGCTGAAAACGATATTAATAAATTCGGCGATGTGATTAGCCAGCTGCAACGCTCGGTTGGCGAGCATTTTTCCTCGGCTCAGGGCGGCATTTTTACCAGCCCCGAAGTTGCGGCTGCCATGCAATGGCTGGAACAACAAGGTGCTGTGGCTATCGGCCAAACCTCATGGGGGCCGACCGGGTTTTGCGCTATTGATGGAGCCCGGTTGGCTGAATCGATTGCCGAGCAGGCCAGGCAGGAGTTTGCGCATTTCGATAAATTGAGTTTTGTTGTGGCCAGTGCGCGGAACAGTGGCGGGGATGTTTTTGCTGGTTAGTCCGTGATTAGCGTGGAAACGATATTAATAGTCGCCAATTCAGGACGAATGTTGGCGCAGGCTGCAAAAAGCGCGGGATTGAAGCCTCTGGTCATTGACCTGTTTGCCGATCTGGATACGCAAGGCTACGCAGAAGATTTTCGCCAGATAAACTCATTAGCCGTACAAGATTTGGCGCATGCTGTAGATTATTTTGTCGAACGTTACGCAGTCACTCATGTCATTTACGGCAGCGGTTTTGAATGTTGCTTGGAAAGCCTGCGTTATCTGAACAGCCGGTTGATTATGCTGGGCAATCATCCTGATGTCTTTGCTAGGCAGCTGGATAAACAGGCGTTTTTTTCTGCTCTGGATCAGTTAAATATTCCGTATCCCGACGTTGTTTTTAACGCGCCGGATTGTGCTGGCGGATGGCTGATCAAGCCTATGCAAGGGCAGGGCGGTGTCGGGATAAAACGCTATCAGGCTGGTGACGATGCAAAGATACCGGTTTACTGGCAAAAATTTCAAGCCGGTACGCCGCATTCAGTGCTGTTTCTGGCGGACGGGCAGCAGGCGCAAGTCGCCGGTTTTAACAGTCAATGGTCTGTTCGTTTAAGCGAGACCGAAGAGTTTGTTTTTTCGGGGGTGAGCAATACCACTGATCTGTCTGATGCGCACAAAGCGGTGATAACGGACTGGCTAAAACAAATGGTTTCGGTGTTCGGGCTAAAAGGCTTAAATTCGCTGGATTTTATTCATGCGGATGATTGTAGCTATGTTCTGGAAATCAATCCCAGGCCTTCTGCCAGTATGCAGTTATATGATCAGGATTTGCTGCTTCGGCATATTCAATCCTGTGTGGGGGGGCAATCTGTAGGGTGCAATAGCATAGCGTATTGCGCCGCATGGACAGGCTATCAAATCGTTTATGCCAGGCATGATTTAATTATTCCCGATCATTTCGAATGGCCTGATTGGTGTATGGATTTGCCCAAATCCGGCAATATGTGTCGCGCAGGGCAGCCGATTTGCAGTATTATTGCGCACCAAAATAACTTACAGTCTGTAGCGGAACTGCTGCTGACTAAACAACAACTTATCATTAATAAACTAGAAGGTTTTAACTGTCATGGAATATACAGCCAGCGTTAACAAATTGACTCAGCCCTTGGTGCAGCATTTGCTTGATAATGCAGACAAGTTACGTTTAGGCGTGGAAAAGTTAGCCAATGGCTGTACCATCATCGACGCAGGCATTAAAGTGCCGGGCGGCATTGAAGCGGGCCGCATTATTGCTGAAATCTGTCTGGGCGGTATGGGTACAGTAAGCATCAGTCATAGCTCCTATACGGATAACTGGCCGTTGTCTGTAAACGTACACACAGGCAACCCGGTTCTGGGTTGTTTGGGTAGTCAATATGCAGGCTGGAGTTTGTCTCATGAGAAATATTACGCCTTAGGTTCAGGTCCTGCGCGGGCTATGGCAACCAAACTAAAAGACGGCAACCAGGAACCGGTTGAAGAGTTGTACAAAGAATTGGGTTATCAGGACAGCAATGATGCTACTGTTTTAGTGATTGAAAACGATGCAGTGCCTCCTGTTGAAATTGTCGAAAAAGTCGCTGCCGCCTGTAAGGTCGATCCATCCAAGCTGACCATTATTGTCACTCCGACCAGCAGTTTGGCCGGTGGCGTGCAAGTGGTTGCTCGGGTGCTTGAAGTGGCTATGCATAAAGCTCATGCCTTGCATTTTCCATTGGAGAATATCATTGACGGTAGCGGCAGTGCGCCGATTTGCCCTCCGCATCCGAATTTTGTCAAAGCCATGGGACGCACTAACGATGCGATTTTGTTCGCAGGCCAAGTGCACATTTTTGTAAAAGGCAGCGACGAAGAGGCTGAAAAACTGGCTAAAGAACTGCCCAGTTCAACCTCTAAAGATTACGGCAAACCGTTTGCGGATATCTTCAAACAGTATGAATACGACTTCTTTAAAATCGACGCGATGCTGTTTAGCCCGGCCAGCGTTATTGTGACTGCGGTGGAGTCCGGTAAAAGTTTCCGCGCAGGCAAGTTGGATAATGCTTTGTTGGATCAGTCATTTGGAGCGTAGAGCACAGGCGTGGGTCGTATAGTAATTTTTACCGATGATCCCGGCTGGCATGGCAAACAGTTACGTTTGGCCTTTGCCAGTCGCGGCTATAGCTGCGATTACGTTTCGCTAACAGAATGCCGGTTTGCAATCGAACCCGGCCGGCAACCGATCTTTATTCCAGGCTTTGAACACGAGCTTCCGGATGCGGCTTTTGTGCGCGGCGTACCCGGCGGTTCGCTGGAAGAAGTCGTGTTGTATCTGGATATTCTGCATGCGTTAAAAGCCATGGCTATTCCTGTCTACAATGACGGGCATGCGGTAGAGCGTAGTGTCGATAAGGCTATGACCAGTTTTTTACTGCATAATGCCGGATTGCCTACGCCGATGACTTGGGTGTTGCGCGATCGGGATGAAGCGTTAAGAATTGCGGAAACCGAATTAAAACAGGGTAATTTGCTGATCAGCAAGCCCTTATTTGGCTCACAGGGCGAAGGTATACGGCGCATTGAAAAAACGACAGACTTGTTCTGGTTGACTAGCAGTCATGGCGTTTATTATCTGCAACGCTTCGTTCATTGCGAAGGTGCCGGTTTTTCCGATCATCGCGTATTTGTGATTAATGGGCGGGCGGTTGCGGCGATGCGCAGACGCGGGAAATTCTGGCTCAATAACGTTGCCCGTGGCGCGAGTTGTGAGCTGATTGATTTGGAACCGGAAATGGTCAATTTGGCTGTTAGAGCGACGAAGGCGTTAGCGATGGATTATGCCGGAGTCGATATTATTCGGGATAGGGAAGGGCGTTGCACGGTTATTGAAGTTAACAGCATACCGGCGTGGAAAGGGCTGGAAAGCGTTTGCGATGTCAATATTGCCGAGTTGATGGCTGACGATTTAATTACCCGCAAGATTAACAAAAATAAACTGGAGTTGCTTGTAGCCGCATCATGATTTCCCCCCAACAACTCAGTGAACTTTATCAGCAAGCCTGTGAGGTTGATGTGCAGGCATTTAAGCCCGGTAATGTCAGTGTTTATGCGGACGGTCATGATATGACTGTGGCCGATTTCAGAATCAGCGCTAAGGTCAGTGCTGATCCTCTTTGCAATCCGGATTATTCCTTGGGTGAAAAAATCTATTATGCGGTCAAAGCAACGCGAGAGGCGGTAGGCTGCAATACCAATCTAGGTATTATTTTGCTTTGTGCGCCATTGATTCAAGCAATCAGTCACACGACTGCATGGAAGCAGGACGACTGCATGGATGCAGGAGGTAGAGCAACGCAGGGAGCGGTTGCCGAGGTAGAGCAACGCAGGGAGCAGTTGCCGAATCATTCAGGCTTCACGTTAAGGCAGGCGGTAACCAAGGTGATTAGCAATACAACGATAGAAGATGCCGATTGGGTTTTTAAGGCCATAGCGTTAGCGTCGCCGGGCGGTTTGGGCAGTTCCGATCAGCAGGATGTCAATGAAAAAGCATCGGTTACATTGGTCGAGGCGATGAAAATAGCCAGTACAAAAGATCGCATTGCGCTCCAATATACAACTGATTATCAAGATATTTTTAATTTCCTAGTTTTAAGGTATAATATTAGTCTTAATCGATGGGGTGACCGGAATTGGGCGGCGGCTGCGGTGTATGCTGACATGTTGAGTCAATTTCCCGACAGTCATATCGAAAGGAAATACGGAAATCAGTACTCTGAGATGGTAGCTACCAAAATGGCTCAGCTCAGTGAGGAGCTGTCAAAAACTGATAATCCTGAGCAAATAAAGCCGTTGCTTTTTTGTCTGGATCAGGAGTTTAAGCATTGTGGTATAAATCCGGGTACTACAGCTGATATGATCGTAGCGACAGTATTCGCGGCATTTTTAGAGGAACTTAATCAGTAACAATACTGTTACTAATAGGGCTTCAAAAGGAATTTGTTAAAAACAAATAAGGAGACATTAACAATGTCGATAGTAGATTCAATTTTTTCATTTTTTTCTTCACAGGGGATAATAAGCATGGCTAAGATTAATAAATTATGCGTTGGCGAATCTTTAGTTGGTGAAGGCAACGAAGTTGCTCACATCGATTTGATGGTTGGACCACGTGGTTCAGCTGCTGAAACAGCATTTGCAAACTGCTTAACAAACAACAAAGACGGCTTTTCAAGCTTGTTGGCTGTTGTTGCACCTAACTTGATGGTTAAACCATCAACTGTTATGTTCAACAAAGTAACAATCAAAGGCGCAAAACAAGCTGTTCAAATGTTTGGCCCAGCACAACGCGGTGTTGCTATGGCTGTTGCTGATTGTGTAGAAGACGGCACAATCCCTGCTGCTGAAGCTGATGATTTATTCGTATCAGTTGGTGTATTCATTCACTGGGCTGCAGAAGACGATGCTAAAATCCAACAATACAACTACGAAGCTACTAAAGAAGCTCTGAAACGTGCTGTTGCTGGTACTCCTACTGCTGCTGAAGTTGTTGCAGCTAAAGGTACTGCTGTACATCCATTCGCTGCTAACTAAGATTTACTTAGTTAGCAAGAATGCTAAAAATACCCCGGCTTAACGGGGTATTTTTTTGCCTGAAATTTCTGCAACATCTTCATTTTTAATGGCTCCGGAGTGCAAAGCACTGGCGACAAGCGCTTGATGAACTCCTGCCACGTCCAAAGCGATTAAATCCTGTTTATTTCTTATTCCGCCTGCGGCAATAAAGTTCTTATCCGGATATTGACTGCAAAATTCCGTTAACTTATTCAGATCTGGGCCATGGTTGCTACCTACACGTCCCAACGTCATGATGATGATATTTCTCGGCCAGAAAGTTGGCTCAGAAAAAAGCTTTTCCGCCCCCAAAGCATTTGAATTCGAATAATCCAGCGAAAGAATAAAATTGTTTTTAAAGGTTTCGATTTCTGGAATAGTTTCATTCCGATAAGATTCACTGCCTAAAACAGGTAGATAATTGTCGGGAAACTGCGCGTCCTGATCGTATTTTTGATACCCCTTGTCTACCCAGAATGTTATTTGCGGAAAACGAGTTAGTACCCCAGTTATTAATTGGTTATGGTCGCCCAGGTCAGTAATCGCATTCAAGTCTGCAATATAAAAAGTATCGAACTCATAAATACCCAGGAATGCCCCAATAACCTGATAAATATCTGACGACTTGCACAAGTCGGTGTTAATAGGTCGATAGTGCTCACGATTGCCTTGCCGGGCATGAACTACGACGCCGTCTTTTAAATCTATTACCGGGATTATTTTCATAAAGCAGGGTTTGCTGGTGATATAATATAATGTTGTATTTTATAGTTATTTATTGTGAAAATCTTGGTGTTTGAGTATATCACTGGTGGCGGCTTTAATAAGCAGGAGTTGCCGGATTCTCTGGTTAGTGAAGGGAGCTTGATGCTTAATGCGTTACTCGATAACTTAAACGGTTTCGATGTAACTGTCATGCTTGACTGGCGAATAAACGAGCTAGTTTGCGAGACCCGCATAAACAAGGTCATCATCAGGCCGGAGCATAATATTAAGGAAGAATTTGCCCGGCTGGTTAAGCAATCTGACTCGGTATGGCCGATAGCGCCGGAGTTTGACAGTATCCTGCAAACTCTGTGTCAAACAGTCGAGTCATTAGGCAAAGTATTACTGACATCGCCTGCAACAGCTGTTGTCATTGCCGGTAATAAATTCAAGACTTATGAGTTGCTCAACCGGCATCAGATAGCTGCTGTGCCTACCCGGATGCTTGACGATACTTATTTCTCCTCCTTCGACAGGCTCAGGACAGGCGGTGAATGGATGGTTAAACCGATTGATGGCGTGGGCTGTGCAGACAGTTATCTGATCACCAGTCGGCAAGATTTTGAGCAGATCGCATCGCGAAAAAGCTCATATATCATTCAGCCGCATCTCCACGGCGCAAAAACCAGTCTTTCATGCTTGTTCAAGCAAGGCCGCGGCTGGTTAGTGAGCGTCAATTTACAGCGTTTTGAATTGATCAACCGGCAATATCATTTAATAGACATCGTGGTCAATCATCATCCCGATTCGGGCTCATATCAACAATTGATAACTAAAATCGCCAGTGCTTTGCCCGAGTTATGGGGTTATGTCGGCATCGATTTGATAGAAAACGATCAGACATGGGTGCTCGAAATAAATCCCCGACTGACCACTTCATTTGCCGGTATATACGATGCTTTAGGCATTAATATTGCGGAGTCTGTTTTACAGCTACTGCATGGCGAGCCGATACTCAACCCGGCTTGCAACAAGCCCATTCTCGTTCAAACAAAACAGGAAACCCATGCAAACTAATGTCGTAGGCTGGGATATAGGCGGTGCTCATGTCAAAGCGGCGGTCATCAATGCCGGTCAGATTGTCGCCGTTTACCAGCAGTCATGCCCATTATGGAAAGGGCTGGATCAGCTGCAACACGCAGTAAACGTCATTATGCTGAAACTGGCAGGCTCAAATTGTCGCCATGCCATTACCATGACCGGCGAATTGGTTGATTTATTCGATAATCGGGATGATGGTGTTAAGCAGATCATTAAAACCATGACCGATCTGCTGCCGGGAAGTGAAATCCTGATTTTTGCAGGGCAGGAGGGCTTTTTGAAACCCTCACAGATTGAAGCTGGGCATTACCTGTCCATCGCCTCTGCCAACTGGTTGGCCAGTGCCTCATTTGCCGCGCAAAAGTTAGACAGCGGGCTTTTTGTTGATTGCGGCAGCACTACCACAGATATACTTTTGCTCAATAATCGGCAAGTGCTGGCGGAAGGCTACACCGATTACCAGCGATTACTATCTCAAGAATTGATTTATACCGGCATCATCAGAACCGCTGTAATGGCTGTTACGCAAACAGCGCGGGATCAAGGCAAAATAATCGGTCTGATGGCCGAGTATTTTGCGACTATGGCCGATGTCTACCGCGTCACCGGCGAGCTTAACGACAAGCACGATCAAACCGACACAGCGGATGGCGCGGAAAAAACAGTTCTAGCCAGCGCCAGACGGTTATCGCGGATGATAGGCTGTGATTTTTATCCCGATGAATTGCCGCGCTGGCAACAGTTTGCCGAGGACATCCGCGCTCAGCAAATACGGCAAATACAACGAGGCTGTAAAATCCGGTTATCTCAATATGAGATTCCGCAAAACAGTCCATTAATCGGCGCCGGAGTAGGTCGATTCTTGGTTAAACAGATTGCATTAAACTTAGGGTGTCCTTATCTGGATTTTTCCGATTTATTGCCGGTAGCCGAAATTGAGTCCGATATGACGACAGCAGATTGCGCTCCTGCTGCGGCTATCGCATATTTAGCGGGCAGGTATATCTGCCAACAATAGCGATTCGATATTTAAATAAATATGTTAAAATATTATTTTTTGTCAACATTAATAAATGTTTACAGGCTCTATGGAAAAAGTTGATGTATTTGACCTGATCGAGCGGATGTCGGCGTTGATTAGGTCTGAAGAACGCAAAAAATGCACCGAATTAGGCTTGCAACCGGTTCATTTGCAAGTGATGGACTATTTGTCCCGCTGCAATCGCTATAGCGACACCCCGGCTGCGCTCACCAACTATCTGGGCATGACTCGTGGCACCGTTTCCCAAACCTTGCTGCTGTTGGAAAAAAAAGGCTATATTAAAAAAACAGCCGATGTAAATGATCGGCGTGTGGTGCATCTTAGTCTTTTAGCTGAAGGCGATGCTATCTTGAATAAAGCTCGTCCGACAGATTTATACAGCCAGGCCTCGGAAATATTTAACGAAAACGAAAGCCAGGGAAACGTTTTCGTTAATGCACTGACTGCGCTGCAAAAAGCCAATAAATCCCAATCATTCGGGCTTTGTAAAACATGCAGATATTTCACTGCAACTTCGGAGGGCTTTGTTTGCGGTTTAACCAAAGAACAGCTTAGCCAAATCGATAGCGAAAAAATATGCCAGGAGCATACCGTTAGTTGACGGATACTTTCAAATAAGAGATTAGATAGCATATGAAAAGAATTATCTTGTGCGTATTTTTATTGCTCTACAGCACTACGACATTAAGCCGAGTGTATAAATGTAAAAAAGAAAACGGGGAGTACGTGTACAGCGGTAGAGAATGTCCACAAGACCATGTCAGCATGGCCGAAGAAGCGATTGCCCTTACCGGTCAACGCAAGCTTACCGAAGAACAAGTAAAAATCATCAATGAACATCATAAAATAGAGCGGGACAACAGAAAACAGGAAGAGGCTAAGCAACAGCATAAAAAGGACAAGTCAAAAAATTCGGAATCTGTGCACTAGGCACATGATTGACTGAGCTTTTTTTTAAGAAACTGCTAGGCTTACGAGGCCGCCTTAATCATTCAGAGAATAACTTGGAAGAAGATTTAACCGCCAATTTAATCGCATTGCAAAGCCATTTAGAAAGCATGCTTGAGCGCGTTCAAAAAAACAGTGCTACTTTGCAGAAGTTTCAGGCGTTCGAGATAAGATTGCTAAAGCTCAATTCCTTATCGGACACTGTTGATCACCTGCTTGAAGAGGGTAAAAAATATTTTGATCTTGACGTGATCAGCTTATGCCTGATTGACGAAACAGGTGAAATCGCCAAGACGCTTAATAACAACGGTTATCGGCACAGCTCAAAAAGCGGGTTAACGCTGGTGGACAGTAAGAGCGCCATAGAATCGATTGCCATTGAACCCTATGTCGGCATTTACGAACATGCCCGATGCGCCGACTTTTTCCAGCACATTGAAAAACAACCCACCAGCGTTGCCATTACACCTTTAACCCGCCACGGCAAATATCTGGGCACTTTAAATCTGGGCAGTTACCAACTCGATAGATTTGCCGATAATATGGCTACAGATTTCATAGAACACCTCAGTTCAGTAGTCAGTATTTGTCTGGAAAACAATCTTCACGTCGAAGAGATACGACAAGTCAGTTATATAGACGCCTTAACAGGTGTTAATAACCGGCGTTTCTTGGAGCAGCGCATCGGCGAAGAATTAAAGCGCAGTCAACGCAATGCAGAACCGTTATCCTGCCAGTTTTTCGATATAGATTTTTTTAAATCAGTTAATGACAAATATGGTCATCAAGGCGGTGATTGGGTTCTATCTTTGGTGGCTGCGACCATCAAACATCAATTAAGAGACAATGACGTATTTGTCCGTTATGGCGGAGAAGAGTTTGTCGCTTTATTGTCCGATACCGATGAACTCAAGGCCCTGGAAACTGCCGAACGAATACGCACAGCTATACAAACGCTGGTGATTGCGATGAACGATATTTCTATCTCGGTTACCGTTTCTATCGGTGTGTCAACCTACCTGCCGGATGGCACATCTATTTCAGTAGACAGTGAGGTTGCTGCAAGGCTTATTAGATCAGCCGATTCTGCGTTGTACAGAGCTAAGCATAATGGCCGGAATCGTGTGGAGAATGGTGGGGTTGTTTTGGATAGACAGGTGTTGTAAATTTTAAAAAATTAACCACGAAGGACACGAAGGACACGAAGTTATTACCTCGTTTTTTCTTCGTGTCTTCGTGTCTTCGTGGTAAATGCTTTACCCCTTCAACGCCTTCAACACCGCCTGCATGGTCGCATTGGCATCGCCGAACAACATGCGAGTGTTTTCTAGCACGAATAATGGATTACCCACGCCCGCATAGCCAGACGCCATACTGCGTTTAAGCACGACAGTAGTTTCGCCTTTCCAGCATTCCAATACCGGCATACCGGCAATCGGGCTGTTCGGATCATCCAGCGCTGACGGATTGACAATGTCATTCGCGCCGATAACAATCGATACATCAACATGTCCCCATTCTTCATTGATCTCGTCCATTTCATAAACGATGTCGTAAGGCACTTTGGCTTCGGCCAGCAGCACGTTCATATGGCCGGGCATTCTTCCTGCAACCGGATGGATGCCGAAACCGACTTTCTTGCCTTTATCGCGCAACAACTTGGTGATTTCATTAACCGTGTGCTGGGCTTGCGCAACCGCCATGCCGTAGCCTGGAATGATCATGATGTTTTTTGCATCCAGCAATAATTGTGCAGTTTCATCAGCGCTGATCGGTGTTACTTCGCCTTCAACGACAGCAGCTTCGCCGCCTGAAGTACCAAAACCGCCGGCAATCACGCTGATAAAGTTGCGATTCATTGCGCGGCACATGATGTAACTCAAGATCGCGCCGCTGCTGCCGACCAATGCGCCGGTCACAATCAACAAATCGTTGCTTAACATAAAGCCGGTTGCCGCAGCCGCCCAGCCTGAATAACTGTTGAGCATGGAAACCACCACCGGCATATCAGCGCCCCCGATAGCCATAACCATATGTATGCCGAACAGCAGCGCAATCGCAGTCATAATCCAGAGGGGCATAGAACCGCCGCCGTTTTCGGTTTGTTGTAAAAACATCCAACCCAGAACAATCGCTGCAATCAGTAAACCCAGATTGAACCAATGACGGCCGGGCAATAACATCGGTTTGCCGCTAATCCGCTCGCTGAGTTTGCAAAAAGCAATTACCGAACCTGAGAAGGTAACGGCTCCGATAAGAATTCCAACGTAGATTTCTATTTCATGGATATTCTTTTCTACAGCGATCAGGTTGGTAGAGCTATCCATAAAATTGGCGTAACCTACTAACACAGCCGCCATACCGACCAAACTGTGCATGATGGCGACCAGTTCCGGCATTTGCGTCATTTCAACTTTTAATGCGGCCCTGGCGCCAATAGCGCCGCCGATTAGCAAGGCAACGATTAAAATAGAGTATGAGGTAACCGATGCGCTTAATGCGGTAGCGATAATGGCAATCGCCATACCTAACATACCGTAATAATTGCCTTTGCGGGCCGTTTCCTGATTACTTAAACCACTCAAGCTGAGAATGAACAAAATGGTGGCGACGATGTAAGACATCGTGACTAAACTTTGGGACATCATATTCTCCGGTTATTTTCTGAACATTTCTAACATACGCCGAGTGACTAAAAAGCCGCCGGCAATATTGATAGATGCAATGAGTATTGCCAATCCGGCAAGGATCTGGATATTACGATCCAGTGCAGAAACCTGTACCAGAGCGCCGATCACAATAATGCCGCTAATTGCATTGGTTACACTCATAAGCGGGGTGTGCAGCGATGCTGTCACATTCCATATCACCTGATAACCGACGAAACACGCCAACACAAAAACCGTAAAGTGCGACATGAACGATACCGGAGCAACTGAACCGATACCGAACAGAGCCAATCCGGCAATAATTAAAGGAATGAACTGTTTAACCTGTTCGGGAATGACAGATTTTTTTTGCTCCTGTACTGATGTATAAGCCGGTGCTTCGGTTTGCGGGGCAGGGGCGGCGGAGAGTTTAGGCGGTGGTGGCGGCCAAGTGATTTTGCCTTCTTTAATGACTGTGGTGCCGCGTATCACCTCATCTTCCATATTGACGTTAATCGTGCCGTTTTTCTCAGGGCACAGTTCGGTCAACAAATGCCTGAGGTTAGTCGCATAAAGTTGACTCGATTGATTAGCCAAACGGCTGGGTAAATTACTGTAACCGATAATCGTCACGTCGTGTTTTACCACCACCTGGTCTTTTTCAGTCAATGCGCAATTGCCGCCTTGTTCGGCCGCCAGATCGACAATAATGCTGCCCGGTTTCATGGATTTAACCATACCTTCCGTGATCAGCTTGGGCGCCGGTTTGCCGGGAATCAGCGCAGTGGTGATAATAATGTCCACTTCCATCGCCTGTCTGGCAAACAAGGCCATTTCCGCTTCAATAAATTCCTTGGACATGGTCTTGGCGTAACCGCCAGTGCCGGAGCCTTCTTCTTTAAAGTCCAGCATCAAAAACTCGGCATCCATGCTTTCGATTTGTTCTTTAACCTCAGGCCGAGTATCGAAAGCCCTAACGATAGCCCCCATGCCCTTAGCTGTACCAATGGCGGCAAGACCGGCAACACCGGCGCCGATGACTAACACCTTTGCAGGAGGAATTTTTCCGGCGGCGGTAATCTGTCCGGTAAAAAAACGGCCGAAATGCTGTGCGGCTTCAATAACGGCCCGATAACCGGCAATATTGGCCATGGAACTCAGCGCATCAAGCTTCTGCGCTCTGGACATGCGCGGCACACTGTCCATAGCCAGTACCGTAGCATTTTTGGCCGCCAGTTTTTGCATTAATTCTTCATTTTGTGCAGGCCAGATAAAACTGATTAAACGGCCGCCTTCGGGTAACAGGTCGATTTCGTCCAGCGTCAGCTCGGGATGCTGCTCCGGCGCGCGAACTTTCATGACAATGTCTGCCGATTTCCATAGCGTTTTGGCATTATCAACAATTTCAACGCCTACTTCTTTGTAGGCTTCATCGGAAATATTAGCGTTAAGTCCCGCGCCGCTTTCGACTAGAACGGAAAAACCCAGTTTTATAATTTGTTCAGCGGCCTCAGGCGTAGTGGCCACACGTTTTTCACCTGGGTGAATCTCTTTAGGTATACCAATCTTCATACAATCTCCAATGGGAGTAGTTTAAGAGCATAGTGAGCAAAGGTTTTAACCTCAGTCAAAACCTCAGCTGGGAGGATAGGAGATTAAGCGGGGTTTTTCAATAAAAAACGTAATGCGGGTGGGTGAATAACGGTTTTGAAGGAAACTAATGATGTTTTATATTAACTATGGTGGTTATTGAATAGGCTGTTTCCGGTTGCGCCATAGAGTTCATTTAACGTACTTCAGGATCAGGCCTTACATTTGACATGATGCTCACGTCAAATGTAAGGCCTGACCGTTCGCAGTAACAGTAGTTTGTCTAGCGGGTTAAAGTCCCGTCCAAGGAGTTGTCCGTACACCTTGGTAGCATGAGGGAGCGGCGTTGGAGCAATCCGAGGTCGTGAGTTTTCACACAGCAAAGTATCAGGCCGTAATGCCAATGAACCTATGAGTAGCTTCGTAAACGAATTGGAGACGCCGACCCTGTGGTCAGAAGGGGAAGGCCGCTGGACGGGTGCCGGAATAACGGAAGTAGCACTCGTTGACTCCCGGAGTAGCAGGGGCGGCATGATACGGAAGACAGATTACCCAGTGCTGGAGGCCTGTTTCTGGGGGTGGGGAGTCCACCGATCGTTGCGTATAAGGAGACGAAAGCGCAACGGCCAGAAGCGGGAGTCGGAGGGGTTCATAGTACCGTTTGAGTCCGAGGGACAACATAACCCCGGACGAGGGAAGGGGCCCTGCTTTGTTCATGCAACCAAAGAGCGGAGGATCAGGGGATTGCCATGTTGCTAGCCACCCCGGATACGATCAGGACGCTACAGAGGAAGCTGTATGCCAAGGCCAAGCAAGAACCGGCCTATCGCTTTTACGCGCTCTACGACAAGATCAGCCGAGAAGACCTACTCAGTCACGCTTGGCGGCTTGTCCGTGCCAACCGAGGCAGTCCCGGCGTTGACCGGGTCAGCTTTGAGGTCATAGAGCGCGGAATCGGTGTAGAAACGTTTCTGCGGCAACTGGCCCAAGACCTGAAAGATCTTACCTATCAAGCCCAACCGGTACGGCGCGTCATGATACCCAAAGCGGACGGCAGTCTGCGTCCCTTGGGGATACCGACGATCCGAGACCGGGTAGCGCAAATGGCAGTCAAGCTCATCATCGAACCGATCTTCGAAGCCGATTTCTGCGAGCATTCGTACGGATTCCGGCCCAAGAGATCGGCGCACGATGCCGTGGATGACATCGCCAATACGCTATGGGCGGGCTACACCCAAGTTATAGACGCCGATTTGTCGAAGTATTTCGACAGCATACCTCACACCAAGCTGATGGCCGTGGTTGCTGAGCGCGTAGTTGATGGGAGCATACTGCACCTTATCAAGCTATGGCTCAAAGCTCCGGTTATAGGCGAGGACGATAAAGGAGTGCGTAAGACAGTAGGTGGCGGAAAGTCCAACCGTAAAGGCACCCCGCAAGGCGGCGTGATCTCACCGTTGCTGGCTAACTGCTATTTACACCTACTGGATCGGATTTGGCAACGGCACCGCTTCAAAGGCAAACTGCAAGCACACCTTGTGCGTTACGCGGATGACTTCGTCGTGATGTGCCGAAAAGAGGTAGAGGAACCACTGAAAGTCGTGCGTCAAGTGCTGGAACGGTTGGGGCTCAGTCTCAACGAGAGCAAGACCCATATCGTAGACGCCACGCAAGACAGTTTTGATTTCTTGGGCTTTGCTATCAGGATGAATCGAGGAATGCGCACCGGTAAGCCGTACCCGCATGTTTGCCCATCAGACAAATCGCTGAAGAAAATCAAGGCGAAGCTGACGCAAATGACGAGGCGGGAACTGACTCCCATCCCTTTGGAGAAGATAGTGGGAAATGTAAATCGCAGCCTGAACGGCTGGGTGAACTATTTCCATTATCGAAATTCGAATCAGGTGATGGAAAAGGTCAAAACTCACAAGGAACAACGGCTGCGCAAGCACTTGATGAAGCGTCACAAAGTGAAAGACAGAGGAATTGGCGAAGGCCGTTTCCCGAGTGTTGAACTGTACCGACGCTATGGGTTGTACAAAGTTCCGACAGCAGCGGGCTGGCGCTCAGTGCATGCCTTGGTGTGAAGAACATCGGAAAGCCGTGTGCGGGAAAAAAACTGCATGCACGGTTTGATGAGGAAGGGCAGGCGCAAGCCTGCTCTTTACTCTACCCGTCTTTGGTTCTTGCATTGTTACATAGAGTTTAGTGTTGAGACTTTTGCAAGGCCTACAAAAAGTAAAAAAGGGGCGGATTTAATCAATAACTTAACCTGCCCCTTTTCTCCGCTTATTTTGACCCATTTGGGTTATGAATTTAATGCGAGAAGCCACTACATTACAGGCCATATTATTTATCAGAACTTGATGCGGTTTAATTGAGCGCAAAACTTACGCCAGATCTTGCATTATTCTCGAAAAAGACGCATTCGAACAAATGAGGTTAATGGTTATGACTCATCTCTTCACACTCAAAAAAACAGCTTTCGTCCTGTGGAATCCACATCGTATCAATCCACATCCGCCTACACTGGTCATCGGCCAATTTCAGGCTGGCAACCCGCCTAGTTTGGCAAACCGGCAGGTATTTCCGCTCACACAACAAGGAGATCTGTGGAGTATCGATGCCGCGAAGTGCAAACTCATCGATGGGCAAGTCTACCATTACTGGTTTGAAGTATCCGACAGCAGCCCGACGCGAGACGGGAGCCGGATAGTTTGCACCGATCCAACGGCCTTCACTGTGGATTGGCGGCTGCCCGCGTCGAAACGGCCCGCTCCCTATAGCATGGACGATCAATATCCGGCAGCGGTGGTGAAATTTCAAAACGGTCAACTGGTACCATGCGATCCCGGCGGCGAGACGTTCGACCCCGCACAACAGATCGCGATGGACAGAGCGTCGCCTAATGACCGCATTGTCATTTACGAGCTTCCCACCTCGTGGGCTCGGACGAATATTCATAGTGAACCTGAAATTGGTGTGGGTACATTCCGCGATGTCATCGCACTCGTGGATGAAAACGCCGACGCGGCAAACTTTGCCGGCACTCCCGCCTTGCAGCCGGGGCGGAGCCACCTTGGAGAGCTCGGCGTCAACGCCCTGGAATTGCTCCCGCTCGCGGACAGCTATGTGGATCGTGAATGGGGTTACGCGACCAGCAACTACTTTGCTCCAGACTACGACTTGGGCTTTCCGTCGGGTAATTCCTCGCCTACCGCGAATACAGATCTCGTTAACCTCGTGACCCTCTGTCATGACCGCGGTATTCGCTTCTTCATTGACGTGGTAATGGCCTTTGGTACGCGCGCTGCCCTGGAAAACGTAAACTTCCCCGACTTCCACATCAATGCAGATGCGGAGCCGAATGATCCCGATGCAAACCAGTCCGGCGGCCAGGGGCGGCGGAATGGTTTTGGCGGTAAGCTCTGGCGTTATGGGCGCTTCGAGCAGAGTTACGATCCAGTCGGCGGGACGCCGGGATCGATCTGCCCGGCGCGGCAATTCATGAAAGCTTATCTACTCCGTTGGATGGCCGACTTCGCCGTGGATGGTGTGCGCATGGATAGCGTGAACAATGTCGCGAATTGGGATTTTGTACAGGAATTCAAAGATCTTGCCCGGCAAACCTGGAAAGCAAAGGGCGGAACGGAAGACCGATTCCTGGTAGTGGGCGAGGAGCTTTCGGTGCCTATGGAACTGCTGACTCAGAACCGCCTGGATGGTTTGTGGAACGAAGAATTCAAGCGGATGTTACGCTCGGCTATCCTGGGCCAGAACAGCGAAAAAGAGCCAAGCTTTGAGTGGACGGTGCGCAAGATGATCGACTGCCGGAATCTTGGCTTTCGTGATGGCGCAGAAGCCGTTAACTATGTGGGTTCGCATGATGTGGAGGGCTTTCGAAACGAAAGGCTTTTCAACTTTCTGCAAAACAACGGCATCGTTTTCACCGAGGAACGCATCAAGCTCGCATTCGTCTGCCTGCTGACAGCCGTCGGCATCCCCATGATTTTTGCCGGTGACGAGTTTGCCGATCAGCATGATCTCAGCGTCAGTCATCCGCCGAAACAGCGAGATGCCGTTAACTATGAGAGGCTCAATGAACCTTTCCGCCGGCGCGTCTTCGACTATGTCGCCCGTCTGGTGAAATTCCGCACCAGCTACGATGCACTGGCGGTCAACGACACTGAGTTCATACACGTCGATTTCAACGATGGTAAACGCGTCCTTTGTTGGCGGCGAGGTCAGCCGGGGAGTGACCGGCAGGTAGTTGTCGTCGCGAATTTCTCAGACTTTATCACCGCCGATGCGCTCAGCGGAAATTCAGAGTACCGCGTTGCGAACTGGCCGGCGACGCCACACGGGAAGAAGTGGCGGGAGATTACGCAAGAACGCAACGTTCCAGCGGAATGGGTGGCACGCGAGCCCATTTTTCCTTGGGAGGCAAAGGTTTATGCACTCGTTAATGCATAAGCTTGCATAGAATGTTTGACCATGATGACGGATTACGGCTTGCGCCCGATCCGCCTTTCGAGCTATCGACAAGCACATCCTCGTCATCCTGAGTCTCTTTGGGATTACTGAACATTATGAATACCTGCATGACTTAGCTCTCCCCCCTCGCTACTTGAATGTGACTGCAAACCACAAGAGACCGAGGCCACGGCTGTCCAGCCAATTCTGTTCCCAAAGATCAAGCTGGACGACACCCGGCCCCTTGACCATCAATGTCCACCTGAAATTGCCCTTGCCGCCGGACATTCCGGGACAGAAAGAAGATCCATATACCTGGAAAACCGCCTCGGGTAGGCCGAAGGCGCTTTCCTGTCTTCGATAAAGCGGGGCGGTCAGGCTATGGAGACACGGATGCTGATCGATCAGCTGTTCGATGCGGATCAGGATGCGCTGATCGCGGTGTGCGGCGATTTCAATGCGGCTTTGGACGAAGTGCCGCTGCAAGCCATTCGCGGCGATGTCGAAAGTATCGGTAACGATACACTGGCCAAGCGCGTCATGGCGCCTTGCGAGCGGAGCATTCCGGAACCCGCCCGGTTTTTCTAATCCATCACGGCAAAGGCGAAATGGCCCGCTGCATTCGTCAAAAACTCCTGGGACGTAGTCGGCATATAGAGGGATGCATGGCGTCTCGGCGTTAGTCTGCTTACTTTGACCCATTTGGGTCATGAAGTTAATACAAGAATTCAGTACATTATAGGCCATCGTTATTTACCGGAACTGGATGAGGTTCGCAGAGCATAAAACTCGCGCCATATAGTCGATAGCTTTAGCAATGGAATTATCCTGATCCGTTTATTGCGCGAAAATATGTGTAATCTCGTTTAGAAACACATGGCTTTCAACTTATCCTCATCTTTGTAGTTAAGCCTGATGCATTAGCTATACCGGTCTGGTTAATAACTTGTTAGGGACGGGATGCCCCAATTGTGAATGGCTTGATGTGCTAGGTTGGCGGCTGTGAGTTCGATCATATTTGCCCAGCCGATGCAGATTCAGATTCAACAAGGTCAATTGACAGATATCGAGGTGTTGTATGGACCAGGACAAATCCGAAAAATCGCCAGGCGGTGGAAAGTCGGTTGAGGGCAGCTGCAAACTTCGCGTAAACTCGATCGATGAACTGGCAAATACAGTGCCCATAGAGGCGACTGGAGAGATGCCGCCATTGCCAAAAGCAGAATCCGTCTTTACCGTCTACTCTTCTGAGCGTCCTGAACTGGAAGTGAAGCAGGTCGGTCGTGGTAGATGGTCAATCTATGTAAGATCGCCCTCATCGCGCATACAACTCGGGTTGCCAGTCGATTCCGTTGAAAGGATAGACGCAAGGGAGCTCTATCGATTAGCTCAAAAAATCTCCGTTTACGAAGGCTACCATCCTCCTTGGCTAAGACGACAGTATCTGCCCCGAATCATTCCTCGCCGCGCGCCCGTGCCTGTTCAGCCATTCCGAGATTTGGATTTAGGAATTCATGCTGGACTGCATGAGGGACAGTTAACCACAGCCGGCCTTGTCTATGCAGAGCTTGCAGAACGGAATTGGCCCTGGTGCACAGTGGGCCAGATAAGCGTCAGCATCCCTGGCCAGAAGGGGCGATTTGGCTCGGGAGTACTGATCGGACCAAATCTGATTTTAACGGCGAGCCATGCGGTACCTTGGGATGCGCCAAGCGGTTGGTCGATGCAGTTCACACCGTCTTATCGAGCCACCGATCCAAATCCAGCCCCGTTCGGATCGAGTTGGGTAGAGCACGTACGTGGCCACCTCACTGAGGAGGATGATGTCAACGCCAATGACTATGTGATTGCCAAACTCCACACGCCGCTGGGGAACAGTGTGGGCTGGATGGGTTCCCAGGGCTTCGGTAACGATGACGATTATGAAGGTCGTTCGTGGATGTCCGTTGGATATCCCGGATATTCAGGGGTACCGTTTTTGGCTCCCGATATCAAGATTGTCGATGTCGACTCCAGTGGTAACGGACGTGAACTTGAAACAGGAGAGTTTCTTATGGGAGGCTGGTCTGGAGGACAGTTAATCGGTTTCTTCGGGCTGGATCCAAAAGTCCTTGGAATTGCCAGCGGCAACGAAACGGAATTCTCGCTCGGCTGGATTCATGCGACGGAAACGCATTCAATATTTGCTGGTGGCAAACACATGGTTGACTTGGTCAAGTATGGTTATGCCAACTGGCCGGTATAGCGACAGGGTCTGCGCGCGAAATAATTGCGAAATAATTTGGGTCGGGGTAAAACTAAATAACTAACACAACGCTCAACAGGAGCGCAGCCATTTTGGTTCTTTTGTTCATTGCAAGACCTTGCCGGGCCGCCGCCCGGTTAGCTCAACGTTAGGTATGCCCTTTCACCTTCAAAGGAGAATCACAAAATGATCGGTACGTTTTCACCCTCTGACAGTGTTCTCTTGCTCATCGACCATCAATTGGGGACGATGAAGCTCGTCAAAAACATCCCACTTGAAGTGGTCAAGCGAAACACGTTGGCTCTCGCCAAGACAGCCAAGATTCTAAATATTCCCGTCGTTCTCACGAGCTCACAGGAACAGAACGTCCAGGGGCCATTGCTTCCGGAGCTCGAACAAATTTTGCCTGAAGCGTTTGCTATCAGAGTCCAGCGTGCCGGCATTGTCAATGCCTGGAGCGATCCAAACTTCAAGAAGGCGGTCGAAGCAACAGGCCGCAGAAACCTCATCATGGCCGGCGTTACTACGGATGTGTGCTTGGTGTATCCGGCAATCAGTGCCAGCCGCGAGGGTTACCAAGTACAAGCAGTTATTGACGCTTCGGGGTCGCCCTACGAAATATCCGAAGATATGTCACGGCGCCGCATGGAGCGGGAGGGAGTAGTCCTGACCGCGACAAACACGCTTATGGCTGAACTCGCTCAGGACTGGAGTCGCCCTGAAGGCAGCCAATTGCTTCGCATCCTGTTTGAAGAGGTACTACCACCAATCGCCTAACTTTTCATTCCAACCGACCGCTTTCCGCTGCGCTCCAAGTGGCTGTTGAATTCAGGTGTTAGCTGGAGCCGCGTGAATCTAAAAACCAAAACGATCGGGAGGTAATCTATGCGACTTTTACTGAAAGTCAACATTCCCGTTGAGTCCGGGAACGCGGCTGCGAAGAAAGAACGGGGTCTACCCTCGTATTTTGTAGGTGATGAGGGCGGCATTTCAAAGTCGAGCCAATATAAGTTGCGGACCCCTTTTTGCTTTTTGCTCCCGACAGACCCACGACCGTCATGCGTCAGGAAACGCCGCCGCATTGCGAGGCACATATCAGTTCAGCTCAAAATCAGTACCATAACACCGGATTTCCCGGCGCATTCGGCAGAAAATATCCTTGATGCTAAAAGGCGCTTGGAGAGCACTCATGGCTCTCGGCATTATTGGTTCTATTTTGACCCATTTGGGTTATGACTTTTTACATAAAAAGTCATTATATTGATATTGTGGAGTGTGGTCTTATTGATGGGCAAGCCTACCACTACGGGTATCCGCTAGCAGCCTGAAGCGTGAAGGGAATCGGGTTGCTTGTGCCGATCCAACGGCTTTTAGCGTGAATTACTCACGCCGATACGGTCCGCTCTTTTCAATATGGTCGATCAAGGTCCGGTTAAGTCTTTACGAGAAGAGAAAACATGTCAGGCGGTAATTAAAAAAGCGCTTTGCAAGACTGGCCCTCTTTTTTAGTTTAAATAGGCTCAAGTGAGAGAAAAGATAATAAATTTATTATCAGTCTGAAGTTTAGGAAAAATTACTAAATTTAAGAGCTGTTTGGCGTCACTTGAGTGGTTCATTTCATGACCAAAATAAGGAGAACAAACCATGTCGCAATCAAATCCACCAAGATGTCCATTTGAGCACATCCAAGATCCTGATTTGGAAGAAAGACAAATTGCCGAAACTACCGAACTTACCGTCAAGCTGCTCGATAAGCGTTATCCTTCACCTACTCAAATCCTGAGAGCTGTCCACCCAAAGTCTCATGGCTGCGTTAAAGCTACATTCACAATAAATTCCGATATAGCGCCTGAATTTCAGGTCGGTCTTTTTGCCGAGCCGGGCAAACAGTTTGATGCATTTATCCGTTTTTCCAATGCGGCGGCACTTGTCGGCCCCGATACCATCGAAATTGATCCAGTGACGAAAAATGAAGTGGAAGAACATGGCAGCCGCGGCATGGCAATCAAGGTATTGGATGTAGGCGGCGAGGTGTTAGTCGATGATAACGGCGCTCACAATCAGGATTTTTTGATGATAAACCAGCCGGTATTTGCTTTTGCCAATATTGAAGATTATCTGCGTCTGGACCGAGTCCTCGATCGGGACAATGATGTGGCGGCGGGGTTCTTCGCTCCTTTGCAGCTTAATAATCCCAATATTACCGAGGAACAAAAACGGCGCATCCTTGCGTATATGGAGTCTGAAGATATTTCAGAGGAAGATATAAAGAGAATAGCGAGGAGCTTTAGTATCATCAAAGAGGATATACAAGTCACCGATGTCGGTAATCCTTTAGGTATCCAGTATTTTAGCGCTGCGCCTTTTCTGTTTGGCCCAGACCGGGTGATGAAGTTTTCCGCAATGCCTTGTACTGAAGTCCCTCCTGCACACTCTCCTTCTAAACCCAGGCCGGAAAACTATCTGCGTGAAGCGCTGATTGAAACCATGGGTCAAAATGAAGAGCTTCACTTTGATTTTATGCTACAGGTACGCAGTGAAGGTGAGGATTTAGGCATTGAAGACGCGTCTTCAAAATGGGACGAACGTGAATATCCCTTTATCAACGTCGCCAAAATTACTATTTCCAGGCCGCAGTTGGATGTCGACTTTGAGGAAAATAAAGCCCATTGTGAAAAACTGGCTTTTACACCCTGGCATTCGCTGGTTGAGCATCAACCGATAGGCAGCATCAATCGCTTGCGAAAGTCGGTTTATCAGGCTTCTGCAGCGCATCGTTTAAACTTACCGGAGTCAGGGGAAGTGGGATTGTTGGGAAAAATCCTGAAATTCTTTTTCGGCTAAACGCGACTGGAATAATGAAACGATAACCGCTATTTCAATGGGTGCAGATCATTTTTAGCCCTTTGGAATAGCCAATTCATAAGATACTGATCATTAATTGAGGTTCTGCTATGAATATAAGATTAGGGTTGTTAGGCTGTTTCATTGCGCTGTCCCTTGGTTGTTCCGATGATAACAAGCAAGCTTCTGTTACAAAGTCAGCGAATACAGGCGCAGGGTCTGGAAGATATAAAAATAGCGTAGATACGGCGGATAAAGAAATTCCGATTAAAACGGATTACACATCTAAGACACCGGGTTATCTGGATCAGAACTGGGGCCACGAAACGCGAATGGAATGGTGGTACACCAGTCAAGGGTCACGGCTCCTGCCATACGACTGGTTTCTTGCTCTCGAGCGGCCAGACAGTAAGGAACTGGTCAGATCCAAGGAAAACTTAGAGCAATATCGTTTTGTTGCCTGGCCGGCCGATTCGAAATGGAATCCGGACGGTTTGCCGATCGGCCTTGTGGCGGATAAAGACGCCACTAGCGGAACCCGTTATTTGGGGTTCACCTGCGCCGCCTGTCATACCGGAAAAATTGCCTACAAAGGAAACGAGTACCTGGTGGAAGGCGCCCCTGCGCATCATGACATTGATCGCTTTACCGTTGAACTTGCAGCGTCCTTGCAACAAACGGCTGATAACAGCGATAAGTTTTCGCGTTTCGTCGCCGTTGTCTTGGGCGCTAACGCAAAAGAGGAAGATGCGGCGGTATTGAAACAGCAATTATCGCAACAAAGCAGCAAACTAGGGCTGCGCCTTAAAATTAATCATCCTCCGCATCCAAATGGTTATGGCCGGCTCGATGCGGTCGGCAACATTTTTAACGAAGTGGTGGTAACTGCCATTGATGGGTCGGCCAATGCAAAACCGGCCGATGCGCCCGTCTCATATCCTGTACTCTGGGATACCCCGCAACACGACGTCGTACAATGGAACGGCTTGGCAGTAAACGCCGGTATCGGTCCCTATGCGCGTAACACCGGTGAGGTTGTCGGCGTATTCGGCGATCTTCGTATAGAAAGGGACAATCAGGCCGGTTCACCTGAGATGAGCTTTAAAAATCATATCAACATCGAGCATTTGGGACATTTGGAAGACATTCTAAGGACTCTCTGGTCGCCACTATGGCCGGAGAAACTGTTGCCGGCCATCGATCAAACAAAAGCGCAACGCGGCAGGCATATTTTCGAAACAAACTGCGCCAGTTGTCATCATGACATCAAGCGTGATGATCCCGCTCGCAAGATCGAAGCAGCAATGATCCCACTGACTGATATCGGCACCGATCCGACGATGGCGGAGAATGCCGTAAACCGTAAGTCCAAATCCGGCATTCTGGAAGGACAAACGATATTTCCTATTAGTAAATTAGTGCCAAACCTTCCCCAATTTGTTGCAGAAGCTCAAAGCGTGCAAATGGTTTTGTACAGCGTAGTCGGAATTTTACGCGACGCACTAGACCCCGCTATATTCAATCAAGGCATATCGCCATTTTTAGAATCTGCAAAGAAAAACACCTTCAAAGAGAACTGCGACCCGA
Organism: Methylobacter sp.; assembly: GCA_036561025.1. Classification (GTDB taxonomy): domain Bacteria; phylum Pseudomonadota; class Gammaproteobacteria; order Methylococcales; family Methylomonadaceae; genus Methylobacter_A. Next base: position 123,437 of record DATBQB010000052.1, on the reverse strand, counting down.
AGCAAGAAGGAGAAAAATGTCTTCGCCCACCCCGCTATAAAGCACGGCCTCTTAACGGCATCTGGGCGTCCGCGCCTTTCCTGCATAACGGCTCTGTGCCGAACCTTTGGGAATTATTGCAAAAGCCCGATAAACGAGTCACCGAGTTTAACGTCGGAAGCTGGGAAATAGATCCGGTGAAGGTCGGGTTCGTGACTAATCAGGAACCGGCAACAAGTAAATTTGATACTACGTTACCGGGCAATTCGAATAAAGGGCATGAATATGGAACCGGCTTAAGCGACCAGGAAAAATGGGAGCTGATTGAATACATCAAGACGCTTTAACAGATAAAAAGCCTATTCGCCACAGAAGCATAGAGAAATTGAAGGAAAATAAAATCACACAGAGTCTCCTCATCAGCCTACACATGACGAGGTAACTCTATGAGCTCCGTGCCTCTGTGGTTATGAATTGCGGTTTCGGTTAGTCAGATCGGAGTGGGCATGGCCTTTCTGAAGAGAGATAAAATTTGGTTGTTACTATGAGCCTCCCTTCAATTTCACGTTAGCGGGGAATAAGCACATGGCCGAAGACAAAGATAAAGATAAAGACAAACCCGGTGGCTGGTTTCCTTACTCGAATCAGCTTTTGCTGGTCCTATTGGCGGGCACTTTGTTTGTAAGCCAAACCCCGTTCCATGAGTCGCGCCCCGATAAGACCGAATCAATTCCCCAGTCTGTTCACCCAGTCTATTCCAGGACTTGGCAAGATCCTTTCGAGGAAGTAGACAAATATATTGAGGAACATAAAAATGAGCCAAAAGACCACCTGGATAACCTTGAGCCCCTCCAGCGCACGATTGAACAAAAGGTTGCAGCCAATAGACTGAACCAAATAAATATTGTTGCCGTCATGCTGCCGGGCGCTCACCACTTCGAGGATAGCGAGATCCGGCGCAGACTGCGTTACGCGGTGTTATCGGGATTCAATGCGGCCTTGCGTTATATGCCGGAAACCCCGGATTATATCCATTTTTTTATTACAAGTAAGAAAACCGGGGAGGGTCCGAAAGGCTCTCATGTAGCTTACGAATGGATGGTTTACAAGCCTACTAACCACAAAGAAGCGCCAGCGGTCTCAAAAGACAAGGACAAGGATGTGGAAAGACGTTATGAACGCCCTCCGGTCTTGTTGTTATGGCTGAACGGCGAGGATTTTTCAGTTACGCCGCATCAAAAATTAAAGAATTTGATAAGTACACTAGCCAAGGAACAAAGCGGCACAAAATCTAAGATAGGCGAGGTTTCAGTTCTTGGGCCGTACGATTCCGAGGGCTTGCAGGATTTGGTAAGTGAAATGGCCACCCCTCAAAGCACGCAAGCTGATAAAGAAAAGTCCCACAATAATCTCTACGCCTATTTTTCACCCAGCGCGACAGTACAAGACTGCAATTTATTGCATGATCTTCCTGAATTCAATGATTGCGATAAATTGGAGAGATTCAATAAAGACAACCTCCAAGCCTATTTTAGCAGCCACAGTCTGCCTTTTCTGCGCGTTACTGCCACTGATTTGCATTTGGCCTATTCAATAAAAGCAGAACTAAAACTTCGCGGCATTGAGCCGAGCGAGAAAGACCGTATCCTTCTGGTTGGGGAATGGGATAGCCTGTACGACTGGCATTTGTCCAATACCTTTGCAGGGACGCTTTTAACTGGCCGTAGCGACTATTGCAAAGGAAAAATAAATGAAAACGTACAAAACTGGGATGAGCTATATGATCTCAAGACCCAATGTGTTTTCCACGCTAGCTATTTGCGCGGCCTGGATGGCGAAAAACAGAGCGCAGGCGTAAGCAAAAAATCTACAAGCAGTCAAAAAAAGGCCGGAGAAGCGAGTGGTGGAGAGGGAGAAAGAATTGAAACTGCCAGTGGTGACAGCCAGTTCGATTACGTAAGACGATTGGCGGCACAAATTGAAAAACTGGATCGAGAAATACGCGGCAGCGGCAACTCATCCCTCTACAACAATGCCCACGCGATCAAGGCCATCGGCATATTGGGCAGCGATGTTTACGATAAGTTATTAATATCCGAGGCACTGCATAGCAAGTTCTCGGATGCGGTGTTTTTTACCAACGGTATGGATGCCAGATTCCTTGAACCAGCGCATAACGAATGGGCCCGGAATATGGTTATGGCCTCGAGCTTTGGTCTGCAATTGGACCGCTATCTACAAAATAGTATCCCCCCTTTTCGGGACAACACCCAAACGGCATTTTTCTTGGCGGCAGAAATGGCTTTGGCAAGACAATTCAAAGACGAAGAGGAGGAAGGGAAGGGGATGCCGTATAAAGATGCCTATTTGAAGTATGGAGAGGACTTAAAGTCTTTGTTGCGTACTTCTGGCCAAATCGATTATGACGAAAAGCTGGTTTATGATGGAAATCAGTCAAATGTACGAATTTTTGAATTGGGTCGCACCCAGGCATTTGATTTAAGCCCCCACAACCCTGACTGCATTTCAGGCAAAACTTGCCTGCACCCGGAGCCAGACAAAAATGTCTGGAATATTGGGTATGTCGAGGTAATTTTCTTTGTAATCGGCATCGCTTTGATCTTTATCCGGCCTTTGAGCCAATTTCTTTGGCAGATGCCGGGATTATATTTTTCTATAGGTATGGCGATGATTTGTACCGCTTGTTTAGTCCTTGCCTTTAGTGGAGAAGAAGTTTCCGGAGGAAATTTTAAGCACTTACAGGCTTATTGTATGTTTGCTTCCTTCCTTTTAGCGATTAGCTACGCCATATTTATATATTTTGTTGCAATTAAGGACGAAAAAACACCTATCGCTAGAAATAGTCCATCGCACAAAGAAAAATTATTTAACCTCAATATATTATTGAGTTTGTTATCCCTGGCTGTGGCTTTGGTTGTAATTTGGTTCTTTGTGCAACCCCAAGGCTGGTTGGATGGTTACGAGCCATATGCTTTGTTTGAAGGAGTGAGCATGTGGCCATCACAGGCGATACGTCTGATTGCTGTTGTATTGGCTGGATATTTCACCATCGAAGCGATGCGTTTCCCTAATGAGTTTACAAGCTGGTTGAAAACTCATTTCTGTTTAAGAGAGATGGAAGGGCGCAAGACCAGAACCAGGCAATCCCCGCCCGAAACGATGCAAAACTTTGCCGTGTTGCATGAATGGCTCGTATGGAAAGCTTTTAAGCGTAAACGTAATTTGATTTTGGGCTCTGTGATACTTTTCATTGTTGAGATTTTTGTCTTGTGGTTTTTTGGTATTCCCAATGTCCCTAGCCGCGGAGATAGTATCTTTTCCTTGAACCTTATACTTTTGCAAGGACTATTGGTACCCGCTGCTCTGATTCTTCTGGTAGTGATTTCCGATGCTCTGATCGCCGCCGTTAATTTGGTGGAACGTTGCTTTCCGGATGATTCTGAAGCTAACGCAAAATGGCCGCCAATAACTCTGGAAAACTATGCTATGCAATTCAATCTTCTGCATGACAAAGACGATTTGAGCGAATGGGTGGGGATGCGTTTTATTGTTGAACTTACTAGGCATATATACAAGATAATAGGGTATCCATTAGTGATAGTCCTATTGACAGTGTTGGGATGCTTCAGTTACTTCGATAACTGGGAAATGCCGGTTTATATAAAGATAGGTATTGGTTTAAGTTTGGTGTGGCTGCTATTTTGGGATCTTCGCCTGAAAAAAATGGCCGATAGCGCACGTGAAAATGCCTTGAAATCGCTACGGGCGCGTGCAATATGCTATCAGCAAGGAAATGATCAGACCAAAACAAGGGGAGGGCAATTGGAAAGGCTCATCGGCATGATAGAAAATTATGAAGTGGTGGTTTATAAGTCGTTTACCCAACGTCCTATTTTTCTCAACAGTCTTTTGATTATGATCGCCTTGTTGGCGGATTCGGTCGACTATGCCACATTGGCCAGCAACTTGTTCAAGTGATAGGGCTATCTCTGTGGAATAAGCTTATGTATAGCGATTATTTACAGTAATCGGTGCGTCGAAACAGAAATGCTCCTCAACCTCGCCGCTCTGGATTCCGACCTCATTGTGGCGAAGTCAATGCCACAAGCAGGATTGCCGGCGCTTTCGCCAAAAACTTTTTGATCGTAAGCGGCACTTGGAGGGTATGGCTGGCGTTTCGGTATTATTGAGCCCATTTTGACCCAAATGGGTCAAAATAATTCAGATGCCATGCAGTGCGACAGCGGTTTCTTGTGAGTTGCCAGCTTTGGACGCGGCGCATTTAAACCATTACAAACAGTACGCCGGAGCAGTCGCGCTGTTTTGAACGGAACTTTAGACAAGCTGTGCCGAGCGAGACAAACTCGATCCGGTTCAGGTCATTTATACGATAGTTTTCTAACTATTAGGCAATTCAAACTCCGCAATAACCGGCGCATGATCCGACTCAGGGAATTTCACATCCGTCCCAAAAGCGACCGACTCGTCATGCAGTAACTCATTGTGAATCTCGGCTTTCCTGAAATGTGTCAGCAGGGAGCGGGAGATCAGCAGGTGGTCGATCATTTCGCCTTTGCCATGATGGATCAGGGAAAACCGGGCGGGTTCCGGAATGCTCCGTTCGCAGGGCACCATCACGCGCTTGGCTAGCGTATCGTTGCCGGTGTTTTCGATATCGCCGCGAATCGCTTGCACCGGCACTTCGTCCAAATCCGCATTGAAATCGCCGCACACCGCGATCAGCGCATCCTCGTCCGCATCGAACAGTTTATCGATCAATATCCGCACTTCCAGCGCTTGGCCGACTCGCTTTATCGAAGACAGGAAAGCGCCTTCGGCCCAGCCCGAGGCGGTTTTCCAGGTATATGGATCTTCTTTTTGCCCCGGAATGTCCGATGGCAAACGCGATTTCAGATGGATGTTGATGAGGTTCAGAGACCGGGTATCGTTCAGCTTGATCTTCGCATACAGGATCGGCCGCTCTCAAGTAACGGCCTTGGCTATCGTATCCTGAGGTTCGGCAGTCATTTTTTGGTAGCGAGGAGTGATGGCGAAATCATGCAGGTATTCGTGATGTTCGGTAATTTCGAAACGGCTCAGAATGATCAGATTGCGCTGGTCATAGACTTGCAGGCCTTCTTCGGTTAGCGTGGAAACATGGTGGTAATCGGCATAAGGCGTATTGTTAAGAAGTTTTTACAGGGCCAGCAGCAGGCGAGGATGTCTCGCAGACGCTTGGCCATTGACCTCCTGCAGGCACAGGATGTCGGCATTGATCCTCAAAAGTTGTGGCCTGATGAGGGCGATACGCTCATCGAGCGTCGGTCTTTGTCCTGGTTTATCGTCAAAGTTTTCTAAATTGAATGTAGCAATGCGTAGTTTGATTGACATGGTTTGTTGCCTCTTCAGTTTTTTTACGCTCTGTAAATTGGGAGGAGACTCGGATTAAAAAGTAGTGGAGTTCGAGCTCAACCTGCCTTTGTTTGCATATGGACGGAAAAAGCGGCTTAACAGGGTAAGTTGTAAGCGGAAATAATATTAGTAATGATGTAATTATTTGATTAAATAGTGCTTTTTTGAGCAAGTTTTGAGTTCAATTTAATCTGTTCAAGCACTTGTAATAACATGGCTTGTAATATACTGGCATTGTAGAGGTAGAGTCATAACCCAAATGGGTCAAAATAAACACAACAGTGTCGAGACGCCATGCATATCCTCCAAGTACCGCTTACGATCATGGAGACTTTGTCGAAAGCGCCGGGCAATCCGGTGTTGTGGCATTTATTTTTGGCGGAGCTGGCGGAGGCTATGCAGTGCGATAGCGGCTTTCTGTCGATTGTCGACCTTGATCGCGGCGGTGGGGTTCATCACTTGTACTGTTACAATGTTGCGCCGGAGCAGCAGCGCTGTTTCGAGCGGAACGTTCGCAAAACCGGCAGCTTCGACGCAAACGTCGCGAAACATCCCTACCGGATTTTCTGCTCTAATCGGCTGAGCGGAACTCTTCGCTCCGGTGGCGGCACGGTTAGAGAGTATTGCCGTTTCGGCGTATCGATCCCTTTAAATAGACGTTACGCCTATTGCATGTATCTAAATAGCAGTCGTCCCGCCGCGGAGCCTGAGTTGCATGCTTGTGTGCATCGGCTGCAAGCATTGGTGCCGTTGTTGCAAAATGCCTTATGTAAAGAGCAGTGGCTCAGTCTTTACAGTCAGATTACGCTGTTGACCGGCAAACATGTTGCCGCGTGCCTCATCGTCGATCGCGCGCTGAACGTGTTATTTTCCGATCCGGTATTCAACCGTATTATCGCGGATATGGATTGCGTCGAGATTCGGGATAAGCGTTTGGCCTTTTTAAACAAGACCACAGGACAGCGTGTTTTGGCATTGATGGCAGGTATCGGTTGCGATACCGTGATGACTCAGAACCAGTGTGTATCGCACGCCATTACGGTCATTCCGGCGCACGTTTTGGATAATCTATATGCATGGGAATTTTATAAAAAAGGCGTGGTGCTGACTTTTACCCGCTGCCACGAAAACAATCCTACACTGCTAAGGTTAATAGCGCTCTACAAATTGACCAAGTTTGAGGCTTTATGTGCGCTGCAATTTATCGCTAAGCCGTCGATTTCCGCCATTGCCGCCGATTCCAACCGATCCACGGAAACGGTCAGGAACCACATCAAAAGCATCATGCAGAAGCTCGACGTACATAATCAGGGAGCATTGATGAAAAAACTACTTGCTATCGCCGCTTTGTAAGTTCACTGGGAAGCTTGGCTGCAATGAATGAGCATATTGGGCCCAGTATGATATTCCTACACCGGGACGATAGTTAAACGATCTTCTACGATTCGGCCTTCTTAAAATGCATGAACTTGACGCCGATTGCGCAGGCAGCGCCCACCAGGATATAAGCGTAATTGACAAACAAGCCGGACACGGTGCCTGGATTATGTTCAACCGCATCGCGAAGGCCTGGGGTTACGGTGAAGGTCCAGACAATGCAGGGAATCAAATAGGACAGAAAACCCAATACGGCCGAGGATAACGGGTTCTTGCCGGTCGCTTCGGCGCTTTTGTAAAACCAGTAGGAAATCAGTAAAGCGATAATGGTGCCAATCATAATAAAGTTCCGTAAGTCAGGTTAATAAAGCCACAGTATCAAATTGCCTTCTTTCGCTCAAGCGTGATGCCTTTATTCAGCAGTCTGCCCCGTTTATTGAATAACATGCTCCTGAGTATCCCGGTTGCCCAGATTATCAACCCAACTGATAACTATCTTGTCGCCGGCATTGCCGCCTTTCAGCATAAAAGCAAAGTAAGGGTCTTTGGAAATATTAGCGCCTGTGTTGCCGGTAATGATGATGTTTTTATTATGTTCTACCGTTAATTCCTGAATAAAATGCGCAGGAATTAATGCGTTGGTTTTGGGGTCGCGATTACGGCCGTGTTCCATCGGGTGGGCTATCAGCATTCTGATTTGGGTCTTGCCGTCCATGCGTTTAGTGCGGATTTTGATGCTCGACATGCTAAACCTCGCAGCCGCCAGGGGTGACGATGACTTTCTTGCTGGCGGTGAAAAAACCTTCGTTTGTCTCTACGATGACGGCCACAGCGGATGACTCGGCTATTTTTAAGCGGGCCGATACAAAAGGTTCCAGGTCTGGAGATAATTCAAATTTAGCAGCTAATGGTATGGGGTTTTTTTCGATCAGTATCGCAATGCTTTCGACATTTCTCAGACCGCTGGTTACCGTAATCGGGACGGCTGCACCATTTTCTGCTGTTTTGGGAATCTGGATGTCGATTTGATCGGACTCGATGATTTCCTGGTCTTTGAATAAACGCTTTAAGGTTTGTTGCAATATGTTGGTCGAGGTGGTCTCGGCAAGCCATTCTGCGTGGGCTTCGGGCGAGGCTAGCAGCCCGCCGGTCGCAATAATTGAATAACCGCCCAAAGCAACAGATTTTTTGAGGAATGCTCTGCGATTGTCGGTCATGCTTATGTTTTCCCGGCTCGATCTGAAGCGTTTAACGATTGAATAAGGCCTGATAAGCCCGAGCCGATTTCTCCGGCTGATCGTCGAATATTCCGCCGATGACTGCCAACAAATCGGCTCCTGCTGCAAGCAACTGGCCGCCATTGTCCGGCAGAATACCGCCGATGGCAACTATGGGGATAGTCAGCGCACGTTTTGCTTGCCGTAGCGTTTCAATCTGGGCGGGCGCTGCTAGCGGTTTTGAGGAGGACGGAAAAAATCGTCCGAAAGCCGCATAAGTTGCGCCTTGCGCCTGGGCTTCTATGGCTTGTTCGACAAAGTTGTAACAGGAAACGCCGATAATCGCATCGCTGCCCAACTGCTTTCTTGCCTGAGTGACGGCACCGTCTTCTTTGCCGAGGTGGACGCCGTCAGCGCCTACCAGCGCCGCCAGTTCGATGTCGTCATTGATCAGCAATGGGACATTATGCCGGTGGCAGATTTTAACCAGTTCACGGGCAAGAAATGGCGCATCCAGCGGGTTTTTGTCACGATATTGCACGACGACCGCACCGCCTCTGATGGCTGCTGCAACTTCGTTAATAATGGTATCGCCAGATTTATTTGCGGTTTGGGTGATTGCGTACAGTCCGCTTGCAGGGAATTTAATCACTCTTCATCCATCCAGAAAAGTCGATTGGGAATGTGCTGGCCTTTGCCCGGTTGGTAAGCGGCATTTAATGAATTCCAGGTGTATTCCTGGGCTTCCATAACGGCTTGTAAAGGTTCCAGGCCGTGGGCTATTAACGCTGCAATACTGGACGCCAATGTGCAGCCGGAACCGTGATAGCTGAACGGCAATCTGTCCCAAGTGTAGTTTTCCCAGCTGCGATGATCATGGAACAGCTGGTTGCTGACCGATGGCGTGTCTTCATGGCTGCCGGTAATCAGCACATAGTCGCAGCCTTTTTCCAGCAATGCCAAGCCGCAGTCGTTCAGATCGGATAACCCTGCGAGCTTTCGGGCTTCTTCGCTGTTCGGCGTTAACACGGTAGTGCAGGGCAGTAGCAAGTCAATAATAGTGGCTATGAGCCGGTCGTTTGAAAGTTCCGCGCCGCCGCCCGCTGCCAGTACCGGATCCAACACCACCGGAATATGCGGGTGTTGTTTTAATATCGCATGAATGGCGGCTGCGGTTTCATGATGGCCGATTAAGCCGATTTTAAACGCTTTGATCGGCAGGTCGTCCAATAAGGTGTTGGCTTGGCTAATAATGGCTTCCGGGCTTTGCGGAATCAGCTTTTTTACATTCCGGGTGTCTTGTTCGGTTAAGGCAGTGATAACGCTGGCGGCATGACAGCGATGGCTGACCAAAGTCTCAATATCCGCCTGCACCCCAGCGCCTCCGCTGGGGTCATGACCGGAAAAACAAAGCACAACGGGGCGGCTTAAGCTCATAATAGTTATTGATAGTAATTATATTGTTGCTGAGGGTAGCCTTGCTGTTGCGGGTATCCCTGTTGCTGAGGATAACCTTGCTGTTGCGGGTAGCCTTGCTGCTGAGGGTATCCTTGTTGTTGCGGGTAGCCTTGCTGCTGAGGGTATCCCTGTTGTTGCGGATAACCTTGCTGTTGAGGGTAACCTTGTTGCTGCGGATAACTTTGCTGTTGAGGGTACCCCTGTTGCTGTGGGTTACCTTGCTGTTGAGAAGATCCTTGCTGCTGCGCCCCCGCATTTTTATTGGCGACGATAGCCAGCTCCACACGACGATTCTGCCCGCGATTCGCCTCATTCACATTAGGCACTTTCGGCATTTTTTCGCCCATGCCCTGCTGGGTGAGTCGGGAAAAATTTATGCCATGTTGCGACAAATAACCCGCAACACTGGCAGCGCGCCGCTCGGATAATACCTGGTTATAACTGTCCGAGCCGACATCATCGGTATGCCCGGTTACATTGATCGTAGAATCGGGATATTGATTTAAGACTTTCGCTACCGAATCCAATGCGCCCTGGGCTTGCGGCGTTAAGTTTGCCGAATCGAATGCGAAAGTAACATTGCTCGGCATGGTCAGATTAAGGGTGTTTTCCGCTGTTCTTTGCACCTCGATGCCGGTGCCTTGCAACGACTGCTGCATTTCTTCTTGTTGGTGATCCATATACGCGCCCACAGCCGCACCGACGACACCACCGGCTAAAGCGCCCCATCCGGCATTCTTAAGATCGTTGCCGCCAAATAGAGTACCTATACCGGCTCCGGCCGCCGCGCCCAATCCGCCGCCCATGGCTGTCTTGCCGAGACTGGATTGTCCTGTGTAAGGGTCAGTTACACAAGCCGTCAAAAGAACTGAACTTATACCTACTATCAATAATTTTTTCGTCATGGGAATAATCTTGAATTGTGTGGATGAGACTTCTGATGAAGCCGATTTAAACGCTCTCGGATTTGGAGGCCGATATAGCCACTATAAAGCGGGATTAATAAATTTAAGCTGAACAAGCTGTAGGGTTTATCGTCATTAAAAATCGATTTGATGAGGATCTTTAGATGCCTGCCATAGCAGTTAAAGTTATTTTATCAGTTTCATTATGACGGATGCGATAATCTTTGCTAATGCTCAAGGGATCTTGAAGATCGCGCATTAGACAATTTATCGGCCTGTACGATCAACTTAAAAAAGCCCCTTATCCACGAAAGCCACGAAAAATTTGACGTAGGGCGCGCCGTGCGCGCCTTCTACCGGGCTTTAAATCATGTTTAGCCCCTTTGTGGCGCGCACGGCGCGCCCTACGGCTGTTCCATCTAAAAATGAAAGCCTGATTTATTCAAATCTTACAGGTCGAAATTTATTCAACAACGCCGGATAGAATCGCGAGAGGGAACCGTTTTAATGGCTCACGAACACAGAGTTGAAGATAGTCTCCAACCGGTTCGGCCGTAACCCGGCACCGACTGAACAGTTCCTGATAATGCCTTGGCGCATTTTCCGGTAACTCCAGCCAAGTGTCGGCCCAGATATCGTTTAACGATTTGTCAACTAAATGCATCATTAAACGGGGTACTACGATAATGGCAAAGTTATTTTGATCCTTTCTGGCAAAAGCCAGCAGTTGATCGGCACCTGTTCCATGGACATCGATTTTCAAATACTCGCCATCACGAAATAGCGCAGCATATTGATGTCGAAAATGTAAGGTTTGCGTGACCACAAAAAGCTTGATGCGCCCATCTTCCATATTTTCTAATAATGAGCTGATGAATTGCGGCCGGTCAAAATCCGGTTTTGCCGACATTTCCTCCATCTCAGTCAATAGCTCGCCGATTTTACTAAAATCAACCGCTCGACGATTATCGGGATCAACCAAAGCAAATTGCCATAACTCATTTCCCTGATAAATATCCGGCACGCCCGGCGAAGTTGTATGCAGCACTGCTTGCGCAAGGGCATTATATAAACCGGGTTTCCTGATCTGTCTTTCAAACTCTGCAAAATGGGTTAAAAAGGACGAATTGGCGCTCAAGCATCGGCGAATAAATTGATTGACGGCTTGTTCATAATCTTCATTAGGATTCAGCCATGAGGTGTATTGTTTCGCTTCACGTACTGCCTTAATCATGTAACTCCGGATGCGTTCCTGATACTCGGCCAGCTCTGCATCCGTCAAACTTGTTAACGGCCAGGTTCCGATCAGCACCTGATAAAACAGGTATTCATCGTTGCGAGCGATAACAGCCTTACTCATTTTGGTTTTTTTGGATTTATTCAAGCGGCGCCAGCGCAATACCGTCTCCTGCCATTGCCGGGGTATTTCACTCAATACATTGATTCTGGCGCGCATATCAGCGCTGTGTTTGGTGTCGTGAGTGGATAAACACAGCATCGTGTGCGGCCATTTTTTAATCCGTCCCTGATTGAAATAATGAAAGGCGTTGACCGAATTTCCAAAGTTCCGCGGGTCGCCGCCCACTTCGTTTAAAGAAATGAGCCTGTTATAGAGATAAAGGCCGGTATCTTCATGACCTTTGGCCATAACCGGCGGAGTGTATTGTTGAAATTTCATCACAAACTTCAGCAAGTCTTTAGCGGCAACACCGTTGTTATGTTGCTGAAGCAGAATGTGGCGAACGAATTCAAACACGGTTTTATCGGCCGCGCGACTTCGTTGCTTGGCCTGCTCAATCGCCCAATTGATATACTGAGTGTCCGCTTTGCTTACGGTCTGACTATTGATATAGGTCCGATAAACGGGAAAACAGGCGACAACTTCCGATAAGGCATTGCGCAATCCGTAAAGCGTATAGTCGCGGGTTTTCGAACTGGCATCGGCGATTTTGCTCAACTGATTTGCGAGCACGTTCAATTCGCTGGCCAATGCGGTAGTCATTACATATTTTTTAGCCGGATAGACGATTTCGTCGAAATTCTGCCGATGACCTATAAATCGCACATAGCAATGCGTTAACTGTTTTTCTGCGGCGCCATCGATAAAAACGCCGTTGACGATATTGGCAAACTCGTAACCGGTGGTGCCGTGAATCGGCCAATTGCTGGATAAATATTCATAATTGGCGACAATTTTTTCGGCCACGATATAAATGGGCGGCGTATCTTGTTTAACCTCGACATTTAAAATAGCCGAAATTTTTTTATTAAGGCGCTGATAATAGCCCACCGGATCGTGCAAACCATCCGCATGATCGATACGCAGCCCTTGGATTTTGCGCTGTTCGATAAGCGACAGGATAAGTTGATGGGTCGCATCGAATACCTTTTCGTCTTCAACTCTCAGACCGGCCAGCTCGTTAATATCGAAAAACCGGCGGTAATTAATTTCATCTCCGGCAACGCGCCAATAAGCCAACCGGTAGACCTGTTGCTCCAGCAACGCATGCAATTCGCCGTCTTCACCCGCTATCCGGTTAATTTCCGCTACACGAAAGTTAATAAACTGGGTCAGCGGCAAGTTGTCCGCACAGAGTTTGGCAAGTTGCTTTTTAAAGACTTCTTTATCCCGGTTGCGCTCTTCTATTATTTCTTCTGCTGTTTCCGTGCGGGAAGGCAATTTACTGAAACTGTTATCAATGGTCTGATATTCCAGAAACACTAGGTCGTCAGCAGCGAAATAGTTCCGTAACTGTTCGTGTTGCGAACTCAGAATAAGAGAGTAAGTCTGCGGGTCAACGGGACACCGCTGCTCATAATAATAAACGCTAAATTCGCCTTGCTCGGCATTGAAGGTCAGCTTCAGTTCCTGTTGCTCCAATGTATTGCCGTAATGACTGCTCAGTACTGGAAGCAGTATTTTATTTTGTAGCGCTTTCTTAACCGGATACCAATCAATGTCAAAAAATGAGGCATAGCTGGAAGACTGCCCGTTCTCCAGTACGTCCAGCCACCAGACGTTGTTGCTGCAGCCCATGATTGCCATGTGATTCGGGACAATATCGGTGATCAAGCCCATCCCGTTGCGCTGCAACTCGGCAATAAAAAGCTCGAAATCTTCATGACTGCCGATTTCCGGATTGAGTTTATTATAATCAACAATGTCGTAACCGTGATCGCTGCCAGGACAGGCTTTCAGATAGGGGGAAGCGTAACAATGACTAATGCCGAGTCGGCGAAGATAGGAAACAAATCGGGTAGCCTCGACAAAAGTAAATTGACTGCTAAATTGCAGACGATACGTTGCAACGGGAATGGTCGCGTCTTCCTGCTGATTTACGGGATCAGGCATAAACCAACTTGGACTCATTGTTCCCACGCTCCGCGTGGGAATGCAGCGTGAACCGCTCTGCGGTTCGGAAAGCTGGAGCGTCCCTGGCTGGGTTCCCACGCAGAGCGTGGGAACCATAAACGGAAGTTATTTTTGGCGAAATCTCTACGGACTGTTCAGTACAATACGCTGATTTATTTTGCGGCTTTCGTGTTTTTCGTGGATGAACTGATTTTTCCATGATCATTTTTTGGCTTCCTCTAAGTAAAAAATGACCGACCAAGGGCTTAAATCCCCTTGGCGCAGGTTTTTATCTACATCCGAATCACTGGCAAACAACACATCCCCATCGCAAGAGCAGTCAATCCTTGCCGGATCGCTGCCAAGATTTGCCGCAAGTATTAAAGTCGAACCATCGTTCAACCGCCATTGCACAGTTAATGCCCTCTCATTGAAAAGCCGGTAATGCGCTTGTCCGACGACTATTCCCTTTATCCTAGGGATAATATGACGACTACGAATACGCAATAATTCCCGATGATAATTAAGCCATTGTCGATGCGGCTCCCGGTCTAGCTCATCCCATGCCAATTTAGCCGCCTGATAGGTTTGAACTGTATTGGGCAACGGTATTTTTAATCGCGATTCGGGATCGTTAAACTCTGCGAACTTGGCAAATTCCTGCAATCGGCCCAAGTTGACTTGATCGCCCAGCTCGTCGGGAAAATCTACAAAATAAGTAAACGGCTTGCTACAGGCCCATTCTTGTCCCATGAACAACAACGGCAGCGACGGCGACAGCAATAAGATCGCTGTCGCCGCACGCAAAGCTTCCTGACTGCAAAGGTCTGAAATGCGCTCACCCAACGCCCGATTACCGACCTGGTCATGATTCTGTAAAAAGGATACAAAAGCCGTCAGCGGCAAATCCGAGCAAGGCTCGCCTCGTCGTTTACCATCCTGATAAGTAGATGGTTCGCCTTGATAAGCAAAACCTTCTGTTAAGCAGCGGCCCAGATAGCGTAGAGGCTGTTGCGCATAATCCTGGTAATAGCCGGTGTTTTCGCCGGTTAACAGGATATGCAACACATGATGCAAATCGTCATTCCATTGCGCATCGAAATAACGATACGGCAACGATGGATCGTGTTTTAAATAACAGGCGGCATTATTGTCGTTTTCCAGCACCAAATAGACAGCACGATCATATCCCGGACCCAATCGAACGGCTTCGGCCAGTTCTTCCAGAATATCCGGGGATGAGTCATCGAAAATGGCGTGTATCGCATCAAAGCGCAAACCGTCGAAATGGTATTCCTCTAGCCAATACAGCGCATTGTGGATAAAGAACCAGCGCACCCAGTGATTATGTTCAGGATCGAAATTAACCGCATCGCCCCACGGTGTACGGAAACGATTCGTGAAAAACGTCGGCGCATACAGATGCAGATAATTGCCTTCCGGGCCGAAATGGCTGTACACCACATCGTTAAAAACCATCAAGCCCTTGGCATGCGCGGTTGCAATCAGATCTTTAAGTTCATCGGTCGTACCGTAGCTGCTGTCAGGCGCAAACGGCAATACGCCGTCATAGCCCCAATTACGTTGACCGGGAAAATCGGCAATGGCCATTAACTGTATTGCGGTAACACCCAAATCGACCAGATAATCCAGGCGCTTTTTTACCCCTGCAAAGGTGCCTTCTTCAGTAAAGGTGCCTACATGCAATTCATAAAACACCGCCTCTTCCCAAGGCCGCCCTTTCCAGTCATGGTCCTGCCATTGCCAGGCATTAGGATCGATAACCTGGCTGGAACCGTGAACATCCTGGGGTTGATAGCGGGATGCAGGATCGGGAACATAATGTTTGCCGTTGATCAGGTACTGGAAATAAAAGCCGCTTCCGGCCAGCTCGGTAGTAATGCCATACCAGCCACCGGCTTCGGGTGTCATCAGTAACCTGATTTCAGGTGCGCTGCCTTGCAGGCTTAATTCAACCTTGTCGGCTCCAGGCGCCCATAATCTAAAATTAATCTTGCCGTCATCCCGCATATGAGTTCCGAAAGGCATGGCATGGTATTGATTTACGCTAGACATGCGGGGCTCAACTTAATTCGATACGATCAACTGCGCCATGTTGTAGCGATACCATTAAGGTTAGATACTCACGCAATTGACGGGTTAACAGGAAGTTTTCGCGAATGAATTCTTTGGATTTAATTCCCATTTCCTGCATTTTTTGCTTTTGATTAAACAGGTAGCGAATACGCAATGCTGCGCCTTCCGGTGTGTTGACTAAAAACCCGGTATGGAAATTGATAACCTGCAAACGAATGCCTCCGGTATCGCCGCCGATAACCGGTTTACCTTTCCACAGCGCTTCGGTTACGGTAAGGCCGAAGCCTTCTTTAGTGGATTTTTGCAGGACAATATCGGCAAGCCTTTGTAATGCATTAATAGTACGGTGAGCGTCGGGCGGCAATTGCAGGACTTTGATATTGGGATCATCGCCGGCCGCATTGCGCACTTCATCAAACACGACTTCGCCTTCAGGATCGTCGGTTGCGCTTCCGCCTGCCAGCACCAGTTGCAAGGTGGGAATATATTTTTTGGCCAGTTTATAAGCTTCTATGACGCCTACCGGATCTTTAAACCGGTCAAAGCGCGAGATCTGCGTGATCATCGGCGCATCAGGATCAATGCCGAAGCGCGTCCTTACCGCGTCTAATTCGTCTTGAGTCAAGTCGACGTTTTTGTCGCTTAACGGGTCGATGCTGGGCGGAATAATATAGGAAGAATGCGGCAGCATTTGCACAAACTGCGGTAATGAAAAAATGCTGGCATCGTAGCCGCGGACAAACCGATCTAAAAACCGCCAAGTTCTACGATGCGGATGGCTGGCGTCGATATGGCAGCGCCAGATCCATTTGCCTTTTCTATTGCTGCAATACTTTAACAGCGCGACAGGCTGCGGATCGTGAATAAAGACAAAGTCCGCTTCTTCCAGAACGGCGCGCAATTGATTGGCATTTTGCTCATTCACTTCCAGGAAATGATTCAGCAACGCATCGGGAATCGTGATCCTGTTACCCTGTATTGCGTTATGCATGCTTTTTGTACATTGGTAGAAATCGCTATCTCCGGTAATGACCTCCCAGCGCGTATCGATGCCCAGTTCTCGGGTAAGCGGCACCATCTTGTCCAATATTTCGGCAACACCGCCGCCAACGCGGGTGGAGTTAACATGAACCACGGTTTTGCCTTTCAGGAGCTCCGCCAGTTGTTGCAGATGCCGGATAACATCTGCGCCGGTTACCGCTGCATAAGCCTCTAACATCGTTGTCATGACACTCGCTCCGCAAAGTATTTTTGAAATGTCGTAGCCAGTTGCTGACGTAGTTCGACCAAGGTGCTGAAATAGGGATCAATACCCGTTAGCTGGTCAATTAAGGGCTGATAAGTTTTACCAAAAAAAGCTAACCATTGACGAAAATCATCGACTTTATCTGAAGTGCGGCGACGGGCATCAATAAAATGGTAAAAAACACTGCTTACCGACATTGTAGAAATCAGATCCAGCATCTCGTGCGGTTCGTGTATCTCGGTGTGCGTATTAAACACGACAATTTGCGAACGAATGAATTCGAACCGTTGTACGGCGTACATCCATTGCAAATACTCGCTTTCTTCCAGACGATCATCTATGTATTCCAATAAGTGGTAGCGCAAGTCTTCCATATCGTTGAATGAGGTAGGGTCAAGGACAGCCAGTTGTTCAGCCAGTTTTGTATCGGAAAGCCCATGCCGCACCCAACTGGCAAAATCGTTGATGTACTCACGCTCCTCAAAACGCGGCAATAACAAATTCGCCCAAAAATGATAATACAAGCTATCCGGGCTCAGGTTATCCAGATGATAGCGAAACTCTTTTAAGGTGCTGGCGCGCTTACTGGTGGCAATTGCGATCAATGCACAATCTTTCAATACAAAAGGAGGGATTTCCGGATCAGGTACATTATTCATAGTGCTCATGATTAACTCCCATATCTTTCTCTTGAAGCTTATTTAGCATTTTTTGCCTCGCTATTGAGGCTTCATATAGATTGAGTCGGGTTATCTTATAGTGAACGGCGAGGAGAAAACATTAGTACAAATACTGTGTAACTAGCTATGAATAGGTTAAAAAAAAGGGATGCCAGCTGGTCGGAGACAGCTACGATGTGGTTCCTAAGCTCCAGCTTGGGAACCCAGTAAGCGAAGCTCTAGCTTCGCGACACGGAAAGCTAGAGCTTTCCAAACCGAATTCCCAAGCTTGAGAGACTGTGAAAGTATTCCAAATCAGTTTAAAAGCCTATTCACCACGAAGACACGAAGAACACAGGGAAAATAATTATTTTTAATTCAATGCCTTGAAAGCTTCGTGTCCTTCGTGCCTTCGTGGTGAATTCTTTGATTTTGTTCTAAAATGAATACTTTCACAGACTCTCCAGCTTGGGAACTAGCGCATCACCCCCTTCATACCCGCAAAATTTGCAATAAAACTCAATAAAGTATAAGTTCCTCTCAAGTGTTCGAAAAAATCCTTGCACTGATTTAGCGTGACGTTAAAAACGGCAAACTGGAATGGTGGCAGCCACTATGAATGGTAAGTTTTTTAGCTCAGACATAGATCAGCAACGTTGGTTGATAATCCGACAGTTCATTTTGATATGGACGCTGTTGACGTTAGCCTTGGCCGCCGCCTTTTGGAGCGTCTATAAAACCCAAGAAAATTCAATGCTGGCTTTCATACAAGATGAAGAGCGGCAGGCTATAAAAGTGGCTAGTCAATTCGTCACCGAAGAATTGCATATAATGCACGACGATCTGTTTTATCTAAGAGATCAGCCGGTGTTGGATGACTGGCTCGAAAGAGAATCCCCCCAGAATCTGGCCGGTTTGAGCGCCGATTTGCTCGCCTTTGTTAAATACCGGGAGCTCTATGATCGTATCCTGTTTCTGGATGAGAAAGGACGGGAAAGAGTACGCATTGATCGGAACCTGGGGTGGCCGGTAATTGTGCCGGCGAGAGAATTGCAGGACAAGTCCAATCTCTATTTTGTAAAGCAAACGCTGGCCCTGAATAAGGACTTTATCTATATTTCTCCATTCGATCTTACCATTGAACACAATAAGATCGAGCAGCCGATCAAGCCGGTGATTCGATTCGGTACGCCGGTGTTCGATCAACACGGACAAAAACGCGGCATTATCCTGCTTAACTATCGAGGGCAGCGACTGATTGACCGGCTTCGGACAATTTCCCAGCAAAGTATCGGCAATTTATGGCTGTTGAACGACAAAGGTTATTGGCTGATTGGCGATCGCCCTGAAGACGAATGGGGCTTCATGTATCCGGACCGCCAGAATAAACTTTTCGTCAACGACTATGGCGAGGCTTGGTCTTCAATTATCGAACACCCTGAGCGGCTACAGTTCATGAGTAACGGCGATTTATTTACTTACGGCGAAATCTTGCCGAAAGCGCTGTTCGGAGAAATTCGCGAAAGCATTGTTAGCGGCGATGAGCGCTGGTTATTAGTCGCCCGCGTACCGGCTGAAAAATTCTTTTCGAAAAATGTGATACAAGTCAGGATACTTGCCTTCATAGAATTATTCCTACTATTAGGCGTAGTCAGTTGGCTCATTGCTCATCACCGCATACAGCGACGACAGATAGAAGACGAAGCGAGAGCCAGCGAGGCTCGTTTTCGCGGGTTGATTGAATCGGCACCCGACGCCATTGTCATCGTCAATGAACAAGGGCACATTGTATTGGTCAATGCGCAGACCGAACTTTGGTTCGGCTATACCCGCGACGAGCTGATCGATCAACCGGTCGAATTGTTGATACCCGAGCGTTTTCAAACAAACCATCAGAACTATCGAAAAGCTTATACGAAGGACCCGGTCGTTCGCCCGATGGGAGTAGGTCTCGATTTATATGCCCGACGCAAGAATGGCAGCAATTTCCCGGTGGAGATCAACCTGAGTCCGCTGGAGACGAAAAATGAAAAACTCGTGACCAGCATCATCCGCGATATCTCGGCGCGCAGACGAGCTGAAGACGAGCGCCGCGCCAGCGAAGCCCGCTTCCGAGTGCTGCTTGAATCAGCGCCCGACGCCATTGTCATCGTCAACGAACAAGGGCATATTGTATTGGTCAATGCGCAGACTGAACTTTGGTTCGGCTATACCCGCGACGAACTGCTCGGTCAACCGGTCGAATTGTTGGTACCCGAGCGTTTTCGTACACACCACCAGAGCTATCGACAAGCTTATACGGCAAATCCGGTAGTTCGTCCAAGCGGAGTAGACCTCAATCTGTGTGGCCGACGCAAAGATGGCAGCGAAATACCGGTAGAGATCAACTTAAGCCCATTGAAGATAGGGCAGGAACTTTTCGTAATCAGCATTATTCGAGATATTACAGTCCGCAAGCAATCCGAACAGGCACAGCGCGAGGCGCAAGCCAAGTATCAAGAGCTTGTCAACAATCTACGGGTTGGCGTTTATCGCCACACGTTGGCGAGCGGATGCTTCCAGGAAATCAATCCGGCCATAGTAGCCATGTTCGAAGCAGAGTCAGCCGAGCAACTACAGACACACCCTATAGTTGATTTGTGTCGTAATGAGGGCTGCTGGCAAGTGTTTATGGATAAAATCAATCAGCAAGGATTTGTCGATAACGAAGAGATACAGTTGGTTACTCTAAAGGGGCGCGAGTTTTCTGCATCCGTTACCGCCGTTATGAAAAAAGACAGCGCCGGCAATACTTATTATGACGGCATCATCGAAGATATCAGTGAGCGCAAAGAAACCGAACGTCGCATTCAACAATTGAATACGGCGTTGCGTGAGCGGGCCATGGTTCTCGAATCGGTCAACCACGAGCTTGAAGCCTTCAGTTATTCTGTTTCCCATGACTTGCGCACGCCGTTGCGCGCCGTGGATGGTTTCAGCCGCATCCTGCTTGATGAATACGCCGATCAGCTGGATGAGACCGGCCGGGACCGGTTGCAGCGGGTACGAGCCGCCGCCCAGCGCATGGCCACGCTGATTGATGACATGCTTAAATTATCGCGCATCACCCGATCCGAATTGAAACGCGAAGACATCGATTTGAGCGCGATTGCAGGCGAGGTCATTGATGAACTGCGTAAGCAGGAGCCGAGCCGTACCGTACAGTGTACGATACAATCAGGGATAATCGTCTGGGGTGATGCCCGGTTATTACGTATCGTACTGGACAATCTACTGGGTAATGCCTGGAAGTTCACCAGTAAGCGGGCTGATGCGCATATTGAATTCGGCATGCAAAGGCAGGACGATGAGACGGTCTATTTCGTGCGCGACAATGGCGCAGGCTTCGATATGGCGTATGCAGAAAAACTGTTCGGCGCCTTCCAGCGCTTGCACGAAACCAGCGAATTTCCCGGTACAGGCATTGGATTGGCGACTGCGCAACGGATTATTCACAAACACGGCGGGCTCATCTGGGCCGAAGGCGAGGTCGAACAGGGAGCGACCTTTTATTTTACGCTGGAAGTTCGGGAGGAACTATGAACAATAAGATCATTCTTTTGGTAGAAGACAACCCTGATGATGAGGCGCTAACCCTGCATGCTTTCGAGAAAAATAATATCCACCATACTATAGTCGTGGCGCACAACGGCGTTGAGGCACTGGATTATTTGTTTTGCACGGGGGCTTATGCCGGACGCAATCCCCACGATCTGCCAATGGTTGTGCTATTGGATCTAAAGTTGCCCAAGATCGACGGTCTGGAAGTGCTGCGCCGCATCCGCGCCAATGAAGTAACCCGGTTGCTGCCGGTCGTCCTGCTGACCTCATCCAATGAAGATGAGGACCGGCTCAAAGGTTATATGCTGGGCGCCAACAGTTATGTCCGCAAGCCGGTTGACTTCGACGAATTCATTCAGGTCGCCGGCCAGCTCGGAATTTACTGGATACTGCTCAACCAACCGCCACCCCATTGTACGGATTGTAGAAAAAGGTGATGTTATGCTGAAGCGGATAAATACAACACAACCCTTACGCACGCTGATTGTTGAAGATTCCGAAGATGATACGTTGTTGTTAGTGGATCAATTGGAGATAGAAGGAGGGCGATCTGTCGATTGGCAGCGGGTTGATACGGAAAAGTCCTTAACCGAAGCACTGCAACAGCATTGGGATGTTGTGCTGTCCGATTATACGATGCCGCACTTAAGCGGTATGCGGGCTCTTGAAGTGGTCAGGCAACACGATCTCGATCTTCCTTTTATTTTTGTGTCGGGTACGATCGGTGAAAATACCGCCGTGAAAGCGATGAAGTCCGGCGCCCAAGACTACGTCATGAAAGGTAACCTGTCTCGTCTGATGCCGGCTGTGGAGCGCGAACTTGAGGAAGCGCAGTTGCGCCGGGAACGTCGTCAAGCCGAACAGGGGCTGCGCAAACTGTCCCTGGTCGTAGAGCAGGCAGCCGATGGTGTCCTTATTACCGATCCCAACGGCTTCATTGAATATGTCAATCCGGCCTTCGAGCGAATGACCGGCTACGGACGGGCCGAGATCATAGGTAATAAACCTTCATTATTGAAATCCGGCCGGCATGATCAGGCTTTTTATCAGACTATCTGGCAAACGGTGACCAAGGGCGAGATATTCAGGGGAACCTTGATCAACCGCAGAAAGGATGGCGAGCTGTTTTATGAGGAGAAGGTCATCACGCCCTTGAAGGACGAGCAGGGGCATGTGACCCATCTGGTCTCTACGGGGAGGGATATCACCGAACGCGTAAAAGCTGACGAAGCGCGCGCTCAACTGGTAGCTATTCTGGAAGCCACGACTGACTTGGTCGCGATTCTCGATCTGGACGGTTGTCTGAATTATCTTAATAATGCCGGCTATCGCTTGCTTGGCCTCGATCCCAAAATAGATGTCAGCAAATTTTGCCTAACAGAGCTGTTTCCCGAACGCATAAAGCAGCAATTGCAGAGCGAAGCATTGCCTATCGCCTACCGTACCGGCAGTTGGTCTGGAGAGACCGCTTTGCGCCGAATGGATGAAGTAGAAGTCCCGGTGTCGCAAGTCCTGTTGGTGCATCGCGATGCAGCCGGCGAAGTCGAATACCTGTCCACGATTGCTCGCGATATTTCCGAACGCAAACGTTTTGAAGCCGAATTGCGGCATCAGGCTACTCACGATACGCTGACCGGCCTGCCGAACCGGGTTCTGCTGATGGATCGGTTGAATGCAGAAGTGGAGCGCGCTCGACACGCCAATCATTCCGTTGCCGTATTGTTTCTGGATATGGATAACTTTAAACGGATCAATGACAGCATGGGGCATGCGGTCGGCGATAGCTTACTCCAGCAGATTGCCGGCAGGCTGCAGGCCGCTTTGCGCCCTAACGATACGGTTGCACGCCACGGCGGTGACGAGTTCGCAATAATAGCGGGCGATCTGGCGCGCTCAGAAAACGTATTAGCTGTGTTGCGCAAGGTTTATGCGGCTTTCGAGCGTCCGATGTTGCTGGGTGCGCAGGAAGCCTATATCACCTTCTGTACCGGTATCGCACTCTATCCGCACGATGGCGCCAGCGTCGAGGACTTATTGCGCAATGCCGGCACGGCCATGTACCGGGCCAACCTGGCCGGCCATAATCAGTACCGTTTCTATGCGCCTGATATGAATGCGCGCAGCCATGAACTGCTGACGCTGGAAACCGACCTGCGTCTGGCCTTTAAACGTAATGAGTTTATTGTCTATTACCAGCCTAAGGCGGAGCTAAGCACCGGCCGCATCATCGCCATGGAAGGGCTGATCCGCTGGCAGCATCCGCAACGCGGTCTGGTATCGCCGTCCGGTTTTGTGTCAATGCTGGAGGAGTCCGGGTTGATCATACCGGTAGGGGAATGGATGTTGAGTCAGGCCTGTGCCGAATTTAAGGAAATGGGACTTCAGGGGATGCGTATTTCCGTTAACGTATCGGGTTCCCAGTTCAACGATCCCGAGTTGTTACGCAAAGTAAGTCGTATCATGCAGCAGGAAAACATGCCCCCGAATGCGCTGGAGCTGGAAGTGACCGAGAATATCGTCATGCAGGATCCGGCAGCCGCAGCCGATACCCTTAAGAAATTACGAACTCTGGGCGTTCGCATTGCCATCGACGACTTTGGCACAGGCTATTCATCGCTGTCCTATCTGAAGCGTTTCCCGCTGGACGCGCTTAAGATCGATCAGAGCTTTGTCCGCGATCTGACCCGCGATGCCAACGACGCGGCCATCGTTGAGGCTAGTATCACGCTTGGCAAAAAACTCGGTCTCGAAGTCGTCGCTGAAGGCGTGGAAACTAAAGAGCAATTCGAATTCCTGCGCGCCCATGGCTGCGATCTGGCTCAGGGCTATTATGTCAGCCGTCCTTTGCGTAAGGACGAGTTGATCGAGCTGTTGCGGGAAGAGCGGCGTTGGTGAATTTATTGTCGAGTAAGAATTCGACATTAAAAGGGAAATTGAGCGAACAAGGTCCTGTTCTTTACACCATGGCGCAATCGGTGAAGCAGGGTAGATGGTCAATACCGTTGACTTAAGCAGTTGGCTGAACGTAGCCGACGTTCGCTGAGCGTAGCCGAAGCGTGGTTCTTGGCTTCGGCTACGCTCAGCCAACGCGGTGGCTTTGGTTAAGTCAACAGCATTAGGGTAGCTGGTCTTTTATCGGGCATGAGTAATTCTTTATTTTGAAAAATGCACAATGCAAAAACTCAAGACCTGGCGTTTTTTCTCCAAGTTGCTGTCAGTTTGACGCTGCTTTGACTGAGATTCATGAATCGGTTGATGAGTAAATTCTGCCTACCATTTAATATATTCAAAGCAGTGGGCAAAATTCTACGCAATCTCATCCGTCTTTTGCGTTCTCACCCATAGCGCGAAGGTCATCATCGCCCAGCCACGGATGGCAATTTCGGTATTCAGGCATAGGGATATAAACCAGCCTTCGCCGGTAGGCCATTCCATCCAGATTAAAAATCCCATGATGATCGATAGCAAACCGCCAAATGTAGTGGCAAAGGTGTGGGGCAGTCGCAAAGCATGAGCCAGCGTAATGCGCACGATACCGCGTACAATTAAAAATGCCGCGATCATCATGCTAAAACGGGAGGGTTCCTCGGTCACGCTGAGGATAATCAAGCCGCCGATAACTGCATCCAGCACCCCGACTTGCAGATTTTGGAGGAAATCTCGCGTCTCCTTGGAAAGAACCGCATCGAGACATTCCAGCAAGCCGAGGGATAAAATAACCATGCCGCTGACCGGAAGCCAGGAAAGATGGCGTGCAGTCAGGACAATAGCATCAGGATTGAGTGTGCTGGCCATTGCCAGGATAGCGCCGGTCAATACAATAAGCGCGCCTTGTACCAGCAAACGCCGCCAATCCATTTCGAAACGTTCGTAAGAAAACAGTTTTTCGAGTAAATTCATGCCGTTTTTTTCTTATCAATGGATTTAATAAAGCGTCTACTATAAATTTATTTATTTTCCGCGTTTTTCTATGATGTGTCATTATTGTTTTTTAAATTCTTACATCCTTGACCATTACACTTTAAGTGCGCCTAATTTTAAGGAATACGTAAATGCTGGCCCGGAGATATGCGATCCGGGTTGCTTAAGATATCCCGATTCGCATCAAAAATACGTGGCCATTGATTGCCATCGTTGTAGAATTTTTTGGCAATTTTAGAAAGCGAATCGCCACTGGATACGGTGTAGGTTCGAACGGACGTAGTAGCCGGTCCACTTCCAGTATCAGCAACAGCGGCGGCGCTTGCGCTTGTTGTTTGTTGTTCGGATGTGGGCGATTGCTCCTCATCTTCTTTATTGCCGAAATAAGAAGCGGCCGCTTTCCCTGCAACCGCAGCCCCCGCTGCACCCAGAAGCACTTTGCCCCATGTTGCGAGGTTGCTTGATTCGGGCGCCTTTCCTTCCGGCGTCAGTTTGTCGACCATGGCGGGTAAAACTTGTGAGAGCACTGATGCTCCCTGAGACTCAGGGATGCCTGCCTGTTGAGCAAGATCAGCAACCTGGTCTTTGCCCAGTACATTGGTCAATTGATCGGGCTGTATGCTTTTGTTTTCTCCAGTTCCAACCCAGGACGAGGCAATATCCCCCATTCCTGACTGTTGAAATTTTTTAACCAACCCGTCTACGCCACCCATTTTCTCCAGCATTCCCAACGCGCCATTCAATAAATTTTGGGTTTTATTTTCAGCTTGTGCTGAAGAATCATTTGCTCCGATGGCGGATTTAACAATATCTGTAAAAAAGCTCATAAGGTTTCTCCTCGTGAAATTCGCACAAGATAGCTCGTGTCAGCGTGGTTCTGGAATTTATGAGGCTCCCGAACTTAGCTGTTTAGTTCAACAATTCTTGTGGGATATTGCCGCCGTTCTGTGCGAGTTTTTGCAATACGGTTTTATGCAGCCATATATTCATTTGGGATGAGTCGCCCATCGCTTGCGCAGGACAACCCAATTCTGCCGCAAGTTCTTTACGTGCGGTTAAACTGCTGTCAATCCCTAATAATTTTAACAAGTCGACAATGGAAACTTTCCAGTTAAGCTTTTCTGCATGGGAAGCGGCTAATCCTTCCAATTTGGATACGACATCGACCACAGCAATACCGGCAGCAGGGACAGAAGCAGTTGCTGGTTGGCCTGCGTCAGGTGCTTTCGCAGCGGCAGCACTACGAATGCCCAGTTTTTCAAGAATGGAATTAAACAGACTCATGGCTGATCCTCTAAAAAAGTATTGTTGAGTGATGGTCATGTTGACGTTTGTTGAAATAGAACAAGCTGTACAGGAATCGGTCTGACTAGTGTCACTTGGTTCAGAACGCTAATAAATATTGAGCTTCTCAACCCTTATTTATGGTCAAAATTTAACCGGTAAAGGTGGTCAATTTTCAACCGGCGTCCACAAGTTCTTCTCAAAATGATGCTCTGGATAGTGCTTTTGGTCTTAAAATTCCATACATTAAATTGCTATCTATCTCCTGAACCATGGATTAACGATAGATATATCGAACTAAATACACAATATGTGAGAATGCTTATATGCACTAACTTGAAATATCACCTTACATCGGGACAGATCTTGCAATTACGCATCCGGCCTAACATCGTGCGGTTATAATGCGGTTTTGTTTTTCAGCTTTTTCGGAGCGTGCCCCCCGGTCAGCTCTGCGTTAGGCTTGCGTGGATGACTACGAGAATCAGAGACTACACACCTTTACTCAAAGAGGCGATTGCGGAAGCGAGGGCCGCCGGCTTGGAAACTGCGGCGAATGATCTGGAACAGACTGTCTTCGCAGCGTTCACCACATCATCGGAAATGTTCCAGGAACATGGTCTCGCCATCAAACGCTTTTTGAAGGCTACACACGACACTTTGCCACGCTCAACAAAGGCAAAACTGAAGGCATGTTTGACGGAGACGGAGCTGGCGTGTGACGGCTGGCGAAAGCTAATGGCTCTTCTGAGAAGATGTTTAGATTGAGGTATAAAGCTTATCAATCATGAACGCTGTGCAGATGGAGTCATTTCCTATGCCGCTCAATGACGCTATACAAAGCCATCCCTGCCAGCATCGCGGCAACAAATAACCATGCTTTGGGTTGTCCTGCCGCCGCGCTCACAACCGCGGGTCCTGGGCAAAATCCGGCAATTCCCCAGCCGACGCCAAAAGCCATACTGCCCAACAGCAAACGTTTATCCAGTTTGGTCGCGGTGGGCAGTTGCATAGGCGCTCCCAGCAAGCTGCGCCGACGCTTTTTGGCTATAGCAAAGCCTCTGGAGCCGATCAGGATAGCGCCGCCCATCACGAAAGCGAGCGATGGATCCCACGCCCCGGCTAAATCCAAAAAGCCGATAACCTTAGCGGGGTTGGTCATGCCGGAAACGATAAGACCCAAACCGAAGATCAGTCCAACAAAAAAGGCATTAATATTCAGCATAATTAAATTCCCAACAGATAACGAGTCAGGTAGACGGTGATGAAACCCGCCATCATGAAAGTCAGCGTAGCCGCAATAGATCGAATCGAGCCGCGTGAAATGCCGCAGACACCGTGTCCGCTGGTGCAGCCGGACGCATAGCGGGTGCCGATGCCGACCAACAAGCCGGCAATAATCAGTTTTATGGTTCCCGCTTCGATAGTCACTGCGGGCAGGCCGAAAATAATCCGATAAACAAAAGGCGCAGCCATCAATCCGAGCAGAAACATTATGCGCCAGATTTTGTCTCCTTTAGCGGTTTGGAGCAAGCCGCCTAAAATCCCGCTGATGCCGGCAATCCGGCCATTGAACAACACAAATATTGCAGCGGCAAAACCGATCAACAAGCCGCCCGTAAAGTTGGCAATATAGGCGCTGTGGATAAAATCGGGTAAGTTCATATTTTTCTCTAAAGATGCGGACACTTTAGTTTAAGGCATTTATCGCATCAAAAAGGCTTAACCACCGCCAGGATTACGATGCCGACCAGAAACAAAACCGGCACTTCGTTCATCCACCGGTAAAAAATGTGGCTACGTTGGTTGCGGTCATGTTTAAAATCAAGTAGCCACAGATAACAAAAATAGTGATAAACCAGCGTCAGCGTCAGTAGCGTCAGTTTTGCATGCAGCCAACCGGCATGAGCATAAACAGCCCAGTCGTAAGCAACCAGCATCCAGATGCCGAATAGCAAGGTCGCTATCATGCCCGGCGTCATAATGCCGAAGAACAGCTTGCGCTCCATCACTTTAAAGCGTTCATTGCTGATTTCATCATCGCTCATCGCGTGATAAACATACAAGCGCGGCAGGTAAAATAAACCGGCAAACCAAGTGACCATAAAAATCAGGTGTAACGCTTTTAACCAGAGCATGGGCTAGCCTTTTAATAGTGATTCGATATTAGTTTTCATTTTTGCCAAGTCAAAATGACCGATTTCTTTTTTCACAACCGAACCGTCCGGGGCAATCAAAAATGTGCTTGGAGTAAACATAATGCCGCCGAAAGCCTCGGCGTGTTCCGACTTTAAATCCAGCGCTACATTATAAGGAAGCTGCTTGGCTTTAGTCATATCGACGACGTGATTCGGCGGATCGTAATACATCGCAACGGCAATCATCTCAAGACCCGATGCATGATACTGGCTATACAGATTGATTAGATCGGGGATTTCTTGGATGCAAGCGGGGCAGTCAGTTGCCCAGAAAGTGACGATAACCGGCTTGCCGCGCAAATCTTTTAGCGCGATTTTTTGGCCGGTGATGGTGGTGAAAGTCACATCCGGCGCCGAAGTGATGGTCTTGCTACAGCCTATTAAAATAAGTAGCAACAGTAATAAACCGAACTGTCGGTATTTTGTTTTCATGGGGTTTGATGGCGTGAATGTTTGGGAATGGCAACAAAATAACATACCTAATTTGAAAAGCCATAACAACTCCGGTTTATGCTTTTAAGCACATAATTTGAAGCACCTCTTCCAACTAATGTTGGTGGGGTATTGCTTGATATAGATTTATTAGCGGATATAATCAGTTGCAATTTTTACCACATAACCTCAAGGTATCGAGATGGCAGAGCAGTTTTTATTCCGAAATATAATCGAAAACTTATTCAATGTTCGGGACAACATAGTTCAGGGAAACACCATAAATAACGATCTGACGATAAATATACACAAACATCAAGGATGGAAATTAAAATTGAACTCACCAGTAATTCTTGTGTTTTCTGCATTGATTTTACTTGTTCACTTGTCATATCAGACACGCTACTCTTATCAAATAATGGAGTTTTTTTCCGTTCCTCGTGAATTTTTATTTACTGATATTAAGCATTATCTAAGAACAATATCTTTTGTGCTTGGACATAGAAGTTGGAATGAGGTCGCTAGTAATCTAACTTTAATGCTTCTAATTGGGCCTATTACGGAAGAAAGGTATGGTTCACTCCAGCTAATAGTAATGATTTTACTCACAGCTTTTATTTCTGGCCTTGTTCAGTCTTTTTTATTTGATGGTGGAGTTATTGGGGCAAGTTGCGTTGTGTACATGCTTATGCTTGCCGCATCATTTGTTAATACGCGAAAAGGTGAGGTACCAATCACTTTCGTTATCGTTATGATCGTTTACGTTGCCGGTGGATTATCAGCATTATCTCAAAATGGACAAGAAAGCTTGGTTCCTCAAATAGTTGGAGGATTGTGTGGCGCTGTTTTTGTGGTCTTTGGTTTGGCGCGGAAAGTTGAATCAACAAGATAACTTAATATTATGTTTCCATACTTTTAATATTGTGAGTGAGGCAAAAAATCTATTCGTTATACTTAGCGCCGGTCATGCTTCAAACGTTAATTTTTTGGAGTGATATGGAGTATCTTAAAATTTCAAAACTTATAACATTTGCTCCCCTATAGATAATGTTCACTAGTTTTCAATCTCTAAAGCGTTTCGTTCGATGTTCCCAATCTGGAGATTGGGAACCGGCGCAAACGAGTGTAATATTGTTTCTATCGTAACCACGAATAACAAAAATAACAATTTTACAAGAGAGAAGACATTCATGAATAATATAGCCACCACAGAAAAGGAAAAATCAGCAATAACGCTTACCACAGTTATTTACGCACTGTATGCCGCATCTTATTTTGTTGGAGTCACAGCTATCATTGCAATCGTGATGAACTATGTCAAAAAGGACGATGTGGCCGGAACCTTTCTGGAGAGCCATTTTCGCTGGCAAATCAGAACCTTCTGGTTTGGAGTAATTTGGGGGATGCTGGGAGCAATCACCGCGTTATTCCTTGTCGGCTGGTTTATACTCATCGCCGATGGTATTTGGGTTATTTACCGCTTGGTCAAAGGCTGGTTGAGCCTTAATGACGGTAAGCCAATGTATATTGACTGACGATAAAACTATAAAACACCAATCACATGAACGATTGGTGTTTTATCTGGCTTAGGCATCTGGAATAATCGTAGTTTCGGTCGTTACTGTTTTTTCTTGTTTTTTTCGTTTTTCTGCTCTTTTTTATCGGGGACTTGTTCTTTTACTTTCGTTTCTGGAACATCCTGATTGGGTTTGAAGGCTTCATCACAAACTTTTAACCCCGCATGATCTTGAGCAGCTTGCACGCAGCTTAGATGTTTTTGAGCAGCTTGAACTTTTTCCAGAACATTTGCTATTTCGCGATCTTTATCCGCCTGAAAAGTCGCCGGATCAGCATCTGCAAGTGCTATTGCCGGAATCAGCAGACCCGCACTATAAATTACTGTTAATAAGATTGATTTTGTAAAGTTCACGGTTCCTCCTCAAAGGTCTTATCAATAAACGAAAATCTTCAATTACACTCTCTACACAAAAAACTACGCTGCAAAAGTCTACATGTCAAATAATTAATTGTTTCAGACAAAGACGAATTCGCTTTTGTCTCATTTCCACGCAGTTCGCCACTGCCATTAAGTTAAGCATTGTAGGAGCGGGCCGCGCCCGCGATGGAAAAGCTGCACTTTATATAACTTTATATTATTGCACGTAAATGTCGTGGGCGTGGCCCGCTCCTACGGTGTTATTGTGCTTAACTTAATGGCAGTGATGCAGCGCGTGGGAACGAGGAAAAGGCAACCAGCCTATAACTAAAAGCGCCGGTATATCGAAACGATCAATAATGTTTTTTGTAGAAAAACCATGGTGCAGCTTAAAATACAAAATGGCTCTAACGCAATGCGTAAACAATAAGCTGAATCTTAAACAATCAACACGCGAAGAATATTAAGTTGAAAACCTTACACATCATTTTAATTTTCATCCTATCTGCGATGGCGTGGCGTTCTGTGAGCGCACAAGAAACTAACGAAGCAATAGAAAATAAAGTCAAAAATCTGCTGTCCCAAATGACGCTTGAAGAAAAAGTAGGACAGATGATGCAGGTTGATTTTACGGTTATCGGCATTCCAAAAGAGCAAAACGCTGAGGATCAAATCGATCCGGCCAAGCTGGAAGATGCGGTAGTGAAACATTATGTCGGTTCCATTCTAAATACGCCTTTTACGCCCGATAACAAGGCGCAGTCGATTGAGATTTGGCGCAAAATGATGCGCACTGTGCAGGATGCGGCGGCAAGAACCCGCTTGAAAATCCCGGTCATTTACGGAATCGATGCGATTCATGGCGCAACTTACACGCAAAACTCGGTGTTGTTTCCGCAGGCCATCAATATGGCGGCAACGTTCAACCCGGAGCTGGCTGTCAAGGAAGGCGAAATAACGGCCAGGGAAGTCAAGGCTTCCGGTCAGCAATGGAACTTTTCCACGGTCATGGATATTGGCCGCCAGCTGCTATGGCCGCGCTTGTGGGAAACTTTCGGCGAAGATGTGTATTTGGCGACGGTGATGGGCACGTCTTATATTAAAGGCCATCAGGGCGATGACTTTTCCGCTGCCGATAAAGCGCCCACTTGTTTGAAACATTATGTCGGTTACAGCTATCCGCTTAACGGCAAAGACCGAACACCGGCCTGGATAGGCGAAAGAATGCTGCGCGAGTATTTTCTGCCGACTTTTGAAGCGGGCATAAAAGCCGGGTCGCCGACCGTGATGGTTAATTCGTCTGAAGTTGACGGCATCCCCGGACACGCCAATTATCAATACCTGACCACGATTCTGCGCGGCGAACTGGGCTTTAAGGGTATTGCCGTGTCCGACTGGGCGGACATCGAGCGCCTTTACAGCCGTGACAAGATGGCCGCGTCACCTAAAGAAGCGGTAAAAATTGCGGTGATGGCCGGTGTCGATATGAGCATGGTGCCGTTTGATTTTTCTTTTTACGATTTACTGATTGATTTGGTTAGATCCGGCGAAGTGCCGCTGTCTCGAATCGATGAAGCGGTGTCCAGGATACTAACGGTCAAGTATCAGGCCGGGTTATTCGATCCTAAACCGCTGCTGGCGGTGGAAGGCAATTTTGCTACGGCGGAAGCGATAGAAACTAATCGTCAGGCGGCGCGGGAGTCTATTATTCTTGCCAAAAACGACCACAACATCCTGCCGTTAAAAAAAGACGCCAATATTCTGGTGGCCGGGCCTACCGCGAATTTGTTGAGCGTAATGAACGGCGGTTGGACTATTACATGGCAAGGTTTTGCTGAGGAACTATATCCTCAGGAGAAACTCACTGTGCTGGAAGCTATACAGGAAAAAGCTACCGGCAAAGTGACTTACATTGGCGGCAATTCTTTTGATGCGCCAATCGATATACAAAAGGTTGTCGATGAGGCCAAAAATCACGACGTTATTCTACTTAGTCTGGGCGAGCATACTTATACGGAAACTCCAGGCAATATCGAATCGTTAAATCTCGATCAGGCTCAAATCGATCTTGCCAATGCCGCGATTGCAACCGGAAAACCGGTAGTTTTGCTGACCTTGGGCGGTCGTCCGCGTATTATTACGTCGATTGCGGAACGGGTAGGCGGAGTTGTTTTGGGTTTTTTGCCGGGCATGGAAGGTGGCGAGGCCATTGCCGATATTTTATACGGCGACTATAACCCCAACGCTAAACTGCCCATTACCTATCCGAGAAACACCAACGGTATTACGCCGTATGATTACAAGCCGATCGAATCGTTTGAGACGAATATCTATAATCCGCTTTATCCGTTCGGGCATGGTTTGAGCTATACCACTTTTGAAACCAGCGGCTTGAAGGTGGAAAAAGATAAAATCAGCATCGGCGAAAATATCAATGTGATTGTTAATGTCAAAAACACCGGCGCGTTAAAAGGCAAGGAATCAGTGTTGCTTTATATCAATGATGTGGCGGCTTCGGTAACTCGTCCCAATAAACAGCTTAAAGCGTTTAAAAAAGTCGAACTGAATCCTGGCCAAACTGAAAGCGTAAGTTTTACCTTAACGCCGCAGGATTTGTCGTTTATTGGTGTTGATCTTAAGCGGATTGTGGAGCCGGGGGATTTCAAAGTGATGGTTGGCAATGAAACGGTTGGCTTCACTGTGATCAGATAACAGCCCATAGGATGGGTAGAACGATGCGAAATGTGCAATTGCGAGCTAAGGATTTCGTCAAAAATAACTTCCTGACTGGGTTCCCACGCGGGGCGCGCAAGTATCTGCGTCATTCCGACAGTCCCTTACCTAGCATTAGGCGAGAAATATGCCGATATGCAGACCTTCCTGGTTTTTAAAACCTGGAAGGTCTAACTGGCAACGTTCTGAACAGGAGATAAGCCGTGAATGTCCAAAATCTAACCTGACATACCTAAGATCATGATCAATGTAACTGACGCAACAACCAGCTCCGATAAAAACCAATATCTAGGTTCACTAACAATATTAACTTCACTGTTTTTTATCTGGGGTTTTATAACCTGTCTGAACGATATTCTGATCCCTCATTTGAAATCGGTGTTCACCTTGAATTACGCGGAAGCAATGCTGATCCAGTTTTGTTTTTTTACCGCTTATTTCGTCGTTTCCATTCCCAGCGGGTATCTGGTTGAAAAAATCGATTACAAAGGCGGCATTATTGCAGGATTAGCCATTGCAGGAATTGGCTGTTTGCTGTTTTACCCGGCCGCAAGTCTACACTCCTATCCTTTGTTTTTGGCGGCATTTTTTGTGCTGGCATCCGGCATTACCTTGCTGCAGGTAGCCGCAAATCCGTATGTGACCATTTTGGGCGATCCGGAAACCGCATCCAGCCGATTAACGATGACTCAGGCGTTTAATTCGCTGGGTACGACTATTGCCCCTTATTTTGGTTCGTTATTTATTCTTGCCACTGCTGTTAAAACGGCGGATGAAATCAAGTTGCTGAACGCCGACGAATTGTCAGCATATCAAGCCGCACAAGCGGCAGCCGTACAGAATCCTTATTTGTTGCTGGCCGCAGTTTTGTTTTTTATTGCAGTCGTATTTGCTTTGATCAAACTACCCAAAATTGAAGCTGCAAAAGCACAAATTTCGGGCGTTGAAGATGATGGTCATGATAGCGCTTGGGATTATAAACATCTGGTTCTAGGCGCAATCGGCATTTTTGTTTATGTCGGCGGCGAAGTATCCATCGGCAGTTTTCTGATCAATTTTCTGGGTGAGCCTTCCATTGCCGGATTGCCGGAACAAGATGCCGGAAAGTATGTTTCGTTTTATTGGGGAGGGGCTATGGTCGGACGATTTATCGGCGCGGCAGTCATGCAAAAAGTCCGGCCCGGAAAGGTGCTTACCTTTAACGCGGTAACGGCGGCGCTGTTGGTTTTAATGACTATGCTCGGCAGCGGTCACGTTGCGATGTGGACTATTCTTGCAGTCGGGCTGTTTAATTCGATCATGTTTCCGACCATCTTTTCACTCGCTGTCAGCGGTTTGGGCAAACACACCGGGCAGGGCTCTGGTATCTTATGCGCGGCCATTGTCGGTGGCGCTGTTCTTCCTGTTGTGCAAGGATTATTCGCCGACCGGATCGGCATTCAACAAGCGTTTTTTATCCCGGTTCTTTGTTATTGCTACATCGCTTATTACGGATGGCGGGGGTATAGGTTTGCTGCTGTAAACTGATGCGAACGCTGGGGTGTATTTATAAACAGCAGAGCCTATAGATTATGCTTTGCGAGATAAGGCACAACGCGGTAAGACGCAATCAGCTAAGTAGGGCGTGCCATGCGCGCCTTCTTCAGGATTTGGGATAACCAATACTTCTTTGGCGCGCATGGCACGCCCTACCTATGTTTTGCTCCGCATGGATATGCCAAACTCTGGCAATGCAAAAACATCAAAGCGTCAACATAGTAATAGTCGGTGAACTTAACTGGTCATCCTGATGAAAACCACGGACAACAATGACATTATCGCCCTCGTTTGCCAGCTTTGTTTCCATTGCATGATGACGGGCCAGTTTATTGGGATGGGCGTGGCCGGCATCTTCTGCGTGTATCGGTATAACGCCCCAGTAAAGGTTCATTCTTTGGCAAACCCATTTATTGGCGCTGATGGCTATCAGCGGCGCAGCAGGCCTGGCAGAACTTAACGTAACCACCGACATCCCGCCGCTGGTAATGCTGACGATGGCTTTTGCATTCAGGTCAAAGCAAAGCTGGGCGGTCGCATCGGCAACCGCATCGCCGAATGGCAGCGGTTTTCGGTGATTGTTCCTGTGTGCCATTTTACCGAAAACATCCTGTTCCCTCATGAACGCCTCGGTTTGCTTGATGACTCTGGACATCATTTCAACTGCTTCAACCGGGAAATGTCCCGCCGCCGTTTCTCCAGACAACATCACCGCATCGGTAGAACAATAAACAGCATTGGAAACATCGGTCACTTCGGCGCGCGTGGGCCTGGAGTTTTCTATCATCGATTCGAGCATCTGGGTGGCGACGATGACCGGTTTATTCATTGTCCTGGCCGTTTTAATGAGCTGGTGCTGGGCAATCGGCACATCTTCCGGGTTTAATTCTACGCCCAGATCGCCTCGGGCAATCATGATCGCATCGGAAGCGTTAATGATTTCCTGCCCGTTGGTTAAGGCTTCCGGCTTTTCAATTTTGGCAATGATATGCGTGTCATAGCCGCCGGAGATAATCAACTGGCGCAGATCGTTAATATCTTCGGCCTTTCTTACGAATGACAGCGCCAGGTAATCAACGCCCAGGTCCAGCGCAAATAAAGCATCCGCCCGGTCTTTATCGGTTAATGACGGGCAGGACACATTAACGCCGGGTAAGTTGATGCCTTTGTTGTTTTTTAACTCGCCGCCGTAAATGACTACGCAGCTAATGTCGTTATTGTCTTTTTTAATAACCTTGAGTTCGAATTTTCCGTCGTCCAGCAGGATACGGTCTCCGGCTTTTACATCGTCAGCCAAGGCGTGATACTGGCAGGGGATAAGCTTGTCTTCGCCGACAATATCCCTTGTCGTTACTACAACCTGATCGCCTGTGTTGATGATAATGCTGCCGTTTTTAAATTTCCCGGTCCTGATTTTGGGGCCGCAAAGATCGGCAAAAATGGTAATGTGTTGATGTAATGCTTCAGCCGACTCCCTGATTGTCTTATACAGCTTGCGATGGCTTTCATGTTCGCCATGGGACATGTTCAACCTGAAAACATTCACACCGGCCTTAATAAGATTGTAGATAACCTCGGGCGTATCCGAAGCCGGGCCTAGTGTGGCAATGATTTTTGTTTTGCGGCTGGATAACTCGGGTATGTTGACATGGATAGACATTTTATGAGTCCTGGTTGATTGTTTTTATTAATTTAGGTGGGAAACACTAAAAACCCGTTCGAGCTACTTTTTTATTCCTGCATTAATCCCAGTATACGCGCTTCCAACTCGGGATAAGCGCCGAATGCGCAATCCCTGAGTATGCCTTTTTTATCCACCAGGATATGCGATGGCGTGCCTTTTAATTCGAAACGTTCGAACGTTTCCGCATGGCAATCAAGAGACTGAAGATAATCCAGTACTTGTTGCCTGATATGTTGCTGATGCGCTTTTGGCTGTTGCTCGAAATCGGGAATGTGCTCCTGGATGAAGTTTGCAATGACGCTATCGGATACTTCGCCGCGATGCCTGACCAAACGATCCATCGCCAACGGGAACGGAATGCGATAGGGCAGGCGGCCTGCACTTAATTTGCCTTGCTGGTTTAAGACTAGCAACGTTTCGCCGACCACCTCGCCATGTTCAGCCAGACGGGTTAGATTTTCAAGATTGTTTTTATCGAAATCCTCAAACGCGGTAGCGACGCCCAATACCGATAAACCTCGCTCTGAATATTTACGATATAGCTCTACGGCCTGAGGCAAAGCGTACAAAAAACAGCCCGGACAATTGACCTGGAACACTTCGACCAGCACAACTTGGCCTAATAACCGGTCGAAATTGACATCAGTTCCCTGAACCCATTCGGAAACAGATAATAACGGAGCTTTTTGGCCTAGTTGCGCTTTCATCCCGATCAAGCTAAATGGCAAGGGCTCGGATTAGCTCAAGTTGCGCATCGGTAGACTCATTTTTTCCTTCCAGGCATGTCGATAACGGAACCATTTCAATTTGGCCTTTATTAAAAGCGGTAACATGGGCTTGCAGTCCTTGATGAAGGGCCTTTACTGCCGCATAGCCCATGTTCGAGGCAATCAGGCGATCCGTTGCGGTAGGGCTGCCGCCGCGTTGGATATGTCCCAAAATGCAGGCATGGACGCTGAGATTGTACTTATTCATAAGCGTGTCTTTTATTTCGTAGGACAAACCGGCTTTTTCCCCTTCGGCTACGATGATAATCGATGAGGTTTTACCGCGTTCCGTGCCTTTGTTAATGCCGTTGACGATTTTTTCGTAGTCAACTGCCTGATTTGATAGCACCACATGCTCGGCACCGGTACATACGCCGACTTGCAACGCAATGAAAGACGATTTGCGGCCCATTACTTCAACCAGAAAAGTTCGCGCATGGGCCGAAGCGGTGTCCCTGATGTTGTCCACCGCGTTGACCGCGGTTTGTACGGCGGTATTGAAACCGATGGTGTATTCGGTGCCGGAAATGTCGTTATCAATAGTGCCGGGTATGCCGATTATCGGAACGTTATGTTCCTGGTGCAAAGTCATCGCGCCGGCAAAAGAACCGTTACCGCCTATCACAATCAAACCGTCGATATGCTTTCTGGCTAAAATATGCGCAGCCTCCTGTCTGATTTCAGGGGTGTGGAACTCCAGGCAACGCGAGGTGTCGAGAATGGTTCCGCCTCGCTGGATGATATTGCCGACCGATGACAGGCTGAGTTTTTGGATATTACCTTCCAGCAAGCCTGAATAACCTTTATAAATGCCGTAAACATCGATACCTAGACCTATAGCGGTTCTTACTACCGAGCGTACCGCAGAATTCATGCCGGGACTGTCGCCGCCACTGCACAGCACAGCCAAAGATTTTATTGTTTTTGTATTAGCTTCCATATATTCGGTACGTTGGATGGTTTATGTTGCGCCTATTGTAGTTCATTTAGGTGAATCTACAGATGTGCGCTGTATTAATGATTTTGGCGGCAGGATGATATTTTCCGCCGCCTATTTCAATTTAAAAGTAAACTTTTTACGGTTACTGTCGTCATCTCTGTCTTTATCGAGTTTGATTCCAGTTTGCCCGGATTGTTGGGTTTCTGTGAAAGTTCTCTCCTTAAAATTATGCTGATGATGAGGCATCACTGGCGGATAAGCAGGGAATGATTGGAAAGAAGGAAAAGTAGGAACTGATTGATAAAGCGGATAATAGGGTGGAAATTGATATTGGAGGTATGGCCCCGATATATTTCGACGCTCCAGTGCGTCTGCCTGCCGCTTTGCTTCATAAGCTTGCTGTCGTTGATATTCTGCGCTTTTTCTCAATGCTTCAATAGACGCCTGTTCTTGTTCTGCCTTGGTTCTTTCCGCTTCACGCTTGGCAAAATCCTTTTCCCAAGCCTTTAGCTTGGCCTCTTCCTCGGCAACTTTGCGCGGATCGACTTTTTGAATCTCAATGGTTTTCTGCTTTACCGAAGATCTGCATGGCGTAGATTGATAAACCGTCTTGCCCGATTTCAGTTGGCATTTAAAAACCTCAGCAGCTTGGGCTGAGGCAGTGAGTAGGATCAATAGAATAAAAAATATTTTTTTCATAATTGAATACCCGGATCAGTGTGCGTTGATGGATGATACAAATAATCCTGATTGCTTAGCAAGGTGGGGGAGACGAACTCCATTTTATATAACCGATGTTATGCAAATAAAAGAATTCACCACGAAGACACGAACGACTGCAAGGATGCAGGAGGTAGAGCAACGCAGGAGCAGTTGCCGAGAACACGAAGTTTTATATTTTTTCTTCGTGTCTTCGTGGTGAAGTTTGGTAGCAGTTCCATAATATCAGTTATATAAACGCTTTCCGGTTATTTCAAGTTGCAGCACCTTGTTGAGCCAAAGCCCATCGTACATGCTCCCTGACCATGTCGGAGTCATGATCGAGCCTAGTCTTTAAGGCATCGATAATAAGCGGTGATGGAGGCGCATTGCCCAACGCCACGGCGATATTCCTTAGCCAGCGCTGATGGCCGATTCTTCGTATCGCCGAGCCTTCGGTTTTTGCCAGGAATTCCGCTTCAGTCCAAGCGAATACTTCGAGTAATTGCTGGGCGTTGAGCCGGTGTCTGGGGCTGAAATCCTGTTCGCCGGTCAGTTTAGCAAAACGATTCCACGGGCAGATGATCTGGCAATCGTCGCAGCCATAGATGCGGTTGCCGATCAACGGCCTTAAGTCTTCCGGAATTGAGCCGTGCAGTTCGATGGTCAGGTAGGACACGCAACGTCTGGCATCGACCTGATAGGGCGCAATAATCGCTTGAGTCGGGCAAATATCCAGACAGGCGCGGCACTGCCCGCAATGCGGCGTGGCAGGATCGTCGATCGGTAGCGGCAGATTGGTGAACAACTCACCCAAAAAGAACCAAGATCCGGCCTTGCGGTTAATCACATTGGAATGCTTGCCTATCCAGCCCAATCCGGCTTTTTCGGCCAAAGCCTTTTCCAGAACCGGAGCACTGTCGACAAAAGCTCGCATGGATTCCGGAAACTCGGAGCCTGTTTCCGCTTGAATCTTGTCGACCAGTTTTTGCAGGCGGTTGCGCATCAGCTTGTGATAATCGCAGCCCAACGCGTAGCGGGAAATATAAGCTAAAGCGGGATCAGCCAGTGCTTGATTCATCGTAGCGGCAGATTCAGTCTGGTAATCCATGCGCACTGAAATAACGCGCACAGTGCCGGGATGCAATAACTCGGGCCTGCTGCGTTTAAGGCCGTGGCGCTGCATATAGTCCATTTCGCCGTGGAAATTGTTGTCCAGCCAGTTTTGCAGGCGAGCTTCCGCTTCCGGTAAATCGGTGCCGGTGATGCCCACTTGTTGAAAGCCCAGCTCTTGCCCCCATTGCTTGATTTGCCTAGCGAGGCTAATCATTTTTTGTCTGTTTGTGTCCATAGTCGATGGCAAGGATTGCGTAACCCGACACACCTATTCAAAAGGATTTATTAAATCAAGACCGCAATGGTTAAAGTCCTTAATATTGCGAGTTGCAAGTTTAAAATGATGGGCCAACGTAATTGCGGCGATTTGACCGTCAGGAAAACTCATTGGGCAGCCAATTTCTTTTTGGTGTCCCATTATTTCAGAATAGATAATAGATATGCGCAGCAGCGACATCAAAGTTGAGTATCCTATATTCAAACCCTTGGGTAACGAATTCTTCAAAACGGTTTTGCAAAATTCTACGGCGTTGTCCGTCGGCCAGGACACGCAAGCCGTATCCGATTTCCGCAAGGCTTATGGAAGTAATAAAGAGGTTTGTACCGGGTTGCCGATTTAGCCATGCCACAACAGCCTCGCTTGGGTGAGGGCGCATAACTTCTGAAACGACATTGGTATCCAGAACAATCACTACAATAACTCTAATGGCTCATGCGGTGTATGTTCAGGCAATTCGAGTTCGATTCCTTGCTGTTCACCAAACAATTGCACAGCCATATCGCCGAGTTTAATAGGGTTTGTAACGGCTTGTTTAAGGATTTGTCGTACCTCTTCTTCCATCGAAACGCCATGTGTCGCAGCACGCATACGCAGTTTTGAAAAGACTTCCTCATCCAGTTTTCTAACACTTAAATTTGCCATGATAGACCTCCCCAAAAATGTTATTCAAAATGATAGCATGCGATTCAATGTAGTGGGTGGCTTTAGCGTTAGCGTAACCAGGCAGAGCACATCTTCATCTTCCAACCAAGCTTTTTTAAATCTCTCAAACTACTGCGTTATAATCAAGTCCAGCCAATAAAACCTTTAGAGATCACTATGCTAACTCTACAAATCCATGATGAACTTGAGGTTAAACTGTGTGCTTTGGCGGCACGTGAGCACACTACTTGCCATTAGACTTCTTGGTGCTACCCAAAGGCAACCTGCCGGTTGCCGCTACGAAAAAATATCACAATACCATGCAAAATTTACCAATAAAACTCTATCGTGCTGCACAGGTCAGGGAACTGGATCGAATCTCTATTCAAGAACGCGGCATTCCAGGTTTTGAATTAATGAGTAGAGCAGGATATGAAGTTTTCCAACACATCAAAAAACAATGGCCAAATGCCCGGTCTATAGCTGTCTTTTGCGGTTCCGGCAACAATGCGGGCGATGGCTATATTATTGCCAAACTGGCGTTAGAAGTGGGGTTGAACGTTTGTGTTTATGCGGTTTCAGAACCTGAAAAACTCAACGGCGATGCGTTGACCGCCTATCGGAAATATAGCGATGCCGATGGTGCGGTTATGCCGTTTCAGGCCGGACAGATCATTAATGCCGATGTGCTGGTTGACGCATTGCTCGGTACCGGATTGGATAGGCCGGTAACCGGGTTTTACGCAGACGCGATCCAAGCCATTAATGCCCATTCTTCTCCGGTCATTGCCGTGGACATTCCATCCGGCCTAAATGCCGATACCGGCAACGTGATGGGCTGCGCGGTAAAAGCCGTTTGCACGGTTACTTTTATCGGCTTGAAGCAAGGCTTATTTACCGGGCAGGCGGCCGAGTATTGCGGCGAGATTTATTATGCGCAACTGGGAGTGCCTGATGATGTATTTGAGCATATTAAAGCCGTTGCGACACGCGTAGTCAAAGCGCCGTTGCCGCGTCGCAACCGTTATGCGCATAAAGGCAACTGCGGACATGTGCTGATAGTAGGCGGCGATCTTGGTTATTCCGGCGCCGCCAAAATGGCCGGCGAGGCGGCTTTACGCGTAGGTTCAGGCTTGGTCAGCATAGCGACACGGGCCGAGCATTCCGCGCTCATGAATCTGAGCAGGCCGGAATTGATGTGTCATGGCGTGGAAACTCCGGAACAGTTGACGGCACTGCTGGCAAAAGTCGATGTCGTTGCTGTAGGGCCGGGGCTAGGCCAAAGCGATTGGGCGAAAGCGTTATTTAATGCCGCGATAAGTTCTGGAAAGCCGATGGTAGTCGATGCGGACGGTTTGAATCTTTTAGCCGCCGCGCCGACAAATAAGCCGGATTGGGTTTTAACGCCGCATCCCGGCGAAGCGGCCCGGCTATTAAATTGCTCTAATGCTGAGATACAGCAAGACAGGTTTGCGGCTGTCTTGTCGCTTCAAGCCAAGTACGGCGGTGTTGTCATTCTTAAAGGCGCAGGCACACTAATCGCATCCGAATATCAGCTTGCCGTTTCCAATACCGGCAATCCGGGCATGGCGTCTGGCGGCATGGGCGATGTGCTGACCGGAGTGATTGCTGGCTTAGTGGCTCAAGGTCTTTCTTTGCAGGATGCGGCGCAGCAAGGGGTTTATAATCATGGTCTGGCGGCCGATTTGTCCGCAGCAAAAGACGGTGAAAGAGGCTTGCTGGCCACTGATTTAATGCCTTATCTCAGACAATTGGTAAATTGATAAGGCATTCAGAATCAAATTGGTATAGGCGATTAAAAGCTTTTATTCACCACGAAGAACACGAAGTTTTATT
Source organism: Methylobacter sp. (assembly GCA_036561025.1). Lineage (GTDB taxonomy): Bacteria > Pseudomonadota > Gammaproteobacteria > Methylococcales > Methylomonadaceae > Methylobacter_A. Next base: position 80,089 of record DATBQB010000052.1, on the reverse strand, counting down.
TCTTCGTGTTCTTCGTGTGTTCGTGGTGAAATTTTTTAGGTCTTTAATTTGGTTTTATCTGAATTTATTTGTTGGTAACGAGATGTTGTATTAATGAAAACATATTTAAAAGACACCGAGGCGACAGAGCAGTTTGGCGCGAAGCTTTGGGCTGAGCTGCCGCCAAAATGCCTGATATTCTTGCATGGCGATCTGGGTGCAGGAAAAACTACGCTGGTCAGAGGCTTTCTCAGAGCGGCAGGTTACACAGGCGCGGTCAAAAGCCCGACTTATACGCTGGTGGAAGAATACACAATAAACGGACGCAAGATATTCCATTTTGACTTGTACCGGGTTACCGATCCCGAAGAATTGGAATGGATAGGCATAAGAGATTATTTCGACCAGGATTGCATCTGTTTTATCGAGTGGCCCGATATGGGCAAAGGTTTTTTACCGGAACCGGATAAAATCATAAGCTTAGCTGCGGATGGCTCAGGACGCTCGGTAAATATTACCTAGCATCTCGCAGAGATTAAAAAAATAGTTAGCAACCACCCTACAAAAACAATTACATACTGCTATAATCTAAACCAGATTATCACTTTGTGAGTTGCGCCGATGGGAAGCTACTGGAAGATCTTGTTTATTATTGGATTACAGTTATTGGCTGTACCCGGTTATGCGGGGCAGATCAATATTAATTCATTGCGTTATTGGAATACGCCCGATCAAAATCAAATGTTGTTTGATGTAACTTCCTCGCCTGAACATCGGGTTTTTCTGATGAACAACCCGTCACGCTTGGTGATCGACATACGTAACGCCAATGTCAAACAGGTATTAACTCAGCCGCCGGCATCTCATCCTCTATTTTCCCAAGTACGTGTTGCTGCAAAAAATAAAACCGATTTAAGAATTGTAGTCGATTTAAAAAGGGAAATTACCTCTAAAAACATGTCATTAAGAACCAACAGCATGGATGGGCATCGCTTGGTTATTGAATTATTGGGCAAAGCCCCGGATAAAAATGCGAAGGTTGAGACGAAGGCAGAGGTTAAAGCTACTGCCGACAAAATGGTTGCCGTTAAAGCGGCGGAGAGCACCAATTCGCAAGGAGCGGATTTGCATGTGAAGCACCCGAAAGGAGACGGGCAGGGACAGTCCAGTCTGAATAAAATTGTAGAAAGCCCAGTTAAACAGGCCTCTATAGAAATAGCCGCTAAAAAGGTTTCTGCCACTCCCGTTCATACAACAAAAGCTGCCAAACGAGACAAAGGCATCATTGTTGCGATTGATGCAGGTCACGGAGGAGACGATCCCGGCGCTCATGGACAAAATGGCACCGAGGAGAAAAAGGTTACGCTGGCCATTGCCAAAAAACTTGCGGATTTAATCAATCAACAGCCGGGCATGAAGGCTGTGATGGTTCGCAAAGGCGACTATTACGTGGATCTTAGAAAAAGAATGCAAATTGCCAGAGCAGCGAAGGCCGACTTATTCATTTCGATTCATGCCGACGCCTTTCAGAACTCGACGGTCAAAGGCGCGTCGGTGTTTACCTTATCCAACAAGGGCGCAACCAGCGAAGCCGCACGTTGGCTGGCTGACAGCGAAAACGCGTCCGATCTGGTTGGCGGCGTCAGTTTGAACGATAAAGAAGATGTGCTGGCTTCCGTGTTGCTGGATTTGTCGCAGACCGCTACGCAAGATGCCAGTGTGAATGTGGCCGGGAAGGTATTGAGAAATTTTGAGCGCATCGGTGAACTGCATTACGGTTCGGTGCAAAAGGCCGGCTTTTTGGTGTTGAAATCTCCTGACGTGCCGTCTATTTTGGTAGAAACCGCGTTTATCTCCAATCCGTCGGAAGAGCTTAAGTTAGTTAACACAGCGCATCAATCAAAAATAGCGCTGGCTATTTTTAATGGCGTACGCAGTTATTTTAGTAACGACCTCCCAGACGAAAGCAGGGTCGCAGCTTTAACTATGTAACTTTGCAAGAGCGTCGATTGTTATTGTCAGTCGCGTCTTACAAGGAAGTGAGAATAATTTCTCCCATTCATTTAAAATACGTCTTTTGCTTTAGGTCGGCAGATGCGTATTCATTCTCTTCCCACTCAACTTGTCAATCAGATTGCCGCCGGCGAAGTGGTCGAAAGACCCTCGTCCGTAGTTAAAGAACTGGTTGAAAATTGTTTTGACGCAGGAGCCAGTCAAGTCAGTATCGATATAGAGCAGGGCGGCGCAAGATTGATAAAAATCAGGGATAACGGCTGCGGCATCGTTAAGGAAGATTTGCCGTTGGCCTTGTCCCGGCATGCAACCAGTAAAATTGCCAGCTTGGAAGACCTGGAACATGTGGTCAGCATGGGCTTTCGCGGCGAAGCATTGCCCAGCATCAGCTCGGTTGCGAGGCTTACGTTGATTTCGCGGGTCAGCGATGCCGATTGCGCCTGGCGCGTTAATGCCGACGGTTCCGAGCAGGATTTCGATCCGCAACCCGATCCGCATCCGCAAGGCACCACGGTCGATGTGCGCGACCTGTTTTACAACACCCCCGCCAGACGCAAGTTTTTAAAAACCGAAAAAACCGAATTCGCCCATATAGAAACCTTGATTCAACGTATGGCGCTGAGCCGTTTCGATATAGGTTTTACCCTTTTTCATAATCAAAAGGAAATACTTAACCTGAAACCGGCGACAACGGAACGCGAACAAGAGCAAAGAGTTGCCGGTATTTGCGGCTCGGCTTTTATCGAAAATTCGGTAAAAATCGACTTTGCGGCATCTGGGCTGCAATTGACCGGTTGGGTCGGCTTGCCGACTTTTTCCCGCAGTCAGCAGGATATGCAGTTTTTCTACGTCAACGGCAGATTGGTCAGGGATAAGCTGGTAAGCCATGCCGTTAAACAGGCTTATCAGGATGTTTTGTTTCATGGTCGGCATCCGGTTTTTGTCTTGTACCTGACGCTTGATCCTTCGCTGGTCGATGTCAACGCCCATCCGGCAAAACTTGAAGTCAGGTTCAGGGAAGGCCGTTTGGTGCATGATTTCCTGTTTTCGGCATTGCACCGCTCGCTTGCCGATTTAAGGCCGGGACATGGCGTAACTCAGCACGAGCCACTGGAAGAAACACAACCCGTTTCGGACGCAAAACCGAACAATGTCGTTTGGCTAAACGATAGCGAAGTCCAACAATCAAAGCCTGATTTTGGCACTAAGCCGACATACAGCCCAAGACCGCCTCAGCAAGCATCGTTGCCGTTACATGTAGAAGAGGCCATACAGGCCTATGCCTCGCTGTATCCGAAACCGGAACCCGTCGCGGCGCAGCCGGAAGCAAAGCCGCTAGGTCACGCCATCGCGCATTTGCACAACATCTACATCTTGTCGGAAACCCCAAACGGCATCATCCTGGTCGATGCTCATGCCGCACATGAACGGGTCACTTACGAGCGGTTAAAACAGCAATATCAAAACGGTGCGGTGCCCAGTCAGCCCTTATTGCTGCCGATTAAAATAACCGTCAGCGTTGCGGAAGCGGATTTGGCCGAAGATGAGCATGAGTTTTTCAATACATTGGGGTTTGAAATAAACCGTTCCGGACCGGAAACCATCGTGCTGCGCTCAATACCTGTTCTACTAAGCAATACCGACATGGAAACCCTGATTCGCGATGTATTGGCCGACTTGAACGAGCACGGCATGAGTCAACGTATTCAGGAAAAATCCAATGAAATATTAGCGACAGTCGCCTGTCATGGTGCCGTTCGTGCGCATCGCCGATTGACCGTCGACGAAATGAACGCCTTGCTGCGGGATATGGAAAAAACCGAAAGGATAGGGCAATGTAATCATGGTCGGCCTACGTGGGTGGAATTATCGACGCAAGATCTCGATAAATTCTTTTTGCGCGGGCAATAAATTCATAGTCAGCCATACAGATAAAATTTGTCTTGTATAACTGATGTTACGCACTGTCCACGAAAAGCACGAAAGGCACGAAAATATTTAAAATACATCGTTCCCATGCTCCGGTGCTCATCGTTATACACAAGTCCCTGACCTGGCGTTAGGCGGGAAGCGTACCGATAGGCAGACCTTCCAGGTTTTTAAAGCCTGGAAGGTCTAACCGGCAACGTTTCGAATGGAGCCTGTCCTGAGCGTAGGCGAGGGCTTATCTTGGAGTATGCGAATGAATGCCGGGCATGACGCTGTCCGCGGCAAACCTACAGCAGGTATTTTTTGTGCTTTTCGTGGACAGTGCGTAACATCAGTTGTATAAGTAGGGCGTGCCGTGCGCGGCTCAGAAGCCAAGGCGCGCACGGCACGCCTTACAGCAGATGTCTGTTTAATAGGCAGCATCGCCTTAACATCTGCCGAGCAATCACAAAGCACACAAAATTATGCAAAACCAACCCAATCCCCCCGCCATCTTCTTGATGGGCCCGACCGCCTCAGGAAAAACCGCTCTTTCCGTGCAACTCGCCCAGGCGCTAAACGGCGAAATCATTAGCGTCGATTCCGCGTTGGTGTTTAAAGGCATGGACATAGGCACCGCCAAACCCACATTGGATGAAAGAGGCGGCATCCCGCATCATTTGATCGACATCCTCGATCCCGCAGAATCATTCTCCACCGGCCAGTTCAGGAAACAGGCACTGGATTTAATGGCTGACATAACCCGGCGCGGAAAAATACCGATATTGGTCGGCGGCACCATGCTGTATTTTAATGTGTTAAACAGCGGACTTGCGGTATTGCCCGAAGCCGACCCGGACATCCGAGCCAAACTAGACCAAGACTTGGAACAGCTGGGTAAGGAAGCCCTGCACCAAAGACTGGCCGAGATCGATCCCGAATCGGCGGCAAGAATCCACCCCAATGATCCGCAACGCATCCAGCGCGCGCTGGAAGTCTACGAAATTAGCGGCAAGCCGTTAACGTCTTTTTTCACCGAAGCCCAAGCGCAAGATATTCCCTATCAAAGAATAAAACTGATCATCGCCCCGCAAGACCGAGCCATACTGCACGACATCATCGCCCGGCGCTTTAAACAAATGCTGGAGCAGGGCTTTATCGACGAAGTGGCGGCGCTGTATCAACGCGGCGATCTGACTGAAAAAATGCCTTCGATCAGAGCAGTCGGCTATCGACAGGCTTGGCCGTATCTGCAAGGCGAATACGATCTTGAAACCATGACCGAAAAAGCCATCGTCGCCACCCGGCAACTGGCCAAGCGCCAGTTTACCTGGCTGCGCCGGGAAACAGATGCGGCAAATTTCCAGACCAGTCAGCAGAATCTGTTATCAAGAGTGTTAGCGGAAATTGATAATAAATTGGCGGGATAAAATATAGGGTCGGCAATACTCAAGCCGTTCGTGCCGAGCTTGTAAAAGACAGCCTGATTTTTTTATACGATGAGATGCATCCCGCCAAATTGCAAATCAGCTCTCTTTTAGGGGATAATATACAGTTACGCATAGCTTTACTATGCTTTTGATTGCCCCGTAACACGCCATACGCTCGATGTAGAGCCGCTATGCACGCTTTGGAATACGCTATGAAAAAGACCATGTATGAAAAAATCTGGGACAGCCACCTTGTCGTTGATGAGGCAGGGCAGGCTCCTTTGCTTTATGTTGATCGGCATTTGATGCATGAAGTCACCAGTCCACAGGCTTTTGAAGGCCTGCGTTTGTCGGGTCGCAAGGTGCGCAATCCGCACAGCATTCTGGCCACGATGGATCACTGCGTACCGACCAAAAACCGCAACCTGCCCATCGCCGATCCGATTGCTAAAAAACAGATCGAAACCATGGCTGAAAACTGCCGCGTAAACGGTTTGCGGTTGTACGACATGACCGACCCGAATAACGGAGTAATTCATGTTGTTGTGCCTGAGCATGGCTTTGTCCACCCCGGCATGGTTGTGGTGTGCGGAGACAGCCATACTGCAACGCATGGCGCTTTCGGCGCTTTGGCTTTCGGTATCGGTACTTCCGAAGTCGAGCATGTAATGGCGACCCAAACGCTGCCGCAGAAAAAATCTAAAACAATGCAAGTCGTGGTCAATGGCGAGTTATCCAAATTCGCTTCGGCAAAAGATATTGCGTTGGCGATTACCGGCAAAATCGGCACAGCGGGCGGCACCGGCTATGTAATTGAATATACCGGTTCGGCGATCAGGGAACTGTCTATGGAAGGCCGGATGACGTTGTGCAATATGGCGATTGAAGCCGGAGCCAGAGCCGGATTGGTTGCTCCGGACGAAAAAACTTACGAATACCTTAAAGGACGTGAATTTGCTCCATCCGGTCAGTATTGGGATCAGGCGTTGGCTTACTGGAAGAGTTTGCCTAGCGATGAAGGTGCGGTATTCGATGCAACCGTCACGCTTGATGCGGCCGATATTGCGCCGCAAGTTTCCTGGGGGACATCGCCGGAACAAGTGGTTGGGGTCGATAACGTTGTACCTGCGCCGGAAAGTTTTGCCGACGAAACCAAACGCCAAGCTTGCGAAAGTGCGTTAGCTTATATGGGCTTGACTGCAAACACCAAAATAACCGACATCCCTGTTGATTATGTTTTTATCGGCTCTTGCACCAATGGCCGTATAGAAGATTTCAGGATCGCCGCCGAAGTGGCAAAAGGTACCAAAGTTGCCAATGGCGTTACGGCGATTGCAGTACCAGGGTCTTATCACGTTAAGCAACAGGCTGAAGCTGAAGGTCTGGATAAAATCTTTATCGATGCCGGCTGGGAATGGCGTGAACCCGGATGCTCGATGTGTCTGGCGATGAATGGCGATGAACTGACTAAAGGCCAGCGTAGCGCCTCGACTTCAAACCGCAATTTTGAAGGTCGCCAAGGTAAAGGCGGACGCACGCACTTGGTTTCGCCTGCAATGGCAGCGGCCGCAGCGGCGGCAGGCCATTTTGTCGATATTCGCAAACTTTAAGATCGGAAAGAATTATGGAACCGTACAAAAAACATGAAAGTATTGCGGCGTTGATGAACCGCAGCAATGTCGATACCGACCAGATCATCCCCAAGCAGTTCTTGAAAAAAGTGGAACGTAGCGGCTTTGGTCAGCACCTTTTTCACGACTGGCGTTTTAATGACGATGGCAGCGACAATGCGGAATTCGAGCTGAACAAGCCTGCGTTCAAAGGCGCTAAAATTCTGGTGGTTGGCGATAATTTCGGTTGTGGATCATCACGTGAACACGCACCTTGGGCGATTGCCGATTATGGTTTTAATACCATTATTTCCACCAGCTATGCCGATATTTTTTATAACAACTGTTTTAAAAACGGCATTCTGGCGATAAGAGTCGATAAAGATCAGCTGGATAAATTGATGGCTGAGATTGCCGCCAACGAAGGCGTGCGTTTTGTCGTTGATCTTGAAAACCAACAGGTAACTACACCGGGCGGAAATGGTTTCAGTTTTGAAATTGATCCGTTCCGCAAGGGCAATCTGTTGAGCGGACTGGATGACATCGGTTTGACCTTAAAGCATGCCGACAAGATTGCGCAGTACGAGCAGCAACATAAGCAAAAATTTCCTTGGCTTTGGGCTTAAGGGTTTTATCTCGTTACGCTGCTGGTTCCCAAGCTCCAGCTTGGGAACCCAGTTTACGAAGCTCTAGCTTCGTGAGACGGGAAGCTGGAGCTTCCCTCACCGAATTCCCAAGCTGGAGCTTGGGAACTAGCGTAAACCTTCTCTCTGATGGAGAAGGAGTTATATCACTACGAAGATCACGAAACTTTTATCTTGGCTAAGCTTCGTGACTTTCGTGTCTTCGTGGTGAATTAAAAATCCGCTTACATTGAGAACACAGGCGACAATCATGTCCACCGATTCAAGACACATCCAACTGATGGACACCACCTTGCGCGATGGTGAACAAACCCAAGGCGTTTCTTTTACGCCCGTGGAAAAAGTCAGCATTGCCAAAGCTCTGCTACAGTGGCTGCGGGTTGACAGAATTGAGGTCGCTTCTGCTCGTGTCTCTCAAGGCGAAAAAGAAGCAGTCACCAACATCAATCAATGGGCCAAGCAGGAAGGTTTTGCCGGACGTGTAGAAGTTCTGGGCTTTGTCGACCATACGCGCAGTGTCGACTGGATACTGGAAACCGGCGGCGAGGTTATCAACCTACTGATCAAAGGCAGCGAAAAGCATTGCCGCGTCCAGTTGGGCAAAACGCTGACGCAACATGCCGAAGATGTGCTGCAAACCGTTAACTACGCGTTGGAAAAAGGCTTGAAAGTCAATGTCTACCTGGAAGATTGGTCCAACGGTTATCACGACGATCCGAACTATGTTTACGAGTTGATGGACAACTTGCAGCACTCCGGCATCAGCCATTTCATGCTGCCCGATACCCTCGGCGTTTTATCGCCTGACGAAGTATTCTCAAGCTTCAACGACATGTGCAACCGCTATCCGAAGTTGCAATTCGATTTTCATCCGCACAATGATTATGGTTTGGCTACCGCCAATGTAATGGCGGCGGTTCGTGCCGGTGTAAACGCGATACACTGCACCGTAAATTGCCTCGGCGAGCGCGCCGGCAATGCCTCAATGGCTGAAGTCGCCGTAGTATTGCGCGATAAAATGAACATGCAGTTGTCTATCGATGAAAGCCATATCGTGCGCATCAGCTCGATGGTTGAAAACTTCTCCGGCAAACGCGTCGCGGCGAATGCGCCGATAGTTGGGGCCGATGTTTTTACTCAGACCGCCGGAATCCATGCGGATGGCGATCAAAAAGGCGGGCTGTACAAAACCAAACTAGGCCCGGAACGTTTCTCGCGTACCCGAAGCTACGCACTGGGGAAAATGAGCGGCAAGGCCTCGCTGAAAAAGAACCTGGAGATGCTGGAACTTGACCTGTCGGAAGAGAACCAGAAAAAAGTGCTGGCTCGGATTGTCAGCCTCGGCGATTCAAAACAGACCATCACTACCGATGATCTGCCTTTCATTATCGCCGACGTGCTGGAGAGCAAGAATTATCAGCATATTAAACTGCTTAACTGCTCGATCACCAGCGGCCTCGATTTAGAATCGACGGCCAGCTTGCGAGTCAAAGTAAACGGCCAAATGCATGTCACCTCAGGTTCCGGTAACGGCGGTTTTGACGCGTTTGTCGATGCCATTAATAAAATAATGAAGCAACATAACTACATTTTGCCCGCGCTGGCCGATTATGAAATACGGATACCCAAAGGCGGACATACCAGCGCGTTAACCGAGTGCGTAATTACCTGGAATTGCGCCGGCGAATTGCGCAAAACCCGCGCGGTACATTCCAACCAGGTTTTTGCGGCGGTTTTGGCTGCGCTTAAAATCATCAATATGCAATTACATGAGCTTAATTTGCATCAGGTTTGATGGTTAGATCATAGGGTACGCTGTGTGTACCTTTCGGCTGCATCTGCTTTCCCTTCCTGAATCACCATTTTATTTTGATCAATGATTTTCCGAAACGTCTCGCTAGTCGTCGCCCAATCGACAATATCAACACGAATGGATAAATCGGATTCATCAAATGCTTCTTTAATGGTTGCCATTTTGGTCAAGGACAAAGGTTGCCGGGTGATGATAGCCAAATCAAGATCGGAGTAGGGTCTAGCAGTCCATTTTACCCGCGAACCAAACGCCCAAACTGGATATTCCGGCAGATGCGTTTTCAGAATGTGGCAGACCTCATTCCAATCATGGGGGGGCAGGTCAATGTTTGGCATGTTAGGTTTAACATTCATTCTTGCTGGCTTTTCTCGAGCAATTGTCGATATAAGTACTTCGCCTCGTCTAAGAAGTCTGAAGCAATTTGATATACGGCTTCAGCTTTACTCCCGTCATAAGTATGGCTGCTGTTGCTACGGGCAAGACGGTAATCTCGCCATACTGTCCAATCGGATCGGAGCAGGCCTTTTTCATTGCCCATACGAATAATGTTTTGGAATGTGCTTAAATCAATTTCCTCCGGGTTCGCGGCGGTTGCTTCAAGATAACGCTTAAGCATTTTATGGCTAAGTTCGTAAGTGAATTTAAAGCACTGAATAACGGAGTTACGAAATTGTTCAAATAAATCGCTATTGTTTTCTGCCATTTCCGATTTGGCGTAAGCAATGCTTTTTTCCAGTTGGCTAATTGCATTAGCCAGCGGTGAAAAGTCAATGTCCATAAAAGCTCTCAATCATGCTATTTCAACATCCGTCAGATAGCAGCCCGGATCTTCAGCCCAATTGTTTCCTGTAGTTTGCGCGGCCCTGACGCGGGTGTTGCCGTTGCAAATCGCCTGATAACGACACCTTGCACAGCGTCCTTCTAGCGGTCTTGGATATTGCTTAAGGCCCGCCATCAACGGATCGGTTATATCCATCCATATTTCAGAAAAGGGCCGTTCCTTTACATTGCCCAGCTCATAATGTCCCCAAAACGTGTCTGGATGGACATTGCCAAGATTGTCGATATTGGCGACATTAACGCCGGAGGCATTGCCGCCCCATTGTTCCAGTTTGGCTTTGATGTGTTCGACTTTATCTGGGAAGTGCCTAGCTACCCAGTGTAAAAAATAAACCGCATCGGCATCGTTATTGCCGGTCACAAATTCACGGTCTTTTCCCGCTTTAAGCCACTCGTAGCTGGTTTCAAACAGAAAATCCATCGCGGCCCGGGTCATCGCAAAATGGGCGTCGTCTTTGCGGTTTTTATTACCGCGACCGCCGTAATTCAAATGCGATAAATAGAATTTGTCGATATTATGGTTATCCATTAACTGCAACAAGGCGGGAAAATCCTGGGCGTTATCCTGCGTTAGGGTAAACCGCAAGCCGACTTTGATGTCTTTTTCCAGGCACAGCTGGATGCCGTATAAAGCTTGGTCGAAACTACCTTTTACCCGCCGGAATTGGTCGTGCGTATCTTTTATGCCGTCCAGACTGACGCCGATATATTGATAATTTATGTCCGCGATCTCATCGATATTAGCCGCAGAGATTTTAGTGCCGTTGGTGGATAACGCGACATAAAAACCCATGTCCTTGGCGCGGCGGGAAATGTCGAAGATGTCTGGATGCAACAGCGGTTCGCCGCCGGATAAAATCAGCACCGGTACTTTGAAAGCTTTCAGGTCGTCCATGACCGAATAGATTTCCGGCGTGCTTAATTCATTGGGAAAATTAATGTCGGTGGATGTCGTATAGCAATGCTTGCAGGTGAGGTTGCAACGGCGGATCAGGTTCCAAATAACCACCGGAGCTGCCGGTTTGCGGGCTGGCTTTAAAGGCGTCGGGTCTATCAATTCCCGCATGTATTGGCTTAGTCTAAACATAGTCAGTATCCTAATCGGTAACGGTTTGATTATCGTTGGATTTTCTGGCGCTACTGCTACGAAAACCGGTTTTTTTCAAAATTTTTGTGCTGTATAAAATATCCCAGCCCAGATTATTGCCGCCTAACAGATCATAAATCTGTTGAATCTGTTTGTCGACTTCTTCCTGGCTCTTGCCATGCACCATCGCAAACAGGTTATATGGCCATTCGGGAAGATGTCTGGGGCGATGATAACAATGGCTGACAAATTCCAGTTGCCCGACTTTTTGCCCCAGCTCGTCGATGGCTTCATCCGGGACATTCCAGACCGTCATGCCGTTAAAGCGGTAGCCTAGTTTATAGTGGTTGGGCACAGCGCCGATGCGGCGAATGATGCCGCTGTTTTGCATGGCTGACAACCGCATCATAATATCATCGCTGGTCAGGCCGAGTTGTTCTGCAATAGCCTGATAGGGTTGGGGCGTTAACGGCAAGCCGGCTTGGGTTGCCTGGATGATTTTGCGGTCTATTTTATCAAGCATAGTCAGGCTTTTAGGTTCAGGTTGACAAAGTATTCTTTATTTTTTGGCATGTTGTAGACGCTAAGGCCTGTTTGTTGTTCTATTGCACTGATGGTTTGCCGGACCTGTTCGGGTGTTTCGGTGGCAATCACAAACCACATATTCAGTTCATGATTGCGCGCGTAATTATGCGCAATTTCAGGGAAAGCATTGATGATTTCGGCGATTTCATCAAAGCGCTCTTTCGGTGCTTTAACGGCCGCCAAGGTTAAGGCCCCGCCCATTTGCTCGGCATTAAATAAAGGGCCGAAGCGGGTGAGGGTGCCGTTATCCAGCAGCGCTTTTAATCGGGTTATCAAATCCTGTTCTGTCAGTCCCAGTTGTACGGCGACTTGTTGATAAGGCGCGTCGCAGATCGGAAAGCCGTTTTGTAGCGCGTTGATAATTTGTTTGTCTATTTCATCCATTAGCTAAAGCGGTATTTTGATAAATGGCGCCGCGTTGTTTGAAGCAGCGGCGGCTGAACAGGATTTCTTTGTCGAAACTGCTTAGGCCGCAAGCGTCAACGAGCTGTTCTAATTGGTTTAATACAGTGGCCTTGTCTTTGCCGTGTATCATGCAATACAGGTTATACGGCCATTCAGCTTGTCTGGGGCGTTGATAACAAAGCGTCACAAACGAAAACCGGCTGATATGTCCGCCCAGTTGTTTAACAAGATTATCCGGTACGTTCCAGACAATCATTGCATTGGCGCGGTAACCGAGTTGCCGGTGCTTGACGATAACGCCCATGCGTTTGATCAGGCCTTGTTGTTTAAGCCGGGTTAAGCGCTCGATTACTTCGGTTTCGGGCATGTCGCAAAGCCTCCCGATTTCCAAGTAGGGCCTGGAACAAACCGGTAGCCCCAGTTGAATATGCTCAAGCAGTTGTCGGTCACGAGCATCAATCATTATTTAGGTCCAGTTTAAAGCCCAAATCAATGAAAAAATCGTCCAGCATCGGCAGTCGCATGGCTTTGTATGATGTTTCCTGTTCTATTGAATCGATAACGGCGGTCAAGTGTTCAGCATCGGAAGCGATGACTACAAACCAAAGGTTAAACCGGTGTTCGCGTTCGTAATTATGATTGACTTCGGGATAAGCGCTGATTTTATCGGCAACAGACTGGAGTTGCTGCTCGGGCACGGACATCGCGACCAAGGCGCTGACGCCGATATGGTTAGGCGGAATAACCGGGCCTATGCGGCTGATAAAGTTGTTATCGTTCAGTTCGGTAAATACCGATAAAACCTCGGCTTCGGTCACGCCCAACTGGTCGGCGATGTCCCGATAAGGGCGGGCCGATAGCGGGAAGTCGCGCTGGTAATCGTTGAGTAGCTGTTTATGTAAGTTCGTCAGCATAGAAAATTCGCAAATTAAAGAATAACCACGAAGAACACAGAGACCACGAAGGGATTATTTTCTTCGTGGTCTCTGTGGTGAATATTTTTTAGCCTGATTTGGGTGATACTTTCAAAATCTCATAAACCGATTTTATGCGCACGCGAGCTAAAGAAAATACCGTTAGGTTTGTTGGCTGGCAGGCGGGTAATTTCCTGCAAGGTTTCCGTGTCGTAAACCACCAGTTGGTTATCGTCTCTTAGCGCAACCCAGACTTGTTCGCCGCGCGGGGTGAACTCCATATGTAAAACGCCTTTTCCGGGCGACAAAGTCTTGCTTAGGGACAGGTCTTTGACATCGATAATCTGTAATTGATTGTTATCGGGGAAGGCAAAGTTAACCCAGACTTGCCGCGCATCAGGCCGAGCCATCACAAAAACCGGCTGCCCGGCGACAGGGATAGTGTCATGCAGCTCCCAGGTGTTTTTGTCGATGACCAGAACCTTGTGCTGACCTATCGCGGGAGCAAACACGTAATCACCGGCTACCGCCCAGCCTTCGAGATGAGGCATTTTATAAACGGGCAATTTTTCATCGTCTTTGCCGTAGTCGGGCAAGATTCGTTTTACTCCAGCCTCGGTATTCCATAAGTCGAGCAGCGCCAGTCCGGGTTCGCCGAATAAACCGGCAATGTAATAGTGTCCATCCGGCGATATTAACGCGTCGTAAGGTTGTTTGCCGGTGTTCGGGAATTTTTTAATGACCGGCGCTTTGGGATTTTTAAAGTCGGCCATCCAGATTTCACCGGCATCGAACAGGCTGAATACAAAGCGCTGTCCGGGGGCGTCAACTAAGCCAACCACTTTAGAACGTAGTCCCTCGCCATAGTCGGAAGGAATATCGGCAACCAGTTCCAGCGTGTCGGATGAAAAAACTTTAACGCCGCCCGGAGTGTAGTTGGACACGGCGATTAATTTACCGTCCTGGGAAATCGCCCCGCCGATGCTGTTGCCGGCCTGGATGATGCGCTTGTCGATTGCGTCTTTGAGCATATCGATTTTGGTTAAGCCGCCGTCCCGACCGAAAACATAGGCGTAACGCTGATCGCGGGAGAAAACCACGGAAGCGTGGGATAAGTCGCCCATCTTTTCGATTTTGGCTAAGCGTTTATGCTCGGTGGTGTTGATGATCAGTGCATTGCCGTCTTCGCGTTCGATGACAATGCCAAGGTCGCCAGTGGCGCGTAGGTCTGCGAATGCGTTGAAGGAAAATAATAAGGTTAGCAGGGTGAGTAGCTTGGTCATGGATTTTGTGTGTTAGCGATAAACGTTTTTTCGATGCCCAACTTCGACAACTATAATAATCAGTTCTTCATTTTTTAAATGGCAGATCAGGCGGTAATCGCCAACTCTATATCGCCAGTAACCGGTATATTGTCCTTGTAGCGCTTTTCCCAGCTGTTTCGGATCATCAGTGTCCGCAAGCCGCTTTCGTAAAAATGAAGCAATCCTTTTTTGAACGGTCTTATCAAGCTTCTTTAAATCTTGTTTTGCGCTATCTAAAATTTTAATCGTCCAGGCCAAGTTCTTTCACCACATCGTCAAAATCATGAATAGATTCTTTGCCGTCCAGATAGTTTTTATAAGCGGCATCTGCTTTCGTTATCGCTTGCTCTTCCGCTAAATAGTCAAGCAGGGCATTTTTAATGATCGTGTCAGGCGTCAAACCTTGTCTAGTGGCTATGTGACTTAAGGCCTGTTCAGTGGGTTGGTCTAATTGGATGGTGTGCATGGTGTGTGTCCTCAAATCTTTATAGGGTGGTAAGTTTCGTAGGGTACGCTGTGCGTACATTTCGACGATTAATGGTACGCATAGCGTACCCTACATGACTTCTACTCCCTGTTTCAGCGTGTAGAATGATTAACCTCTCCATGCGGCTCAATATGCTACGTTATTGCGACTTACGTATTAAGAAAGCTTAACAAAGAAGTTACGAAGCGTATCGGCAATGTCACGACGATTCAAAACAGTATAGTAACTACTATTATCTATCTCTGGATAATCTTTGTTTTTCTCTATAAGCTGGAAATCCAAAGCACCACACCGATCATTAATTCGAGCATAACCAGGAGACATTGGAATGATGTTATCTTTACCTGGCGCACAATGTTTGGCTAAGTTAATTCTAATAAGCTCAGTTGCGCGATATATTTCTTCAATGTCATTCCAGACAGCATTTATATGCTCTCGATACTGTATATCATCTTTAAAACGCAACATCTGCTGTTTTCGAGTGTTGACAGTCTGATTCAGCGGGTCATTGATCATGTCTTTAATTTTTGAATCGATCCCTCCGTTTTTTTGTAGTTTTTCAAACTCAACTTTTCTATCGCGCCACATGCGCAGAACTTCATACAACGAATATATCCACATTTGAGAAAGAGCGGAAGACGGCCATTGTAGAGTCAGGCGTTCTATCTATTGCATTATATTCATCCAAAAGCGCGTACTCGTAGTGAGTAATAAGTTGATCAACTACGCCAATATTCATTGCTTGCATGCCTAAGAAAACATCGTCTTTAAAGAAAGGCAGTTTCTTTATTTTTGTCGGAATAATGGAAAAATCAATCTTATCCAAGTTTTTGTATGATTCTCCGCAACCTTGAAATTTATGGGATACAAAATCCATATAAAATTATTGCTCTGATTATAGGCTTAAGTGTCGTAGGTTAGGCTTCATGCCTCAGTCCAACCTACGGCCGTGGTTTGGGGTTACGTAAAATCCCAACCAGCCAAGCCGCCTCATCCTGAGTCATAAACGGCTGCCAAGGCGGCATAGCGGTGCCTGGGCGGCCGTTAAGAATGGTTGAAATCAAAAAATCATCAGGCTTCCCGACCAATGCCTCGGGCAACAGGGCAGGGCCGAGGCCGCCTTTTAATGTCAATCCATGACACGCTCCGCAATCATGATTAAGCATGTTGCGGAGCGTGCTTTGCCGCTCCGGTAACGGCTCACCGGCCAGACTGACTTTGGTCAAAACAACTGTAATAACCAACATTAAAAGCGGCAGTTTTTTCATGGATGTTACGGTTTTAACTTGGCATAGTACATCGCAACATTATTAATATCGTCATCGCTTAATGAGCCGGCGATAGCATTCATAATGTCGGATTTGCGGGTTTTATCCCGGTACTGTTTGAGCGCCGTTTTCAAGTATTCCTGGTCGCGTCCGGCCAATGGCGGAAAAGGAGCGTCGGCGGATGGCATTCTAATGCCGTGGCATTGAGAACAAACCATCGCCGCTTTTGATTCGCCTGCATAAATACTCGCCGCATCGACGCTTTGGGCTGACAGCAAACCGAATATCAACGATCCTGTAAGAGCTGATAGTCTCATTATTTTGCCCCTTTCATCTCGTCAGGAGAAAGGCCGCGCGTCATGTATCTGACGCGGCCGTGAGAGAATATACCGGCCGGGCTTTCCATCTGTACGGAGGCCACTTTTTCCAGAGACACAGCGTCATAAACGACAACTTCGTCACCGCTGTAACCGGCGCTGACATACAGGAATTTACCATCGGCGCTGTATTCAGGGAAATAGGCATGTCCGCCTACATCCAGGGTTTTAACGACTTCCAGCGATTTCTTGTCGATCAGCTGGACAGTACGGGCGCGACGGTCTTTAGAGATGATGTCCACCGCGACATAAGGCGCATTGGCGTGAGCTGCCGGAGATTCCGTGCCGCCTGCAACCGGAACCTGTTTGACCACTTCCATCTTGTCCAGATCCCAGACGCTGACCACCATTTTGTCGCAATCGCCGAAGTTGGTGCCGAAACCCAGCGTACGGCCGTCAACTTCAACCACAGAGCCGCCGCCTACATGAGGTACGCAGCCGGCCTCCAGTTTTTTGATGATTTTGCGGTCTTTTAAATCAATCGCAGTCACGATGCTGTCATCATAAGAAGCAACCATCAATTTGCTGCCGCCATGGGACAAAAAGGCATCATGCAAATGGCGACCGACTTTTTCGATTTTGGTGACCGGGAAGCCTTCTTTTAAATCGACCACCCAAACTTGACCGGCGTTCTCGAGAGCGATCGCGAAAATATCGGCAAACGGCGTACCGATGATCATGCCGGAATCGGAAGAGACCATTTTACCGTCAGGATCAATGCCTTCCAGTTCAAAGGTTTTCAAGGGTTCCAAGGTGTCGGCATCGAGAATGACGGCGTTGTGCGGCACATAAGACCCCGCCATGATGTATTTGCCGTCGCGGGAAACGCCCAGCCCCGGTCCGTTGAAACCGGTTTTAACGCTACGCACGGCTTGCATGGAGTATAAATCGACTTTAAAGATTTCTGCGGTGTCGGTTTTTACATAAGCCCAGCGCGGGTTGGCGGGGTTGTAGTCGATGATATGTGCGGCGGTGCCTGTAGGAACTTCACCGATTTGTTTATGAGTAACGCTGTTGATGAACACCGCTTTGGAGCCTGAACCGCGCCCGTATTTGCCGCGAGCCGCCACACCGATCACATCATCCATGCTGTTGATTTGATAAGTGGGCTTTGCGGGCAGGGTGCTTTCGTCTTTGACATAGACTTTGATTGACGCTTTGATGTCATCAATCGTCCAGGCAGGATTGGCCTGTTTTGGTGTGGTTTGCAGATGTTTAACTAGGCCGCGGATTTCGTCATCGGATAAACGACCGTAGAACGGAGGCATCAAAGTGTCGAAGCTTCCGGTCATGATCAAAGTGCGTAAAGAGGTAGGGCTACGGCCTTTCAGCGTATCTGAATTCAATCCAGGGGCAATAAATCCGCCATGATCCGAGCCGTGACAACTAGCGCAATTATCTTCATATAATTGATGCATGTTCTTGGATGTATCGGAGGTCGCCTGCGCTCCAAAAGGCAAAATGATGGCGGCTAAGCCGATAATGACGGATTTGGGTAAGCGTTTTTTTGTAATAAGCATTATAGTGGACTCCAATGTAGTATTGAATCAATATTATCGTGTATGAGTGAAAAGCTCAAGTAATCATGGTTGTCAGCGCGAGAAAAAGTTCATCGTTTCGGCAATTTGTTGTTTCGCGTCTTGCAGTATCTGTAAAGACATTTCCGGCGTTAAAGGTTGATGTTCCAGTTTTTGAAAGGACGGGAGAGTAATCAGTAACGGAATATCTGCTTTGCCGGGGGACGCAAGAAGATTATGGTATTTTGCCAATAGTACAATGTCGTTCAGGTTGATATCTTCCGTGGTGCTTATAAACCAGTCTGTAGATTGTAAGGGAATTTGTCTTAAATTATTCGGGAATTCCCATTTTTCCAGAATAACAGAACCTACCTGGCCGTGTATTTCATTGATGCAAAGATCAATGTCCTCAGGTTTATACGTTCCCGCCGGCAAGCTGTCGGCAAAAGTTAAAATGGGTGATACGCCGATATTATGCAAAAGCCCCGCAAGCAGTGCTTCGTCCGGATCTACTTTTTGAGTAAGTTGAGCCAGGGTATAGCTAATACTGGAAACCTTGATGCTTTGTAACCAGTTATTTTGAATCAATTTCTTTATCGATGGGCTTTTGCTCTTGATCAGGTTGTTCATGCTGAAAGCGGTCACTAGATTGCGAGTGGTCGTCAGTCCCAGGCGATTAATCGCGTCAAAGCAATTACTGATCGGTTTTATTGGCCGGTAAATAGGACTATTGACGACCTGAATCAGTTTGGCGGAAATAACCGGATCCAGGTTAACAATTTTAACAATGTCGGCAACATCGCAATTTTGCTGGATAGCGTTGCGCAGTTTTAATGCGATATCCGGGAAACTGGGGATTTTAAGTTCCCCTTCGATAAAGTGCTGATTAAAACGGATAAAAAACGGATTGTCTTTAAGGGCTTCCGAAGCGTTTAGCTCATTATTCAGAGGAATAGCAGTGCTTTGGCTTGGCTGGAGTATGTTTTTAGAAACATAGATTACGGTCACGTCTGATTCGGCAATCGCGGTAAAATAATGCAGTTTACCGGCGGATAAAGGATACAGCGCTTTAAAGGTGCGGGCGCTTATTCCAACCCCGGAACCGTTATCGGGTTCCATGAATACGTTGCCTTTGACGATGTATATGAGTGAATCTACTTCAGTGCCCCTATTAAAGATAATAGCTCCGGGCGCAAAATTAGCGGCGGTAATGTGTAATTCTCGTATTTCATTTTCGGACAGTAATTGAGCAATCGGCATCAGCCTTTTTAAAAAAGAGACTGGGATATTGAAGTTTTTTGCGGTTATAGCTTTTTTGTCATCGAAAAGCGGAAAGTTCGATTTATCATTGCCGGGCGTCTGCTTGAGTGTTTTTTTCTTGAAAATATTCCAGAACATGGTGATGGAAAATTCCTATATTTAAAGTCAGATTCGTTTTAGTAACGGTAAGCAATATACAGCGAATTTAGTAGGAAAGCAGTAGATTTGAAGGTTGTTGGCTGAACAACATTCTGTTTTTGCGAGGTAGGTTTAGGCGCGGGTGGATCGTCTTGCAAACCTCTGGTTCCTGCGCGAAGTTTTTAAAACGACAAGGTTGAAGGCTAAGCAGGCTGGAGTAGATGCTCTCTTAAAAGACCTGATACTGTGTTAATATTGGCGTCCTGGATTTTTTATCGCCGCCATAATGACTCATCCGTCTTCCCCCACGACATTAATCGACCGCTTCGGCAGAACTGTCGATTATTTGAGAATTTCGATTACTGATCGCTGTGATTTCCGTTGCCTGTATTGTATGGCTGAAGACATGGTCTTTTTGCCGCGCACTCAAGTTTTAACGCTGGAAGAGATTTATACGCTGGCGCAAGCATTTGCCGAATTAGGGGTGAAGAAAATCAGGATTACCGGCGGCGAGCCTTTGGTCAGGAAGGGTGCGCTGGGGTTATTGCAAAATATCGGGCGTATTGAGAGTCTGAATGAGTTGGTGATAACGACCAACGGTTCTCAACTTGAAACCATGTCCGCGTCTTTAAAAGAAGCGGGTGTAAAGCGCATCAATATCAGTCTGGATACGCTGGATGCCGACAAGTTTAAAGCAATAACCCGAACCGGCGATTTGCAGCAGGTTCTTAGAGGCATTCAGGCCGCCAAGTCTGCAGGGTTTGAGCGGATAAAAATAAATGCTGTCATTCTTAAAGACAGGAATCATCAGGAAGTGAGCGATCTGGTTCGGTTTGCGGTCGATAACGGCATCGATATCAGCTTTATTGAAGAAATGCCGTTGGGTGTCGTTAGTCAGCACGATAGGGCTGGCGCTTATTATTCGAGCGATTTGATCAAGGCCGATTTGGCGCGACATTTTACTTTAGTTGCCACGCCTGAAAAGACCGGCGGGCCGTCGAATTATTTTAATGTGGCAGGCAGTCAAACCCGCGTCGGCTTTATTTCCCCGCATAGCGAGAATTTTTGCAGCACTTGTAATCGGGTGCGCTTAACCGTTGAAGGGCGGTTGCTGTTATGCCTGGGCAATGAGCATTCGGTCGATTTAAAGCAAGTCATCAGGACAAATCCGGGCAATATGGCGGTGCTGAAACAGGCTATTGTTGACGCGATGCTGATTAAGCCGGAAAAACATGAATTTAATATCAACGAGCAGCCGGTTATATTGCGTTATATGAGTATGACGGGGGGCTGAAAGTATGCGTCCTATGCACATTATTAATTAATTCACCACGAAGACACGAAGAGCACGAAGAAATATGACTTCGTGCTCTTCGTGTCTTCGTGGTGATATGTTTAAGTTTTAACGGCCTGCCGTTCCCCATTCCAACACTCATGATCTTACGATCTTGAACGATTTTTCTACCAGAGGTTCCAAATGTCTTTCGCCCAGCTCGGTTTAGCCGACGAACTCCTTAAAGCCGTAGCCGATCAAGGCTATATCACTCCTACGCCGGTACAACAAAAAGCCATCCCCCTGATCCTTGAAGGCAAGGATGTGTTGGCAGGCGCACAAACCGGAACAGGGAAAACCGCCAGCTTTACCTTGCCGTTATTGCAACGGTTGGCCGAAAATCATGATCCGCATCAAAAGCCGCGCCGTGTTCGTGCGCTAATTTTAGTGCCGACCCGTGAGTTGGCCGCGCAGGTCTATGAAAGCGTAAAAATTTACGGTGCGCATTTGCCGTTCCATGCGGAAGCGGTGGTCGGCGGTGCGAGTATCGGCATACAAACCCGTCAATTACGCCGGGGCTGCGATATCGTCGTGGCAACGCCGGGGCGGTTGATCGACCATGTTCAGCAGCGCAACATCAATCTTTCCAACGTGGAAATACTGGTGCTGGATGAAGCGGATCGTATGCTCGATATGGGCTTTTTGCCCGATATTAAACAAATCATGGCGCTGATCCCCAAGAAGCGGCAGAGCCTGTTGTTTTCCGCCACTGTGCCGAACGCGATCAAATCGCTGGCTGCGCAGTTGTTAAATAATCCCGTTGAAGTTGAAGTCGCCAAGCAAAATGCCACGGCTGAAAATGTCTCGGAACGCATTTACGGCATCGGGCGCGAGTATAAGCGTGAATTATTATCTTACCTGATTGGCAGCAATAACTGGAAGCAGGTGCTGGTATTCGTGCGTACCAAACACGGAGCCGATCGTTTGGAAAAACAGTTGATTGAGGATGGCATCCGCACCGTAGCGTTGCATGGCGATAAAACCCAGGGCGCGCGCAACAAGGCGCTGGAGTATTTTAAAACCGGCAAGGTTTCGGTATTGGTTGCGACCGATATTGCTGCGCGCGGACTGGATATTGATGATTTGCCGCATGTGGTGAATTTCGATTTGCCGCAGGTACCGGAAGACTATGTGCATCGGATTGGACGTACCGGGCGCGCCGGTTTAAGCGGCGAGGCCTTGTCGCTGGTGTGTCCCGAAGAAGCTTGGATGCTGGTGGAAATCGAGAAATTGCTCAAGCGGCAAATCCCGCGTGTAGCCGATACCGGCTATGAGCCGGTTTCATTGAAAGTTATTGATGCGCCTAAAAAGAACGCACCTAATAAAACTACCGGCAAAAAGGATTACCGTCATACTAAAAAACCGGCGGCTCGCGGCGCTAAATCGACAGTTCGTGGTGTTAAGCAGCCCGACAGTAAGCGGATCGAATCAAGAGGTAAGGGAAGGTCGGGTTCAAGAGGGAAAGTTTAAGGCAAAGAAGTGGAGAGGTTTTCTTTGATGGACATAGATAAAGGGTGTGAGCAGGTACCGAGGAGAGGAAGCGGCCTAAACTGTGTAATTTATTCCTGAACCAGTATCCAGGGTTTCACCACAACAGCCCACACCTCGGCATCGGACTCAAGCCAGTCGATTGCCTGTTGATCGGATACCAGCGCAACCTGGTTATTTTGCATCCATGACGCAACCTGATCTTTATTGTCGATGGAAAATTGGTAGGCCACGTCAACTAGATCCAGGTCTGGGGCGACGAATACCGCGCTGCCGTTAGCAAAAAAACGTTGCAATTCCTTCCAAGCAATTTGAGATGTTTCCAGATTTACTTTTTCTCTGGCAATGTCACAACAGTTTGATTCATTCATGATTTTCTCTATTATTATGAGTCGGCAATATGTTATTTATACATTTGCATGGCGTCGTTATCAGATCAGCTGTTATTCTATAGTGAGCGATTATAAATTACTAAGTCAAGAGAGATAAATCATGTCGTTTTTTGAGTCAATAACAAAGAAATCCAGATTAAAAGCCGCTATCAAACAAACAACGGAAGCGCGCAACAGCGAAGGCAGTAAGGCCGATCAGTTATTTAAGAAAGTTTATCAGGAATACTCCGACGTCGTCGCTAACGAGCCTGTGATTGCTGAAGCTTTATATAATTGGGGATTCGCTTTACTGCATCAGGCGAGAACTAAGCAGGGCGATCAAGCAGCCAAGCTTTATCAGGATGCCATTGCCAAATTCTCTTTTTGTCTGACTATAGAACCGGCTTACCTTGGCGCAGCAATCGATGGCGGGGTTGCTTATATGGAGCTGGCTCGCGTTAAAGCGGTTGGGTCCAATGATAGCTTGTATGGTAGAGCCAAAAACTATTTTGAAAAAGCCAATGCGATCCAGGCCGGATCGGCTTCTTATAACCTGGCTTGTATCTACGGTTTGCGGGGTGATAAAGAGGCTTGTCTGACCGCTCTGGAAATTTCTAAAGGGAAGGGCAGTTTACCGACATCGGCCGATATTCTTGCCGATCCGGATCTTGATACTGTTAAATATCAGGACTGGTTTGTCGACTTTATGGAATCTTTAACTAAAGAACCGGAACCCGTTGTTGAAATTAACGAAGCGGTTATTGAAGATGTCGCTTTGAATGAAAAAATCGAAGTCGAGGAAGAGGCAGTTGCTGTCGCACCGGAAGCCGTTGTCGACGCTCCGATAACTGAAAAGGCTGAAGTTGAAGATGATAATGTCGAAGATGCTCTTATAAACGAAGAAATTGAAGTTGTGGTAAAAGATGATACCGCTACCGAGCCCGAAGACGTTGTAGAACATAAAGCGCCCGTCAATGAAAACGCGTTTGCAGCCAAAAAAATCGAAGTTGCACTTGGAACAGCTGGCGAATCTGTGGAAGAAGTTAAGTGATTCTTGGGCCACTCTTCTATATTAAAACTGAAAGAAGACAATGATGTCGTCTTTTAAATATCTGGTGATTGCCGGATTGATAGCCGCAGTGGTTCAACCGGTCTTTGCTGATGATGGTTTAAGTCAAGTGTTTTCAACTTGCATGGATCAATCCGATGGCAGTACGCCATCAATGATTGAATGCATGGGTGCTGAAACGGAGCGTCAAGATGTCCGGTTAAACAAAGCCTATGAAGATATTATGGTCGGCCTTTCTTCCGAACGTAAGAAACAGTTGCAGGAAGCCCAACGGTTATGGCTCAAGTATAGAAAGGCCAATTGTGATTTTTATTACGATCCTGATGGCGGAACGATAGCCAGGGTCAATGCAAATCAGTGTTTTATGTCCGCTACAGCTGAGCGAGCTAAAGAGTTGGAAGGCTTAAAGCAACAAAATTGAAATTATGGGTTAAGCGGATAACACGCCGATAATAAAGCCCGCATTTTGGCTAATCCCAATTTTCGGGTTAGTTCAATGTTGTGTTGAGGGATGTTTTCCGGATCAGGGTGAGTGGTTACGGCTTGTTCTATACTACTTTCCCGTAGCAGGTGCAACATGGGGTAGGGCGAGCGGTTGGTGTAATTCGCAGCATCGTCCGGGTCGCTGCCTTGGAAGCAGTAATTGGGATGAAAGCTTGCCAACTGGTAAGTGCCCTCATAGCCTTGTTCAATTAACAATGATTCGGCGACTTCAAGGAAATCCAGATAATCGTCGAATTCTGCAAACGCATCCGCGTAAATCAATAGCGTAGTTTCAATGCCTGGTTCTGTCTCCAGTCGTTCACATTCATCTATCAGGTGCAACAGGCATTGTTCAGTTTTTATGTCGCGATTGAGGCTGAAGTAAATACTGCCCCGCTCCAATTCGCGCCTTGCAAACGGGCAGATGCTGTATTCAATGATGATAGATTTTAACCAGGCTAGTGTTGCGGCTTTAATGTCATGGTCTGGAAGGATTTTATGGGTCATGGTGATTTACGGCCGGTTAAAACAAAAAAGCCCCGTTAAATTGGGGCTTTTAGGGTGACGCAAGTTATGTCATTTATTTGTGACTGACGCCAGCTGCGATTCTTTTCTCTCTTTCTTCGCTTGCTTTTTCGATTTTTGAAAAAACCCGCAGAATGTCAGTGGAAGATAATATGCCGACCAGTTTGTTGTCTTTATCGACGACAGGCAATGCGCCGATTTTATTGTCGGCCATTTTGGCTGCTGCTTCCGATGCATAGGTGTCGGGATTAACGGTTATTACTCCCCGATGCATGATATGTTGTACTTTTTTCGGGATTACATGAAGCTCGACAGCGCCTGTGCCGGTTGCCGCTTCAATTGCGTTTGAGTTGCTTTTGGGGCCTAGCGCTTTGTATAGATCCCTGTCAGATACAATTCCGATAACTTTGCCTTTTTCAACGACAGGTAAGTGACGAATTCTTTCGTAATGAATTAAGAAAAAGACACGATCGATCAAGTCGTGTTGCTCGACTGTAAATACTTTCGAAGTCATTAAATCTTCAACACGCATTATTTATTCTCCTGCTAATTGTAAAAAACTGAGTAAGAATAGGTAAATAAACGTATTTTTACAAGAGATAAAATTTGATGTGTTATAAAATAATAAGCTATGTTTTTGTTTGGTTTTGTAGGCCGGATTAAATTAAGCCGACCTGCACGAGCTATTATATTTAGAGTCTAAATCTGTTTTAACGACACAATGGAGTTAGTTATGCGCATCATCCTGTTGGGGAGTCCTGGTTCCGGTAAAGGAACTCAAGCTCAATTTATTACTGAAAAGTACGCTATTCCGCAAATTTCAACGGGTGATATGTTGCGAGCCGCAGTGCGGGAGGGAACTCCGTTGGGCGTTGAAGCGAAAAAAGTGATGGATGCCGGCGGCTTGGTTTCCGATGATATTATTTTAGGGTTGATTAAAGAACGTATTGCACAAGCCGATTGTGCTAACGGTTTTTTACTGGACGGCTTTCCTCGCACCATTGCTCAGGCTGAAGGTTTGAATGCAATGGGAGTCAGCATCGATACCGTTATTGAAATCGTGGTGGAGGATGAGGAAATTGTAAAACGTATGGCCGGTAGAAGAGTGCATTTACAATCTGGACGCACTTATCATGTCGAGTTTAATCCACCTAAAGTTGACGGACTTGATGATGTGACCGGTGAGCCTTTGATTCAGCGCGATGATGATAAAGAAGAAACCGTGCGCAAGCGGCTTAACGTTTACCATGAACAGACTAAACCGTTGGTCGGCTATTATTCAGCGCCGGAGCGGCAGGTCAAGTTCAGTTCGATAGCCGGTGTCGGCAGTGTCGATGAAATCACTAAAAAAGTTTTTGCTGTTTTAGGGTAGTAGTGCAAACAAAATATTTTGTGATAAATCGATGTTCAAATTTCAGGATAAAAGGTTTTTAAAGTTAATGATAAAGAAGGTTTTAGTAGTAAGGAAGGATGGTTAATATGACCAAGCTATATAACGTTGCCGTAGTTGGCGCTACCGGTGCGGTGGGTGAAGCCATGTTGTCTATTCTGGAAGAGCGTGATTTTCCCGTTGCTGAGGTTTATGCCTTAGCCAGCAGTAATTCAGCGGGAAAAAGAATCCCTTTTAAAGGCGGGTCTTTAGTCGTACAGGATTTGGCTACTTTCGATTTTTCGAAGGCGCAAATCGGTTTGTTTTCACCGGGTGCATCTGTTTCGGCAGAATACGCGCCAAAGGCCGCCGCAGCCGGCTGCATCGTTATTGATAACACCTCGCAGTTTCGCTATGACGACGATATTCCGCTGGTGGTGCCGGAGGTCAATCCTGAAAAAATCGCCGATTATAAAAATCGCGGCATTATCGCCAATCCTAATTGCTCGACTATTCAGATGTTGGTGGCGCTAAAGCCCATCTACGATGCGGTCGGGATTGAACGAATCAATGTATGCACCTATCAGGCCGTTTCAGGCACTGGTAAAGAAGCTATAGAAGAGCTGGTTAAGCAAACGACCAGCCTGCTTAATATGCAGCCCATTATCACAAACGTCTATCCTAAACAGATTGCATTTAACGTGTTGCCGCAGATTGACGTATTTATGGACAACGGTTACACCAAAGAAGAAATGAAGATGGTTTGGGAAACCCAAAAAATTCTAGGCGATGACAGCGTTTTGGTTAATGCAACCGCAGTACGGGTTCCGGTTTTTTACGGACATTCCGAGGCCGTGCATATTGAAACCCGTAAAAAAATCGATGTTGCCACAGTAAGGAAGCTACTCGAGAAAGCGCCCGGCGTGACGCTTATGGATGAGCGTAAAGACGGCGGTTATCCAACAGCGGTAACCGAGTCTTCAGGTAATGATGATGTGTTTGTAGGACGTATTCGGGAAGATATATCGCATCCTCAAGGAATTGATCTGTGGGTGGTAGGCGATAATGTTCGAAAAGGCGCTGCATTAAACAGTGTGCAAATAGCAGAAGTGCTGGTAAAAAATTACATCTAGGCTAAGCTTGTCTACATATTTGACTGGACGCGGTAAGAGACTGTGGTAACTATTGTGAAGAAGAGCAAGGTGCGTTTGTTAACTAAAACCTTAGCGGTTGTATCATTGCTGGCGCCGGCTAGTGGTCATACGTTAGGGATTGGCGAAATTAAATTGCATTCGGCCCTTAATCAAAACCTGGATGCTGAAATTGCGTTAATATTGTCAGGAGAGAGCGTATCCGACATCAAGGTAAATTTGGCCCCACCTGAAAAGTTTGATGAGGCGGGAGTGGCATGGACCTATTTCCTGTCGAAAATTAAACTTGAAACTGTTACTAATTCTAATGGTACGGCAGTCATTAAGCTGACTTCTAAGGAAGCGCTAAAGGAACCTTTTCTGGACTTTCTGCTCGAAGTAACTTGGCCCAAAGGCAATTTGTATCGCGAATTCACCGTATTGGTTGATCCACCGTCAGTTTATAATCAAGCAACTATCCCGGTTTCAACCAGCACTCAAAGCTACGAACAACCGCCAGCTGCTATGTCCCATGCTAATGGTCAAAGCACTGACGGAGAATATGGGCCTACACTTGAAAATGATACGCTTTGGAGCGTAGCTGAGCGTGCGAAAGGGCAGAGCAACGTTTCTGTAGAGCAAATGATGATGGCGATTTATGAAGCAAATCCTCATGCATTCTATAAAGGAAATGTTTATGCATTAACTACTGGGAAAATGTTGAAGATTCCTGAAAAAGAGGCTGCTCTAAAACTATCGCGAAACCAAGCATTAGCAGAATTCAACCGGCATACAAAAGCTTGGAAAAACCACTCGGCTCCAGCTCATCCTGAATCAAAGGAAAAGCCTGTCCTGAGCAAAGGCGAAGGGCCTGTCGATAATCAGCTAACTTTGATTGCCCCAACTAAAGCAGCGGTTACTGACCATGCAGTTATAGCATCGGTGAATGAGCGTGAAAAGAAAGTAGCCGATTCGTCAACACCCTCAAAAACAGTCAAGGGTAAAGAAGCAATAACCATAGATGGCGTGACACAAAGCAAGATAGCAGAGCTGGAAAAACAGTTGGCAATGATGCAGGAGTTGATTGCTCTAAAAGACCAACAGCTCGCGGCCTTGCAGAACCAGTCCAAGGAAAGTCAAGCAGCGCCAAGCGAGGCTATAACAGCTAAACCTGCTGAGCAAGTAGCACCTGCTTCTGAACAAGCCGTTATTCAACCTGTGCAACCGAATCAGGCGGCGCCGGGTGAGGTTGTGGCAGCTAAACCTGCTGAGCAAGTAGCGCCTGCTTCTGAACAAGCCGTTGTTCAACCAGTGCAACCGAATCAGGCTGTGCCGGGCGAGGTTGTGACAGCTAAACCTGCTGAGCAAGTAGCACCTGCTTCTGAACAAGCCGTTATTCAACCTGTGCAACCGAATCAGGCAGTACCGAGCCAGGTTGCGCCAGTCAAGCCTGTTGAGCAAGTAACTCGCGTTCCTCAGCAAACTGCTGTTCCTGTTCCGCCGGTAGTCCGGCCGGAATCTGAAGCAGATAATTTACTCGATCCGCTCTATCTGAAAGGTGGCGCTGGAGCGGCAATTTTCACGTTGTTGGGTTGGCTTTGGTGGCGGAAACGTAAGGTCGATAAAGAAACGAATACAGAGAGTATGTTTGCCTCTTCGGCGATGATTGAAACACCTGAAGCAAATGAAAATATTTCTGTGCCGGTTGTTGACGATGGTGTTGCTGTAAGTGATGCGGGTACCGTTGGTGAAAGTTCTTTCTTAAGCGAATTCACACCTAGTGACTTTGATTCGTTCGATACCGATCAGGGGGAAATCGATCCGATATCCGAGGCTGATGTATATCTTGCTTATGGTCGTTATCAGCAGGCCGAAGAATTAATAAGGCAAGCGATCAAAGATCAGCCGAACCGCGATGAATGTAAACTAAAGTTGCTGGAAATTTTTTACGCTAACGAAAACAAAACAGCTTTTGAGGCCTATGCCAATGAACTGGTAGCAGCAGGTAAGCGAAATGAGGCCGTGTTTTGGGAACAAGCAGCCGAAATGGGGCGTGAAATTTGCCCCGATTCGCCATTGTTTTCTTCGGGCAACGATCTGTTTCCAGTGGCCGATGATACAGCCGTTGAAAATATTCATGAAAGTGTCGCAGGGGATGGCCCTGGCAAAGCAGATATAAATGTTGGAACAGCTTCTTTCGTGCAGTCAGCCAGTGATGATTTTGTTGAAGTAGTTGAGCCAAAGGGCGAGGCATTAGATTTTGATTCATCAGATTTTGATTCATCTGAGACTGAAGATGAATCTTTTGTCGATGAACAGCGAAATAACGAAGATATTAATTTTGATTTAAGTTCATTTTCAATGGATGCCATCGAAACAGATGAAGCGGAAAAAGGTGTTATAGCTTCCAGCACACAGACAGATAAGCCGCAGATAGAAGATATTGATTTCGATCTAGGTTCATTTTCAATGGATGACAGCGAAGCAAATGAAGCGGAAAAAGGTGTTATAGCTTCCAGCACACAGGCAGATAAGCCGCAGATAGAAGATATTGATTTCGATTTAAGCTCATTCTCAATGGGCACCGAAGTAGATGAATCGGAAAAAGACGATATAACTTCCAGTATACGGGCAGATAAGCCGCAGATAGAAGACATTGATTTCGATTTAAGTTCATTCTCAATGGGTGCCGAGTCAGATGAGTCGGAAAAAGACGATATAACTTCCAGTACACGGGCAGATACGCCGCAGATAGAAGATATTGATTTCGATCTAAGCTCATTTTCAATGGACGCCGAGTCAGATGAATCGGAAAAAGACGATATAACTTCCTGCGCACAGGCAGATAAGCCGCAGATAGAAGGCATTGATTTCGATCTAAGCTCATTCTCAATGGATGACTACGAATCAGATGAATTGGATAAAGATTTTACATCAGGAGCAAATATATCCGATAAAACACAGGAATTTGAAACGCACGAATTTGATTTTAATTCCGGCAATACAGAAACGACAAAAGTTGATGATCTTGATTTTAATACCGTATTAAATGATCAGAAAAAACATCAGGGTGTTAATTTTTCTGCGGATAATTCATTAGATTTTAATGATGACCTGGGTAGTGATTTTGACTTCGACTTTGATCTGGATATACCCTCAACAACAAGCGTACAAAGCTCCAATCATGACGGATTTGGGGTTTCTGATCTTACCGATATGGACGAGTTGGAAACGAAACTGGATTTGGCAAAAGCATATGTTGATATGGGAGATGCAAATGCGGCCAAGGATATTGCCAGGGAAGTGCTGGAACAAGGTACGGTTGAGCAAAAAAAGATAGCCCAAGCGTTGCTTGACGAGCTGGACTGAAACCGGGTTTATTCCATAAAAAGAGCCCTTTAAGGGCTTTTTTTATGGGATTGGCTCATTAAAGTTTTCATGATGAATTCTTGATGGCGTGTAAAACTCGAAGTGCATTGTTGCAGTATCCGGAAATGCTGGCTGATGGCCTTATAATTATTGTTTAGTAGAGAACTTTCCAGAGTGTTTGCCGGTTTTTGAATATCCGTCAATCCGCAAAAACTCACCGAACCATTTAGCTTGTGCGTAATTTCTTTGGCGTGGCCGTATTGTTTGTTTTCCAATGCATCTTTAATCTGAACGATTTGCTGGGGGATTTCCTCAAACAACTTTTCAAAAATGGTCAAAGTAAGACGCTGGTTGTTTTTGGTCTTGTTCAGGATTATTTGGATGTAAGCTAGTGCAATAGTCTTTGTTTGCCAAACATCCATAGTCTCATTAAGCTGATTCTCTGATATAGGTTTAACTAGCCAATCATCAGCCTCAATTAGGCATTGTTTCTCTCCTTGAGACCCTTCTGTTGAATTAATGACACCAATGATCGGAGTTTTGTTATTTATGCCAAGAGGATCTCTGATACGAGTGATAAGTTCCGACTGCCAAGGATGGGGGAGGTGTCGCAATTGCTCGGGAACCGATGCGGCCGAACAGCTTATGCTCAAGTCAAGTAGTATCAGATCGAATTGAGTTGTTTTAATCAGCATTAAAATATCATCGTATTCAGTGGCTACAATAATATTTTGGCGCTGAGGTTTTGATGATAAATGATTAATGTCGATGTCGCTGGTGATTAACACATTAAATTGTTCATCTTGCTCGGTTTCTAGGGGCATTTTTATTTCCTGGTGTTGCTTTGATGAAGAATTACAGCACACAGTCATCAATAGCGTGTCGGTTTTATGACACCTTCATTTATTAGGCTGTGGTTCTTTGAGTGTATGTATTTGCTTAACTATTCAATACTTGTAATTGATACCGAATATAGTTAATTATTAACATTTATAAGTATTGCTATCTTGTTCTTTTAAAAGGATCTTTTTTCTTGTATGATTTGATTTTCTGATATGGATCAATGATGGCATTCAGTTGTGTTTGTTAGTGTTGTTTACACGTATAAGCGGATTGCAGCTACAATGTAACTGAATGTTTCTATATGGGTTATTGTTTAGTGGCCTTTAAATTGCCTATTTACTGATAAAAACTAAAGGGTTTGCAACATGTCTGAACTTGAGCAAGAAGGCGGAGACGGAAAGAGATCTCCTAAAAAACTTATTATCATGATTGTCGCCGCAGTGATTTTATTAGCAGTTGGCGGAGGCGTCACTTTTTTTCTTACAAAAGGAGATTCATCTAAAGGAGCAAAAGTTGAACATGCTGACGATGAGTCGGAAGTTCATATAGAAAAACTCTATTTTGATATGGCTAAGCCGATTGTCGTCGATTTTCCTGCGGGCGCGGCAGTTAAGCACGGGCGAATTACGTTATCCATGCTGGTTGAAGGTGCCGAAACCATTGAAGTTTTGAAAAAAAATGAACCTATGATACGGAATAATCTGTTGATGCTGATCGGTTCTCAGGATGCAACAAATTTAAATACTCATGAAGGAAAGGAGATGCTGCGTAAAGCCATGTTAGATGATGTGACCGCTGTTTTAGTGAAAATGGCAGGGAAAGGTCAGGTTGACGAGATATTTTTTACTTCATTTGTAATGCAATAACTTATGAGCGATTTACTCTCGCAGGCAGAAATCGATGCGCTGTTAAACGGTGTAAGCGACGGAGATATTGACACAGAGGATGAGTC
Source organism: Methylobacter sp. (assembly GCA_036561025.1). GTDB lineage: Bacteria > Pseudomonadota > Gammaproteobacteria > Methylococcales > Methylomonadaceae > Methylobacter_A. The sequence goes on along the minus strand of DATBQB010000052.1, from coordinate 47,578 downwards.
AGATTTTTACTCTGAAGCAAGTACCGAAGACTTTCATGAAAAAGGCGTTGTCAGAGAGTATGACTTTGCCAGTCAGGAAAGAATTGTCCGTGGCCGTATGCCGACCCTGGAAATGGTTAACGAACGGTTTGCAAGGTTTATCCGTATTTCATTGTTCAATTTCCTGCGTCGCTCGGCGGAAATTTTTATATCGGGTATTCAGGTTCAAAAATTTTCCGAATATATACAAGGGCTGCTGGTCCCGACTAATTTGACGATTGTCCGGTTTAATCCCTTGCGCGGCAAAGCCTTGATAGTAATCGATCCGCGACTGGTTTTTACTGTGGTGGACAATTTTTTCGGCGGTGCAGGACAGTTTTATAATCAGACTGAAGGAAGGGAGTTTACGCCGACCGAAATGCGGGTAGTTCGGATAATTATTGATATGATTTTCAAGGATTTGAAGGAGGCCTGGAAGCCGGTTATGGAGCTCGATTTTGAATATGTGAGCGCAGAAATCAATCCACGGTTTGCCAACATTATCGGTCCTGGAGAAATTATCGTGATCTCTACCATCCATGTTGAATTGGAAGGTGGCGGAGGCGATGTAAATATTGCTATGCCCTATGCGATGCTTGAACCTATCCGGGAGTTACTGGATGCCATCAGTAGCGATAGCGGTGAGGTTGACGGCGGTTGGCAGGGAGCATTGCGTAACGAAGTTTTGAGAGCGGAGGTGAACGTAAACAGCCTTCTGGTGGAAAAAAGCATGAGCATAAGAGATGTTATGCGGTTAAAAAAAGGCGATGTAATACCTATCGATATGCCTGAAACGGTTGTTCTTAAAGCAGAGGGAATTCCGGTGTTTGAAGGAAAGGTCGGTATATCCGATGGTAACTATGCAATACAGATTATTGATAAGGTAAAATCTTGAATCAGGCTGAAGCATGTAAGGGTTTGGTTATAACAATATTAAGTTGGTAAATTAAGATGAGTGAATATTCCGATACACCTGAAGATGAAGAAACAATTGATGATTTTGAGGCCGCTGCATTTCAGGAATTTAATAATCAGTTTGATGATAAAAAATCGTCTTCAACCTCAGGTGATGAAGTTAATCTCGATGTCATTCTGGATGTTCCCGTTACTATTTCAATGGAAATCGGCCGAACACAGATCAATATCAGGAATCTTTTGCAGTTAAATCAAGGATCAGTCGTTGAGTTGGAGCGTTTTGCGGGAGAACCGCTTGACGTGTTAGTCAACGGCACGTTGATTGCGCATGGTGAAGTGGTGGTGATCAATGATAAATTTGGTATTCGTTTAACCGATGTCATTAGTCCATCGGAACGGGTTAAAAGATTAGCCTAATGCCTGGAAAAATAATTGTCGCGTGGTTATTGTTTTGGTGGATTCCAAGCTGCTTTGCCGTGCCTGGTGTCGATGCACCGAAACAGGCAGTCAGGACGGTTTCTTCAGGCGATATGCTTCATTGGATTGTTGGATTACTGATAGTTCTGAGTATTTTTTTTCTCTGTGTATGGGGAATGCGTAAATTAAGCGGAATGACTCCCAATGGCGCAGAAAAAATGCGTATTGTCGGGGGGCTATCGTTGGGTATGAGGGAAAAAGTCATTTTGCTCCAAGTCGGAAAAAAGCAGCTTATTTTGGGTGTAACACCGGGACGTATAGACGCTTTGCATGTGTTGGAAGGCGACGATTGCTTGGGTAAGGACGATCCGGTATCTATGAGTATGAATTCAGGATTTGCGCAAAAACTAGCGCAAGTGATGAAAGGGCGCTCTGATGCATAAAAGCATTTGGTTTCGCTTACTGATTATAGGCATTGCTTTTTTGCTGATTGAAACGCCTGCTTATGCCGTTGCGGGGATTGAAGCGGTCACCGTGACTACCGGCAAGCAAGGCGCCCAAACGTATACGGTAACGATCCAGATTCTGGCGTTAATGACCTTGTTGACCGTGTTGCCGGCATTATTGCTAACCATGACATCATTTACCCGGATCATGATTGTTCTAAGTCTGCTGCGAACGGCTTTAGGCACCGGACAGGCGCCCAGTAATCAAGTGTTATTAGGCTTGTCCATGTTTTTGACTATTTTCATTATGATGCCGGTTTTTGAAAAGGTGAATACCGAAGCCGTTCAGCCTTATCTGGAAGAAAAAATTGACGTTAATGTGGCCATTGAAAAGGCGTCCGAACCATTCAGGCAATTTATGTTAAAACAAACCAGAGAGGCTGATTTGGAGTTGTTTATCAGAATTTCCGGGAACGCAGCGCTGGAGTCTGCCGAAAATGTGCCGTTTTCATTATTGTTGCCTGCTTTTGTGACCAGTGAATTGAAAACAGCCTTTCAAATAGGCTTTCTGATTTTCCTGCCTTTCTTGATCATCGATTTGGTGGTTGCCAGCGTACTGATGTCTATGGGGATGATGATGTTATCGCCGATGATTATTTCCTTGCCCTTTAAAATAATGTTGTTTGTTCTCGCTGATGGCTGGTCTTTGATCATGGAAATGTTGGCGGCAAGTTTTTATGTTATGTAGGGGCGGCCGGACGGTCGCTTATGCGAGGTAAGTTATGGTACCGGAAACTGTTTATACGCTTGGACAGGAGGCGATGATTGTTGCGGTCAAGCTGACGGCTCCGGTGCTGCTGCCGTCTTTGGCCGTGGGCCTGATTGTCGCGATGTTCCAGGCGGCCACCCAGATTAATGAAGCGACGTTGACATTTGTGCCCAAGATAATTGTTATAGGGATTGTCTTGATGATTATGGGGCCGGGAATGCTGCAAATGTTCCTTGATTATTTTCAGGGGTTAATCAGGGATATTCCTCATTTAATTGGTTGAACTTTGAACTTTACCGAAGACCAGGTTCTCAGCCAAACGGCATTATTTATATGGCCGCTGATGCGCATTAGCGCAATGTTTGTATCCGTGCCGTTGTTTAGCATTCGGGCTGTGCCGGCACGCGTCAGATTGATCCTTTCGGTGGCAATAACTCTCGTTGTCATGCCTTTGCTCCCTCCTTTGCCGGCTGTTGAAATGTTCAGTTATACCGGATTCATGATGGCTCTGACGCAGATTATGATCGGCTTGACGAGTGGTTTTATCCTACAGATGGTTTTTGCAGCGGTTGTTTTTGCAGGTCAAGGCGTGGCTTTAAGTATGGGATTGGGTTTTTCAACGATGGTTGATCCGCAAAGCGGGCAGCAGGTGCCTGTGATTGCGCAACTTTATACGATTCTGACTACATTAATTTTTATCAGTTTGGATGGGCATTTATTGTTGATACAAATGCTGCTGGACAGTTTTAAAACCTTGCCCATTGGTATCGACGGTATAGATAAGGCAGGCATTTGGTCAATCCTCGCCTGGAGCAGCCGAATGTTTGCCGGTGGCTTATTGTTGGCTATGCCGCTCATTGCCAGCCTGTTATTGATCAATATCATTTTTGGCGTGGCGTCCAGAGCGGCTCCTCAATTGCAAATTTTTTCAGTGGGATTTCCGGTAACCTTGATGCTTGGCATGTTATTAGTTTGGAAAACATTACCCGATGTGCTGGATCAGTTTTCCGGGATATTAACCGAAGCCTATGATTTTATCGGACAGTTGCTGCGACTATAAATTATGGCTGAAGATTCAGATCAAGAAAAAACCGAAGAACCTACCGGCAAGCGTTTAGAAGACGCCAGAAAAAAAGGCCAGATTGCCCGTTCCAGGGAGCTTAATACGTTTGCGATGCTGATAGCCAGCGCGTCATTGATACTGATGCAAGGAGAAAAAATCGGTAAAGGGCTGTTGGAAATGATGCGGACTGAGTTTCAATTGAGCCGTGCAACCATTTTTGATCCGCTCAGTATGATAGTGCATTTTAAGCAAGATATGATTGACGGCATTTTGTTGATTGCGCCGTTTTTAGCTGTGATGGTCGTTGTCGCGATCATTGCCCCAATATCAATGGGCGGGTGGATATTTAGCTGGGAAGCTATTTCGCCCAATTTGGAGAAAATGGATCCTATTAAGGGCATACCCCGATTGTTTGCTATGCGCGGGGTTATCGAGATGCTCAAAGCATTACTGAAAATTTTATTGGTTTTTGCCGTCGCGGTTTCTCTTTACAAAAGCTTTATAAGCGAATTGCTTGGACTGGGCGACGAGCCGCTGCAGCAATCAATTGGTCATGCACTAGATATTATCGGGATGTGTTTTTTACTGCTTAGCGCCTCATTAGTTGTTATTGCGATGATTGACGTGCCTTATCAGCTGTGGGATCACAGTAAGAAACTGAAAATGACCTTGCAGGAAATCAAGGATGAACATAAAGAATCTGACGGCAGCCCGGAAGTGAAGGGGCGCCAGCGCAGGATGCAAATGGATATGGCGCAAAACCGTATGATGGCGGAAGTGCCAAAAGCCGATGTTATTGTTACTAATCCCAGTCATTATGCTGTAGCCTTAAAATATGACCAGAACTCAAATAGCGCGCCGAAACTGGTCGCCAAGGGTGTCGATTTGATAGCCGCCCAAATCCGCAATGCAGCGATAGGCGCTGATGTGCCGCTTGTCGCATCTCCGCCCTTAGCCAGAGCGCTGTATTATTCGACCGAGATAGATAGAGAGATACCGCAGGGGCTTTATTTGGCTGTAGCTCAAATACTTGCCTATGTCTATCAGTTAAAAGCTGCTCAGAAAAATGACTGGAGAGCGCCATTGCCGCCAGAAGATATTAACGTGCCTGATGAATTCAAACGGGATTAAGACATGGATCTTACTAAATTAAAAGCAGTGTTGGCGGGTCTGGGTAAAGCCGAGCTGGGTGCCCCGCTAGTTATCGTCATGGTTCTGTCGATGCTGATTTTGCCGTTACCGGCATTCGTGCTCGACCTGTTTTTTACCTTTAATATCGCCTTCTCATTAATCATTCTGTTAGTCGTTGTTTATACGCTTAAGCCGTTGGAATTTGCATCGTTTCCAACCGTTATCCTGCTTGCGACGATACTACGGTTAGCGCTGAACGTGGCTTCTACACGTGTCGTATTGATTGAAGGGCATAAGGGTGGCGATGCGGCCGGGAAGGTGATTGAAGCCTTTGGCGCTTTTGTTATCGGCGGTAACTTTGCTGTGGGGTTGGTGGTTTTTGCGATCCTCGTCATCATCAATTTCATGGTTGTCACCAAAGGCGCAGGGCGGATTGCGGAAGTTGGGGCTCGGTTTACGCTGGACGCGATGCCTGGCAAACAAATGGCCATTGACGCGGATTTGAATGCCGGATTGCTTACCCAGGATCAAGCGCGTGAACGGCGCGCCGAAGTGGCTACCGAAGCCGACTTTTACGGTTCTATGGATGGGGCAAGCAAATTTGTCAGGGGCGATGCAATTGCCGGGATTATTATCCTGTTTGTAAACATGATTGGCGGTTTAGCCATTGGTGTTCTTCAGCACAATTTGAGCTTTGCCGAAGCAGGAAAAATTTATGTATTACTGTCCATCGGTGATGGATTAGTCGCTCAAATTCCTTCGTTGTTATTGTCGGTAGCTTCAGCATTGGTTGTCACCAAGGTCGGTAGCACTGGAGAAAATATCGGGCAACAAGTCACCGCACAGCTATTTGCAAATCCTAAGGCATTGACGGTTACCGCGGCGGTGGTAGGGGCGTTGGGTATTATTCCCGGCATGCCGAATATGGTCTTTATTTTGTTGGCCTTGGTTTTAGCCGGTTCGGCCTATTTGATTGAGAAAAAGCATAAAGAAGCTGAGCTGGTTTCTCTCGATTACCCGCAGGAGCTGGCTCATAACGCTGTTCCCGAGATCAAAGAGTTGGGTTGGGATGATGTGATGCCGGTTGATGTTGTCGGTCTGGAAGTAGGTTACCGGCTCATTCCGTTGGTAGACAAAAATCAGGGTGGACAACTCATGGTTCGTATCAAGGGTGTGCGAAAAAAACTGTCTCAAGAGTTGGGTTTTTTAATTCCATCAGTGCATATTCGGGATAATCTCGATTTAAGTCCAACAGGCTACAGGATTTCGCTGATGGGAGTGACCGTAGGTGAAGCTGAAATTATGCCGGACATGGAGATGGCGATTAATCCGGGACGAGTTTTTGGCACTTTGAAGGGTACAGCGTGTCAGGATCCCGCCTTTGGCCTGGAGGCAGTGTGGATAGAGCCAAGCCAGAAAGATCATGCGCAAACCCTGGGTTATACCGTGGTTGATCCCGGTACTGTGGTCGCAACCCATCTAAGCCATCTTTTGCAGTCGCATGCTCATGAATTATTTGGTTACGAAGAGGCTCATAAGATACTCGATAATTTGGCCAAGACTGCTCCTAAGTTGGTTGAGGACTTAGTACCGAAGACGTTGCCGTTAGGCGTAGTAGTCAAGGTATTGCAAAACTTGCTGCAAGAGCGGGTTCCCATTCGGGATATGCGCAGTATCGTCGAAACTTTGGCGGAGTATGGGCTTAGAAGTCAAGATCCCGACATATTGACCTCAGCGGTACGTTCAGCATTAGGCCGATTAATTATCCATGAAATCAGTGGGATGCAGGAAGAGTTGCCGGTTATTACGTTGGATCACGAGTTGGAACAGTTGTTGCATAAGTCTTTACAAACGGCAGGTGAAAGCGGTGTCGGGATCGAACCAGGATTAGCAGAACAAATGCATACATCATTACAAGAAAGTATGCAAAAAATGGAAATGGAAGGACAAACGGCGGTATTGCTGGTTTCTTCTTATATCCGCCCTTGGTTAGCCCGATTCGTTCGTCATTCCATTCCGGGTTTACATGTCTTGGCATACAATGAAATACCTGCTGATCGCCAGATCAAGGTGGTTTCAACAGTCGGACGACGAATATAGTACATGAGGCTAAGTTATGAAGATTAAACGATTTTTTGCAGAAGATATTCGCCAGGCCATGAGAATGGTTAAAGAAGAATTGGGCGCTGATGCTGTGATCATGTCAAACAAGTCTGTTGACGGCGGCGTTGAAATTGTTGCTGCGCGGGATTTTGATGAGCAGCTGATTCAGAGCAAGTTGCAAAAACAAGCCGCAGAACAACAGTCTGCTGCACGGTCGAACCGGTTTTCTGAGGGTGATACTTCCAGTGAAGCTAAAAAAGTTAATTTGCCTGATTTTGAAGCGGACAAAAACCGTTTACATGTGCTAAGTAGCCAAAGAAAACAAAGCGCAGATGGTTTCATGGTTGAGCATCCTCCTGTGAGATCGCACCGGTTCTCTAACGAGAGCAATACTTCCGCGGCTCCTGCTAGTCGCCGGAATGTTGACCAATATGTGGGTTATGCGGAAAAAGTACATTTACGCGGAAATCTGGAAACTGTAACGGCAAAACCCGCCAAGCCCGCTGTATCTGCGGTAAAAGAAAAACCAGCTCCAATAGCCAAAGCAGCAGAAAAGCAGGCTAGCCTGGCGGATAACTTATTAATGGAAATGAGCAAAGAACTTAAATCCTTAAGATCTGCAATGGACTCTAAACTGTCTAATGTCAGTTGGGGCGCGGTGACGCAAATCAATCCGGTCAGGGCTGATTTGCTGCAACGGTTGGCCGGCATGAGCATCTCAAGAAAACTGAGTGTTAAAATTGCCAACCGCTTTAATAATCACACCGATTCCGAGCTGGTTTTTAACCAAGCACAAGAACTGCTGGCTAAAGTATTGCCTGTAGCTAATGATGATTTGCTCCAGAATGGAGGCATTGCTGCTTTGGTAGGGCCTACCGGCGTAGGAAAAACCACAACGATCGCCAAGTTGGCCGCCAAATTCATTTTAAAGCACGGACCAAGACAGGTCGCCTTGATTACCACCGACAATTACCGTATCGGCGCTCATGAGCAACTTAATACCTATGGACGGATACTTGACGTTCCGGTTCGGGTGGCATCAAGCGCCGCTGAATTGCGCGCCCTTATCAATAGTTTTGCAGACAAACGTCTTATCCTGATCGATACAGCCGGTATGAGCCAACGCGATATGAAACTGGTCGAACAGATTAATACCCTGCAACAAAGCGGCTTAGACATTAAATCTTACCTAGTGATGTCGGCAGCGACTGAATACAAGGCTATGAATGAAATCATTAAAGCCTTTCAGGTTTTTGAGCCGCAAGCGAGTATATTGACTAAACTTGACGAAGCAGTAACGATTGGTTCGGCAATTTCTTCGATAATAGAGCACAACCTGCCGCTGTCTTTTATTGCCGACGGCCAGCAAGTGCCTGAGGATATGCATAACCCTTGCGCCAGAACTTTAGTCGCTCAATGTGTGGCTGAGTTGGATGAGGAAAGCGACTATAACGATGTAACTAACGAAACTTGGGTGGCGCAAGGTTATGCATAAGCAAGCTGATCAAGCGGCGGGGATAAGAAAAATGAATAAAATTAAACCTGTTCGGGTTATCGCCGTTACCAGCGGTAAAGGTGGGGTAGGCAAAACAAACTTATCGGTTAACGTCGGCTTAGCCCTGTCGCAAATGGGACAGCGGGTAGTGTTAATGGATGCTGATATGGGACTGGCTAATGTCGATATTTTGTTGGGCGTATACCCTAAATTCAACCTTTCGCATGTGCTGTCAGGGGAAAAAACCTTAGATGAAATCATGATTGACGGTCCTTCGGGCCTGAGAATCATTCCAGGGGCATCCGGTATTCAAAAAATGTCTGAATTGACCTCGGTTGAACAGGCTGCTGTGATTCATGCCTTTAGCGAGATTGATCAGGATATCGATGTATTGATTGTCGATACCGCGGCCGGCATATCGGCAAGCGTAGTGAATTTCGCCCGGGCCTGCCAGGAAATCATCGTTGTCGTTTGCGATGAACCGACCTCGTTAACCGATGCTTATGCGTTTATTAAATTGTTGAATAGAGATTACGGCTTGTCCCATTTTCATGTGATTACCAATATGGTTCAAACCGTTCAGCAAGGCCATGCGTTGTTCCAGAAATTAAGTAAAGTAACGGACCGTTATCTGGACGTTACTTTGAAATTTGCCGGAGCAGTGCCTTACGACGAATATTTGCGTAAATCGGTTCAAAAGCAAATGCCGGTTGTTATAGGTTTTCCCAGAAGCAAGGCATCTTTAGCGTTGAAAACGATAGCAGCCAGAATTGATGCTTGGCCTCTAAAATCCCAAGCAGGCGGATACATTGAATTCTTTATTGAAAGAATGATTCAATACGGATCCCAAAAGGATGTAGCATGAACGGCGTGGCGATGTATACTTCGGTACAGGTTGGAGGCACCGATGAACGTGTCATGCAGCATGCGCCATTAGTTAAGCGCATTGCCTACCACTTATTGAGCAGGCTGCCGGATTCTGTTCAAGTCGATGATTTGATTCAGGCAGGGATGCTCGGTTTGCTGGAAGCAATCAAAAATTACGACATTTCGCAGGGAGCCAGCTTCGATACTTATGCCGGTATTCGCATTCGGGGTTCTATGCTGGATGAGGTTAGGCGTACTGATTGGACGCCTCGCTCCGTGCATAAGAAATCACGTCAGGTTGCCGACGCTATACGGGAAATCGAAAATAAAACCGGGCGCGAGGCAAAAGACGTCGATGTGGCCAAGCATTTAGGCATAGCCATAGATGAATATAATCACATCCTTCAGGATTCAAGCAGCTGCCGCATGTTCAGTGTCGAAGAATTGGCGGAAGATGGAGATCGTTATCTCGATGAAGCTCTGGATCATGAAGAAGGGCCGTCTGATGATTTGGTCCGTGAAAGTTTTCAACAGGCATTGGCAAACGCAATCATGAGCTTGCCTGAACGTGAGCGTTTGGTTATATCGCTTTATTATGATGAAGAACTTAATTTGCGCGAGATCGGTGAAGTTTTGAATATCAGTGAATCCAGAGTCAGTCAAATCAGCACTCAAGCAGTGTTGCGATTGCGCTCAAGACTGTCTGAATGGACAATCGATTGATAGCTATCAGTTGTCTACCTGAAAACTGAAATGGATATTTTAAGTATCTTGGGTTTTTTGGTGGGTATCAGTGCGATTTTATTGGGAATCGTGCTGGATGGTGGCGATATCAGCTCATTGGTCAATATACCGGCACTGGTTATTGTGTTTGGGGGGACACTCGGGGCGACACTTTTGCAATTTCCGCCAGCCGTTTTTGTAAGAAGCGTGAAAATGCTTTCGTGGGTATTAATACCAAAAGAAATGGATCTGTCGGCGCAAATCGATAAAGTGATTTATTGGAGCTTGCTGGCGCGAAAAGAGGGTTTGTTAGGCCTTGAAAATGCGCTGCCGAATGAAAAAGACCCGTTTATAAAAAAGGGCTTGCAGTTGCTGGTTGACGGAAGTGATCCTGACGAGATTCGCGAAATATTGGATATGGATATGTATTCCAAGGAAAATATTGGCTTACAGGCGGCAGGGTTGTATGAGGCGATGGGCGGCTATGCGCCGACCATCGGTATTCTTGGGGCCGTGACGGGCTTAATTCATGTGATGCAGAACCTGACCAATCCGGGACTTTTAGGTCACGGAATAGCGACGGCTTTTGTTGCAACAATATACGGCGTGGGTTCTGCCAATCTGATTTTTTTGCCGGTCGCCAACAAATTAAAAGCCCATGTGCTTGCATTGACTCAAGCCAGGGAAATGCTGACTGAGGGTATTATTTCCATTGCCGATGGCGAAAACCCAAGAAATATCAAGCTAAAATTGGGCGGCTATCTGCAGAGCGCTGATAAAGACTAGATTATGGCGAGGCGCAGGAAAAGACCCATAGTGGGTACTAAAAATCATGATCGATGGATGGTATCTTATGCCGATTTCATCACCTTGTTATTTGCCTTTTTTGTGGTCATGTATTCAATTTCTTCGGTCAATGAAGGAAAGTACAAGACGTTGTCCGATTCGTTAGGCGAAGCATTTTCAAATAAAGAGCAACAGGGCAACGAGATCGATCCCATTCAGATAGGTACTTCCCCGACAGCTATTCAGCCCATTCCATTAGAAAATCCCACGACAGCAGAAGTTGAGGAAAAACGGGAACTGAGTGAAGAAATATTAAAAGAAAGGAGACAGTTAAGCCAAGTATCCGGCCAATTCGAACAGGTTCTAGCGCCTTTTATTGATGATAAGTTGGTTGCAGTCAAAAAAAATGACTATTGGATAGAGCTGGAAATGAATAGTGAAATGCTGTTCTTGAGCGGTGATGCGGAATTATCCAAAAAAGCGCTACCGGTGCTGAAAAAGATTGCCGAAGTGATCAATCCATTGCCCAATATGGTTAATATCGAAGGCCATACCGATAATATTCCTATCGATAACATAAAATTCAGGTCGAATTGGGACTTGTCGTCCGCTCGGGCCACCAGCGTTGTACACGAGTTTGTTAAGGAGGGTATTAATCCTCTTCGTTTGTCGGCAATCGGTTATGGAGAATTTCATCCTATCGGCGATAACAAGATAGAGGCTGGGCGGTTTAAGAACCGGCGGGTGGTTCTGGTTTTAATGTCCCAGGCTTTTGCCCGTTATGGCGCTAACGATGAAGAACGCGCCAAATTATTAAATTTGACGCCGACAGCAGCAGTTGTTGGTCAACCATAGTGCTGATTTGTTTAACAATAAAGTAAAATCACTGCTAATATTAAGAAGGAATTTACTTTTGCACTAGTGTTAGATACAGGAGGCCGGTATGCTAGAAATACAACCCGTATTACCCTCGTTTTCCGTCGTAAAACCTAAAAAAATTAAAAGGGATGACCATCCACCAGAGAAACGGCAGAATGGAAAAAAACACGAAACGGAAAAGCAGGACGCCGAACCCATACAACATATTGATGAAATTGTTTGATGAATAATCCTTTGATAGCAGCCCTTATCATTGAAGCCGTAGCTATTGTTGGCATGCTGCTTGCGCTTCTTTGGCTGGTTCGTGCTCAGCTGAAACTTAAACGCGATTATCAAATCCTTAATGATATTGTTCATGGTAACTGTAACGATATTGCAGGCTTATGTTCCGCTGCTTTGACGGTAGATAACCGGATAGCTACGGTGGATAATCGGATAGCGGCTACCGACGGGTTGATTGATGATCTGGCGGCAAAGATTGCCGATGTCGAGCAAGAAGCCGAGCAAAATGACCAGTCTTCTTCCCATCCGTATAGCGGAGACATCCGAAAAGTAAGAAGCGGCGCCAGCGTCAATGAATTAATGCAAAACTCAGGATTAAGCCACGATGAGGCTGCTTTATTGATTCGTTTGCACGGTTCTAAAACACAATCGTGAAAAGCAGCGCATTAAAAAGCCCGGCTTCCCTGGTTAGGGTAGCCGGGCTTTTTTTAAGCGGAAAATTTTAGTCTTCGCCGCTGAATACGCCTAGCAATTGCAACAAGCTCAGGAACAAGTTGTAGATAGAAACATATAAAGAAACAGTTGCCAAAATGTAGTTAGTCTCACCGCCGTGAATGATTTCACTGGTTTGAAATAAAATCATACCGGACATCAGCAAAATAAACATCGCCGATACCGTCAGCGATAAAGCCGGAATAGCGAAAAACATTGCCCCAAGACCCGCCAGAAACGCCACCAGTATGCCCACCATCAGGAAGCCGCCCAGAAAACTGAAATCTTTGCGCGTTGTTAAGGCATAGCCTGAAAGACCCAGGAATATAACGCCTGTACCGCCTAATGCCATCATGATCAGCTCGTGGCCGTTACTGAAAGCCTTAATGTACATGGTTAAAACAGGACCGAGAGTTAATCCCATAAAGCCGGTTAATGCAAAAACGAAAACCAGGCCCAAGCTGCTGTTGCTGAACTTGGTAGTCAAGAACAGCAGGCCGAAATAACCCACCAAGGTAATGATCGGGTTAAAATGCGGCAGATTCAGAACCATTGCAGCGCCTGCGGTCATAGCGCTGAACATCAACGTCATCGATAATAACAAATAGGTGTTTCTCAGAACTTTATTGGTTGCCAGAACGCTGGCTTCCGGACGTGAAATCGCAGTATTTAATCTCATTTTATTTGGACTCCTTAAAAATGAAAGGTTAACGGAAAAGATAGACGCCTAAATCTTACAAGAGTTTGGCGGTATTGGTAAGAATATTTAGTAGAATACCCGATTATTGAAGAATGATTTTTTTAAACGCTGGATTATGACAGAAAACATACAAATAACGCCTTATGAACTGATAGGCAAAGAGGCGGCAATACGCAGTTTGGTTGAGCGGTTTTATTTCTTTATGGACACTTTGCCTGAAGCATCCGGAATTCGGGCAATGCACGCGGCGGATTTGTCGGATGCGCATGACAAATTGTTCAAGTTTTTGTCCGGCTGGCTGGGCGGTCCCGATTTGTTTATTCAGGAATACGGGCATCCAAGGTTGCGGCAGCGGCATTTTCCGTTTGCGATAGACGCGGCTGCAAGAGATCAGTGGATGTTGTGCATGAATAAAGCACTAAATGAAATAGCCATGGATGAGAATTTCAGGGAGAATTTAACCCAGGCATTGCAGCAACTGGCAACTCACATGATTAATCAGGATGAATAGAATTGTGAATCGATTTAACTCATATGAGTAGGGCGCGCACGGCACACCCTACGCTATATAATGCACGTGACATAATAAATCAACGTCGTTTATGTCAATGCAAATAATAGTATTTTTATCCCAGTAACATAGAGAACCGTCATTTCTAATCCAGCATTTTCCTACCAGATTCGGCGCAGTCAGCGGGCCACGCAGATGCGAATCATCGTAACGCTCGGCAAAGTCGAAGTTGTCGCTCCACCCAGGGCTGCCGAGCATAAAATCCATCAATTTGTTCAGGCCAAGCAACAATGGATAGTCCAAACCTTGGCTAAAATTGAAGCCAATAGCCCGCATCATAAGAAATTGGCTCCGGTTGTTTATGGTCACGGTGCTGAAATTCCTTATCAGGGGGCGTCGTATAAATTGGCAGTAAGACCCACAAAATTAAAAAGAATAAAAATAGAATTCGGCCTGGAATTTATTGCCCATGTACCCGAGGCATTGATGATAAAGGACCACAGTGCAGAGATAAAAGAAGCATTAATCCGCTGGATGAAAAAGGAATCGAAAAGCCAGGTAGAGCATTTCGTAAAGCGGCATGCAGAAAGAAAACAGCTGTTCCCGCAGACCATTAAAATAAAAACCCAAAAAAGCCGATGGGGCAGCTGCGGCATTCATAATGACATCAATATCAATTGGCTGTTAATCATAGCTCCTCCCGAAGTCCTGGAATATGTGGTGGTGCATGAGCTTTGCCATATCAAGATCAGGAACCACTCCGCGCATTTCTGGGCTTTGGTCGGCGAGCATTTACCGGATTATCAAAGCCGAAGACATTGGCTGAAAAAGCATGGCAGCAGTTTGATGATGGGGTTGTGATTTGCGGATAGGATGGAATTGATAATCCGTAATTGAATCATTACAGTTAAATATGATTACGACACGCCGCCCCCTTACTGTTTGTGATCAGCTGTCGGATGCCACAATTAGTGAAAATTGTGCCAAATTAATGAAAAAGTAGTGACAGAGTTAATGAAAAATTCACCGATTACCGACATGGCGAATAGCGGTAATCGGCCAATTTCTGCCGGTCGCGACTGACCGTATTATGGCGATGAATATTCGGCAATTTGCTAATATTTTAGCCAGTCAAATACATTTTTATAACCGTAATTTAAATATGAACTCGATGACCGAACTTAATTTAAGAGAAGCGTTGGCGTTAACCCAAATATTGATTGGGGGTGGACAATACAGCTTTCAATGGAATGAAATGAGACAACAACTTGAAGAACTGTACTCGGGTCATTGTTCTTACAAATATAGCAAAAAGGAAAGTAATTGGAATATAGTTAGAGGGCGCATATGCAATGAAACCGTGCTCTTCGATAACGTTAGCGAGCTATCCAACAGAAAAGAATCAGACATTAAAGACTTTGGTCGATGTCACAAAAAAGGAGTATCCATTTTTTACGGAGCAAATAATATCGACACGGTACTCTCGGAACTTAAACCGGATATCGGCGACCTCGTACACATGGCAGTAGCCAAGCCGAAAATAGATATTGAAGTCATTTTAACGGTTATCGGTGAAATTGATCACGTTAGACGTTATGGCGACGCATTGCTGGGCGATAAAGAAACTACATTAGAAATTATGGAAATGCTTAATATCGAAAAAGAGAATGATTTAAAGAGAATCTTACTGGATGCTTTTATGTCTGAACTTTTTATTAGACCAGCCAACCAGCAACGTGACTACAAAGCAACCAGCGCACTTAGCGATGTCATTCTTTTCCAAAAAAATTCAAATGATGAGTTTCATGTTGATGGTTTTGCTTATCCAAGCGTTGCCCATAGGGGTGGTATAAATTTCGCCATTCGAGGCTCAGCATTTGAGCAAAAAATGGAAATTTATGAATGCATGACATTCGAAATAACTGAATATCTTGGCTATGGCCTTTATGGGAAGCATCTTAAAGCAAGAAGCAAAGCAATAGACATAGCTGGAAAAATTGAGTGGTGTGCAGTAAAAAAGACCTCACAAAATGCTCCCTAAACTCTATTTTACAAACGCCGGAATGTTAGTCATGTATCAATAGTGCTACTTTACCAATGACCGGTATCGGGAAGCTTAAATCTATATCCGAATGTCTCAAAGGGGTCGAAAGCAGCTATTTACTGTAAGGCCTAAGGCGTAATCAGTAGGGCGTCAATAGCGAAGAGTATTGCGCCGCATGGCTGTTGTTCAACAGTGGCGGGATAAGCGCTGGGTATATTAGAAGAGATTGTATTCAGTTTTTTTACGCTCTTTAAGTTGTTGTAAAACCTCAATGCCTTTTATTCGTTGCGCCCTTATGATTTTTAATTCAGTTTGATAATGTTCTCTCAAACTCTCGTCGTCAGTCTGTTGCAGGGCATGGGTGATTTTCCGCTCTTTTTTCTTGAGCTTAAGCAGGATTTTTTTTAAGTCTTCGATATGCTGTCTTTTTTTATATTTATCGGTGTCAAAAAAAGCATTTAATTTATGAAGTAACTTTTCTATTTTCATGGCTGGAATGACCGATTAGGGAGAAGTTAAAAAGTGCATGGATGCTATTTTGCGTCTACTGTTTGAATAACGTCATTAATTTCAGTGTCGTTTAGGGCTAGCTGTTGTTCAACATTGCCGGTGGCGCTGTGTAAAAACAGGGTTTCGGCGGCTTTTAGCAGATTTTTTTTAATGCTGCGCATATAGGCGCTGTCATTAATCAGGGACGAGCCTGTTTCAGGGGTTATTTTTCGTTCTCTAATCAGCGTTTCAATGGCGCGATTCATTTGCACATCATCATTTCTAATGGTTGCTTTTAATGTATCCAATGATAATAACGGTAATTCATTGCTCTCAATTTCATGCCTGAAATTTTCAATTTTCTGGATATGCAGGGCTATTTGGTAGGCAATTTTATTATATTCATTTATCGTGGCTTGATTGCTTGATGCTCTGAATCTGAGCCAGTTTTTCTGCAAGTGTTTGGTGTCTTTAATGGCTTCCACAAGGTGTTTATTAGCTTCGCGTAACCAGGAAAGCTTCGAAGATTGAGTCATTTGCCAAGTGAATCCTGCTTGGCTGATAAACGCAATAATAGCGCTGTAAATGCCTTTTATTCTTTTTTCATAGCTGGCGTCTATGTCATATTCGATGGGGGCATTATTTTGTTCTATAAGCTGTTTGAGTGAGACATCTGTTTGAAGATCGCTTTTATATAAGCCAAAAGTACGCAAAATAATATGGATAGCATTTTCATATAAATGAATGCTTTCCAGTCTGACCGATTCAACGACTGTTTCAGGGAAATCCATCGCGGATGAGCCCAGGTATTTAGGTTGGAAAATATTCGGGCGTTTCTCGATGAATATTTTTTCCAGCAACATAACCTGTTGGTTGATAAATGGAAAAAAAATGATGATACCGACAAGATTAAACAGGCTATGAAAAGTTGCCAGTTTCATAGCATTGTCCGAAGCGGCAATACCCAAATTTGCGCTGATGACGTCAACAGCGATACCGAGTTCTTTAATAAAAATCAGTACGAAGATACCGGTAAACAGGTTAATTAACAGGTGTGATCCGGCCAAGCGTTTACCTTGGATATTGGCCCCAAAAGAGGCAATAATCGCGGTGACGGTGGTACCAATATTGGCGCCTATTACCAGCGCCAGTGCATTGTCATAAGTGATTTGATGCACGGAAACCGCAGTAATGGTTAATAGCATGGTGGCATGACTAGACTGCATGATAATGGTGGCTATGATTCCTATAGCGGTGTAGATCAGTAGCCCTTTGACACCGGGCATCGCGTAATTTGCTAAATTTACGGTGCTTTCGAAGTGTTCGAAACTGTCTTTCATGTAATGTATGCCCAGAAGCAAAAAACCCAACCCGGTCAGAATGTAGCCGATGCCTTTTAACTGTTTTCCTTTCTGGAATATGCATAAGACGCCAAAAACCAGCAGCGGCATGGCATAGGTAGCTATGTTAACTTTTAGACCCAATCCCGCGATTAACCACGCACCGGTTGTAGTGCCCAAATTGGAGCCGAAAATAATGCCGATACCGGCGACTAAATCAAGCAAGCCGGCGCTCAAGAATGAAACGGTAAGGATCGAGACTAAACCGCTGGATTGCATCAAAGTAGCTGACAGAAAACCAAAGCCGAAACTTTTCCAAGAGGTGTCAGTGGTTTTTTGCAGAATTCGTTCCAGCACGCCGCCGGTAAAGGCTTTAAAGCCTTGTTCCAGAGACAACATGCCGAACAGGAAAATCGAGACTCCCGCCGCAATGCCTTTAAAGGCATCACTTAGCCAAAAGCCGTAAGACAGCAGCGGGATGACAATCAGCAAAAGGGCTTTGTGCATGGTTATTTGGGAGGTTTTAAAGGGAAGGCGACAAACTGTTCGCCCTAGTTGGCTAGATTGGCGGTTGTTTTGCGCCGGTTAGCTTGATGTGCACCGCATCGCCGACAGTCAATTGGCCGCATTGATTATGCAAAGCATTTTGCCCAAAATAAACTTTATTTTGCCATTTTCGAGTTCGGTTGAGCGTAATGAGAGGCTCCTTGCCGGTTTGTGCGGTTTCAGGATCTATGGTCGGAACGGAGCATCGCGAGCAGGGTTTGGGTAGCCTGAAATCTATAGCGTTAATGCTGATTTCGCGCCAGCTGTCCTCTGCATAAGCAGGGCATCCGGAAATCACCAGATTGGGCCTAAAACGTATCATCGGTAAATTCAACTGCATTTCATGATTTAATGCAGTCAGTGAGTTTTCCGAAATAATCAGGAAAGGAAAGCCGTCAGAAAAGGCCACCTTGTCGGTAGGGCTGGCATAATGGGGATCAACCGGTCGAATGACATCATCGGGTTGATAAACCAATCGGCAATCCACGTTTAAAAAAGCGCTGAGCCATTGGTCTGCTTCTGTTGAAACACTACGGGCATCGCACTGGTCATGCCAGATAGTGCTGTTAATGATGTGTCCGTCGACAGGCTCAAGGGGTAGGGATAGGTTCTCCATGTCCGGCGCGGACAGGATCAGGCTTTTATCGGTCAGCGCGGTTTTAATTAAAGCCATTTTCGGCAATTTCCGCTGGCTGAGGAATTGCCGGTCATTATCGATAATCATCCACTTTCTGTCGTGCTGAAAGCCTTTTTCAGTGACAGGCCAGCTGTTTGCGCTTATGCCGGCTAATGATTTTACGGGATAGATGAATATTCCGCTTAATATAAACTGTGTCATTGGCGATAGTGTTAACCTAGCAATGATTTTACAGCGCCGGAGAATACGTTGCTGTGAGCTGCTTGTGCTTGGGACGGATTGCTTTGAAAGTCAGAGAGTAGCTGGTTGAGCACTTGTCGGGCTTGATCTTTACTTTCTATTTGAGCAAATTGGTCGCTGCTTTTTACCGGTGAAGATGTGGAGAGCTTTAATGACGTGTCGGAAAGCTTTACCGTTCCATGAGAAACTTTTGAGCTGTCGTCCTTATCGTTATCTGTCCGGGTTTCTATAGCGGGCTCGTTATTTTCCAGGCTATTCGTCCGCTGGGATAATGTCGAGGTAGCATGTGCATCTTGTCGTGGTTGTATCGTACTGGCGTCCATTTTTATGTCCTTTTTAAGTTATCAATAGGGCCGTAAAAAACGGCGGTGATTTTGCTTTCATTGTAAAATATAATCCTGAAATCAAGGATATTTTTATTGATGCTGAACTCTTAATCGATCTAAGTCAATATCCTATTTAGTACTAATATTCATAAACTCATATCTTCCGGGTCAAGTAAACTAGGTTTATATACAGATGTGCCCAATATTCAACGTTTCGCTTATGGATGTATGCTGTAAAAGTAGATAAGCATCAAGGTAGACGCTTTAATAGACTAAACAGTTATAAATTATTTTACGATCTCAACTAGCGGTTTCAGCAAACTTCATCGAAAAACTAAACAAAGTTAATGAATCCGTTAAAATTATCGCCTGTACGTTTTACTATTGATAGGAAATGATGCGACCAATTAACTTATTTTTCCATGTAGCTATTAAGTTTTTATTTATTATTCATCTGCTTAGCGTAAGTCTTGTTCATGCCGAGGCTAAACAGACCATCAATGTCGCGTATTTAACGCAAGAGCAGAAAGTTCCTCCTCCGTTGTCCAATCTGGATGCTTTTATCAAAGACAAGGGCGTTTTGGGGGCAGGGCTGGCGATTGACGATAACAATACGACCGGGGAATTTACCGGGCAGCGGTTCGTGTTGAAAAAATTCATTGTGCCTTTGGATGGCAATGTTGTTGATACCTTTAATAAGGAAATTGGCGATCAATATTCGTATGTCGTCGCTAACTTGCCTGCCGACTCTTTAAATAAAATCGCCGACTTACCCGCCGCAAAACAGAAGCTGTTATTCGATGTGGCAACAGTTGACGATGCGTTACGCAATGAGCAATGCCGCAATAACGTAACGCACATTTTACCTAACAGGGCAATGCGTGCCGATGCGCTGGCGCAATATATGATGAAAAAACGTTGGAACAAATGGTTTTTGGTCATTGGCGCTACTGAAGAAGATCGTCTATTCGCCGATGCGCTCAAACGTGCGGCTAAACGCTTCGGCATGAAGATAGTTGAAGAAAAAACCTGGGAGCACACTTACGATGCACGGCGCACGGCGCAATCGGATGTGGCGGTATTTACTCAGGTGGATGATGATTATGATGTGTTGGTCGTTGCCGATGAGCAAGGCCAGTTCGGCGAATATCTTGAATACAGAACCTGGAGTGCAAGGCCGGTGATCGGTACTCAGGGACTGGTTGCTACCGCATGGCATCGAACTCATGAGCAATGGGGCGCTGTGCAAATTCAAAACCGTTTCAAAGAGCAAGCCGGACGCTGGATGGAAGAGCAGGATTATGCCGCCTATCTGGCAGTCAGAGCTATCGGTGAGGCAGCCACCCGCACCAAATCCAATGACGTAAAATTGCTTAAGGATTATATGTTGAGCGATGCGTTTGCGTTGCAGGGATATAAAGGCAATCCGTTGTCGTTCCGATCCTGGGATGGGCAGTTGCGGCAGCCTGTTTTATTGGCAGCGCCCAGATCATTGGTTGCTGTGGCGCCGATTGAAGGCTTTTTGCATCCTAAAACCGAACTCGATACCTTGGGTTACGATCAACCTGAGTCGACCTGTAAATGGAGTAAATGATGATAAAAAAAAGTGTTTTAGGGATGTTTTTGACGGTTGCGCTGACGGGAACCGTGCAAGCCGAAACGGTGTTCGTTACTCTTGAAAAAGACAATGCACTGGCGGTTGTCGATCCGATTGCCGGCAAGTTAATCAAAACGGTGGAAATCGGCCAGCGCCCCAGAGGAATTACCATCAGTCCCGATAATAAGTTTTTGTATGTGGCAGTCAGCGATGACGATACTATCAAGATCATTGATGCCGAAACGCTTAAAGAAATAGGAAGATTGCCGTCCGGCGAAGACCCGGAGACCTTTGCATTAAATCCTGCGGGCGACCGGCTTTATGTATCGAATGAAGATGATAGCCAGGTAACTGTCATCGACATTAAGCATAAAAAAGCCGTCAAACAGATTAAGGTCGGCGTGGAGCCTGAGGGCATCACTGTGAGCCCTGATAATCTATGGGTAGCCAGTGCTTCTGAAACGACCAATATGGTGCATTGGATCGATACCAAAACCAATGCTATCGTTGAAAACACACTGGTTGATCCGCGCCCTCGCGCTCTGGGGTTTACTGCCGATAGCCAACAACTGTGGGTTACCTCCGAAATGGCAGGCACTTTAATGGTCTTGGATGTTAAAACCAAGCAGATCGTCAAAAATATCAAGTTTGATGTACAAGGAATAACGCGCGATAAGATCCAGCCTGTCGGTGTTGTTATCGATAAAGACAGAAAACGCGGCTATGTGGCATTAGGGCCTGCGAACCGGGTCGCGGTGATTAATGCTCAGACCCTTGAGGTGGAAAAATACCTGCTGGTAGGTCAGCGGGTTTGGAATTTGGCGTTTTCACCGGACCAAAAAAGGCTATACACCACTAACGGCACCAGCAACGATATATCGCTTATTGATCTCGAGACGCAAACTGTGACTAAATCGGTCGGTGTGGGTACATATCCTTGGGGAGTTGCGGTCAAACCATGAATTCATCGATAGCGTTGTCCGTTGAAGATTTGAGTTTTTCCTACGGTGGCAAAAAAGCACTGACTCAGGTTAATTTTAAAATTCAGCCTGGTGAATGCACAGTTTTGTTGGGTCCTAATGGGGCAGGCAAAAGCACTTTATTTTCGTTGATTACACGATTGTACGACACGCGCGATGGCACAATCGAATTGTGCGGTTTTGATATTAAGCGGCAAACGCTGTCCGCGTTGGCAAAGCTGGGCGTGGTTTTTCAGCAGACTACGCTGGATATGGATTTGTCGGTAATGCAAAACTTGCGCTATCACACCTCCTTGCATGGCATGGGTAGAAAACAGGCTATGCAAAGGATTCAGCAGGAGTTGGAGCGCTTGAATATGTATGACCGGCGTTTTGAGAAAGTGCGTCAGCTAAATGGCGGGCATAGACGGCGCGTGGAGATTGCCCGTGCGTTATTGCACAAGCCGTCGGTGCTGTTACTGGATGAGCCCACCGTCGGTTTGGATGTACCCAGTCGGTTATCCATTGTCGAATATGTACATCGCTTGGCCGTCGAGGAAAAGTTGGCGGTTTTATGGGCGAGTCATTTAATTGATGAAATTTATCCGGACGATCATTTAATCGTGCTACATAAAGGACAGGTTAAAGCCAATGGAACAGTTGACGACGTTCTTAAAATAACCAATACCCCAACGATTAAAGATGCATTTTATAGCTTGACCCAGGGAGAGACAGCTTGAAGTTAATTCATTATTGGCGCGCCATGTGGGGCATCATCTGGCGTGAACTATGGCGTTTTGTTACCCAGCGCGAGCGGTTTATTTCCGCCTTGGTTAGGCCTTTGGTCTGGTTGTTTGTATTCGCGGCCGGATTTAGAGCCGCATTAGGGCTTGCCATCACCCCGCCTTACGAGACCTATATTCTTTACGAGGTTTATATTACCCCTGGCTTGATCGGCATGATTCAGTTGTTTAACGGCATGCAGAGTTCATTGTCGATGGTTTACGACCGGGAAATGGGCAGTATGCGGATACTGATGGTTTGTCCGTTGCCGCGCTGGTTTTTATTGCTGAGTAAATTGTTGGCCGGTACCGGTGTATCCATTTTGCAAGCCTATGTGTTTTTAGCGATTGCGTGGTTTTATGACATCCAGGCGCCGTGGCAGGGTTATATGTGGATTATGCCGGCACTGCTATTGTCAGGGTTAATGCTTGGCGCTCTGGGCCTGTTGTTATCGTCTTTTATAAAACAATTGGAAAATTTTGCCGGTGTGATGAACTTTGTGATTTTCCCGATGTTTTTTATGTCGACCGCATTGTATCCTTTATGGAAAATCAAAGAATCCAGTGCGCTGCTTTATAATCTGGCGCAATATAATCCATTTTCTCAAGCCGTTGAACTGATCCGTTTTGCCCTCTACGGACAGTTTAATCAGCAGGCCTTCATATATACGTTTGCCGCTTTTGTCGTATTCATGACAGCAGCAATCATTGGCTATAATCCGTCAAAAGGGATGATGATGAGAAAAGGCGGGGCTTGAGCGATGGATCGCGATACGAATGCGTATTGCAAGATAAAGAAAAACATTAAAATAAATTCGGTGAATATGTGAAAAACTCTTTTTTTCTGGTTATTCCAGCTCAACAAAAGAATCCCCAGCGCCTGAAAGAATTTGAAGCAAAGGCGCTGCAACATTGGATTACCGAATTGCCTACGGCCAATCCTGGGTTAGCGACGCGCCTGCTTCACGATTTTCTTGTGGATTTCAATACCATTGAAATGAATATCCAGCTAAGGCTGGATGCTCTGGAACTTTTAAGGCCCAGTGTTCATGATATTGAAGACTATCTTCGCTCCCGGCTGATTAAAGCGGGTTTTCCAAAAGAAGAGAATGACAAGAAGATTTTGACTGTATTGGTTTCAATTGAAAAGGAATTTACGATTGGCTATTGGATGGTGCTTAAGGAGCTAACCAAGCGTGATGTCGGCTGGTTTCAAGGGAAAAATGCCGCATTAACAATCCAGCGCTGCATTAAAGGACTGAGCAGTATTATTATCAGTCATTTCATTATGGGTATGCCGATACCCGACTGGGTCTGGATAGATTTGCATTCACTTTACAACTTAAGTGTAAAAATAAAAAACGACACGACCAAAGTTACTAATGATATAGGTCAATTCCATAAATCCAGTAGTCCTGAAGAGTGTTATCGACAGATCCTTTTGCTCAGTCTTGCCGATCCCACCGGCTTAATGCAAAAGGAAATTTTGCTGGTTTATAATTTTATAGAAACAATAAATTCGCTGGTTAGCCTAAAAAAAGAGCCGGTGAATGGACAGCAAATACAATGCGTTATCTTAATGGATGAGGATAAAGCTCCGCATTACCAGTTCGAAACCAGTGCCAAAAATGATTCAGCTATGCTGTATTTGGATTTTACCAAATTGTTTAAGGCTTTTAAGCACAAAGAAAAATTAATTAATGCGGCGGAGGGAAGATTTAGTGCAATGAATGCATTAAAAAATAACCTTGAAAAACCCGCAGCAGAACTACTCGATTATCTTGAACAAAGATGGTTGGGAATTGACCTTCAAGGTATACCTTTTTTTAGCGATAGATCGGATCGATATATTGCCGTAGGCTTGGAATTAACCCATGAACTGCAAAATGCGCTGGAATCCATCGGCGAAAAAGATCTGGAGCTTCTTGTTCAATCGGCGTCTGATAGGTTATTGTCCGGAATATTTACAAAAACGGGCGTCTTATCGGTGGGAAGCCTAGTCAGTTTTAGGAAAGCCGACAGTCCTCAGCATAAGCGTTCATTAGGGATTGTCAACAAGGTTATTGTCGATAAGCAAAGTAGCAGAATAAACTTTGGTATGCAGTTGTTGGCGCATCAATCCATTGCCGTCACCTATGTTCAATTGGATGAGCCAGGGAAAGATATGCCGCAAAAAGGCCTGTTTTATAGCGCGAAAGAACTGGAGGATGAAAAAAACTATGTCATTACCGATAGTTTTATGTTGAAAGACAGCGATATTATTCGGATGTTTATAAATAACGAAGATTTTCCTGTCGTATTGAGTAACAGGAAAAATGTCGGATTGGGTTATTGGCAGTTTGAATGTCGACGGGTAGCGGAAAAATCCAAGCCGACATCTGCACAAGCTAAAAAAGGCTACGATTTCATTTAAATAACACATGCCATTGAAATATAGCGTTATATGCATATAGCACTTGAAAAGTTTTTTTATCGTGGTAACTTGGCGTGTCAAGTTGACTGGTATATATGAGTTGTCGGGGTAATCAGGTAATATGCCTCGAGCAAAACCTGAGCATAATAAATAATTATAATTATGAGGATAAGAAATGAGTAATGAAGAAAACGCTAAAAAAACTGTAGATGCAGCAAAAGAAACGGCCGGCAAGCTGTTTTCATTAATGATGGACTTAAAAGAAAAAAATCCCAAAGTATTTTTTGGGGCTGTTGGTGGTGTCGTTTTGCTGCTGATTATTATCATGATGAGCGGCGGTGATTCAAATCCTCTTCCTAAAACTACGGCCAAAAACCTTGTTGCCGGGCAGCGGTATGTTTTGAAAAACCCCAATACCTATGAAGTTGAATCGCCTATTCAATTGGTTGCAGTGCCTGGTGCTATAGCGGCATTTGATGATAGTGAAGATGAAGAGAAAGGCAAAGTTGAGTCTTGCAGACGTATCGCTCAAGGGACGCCGGTAACTATCGTAGATTTCCAGGATTTTGCAGGTAAGAAAAATGCATTCGTTAAAGTTCAGGTTGAAGATGGCGAATGTAAAGGTAGTACAGGTTGGGTTTTGGCAATCGATGTTCAATAAAGTTTGACAAGATTCAAAAAAAACTTATAATAGCCGAATAAATTGAAGCGCGGGAATAGCTCAGTGGTAGAGCACAACCTTGCCAAGGTTGGGGTCGCGAGTTCGAATCTCGTTTCCCGCTCCAATTAATATTAAAAAAAGCCGCGAACTATCGCGGCTTTTTTATTTCACTAGATATGGCTGCGTAGCAAAATGGTTATGCAGTGGCCTGCAAAGCCATCTACGGCGGTTCGATTCCGCCCGCAGCCTCCATTAGTGAATTCAAACAGAGCCAAAGAAGTTCAAAAACCTGCAAGTCATAAGGCTTAGCGGGTTTTTTATTGTCCAGTGAAATGCAGTAACATACAATAACAACCAGCACTTATAGCAGTAACTCTGTCAGTAACAGCATTTTTTAAAGTTACTGCAACAAAAGTTACTGCAAGCACTGTATGTTGTATTCACTTAAAGGACTTACTGCAATGGCTACAAATATTCTTTTTGATGTCACTATCCGCAATGCAAAGCCCACCGACAAAAACCAACGGCTTAATGATGGTGGCGGCCTGTACCTGCTCATCAAACCCAACGGTGCTAAATGGTGGCGATTTGATTACACCATCGAAAGTAAGCGCAAAACATTATCATTGGGCGTTTACCCGAAAACCTCATTAAATGATGCTCGAAAAAAAGCAACAACAGCTCTCAATAAAGTTGCAAATGGGATTGATCCCAGCGCTGAGCGCAAAGCCGAAAAAATAGAACAGGTAAAGCAAAAAGAAAATGAACGGCTTATCGATTTAGGGTTGCCCGTACTCAATAGCTTTGAATATGTAGCGCGTGAGTGGGGAGCAAAAAAAGTTAATGACTGGGATGATAAAAATAATCGCTCAAAACGGATGCTTGAACGAAATATATTTCCTTGGTTGGGTAGCAAGCCGATAACCGATATTTTACCCAAAGATATTCTGGTTTGTTTACGACGTATTGAAGAGCGCGGCACAATTGAAACTGCACACCGGACATTGCAAATATGCGGGCAGGTGTTCCGTTATGCAGTAGCAACTATAGATGGCGTTGATCGGGACATAACACCTGATTTACGCGGAGCATTGCCACCGGCAAAAGGTGAACACTTTGCATCAATCACTGAGCCCAAACAGGTTGCGGAATTATTAAGAGCAATCGACAGCTATCAAGGTTCATTGTCCGCCGTTTGTGCGTTAAAACTTGCGCCGCTGGTCTTTGTTCGCCCTGGCGAATTGCGGGCGGCAGAGTGGGAGCATATCGATCTTGAAGCAAAAGAATGGCGTTACTTCGTATCAAAAACCAAGACAGAACATATTGTTCCGCTATCATCCCAAGCCGTAAAAATATTGGAAGAATTACGTCCGCTTACCGGGCATGGGCGCTATGTATTCGCCTCAGAGCGTAACCCGAGGGGCGATAGGTGTATGAGTGAAAATACCCTTAATGCGGCATTAAAAAGGCTGGGTTATGGCAAGGACGTGATGACCGCGCATGGCTTTAGAGCAATGGCGCGAACTATCCTTGATGAAGTGCTGGGCTATAGAGTTGATTTTATCGAACACCAGCTTGCACATGCTGTTAAAGACCCAAACGGCAGAGCCTACAACCGGACAGCTCATTTAACTGAACGCCATAAAATGATGCAGCAATGGGCGGATTATCTGGACGGTTTGAAGAATGGGGCGCAGGTATTGCCTTTTAAAAAGATTGGGTAAAACACGCTATAATCCAATTTAACCGGATAGCTTTAGCGGGCAATAAGCAGGATTCGTTACCCTGTTTCCGGTTAATCCTTTCGTAACGATTGCACTTTAACGAGGTGTTGATGGATATTAAATTCCCCCCGTATGAAAAAAGGCTACCCGGCCTTTTGCCAAGTCCAGATGACCTGGACAGATTCAAGAAATATGAAAATGAAGATATGCTCAGAATGCAAACGCTATGCTTTAAGCATGGTATTCAAGAAAGCCCTAGTATGTGGTATGACTTAGCTTTAATTCTGGCAAGAGAACTTTATCCGGAGCGGAAAAAAGCAGGTAGAAAATCTAAATGGACTGATTTGAACAAGTGCTATGTAGTGGTAGAGATAGAGCGAATGATGGGGGGGGGTGTCAAAACTGTCGACAGCGCAGCGTATCAGCTTTCAAAGAAAGAGCCTTGGAGGTCGTTTATAGAGACTAAAGACTTGGACACAACAAGCGCCGACCCTGGCGAGGTGCTAAGGAAGATTTATTTTTCAACTCACAAGGACAAATGGGCGGATATGTGGCGTGACGCCTTTTGCTATCATGAATTAACTGGAAGCATTGATCTATGGGACAAAATAATTTTTGATGAATTCAATAACCCTTAATAAAAAATCGTGATTTAATTCAGTTCTTATTTTCTCACTCGTATTCTTTGAATCTTAATTAACCATTGAGATTCAAACAATGACAGCATCATCTAACGCAGTACCAGCAGTAGCATTTTTAAAAATCTGGCAAATTATCGGCAATCCTAAAGCCGTTCCCCCTGTGCCAGCATTAATTCCGATAGGCAGAACATCATTTTTAAATGGCGTTAAATCCGGCAAATATCCAAAACCTGTAAAGCTGGGCGAAAGGTCGGTAGCGTGGAAAGCTGAAGATATAAAATCTTTAATCGACAAGCTAGGTTCTTAATCATGAACAGACAAGTGGCCGAACAACCGGCAAGCGTGGGCAGCGCTACGCAACAGATCAACTCAAAATACGCGGCATACGGAAGAGCGGTTGCGGATCGTCAACGCTGGAATAATCCGCCGATGTTTATATTCGTATGTGTCGGCGGAGATGCATACGAATCAACTCAAAACCATAACACAGACCGTGATAGCTCAGCAATGGTATTGATACCAAATGAAGCCCCTAAGGCGCTTATATGGCCTGTAGCTGGGTGTCCTGTTGTCATCGAATGGGACAAGAGCGTGCCGGAAAAGCTCATTATCGAACTGGTTAAATGCCTACTAAGGGCGTTAGCCGTATCTGTAACTGTCTGGCCTACTTGGGAAGACTCCAACAGCCCGGCTGGATATTACGAAAACGGGAAATGGGTTCAGACTCGCGAAATGATTCGCACTTATTACCCAAAGGCGGTGTCGAATGTTGCCTGAAACTCTTGATGATGTGGAATTTGTTACAAGCGATAAAACTGGGTCACAAGGGGCACATGGCGCACTTACTGGGCTGATAGGGTCACGCGCTGGGTCACAGATGATTGAGTGTGACCCAGAACCAGAGAAAAAATCCGATAAGAAACGTAAAGATTATAGAGCTGCTCAGGAAGATGATGACAAGGAACCAGAATCAAAACTTGCCAAACATATTGCAGATGCCCTAGTTGACTCGCTTGCTTATGATGAGATCGGCGGCGAGTGGTACACCCAGACAAACGGCCTATGGCAAGTAACATCTGAGAAAAAAGCGCTTAAGGTTATCATGCGGGTACTGGATGCCGGAATGCCTCAGGGCTACTCAATCGCCAAGCTAAATAATATTAAGTCGTTCCTGATGATTTACTTATTGTTGGATAAGTGGGCAAACAATCGCCACTTGCTGCCTATGAAAAACGGCGTACTCGACACGAAAACAATGCAGTTGATCAACTATAGCCACAAACACAGGTTTAACTGGCAGTTGCCTTATAGCTTCGACCCTGATGCAAAGCTCAATGTAATAAAGCAATGGCTATGGGAAGCAAGCGGTAAAGACTTAGAGTCGGTCAATATCATCCGGGCGTTTTTCAAAATGGCATTGATCGGAGGCGAAATACAAAAGTTCTTGGAGTTGATCGGTGCAGGGGGTACGGGAAAAAGTACGCTTATTCGCTTGCTGGTTGCATTCATTGGCGAAAAAAATCACGCCTCGACAGACCTTAAAAATCTGGAAACAAACCGATTTGAACCTGCGGCGCTCTACGGTAAGCGACTTGCATTGATTAGTGACTCATCCAGATATGGCGGGGAAGTCTCAGTATTAAAAGCATTGACCGGCGGCGACCCAGTGCGGCTAGAAAAAAAGAACGTACAGCAATCTGGTAGTTTTGTTTTTGATGGGGTCGTGGTTATTGCATCTAATGAGGCCATACAAACAGCAGACTATACCAGCGGCCTAGGTCGTCGCAGGATGCCCGTCAATTTTAACAGCAAAGTGACAGATGCAGACAAGGCGAAATGGGCAGCGGTGGGCGGCATTGAAGCGGCAATGCATGGGGAGTTAGCCGGTTTATTGAATTGGGTTATGGAAATGTCAGCGGATGAGGTCAAAGCAGTAGTTGGTGGGATTAATGGACAGATGACAGAAGCCCAACGCAATCATCTAGTTGAGACAAACAAAATAGCGGCCTGGATGGATGACAACATCATCATAGAACCAAACGCCATAACCTATGTCGGCGGCAGCATGAAAGGAAAAACTGACGGCGAAATCAGCCTAGCCAGACGTGAAAAGCTCTATGCCAATTATGAATCTTGGTGTAGTGATAGCGCTGTACATCCGGTGGCATTGCAAAGGTTCACGGCTAATATTACGGATGTATGCGATCAGTTGAAAATTGATGTAATTGCTTTAGATAAGGATAGGTACGGCAAGCCAATTAAAGGCATTGCCATTAGAGGAGAACAGCATTTTAACTATGCTATGCCGGTAACAAAAAAAATATTGTGTGACCCAGATAAAAAAATATGTGACCCAGTTGTGACCCAGCAAAGCCGCGTCGGTGATGGTGGTGACCCTTGTGACCCAATAAACTCATCTATAACAATTACACCAATTCAAAACGACGTGGAGTACTTTTAGTGAGCGCATTATCTAAGATTGAGAAAGCTGGATTTACGGTTTTTATAGATGGCGATAACCTGGGCATTACACCGGCGAAAGACTTAACCCAGCCTCAACGAGAGTTCCTTAAGTCTCATAAAGAAGAAATCATAACCGAGCTGTCAACCTATCAGAAAATCAAAAACTGGCTGGTAGGAATAGGAGAAGATCAGTTCATGATTGATTCGGTAATCGAGCAATGCCGCATTGACCCGGAATCATTTGCATATTTTGCGCAGAGGGCTGACGGAATCGCGAACCCGCATTAATTTATGGTGAAGAAATGAATAATAAGTATCCAGTCGAGATAGACGGCGCAACAGGGGAGGTCGAGACCCTACCCCCACAACATGGACAGAGATATAGATGCAAGCTGGACACTTTGGGCGATGTTAAAAAAGAAATGGCGAAGCTATACCGAGAATCAAGAAGCGGCGTTCTTGATGTGCAAGACGCTACCAAGCTGACCTGGATGCTGCAAGCGGTCGGTAAGGTGATCGAAGATAGCGACTTGGAAAAGAGAATTGAGAAATTAGAGGAATCAAAAAAATGAGTATTAACAGCAGATTAAACAAATTAGAACAGCTCTACGCTATAAAGACTAAGAAATCAGTGCGTAAAATTTTACTAGTTGGCTTCGAACCAAAAAATAATGAGCCAATTGGCTACAGTTGCAACGGGATAGAGGTGTTTAGGCAGCCCAACGAATCTAAGGACGCGCTATTAGACAGGCTGGGCGATTTGCTGGAATGCCCGGATAAACCAACCCTTTATGCGGTAAGTTCAATTTATAGTGCAGAATAAAAACGGTTTATATCAACCAATTTAAGGCCGGTTTAATCACCGGCTTTTTTTCAATATTGCTGGCAATTGGTTCTGTTGCCAAAAGTTTGGCAGTTAATGTTATGGGGCTGTCGAGCTAAATTATCATAATAATTTTGTCGCTGAATATCATCCATCCGCTGCAACCCATTGCCAACAGCCCCTAGAATATTACTAAGCCTATCTAACGTGAAGTAAGGGGTAGATGCTGGCTCTGGTACTTCCAAAGCTTGTCGCCGTGTCAAAGCCTGATTTTGAGTTTCAATAGCTCGCGCTTCGGCTTCATGCTTATATTGCTGCTCCTGTTCATATGCTTTTTGTTGTGCAGCCTGCATATCTGCATCGGCACGTTTAGCGCGTAACATTAGTTCTAACATGCAATCGCTTAAGGCCTCAGTCTTTTTCTTAAATCCTATGTCTAAACAGGTTGCCTCAAATTGGGATAAATCAGCTGCTTGCGCCGGAGTGTTTAAAGCAAAAACAACCAGATAAAGGACAGGTATCATTTTGTTAATTGAAGCAACCATATTTTAATACCCTTCCAGTTAAAGTAATTGCCGAATCAAATTATTTTGTTAACATTAAAACACAGTTGCCAAATTTTTCAGTTCCTGGTTTATAATACATTTTTGCGCAATCGTCTTTTGCTTTTTCAATTATCGATATGCTCTGTAGTGGTTGCTCAGCTTTCAAACTCTCTGTTTTCCTTAATTCACTGAGTTTTGATTTTTCTTTATCGCGCTTAACTTGTTCGAGCTTTATTCTTTCTTCATCTGCAAACTTCACTTTTTGGGCTTCAACCAGTGATGGCTTTATTCTCCTAAAGTCGGAGTTGAGTTCAACACTAGCCTTAGCGTTCTTAAAAATATTTTGCTCTTCTGAGCCCGGCAAGTTACAGTCTAAGCAGGTAACATTAATGGTTGTAGAACTGGTTAGCTGTGTATTTATTATTGCCGACATTAGATCAATAACTACTTGGTTGCTAGCTGGTAACCTTTCATATAGATGGGAAGGGAAACCGAATTCATAGTCTTTATCAAATCCTGAAATTAGAAACCTGTGAACTTTTAAAGCATCTCCCCATTTAGATTTTCCAGTCATTACTTTTTTTGTTTCGTCTCCATAACGTGTGTTGCCATATTTTGGCGCTGAGTATTCCTCAAACACCCCTTTATCAACTAAGGTGAGTATTAATTTAGAGCCGTTTAACTGTGCGGCCTTAATTCCGCTAAAAACTTTTGATGGTGTTGAGTTATAGGAGATGATCGGCGCGGACAAACAGCCGCCCATTACTAAGGCAAATGCAAAGACTAGCATCCTGAAAATGATCATGTTTTTTCCATTTTAATATGAAGTGTATTTTATTATTATGCGCGTAATAATCACTGTTGCACAAAAAAATGGCGTGTTGGTATGAAATCAGGGAGGGGTGGGCAAGATCGGAGACGCTTTTAAGCTGAAGCAACAGGGTTTCTTGATATTTTTTAGAATTTACGGGATTGGCATAGCGTTATAACCACTTGGATATATTTCCGGGGTAAGTGCTGCACTCAATAACATAAAAGTAATGAGGATTAACGGCTTTTTTGTGGGTATGATCGGCAACTGTTGCGGGTGATCGAAAATGAATTTAAACAGAGTCACGCCGACTTTATGCAGTAACTTTGTCAGTAACATTAGTAATTAAAAAACAAAGAATATAGCATTTACGGTGCTTACAGAGTTTTTTGTGATAGAGCCCGCACCTCCATTAGTGAATTCAAAGAAGTTAAAAAAACCTGCAAGTCACAAGGCTTAGCGGGTTTTTTATTGTTCAGTGAAATTCGACAAGGTTCATTATTCTGCCCAAAGATATTTTGGAATGTTGAATATTTAACTGTTGTCGAGATAGCGCACCGATGCCTGCGTAGATGGGTAAATTTTTTGTTATGCCGGTAAAAGTGAGTGCTTTTCAGTCTTACCGAGCCAAAAACCGTGGCGAGGTTATTAAGAAAAACCGATCCCTCATGGTGAAAGGATATTCTTTGTAAAATCTGATTCAAAACTGTTATGACAGTGATACATTTACGTTACACCGTAATAAGAAGAGAATCCATCCAGTGCTCAAGCCCTATACATCAACCTTAAATCTATCAACCGGCAAAGTCGATCTAAGCCATGGCGGCGGTGGTCGGGCGATGGCTCAGCTCATCGACGAGCTGTTCGTCAAACATTTCGACAACGAGTTGCTGCGGCAGCGCAACGATCAAGCCCTATTTACTGTACCGGCAGGACGGCTGGTTATCAGCACTGATGGGCACGTCATCTCGCCGTTGTTTTTTCCGGGCGGCGACATCGGCTCGTTGGCGGTGCACGGCACCGTCAATGATGTTTCGATGTCGGGCGCGCAGCCGCTTTATCTGGCAGCGGGCTTTATTCTGGAAGAAGGTTTTCCGCTGGCCGATCTGGAAAAAATCGTCATCAGTATGGCGGCCGCCGCTAAACGTGCCGGTACGCCTATCGTCACCGGTGATACTAAAGTAGTGGAGCGCGGCAAGGGTGATGGCGTGTTCATTACCACTACCGGCGTCGGCGTTGTGCCGGAAGGCGTCAATATTTCCGGCGACCGAGCGCAACCGGGTTGTGCGATTTTAATCAGCGGCTCAATCGGCGACCACGGCGTTGCGATTATGGCCGGACGGGAGAATCTGCAATTCGACACCACGATTGTTTCCGATTCCGCCGCGTTGAATTCTTTGGTTGCCGCTTTGGTCACCGCTGCACCGACCGACATCCATTGTTTGCGCGACCCGACCCGAGGCGGCTTGGCAACGGCGTTGAACGAACTGGCGCAGCAATCTGGCGTCGGCATGGTTATCGACGAGAGACATATTCCAATAAAAGCCGAAGTTAAAGCCGCCTGCGAAATTCTCGGTCTGGATCCGTTATATGTCGCGAACGAAGGCAAGCTGGTGTGTATTTGTGCTGCAACTGCCGCCGAATCCCTGTTAGCAGTCATGCAGCAACATCCGCTGGGTCTCGACGCTGCGATCATTGGCGAAGTAATTACCGATGACCACAGATTCGTGCAAATGATCACGGCTTTCGGCGGTCGGCGCATCGTCGACTGGCCGGTGGGCGAACAGTTGCCGCGCATCTGTTAATGCCCGGCAAGGCGATTCGGGCTCGCGGTATTGTGCAGGGCGTAGGCTTCAGGCCGACGATCTGGCGTCTCGCGAAGCAACACCGGTTGATAGGGGAAGTCTGGAACGACGGACTGGGAGTGATGATTCGTGCTTTCGGCAGTAGCGAAGACCTTGAGGATTTTATCCAACAGATACCGCTGCAACTGCCGCCGCTGGCCCGGCTCGATAGTCTGGAAGTGCAATCGCTCGACGAACTGCCGCAAAGCGACGAATTTCGTATCGTAGCCAGCCGACATAATGGCATAGAGACACCTATCGCTGCCGATGCCGCGACTTGCCCCGATTGCCTTGCTGAAATTGCCGATCCCGACGATCGCCGTTATCGCTATCCATTCACCAATTGCACGCACTGCGGACCGCGCCTATCGATTATCCGGCGTGTGCCTTACGATCGATTTCATACCAGCATGGCGGAGTTTGCAATGTGTCTGCAATGCCGACAGGAATACGAGAATCCCGCCGACCGTCGCTTCCACGCTCAGGCTAATTGTTGCCCGGACTGCGGCCCGAAGGTTTGGTTGGAAGACCGACACGGTCAGCGACCGGATTATTCCGACCCGCTAACACATGCTGCTGAATTGATCCGGCAAGGCTACATAGTCGCTATCAAAGGCCTGGGCGGTTTTCATCTGGCCTGCAACGCAGTTGATGATACTGTCGTTAACCGACTGCGCGAGCGCAAACATCGCTATGCCAAACCGTTTGCGTTAATGGCCGACGTAAGCACGATTGCCAGATACGCCAAGTTGAGTGATGAAGAAATTCGCGCTTTGCACGACAAAGCCGCGCCGATAGTGCTGCTGGCAACACATGGCGAAACGGTTGCGCCATGTGTCGCGCCGAATGATGACAAACTCGGTTTCATGCTGCCTTATACACCGCTGCATACGTTGTTATTGCAGAATTTGGATGCACCTATCGTGCTGACTTCCGGCAATATCAGCGACGAACCGCAATGCACGGACAACGATGAGGCACGGGAAAAGCTGGCCGATATTGCCGATTATCTGTTGCTGCATGACCGGGCCATTGTCAACCGGCTTGACGATTCGGTGGTGAGGTTAATGGCAGGTAAAATGCGCTTGCTGCGCCGGGCGCGCGGTTACAGTCCGGAGGCGCTGATGTTGCCGCAAGGTTTTGAACAAGCCGACAATGTCCTTGCGATGGGCGCGGAACTTAAAAACAGTTTTTGCTTATTGAAAAAAGGCCAGGCTGTCGTTGCCCAACATATCGGCGATTTGGAAAATGCCGCCGTTCAGCGCGATTATCGCAACGCTATCGATCTGTACAAGAATCTTTACGGCTTTAAGCCCAAGCAGATCGCTATCGATAATCATCCCGGCTATTTATCGACACAATATGGGCAAACGCTGGCCGAAACCGAAGCGGCGGTTTTAGTGCCGGTGCAGCATCATCACGCTCATTTGGCCGCTTGCCTTGCCGAGCACGACGTTGCGTTAAATGCCCCGCCGGTATTGGCCGCCATTTTCGACGGCTTAGGCATGGGTGACGACGGCACATTATGGGGCGGTGAATTTCTGTTGGGCGATTATAGGGGGTATACCCGACTCGGCCACTTCCAGAGCGTTGCGTTGCCCGGCGGCACTCAGGCCATGCGCGAACCTTGGCGCAACACTTATGCGCAGTTGTTGCATTATTTCGATTGGTCGACGCTGCAACAAGAGTATGGCGAACTGGACATCATGAAGTTATTGGCGAGCAAACCGCTCGCCATGCTGGCGACGATGATCTCCAAAAATATCAATTCGCCGCCCAGTACCTCCTGCGGTCGCTGGTTCGATGCTTTTGCGGCTGTACTGGGCTTGTATGGCGAGCAGGTTCATTATGAAGGCCAGGCGGTAATTGCGCTGGAAATCCTGGCAACGCCGCAGTTTGCCAGTGAGCAATCCTACCCACAGGCTTGGTCCATTAATCTTCGCGGAAATTTGTCGATATTAAGTTGGCAAGGGCTATGGCAAGCCGTGCTGGCCAATCTTAAGCATGGTGTCGATAAAGCCCGTATTGCCGCTCGCATCCATCATAGCTTGGTTGACGCAACAGTCCAATTGCTAGGCGAACTTAGCCGTCAAACCGGAGTCGACTGCATAGTGCTCAGCGGAGGCGTATTTCAGAATCGATTGCTGCTGGAAGGAGTGACACAGCAATTGCAGCGACAAGGTAAAACCGTTCTGTCGCCGCAGCGTTATCCAATGAATGACGGCGGTTTGGCGTTAGGGCAGGCAGTGATTGCGGCGGCACAGGGCTTTTAAAGAGTCTAACAGATGGTTTTTCTTCTGTTTAATACAAGTCGCCTGGAAAAATTTTGTTCTCTGGTAGCTTCGGCATTAAAGACATTTACTGTAGGGCAAAGCTTATACCCCCTGCAACTGGCTAAAAACCTGCCCAAAGCGCTATAATAGTCCGTTTTTTTAACTTCTGGAGAAATGAATGCACGCAGTTACGTTGATAAAAGGCGATGGTATCGGCCCATCGATAATGGATGAGGCTGTCAAAGTTATTGACGCATCCGGCGTAAAAATTCAGTGGGAAGAAGCGCATGCCGGTTTGGCCGCTTTTGAAAAATTCGGTACTCCGTTGCCGGATGAAACCATGGCGTCAATAGACAAAACCCGTCTGGCATTTAAAGGCCCGTTAACAACTGTTGTCGGTGGTTCCGGGTTCAGAAGTATTAATGTGGCGTTGCGGCAAAAATATGAGCTGTATGCCAATGTCCGTCCTGCCAAAAGCTGGGCAGGCGTAAAAACCCGTTATGACGATGTCGATATTGTTATTGTCAGGGAAAATACCGAAGGTCTCTATGCGGGGCTTGAGCATTATTTAACACCTAAAAAAGACATCGCGGAAAGCTTGGCCGTAGTCACTCGAAACGGTTCGCAACGCGTGATCGACTATGCCTTTAAATACGCACAGGACAATAACCGTAAAAAAGTAACCGTTTGTCATAAAGCCAATATTTTAAAATTCACTCAAGGACTGTTTTTGGATGTGGCGAGGGAAACAGCAGCGCGTTATCCCGATATTCAGTTTGACGAAAAAATTATTGATGCAGCCTGCATGCACATGGTGATGGATCCGTCGCAGTTTGATGTGATCGTTTGCACCAACATGTTCGGCGACATATTGTCGGATTTAACCGCAGGTTTGGTGGGTGGACTGGGTTTGATTCCCGGTGCGAATATCGGTAACGATGCAGCATTGTTTGAAGCCGTGCACGGCAGCGCGCCTGATATCACCGGGCAAAATCTGGCTAACCCTACCGCTGTGATCATGGCGGGCGTCATGATGCTGGATCATCTAGGCGAGCACGAAGCGGCAGCTAAAATAAAAACGGCGGTTGAAAAAGTGGTTAATGAAGGCAAGTTTGTTACGCCCGATCTTAATCCGCAATCGAAATGTGGGACCATTGAAATGGGCAATGCGATTGTTGAGGCGATGGGGTAGTTCTCGCGCAGCTTGTTGTTCGTATGGTTGACCTTTATCCATACGAACAAAAACAAACGGTTGATAATCTTTTTTACTACGACAGCTGAGACTAATTCATATCGTTTCATAACCCGAATTAACAGAGATACTAATGTCAGAAATTAAGGAATCACGGGTCATTTCAATTAAGGATAAGATTGTCTCCTTAAAGGATGTGCGTGCAATTGCTGCACTCATTGCTTCTGAGGTTGCGGCGGCAGACAAGGATGATAAGAACTGGCTTGAGGTTAAGTACGCAGCTGAAACATTTGACGGTAGTGAATTTCAGAGTGCTGATCCTTCAATCTTTTCCGATGACTCTTCTGTTAACCGTCGGAGGGTCAAGCAAATTGAGATGTCATACATGGAAAAAAATGGGAATAAGCGAATTTCGGTTTCAATTTCTCATGACGGTTATTGGGGAAGAAACTCCATAAAAGTTTCTGGAACCGATTCAAAATGGGTAAATGGAACAATCTCACAATTTGAGCAAATTATTACAGCAATACCTCCACAAAATACTTTTTTTAAACGATGGAATGGCTTTCTGTTAGTGATAGCATCATTAGGTATCGGAGCTATAATCCTTTGGCTTTTGTCTAAAGTATTGCTTTCAGCGCAAATTCATCCTCCACAAGAGCCTGAAGGGATTGCTTCTCAGGTTTTTAGATATATTGCTAGCTTTCCAATCGGAAACTACGCGCTTAAGTATTTTTTCTACTACTTAGCTGGTTGGGGACCTGGATACGAGTTAATAAGGAAGTTGTTGTCGCTGTGGCCTTCGGTTGAAATCCAGATAGGTCCCGAGCATGAGCAAGTAGAGAAACAGCGTAGGATATGGGTTATTAATGTATTTGTCTTAGGTGTTCTCCCACTTTGTGTTGCAATTCTTTACGATATCGTAAAGGCAATTGGGGCTAGCAGTTAGCAGTTTTATAGTTCCAGCGTTTCAGCGTAGAAACGATAAAATCCAGTTTGTCGACACGATCGTTAACCGGACGGTGTCCTTTCTTTTGATCTTGAGAGCCAGATTGAAATGTTTCAGTTAGCCTCTTCCAACTTTTTCAGCTGTTGATTGAAAACAAAAATGGGTAATAAGCCGGTATAATGGCCTGATTTTCCCAATTTTTGAGTAATATGAGTAAACAAAGAAAAGCAGTGGCGTTAATCTCCGGCGGGCTGGATTCCATGCTGGCGGCGAAAACCATCATGGAGCAGGGCGTTCATGTCGAAGGCATTAACTTTTTTACCGGTTTTTGCGTGGAAGGCCACACCCATGCCATCAGGGCCAATGACAAGGCCAAACCTAAACGCAACAACTCCTTATGGGTTGCTGAACAGCTGGGTATGAAGCTGCATATCGTCGATGTCATCGAGGAATACAAAGACGTCCTGATCAACCCGAAACACGGCTACGGCGCGCACATGAATCCTTGCCTCGATTGCAAGATTTTCATGGTCAATAAAGCCAAGCAATGGCTGGCCGAGAACGATTTCGACTTTATTATTACTGGTGAAGTGATCGGTCAACGGCCGATGTCGCAACGCAAAGCGACGATGCCGATAATATCCAAAGAATCAGGCGCCGATGATTTGTTATTGCGGCCTTTATGCGCCAAAAATTTGCCTGCAACCTTGCCGGAACGTGAAGGTTGGGTCGACAGGGAAAAGCTGCACGATTTTAGCGGGCGTTCACGTAAGCCGCAGATGGCGATGGCCAAACAATTCGGCTTCGATGAATATGCCCAGCCTGCGGGCGGATGCTGTTTTCTTACAGACGCCAGCTATTCGGCAAAACTGGTCGATCTATGGAAAGCGCGCGATGGCGAGAAGCAATATGATCTGGATGATGTGATGCTGCTGAAGGTCGGAAGACACATCAGGCCGGGGCAAAATTTTAAAATCATCGTCGCCAGGGAAGAAGGCGAAGGCCGGTTTATGCAAGGCTACAAAAAAGAATTTATGACCCTGTATTGCTCCAGCCATGCCGGACCTTTGGTGCTGGTGGACGGTTCGCCTTCTGCTGAAGATTTATTTCTTGCGGCACGGATTACCGCTCGCTACGGCCAGGGACGTAATGCCGAACAAGTCGATGTGACTATTGCTGATAAAGACGGTTCTGAACGGATTATTCGGGTCAAGCCGTTTGCTGCGGATGAAATCCCACAGGAATGGTATATATGAATAGAGAAACTCTAAATGCTCGTCGGCTGTTGTGTCCATTGCCGGTTATTCGCACTCAGGATAAAGTTAAACAGCTTAAAGCGGG
This sequence comes from Methylobacter sp., assembly GCA_036561025.1. Taxonomy (GTDB): domain Bacteria; phylum Pseudomonadota; class Gammaproteobacteria; order Methylococcales; family Methylomonadaceae; genus Methylobacter_A. The sequence goes on along the minus strand of DATBQB010000052.1, from coordinate 7,401 downwards.
CGATCAGTTGGAGGTTATCTGTACTGATCCCGGAGTGATGCAGGATATTCCGGCTTGGTGCCGGATCAATGGACATAAAGTGCTGGAAACTATTTCGGGCGATCATGAGTACATTATTATTCTGGAAGTGGGCGCGTCGTAATGACTGAGGTTTTAGTCGTTATCCGGGGCTGTCTCGTTCCCACGCAACGCGTGGGAACGAGGATTTATATAGGCAGCAGGTGAATAATGGCTGAAGTTTCAGATGCCGTAAAAATGGATAAACTAAAAGCCAGGGCCAGCTATGTTGGCGCGGCGATTAATGTTCTCCAGACGCTGATTAAAATCGGTTTCGGCATCCTTGGGCAGTCAGCGGCTCTGATTGCCGACGGCATTCATTCGTTATCGGATCTGCTCAGCGATCTGCTGGTGATTATTGCGGTTAAATTAGGCAGCCGTAAAGCAGACCATGATCATCCCTATGGTCACCGCCGTTTTGAAACCATAGCCACGGTCATTTTGGGAGTTAGCTTAATCGCAATCGGCGGCGCTATTATTTGGTCGGTCATGGAGCGCATGGCTGATCCTGAACATCTGCCTGTGCCCAACATGTTGTCGTTGGGCGTTGCAACGCTTTCCATTCTAATTAACGAATGGCTATACCAATACACCAAGCGGATCGCCAAAACGACTCGGTCCAAATTACTGCTGGCCAATGCCTGGCATCAGCGCAGTGATGCGATCTCATCGTTGGTGGTTTTATTCGGCATAGGCGCGGTGATGCTGGGCTATCCGCTAGCCGATGCGCTAGCTGCCATCGTGGTTGCGTTAATGGTGGCAAAAATCGGTTTGAACCTGGTGTTTGAAAGTATTAAGGAACTGGTCGATACCTCATTGCCGCCCGCGTTGGTCGCCGAAATCAGGGCGGCCATTCATGCGATTGACGGCGTTGAAGGCATCCATTTATTACGCACCCGGCAAATGGGCGAGGATGCGCTAATTGATGCGCATATCGTCGTCGATCCCCGTATTACCGTTTCGGAAGGGCACATGATTGGCGACATAGTCAGGGACGATTTGATCAGGCGTTTTGACGATGTGATGGACGTGCTGGTGCATGTCGATCCTGAAGATGACGAAAGTTTGCAAGAACAATCCCGGCCATTGTCTCGCGGGGAAGTACAGCGCCTGTTGGATCGGTATCTGGCGAACTTTAAGTCGGCTATAGAAGATTTCAGAATCCACTATCTGGACGGACAAATTGAAGTGGAAGTAATTTTGCCTTTTGCGACCAGCCAGCAGCCGGAGCAATTACAGGCAATAAAAAAACAATGCAAGCTGATGTGTGTAGAAGTTAAAAAGATCGATAATGTGTTTGTGTTTTTTAAAGTCTGACGCATGTTTTAAGAAAAAAATCACCACGAAGACACGAAGAGCACGAAGTTTTATTTCTTCGTGCTCTTCGTGTCTTCGTGGTAAATCAAAATCAAAAGAGGCTTAACTTATGGCAGTAGGACAGTGCAGTTTTCCAACCATGCACGAAGTATCGGGAATAATGCTGGGTACAGCGAATGCAGGCATCAAGCAAACCGTCAGGGACGATATTCTTGTGATACAAATGGCCGAGCATTCAACCTGTGCGGCGGTATTTACCCAGAACGCTTTTTGCGCGGCGCCCATACACGTGGCAAAAGCGAATCTGGCTCATGCGCCGCGCTGGTTGCTGATTAACTCCGGCAATGCCAATGCCGGAACCGGCGAGCAGGGCATGACAGATGCTTTGGCGACCTGTGCCGATCTTACCGAAGTGGTCGGCGGTGCTGCAATTCAGGTGCTGCCTTTTTCGACTGGCGTCATAGGCCAACCGCTGCCTGTCAACAAAATCAAAGCCGCCTTGCGGGAAGCCGTAAACAACCTGCATACTGCCAACTGGGATAAGGCGTCTCAGGCGATCATGACCACCGACACCTTTGCCAAAGGCGTATCCAAGGTCATTGTTATTGACGGACAAACCATCACCATCAACGGCATTTCCAAAGGCGCTGGAATGATTCAGCCCAATATGGCGACTATGCTGGGCTTTATCGCTACCGATGCGAAGATCGACCAAACTCTTTTGCAGAACTGTCTGGCGCTGGCCGTTGAACAATCATTCAACCGTATCACTGTCGATGGCGATACCTCGACCAATGATGCCTGCGTATTGATGGCCAGCGGTTGCTCATTAGCACCTGAAATTAAGCAGGACAGCGAAAATTATAAGATTTTTGCCGATGCTGTGATGACCGTTTGCAAGCAACTGGCGGAAGCCATCGTCAGGGACGGGGAGGGCGCAACCAAGTTAATGCGCATCGTGGTCGAGCAGGCGTTGACCGATGAAGAAGCGGTGCGGGTCGGTAAAACCATCGCTCATTCGCCGCTGGTGAAAACCGCTTTTTTTGCCAGCGACCCAAACTGGGGACGGATATTGGCGGCAGTCGGTCGTGCCGGAGTCGAAAACATGGCTCTGGAAAATGTGCAGTTGTATCTGGACGATGTCTGCATTGTCAGAAACGGTGGCAGAGCCGACGACTACACCGAGGAGGTCGGACAAAAGGTGATGAATCAGGAAGAGATCACTGTGACCGTCAAGCTGGGTCGCGGCGTAGCGATACAGGAAGTGTTAACCTGCGACTTGTCTTATGAGTATGTGAAAATCAATGCGGAATATAGGACTTAGGCGAAAACTTATCGTTCCCACGCTCCGGCGTGAGAATGCAGTTTTAGACGCTCCAGCGTCCACTAACAAATGAATCCTCTTCAAGTCGCCGTAGGCGTAATAAAAAACCCGGAAGGAAAAGTCCTGATTTCCTTGCGCCATGCCAATTTACATCAAGGTGGCCTATGGGAATTCCCCGGCGGAAAGATCGAACCATCCGAAACCGCAGAATTTGCGCTGGCTCGCGAACTCAAGGAAGAACTTAATATCACTGTGACGGCGGTAACCCCGCTGATTACCGTTAACCATCAGTATCCCGATTTGGTTGTGCAGCTAAATGTTTTTTCGGTCGAACAGTTTTCAGGCGAGGCTAAAAGCTGCGAGGGCCAGCCGTTTAAATGGGTAGCCCCTGCCGAACTGGAAGACTACGCATTCCCTGCTGCTAATCAGCCCATTATTACCGCCGCCCGATTGCCGCCTTATTACGCTATTCTGGATGACGCGGATGAAACTTTATTGTTGCCGAACCTGCAAAAAATATTGAACAGAGGCGTCAAGCTGATCCAAGCCAGATTGAAGACTTTACCAGCCGCCGCCGTGGCAAAGTTTGTCGAACAGGCCTACCCATTATGCAAACAGCAACAAGCGGAGCTGTTGATGAATTCCGCCGTTGAATACTCGAATGAAGTAGACGGCATCCACCTGACCAGCCACGATTTAATGGCCCTTCGGCCTTGCTCAGGGCAGGCCTTGACTGCGCGCCCTAAAAACAGCAAGTGGCTCGCTGCGTCATGCCACAATCTTGAGCAATTGCAACATGCCCAAAAAATAGGCGTGGATTTTGTCGTGCTAGCTCCGGTGCTAACAACCCAGACCCATCCGCACGCTACATCGCTGGGCTGGGAGCAATTTGCTTGTTTGGTGGCCAAAGTCAACTTGCCTGTTTACGCCCTGGGTGGCATGGATGAATCCAGTTTGATTACAGCTCGGCAAAACGGAGGCCAAGGGATAGCCGCAATCCGGGCTTTTCTGAATTGACGTTAAATAAGGAAATTTATGTTAATTGTAATTTGAGAAACGCTAGCATCGGATACTTGGGTAACACTAACCCCCTTTAACGCTTACCGGATTCTCTTTGTATGGGTAAAGTGAAATAAAAAGTGGTACCTTTTTTAGGCTCGCTATTGAAATAAAAAGTACCTTCATGGGCTTCGATAAGTGAGCGGCTGATGGATAGGCCCATGCCCATGCCGTCTGACTTGGTGGTATAAAAAGGCGTCAATATTTTTTGCTGTTGGTTTTCATTAATTCCCATTCCATTGTCTTTTACCCTGACCTGAATGCCATTGTCAGCCGTTAATTGACTATGAATAGTTATTTGACGTTCTAGTGCTTCAGACGAGTTCTTTAAGGCGTCAATGCTGTTTCGAATCAGATTTATGATAACTTGTTCAATTTGTACCTGATCGACATAGATAGACGGCAGATTGTTTTCCAGTTCAAATATTAGCATTATGTTGTCTTGCTTTAGGTCAGCAACACACAGGCTGACAGCATTATGAATCAGGGTATTAATGTTGATAATCGAACGATGTGGCGCATGAGATTTGATAAACTCCCTCATACGATGAATTATCTGTCCTGCTCTTAAAGCCTGTTGCTGAGTTTTGTATAAAATATCGCAAAGCCTTGCCAGATCAAGGTTTTCAGTGTTAATGATGTTTAAACTGACTTGCGTATAGGTGGAAATCGCAGCCAGGGGTTGATTTATTTCATGAGCAATGCCGGAAGCCATTTCCCCCATAAGTCCAAGACGAGTGACATGGGCGAGTTCGTCCAGATGCTCTTTGTCTTGCTGTTCCCGGTGTTTACGCAAACTTACATCGCGTACGATACAGGTAAAATAACTTATTTTTTCTATCGGGTATTCCGCTATGGACATATCCAGAGGCACAGAATAGCCATTTTTGTGAATGCCTTCAGTTTCTTTGATTTGGCCTTCAGGCTGTGCTGTAGGGGACTCATTGCAATAATGCATTTCTCTTGGCGATGACTGCATGAGTTTATTGATGTTGCAACCAATCAGCTCTTCAGGTTTATAGCCAAAAATAGTTTCTACGGCGGCATTAGCGGACACAATGATGTCGGACATGTCAATAGTGATAATGCCTTCCACTGATGCATTAAAAATAGAGTTGAGTTTGGCTTCTCGTTCCAGTAATTGGTATCTAGAGCGACGGAGCTCTTCAACTTTTTTCATTAAACTCAAGTTGGTTCGAGTCAGGGCTTTGTTTTGTTTGTGAATTTTTTCTTCCAGTTTTTCATTCAGATTGGCGATAATTTCTTGTGCTCGCTTGCGTTCGGTTATGTTTTCATGACTGACTACAACCCCGCGGCGTGAGCCCTGCAATGGCACTACATTCATGTGGAACCAGTATTGTTGGTTGGGCAAATTACATGGGTATTCCATATGAAACGAGTTCTTCTTACCCGACAGCACTGTCAAAATGCCGGTATAAGCAGCGTTTTCCTCATCACCAAAAGGTTGGTTAAAGGCCTTTTTACAGATGTCCAGATAATTAAACCCAAGCATAGAATGGCTGGATTTCGGTAAACCATTTTCTTTGGCAAACCGCCGCCATGCCTTGTTGATGGAAACGATTACACCTTCTGAATTCAGTACGGCGATGTGCGAGGTTAGTGAGTTAAGTATGCTGACATTAAGAGCGTCACTGTCGCGCAGTTTTTTCTCCATTTGATTTCGTTCGGTGATATCGGTAATAAAGCCGTGCCAAAGTGTAGAGCCGTCCGTTTCTCGCTGTGGTAGCGAGTTGCCTAACAGCCAGCGCACCATGCCATCATCAAACTTAACTCGAAATTCATGGCACCACGGGGTCAAATCTCGTGCCGATTTATGGATGGAGTCGACGATACCGTCGTAATCGTCTGGATGAAGAATGGCAAAAACTTTGGATGCATCCTCGCGGACTTCCTCCGGGTTGACCCTGAATATATCCCGAATGACTTCACTGGCGAAAGGAAAACAGGAACTACCATCAGGGTGCAATCGATATTGGTAGACAACTCCAGGCACCCGGCTGGCGATTTTATGGAGGCGATTCAGCGCCTCTTCCAGCGCCTGTTCAATCTGTTTGTGCGCGAGGATTTCCAGTTCAAGCTTGTCTGTCATGGCATTGATGGACAGGGCGAGTTCGGCAAACTCATCAGCACCGTCACACTGTATCCTGTAATCCAGATCACCGTCGGCAACAGTTTTTGCGCCATCATGCAACGGCGTCAGACGCTTGCGGATCAATTCGGCAAGTTGCGTTGAGGCCAGGATGGCGTTGAATATCAGTATGATTGTAAAAAAACCGATAATGATGGACAGGTTTTTGTAGGTCTGGTCAACACGCCCCGCGCTTGTATCCTGCAAAATGGATACGCTGTCACGGATTGTGTCGGTCTTCAACAGTAGTTGGCTGGAAAGCCTTTTGTTGAGTTCTTCATAAACGTGACGGTTGTTGTCGTCGGCTACTTTCAGTGTCTCAATGCTGCTGACGATGCGGTGGAAAATAGTTGCACTGTCTTCAATGTTCCTACTCAGTCGTTCCAGGGCTTGCAGTTTATCTTTGTCGTGAAATTGAACATTGGCTTGGCGCAACAGGTTGTTGGCTGTCTCTTTGTTTTTGTCCCACAGCGCTCGCGTACGATCTTCGTGATAGAGGAAATACTGATCTCTGAATGAGGTGCGTTCGAAAGCATTATCTCGGATCTTGCAGGCAAGAGCGTAGTCGCTTTTTGCGTTCTTGAACTCGACGAATGACCAGATGAGAGCGGGCACCAGGACGATGAGAGCAGATATCGTAACGGTTGAAGTGATCCTTAGCCGGGTAGTGATGCGCATTTGTTTACCGGATCATCCTAATCTTCGGCTTGACTGCTTAGATGAATGAAACTTAAGTAGTCGGGTATGGCTGTCTCTAACTAGTTTATTATTTTCCTGCGTCAAGCGTGTTTCATTCCCCATCGTGTTCAGGAGTGTTGGGTCGAACACAATCTGAAAGTTGAAAGTGTTCCAGACGTCTAGGATGAGTTTATTGTCTGTTTTTATTGCTGTAGACATGATGTTTTGCGCTTCGTTTGGATTTTTCGTTATAAAATCCTCCGATTTGATCAAGACACGGAGAAAGCGTTTTATCGCCTCAGGATTTTTCTGGACAAAACCTTGCCGCGAGGCGGTATTGAATATTTTAGTATAGATTTTTGGTTTGTTTTAGCTAACGGACAGTTCCAGACGAAAATTGCGTCAATTTCTTCGTCATGATAACGTGCTGTGTCTCCTTGTCCTTGGGTTTTAGAGCGACGGGTAGAATTTCTTGGTGCATTAGGCTGTTTGCCGTAATAGCAGGTTCGGAAAGAAATCGGATAAGAAAGTCTTATAAATAATGGATTTTTGTTATGCAAACAGTGTGCGCCATCCCCAAGCAAAAAGATCATACAATATCCTTCAATTTCAAATGAGCCCAATTATCTTGGGATGCATTAATTTTTTCCAAAAGATGAGTTGTATGTAACTACCTTTATACTTTAAACGGTCAGGTTTTCGGTTTTTTCAGAAAACAGTTGGAATTTCAGGGTCATCAAAGTTTGCATATTCGCTTTGAAACGAGTACCCAGTTCGGCGATACAGGTATCGATGCTGTTTCTGAAAGCGTCGAACT
>DATBQB010000051.1:0-15482 GCA_036561025.1 Methylobacter sp. | reverse complement strand
AGTTCGACGCTTTCAGAAACAGCATCGATACCTGTATCGCCGAACTGGGTACTCGTTTCAAAGCGAATATGCAAACTTTGATGACCCTGAAATTCCAACTGTTTTCTGAAAAAACCGAAAACCTGACCGTTTAAAGTATAGCTGCCACATTCAATTCAGGTAAGTCATCACAGATTGAAAGACGACACCCGGCCCAATTTGGTCGTTACCGGTAATCGTCAAGATGGCTTGTTTGGTTCGAATAGCAGTCAGATGTTAAGATTCTTGGGCCGCTACGCCGAAAAAATAGATCAAGCCGCTGCGCTTGACGCAGCATGCCGGCGCTATGCAGATAAATTTTTGGGATTTTAATGACAGCAGGCATGAGATGGCAAAAAGCATGAGTTGGTATCGCATCACACTCTCGCGCCAGGAATACGAATCCGGTGAAGTTGGCTTGCTCTTGGGCGTATTCCGGGCTGCCTATGTTGCTAGAAACGGGCCCAAGGGCATGGCGATGTTTGGATGCTGGTCTGATGATGGAACTTGCTATCTCGTCTATACCACGCCTAGATCGGTACGACATATTGAGCCTCTATTGGATGCGTATTCAGCGAATCAGACCGATAGGCCGGATCCTTCCTGTTTGTCTTTGCTCTTTGGGGACGAATCCGGCCTATCCTCCTCCGAGATCGGATTCGAAGCCTGATACTGCAAATTAGCGTGGCAAATTTACCGGCTTCACCGTAAAAGATCGTCTACACTTTCCAGCTGGAAATTACTATTCTACTTTTTTTATTGAATGAATTTGTCTTTTTTAGCTAGAAAAACCAGTGCCGACGATTGGAAAAAACTGAAATCTGTTTTGCAACCTGAGCAACCCGTTGTCGAGAACCATGAAAACCGATGAAGGGAGACGTCAATTGCATTATTTAACAGGGTTTCTTTGTGTGATTTTTCTATCAGGTTGCGCAACCTTGAGCGAGGAAGACTGTCGTCGTGGCGATTGGTTTGGCCTGGGTGTTCGTGATGGACTCGCCGGTGAAACCAGTAGCCGACTGTCGGATCACGTAAAAGCCTGTTATGAATATCGCATTGCAATAAACAATGAGGCGTATTTTTCCGGTCGCGAACAAGGATTGCGCGATTACTGCCGAATTGATAATGCCTTCAGCGTAGGATTAAGTGGGCATCGGTACCAGCATGTCTGCCCGCCATCCATAGATGGCTTATTCGGACGCTATCATTCAGCTGCATTTGCCATTTACGAACACCGCGCTGAACTGGACAGGCTTGATCAAGAAACTTCCAGCAAAGAAAGCAGTTTGCACAACAAAAAATTAAGCGATAAGGAACGCGAGCGGATTCGTTCCGATCTGCGGGACATGGATCGCAGATACCACCATCTTCGCGATGATCTTTACTACCACGAACGGCAGCTTGATGATTTGCGCCGCGAAGCCCAGTCTTATCGTTGAGGATGTTAAATATTTGTTTACAATAGCCTCACTTAGGCATTCAGTGCGGTAGGATGGATAAAGTGATAACGAAACCCATCAGCGCTCGTTGCGATTGCGATGGGTTTTACTGCGTTCTCGGCAATTGCTCCTGCATCCTTGCAGTCGTCGGCAACTGCTCCTGAGTTGCTAAACTACAGGGATGTGGCGGCCGCGATTGCTCCAGGCAATCTTGCGGCATTTCCTCCCTCCCTGGAGGTCAATGCAGAAAACGCATGGAGCGGTTTTCTGTCTACCTCCTGCATCCGTGCAGTCGTACCCATCCTACCGCACTAGCCGGTTAAGCTCTACGATAATCCGCTAAATTAATCCCATACTTTTTAAGCTTGGTATAGACGGCCCGCGAGGTAATTTCCATATCTTCCGCCGCTTTTTTGACATCCCCCTGATGCTGTTTTAAAGCATTTTCAAGGAATGCCTGTTCAACCTTGGCAAGAGCCTTTTCTTTGATGTCTTTCCATTGTTCAAGATTTTTTGTGTTAACCGGAAGCGGCAAATCCAGCTCGGTCATTTCTTTGCCGGTCGCAAATAAAATACTGCGTTCCAGGATGTTTTCCAGTTCGCGAACATTGCCCGGCCACGGATAAGCCCGAATTTTCTGCATGACTTCGCGGCTGACCGATTCAACCGCTTTATTGTATTTCTTGCTCAAGCGCTGAACGATCAATTGTACAAGGTAAGGCAAGTCTTCCGGGCGTTCGGCCAGCGGCGGAATGCTTAATCGAACGACGTTGATGCGGTAATACAGGTCATTGCGGAATAGGTCCTGGCTAACCAGTTCTTCCAGATTGTTATTGGTTGCGGAGATTATTCTCAAGTCAACCGACAGGGTTTGTTTGCCGCCGACTCGTTCCAGTTCGCCTTCTTGCAGAACGCGAAGCAAGCGGGTTTGCGCGGCAGGGGACAGGGTATCGACTTCATCCAGGAACAAGGTTCCGCCTTCGGCTCGTTCAAAATAGCCTTGGTGTACTTCGATGGCGCCGGTGAACGCGCCTTTTTCATGCCCGAACAGCGCACTCTCAATCAGGCTTTCCGGAATCGCGCCGCAGTTAATCGGAATAAAAGGCTTGTCGCTACGGTCGCTCATCGCATGTATGGCGCGTGCAATCAATTCCTTGCCGACGCCGGTTTGTCCTTGAATTAGCACTGTTGCCTGAGTCGGAGCGACCACTTCTATGGCTTGTAATATTTTCTGCATGGTCGGCGATTTGGCAATAATCGCCGGCGGCTGGTGCTTTTGGGCTGGCTGCTTGCTTTGTTTTCGCCAGATTTGCTGCATGCTTTGTTCTATGCGCGAGTGCAGCTCGTTTATATCCTGCATTTCTTTAACGGGGGTGGTGTCGGTGTATTCCATGCCGGGACGGTCTTTTGCCGCGTTCGGGTTGGTGTATACGCAAACTTCACATTTGCCGTCGTGGCGCGCAACGCTTTGTTTGATTTCGACTTTGGCATAGCCGAAATTCCTGGCTGCGATGCCGCCGAAGACACTGGAGGTCATTCTGCACAATTCAGGAAAGTTGGTGACCCGGTCGCCAAAAGGACAATTGCTGTTGGTAACGGTAATGCCGTCCTGATTGCTGGAGACCAGTGAGAATTTACCGCCGATATTGTTTTTAAGGCCTAGGATCAGTTCGGTATAGCTTTCTTTGTCGAGCAGTTCGCCGTTATGGGTTTCTTCCCGATAGGTTTCTTCAAAAAAACACCCGGCAGTCTTGGCGATGTGTTCGATCAATTGCTCGCAATGCTTTTGTCCCTGCTGTTCGCTGGCGTGCATCAGCTCAAGGATGAAAGTTTGCAGGAAAAAAACAGGTGTTAAATCGGAAAGAGAGTTGTTGTTCATAATATTTTGTGAAGTAAATTTTCCTTAATTGAAGCACAGCTTCATTGATTTGGTAAAGCTAAAAATCAAGCTATTGTAATTTAAGGTAAAATTTGTCAAAAAATATTGGCACGGCACTTGCTTGTGCTATTGAACTGTAATCAACAACGAGGAGTTAAAAAATGAGTCAAGATAAACCACCTTTAGATCCGCATCCATTAAGCGAGTACGTTGCCTGGGCCGGAAACCGCAACCGCGAACCGCTACTCGGCGTTTTAAAAGAGAAACTGCCTAAAGATCCGGGAAATGTTTTGGAACTCGCCAGCGGCAGCGGCATGCATATTAACTACTTTGCACCGCATTTCGAGCATTTGCATTTTCATCCTTCCGATAAGGATCAAGATGTTTTCGATAACATCAAAAAACTGTCCATCGATCACAAGAACGATAATATTGCCGATCCCGCTCATCTGGATTTAACTAGGCCTGAAACTTGGTTTAATGCAGGCAAGCCGCATTCATTTGCTGCCATTTTTTGTATCAATATTTTTCAGGTGGCGCCCATTTCGATTGCTGACGGCATGATGAAATGCGCTTCACATTTGCTGGATGAAAACGGTTTTTTGCTGATTTACGGTCCGTTCCAGGTGGAAGGTACTTTCACTACCGATTCCAATAAAGAGTTTCATGAAACATTGAGTTCTGCAGGCGTTTCGGAATGGGGTTTAAAAGACATCGCCGACCTGAAAAAGGCTGCGGAAAATCACGGCTTGGAATTAAAAGAGCAGATCGATATGCCTGCCAATAATTTCTCGCTGATATTCGGCAGAAAGTAATTGAGGAAGGCTAAAAGCGAAGGGCGAAAGGCGAAAAAAGCTTGCATTTAAGTTTAAGGTTTTTTCAATTTTTAGCCTTTAGCCTTTAGCCTTTAGCCTTTAGCCTTTAACTTTTTAAACCCAGCTAATCCCATATTTCATGAAGCTAAATTCAGGAAACTAACCATGGATAAAAAATGTTCAGCCATCGTTATAGGGGTTGGGCCGGAACGAGGCTTGGGTGCCTCATTAGCCATTCTTTTTGCAGAAAAAGGTTTGCATGTTTTTATCGCCGGGCGAAGCGAATATAAACTTCAAAAGATTGCGGAAAAAATCAGGCAAAAAGGCGGCTCAGTCAGCATAGCGGTTGCCGATGCAACGATTGAGCGCGATGTCGCCCAGTTGTTTAGAATGGCGCTACAGGAGGGTTATAGCGTTGATATTGCCGCCTACAATGTGGATAGCAATATTGCATCGCCTTTGCTGGAGACAGATACAAAAACCTATTACGAACTATGGAAGCAGAATTGCCTGGGCGCTTTTTTCTTCGGCAAGGAAGCGGTTAATGCGATGAAGGACAAACAAAAGGGGACGCTGTTTTTTACCGGAGCGACAGCGTCATTAAGAGCAAAACCCCCGTTTACCGCATTTGCTTCCGCTAAAGCCGGATTAAGGGCATTGGCGCAAGGCATGGCAAGAGAGTTTTCACCGCACGGCATACATGTGGTGCATACCATTATTGATGGCGTGATTGACGGTGAGCGGGCAAAAAATCAATTTTCTGAATATGTTAAAGCCAAAGGCCAAGATGGATTGTTACAGCTGGAGGCCATCGCTGAAACTTATTGGGCCATTCACAAACAACATCCCAGCGCTTGGACGCATGAACTGGACTTGAGGCCGTTTAAAGAACCGTTTTAGGAGGGTAGCATGATGCCGGAAACTAAAAACTGGACCTTGCAGGGCAGTTATTTTGAGACCTGTAACTGTGAAACTGCCTGTCCTTGTGTTTGGCTACAACCGCCGACAGAAGGCGATTGTAAGCTGCTAGTTGCTTGGCATATTGAACAAGGTCATCTGGACGATCAATCACTTGATGACTTGAATGTTGCGCTGGCGTGTTACTCGCCGGGACACATGAAAGACGGTAACTGGCAAGCGGCATTATACGTTGACGAGCGGGCCGATGAGGCTCAGTTCGATGCAATTGTACAAATCTTTAGCGGACAACAAGGCGGACATCCGGCTATTTTAATGAGTTTTGTCAGTAAAGTTTCGGGCGTGAAAAAAGTAAAAATCGATTATCAAGAGCAGGGCGATAGCCGGTGTGTGACTATTCCCGGTATAGCGCAGGCCGATATTGAAAGCATTCGGGGCATAGCAGGCGGGCAAGCTACGATAAGCAATCCGCCGCTGTGTGTGGCGCCAAGTCATCCTTCGATTGTCGCCGAATCGAAAAATTATCAATATCAAGACTACGATAAAAACTGGCAGTTTTCTGAGCGTAACGGTTATTTCTCAGAATTTGTTTACCGGCCGTAATGGCCTTGTTTAAATCAAAGAGCCTTATTTTAGCCGCTGTGCTGGCAGTGGTTTTTACTGCCTGGGGCTATCTGTTTTACCAACATCATCAAATGTCATCCCAACCGATGTCGAGTATGTGGATGCCTCCCTCCGAGCCGTTGGCATGGGGCTTTACAGATTTTGCTTTGGTTTATTTTATGTGGGCGGCCATGATGGCGGCAATGATGCTGCCTTCCGCGGTTCCGATGATTCTGGCGTTTGCCAGGGTTTGTCGACGGCAAAACAAAGCGCCCGATAAATTAACTTACCTGTTCATTTCGGCCTATCTGGGAGTATGGCTGTTATTCAGTAGTACGCTAACCCTGTTGCAATGGCAAATGCATACACTGGCTTGGTTATCGCCAATGATGAATAACGAAAATGCAATTTCAGCTGCCGGGATTTTATTTTTGGCAGGCTTTTACCAGTTTATGCCGATAAAAAACTCCTGTTTAGTTCATTGCAAAACCCCGATGGGCTTTTTATTAAATGAATGGCAGGATGGCGCAGCAGGCGCATTTAACATGGGGATGAAGCATGGGGCATATTGTGTAGGCTGTTGCTGGGCACAAATGTTGATCATGTTTGTCGTGGGCGTGATGAACCTGCTGGGAATGGCTTTGATAACCTTGCTGGTTATATCGGAGAAATCCATGCCTCTGCAATCAAAGTTTATTTGCCAAACAGTAGGCGTCGCTTTCCTTGCCTGGGGCGTTTTTCTGTTGATTGCTTAGTGTTTTGTCCACGAAAAAACACGAAAGGCGCCAAAGAATCAGTATGTTTGTATTGCACAGCCATTCGCTCGTTCTCGCGCCTCGCTTATACACAACGCTGCCTCAAAGCCGTTATCTCGGAAATCGTTATCCAGCTGGGCGGGTCCCTTTCGAACCAAGCCGGAGGGGGCCTGTTGATCCGTTCGAAATCTCCCGCCTGTTTCGAACGTCGCCAGTTAGACCTTCCAGGTTTTAAAAACCTGGAAGGTCTGCCTAATGACGACATCCCGCAGATACTTGTGTATAACGATGAGCGCCGCGCGTGGGAACGAGTGTGACTTCAAGGGAATGGAAATGACTTGGGATTAAACCGTAAGTCGAGAAACATTAGATTCTACGTTTTTTCGTGCCGTTCATGAATTACTGCGGCTTTTAAAATTAACCAATTTTCAACACCTTGGCTCCGCGAATCTTTCCGGTGTACAGTTCAATCAACGCCTCATTTGCCTGTTCCAACGCAAATACCTGAATCTCCGGCTGAAGATTCATTTCAGCCGCCAAACCTAAAAACTCCTTTACATCGCGCCGGGTAATGTTGGCTACGCTCTTTAGCTCTTTTTCCTGCCAAAGGTGTATCGGATAATCCAGTCCCAGCAAGCTGCGATTGTCGATTTCCTTGCGGATCGCATTAATCACCAGCCTGCCGCCGGATTCAAGATTCGCCAGCGCTTCAACGACAGGCTTCCATGCCGGGGTAGTATCGATGATGCTGTCCAGTTTATGGGGTGATCGTTCGGTAGTGTCTCCTGTCCATGCCGCGCCGAGCTCTTCGGCAAATGCTCTTTCTTTGGCGCTTCGGGCAAAAACATAAACTTCGCTATTCGGATAGCGGTGCTGCGCCATTTTTAACACCAGATGCGCCGACGCGCCAAAGCCGGTTAGCCCCAATCGCTGGCCGTCGTTTAGACCTGTCAAGCGTAACGACCGGTAGCCGATTGCACCGGCGCACAGCAATGGAGCGACCTGTAGATCGGAAAATATCTCCGGAATTGCATAAGCGAAACTTTCTGCAACAGTCATATATTGGGCATAGCCACCGTTGGCGTCACGGCCGGTCGCGGCAAAAGTTGGGCACAGATTTTCATTGCCTGCCAGGCAGAATTTACATGCGCCGCAAGCGGAGAAAATCCAGGCCACGCCCATTCTGTCACCTACTTTAGCAGTACTTACCTGGAGGCCGACGGCTTCGACCCGGCCGACCGCTTGATGCCCCGGAATTATCGGAAATCGCGGCGGCGGGGCGCGTCCTTCAATTTCATCCAGTTCTGTATGGCAAACTCCGCAAGCTGAAACTTTCAGCAGAATTTCCTGCTCGCGGGGAACCGGAACGGGCAGTTCCATAAGTTCCAGCGGTACCTGGTTTTCTTTAAGGTTGCAGAGTGCTTTCAATACCATGGCTTTCATTATTTCACCCCATTGAGTTGTAATTTTGCTACGGCTTTTTTCTCAAAGCTATCAGTAATGTCCCCAATTGAAACTCTCAAAAGGTTATGTTGAAATAATTTTTTATATCGCTGGAGAAAGCCAGCCATACCGTGCATGAGGCCGATTACTATAGAGCATTCCCCAGCAAGTAAAATATCCCCGGAGCATAATTAATGAACGGTCTGCAACGCATGCTGAATGACATTGAAATGGAAGTTAAGCTGACCCGTCATCTGATCGGTAAAGACGCATTGAGTGACAGAGTTATGGCGGCTATAAAAGAGGTGCCGCGACATAAGTTTTTACCTGCGGATTTTCGCTTCCTTGCCTACGCTAACGGTCCGGCTCCAATCGGCTTGGGACAGACCATTTCCCAGCCTTACATTGTTGCGTTGATGACCGACTTATTGAATCCCAAGCCTACCGATACCATCCTGGAAATCGGCACCGGTTCCGGCTATCAGACGGCTATCCTTTCTAAACTGGTTAAACAGGTTTATTCGCTGGAAATAATAGAAGAGCTGTCAACCAAAGCCCGTCGCCAACTTAAAAAAATGGGCTACACCAATGTAACGGTCCGCACCGGCGACGGCCATTTAGGCTGGCCGGAACATGCGCCTTTTGACGGCATCATAGTTACCGCGGCCGCAGCTTATATTCCCGAAGCCCTGATTGATCAACTGGGTGCAGGCGCTCGCTTGGTCATACCGGTAGGTGTGGCTTATAGCTATCAGGAATTAATAGTTATAGAAAAAGATGCCAATGGCGAAATTGAGTCCCGTAATATTCTTGGCGTCAGTTTTGTACCGCTTAGCAGTGGGCACGAAACGGAAACAAAAGACTTAGGTGATGTTCATGATCAATAACCGCTTTGAGATAAAAGACTTATCGCTGGCCATTCAGGGACGCGAGCGTGTCGAGTGGGCGCTGACCGAAATGCCCGTGCTGAGCGCTATCCATGATCGCTTTGTCAAAGAACGGCCCTTGGCGGGAGCGCGGATCAGTGGCTGCCTGCATATCACCACAGAGACCGCCAATTTGGCTCGCACCCTGAAAGCCGGGGGGGCGGAGATCGTTCTATGCGCCAGCAATCCCCTCAGCACCCAGGATGATGTCGCTGCCGTGTTGGTGCAGCATTATCATATTCCTACTTTTGCCATTTGCGGCGAAGACGGCAGTGCTTATTACCGGCATATAGCTCAAGCGTTGGACCACAAGCCTCAACTAACTCTGGATGACGGCGCCGATCTGGTTAGTGAATTGCACAAAAACCGTAGCGAATTGTTGGCTGAGGTTATAGGCGGAACCGAAGAAACCACTACCGGCGTCATTCGTCTGCGTGCGATGGCGGCCGATCATGCGCTGAAGTTTCCGGTGATTGCGGTTAACGATGCGATGACCAAGCACCTGTTCGATAACTGCTACGGCACAGGTCAAAGCACACTGGACGGGATTATTCGTTCAACCAATATACTGCTGGCCGGAAAGATTTTTACGATTGCAGGCTACGGCTGGTGCGGCCGCGGCATTGCCATGCGGGCCAAAGGTCATGGTGCGCAAGTCATTATTACCGAAGTCGATCCGCTGAGAGCGCTGGAAGCGGCGATGGACGGCTTTCGGGTTATGCCTATGCTTGATGCTGCGGCCTGTTCGGATTTTATTGTTACCGCAACCGGCAACAAGCATGTGTTGGATCAAGCGCATTTTGAAGTCATCAAAGACGATTGCGTGATCGCCAATTCCGGCCATTTTAATGTTGAAATCAATATCCCGGCGCTGGAAAAGCTGGCTATAAAAAAACATCGCCCGCGGACCGGCGTTGAGGCTTATCAGCTTAAAAACGGGCGAAACGTCAGGCTGCTGGCTGGAGGACGGTTGGTTAACCTGGCTGCAGCGGAAGGTCATCCAGCCACTGTCATGGATATGAGTTTTGCCAATCAAGCCTTGAGCATTGCCTACTTGTGGCAGCATGGCGCTGATCTTGAAAACGCTGTTTACCCGGTGCCTACCGATATTGATCAACAAGTCGCTGTGATGAAACTGGCGGCGATGCGCTTGAATATTGATAGTTTAAGCCCGGAACAGCAGACTTACCTCTCATCATGGAAAGAAGGTACATAAAATCATCTATAGGCCCAATTAAATGGGTAGGGGCAATAGAATATGTCATCGAATATTAATATCCTGAAATGGCTTTTTGCACTGGTTCTTATTTTCGGAGGATTTACCGTTTACAAAATTTTTGGCGTCTTGGCAACCGATCTTGGCGATAAAGAATATGTATGGCTGTTAAAGATAATCGCTGAATTCGGCTTGTTCACATCGGTAGTCATTTCAGTGGGATTTTTTCATCATTGGATAATCGCTACCGAAGAACGCAAAGAAACCGAGAAGATATTTCATAACGTGTTGACAAAGTATATCGATGGGACGGTGATCAATGCTAAAAAACGAGGATTTTTAGGAATAACCGAGAAAGAATTGGACTTTTCCGAAATCATGCACAGCCTGTATCCGGGCGATTACGTTTATTGGCTAATTACCTTTGATCCACGCTATAAACATCATTGCAGGGAATTTGAACTGGCCATTAAAAAAGGCGTTCATGTCAGGATGCTTATTTTGAAGGATTGCCCTATTTCGGAACTTTGCGGGAGAGAAACAATAGGTTTCAGCGTTGATGAATTCAGACAATATAACCGGTTGTTTTTAACATCGCTAGAAGATATAGCAGGACGTATTTATGAAAGGGATAGTGGGACGTTGGGCGTTTTTGTATACGACAGTCTGCCGAATATACCGTTGTTTATTATTCTTCGTAAGCAAAAAAAAATCATGGAAATTTATAACAGCTTTTACCTGTCCGAACCGGTAGGAAGAATGCCTTATTTGCATTGGCAGTCTGAACTCAATTTTGATAGTCGATTCTTTTTTGAATCGGAAAAATGGAACATGCCGGATCTTTTTTTAGATTACTTCCAGCGACGCTGGATAATAGAAAAAGATAAATTAGGTAAGGCTGATAAAGAAAATTTACCCTATAACGATTTTTTGTATGCACCTGCTTCGGCCAGGAAAAAGTGCATCAGCCTCAATTATGAAGCAGATACCTTAAGTAGCTCTGACGCCACATAATCTTGAGGATAAAAATATGGATAAATATATCCGGGTGGGCCGCATTCTCAGGCGACGAGTTTGTAATGATTGAGCAGCGCCCGCACATAAAGTTGAACCATCGTGGTAAGAAATGAGCCGATATTGACCTGCCAACTTTTAGTACCAAAAAAAGGGGAATCACAATGAATGAAATTCGTGGATGGGCTGCGCGCGGCCCTAAGCAGAAACTCGAACCTTTTACCTACAATGCAGGCCCACTCGGTCCTGAAGAGGTTGAAATTGCCGTCCAATATTGCGGCCTTTGCCACTCTGATCTCTCGATCATCAATAACGAATGGGGATTGTCTCAATATCCGGTTATTTTGGGGCATGAGGCGGTCGGACGCATCATCGCTGTAGGCGATTATGTCAAAGGCTTGCGGGTCGGGCAAAAGGTCGGGGTAGGGTGGAATGCCGGCAGTTGCATGCACTGTCACGAATGCATGACAGGGAATAACAATCTCTGTGCTGAAGCCGTGCCGACGATAGTCGGGCATCAGGGCGGTTTTGCGGATAGGGTTAGAGCGCATTGGGTCTGGACAATCCCATTGCCTGACGCACTCGATATTACCAGCGCAGGCCCGTTATTATGCGGCGGCATCACCGTTTTTTCGCCACTGTTGATGTTCGACGTCAAACCAACTGACCGCGTCGGCATCGTCGGTATCGGCGGCCTGGGTCATATGGGTCTCAAATTTGCCAACGCCTGGGGCTGTGAAGTGACGGCCTTCACCTCTAACCCGTCCAAGGCTGATGAAGCCAGAGGGTTCGGCGCTCATCACGTCGTATCGAGTCGCGACAGTATGGCTATGCAGCAAATCGCAAATTCGTTGGATATGTTGATCGTTACGGTTAACGCGCCATTGGATTGGGCTGCGATGTTGAAGACACTGAAACCCAATGGGCGACTGCATGTTGTAGGCGCAGTTCTTGAGCCAATGCCGATTTCTGCCCTTGACCTGATTTTTGGGCAAAAGAGTGTATCGGGGTCGCCGACTGGAGGTCCTTCGGCAATTTCAACGATGCTTGACTTTGCTGCACGGCATAATATTGCTCCACAAGTCGAACATTTTCCGATGAGCAAAGTAAACGATGCTCTTGAGCATTTGGCTACGGGTAAAGCGCGTTATCGCATAGTACTTGATACGGATTTTGTTTGATTCAATTAGCCGGATTAAACGATAAAAGGGGCTATTACATACGACGTACTTTATTTTTTAAATCGATTGAGAAAAGTTTTTTTATTCTGAACAGGAGAACGACTATGACCGAAATAGAGCAACAACAAGACGTTAAAGATGAAGTCCGGGAAGCGGTTAAATCGGGATCCGATGTTCACCTGCAAGTTAAGGAGATCGTCCTAAAAGCGCTGACAAAAGGGCAGTTGGATATGGAAAATATCAAGAATGTTACCGAAGCAGTCGGTCAAGGTATTCATGAGGGCATAGCCGGTCAGGATGAGCACGCCAAAGAGACTTTTAAGCATGCCGCCACAGCATTGGATGATGCGTTGGCGATTGCGACAGAAGCATCGACACTGGCTATCCAAGAGGCGGCTTCCAAAGTCACTTCTCAGCATGATTTTAATGACGCGATTAAAGACATACGGGGCATGGAGCGATTGTTTATCGATACGCTGGAGAAAGTCGCCAAAGGCAGCACTCAGGTTACTGCCGATATTGTTAATGATTTTATCGCTCATACGCATAAAAGCGGTACGGCAGTCGGCAAACAAGCTTTCATCGCCCTGGACGCGCTCGCAGACCTGCCGAAGGTAAGTACGGACATCGTTATATCCAGTGCGGCTGCTACGGCTTCAACGTTAGCAAAAATAGGCAGCGGTATTTTATTAGGCATCGCCGAAAGTCTACAGCCATCTCATGGCAAAAAATAAAGTTCAGTAGATATAATGTTATGGGAAATGTTAAATGCAACCAGGGATATGGGCAGGGTTCATGATATTGCAACCGTTTTAATACGCTATGGATTCGGCAGCTTTGTTCGCGGTTTGGGTGTGGGCAAGGCATTGGAACGCGCAGGCAGAGTGCTGCATTGGCAGCATGTGGACGACTATGTCAAGCTCGACACCCCGCAACGCATACGTCACGTATTGGAAGAGTTGGGGCCTACTTTTATTAAATTGGGACAAATCCTTGCGACACGCGTTGATTTATTCTCCCCTCAATATATTGCCGAATTTGAAAAGCTTCAGGATCAGGTCCCTCCTATGCCTTTTGAAGAGTTGCTACCCCAGCTTGAAGAAGATCTTGGCGGTAATATTGATGGGTTTTTTTTAGAAGTCGAAACACAACCTCTTGCAGCGGCTTCAATTGCCCAGGTTCATAAAGCCGTACTCAAGGACGGATCGCCGGTTGTTTTAAAAATTCGCAGACCCGGCCTGCGCAAGATTATTGATGCCGATTTACGCCTTTTGACCCGTATTGTCGACATTGCGCAATCCGAATCGTCGGAGATTCGCCGATTTCATCCGAAAGAAGTTCTCCGTCAGTTTAACCAATCATTGAACCGGGAACTCGATCTTGCCGCTGAATGCAGAAATGCAGAACGGGTAGCCGCCAATTTGGCCGATGATCCCAACATCAAGATTCCTAAAGTATATTGGCAATGGACCGGCGAAAGACTCAATGTACAAGAATATATTCAAGGTATTCAGGGCAGGGACGTTGCTGCGGTGGACGAAGCCGGGCTCGATAGAAAATTGCTGGCTGATCGCGGCACCGGGGCGGTCATGAAAATGATTATGGAAGACGGTTTTTTTCATGCCGACCCGCATGCCGGCAATGTGTTTTATTTGCCGGATAATAAACTGGCATTTATCGATTTCGGCATGGTAGGCCGTTTAACTGAAGATCGCAGGGAGCAGGTTGTCAGCTTATTGTACGGCATGACCAATCACCTGCCCACTCAAGTAGCCGAGATACTTGAAGACTGGTCGGACAACATTTATACCGATGAGCAAGTGCTGACAATTGATATTGAAGCTTTCGTTGATCAATACAGCTCTCTGGCGTTAAAGGATTTAAGTCTTGCCGCCATGATGAGCGATCTGATGGCAATATTAAGAGATCATAAATTGATATTGCCTGCCGATCTTGCTTTATTAATCAAAGCCTATATCACTATGGATGGTCTGGGCAGACATCTTAATCCGGAATTCAATACCCTGGTTTTTACCGCTCCGTATGTGCGGAAAATCATGATGGAGCGCTACAGGCCGGAAGCTATCGCTCATCGGGGCTGGCGTAACCTGATCAGTGTTACCGATCTTTTATCGAGCTTGCCTAAAGACCTGCGTAAACTGTTACGGGCATCGAGGAAGGGCGCCTTTCAGGTTGATATTAACGTCAGGCGCCTTGGTCAGTATGTTAATCATATCGATATTGCGATTAGCCGCTTAACCATGGGCATAGTGACAGCCGCGCTTATTATCGGCTCTTCCATTATTATGACGGTAGAAGGCGGGCCGAAAATATTCGGCTTACCGGCATTCGGGTTTCTGGGATATTCTTTTGCCACCATAGGAGGGATCTGGTTACTGCTTTCTATTTGGAAAAGCGGACGATGACTATTGCGGGTCAAGCATACAATGCCTGTTTTCCACATCTCATGGATAACAGCAGCAATCGCTTTAATATCCGCGCCCCAAACTTTTAATTTCTACTAATACGCCATTTTCAAAACGAAGGTATTGCTTGAAACGGAAAGGGCCGGGATTGTATATCCACTCTTCTACCTGGATCTCTTCATAGTGTTGCAGATCAAGGGTTCTGAATGGGAAATGTATCGTCCTACTCACTACTTCAGTGTGAGCTTCAATTGACTCCGGCTGGCCGCATAGAGCAATTACCTGGTCTTTATAATAGCCTTCAATAACCAGGTTATGTCCGCATCTCATCGCGAACGCGGTATTCATACATAAACTCAGAACTAAGACCCTTATAGCGATATTTTTCATTGCATAAACCCGTTTTAAATTAGGTAGTCACTAAAATAATTAAGCTTAATTTTGGCATCCGGCGATAGAAGGTCAAGCCGGAAATTCATTCTATATTGAAACAGGATGATGTTGGGGATAAAACATCATCGATTAACAAAATCGAGTTAGGCGCTGCTTTTTCGTTGCCCAACATTTCAGTTGAAATGGTTTCAGCAGCTGCATTCTATCGACATTTCGGATTTATTGAACTTTCGGGTAAACCGGATCGTTTGTTACTGCCTGTTGCGGCTTTTTGCCAATGAAGATAGGATAAGGAATCAAGGCGCACGCAGCCCGGTAGATACTCTCTTAAACCACAAGCCCAAAATTGCAAAAAATCATAAAATCTTATGAATTTGCTTTAACAGGAAACGTGTAAAAACGAGTCCCGTCAAATTCTTTTTTAGCTTTCAGCATGCCATGGATGGCATGCAAAAG
>DATBQB010000050.1:0-19296 GCA_036561025.1 Methylobacter sp. | reverse complement strand
AAAATGGCAGATTCAGAAAGAAAATCGGGAAAAACGGTTAAAAATGTCATTTATTGGGGGAACCAAGTGATGCGTTTTGCAAAAAAAACGGCTTGTCTGGCAATTGTGGCTGGAACTCGATTTGTTCAGCGCTTCCTTAGGGAGAGGGAGTTCTCCGCGTCATACCAACATAGCGCGATTGCCCAGAATTAAGTAATGATGTAAAAGTTATCCGGAATTTTATGCCTACGTTTCCCAGTATTCACAATATCTTGCTTTCAAATAATTTTCACATGACTACTTAGCGCGATACGATGGCTATCCGGTTAAGACCGAAAGCGTTTCGCGCGCAATCTGCAACTCTTCGTTGGTGCGCACGGCCAGAACCCGAACGGAGTGACCGCTACGCCCTATCTCGCTGATTTCTTCAAGTCTTCTGTCATTGGCTTCAGAATCGATAGCAATGCCGAGTTTTTCAAGATCCTTACAGACCCGGCTCCGGATCAAAGACGCATTCTCACCGACGCCGCCGGTGAAAATCAGTGCGTCCAGACCATCCAGTGCGACAAAATAAGCGCCGATATATTTTCGGATACGGTAGCAGTAAACATCCAGTGCCAAACGGGCGCGTTCGTCGCTGGCTTGCTCGCCTGCCAGCACTTCGCGCAAGTCGTTGCTGCCGCATAGCCCCTTCAATCCCGAATCCCGGTTCAGGGTATCCTGAAGCTCGCCGGCACCCTGCCCCAGAACGTTTTCCAGATGCAGCGGTATTGCTGCGTCCAAATCTCCGCACCGGGTCCCCATGACCAAACCTTCCAAAGGGGTGAAGCCCATCGAGGTATCGATACTGCGCCCGTGTTGTATCGCCGCGGCGCTGGCGCCATTGCCGAGATGCAAGGTAATCAATTTAAGTTCTTCGACCGGGCGCTGCAAATAGCCGGCCGCCCGGCTCGCAACATAACGATGGGAACTGCCGTGAAACCCGTAACGGCGTATGCCATGGCGGCTATACCAGGTTTCCGGGACGGCGTAGCGAAAAGCGCGAGGCGGCATGGTCTGATGAAAAGCGGTATCGAAAACGGCCACTTGCGGCACCGACGGAAAAATTTCCCGGCAGGCTTCAATGCCGGTCAGATTGGCCGGATTATGCAGCGGCGCCAACGGGATCAGATTTCGAATCGCATCGATGACCGTCCGATCGATCGCTACCGATGCCGAAAAAGCCTCCCCGCCATGAACCACGCGATGACCAATCGCATCCGGCCCCTTCCCGGCTTCAAATCCAAATGCGCCGCGTAAAATCGCAGCAATATGGACGAAAGCCACACGATGGTCGCCGGCTTCGATTTCTTGCTTGTGCTCGACCAGTTCGCCTTGAGCATTTTCTGCACGGTGCCGGATCAGGCTTACCCGTTCACCGATTCGCTCGAGCAGCCCGCTGGCCAGCAGATGCCCAGGCTCCATTGCGAACAGTCCGTATTTGATCGAGGAACTGCCGCAATTGATGACCAGTACTTTAGGAACGTAATCTTTGATTGCCGCATTGGTCATGGTTGGGTTACCCGCGAGCCTCAAAGACGGCGACCGTGCGCCCGGATATTTGAAAAGGCAAACTTTCAAGAGCCTTCTGCTGATTGCGTGACATGATGTCATCCTGCCCAGTGCCTGAAGTATTCAGCGCCAAGTGCCAAATGCGTCCGGGGATTTCGGGTAAGAAAGCTTCCACCGTCCGCTCAGACATATTTAACACGACATGCAAGTCTTCCTCATCATCGGCCAGTCCGGCCAACGTGTAAGCCAGATATTGGGCGCTATAATCGAACCATAACGGCTCGTCAAGCCGGTAGCCATGCCAAGCGATATCGGGAAGGCCGCGGCTGGAAACCTGTTCTCCGTTCAAAAATTCGCGTCGGTTCAGATTCGGGTGCCTGCGCCTTAACGCAATCAGTTCCTTCACGAAACGCAGCATATCCCGATTTTTTTCGACAAGATTCCAATCGAACCACGACAGCTCATTATCCTGGCACCAGCCATTATTGTTGCCCATTTGACTATGCAACACCTCATCGCCGGAAAGAAGCATCGGAACCCCTTGGCTTAATAACAGGATGCTGATCAGGTTCTTGGCTTGCCGCCGCCTCAGGGCTAAAACTTCAGTATTATCGGTCTCGCCTTCAGCGCCGCAATTCCAGGATAAATTGTTATCGCTGCCGTCACGATTGTCTTCGCCGTTAGCTTCGTTGTGTTTACCGTTGTAGCTAACCAAATCGTAAAGGGTGAAGCCGTCATGACAGCTGATGAAATTGACGCTATGGAGCGGCAATCGGTCCTCGTCCGCATAAAGATCGCTACTGCCGGAAATGCATGATGCTACTGCGCCGACCAATCCCGGATCGCCTCGAACAAAACGCCGGATTACATCCCGGTAGCGGCCGTTCCATTCCGCCCAGCGTAAGCCGGGAAACGATCCTACATCATAAAGGCCGGAAGCATCCCATGCTTCCGCTATCATCGGCACCTTATATAGCGCATTAGAAAACTCGATGCGCCAAGGCAGTGACGGATTGGCTTGAGGCGTGCCGTCTTCGCCGCGCGTAAAGACGCTGGCAAGATCGAAGCGAAAACCATCGACATGCATCTCTTTAACCCAATACTCCAGGCAATGCACAATGAACTGCGTGACCAAAGGATGATTACAATTCACAGTGTTGCCGCAGCCGGTGTAATCACGATAATAGCTCCGGTTATGCGGATCGAGATGATAAAAAATTTCGTTAATGAAACCCTTGAAGTTTATCGTCGGACCATTGTGACCGCCTTCCGCGGTATGATTGAAAACCACATCTAAAATAACGCCGATGCCGGCATTGTGCAGGGCTTTCACCATATCCTTAAATTCATGCGCACTCGATCCGAGCTCAGGGTTTACGCAATAGCCGGGATGCGGACTGAGAAAGCTATGCGTGTTGTATCCCCAATAATTCTTCAATCCCTTTGCAGCCACGTTATCCGGCACGAATTGCTCGTCAAAAGCCATGACCGGCAGTAGTTCGACATGGGTTATGCCAAGTTCTTGTAAGTAAGGAATCTTATCGATCAATCCGGCAAACGTGCCGGGATGCCCGACGCCTGCCGAAGGATGGCGCGTAAATCCTCCGACGTGAAGTTCATAGATGACCGCTCCTTCCAGGCCGAGTTTCCAGGGACGTTCGCCTGCCCAGATATAATCCGATTTTGCGACAACTGCACGATAAGATGACCGGCTTTCGTCATCCGGATGCGAAGCACGTCGCCGATTCCAAAAAACATCGCTGACCGCCGTGGCCCAGGGATCGATTAATTCCTTTTTGGCATTGAAGCGATGCCCGGTCGAAGCCATATCGTTTGGTCCGAACATGCGCCAGGTATAATGGGTTCCGGCCGGAAGCGCTTCGACGAACACATGCCAGAAAAAAAACGACCGGTTCGTTTTGTGGTTGAGGCTGATGACCTGAAACGGCTCCAGACTTCCGGCCGCTTCATAAAGCAAAAGCTCGGCTCCGCTCGCATGACGACTGAAAGTTGAAAAATTGACGCCGGCGTTGCTGACCGTCGCCCCGGGCGGAAAATACGAACCGCTGCTCAATTTATATGAAAGAGTCATTACAATTCACTCCATAAAAATTTTGACCTGGACACAATCGCTTTATTAAAGCGATTTCCTAAAATGCTGCGATTGAGAATGTATAAAGTTGGGCTAAAAAGATCCGTCAAGTGCCGGCGCGGTTGCGCAAATGCTCGGGCATATAGCTTCGGTCACCCAAAACTTCCAGCATCGGCCCATAAGTCACAAACTTGATAACAGAAACGGAAGCAGCAGGTGCATTGATCCGATCCCGGTAGCGGCCTACGTCTATTCCCAACAGGCTACAGAGAATGATGCGTATGGTCGCCTTATGCGATACCACCAGCACATTGCCGGTCTTATACTTGGACTCGATTTCCGTAATGATTGGAAGGGCGCGGGCGGCAATTTGAATCGCCGTTTCGCCGCCGGTCGGAGGATTCCAAGCCGGATCGGTCTGCCAGCTTAGATAGTCCTTATCATAGTTTTGCCTGACGTACTCCAACTCTTGATCTTCCCACATCCCGTAACTGATTTCGCGGAGCCCATCCCTGATCTGCATGGTCAGGCCCAAGGCGTCGCATAAAGGCTGTGCTGTCGCTATCGCTCTACACATCGGGCTGACATAGACATCGGTCCAGGGTATCGAGCGATAAGCTTCGGCAAAACATTGCGCCATTTTCATGCCTTCCGGGGTGAGCTCGGCATCGAGAGCGCCGCAATAAGCGCCGCGCTGGCTGTAGGTCGTTTCCCCGTGACGAAGTAAATAGATTTTAAGTGACATTGCGTTATTACTCCTTGGTTGAAAAGAAGAAAACTCAGCGACTCAACGGCGGCATCCAATAAATGAGAAAAATCGACAAACGGTTTTTCAACCGCTTGCCGGCCTATTAAAGCTAATAGTCAGTTCCCCAGGCTTAGCGAGATCGCCCTGCAAATCCACTCCACGGCGATTAGCCGCCAAATGGCGCACAATTTTGTAAATATCTTCGATCCGATCACCGGCATTCACCTTTTCCGCCAAGGTTGCCAATTTCATGGGCTGATCGGTGTTTTTCAAAACGGAAAGAGTTTTCCGTTGCAGTTCCAACAATGCCTCGGCGGCTTTTTTACCCGCTTCTACACCGGGCTGATGATAAGCATTGATGTTAACCAAAGAAGCATAAAATCCTACCGCGCGCTCATAAAGGGCAATCAGGGCGCCGATCGATCGAGCATCTACCCGAGTAATCGTTACGGTAATCGATTCCCTTAAATTCTCGAAAAGGGCGTGTCGCGTGCCTTGTAAAAATCCGGAAAGAAAATCGCCGCTGGTGGCATCGGTTTCTACTTCAATGGAGGAGCCTGCCCTGTCCTCCAGCACTTCTATGAAAGTCGCAAAAAAATTCGCCACGCCTTCCCGCAGTTGCTGAACAAAGGCGTGCTGGTCCGTGGATCCTTTATTCCCATAAACCGCAAGGCCTTGATGGACCGTGTTGCCGTCCAGGTCTTTTTGTTTGCCCAGAGACTCCATCACTAACTGTTGCAGATAGCGGGAAAACAGCAACAGAGCGTCTTTATAGGGCAAGACCACCATGTCTTTCTCCCCTTTGCCGTTACCCGCAGAATACCAGGCCAGGGCCAGCAAAGCGGCCGGGTTGCGCTTGAGCTCAGGCACGCGCGTGGCAATATCCATTTCCTTCGCCCCCGCTAACAATGCGCGGACATCAATCCCCAGCAGCGAAGCCGACAGCAGCCCTACAGAGGACATCTCCGAAGTCCGCCCTCCTACCCAATCGAACATAGGAAACTCTTCAAGCCAGCCTTCCATTCGCTCCTGCTCATCCATTTTACTGCCGAACATCGTAATGGCCACCGCATGAGCAGGAAAATTCAAGCCTTGCTGCTCGTATACGTGCTTCACTTCCATCATGGCATTGCGGGTTTCGGGTGTACCGCCCGATTTGCTGGTGACGATGACCAAGGTACTGTTCAGCCGGTTGTTCAGCCGATTGAGGATGCGATCGATCCCCGCGGGGTCGGTATTGTCGATAAAGTGTATAGCGAGCGGCGGCTTATCGGCTGACAGCGCTTCGGCTACAAACTCCGGGCCGAGTGCTGACCCACCAATTCCAATAGAAAGTATATCGGTGAACTTCGGAGCTTCCGGCGGATAAATTGTGCCGTCATGGACCTTCTTGACAAAGTCCTCAATACGATCAAGGTTCTCCGTGATCTGATTTTTCAACTCCGACGGCGCAATGTCAGGGTTACGCAACCAGTAATGCCCGACCATTCGATGTTCATCCGGATTGGCAATTGCGCCTTGCTCTAATGCCTCCATGTCTTTAAACGCTTTCGCAAATTTTGGCTGCAAGGATTCCACCAAACTCTCGCTAAAGCGCATTCGGCTGATATCGAGATAAAATCCCAAGTCCTTATGAAAGTAAAGCCAATCTTGGTAATGCTGCCAGAGCTCTTGTGGGTTCATTAAATTTCTCCAATTAATGCGATAAATCTTATTGATGTTACGCAGTTATTCGAATTTAGATTGCTTTAGCATTTTGAATATTTAAAGTGTCGCTACCGCGACGGTTATTTGAATCGGGTTCTCGCACCCGAGGGCGAGTCACTTTCTTTTGCTCCGCCAAAAGAAAGTAACCAAAGAAAAGGCGGCCCGGTTGCCGCTTGCATCCTGCGCTCCTCGCTTTTGCCGAGGGTCAGCAGAAGGGGCTCCTGCCCCTCTGCTGACGTGCGGCATCCCTGCCGCACCCCTCACGGGCTGTTCTCGACAAAAGCTCCGGTGCTCGGCGCGGCATACGGGACTCAATCCGTGCTATCGTCACTAACCTTCCGCTCGTTCCCACGCGCTACGCCACTGCCATTAAGTTAAGGATGTACAGTCCCTTCTCCCTCAGGGAGAAGGTTAGGATGAGGGGATCAAATAAAGCTTTTTGCCTTATTTTTTATTCTCCTCACCCCAACCCTCTCCAGCAGGAGAGGGAGCTTTTTTTCTTAACTTAATGAAAGTGACGCCCTACGCTCGTCGTTATACATATCTCGACGTAGGCAGGAATAAGCCTTTCCGCGCGTTAAGCACAGGACTGGCGTTTCCGGCGGCTCCGATTGCCGGATACGCCCACCCTGGCTATCGCCGGGCGGTCTTATTCCGGCCTACATCCAGTATTTCTTACGTTTGTCGTACCTAGCCCCATAACTTACGAAATATCCTTAAGCCCTTGAATCAAATGGTGATGAAAACTTGCCAATGGCACGAATTCAATCCCGTTTGCCGCGCCGAGCACCGGAGCTTTTGCCGAGAACAGCCCGTGAGGGGTGCGGCAGGGATGCCGCACGTCAGCAGAGGGGCAGGAGCCCCTTCTGCTGACCCTCGGCAAAAGCGAGGAGCGCAGGATGCAAGCGGCAACCGGGCCGCCTTTCTTTTGGATACTTTTCTTTGGCGGAGCAAAGAAAAGTATCTCGCCTTCGGGGGCGAGACCCCGATTCAATCAACCGTCGCGTGAGCGACTCCTTATACATCATTCATTCGGCTAACAGCGTAACATCAGAATCTAATTTAAATAGTGTTCAACAATCTACATCTATCATTTTAGATTTTGATGGATGATCGGTTCGCCGGTTCTGTCTTGCATCATTACAGCTACCTGACGAACATTCCAAATCTCGTCGCAATATTCACGGATCGCGCGATCCGAGGAAAATTTGCCTGCTCTGGCCGTATTCAGGATGGACATCTTCGTCCAGTTTTCCGGGTCTTCCCAGACGCCGGCGACTTTATCCTGACAAGCGATATAATCGGCGTAATCGGCAAAGACAAGGAACGGGTCATGCTGGCACAGATTGTCGACTAAAGGACGGAATGCCTCGGTATCGCCATTCGAAAAATGCCCCGATGCAATCAGCGCAATCGCCTCGGCTAGTTGCGAATTGCCCTCGACATAAGAGTAAGGACGATAGCCTTGCTGCTGAAGCCGGACGGCTTCCTCAGTGGTCAGCCCGAACAGGAAGAAATTCTCCGCGCCGACTTCTTCACGTATTTCAACATTGGCGCCATCGAGTGTGCCGATGGTTAAGGCTCCGTTCAACGTGAACTTCATGTTGCCGGTACCGGAAGCCTCCTTACCCGCCATCGATATCTGCTCGGACAGATCGGCTGCAGGGTAAATAAGCTGGCCGTTCTGCACGTTAAAGTTGGGCACGAACGCGACGCGCAAATATTTATTCACGTCCGGATCGTTATTGACCACCTCACCCACCGCATTGATCAGTTTGATGATGCGCTTGGCGATAAAATAGCCGGGAGCCGCCTTGCCGCCGAAAATGAATGCCCGCGGCGCGATAGCAAGCTTCGGATCCCGCTTCAGGCGGTTATACAGCGTGATCACGTGAAGAATATTCAAATGCTGGCGTTTGTATTCATGGATACGCTTGACCTGAACATCGAACAGCCAGCTTGGGTCGAGCTCGATACCGGTGCTTTTGCGGATATAGCCGGCGAGTTGCTGCTTGTTTGACAGCTTGACTGATCGCCATTCTTGACGAAACGCTGCGTCACCTGCGAGGGGTTCGAGCTTTCTGAGTTGCTCGGTACGGGTAACCCATTCGCCACCGATTGCGCGGGTTATCAGCTCGCTGAGTTTCGGATTGGCCGAAACCATGAAACGCCGAGGCGTCACACCGTTGGTTTTATTATTGAAGCGCTCCGGCCATAATTCATAAAAATCCTTAAGCACATTTTGTTTCAACAGTTCCGTATGCAACGCCGCCACGCCGTTGATGGAATGGCTTCCGACACTGGCGAGATGGGCCATGCGGATGCGTTTTTCGCCATGTTCATCGATTAATGACAGCCGTTTAAGCCGCTCGTCATCCTGAGGATGCTTCTCACGAACCGAGGCAAGAAACCGTGCATTGATTTCATAAATAATCTCCAGATGTCTCGGCAACATTTCCCTGAACAAAGGCAGCGGCCAGGTCTCAAGCGCCTCGGGCAATAACGTGTGATTGGTGTAGCCGAAAGTGCGCCCGGTAATATCCCAGGCTTCATCCCAAGACAGCCGTCGTTCGTCGACCAATAGCCGCATGAGTTCGGCCACTCCAATAGACGGATGGGTATCGTTAAGCTGTACAGCAAACTTTTCCGGAAAACGCTGCGGCGGTTGCCCCAAAATATCGAGAATACGCAACATGTCCTGCAGCGAACAAGAAACGAAAAAATATTGTTGCGCCAGGCGTAGCCTCTTGCCGATTTCGGGGTCATCATTGGGATAAAGCACCTTGGTCAGCGTTTCGGAGGTCACTTTATCGTTCACCGCTCCATAGTAGTCACCGGTGTTGAAGGCCTGAAAGTCGAAACTTTCGCAGGCCTCGGCGCTCCAAAGCCGCAGGGTATTACAGGTGTTGACTCGATAACCTTGAATGGGGGTATCGTAAGCCATGCCTTTGACGGCCTGATGAGGAATCCATCGAACCCTATCAAAGCCCTCGGGATCCTGGTAATGTTCGGTATGACCTCCGAAATTGACATAGAAAGTGATATCGGGTTTGACGATTTCCCAAGGGTTGCCGCCACGTAACCATTTATCGGTGATCTCGCATTGCCATCCGTCACGAATCTCCTGATCGAAAATGCCGAATTCATAGCGAATTCCATAACCAAGCGCATGCCGTTCAAGGGTCGCCAGGGAATCCAGATAACAGGCGGCCAGGCGGCCCAAGCCGCCGTTGCCGAGACCGGGCTCTTCCTCAGTGGCCAGAAGCTTGTCCAGTTCAAATCCTAATTCGGTTACCGCTAGTCGCGCCTCATTCTCAATGCCTAAATTCAATAAATTATTGCCGAGATGAGGGCCCATCAGGAACTCTGCGGACAAGTAGCAGGCCACTTTAATATCCTGCTCATAGTAGGCCAGTACCGTTGCAACCCAGTGCTGCTGCAATCTGTCGCGCACAGCCAGGGATAAGGCCCTGTAATAATCATGTTTGGTAGCCAGAGAGGGAAGCTTGCCGATGCTGTGAACCACGTGATCGTAAATTGATTTTTTAATTTCCGGAGCACTCGTCAACGCATTGCTGTTTCCAAACCAAGGACCAACCTCGATTTCCGCTCCGGCGGTCTTATTCTTTTTTGCCATGATGATGTCCTCGCTGCACGATGGTTATTGGGGCCATTTCCAGGACGCAAACTCGGGTTTGTCTATGCCGTGTTCGTAAGCATAATTACTGCAACCGATCTGCATGCCGCGTAATTTTTCTTTGACATGAGCGCCCGCTACATTAAGGCCTGGAACCCGGTTGATCGCATCAATGGCCAGACTGAACCGGTCGACCTCGTTGCGAATGGCCAATTCGAGGGGTGTATTGATATTGCCTTTTTCCTTGTAGCCTCGCACATGTATGTTTTTATGATTGGTACGTCGGTAGGCGAGACGGTGAATCAACCAGGGATAACCGTGGAAGTTGAATATGATCGGTTTATCGGCGGTGAACAGGCTGTCGAAGTCCCAATCCGAGAGCCCGTGCGGGTGTTCGCTCTCAGGCGTCAGGCGATAAAGATCCATCACATTGATAAAACGGATTTTCAATTGCGGGAAATGCTCCCGCAACAGGCACACAGCGGCCAAGGCTTCTTGCGTCGAAATGTCGCCGCAGCCCACCATCACCACATCGGGTTCCGAGCCTTGATCGTTGCTCGCCCAATCCCAGATGCCGATGCCTTTGGTGCAATGTTCGATGGCGGCGTCCATGTCCAGGAATTGATGGTGTTTCTGCTTGTCCGAAACAATCACGTTGAAGTAGTCGGTGCTCTGCAAGCAATGGTTGGCGACCGACAACAGCGTATTGACGTCCGGCGGCAGATAAATGCGCGTGACTTCAGGGCTTTTATTGACAACCACATCCAGAAAGCCCGGATCCTGATGGGTAAAACCGTTGTGATCCTGCCGCCAAACGGTTGAGGTGATCAGTAAATTGAGCGATGAAACGGGCGCACGCCAGGGAAGATCGTTGCTGATATCCAGCCATTTGGCATGCTGGTTGAACATCGAATCGATCACATGCACGAAGGCTTCGTAACTGGAGAAAAAACCGTGGCGTCCGGTAAGGAGATAGGCTTCCAGCCATCCTTCCAGAGTATGTTCGGAAAGCATTTCCATGACCCGCCCATCCCGAGATAATTCGCCGCCGTCGGCGTCCTCCGGCAAATAATCTGCCATCCAGGTTTTTTTGCTGGCTTGGTAGATCGCGTCGAGCTTGTTGGAGGTGTTTTCATCCGGGCCGAACACGCGAAAGTTTGTCGGATTAAGTTTGACGATATCGCGCAAAAAAACGCCCAACGGTTTGGTGTTTTCAACTTCGGTTTGACCGGGATTTTCTACCTTAACACCGTAATCACGAAAATCAGGAAGACGCAATGCCTTACGTATCAGACCGCCATTGGCATTGAGATTAGCGCTCATGCGCCGCATGCCCTTGGGCGCAAGCTCCTTGAGTTCCGGGATCAGGCGTCCGTTTGTGTCGAACAGCTCTTCCGGTTTGTAGCTGCGCAGCCACTCTTCCAGTTGTTTCAGATGAGCCGGATTTTCCTTCACGCCGGCCAGAGGCACCTGGTGGGCTCGCCAAAACCCTTCCACTTTATGCCCGTCCACTTCTTTCGGACCGGTCCAGCCTTTCGGGCTGCGCAGTACGATCATCGGCCATCTAGGCCGCTCCGGAACACCGCTGGCGCGAGCCTCCTGCTGAATTTTACGTATTTCGGTTACGCAGTGCTCCATGACGGCCGCCATGCGTTGATGCATGACTTCGGGATCGCTGCCTTCGACGAAATAAGGTGTCCAGCCATAGCCTTTGAACAGGTTTTCAAGCTCTTCATGGCTGATGCGCGACAATAAAGTCGGATTATTGATCTTGTAACCGTTCAAATTGAGAATGGGAAGAACCGCTCCGTCGCGGACAGGGTTCAGAAATTTGTTGGAATGCCAGGAAGTCGCCAAAGGTCCGGTTTCCGCTTCGCCATCGCCGACGACGACAGCCACCAGCAGGTCGGGATTATCGAATGCCGCTCCAAAGGCATGGGACACACTGTAACCCAGCTCCCCGCCTTCGTGAATGGAGCCCGGAGTTTCCGGCGTACAGTGGCTGCCGATGCCGCCGGGGAAGGAAAATTCCTTAAAGAACTGATGCATGCCTTCTACGTCTTCGCCTTTGTTCGGATAAATTTCCGAGTAAGTGCCCTCCAGATACACCGGACCCAAAACTCCCGGCGCGCCATGACCTGGACCGGCCATAAAAATCGCATTGAGATCGTAGTTGTTAATCAGACGGTTGAGATGGATATAGGTAAAACTCAATGCCGGACTCGCGCCCCAGTGGCCAAGAAGACGGTTCTTGATCTGCTCGGGTTTGAGCGGTTCTCTGAGTAAAGGATTGTCCTGCAGATAAATCATACCGGCGGCCAGATAATTGCAGGCTCTCCAGTAGTCGTTTATCTTGCGTAAGGATTCTTTGTCGAGCGGTTGGAGATTGTTCAAGGACGATTCAGTCATGGGAATACTCCTATTTTCTGTTAAATCATTTCTGTTTAATAAAGTTAATCGATAATTAAATCCTGTAATTTCCTGGTTTAATAACATTCAGCCAATCGCTGACTCGTTAGAATCAAAATCGTGTTTACTTAACGGAACAACACGCGAGCTTGGCTTTTTCAGCTCCATGTGCTCAATGCAATTACCAATCCGGTAGTCGCCAAAAATTATTTTTTTCTTTCTCGGGTAAATCAAGCTGCTGAGGTTCCAGGAGATCGCCCCAATCCGTCCGATCGTTCATTTGTTGTTGTATGGGTTTATCAACGAAATCCTTTTCGGTTCGAGCTTCCCAGCCCCCTCCCAAGGCTTTATAGAGCGCAATCAGATTGGTCGTTATATCGCCGGATACACTCACCAGCGATTCTTGAGAGTTCACCAGATTGCGTTGTGAATCCAGTACGCGCTGGTAATCGACCAGCCCCTCTTGATATTGATACAGCGACAGTTCGGTCGATCGTTTGGCCGCATCATAGGTGTCTTGCAGGTCCTTGCGTTGTTCCTGAGATTTGAGAAAGCTGATGGTAGCGTCTTCCGCTTCCTTGGCGGCGTTTAGGACGACACTTCGATAGTCGGCAATCAATTGCTGAAAGCGGGCATCCTCGACCCGCACTTGATTGGTAATGCGGCCGTAATTGAAAATATCCCAGCTTAGGCTGGGTCCGATGAAATATTGGAAGCTCTTGGCATTGAACAAGTCGCTCAGTTCGCTGCCGCCTGCGGAAGCAAAGGTCAGCGCAGCGTCGCTGGCGCGCAGATTAATCGAACCGAGCAGCGAAAAATGCGGATATAAATCCGCTTTGGCCACGCCGATCAGCGCGCTCTGCGTTGCAAGCTGGCGTTCGGCTTGGCGGATGTCGGGGCGCCGCCTTAACAAATCGGCAGGCACGCCGACTGCAATCTCGGGCGGGGCGTCTGGTATCGGGCGAGATTGCGCCAGATAACTGTCTATCCGTCCCGGCGGTTGGCCGAGCAACACGCCCAAGGCGTTTTTCGCCTGGCGCACACTGGCTTGCAATGGCGGGATGGTCGCCAAGGTGTTGCTCAGCAGGCTTTTTGCCTGTAGGTGATCCAATTCGGTAATCAAACCTCCGGAAAACAGCGCATCGGCAATCTCCAAGGTGCGTTGCTGGATTTTCACGTTGTCGCGGGCAACCTGAATGCGGGCTTCGGTGGTGCGAAGCAGCACATAGGTGCGCACCACCTCGGCGGTCAGCGATACCAGCGCGTTGTCGTAACCGGCAACCGAAGCGTCCAGATTTGCCAGACTCGATTCCACGCCGCGGCGGAACTTGCCCCACAGGTCGAGTTCCCAGCTGGCGTCGAAACCTATGCCGGTAGTGCCGAAATTGCGGTCGATCGCCGAAGTAGTATTCGGCGCATGCGCGCTGATTTGCTGATAGCTTAAATCGCCGTTCAGTTGTTGCAGTTGAGGATACTCGAAGCCGGTGGCGATGCCCAGTTGCGCCCGTGCTTCCAAGATGCGGACGCCCGCCAGTTGCAGGGTTAAATTCTGCCGCCGGGCCTCTTCAACCAGCCGATCCAGGTCCGGATCCTTGAACACTTTCCACCAGTCAGCCAGTTTCGCCTCGCGCCGGCTGAGCCGCGAATCGGACTGGTTGATCCATTTGCTTTCTACAGCGGCTTCCGGTTTGGCATAATCCGGACCTACCGTACAACCGGCGTTCACCAACAGCACCGCAGCCGCGCCCGCCAAGCCGTGGAGGATGCGGATAGCGCCGGAATTTGACTGCATGCCGCCACTCTTCTTGCCTTGCATAGTCATTTCCCCTGCCCCGAGCTCAGATTGCGCTGCCCGGTTTGCGCTTGCTCTTCTACTTCTACCTTGTAAAAAATGGCATAGAGCACCGGAACGACGATCAAGACCAGCAGCGTCGCAAAGCCAAGGCCGAATACGATCGTCACCGCCATTGCAATGAAAAAAGCGTCCGTGAACAAAGGGACCATGCCCAGCATGGTCGTGCCGGATGACATGGTAACGGGAATCAGGCGGCTGACTCCGGAGCGCATCACCGCCTGGAACGGCGTCGCGCCCTGGCTGAGCTGCACATTGATTTCGTCGATCAGTACAATCGACGCCTTGATGATCATGCCCGAAAGGCTCATTAGTCCCAGCAGCGCCATGAAACCGAACGGCTGATGGAAAGTCAGCAACCCGGCAGTGACGCCGATGATGGCCAGCGGCACGGTCAGCCAGATGATCAGGGTCTGTTTGATCGAGTTGAACAGAATCAACACCGTCAATACCATCAAGCCGAAAAATACCGGTATCGAACTCGCCAGACGTGAATTGGCGCGCGCGGAATCCTCGGCTTCACCGCCCCAGGCCATGTAATAGCCGGGCTTGCCCTTAAGCGGCCACAGGTCGTTGTCGCCGACTTTGAGCGTCGACGCATCGAATTCTTCAATCGGAGTATCGGAACTTTTGCCATACACCGCGTCGGCATCTACGCCCAAGGCTTGTTCGATTTTGGCTTTAACCTTCATGAAAACTTCGCTGGGCAATCCTTCGCGCGGATCGGCATGGATGCGCAGCATTTTGCGACGGTCCCAGCGCCATACATGCGCGTCTTCGAATTCGAGCGGAAAAGAAGACACTACTTGGCCCATCGGGATCATCGTTTGCGCAGCGGGGCTCCAGATCTGCACCGCTCCCAAACTGTCCAGATCGGCGCTCTCGGCCGACGGCGCGCGAGC
Source organism: Methylobacter sp. (assembly GCA_036561025.1). Taxonomy (GTDB): domain Bacteria; phylum Pseudomonadota; class Gammaproteobacteria; order Methylococcales; family Methylomonadaceae; genus Methylobacter_A. Next base: position 4,419 of record DATBQB010000050.1, on the reverse strand, counting down.
CACCAGCGGGATCAATTCATCCCGCTCGCGGTAAACCCCGACCTTCTGGCCTTCGAACGCCATCGCCAGCGCTTCGGACACCTCCGGGCGATCGATGCCGGCGCGCCGCGCCTGGGATTCCGCCAATTGCGGCCTGAGCACCTTGGTTTTGTCACGCCACTCGTTACGCACGGCCTTCGCGGTTGGCTCCGCAAGCAGAATGGACTCGGCTAAGCCTCCCAGACGCCGCAGTTCCTCGGCGTCCGCCCCATAGATGCGCAGCTGGATCTTGCCGCCGGTAGACGGTCCCAAGATGAACAGCCGCACGTTGACGACGGCATCGGGGTAGAGCGCTTCGAGTTCTTCCTGTACCTGCGGAGCCATTGCGGCAATGCGGGTGTAATCGTCGACATCGACCAGGATCTGGCCGAAGCTAGGATAATTATGTTCAGGGGTATAAGTCAGCAGGAACCGCACCTGGCCGCCGCCCAATTGGCTGGTCAGATGGGTGACGCCTTCGTGCTTCTTGATCAGTTGCTCGGCCTGTTTGACGCGCCGGTCGGTTTCCTTGATGTCCATGCCTTCCGGGAACCAGAGATCGACATAGAATTGCGGACGGGTGGAGTCAGGGAAAAAGCTCTTCTTGACGAAACCGAAGCCCAACAGAGCCGCTATAAACAGCGCCACGACAATGCCCACAACGATCCAACGAAAGCGCAGGCAATAAATCAGGAAACGCTGATACTTTCCGTAAAATCCGACCGAATACGGGTCCACTTCCTCGCCCGTTGCAACGGCGCCGGTCGGAAGAAACATCTTGCATAACAGAGGCGTGCAAGTGACAGAGGTCAGCCAGCTGAAGGAAAGCGAAATCAGGATCACCGAGAACAAGGTGCGGCAATACTCGCCGGTGGAATCCTCGGAAGTGCCGATCGCGGCGAAAGCGATAATCGCCACCGCAGTGCCGCCCAACATCGGCAACGCGTTCTGGCCGACGACGTCGCGCGCCGCATCGTAGCCGTTTTGCCCTTGCGCCATGCGCATGCGCATGCCGTCGGTGACCACGATTGCGCAATCCACCAGCATTCCGAGTGCGATAATCAGCGCTCCCAAGGAAATGCGTTCCAGAGTGATATCGAGCATATGCATCACGATAAAGGTACCCATGATAGTCACCATCAGCACCACGCCGAGAATCAGTCCGCTACGCAAACCCATGAAAATCAGCAGCACGCCGACCACGATAACCACGGCTTCAGCCAGGTTCACGACGAAGCCGGTTAGCGCCACGGTCACCGATTGCGCCTGGTGGGAAATGATGTGGATTTCGACGCCGACCGGGCGCATCGGTTCGAGTTCCTTTAAGCGCTGATCCAATGACTCGGCCATTAAGATGACGTTACCGCCAAGCACCGTCGAAATTCCCAAGCCGATTGCGGGCTGCCCGTCGAAACGCAGAAAAGTCGTTGGCGGTTCGCGATAGCCGCGCTTGATGTCGGCCACGTCGCGCAGGTACACCAAACTTTGGGATTTCGTCCCACGAGAGGTAATCAGCAAGTCGCCGAAATCCTGTTCCGATTTGTATTCGCCGGTGGGGTTAATTGGTATGAATTCCTGCCCCAGGTTAAAATTGCCGGCGCTCGACACGACGTTTTTGGCTTGCAAAGTACTGTATATGTTTTGCGGAGAGATGCCGAGCTGCGCCATTTTTTCGCGGCGCATTTCCACATAAATCGCTTCCTTTTGTTCCCCGTACAGGACGACGCGCTTGACATCGGTCGCTTTCAGCAATTCTTTTTGCAGGTATTTGGCGTATTCGTACATCTCCTTGTAACTGTAGCCCTCGCCGGTGATCGCAAGATAAATGCCGTACACATCGCCGAAATCGTCGTTGACCAGCGAAGGTCCTGCTTTGGGAGGCAATTTGCCTTGCGCGTCGTTGATCTTGCGGCGTAGTTCGTCCCATACCTGCGGCAACGAGAACTTATCGTATTGGTCTTTCATTTTGACTTTCACGATCGAAAGGCCGCGGTAAGAATGCGATTCGACCTTTTCCAATTGCCCCATTTCCTGCGCGGCTTTCTCGATCACATTGGTGACCTCTTCTTCCACTTCAGCGGCGGCAGCGCCGGGGTAAGGCGTCGAAATCACCGCCTCCTTGATCGTGAATTCGGGGTCTTCCAAGCGGCTCAAGGCTTGGTACGACTTCCAGCCGACCACCAACATCAGCACGATCATCACCCAGGTGATAACTCTTTTTTGTATGCTCCATTCCGCCAAATTCATTTGCTTGAGTCCCCTCGATCTAATTTACGATTAGAGTCGTGCCGTATTTGTCATTTTGGTTGACTAACGGTTATTCGAGCGCCCGAACCGTTTGGCCTTCGTGTAGCGTGCTGACACCGCTAATCGCTATGGTTTCGTCTGCATTCAATCCGCTGACGATCCGAATACTGTCGCTTCCGGATAAATCGCCGGTTGTTACCGCGCGGCGTTGTGCTTTCATGGTTTGCGGATCGATAACCCAGACGTGCGATTGGCCCGCGTTATCGGCAAATACAGCGATGGCCGGAATCAGGATTTCCGCGCCTGCCACGGCATCCTCGGTAAATTCAGTTGCAACGTTAACCGTCATTCCCGGAAGGATGCGGATACCGGTGGGCGCGGGCATCATTAGCACTATGCGGTAGGTTTGCGTAACCGGATCGGCTTGAGTCGCGAATTCCTTAACCCGCAACTCGAAGCGCCGGTTTGGGTCCGCGGTGAATTCGGCATAAAAGCGTGGTAAGGTTTTACGGATCGGCGTGACCATCAGCTCCGGCACGTCGATTAATACTTCCACGTTTGTCACATTCTGTAAGCTAAGTATCGCCTCTTTGGCTTGCACTTCTTGGTAATTATCAACGTACTTTCGAGCGATCACGCCATCGAAAGGTGCTTTCAAACGGGTATATTCCAATTGATCCTTGGCCGCAGCAGTTGCGGCTTTCGCGGATTGCAGTCCGGCGCGGGCAACCTTTTCGGCTGCGCGTTTAAGCGATACCATCGACTCGCTGACAGCTCCGGCATCGGTTTCTTTCACTTTGACATAACGCTGGTGTTCGGCAATCGCATAAACAAGCTCTGCTTGAGCTTTTCCCAACGCGCCTTCAGCATTGCGCAGATTGGTTTCATAATCTCGTGGATCGATGCGCGCGACGAGAGTTCCTTTCTTGACTGTTTGACCTTCTTTAACCGGAAGTTCGACCAGTGTGCCGGGCACTTGAAACCCCAAATCGACGCGGTCGGCAGCGCGCACTGTACCGGGCAGTTTTTTGGTTTTTCCTGCCAACGAACCGCCGGCCTTCATTAACTTTACTGGACGGACCGTCTCGACGGTCTTAGCGGGTTCTTCGCTTTGCCCGCAGGCCGAGAGCAATACCAGGCCAACCGTGCAGATTGCAAATCCGGATTTTATCTGAGACCCTCGCTGAACTAGTGCATAAAAATTCATTTTGACACCTGATCCAAGAATTGTTTATTTGACTATCGCCAGTCTGAAACTCATGCCCTGTATTTATGTGCCTACCTGACCAATTAGTTCTGGAAGTTCGGAACAAATTTCAAATAGGCGTCGTCAGTTCACCTGTATTTCGGGCTCTAATTGACGAATTGGAAACTTGCCGATTAATCGCAAGATGACATATATCCATTCTATTACTCAACAAATAGGCCGCGCTATTGTAGAAGTTACGTAAGCCGACGAAAACCCTCGCTGAGATCGGAGAAATAAGTCGTCCCTCAAGACAGTTGCACGTTACTCATGAGCTCGCCCATATTTGGCGCATTCATTGTGGAGTGATGTTACGCACAGGCGGTATTTCTCCCGTTTGCCGCGCCGAGCACCGGAGCTTTCGGCGGGATAGCCGATTTGCATGCGCAGCACCCGAAGGGCGAGGTACAGGGATTGTACTGAGTGAGCAGCCCGCAAGGGGCGCTGCATGGATGCAGCGCGTTGCCGGAGGGCCAAGGACAATACTGTTGACTTAAGAGTGCGGACTCCTTCTCCCTTGAGGGACAAATCCGCCGGGAGCGGATTTGCACTCGCCCGCAGGGTGGCGGACAGGACAGTCCGACATGATTAGGTTGGGATGAGGGGGATAAAATAAGCTTTTTTCCTTATTTTGTTTTCCCCTCGGCAACTGCTCCCTGCGTTGCTCTACCTCCTGCATCCTTGCAGTCGTCACCCAACCCTCTCCCTCTGGAGAGGGCTTTGTACCGCTTAAGCTCCGATTGCCGGAAACGCCCACCCTGACTGTCTCCGGCCTTGTATATTAAATACATCTCTAAAACACAGGATTATGTGACACAAAAAAGTTTATAGTGATAAGTGATTTTCTGGGGAAGCCGATCCGGCCTTAAGCTCTGAGCTTGTTTGTAGATAGGCTCCCCACCCTCGTC
>DATBQB010000049.1:0-2554 GCA_036561025.1 Methylobacter sp. | reverse complement strand
GCGTCGGCGAATTTATCGAGATGCAGCAATTGCCGCAGCGTGACCTGTTCGCTCGGAAACTTCGCTTCGAGCTTCGAATCGGCGATGTGTTTGTGCTCCCAGCTCATCACGATCGTTTTGCCGGCGTAGCGCGGATCGGTCAGCGCGTCTTGCACGGCCTCGCGCGTGCGGCGGTTGAGTTCGACGTCTTTCAAATCCTTATCGTCGCTTGGCGGCACGCTGTAGACGATCGCCGGCAGTTCCCAACTTTGCGCGGTGGGCGAAATCGTCTCGAGCGAGTGAATGGTGACGGCGAGAATCGCCGCCGGCTTCTCGCCCGCCGCGAACAAGGATTGCGCGGCGCCAGTGCCCAGAAATTGACCCGCCAGCGCCTCGGCGCGCCGCGAGCCGATCTCGCAGAGTTCGTGCTTATTGAGCTTTTCGGCGTGGCGCAAAATGATGATGCGCGCCGGCTCGGCGAAGGCGGATGAGGACAGCGACAACGCGAGCCCCAACGCGCAGCGTCGCAGTAAAAGACCGCTCACGATTTCGCTCCTTGGCTTTCGCGGGCTTGGATGCGGCCCGCCGAGCATACATGGAGAGGCGACAGTGGTGTGATGGAGGATTGAGAGAGTTGGGGTGATTGTTAGTGGGTTGCGGAGTCCGGGGGGAGCGAAAAAGCCGCCGCGGTTTAAGCGACCGCCATCATTGCTAAGAGCGCAAACGACGCGGCGCTCCATAGTCCACTTTGATTCCCGAAGGTCGCGGAACCTTAAGGCCAGTGGGGCGTTTTCTAATTCGCGCATCAGCTTTCGATTGGGGATCGCCACCGCCTTAAGTACAGGGCGAAGGCCCAACCTCCGCAATCAGGAACTAGCGCGTCTAATGCGCAAAGTTATGTGTAAAATAAATTGGAGCGACAAAATGTTTGACATCCATTCTTACATTGATGATTTCCAAAAGGTTTTAGGCATTATTTCTGACACATATTATCCATCTATATTTATATTGGTGGGCCTGTTCTTGTTGCTATTATCGTCATTATATATATACAAATCAATTCGCCTTGATGCTAGAGACACTCCGCTTTGGTACAAGTCAATAATATTTTTTTCACTTGCGCTTGGCGTTATATTTCTTGCATCCGGCGCGGCTGCTGCGATGTTGCACGTCTTTGATAATCCAATTCGTCGGGTATCAAAGGATGAAGCCATTCAAAACTTAGGGGCTAATAAGAAAACCGAGTGGCTAATTAGACTAATACCGTACAAACCATCTACGGAACCTTATCTTTCAATAGATAATATTACGAAATTGGGGCCACCTAAATTGCAATACGTGTTTGTTGCACCATACTCAGAGCTACGCGGCTACAAAGTCAGCGATGCGGTGCAAATGGTGGGAGGAACAATTGAGAGTAGCGCTGATCAACGCGTTACTGCGATTATATTTAGGACTAAGCACATTTATCCCGCTAATGCTCGGGGAGTCGTTCAGCTATTAAGGAAAATAGAACGCACAAAATTATCCGATTCCGACACACACATAGCTAATTTATCGATGTTTGATGAAGTCGGTCATGAAGCTGAACATCAAGATATCGATCAGGATCAAAACATCCACACATGGGCGTGGAGCAATTATCGCAAGTTTTTCCCGAAATATTGTGAACTTGCCCAAGCCTTTAAGTGCAATAAAGGATATTCTGCGCATCAGTACATAAGCGAATTCAATGATGATTGGAGTCCGTTTGGTTATGCAAGAAATGACAAGTTAGACACATGTAAAATTGAAAACAACCCCTGCCTCGTGGATTCGCAAGCAACTTCGTGGGATTCTATTACAAATAATATTGAGAATGATTTTGGAGCAAGGTCATTCTTTATTGATAATTATGAAATAAAAGACCTAGGCTCACGCTATTTGATAGATTTCGATAAACCTGACCAACAGATTATTCCTGACATCGGCCCTTTGAAGTAAGGATGTATTCAAAATAATTTGATGATTTTGTTGTTGAAATCCATATATTGCTTGTGTTCTGAGGATCGCTGGATGGCATTTGCGGAAATGTAATCACAGTGCTTTGCCTCAGCTGCCACGTCTTCGCGCAAGCGCAAAACTTACCAGGTTTCGACTTTAAAATTGCTTTACTGAATCTCGAAATTGCGTTTGCGGACACTCAAAAAAAAATTCCTGTGCTTCCGCCCTTCTCCCCTCGCCCAAAAACGCGCCCCGCGCGCCCTAAACCGCCCCCTCATGCGCGTCCTTGCGCGTTTTTGCGCGGACCCTGAGCTTGGCCACGCGGCGGGGGTCGGCGTCGAGAATCTCGAACTCGTAGCCCTCCAGCGGCGCGGGGACGATCTCGCCTCGGATCGGCACGCGGCCGGCCAGAAAGGCCACGAGCCCGCCGAAAGTCGTGACTTCCTGTGGCGTGTCCTCCTCGCGGAAATCGACGCCGAGTTCTTGCGCGGCTTCGTCGAGGTCCGCCTTGGCGTCGACCAGAAAATCGCCATTGGCGAGCCGTTCGATCGCCGGCCCCTCGTGGACGTCGTGCTCGTCCTCGATGTCGCCG
>DATBQB010000048.1:0-2544 GCA_036561025.1 Methylobacter sp. | reverse complement strand
CCGCCCAGGCCGAGGCTGATGTGCGAACAACCGTCGACACAGCAAGGCTCAGGGGCGCTAACCCCTTCCAGACAATTCTCGAAATCCTGGTCTGATCCGCTCAAAATCTGCGCCATAAAAACGGCGGTGGGTAATTACCTTTGCGTCTGCACAGAGGTCCGGCGTTGCTCCGCCTTGAACGTATCAATACCATTCATCGCAATTCCCCCCACTCGCTATTGTAAGCGACAAATATTTGACCGACACGTTAACATTTAACAGCCGTCTCTTTCGCTTACATTGCATACTCCACGCTTGGCAAAGCTTCTAGCTTGGCCATCTCAAACTATAGCCAATTACCATTGGTCGCCGTTTCGGATTTTCAACTACGTGGATGTACTAAAAATTAGCTATGCCACGCTATAGGTATTGGCGCCACAATTGATGCGCTCTAGTCACTACAATTACTACGTTATGACTCGAGCAGTGCCTTGGCAGGAGATGCTATCTATAGTGCGTTATAAAAAGTAACTGTCGTTATGTCTATGTAAATGTTCTAATAACGCAGATAATACCAATGTATTTACGAATACACGGTGCTTGCGCTCACGCTCAAATTCGATAAACAACTTTATGTGTAAACATCATTGAGTTTTATATGTGTTTCTTCTCAAATAAAATTATTATGTTAAGAATCTGCTTCGATCAGGCGGGTCGCAAGCCGCGAATTTGGGTTCGCGGAGGATTTAGAGCGGAATCCGATCAAGCTGTATCGTATCCGCAGGCGTTTTCACATTCGGCGGGTTTGAAGACGTCGGCGCGGATTTCGAGCGCTCTCCTCAAGCCGGCGACTGTTCGCCCGGCGATTTTGCGCAAGTAGGCTCTCAGCTTGGAATAGGCCTTTTCGATCGGGTTCATGTCTAACTGCAAGACCGGACGCCTCGGAGGCATTCGAGATTTTATTCCCGGAACCATTTGGCTCGTTGCACGTTTCCGGGCTAGGCGGAGATTATAGCATAAGTTGTTCCAAACGCGGGTTTTCAAACGCCGGCCGATACGCGGCCGACGACAGTAGTAAATGCGGGCCCGGCATTCGAGAACCAAAACGTTATAGTGTGTTCAACGTCGAAATAAGGCCGCCGTCATTGTAATCCGTAGCGACAACGCAAAAATAGAAGCTTCCAACAATTTTGGAGAAACGTGTCATGGCATCTGCACCGGCCAAACTTAATATCCAGCCAACCTACCCTGCAAACACTCAGATAGACTGGCTTCCGGCAGCACTTGAATTCCCGGTAACTCTGGAAGATAGATTGCACGCGCTGGACGCAGCTAAGAACCCAAAATACGGCTTACTAAATAGTATATACGAAAATTTCAAAAAGCTTGATCAAACGCCCGCAAACTGGATCGGTTACTTGCTGAATCCGCAAGAAGTTGCGTTAAACGTCAAAAACCCGCCGCCTTATTACTTTACTCGGAGATTCAAAGACTTCCCTGCTAAGCAGCCTGAATTTCCCACGAATAAAGTTGATGCTCATGATTACCTTTACGATTACCAAGACGCGGGCTGCACGGCGGTTGGAGGCTACTCGCCTACTTCATTCTGGGTGGATTTCTCGGATGTAAAGTTCGGCGGAGGGATCTTCGGCAACGGATACGCCCAGGAAGAGACCATGATGGCCGAGGCGCCGGATCTGGCTAATGCGGCTGCTTTTGGGCGCGAATTCCAACAAGATGGCGGCGTCCAAACATCAGTAATCGTGCCGCGACAATGGAAGAAAGGGCAAAAATATGGTGACCCGACGCCAGTTATAATCATGGGCGCAAATCGGGTCGCTAAAGTCGTATGGGATCTCTCCGGGGATTTCAAAAAAGCTACGGCGACGTTTCTAACGGCCCCCCCAAAGGTTCAATATGCTCGCCATGGCCGCGCCGGACCTGAGAGCCACTGGTGAAACAACCAATAGTCTTGTGACTATTTCGGATCTATTCAATACCTTCGTCGCCGGATTCCACCTCGCCGCTAGTCACGCAACGGACCAAGTGATTATCAACACGGGAGGAATAGGAACCGGAGTGTTCAAAAACGACTCAAGAGTTGTTTACGTTTTGCAGCGTTTAGCGGCGATGCAAGTTTCACCTAAAATCAAACTGCGATTCTGGGGATATTCCACCAAAGCCACGGATTGCGAACAGAGGTTCCAGGAAATTTTAAAAGCCGTCCATAAAGAACCTACTAGCGCCGTCGTCAGCAAGGTGCTGGAAATAGCTCAGAAGCAGCTCTAATTGGCGAAAATCGACCCGCCTGTCCCGCGAGCCGAAAGCAATTCGATCAACGCCCATTTTCCCCCGGCGTCGTCGCGCACCGTATGAAACGATTTACCATGTGCGTTGACGCACAGCGTTGCGTCGCTCTCTGGGGCCTTATGCCGCCATGCCCAAAACGGGCATGCGCAAAAGGAACTCCCGATGTTGACCGCCGCCATGCTTCGTCGCCTGCTGATCGCCGCCGCCGCGCTCTCCATGAGCATGTTTTTCGCTGCGGAAGGCTTCGCGATGGCG
>DATBQB010000047.1:0-13615 GCA_036561025.1 Methylobacter sp. | reverse complement strand
CAAGCTCGATCTAAATGCTCAAAAAACTGCAAATAAAGATAATGGCAACGTGATTGGTCTGACTTCAAGTTATCAAACTAGCAATGGAGTTAACCATGGTATGGCCGATGTCTGGTTTGTTGCTGACAAGAATCAGAATCTACAAACTCAAGTCAGTGATTTGACGCAAGCGATTTCTTCGTACAGTGCAGGAGATAATACTGGCGGCTCGACGGCAAATCAGTTGACAGATCCACAACAATCAACTGGTCAGACGGTTGCGGGTAGCGTAAGCGGAATAGTTAGCACATTGAATCAATTTGATGCCAATGGAAATTCGATCCTTAACACAGTCCAAACGTCCAGCGCCCTAGGCGTCACTGGACAATCATTAGTGACAAATACTCAAGATCCTGCCAAAATTGGTTTTTTGGCGTCATAAGACTATAAATCTTAGGATATTGTCTTTTTATCGGGCTGGCATTTCAGGAAAAAGCTAGTTAATCCATAAAGGCAATATTCAGTATATTATTTATATTAAATAAAAAAGACTTCTTCACAAGACACTCATATGGTGTCTCTTTATTAGCAATATAGTTAAAATAAACACCATATATTAAACTCTGATCCTCTAAGCACAGATACCGCTCTCATAGCGTGATTAAAGCCGGGCCGCACCAATTAATTCAGTGTCTGTATTAAACATCAAACTATTGTAAATAGATGCGCCAAAATTACTTTCGATCGATACAGAACTGGTCATTCTCAAAACCAACCTTAATACTACTTCTCATGCTTGTCATTTCGTAAAATCGTCTATCGCTTCCAACCCAATACACTTCTGATACGGCTTCTTGTAACCGCTAGCGCTCTTTGCCCCAGCAATTTCGCTTCAATCAGAGGCACTTTATTATTCCAAAGGAATTTATGCTCTCTCCTGAAAAAAACATTCCGCATAGAATTCGTAGTTTTATTCGTCGACAAGGGCGCATCACCCAAGGTCAGCAATTAGCTCTGGATAACCATTGGAACAGATATTGCCTAGACCCTAATGCCGATTATGATTTTGAACATGTTTTTGGCCGCGCGGCACCGTTGATTGTTGAAATAGGCTTCGGTACCGGCGACAGTTTGGCGAAGATGGCGGCAGCTAATCCTGATAATGATTATATTGGAATTGAAGTGCACAAACCGGGTGTTGGGCATTTAATGCTGCTGCTGGATCAGCAAGGTCTGACCAACGTAAGAATCTATTGTCACGATGCGATTGATATTATTGAGCACAAGGTTGCCGACAATAGCCTGGCAGGCGTGCATTTGTTCTTTCCAGATCCGTGGCCGAAAAAAAAGCATCATAAACGACGTATCGTCCGTTCCAGTTTTGTTGAATTATTAGTCAGAAAATTGCAACCGGACGGCTACTTTCATGCGGCGACCGATTGGCAAAATTATGCGGAAAACATGTTGCAAGTCTTATCGAGTGGAGCCGGCATCAGCAATGCCAGCCATACCGGCGACTATTGCGAACGTCCGGAATACCGGCCATTAACAAAATTTGAACAGCGCGGTATACGCCTAGGGCATGGCGTATGGGATTTGATTTTCAGAAAAAAATCAAAAGAGGCTCAAGGCTAGAATAGTTTGAATCTTATGCTGCCTAACTCTCTACATCCAGTTGCATGGCCTTAATAATGATAGCCAATTCGTCGCGTTGCCGTTTTAACGGCTCCAATTCCGCTTCAAGGCTGATAATATTTTCAACAATGCTCTCTTTTGATTCATTAATTTTTCTCAGCATTTGCAGACGACCTTCAATCTGTTTTTTATGATCCTTAATTTGATGCATTAATGGCGTTAAAACCCCATTACTCCAGGTTGTCGCATCTGCATGTGCTTGTCTAAGTATATTTCTGGCCTTGGCAATCAAGGTACTGTAAAGCTTATTGATAACAATGCTTTGTTCTGACATCGTGGTTTTGGCACTGGAACGAAAGGCTTCGCCCTCATCGAAAATTTGTTCCAGTTCAATCTGATATTGTTTGATCGAAAACAACTGCGGTTCGATCTCCTTAAAGCCGTACTCGTCCTTAAATTTTTTGTGTATCGCCTTTACCAAGCGCCGAGTTTCATTGGTAATATCAACAGAATCCTGCAACAGATCGCGCAATTCATCGAATAACTTACGGATATTTTGCTTCATACCGTAGGTTGTCAGGCTCTTTGCCATATCATGTTTGGTGGTTTTGATGATTTCATCAACTTTTTCTTTGGCAAATGAATCGATCAATGCCTGAGCTTGAACAGCAAAAACCCGGCGACTGGCCTGGAAGTTTTCGACGTTGGCCATATAAAGATTTTGTCGATCCCGTGTTTCGGCCATCAATTTGCCAGTCATATCCTGGTTTTGAAAGTCGATTTTTTTAAATTCCTCAAGCTGTGCAACGGCATTTGCCAATGAAGAACTTGTTAAATTGGACGACTCATTAATTAAAAAACCGATGTCGCGATTAATAATGCCAAGCAGAATGTTTTTGCGCTGTTTTAAAATATCGTTGGCAAGGTAATTTTCCAATGCCGCCAACCGACTTTTTGCCAGCAAATCCTCATCGGCTTTAACCTTAGCAAGCAAAGCTTGCTTGGCTGAAACAGGGAAAATGACGCTCTCATCTATTTTTAACGTAGCCGCCGAGGTTTTTATTTGCGAGCGGATAGAATCGTCATAGCCGTTTTCGCCGGCAAGGTCATCCCACATAGCATCAATTTTATTCATTACCACGGCTAATCCTTGTTTACTGCCGCCGCGATTATGACAAACATGGTTATGCCACATTTCCAGATCGCTTTTGGTAACGCCGGTATCGGCAGCTAGCACAAAAATAATGGCCTGAGCGCTGGGCAGCATACTTAAGGTCAGTTCCGGCTCGGTTCCCAAAGCATTTAAGCCGGGCGTATCCAATATCGATAAGCCTTCTTTTAATAACGGATGGGGAAAGCTGATTAAGGCATGACGCCAGCAGGGAATTTCAACTTTCTCGGGATTGATAATGCCTTGTTCCGCTGCTTCACGCTCATTCCACAAGCCCAGTTTGTCGGCCACGTCCCGGTCAACCATCTTGGTGGCGACCAGTTCCTTAAACGCTTCCTGCATTTGCGTGGGCGAGTCGCAGTCCAGGTCGATCTGTGTCCATCGATCCGGATTTTTCTTAAACTCAGACAGTGAAATGTCTTCAAGACGGCTTTCGATATTGAGTAAACGGATATAATTACCGCCTTTTTCATCATGAAAAAGTTCGGTGGGCGACATGGTGGTGCGCCCTGGTGAAGACGGGAGTAATCTGACACCTGTTTCGGCAAAAAATAGGGAATTAATTAACTCAGTTTTACCGCGTGAAAATTCAGCAACAAAAGCCAGCGTAATCTTGTCCGATTGCAGGCCATTAAGAATATTTAAAATGGTTTCAGTACTGTGAGGGTCATTCATACCATAGCGATTACGCCATTGGTGGTACATTTCTATAGCTTGAACCAGTTTCGCACGCCATAACGAATATTCGTGCATTTGTTCTTTAAATTCCATATTCCTCATGGCACGCCTTTTGTTGCTATCATGATTTTATAAGTTAGTAGAAATGTCGGATGACGGTAATTTTTGGGATAATTGTAGTCTATATCCAGATAACTGTTAGCTTAAGATAGTTTTATTTTTAGCCAAACTTATGTATTTATCATATCCCGTAAAGGCGTTGGTAGGCTTTTATTGCATCAAGTAGAGATACGTCCACATCGGCATCGGTTGTTAAATATTCAATAATATTTGCTAGGCTGATGATAGCGATCACCGGCATTGCAAATTGATCTTTAACTTCTTGGATAGCCGAAACATCATTTTGGCCTTTTTCCTGTCTGTCCAAAGCAATTAATACGCCCGATGGTGTTGCATGCGCATTTTTTATAATATCTACGGACTCCCTGATTGAAGTACCGGCAGTAATTACATCGTCAAGAATGACTACCTTACCTTGTAATGATGCCCCTACCAGACTGCCGCCTTCACCGTGATCTTTTGCTTCTTTGCGATTAAAAGAAAAAGGAATATCTTGTCCAGTGAGCTGGGCATAAGCAATCGATGTGGCGCTGACCAGCGGGATGCCCTTATAAGCAGGCCCGTAAAGAATATCCGGTTTAAGACCGGATTGAATCAATGCCTGAGCATAAAACTGCCCCAGCTTTCCAAGCTGAGCGCCGGTATTGAATAAACCCGTATTGAAAAAGTAAGGACTGGTGCGACCTGACTTTAGCTGGAACTCGCCGAATTTTAGTACTCCGCAATCCAGGGCGTAGGAAATAAAGTCTTTTTGATAATCAAGCATGAGAATTATGATAAGTTTGAGGGATTAAGAAATGAATTTCTCTAAAATATTATCCAGAAAGTTCCAGCCTTGTTCCGAGCAATAATAATGATTATGTTGTTGGACAAGCAAATTTTGTTTCACACAATCGGATAATGCAGGCTCCAGCGCATCTATCGCAAGACCGGTGGCAGCTTGATAGTCTTCCAGAGTGAATCCCTGCTTTAGACGCAAATGGTTCATGATAAATTCCAAAGGCAACTCCCCCACACTGATAACTTCGGCTCCGCCATTTTGGTGCGAGTCGATTAAGTACTTTTCCGGGCTTTTAGGCTTAAAACTGCGAATAATTTGCTGCGGTAATGCTTGAGTAATTTTCCCGTGAGCGCCCGCGCCTATGCCCAAATAGTCGCCAAATTGCCAATAGTTTACATTATGTTGGCATTGCGAACCTTGTTTGCTGTACGCAGAAATCTCATATTGTTGATAACCGTGTTCCGCCAATATTTGCTGACACTGTTTTTGCGTGCTGAAGATTGTTTCATCATCAGGCAATTTGGGCGGAAACTTATGAAACCAAGTATTAGGTTCCAACGTTAACTGGTAAAAAGAAATATGGCTAGGCTTGAGGCTGATAGCAGTTTCTATATCTATTTTGCTGCTGTCAGGATCAGCACCCGGCAAGCCGAACATTAAATCCAGATTGAAATTATCAAAACCCGATTGACGGGCAATCTCGGCGGCACGAATAGCTTCCTGCGCGGAATGAACCCGGCCCAACTTTTTTAATAAGGAATCGTTAAAACTTTGTATGCCTATCGACAACCGGTTGATACCCAATACTCTGAATTCGGCAAACTTATGGCTCTCGAAAGTACCGGGATTGGCTTCAAGGGTGATTTCCAAACCCTCTTTAAGCTCCAGTTGCTGACCTATACCTAGTAATAACCGGTGAATCGATTCGGGTGAAAACAAACTAGGCGTACCGCCGCCGATAAAAATACTGCTTATAGGTCTGGTGATGTTATACCGCTGCATGTCGAGGGCCAAATCATTCAGCAATGCGGCGACATATTCGGTTTCAGGCGTGTCGGATTTAATCGCGTGTGAATTAAAATCGCAATAAGGACATTTTTGAATACACCAGGGAATGTGAATATAGAGACTAAGCGGCAACAAGAGATTTTTTGCTATATGGTTTAAAATACTTGCCAGTTTAACACGCGAGCCTTTGAAGGATAAAACGCTAGTCGGCTTTCAGAAACTTAAGTAGAACTTAATTTTGCCGGGTTACGCTGGGCCTATTTGTGGATAACTAACTATTTTAGCGAGAATATATGCGATTGTTACTAGTTGAAGACGACGAAATATTGGGCGATGGACTGGTTGAAGGCTTAAAAATGGAAGGTTATGCCGTTGACTGGCTGACCAACGGCAAGCTGGCCGACGAGGCGCTGAAACTCAACAGCTACGAGTTGGTCGTGCTCGACCTGAACCTGCCGGATATGGAAGGCCTGGATATTTTGAAAGCGTTAAGAGCACGTAAGGATGAAACGCCGGTGATGGTGTTGACCGCCAAGGATACTGTTCCTGACCGCGTACTGGGCCTGGATAGCGGCGCCGATGATTTTGTGATTAAACCATTCGAACTGGATGAAGTTTGCGCACGGTTAAGGGCGTTGGCGAGAAGAAACGAAGGCCGTAGCGTTCCTAATATTGAATATAAGGGCATTATTTTGGACCCTGCCTCGCATCAGGTTACCTGGAACGATGAAAAGGTTGATCTGTCGCAAAAAGAATTTGAGATATTGAGTTTTTTAATGAGCAATATCGGCCGGGTTATTTCCCGTGCCCGACTTGAAGAAAGCTTGTATTCATGGGATTCGGATGTGGAGAGCAATACTGTCGAAGTTCATATTCATCACCTGAGGAAAAAACTCGACCCATCCATTATCCGCACCGTCCGCGGCGTGGGTTATATTATCGATGAAGATTAACCTTAATAATTAAAAGGCATCGTCCACGAAAAGCACGAAAGGCACGAAAATTACGAATGGGGTAGTTGTTTTTACCGATGCACTCTCTGGTTTGACGCATATCTGATAATGGGTAACGCTTTTATGCGCGAGGGAATTTCCTTTATTGTTCACCAACGGCCATGCAGTCAATACATAGAACCTATTGCATTAATAAAATTTTTTCGTGCCTTTCGTGCTTTTCGTGGACAATACGTAAAATCTAATAAAACAATCTCTCTCGCTTTTATCAGCGCTTATCCGTCAAATCCTTGCCATCCGTGTTCTACCTACTGATAGTCCCGAGAAATAATGAATTATTCGCTACGCCAGCTCCTGTTATTTAGCCTACTTTCCGCATCCATGTTGATTTGGGGAGTGACGGCCTATATGAGCTATAAAGTCACCCGCGACGAAGTCGCCAGTTTATTCGATGCGGAATTGGCGCAATCGGCAAAAGTGCTGCATGTGTTTGTAGAAAGCCTGGTGCGAGAAGGTTCGTTATCCAAACATTGGGCGCAAACACAGACCGATGAACGCTTACACCCCTATACCGGCCGCAAAAACAAAAGACAAAGCGCCTTTCAGCTTTGGGCTAAAGAGGACGACTTGCTACTGCGTTCCGGCACCTCGCTTGAATCTAAGGCGCACGGATTAAGCAAAAAAAACATTGACGATCAATTATGGGATGTATTTGACGGACTTTTGGAAGCGAGTGCTTTAGGTCATAAATATGAAAGAAAAGTCGCTTTCCAGCTATGGTCCAAAAATGACGGGCTGTTGCTGCGTTCCGAAAGCGCGCCCACTTTCGCCTTTTCCTCTGCAACTCATGGTTTTAGTGAAACCGACATTGATGGACATGTGTGGCACGTGTTCAGCATTTCCAGCTCAAATGACGAATATATTATTCATGTTGGCCAAAAGGAAGAGATACGCGCCGAATTAACCGATGAAATATCGGCGCAATTGGTGATGCAATTCCTGGTCGGGCTGCCGATTTTAGGCATCGTTATCTGGATTATTGTCGGACATGCTTTAAAGCCGCTCAATCGCTTGGAAATAGCCTTATCCAGGCGGGAAGCCAGTTTTCTTAAGCCGCTATCCAGTAAAAAACTCCCCAAAGAAATCATCCCGGTGGTCAATGAGATCAACAACCTGTTTGCCCAGCTAGAACAAGCCTTTGAACATGAACGCCGATTTACCGCCGATGCCTCGCACGAATTGAGAACGCCATTGGCAGGACTACTTACCCAGGCTCAAGTTGCAATGCGCACCGGTGATGAGACGGTTCGCCACCAGGCGCTCAAGCGGATCGAACAAGCCGTCAATCGCATGACCTATATGGTGCAACAGCTATTGACCTTCTCACGCATTGAATCCGGCACTGAATTTTTAGCCAAAGAAACCACGGTGCTCAGCCGTGAAGTGCCGCGAATCATTGCGGAACTCGATCCGGAGGCGCATAAAAAACGGATTCACATGGAATACGATGAAGTTAATGCGGTAACCATCGTGGCGAACACCTTGCTAATCAATATCTTGATCCGAAACATTATCGACAACGCGATCAAATATACGCCGATTCAAGGAATCGTAAGGGTTAGCCTGATAGGAACCGAACATCAATTACGGCTATGCATTGAGGACTCGGGACCGGGCATTGCGCCGGATCAATATGAAAACTCGCTAAAACGATTCCATCGTTGCGTTGAAACCGCCAATAAAGTGCAAGGTACCGGCCTGGGCTTTTCAATCGTTCAGCGCATTGCAACAATACATGATGCCGAACTTGTCTTGGACGAATCCGAATTTGGCGGTTTAAAAGTAACGGTGATTTTTACTTTGCCAACCAGAGCTGCGGTTAAAAAGAACCTTAGTAAGTTAAGTTTTTTTACTATAAAGAAAAACACTTGATGCACTACCTTAGGAGCGACGGAGCGACCGGTCGCCCGATAATAAGAAGATTTTAGATTAATACATAGCCAGATCATCCGGTTCCTCAATAACCGGATTAACCAGTGTTCCGATACGCTCAATTTCAATCCGGGCAGTTTGCCCCGGCAACATATAACCGCGCGATTTCATTTTTACGCCGACCCCGCTGGGCGTGCCGGTGCTGATCACATCGCCGGGCTCTAACGTCATTGCTTGGGATAAATAGGCGATCATCTCATAGCAGTTAAAAATCATCTGCCCGGTATTGGAATTTTGCCGCAGTTCGTCATCAATCCAGGTTTTAAGATTCAGGTTATGCGGATCGGGAATTTCGTCGCTGGTCACTATCCACGGCCCCAGCGGACCATGAGTATCAAATGATTTGCCCAGCGTAAAGGTCGGCGAGCGAAACTGCCAGTCGCGAACCGAAACATCATTGGCAATGGTAAATCCGGCAATGACCTGATGAGCCTTATCGACAGGCACATGACGGCAACGCGTGCCGATAACAAAAGCCAGCTCGCCTTCATAATCCAGCTTATCGGAGACTTTAGGCCGGTGTATCGCATCGCCAGGCCCGATCACACAGGTGCTTTGTTTGGTGAAAAAACTGGGATAGTCCGGCTTATCCAGGCCGGTTTCTTCGATATGGTCGGCATAGTTCAGGCTGATGCCCAAATATTTACCCGGCCTTGGCACCGGCGCATGCAACTTGACCTGATCCAGCGCGATACGGTCATTGCCGCTGTCGATTTGCTGCTGCATGGCATCCATTGCACTGGAACCGGCACTCAGAAATTCGAGCATGCTTGCAGGGATTTTAGTATTATTTTTTCCGTCAACAACAAGACCATCAACGACAGCGCCTACACGGGTTTCGTTGTTATGAGTAAAGGTTATCAGTTTCATGAGTTAAGCTTATCCGTACGATTTCAAGTGCAGATATTGTAAACATAAGAGTTTGCGCAAAAAAAAGATATAATTAATAATTTTTACTTTAAAGAGGATCAGAAGATGAATGAAAACTGGATTGCTCCCTCCATCCTGTCAGCAAATTTCGCTAAACTGGGTGAAGAAGTCGATAACGTTTTAAAAGCGGGCGCCGATGTTGTGCATTTTGACGTGATGGATAACCATTTCGTACCCAACCTGACCATCGGGCCTTTGGTTTGCGAAGCGTTGAAAAAACATGGCGTTACCGCACCGATTGATGTGCATTTGATGATTGAACCTGTCGACCGTATTATTCCCGACTTCGCCAAAGCTGGAGCCGATATTATTACATTTCATCCTGAAGCTTCCGTGCATATCGACCGCACCCTACAATTGATTAAAGATTGCGGCTGCAAGGCAGGACTGGTATTTAACCCAGGCACACCGCTGCATTATCTGGATTATGTGATGGATAAACTGGACATGATTTTGTTGATGTCGGTTAACCCCGGCTTCGGCGGCCAGTCTTTCATCCCTTCATCGCTGGGTAAATTGCGTGAAGTCAGAAAAAGAATCGACGACAGCGGCTTGAATATTCGTTTGGAAATCGACGGCGGCGTTAAAGTCGATAATATCCGCGAAATTAAAGCGGCCGGAGCCGATACTTTCGTCGCAGGTTCAGCGATTTTCGGCCAGCCGGACTATAAAAAAGTCATTGACGAAATGCGTGCTGAGTTGGCTAAAGCAGGTTAATCGCGTTGTGGATTGAGTTTAAAAACTCAATCCGGCGAGTGTACTTATTGGAGCTATATCTATGAAAACTTCGCTTAATTTGCCCGATGAGTTAATCAAAGAAGCCATGCAACTGACTGACGCTAAAACAAAAACAAAAGTAATTGTTTTGGCATTGCAGGAGCTTATTAAGAAAAATAAAGTGGCTGGTTTAAAATCCTGTAAAGGCGCAATTGATCTGGACATAGATATAGATACGCTAAGAAATCGTAATGCGCATTTTGATTGATACGTCTATCTGGATTGACTATTTTAAAAGCGGCACCAACTCAAGCAGGTTAGATAGCTTAATAGATGATAATTTAATTGTTATCAATAATATTATCCTTGCAGAGTTGGTTCCTTTTTTAGCTATTAAAAAACAATTTAAAGTCATTGAATTGCTTAGTAACATAACATTATTGCCCTTACAGACCGACTGGGCTGAAATTATTAACTGGCAAACGACTTGTTTAAGTAAGGGGCATTACGATATCGGCATTCCTGATTTGCTGATTGCCCAAAATTCAAAGCAACAGAATTGTAAGATTTATTCGCTGGACAAGCATTTTCGCCTTCTAACCGAAGCGATTGAAGATATACAACTATTCGACTAACACCATGACCCCAGAACAATTCAATCACTATGCCCGGCAGGGCTACAACCGCATCCCGATTTGCCGCGAAGTGCTGGCCGATTTGGATACGCCTTTGAGCGCCTACCTGAAATTGGCTGACGGCTCTTATTCCTATTTGTTTGAATCGGTACACGGAGGCGAGCAATGGGGTCGTTATTCAATTATCGGTCTGCCCTGTAAAACCATCGTCAAAGTTACCGGCAACCAAATACGCCTGGAACAAAACGGCGAATTGCTGGAAACAGTCACGCACGATAATCCGTTAATCTGGATAGAACAGTTCAAGTCGCAATATAAAGTGCCCGATATTGATACTCTGCCCCGCTTTAATGGCGGTCTGGTCGGCTATTTCGGCTATGAAACCATCGGCTATATCGAGCCGAAATTACGTGGTACGGAAAAACCGGATCCGCTGGGCAATCCCGACATTCTGCTGATGGTATCGGAAGAAATGCTGGTATTCGATAACCTGTCCGGCAAAATGCTGCTGCTGACTCACGCCAATCCTGAAGAAGCTGACGCCTATGACCGTGCCGTTACACGAGTAGGTGATTTGGCCGTCAAACTGCGTGAGCTGCAAGCCAAACCGAAAAACCATCATGCTCCCAAACAGGTCGAAGAATCCGATTTCATCTCCGGCTTTACCCAGCAGGGCTTTGAAGATGCGGTATTAAAGGCCAAAGAATACATCACCGACGGCGACATCATGCAAGTGGTGTTATCGCAACGCATGTCCATTCCTTACACGGCATCGCCGCTCAATTTGTATCGGGCTTTGCGCTGTTTGAATCCTTCGCCGTACATGTTTTACCTGAACCTGGACGACTTCCATATCGTCGGTTCGTCGCCGGAAATCCTGGTCCGGCTGGAAGATAACATGGTCACGGTTCGCCCGATTGCCGGTACCCGCCGACGTGGCGTAACGCCGGAACAGGATATTGAACTGGAGCAAGACTTGCTGGCCGATCCCAAAGAACTGGCCGAGCATTTAATGCTGATTGATTTAGGCCGCAATGATGTGGGCCGAGTCGCTGAAATCGGCACCGTGCAGCTGACCGATAAAATGATTGTCGAACGCTATTCGCATGTGATGCACATCGTCTCCAACGTCACCGGACAGTTGCAGCAAGGCGAAAACGCGTTTGACGTACTGGCCGCGACTTTTCCGGCCGGCACCGTCAGCGGCGCGCCGAAAATACGCGCAATGGAGATTATCGACGAACTTGAACCGGTCAAACGCGGCGTTTATGCAGGTGCAGTCGGCTACATAGCGTGGTCCGGCAACCTGGATACCGCCATCGCGATCAGAACCGCCGTCATCAAGAACAACATGTTACATATACAAGCCGGTGCCGGTATCGTTTACGATTCCGTACCCAGAAACGAATGGGATGAGACCATGAATAAAGGCCGCGCAATTTTCCGCGCTGTGAGTATGGCCGAAGCAGGCTTGGAAGGAGAACAGCCATGAGTGCCGTCAAAGTAGTGATGGTCGATAATTACGACTCATTCACTTACAACCTGGTGCAATATTTAGGCGAGTTAGGTGCCGATGTCACCGTAGTGCGTAACGATCAGGTCACCGTAGAAGACGTAGAAAAACTGGCTCCCGATAAACTGGTGATCTCTCCCGGCCCTTGCACGCCAAAAGAAGCGGGCATATCCGTTGAAGCCATTTTAAAATTTGCAGGAAAAACTCCCATCTTGGGCGTTTGTCTCGGTCATCAAAGCATCGGCTACGCGTTCGGCGGCAATATCGTCCACGCCAAAAGCATCATGCACGGCAAAACTTCGCTAGTTTATCATCATAATCAAGGCGTATTCAAAGGGCTTAGCAATCCATTTACTGCAACTCGTTACCACTCGTTAGTCATCGAACAGGAAAGCATTCCCGATTGCCTGGAAATAACCGCCTGGACACAAAATGCGGCGGGCGAACTTGATGAAATCATGGGTGTCAGACATAAAGAGCTGGATATTGAAGGCGTGCAATTTCACCCTGAGTCGATTCTGACCGAGCATGGGCATGATATGTTGAGGAATTTTTTGGAAAGGTGATTGTTGCTCCCCTTCCAGCGTTACGGATCTGAAATTGAATGCCTAAATGAGCCCAACCGTATTTAAAAAAAATGGGTATCGGTTCTTTTTCTTCTCCAGAGAAGAACCGAGAATGCATGTCCATATTGTTTCGGGAGACGGAGAGGCTAAATTCTGGCTGGAACCGGAAATCGAATTGGCTAAGAATTATCAATATTCAAGAAAGCAGTTAAAAGAAATCGAATTACTTCTGGAGGAACATTACAATGAGCTCATTAGCGCATGGCAACAGCACTTCCCCGGTTGAGGTAACGCATATTTCAAACCACGGTGTCTGGCTGCTGACTCATGATGAAGAATTATTCATGTCCTATGACGATTTCCCGTGGTTTAAAAGTCAACAGATTAAATCGATCATTAATGTTGAAGAACAATCGCCGGGACACTTTTATTGGCCTGATATTGATGTCGATTTAACCCTGGAAATCATCAAGCATCCGGAACGCTTTCCATTGCAAGCAAAAAACTGTTAGGCCGGAATAAGCCTGTTTGAGCGAAAGCGAAAACAGGCGTTGCCTACATGGACAGATATTTGCTCCTGCAATATCTGCATTCACCACATCCATGTGGATTATGTAGGTAAGGGGCGTGAGCACGACTGCATGGGCGCAGGAGGTAGAGCAACGCAGGAGCAGTTGCCGAGGAGCGGAAGCTTTTCCGGCGCACCACCAAGATTTACCGGAAACGCCACCTCGCGCTACGCCCTTCGACAAGGCTCTCCCGAGCAAAGTCGAAGGACTCAGCGCAGGCTTGGGTGGTCTTATTCCGGCCTTGTATATTAAATACATCTCTAAAACACAGGATTATGTGACACAAAAAAGTTTATAGTGATAAGTGATTTTCTGGGGAAGCCGATCCGGCCTTAAGCTCTGAGCTTGTTTGTAGATAGGCTCCCCAC
>DATBQB010000046.1:0-2963 GCA_036561025.1 Methylobacter sp. | reverse complement strand
CAAGCTCGATCTAAATGCTCAAAAAACTGCAAATAAAGATAATGGCAACGTGATTGGTCTGACTTCAAGTTATCAAACTAGCAATGGAGTTAACCATGGTATGGCCGATGTCTGGTTTGTTGCTGACAAGAATCAGAATCTGCAAACTCAAGTTAGTGATTTGACGCAAGCGATTTCTTCGTACAGTGCAGGAGATAATACTGGCGGCTTAACGACTAATCAGTTGACGGATCCACAACAATCAACTGGTCAGACGGTTGCGGGTAGCGTAAGCGGAATAGTTAGCACATTGAATCAATTTGATGCTAATGGAAATCCGATTGCAGGCTCTGCACAAACGTCTAGCTCTACGGGCATCATAGGGGATTCGTTATTGCCAAATGATCCATCGAAAACTGGCTTCTTAGCATCATAATTTCGTAAGAAGTTGCTTTAAGAAAAGACGACAAGACTGAAAGGTCTTGTCGTCTTTTTGTGTTAGGAGCTTAGCCAAGGTAATCGCACTAAGTTGTTTTTCCAAAGATTAATTCAAAGCGGTTTCATCGATGATAGAAGCGCGTATCTTATGAAGACGCAGGCTATGTTTTGATGGCCCATTGTGTCGCGTCATGCGCCTGACCACAGCCAGATTGGCCGTGGAATGCTCTTTACGGGAACGATGGGGGTCTTCGCCAAACTTGCACATCGAGCACCTAGTGCTGACTATTCTCTAACGCCCAATGGCCGCGAACGGTTCCGGCAAAACGAGACAAATCAGTCAGCGAAGTCAGGTAGTACCGGTATTCGGTGCTGGTTTGTCCCTTATGTTACGGGTCGATTCCACTCGCTTCATACGCATTAACACTAAGAGTCTATCCCAAGGCAATCGAGCTATCTATACATTGCTAACTGAAATTTGTTAAAGTATTTTTGGCAAAAGCTTTATGTTACCCGATCCACGTCCTTACTTTACCGGTCTAACCGATCCGCGTCGCGAGAGCAAAAATAAACTGTATAAACTGCCGACATCATTATGATTATCTTCTACGCCGTGCTGAGCGGTATTGAAGACTGGGGCGGCATGGAAATCTTCGTCGAAGAAAAAAAGATTGTTTCCAAACTTTCTTGGAATTGCCTAACGGTATTCCTTTTCACTTGATACCTTGAACGATGTGATAGGTCGCTTGCACCCTAGCGTCTTTGCCGAAGCCTTTTTGATTTGTATGCAATCTGCTTTACCCAGCCTTGCTGGCGAGCAGATTTGTCTGGATGGCAAAACCTTGCGGGGCAGCCGCATGAACGGCAAAGCCGTGCATCTGTTAAGCGCATATGCGGTTAAGGTACGATTGGTTTTGATGCTGGCCCGGTTAGGACGGAAAAGCCAACGAAATCATGGCGATCCTGTGGCTTTAAGCAACTGGCGCTGTGGCGACTATCGATGCCATCGGCTGCCAGAAAACCCTCCCAAAGCAGATCATTCAGTCCAAAGCAGATTATGTGCTGGGGCTAATATAACCACCCGCAACGCTGTGACGATGTCAGTCTGTGGTTGGATACGGAGGCCGATAAGGCGCTTTGGATGTTCATAAAACTGTCGACAAAGCTCACGGTCGCTTTGAGATTTGTCGCTACACTCTCAGTCGTGATATTGCCTGGTTGTTACAAAAGTCGGAATGGCTGGGGTTGTGTAGGCGGTTGGGCGGGTGGAATCGATCTGCATCATAAGGGACAAGCCAGCACCGAATACCGGTACTACCTGATTTCGCTGACCGATTTGCTTCGTTTCGCCGGAACCGTTCGCGCGGCCATTGGGCGTTAGAGAATAGTCAGCACTAGATGCTCGATGTTCAATTTGGCGAAGACGCCCATCGTTCCCGTAAAGAGCATTCCTCGGCCAATCTGGCTGTGGTCAGGCGCATGACGCTCTGAACGTCATTCGACATAAGGCCGGCTTCAAAGCATAGCCTGCGTCTTTACAAGATACGTGCTTCTATCAGCGATGATTACCGCTTTGAACTGACCTTTGGGAAAGATTCAACATAGCACGATTGCCCTGACTAGAATAGGCTTTTTCTCGATAACTATTTGACACTATGGTATATTGATGAAGATGCATAAGAGTTTGATGGCCACCAATGTGAAGTTAGTGCAAGTATCGAATGCCATCATGAACAGAAAAATAAGTTCGAGGTTTTGGCATCTACTGAGATGCGATATCTGGTTTGGTATTTTGTTGATATTTCGATAAAAAAACCGGGAATCGAAATTGCATGGCAAGGTCATGGAATCAAAGAAGTGGGCGTGTTGTTTCAATCATTGACGGTAAAATAACCAGGGCTAAAATTGTTCAGATTATCAGAGCTGCTTTTCAATATTTTTGTTCAGCTGAGGTGAGAATTCTGCTTGAAGAGTCTTCTCAGCAGCCAGAATTAAGCCGGACTGGATGTCAGTATTTATCAATTTAACTCAGAAAATGAGCGTTTACAACTGGAATAAGTTTGCGGCCAAATCTTTCAATGGTATTTATTCAAAGTCGCTATATTTGCCGGTTAGCCGGCATGTTCAACCTATCGATTTATTTTAAGATACTCGACCAGCCGGATATCTTGATTTCAAGCCCTGAATTTAACTCCCTTATTTAATCTTAGATTTTAGTCAATAAATGTCTGATAAATTTCCACATACCACCATCCAGTGTCTGACGGCTATTGCCCAGCATCACGGATTGCAAGTTAACCCGGAGCGGTTGATACAGGAATATGCGCTAGGCGCGGAAGAACCCGCGCCTGCTACATTATTGCGTATAGCCACTGAAATCGGCCTGAAAGCGAAGGTTGATAAACTGTCCTGGGAAGGGCTGCTGGCTCAGGGTGGCGTTTTCCCCATTCTGGCCAAATTAAGCGACGAAAACAGTGTGATCATTGTCGGTGCGCGAACTGAAGAGGATGGAAAAGTTGCCATCCTTGATCCCAACATTAGCGGAG
>DATBQB010000045.1:0-5237 GCA_036561025.1 Methylobacter sp. | reverse complement strand
GCTCCAGATAGCATGAGAATACGCCGTCAGACGGTTGAGCATCCCTTTGGTACGCTCAAAGCCTGGATGGGAGCGACCCATTTCCTGACCAAGCAATTGAAAAATGTTAGCACGGAAATGAGTTTGCATGTGCTGGCGTATAACATGAAACGAGTCATGAATATAATGGGTACAGCAGCGATGATTGAGGCAATAAGGACATAAAAGCCCATACATACCTCGCACAAAGCGGTATTACCGACAAAAAACGGATTAGATGACAATCAATTTCGGAATTCACCCAATTTGGGAAGATCGATCAAAAGTTATTACGAATACGCTTGTTAAAAACCGGATGTTGGAATGACAAAATGACGGAATTATTTTTCTGCGTTTTGACACAGTCTGGGCCGAATTTCGTCAGTTAATCAACAGACAAAACCGACCCAAATCGGCCTCTTACCATAGTTGTTTAATCGACTGGTTATTGCCGGATAAAAAAGGCAGTCGTTAAGATAAGAAGAAACCTTATATCATTCGATACTGGAAGATATGCAGTTAACGCTCTGAATAAATGTACTAAGTTTTTTGATTAGGATGTGATAATCAGGGATGATATATGAAAACCATATAATCACTTATTAGACATAAAAGCGAGAAAAGATCGTGGTAGCTAAAGAGAACGCCGTTAGAGGGCATGATGACATATCAAAGCTCGTTGTGCATTTGATCCGAACGGATACGTCAGACTTCAGTAACGGAGGCACGGCGCAAGATAATTTTCGCGCCATAATCAAGGAACGACGGATAGGCTCATATCGCCCACACTGCATTCACTCAGACAGTATCCCAAAAGCGCTTCGGCGGAAATATTCCGTCGCGTGCTTCACAGAAGTACCGTTAACCCAACTTCACTTGCTCACGCGTCATATCCCAGGTCGCAAAGTTCGGCTGAGTTCATATGGGCTGATATTTCATCGCGAATTCATTCTGGAAAAAGGTGCTCAGCCAGCGATATACATCAACTCGTATAACGGAAACTCTTCGCTTGGAGAGGCTATGACTTCACGTGGGAGCGTGAGTGGCGGGTTTGCGGAGATGTTGAGTACAGGCCATCTGATGTAGTGGCAGTCATTTTGCCGAAAGGCGGGAAAACGGAGTGGAGGCAGAGATTTGCCAAGTCCGGTGTTCCCGTTATATCGCCAGGTCTCTCTTACGAAGAAATTGTAGGTGAACTATCGTTGCAGCAACGGGCAACTAAAGAATGGGTCGAGAAAAAGAAACGGCAAAAAAAGTCAAAGGGTGATGAGTCTGGTGTCTAGCAAGTCAGCCAAGGGGACGCGCCGCCCGTTGGCAGTATTGAAGGTTGGTTTTTTAACAACGTTCGGTGAAATTCGCTTAAACTCAGTGAACAGCGCGCCCTTTACCGTAACGTTGAACGACTGCTTTCCGGTTTGCAGCCGCCATTACGCTACACTCCCTGAATGTCTCCGATTGGCCGATATTTTACGTTCAAACAAAACACCCGCGTTAAGATAAATTAACCTGAGTTCGGGATAAGCCATTAAGCTGAATGCAAGAGGTTAACCTTGGTCAGAGACAAAGTGGGCTTGTTGTCGGACAGGCAATAGGCCGTAATGCCCGCCCATCAGGTTGACCACAAAATTAAAGTGAGGCGACTTTTTGAACCTGTTCTCCAAGCCTGCTCAACCTATCCGATAAATTCCAATAATTCAAAAAACATTCCTGTTTCTGCCTTTTAGCTTTAGCAGTATAATTTTTACTTGTAGCTTAGAACTATTTTTTGTCTTCTATATATTTGCGTCAGAACTCGGCTACGCATTAGGAAAAGCAATAACGCCCTACTAAAGCGTAATAAGTATTGTAATAACTCCTAAATAACACTTGTTACAATCAAAATTATTACACCATGACTAAGCATTTATTAAATAACGCGACACTGAAGGCAATCAAGCCTACCGATAAAGATCAGCTAATCGGTGACGGTAACGGTCTATTCTTGTTAGTGAAGCCGGACGGTAAAAAATGGTGGCGCTTTGTTTACACCTTCCAAGGAAAACGAAAAGCTTTATCGCTGGGCGTGTATCCGAAAATAACATTATCAGCCGCTAGAAAACAGGCAGAAGCAAACAGGGAATATTTAGCCAATGGAATAAACCCCAGCGATCTGCGCAAACAGAACAAACTTGCTAAGGCTCAACAGGATAAAGTTGATGCGCATGCTGCCGATGGGCCAACGCCATTGAGCTGCTTTAAATATGTTGCTGAAAAGTGGCATTCAAAGCGCATGAAGATTGGCATTACTTCTTTCCAGAAAAATAGAAATCCGTGGATATTGGAATGGTTGGCATTTCATATGGTGGTCGGGTTTGATAGCTTCCATATATATCTCCATAATTGCACAGATGGAATGAGCGAGACGCTTTTCAAGCTAATGCGTCATTATCCGCTGTATGTGAACACCATCGGAAACAATGAATTGCCGCAATTATCTTCGTATCAACATTCTTTGAACTGTTATGCTCCTTCGGTAGATTGGATGGCTTTTATTGATGGGGATGAATTTCTTTTTCCAACCCAACACCAAGACATTGCTGATGCGCTAGCGCTTTATGAAAAATCCGATATATCCGCTTTAGCAGTATATTCGCGTTACTACGGAAGCAGCGGTCATCTCAAAGAGCCGAATGGCCTAATAATGGAAAACTATCCGCGACACAGCTCTAAAGATTTTGCCGCAAACAAACATGTAAAGAGCATAGTGCGTGGAGGTCTAAGTGCGGCGTCTGCGAAGGTTTCTGTGACTTCGTCTTTATTCTGCACTCAAAATGGAACCTTTGATGAAAAACATAGACCTATTTTTCACCCCGCAATGCATGACCTAGAGCCGTCTTATGATTTTTTTCGCATTAATCATTATGCGACCCAAAGTTACGAATATTTTAAGAGTGTCAAAGAACCCATGAAAACGGCTGACGCGACAGAAAATGCTTCCAAGCTCCTCATCCAATCTTTTCATGACTATGATCGCAATGAATGTGACGACGGCCTATCGTACAATTTTTTAGTGAGATTAAAAATGAAGGTGATGGAGTTGCAAGAAGTTATCGATAATTATGAGTTATTTTTGAAAATATAAAGCCCGCAGGTTGCGGGTGAATGTAATGAAGCCCAACAATCGAAGCTGTAAATATATATTGGGTTTATGCCTAACCCAATATAGCCCCTTACTTTTCGCTTTTCTAATATCTAACCTGAGTTCGGGATAAGAAAACAGAGAATGAGCGCCGCCATTTTCGTGTAAGATTCTGTTTCCGCAAACAAATATCAACCTGACCGGGAGGCGCTCATGGTCAGTTTAACCGAACTTTATTGTCTGATCGACGACTTTTGTCGTGTGTTTGAGCCTGCATGGGAGCGGCATTTGCTGGCGATGGGGGCGAAACGGCGCCAGCGACTCAGCCTGTTGAGTCTATCGGAGTTGATGACGCTAGCCATCCTGTTCCATCAGTTGCGCTTCCGCCAGTTCAAGAGCTTTTACCTGAGCTATGTCTGCCGCCATTTGCGCGCCGAATTTCCCAAACTGCCGAGTTACCAACGCTGCGTGGAGCTGCTGCCCCGCTGTGCGGTACCGCTGGCGGCTTTGTTCGATAGCCTCAAGGGCCAATGCGACGGGATTGTCATCGCCGATGCCACGGCCTTAGCCGTTTGTGATAACCAGCGTATTCCGCGTCACAAAGTCTTCAAAGGCAGTGCTGAGCGGGGTAAGACTTCGATGGGCTGGTTTTACGGCTTTAAGCTGCATGTCATCATTAACTCGAAAGGCGAACTGATCCGACTTAAACTAACGCCGGGCAATATCGATGACCGCAAGCCGATGCCTGAGTTGTGCCAAGGGCTGTTCGGCCAACTCTTTGCCGACAAAGGTTATATCGCCTGTTAATCGGCGTGCAAATTTTGCCAGTTCCTTTTAAAAAACAGCATTCATATTTACCAGTTAAAAGTTTTATCTTGTTGTTTTTATGATTTTAATGACAGGTAAAACCGATGCTGAAACTGGAAAAAATTGGATGCTGATTGATAGCACTAGTGCGGTTGCTTAACCAAACGCAGATATGGCTTTAGTGTTTTCCAACCTTCTTTAAACATTCCTTTTGCTTCCTCATCAGATACTGATGGGACAATAATGACATCTTCACCGTTTTTCCAATTAACTGGTGTAGCGACTTTGTGTTTAGCCGTTAGCTGCATTGAATCTAAAACACGCAGGATTTCGTCAAAGTTACGTCCCGTTGTCATAGGGTAGGTAAGCATCAGTTTAATTTTTTTGTCTGGACCAATGATAAAAACGGAGCGAACCGTTGCATTTGTAGCTGCTGTTCGGCCTTCTGACGAACCTGCCTCATCAGCAGGCAACATATTATAAAGCTTCGCCACTGCCAAATCAGTATCGCCGATCATCGGATAATTAACAGCACAGCCTTGTGTTTCTTCGATATCTTTTACCCATCTAGAATGGTTATCCACTGGATCAACGCTTAAACCAATAATTTTACAGTTTCGTTTCGTGAATTCAGGCTCTAGCTTTGCCATATAGCCCAGCTCAGTGGTACACACCGGCGTAAAGTCCTTGGGATGAGAAAATAAGATAGCCCATCCATTACCAATCCATTCATGAAAATTAATGATCCCATGCGTTGTGGCGGCTGTGAAATCAGGTGCCTCATCATTTATTCTTAATGCCATGTTTATTCTCCTTTGTGCAATATAGGGGCTGAAAAAAATACTAAAGAAAGTATGCCGCGTCATTAATACGGAGCTGAATAATATCGGATATTACACGCCACCCCAAAAGTTAGATAATTATTCATAGGTTAGCGGATGAGCCAAAAGTCGAATGTTCAAAACAACGTCCTTTTATTTTAACGACTTTGGGTGATACAAAAAGACCCAAACATCAGATTAACTGGTCGTCCGCAATTGGCTGCTGAGGGTCACTATAGTTTAAAAGCGCCATTCCATTTCAACCGTTAAAAAACCATAACACTTCAAACTAAATACACAATTCGTATAAATACCTAAACGTACTAAAAAATCAGTTATTTTGGTATTCTAAGGCCTTGTTACGTATTTAAATTGTAAACAACGCTAAAAAATATCGATCTGTCAATGACTGCTCCTGGCCCAGACTGTGTCAAAACGCAGAAAAATAATTCCGTCATTTTGTCATTCCAACA
>DATBQB010000044.1:0-54039 GCA_036561025.1 Methylobacter sp. | reverse complement strand
GGCGTATGGCGCTCAATGTCATTCGGCACAATGGGCCATCAAAGCATAGCTTGCGTCTTCGTAAGATGCGAGCCGCTATCAACGATGATTACCGCTTTGAACTGATCTTTGGGAAAGATTCAACATAGCGCGATTGCCCTGTGTTCACACCATTAGCCTATACATCAGCATCGCTCCAATGAACCAGCTTGTAATACCCTTCCACCCACTTTGTAAGCTTTCCTACAAACAATACATCAACAAATTCCAATAAATTCAATAAACTAAAAAATGGCACAACGCTTGCTTTAGCTTAAATAAACATAGCTATTGGTCAAGCCGATGAAATCAACTAAAGATATTGCTCAATTACTGGACGAACCTGCCTGTGAGCATAACAAGAAGGAAAAGTCCGGTTGTGCCAAACCCAAACCCGGCGCTTCGGCGGGCGGCTGCGCTTTTGATGGCGCACAAATCGCCCTGCTGCCGATTGCCGACGTCGCACATATTGTTCACGGCCCTATCGCTTGTGCGGGCAGCTCCTGGGACAACCGGGGCACGCGCTCTTCCGGTGCGGATTTATACCGCATCGGCATGACCACCGATTTGACCGAGCAGGATATTGTGATGGGACGCTCGGAAAAACGGTTGTTCCATGCGATCAAACAGGCAATTGAAACCTATCAGCCACCCGCCGTGTTCATTTACAACACCTGCGTTCCTGCCTTGGTCGGCGACGATATTAACGCGGTCTGTAAATCGGCCGAAGAGCGTTGGGGCGTTCCAGTCGTACCGATTGACAGTGCCGGATTTTACGGTACCAAGAATCTCGGCAACCGTATTGCCGGCGATGCAATGGTTAATCATGTAATCGGCACCCGCGATCCCGATCCGTTGCCGTTAACCGTTCAACGCGCTGAAATCAAGATCCATGACGTTAACCTGATCGGCGAGTACAACATTGCTGGCGAATTCTGGCATGTGTTGCCGTTATTCGATGAACTGGGCTTGCGCATCTTATGCACCTTGTCCGGCGATGCGCGCTTCCGCGAAGTACAAACCATGCACAAAGCCGAAGTTAATATGATGGTTTGCTCCAAAGCGATGGTCAATGTCGCCCGCAAATTACAGCAAAAGTACGGCACACCGTGGTTTGAAGGCAGTTATTACGGCATTACCGACACCAGCCAATCGTTACGGGATTTCGCCAAAGTACTTAACGACCCTGATTTAACGGAACGCACCGAAGCGCTGATCCTGCGCGAAGAAACACGGATCAGGAAAGAACTGGAGCCGTGGAAAGCGCGCCTGAAAGACAAACGAGTATTGCTGTTTACCGGCGGCGTAAAAAGCTGGTCGGTGATTTCCGCGTTGCAGGATTTGGGCATGGTGGTGGTTGCGACCGGCACCAAGAAATCAACCGAAGAAGACAAAGCCAGAATCCGCGAACTGATGGGCGAAGATACGGTGATGATCGACGACGGCAGCCCAAGAGCGTTGTTGAAAATCGTTCACGACTACAAAGCCGACATCCTGATCGCCGGCGGCCGCAACATGTACACCGCATTAAAAGCCAAAATACCGTTTTTGGATATTAACCAGGAACGCGAATTCGGTTACGAAGGCTATCAAGGCATGTTGGAACTGGTGCGCCAACTGGCATTGACGATTGAAAGTCCGGTATGGCAGGCGGTTAGAGCGCCTGCGCCGTGGAAAATCGCCCCTCGCTCCCTATGATAAATCTATTTAGCCTCGTTCTCATGCGTTGCGCCACTGCCATTAAGTTAAGGGTTTTAGTGAGCTTGGGAACCAGCGTAATGTCTACGAAAGAGGTGAACAATGGCTGACATCTTAAAAAGAAACAAAGCGTTATCGGTCAATCCGCTGAAAGCTAGCCAGCCGATAGGCGGCTCGCTGGCTACGCTGGGATTTAACCGCGCGATGCCGATGTTGCACGGCTCGCAAGGCTGCACCGCGTTCGCCAAGGTGTTTTTTGTACGTCATTTCAGGGAACCTATTCCGTTGCAAAGCACCGCGATGGATCAAGGCAGCTCGGTGATGGGCGCGGATGAAAATGTCGTTGAAGGCATTCTTACCATTGCCGAAAAGTCCCGCCCTGCCCTGATTACTATTTTGACTACCGGCTTGGCGGAAACGCAAGGCGCTGATGTGCATCGGAATGTCAGGGAATTCAGGGAAGCTAATCCTGAATTCGCCGATGTTGCTGTCGTCGCAGTCAATACGCCTGATTTTACCGGCAGTGTCGAAACCGGTTTTGCAGCGACTCTGACTGAAATTATCCGTGCGTTAGTGCCTGATGCCAAGGAAGCCGGAACTTATCCGGGCAAACGCAAACGCCAGGTCAATGTCCTGGTCAATTACATGCTAACCCCCGGCGACCTGGAAGCGCTTCGGGATATTTTCGAGCAATTCCAGCTCAGGCCTGTTTTCGCACCCGATATTTCCGATTCGCTGGATGGCTGTTTGACGGCTGAAGATTTCAGTCCGGTAACTATCGGCGGTACCCCGTTGTCTGAAATGGCAACGCTCGGCGATGCATTGGCGACAGTCGTTATCGGCCCATCGCTAGCCAAAGCAGCGGAATTGCTGGAACAAAAAACCGGCGTGCCGACTTACTATATTGATCATCTTTACGGCTTAAAAGCCAACGATGCGTTGATTTCCGCCTTGGTTGAAATCAGCGTTCATGACGTGCCTGAACGCATTGAGCGGCAACGCGCGCAGTTACAGGATGCAATGCTGGACACGCACTTTATGCTCGGCCAATTGCGTATCGCGATTGCGGCCGATGCGGATTTACTGAATGCGTTTGTCGATCAGGTTCAGGAAATGGGCGCGGAAGTCGTTGCCGCCGTCACTTCCTGTAACGTTCCGCTGCTGTCGCGAATCCCTGTCGACAGCATCAAAATCGGTGACCTTGAAGATATGGAACTGATCGGCAAGGCCAACAAGGTGCAACTGGTGATCGGCAATTCCCATGCTGTCGATACCGCCGAACGTCTGGGTACGCCCATTTTAAGAGCCGGATTTCCGCTCTACGACATCATCGGCGGCTACCAAAAAACCTGGATCGGCTATCGCGGCTCCCGGCAAACATTGTTCGATCTGGCCAATTTGGTCATCAATTATTCGCATGAAGAAATTCCGGTTTACCGCTCGATATACGGCCAAAAACCTGCCAGCGAATTAACAGACTACCCGCTGTCATGTCATTAACAAGACGTATGCAAATAGTGCAAAGCACTGATGAGAGGAAATTTATGGAAACCGCATTAAAAATAGCGTTCGCCACCACTGATATGGAAACGGTAAACCAACATTTCGGCTCGGCCAAGTCTTTTGCCATCTATGCGGTGAATATGGACGATGCGCAATTGCTGGAAGCCGCTCAATTTGGCGAGCTCCAGCAGGACGGTAACGAAGATAAATTGTCGGTCAAGATTGAATTGCTGAACGGCTGCGCGGCGGTGTATTGCCAAGCCGTCGGCGGTTCGGCGATTAACCAGCTGATTGCCAAAAACATACAGCCGGTCAAGGTTCATGAAGGCGGCAAGATTAAAGACCTGATCGTTGACCTGCAAAATGAGATGAAGGCAGGGCCGTCCAGTTGGCTGGCAAAAGCAATTAATCAACATAAGACTCCCGATCCGGACCGTTTTAGCCGGATGGAAGATGAAGGTTGGGATGAATGACGTTTTACGCGTCCGCTCCCTATGCTCTGCTTGTTCATCAACGCCGGACGGGGCATGTTGCCCCGTCCGAAACGTTTAGCGTGGATTAAATGTAGCCACGTAGTTCAAGCATTGTAGAAACGTTAGGAACGGGAGTTGCAAACCCCGTCCCGCCTAGAGTCATCATATAGAAACCGCTCGTTCCCAAGCTCTTGCTTGGGAACGCAGCCGGCGAAGCTCCAGCTTCGCGTGACTGGAAGCTAGAGCTTCCTGTACTGGATTCCCAAGCCGGAGCTTGGGAACCAGCAAACTAACAAATTTATTACCAACGGAGAAAAAACATGGCCACTGCCGCATTAGTCGTACAAGAAGATGACGCCAATCTAGGTTCCGATATCGTCAAAGACATGATCAAACAATTACGCGCGATTGATACTTACGATACCTATGAAGGTTGGTCGGAAGCCAAAATCATCGACCCAATCGTATTGACTAAAGAACGCAAAAAGAACATTCCGGTAATCGGAGATCCCGATGAAATTACCATTGCCCGCTTGAAGGCCTATTACAACTCCTTGGCGACACTGATTGAGAAAAAAACCGGCCTGATGGCGGCACCTATGGTTCATCTCAGCCACGAAGGTTTCGGTCGTGCGTTGATTATGGTCGGCAAACTGATTGTGGTCGATAAAATCCTGCGCGACACCCATCGTTTCGGCTTCTCAAGCCTGGAAGACCTGCGCGAAAAAAGCGATCAAACCATCGAAAAAGCGCTCGGCTTAATCGAAAAATACAATGCAGCTGCAACCGACTAAGGAGGCGCTTATGTCTGAAGAATTAAAAAAACTCGAAAAAGAGGTCAAAAAAACCAAACGCTTGGCAAATGAGCAAGCGATGGTATTACACGACCTGATTGAAGACAGCTTACCTGAAGCATACGGCGAACTTTTAGGTATCGCTCAAGCGACTTACGATGCCTGTAAAGCCTGGGATGAAGCCAACCAAAAACTAATTGCCGCTCAAAGCGATGCGGCCTAAGCAGGAGAATAGCCATGTCTGATTTTGTAACCGGCGTTACCTTTGGCGGCACGGAGTGGACGCCCGCTTACGTCACCGACATCAATCAAAAAACCTGCATCGGTTGCGGACGCTGCTTTAAAGTCTGCCCGCGCGATGTGTTCGACCTGGTTGAAAAAGCCGACGTGCTTGATCCTGATGATTTTGATGATGATTACGGCGATTTTGAAGACGACGATGACAACAGCATGGTCATGAGCTTAAAAAACAAACTCGATTGTATCGGCTGCGAAGCTTGTTCCAAAGTGTGTCCGAAAAGCTGTTTTACCCACGAACATAAACAAGCGGCTTAACAAGCGATTTGTCCACGAAAAGCACGAAAGACACGAAGGACACGAAGAAAAGCTTTTATCGTTCCCACGCTCCGGCGTGGGAATGCAGTGTCGGATGCTCCAGCGTCTCGCAACGCTAGAGCGTTGCAGACTGAGTTACCACGCCGGAGCGTGGGAACTATTAAGAACTTCGTGTCTTTCGTGCCTTCGTGGTGAATCAAAAACTTTTGAATATTTTCGTAGATTGAACAATTTCTCTAGAATTAAGGAATAAAACCATGTCCAGACCCGAAAAACACGTATTCGTATGCACCCAAAACCGTCCGCAGGGACATCCTCGCGGCTCCTGCGCCAGCAGCGGTTGCGCCGAAATCATGAATGAATTCATGAATGAAATACAAGCCCGCAACCTGTTTGAAAAAATCGCCCTGACCAACACCGGCTGCATGGGACCGTGCATGATGGGCCCCAGCGTACTGGTTTATCCTGAAGGAATTATGTACGGCAAGCTGAAAAAAGACGATGTCCTTACCATCATCGAGCAACATCTGCTCGGCGGCGAGCCGGTTACCAACCTGATGGTTCCTGCCGAGATTTGGTAATGAGTTCAGTTGCGTTTGTAGAGGAACGGGTGATGTTTAGCCCGAACATTCCCACTGAAGTTAATCATCTTCTGCAAGCGGCTGTTGCCGCAAGTTCAGTTGACCAAAGCCGCGCCGAACAGCTGTTTTTACAAGCTCAGGCTCTGGACAGCCGCTGTTTGCAAACCTACTTTGCGCTGTATAAATTTTATTTCTTCCAAAAACGTCTTATTGATGCAGAACGGATTGTTATAGCGGGCCTGGAGGAAGCCGCAAGGCAAGGCGGCTTCCCCAGCGACTATCGCCGCTTGGTTAAAAACAATCAGAAGTGGGATTTATATGCCAATGAGATCACGCTATTTTATTTATATACATTGAAAGCTTTGGCATTCATCAAGCTAAGGCTTGGATTTACCATAGACGCGCAGCTGGTTTTGTCGCATCTGCAACAGCTGGATCCGGAAGACCTTTCCGGCGCGTCAGTGATTATCGATTTAGCCGAAGGGATTACTGAGTAATGAATCTATCCGAACACATCACACTAAACCGACAACTGGCCGAATCTATCTGTCATAGGCTGACCGAAGAAATCAACGAGCTGGGCTTTACTAAAGCAGACATTCGGCACTATCCGCATTACGATGATGCCGACTTTGTACTGGTCAAAGACCCTTATTCCGGGGAGCAGAACTTAGCCTGCTATTGGTACGATGAAGCTAAAAGACAGCGTATCGGCCGGCTCCAGTTCAATAGTGACGGCACCTTTTACGCAGAATATGACGTAGTCAAACCGCATCCGACCAAAACCAGCCGTTTTGTTGAAGGCGTTACTGCTTGGGGCAAAGCCGAACAGATTAAATCCGAACCCAAGTTGCTGGAAATACCCAAATAGCCTATATAGAGAACCCGGCACGAATTTATGAATTGTTGCTGGATTATGCCGGTAGCCATACCCAAGTCACCGAACTAAACATCGGCCTGGTTTGGACGGTTTGTAAAGCGCAGCATACCGGCTTGGCGATGAGCCCCGGCATTCCGACCCGCACCCTGTCGTGGCCGGGCACCTTAGCAGGTAAGACATTGGCAGAATTGGCCGGATGGATTACCGATTGGGAGCCTTACAAGGCGACTGTTGCGATGGCGGCGATTAATTGCAGTTTAAACCGTTATGAACTTCCTTCAGGCATAACATTATTACCTACTACCAAGCGCGCCAATCTGGCTGTTTTCGATCATTTCCTGCCTCAGCTGCAAGGTAAAAAAGTCGTTGTCATCGGCCGTTATCCGGGCATTGAAGCCTATACCGAACAATGCAATCTCAGCATCATCGAACGGCAACCCTCGCCAGACGATTATCCCGATCCCGCTTGCGAGTTTTTACTGCCCGACGCCGATTGGGTATTTTTAACGGCCAGTTCAATTACCAATAAAACCTTTCCGCGTCTGGCCGAGCTTGCTCAACACGCCACCACCGTATTGATGGGGCCGACCGTGCCCTGGTTGCCCGAACTGCACGAATTCGCCATTGATTATCTGGCCGGTGTTGAAGTTATCGATCCGGTAAAACTATACCAAACTGCGGCAGAAGGCGGCGGTGTGCGTATTTTTGATGAAGCGGTGCGTTACCGGGTCGTCGATTTAACGCCTGGAAATAGTATGACGTGGTTGAAGAATCAGATCGCTCAAGATTATACAGACAGGCAACAACTTAATCAGGCAATGGAGCAATGGTACGGCGCCGGCAAGAAAGGCCGCTTTCCTGAGTTTAACCGGCTCAATCAACTGACAACCAAGCTTTCGCGGATGGATAGCAGTTATAAGCGGCTGTGGGATATACATAGCAGCGCTCTATCAAATCAAGTTACTACAAGCTGAAAAAATTTCACCACGAAGACACGAACGACTTGCATGGACAGATTTTTGCTCCATGCAAAATCTGCATTCCCCACATCCCTGTGGGTTATGCAGGAGGTAGAGCAATGCAGGGGCAATTGCCGAGAGCACGAAGTTATCATTTGCTAGTTCCCAAGCTCCAGCTTCCTGTGTTGCGAAGCTGCCACTGCATGGATGCAGGAGGTACGACTCCACGGATGGAGGAGGTAGAGCAATGCATGGAGCAATTGCCGAGAGCTTCGCCTCCTGGGTTCCCAATCTGGAGATTGGGAATCAGCAGACTCCATTTATCTGTAAGGTTTCCGACAATTTCTCACAAAATAAATTTTCGTTGTTAGGTTAAACATCAATAAGCACGACAACTAAACCGCCAAAAACACTCCTATCCATCTGTTTTAAAAGCAAAACAATACGACATTCCAACATGGCATAAACCCTGCTTTATCAAGGTTAATACTCAAATTTACACCTTACCCATCTGGAGAAAAAAATGCTATTAGAAACCTACCAAGCTAAAGGATTATTAACTGTCACTTTGGTCAACGGCCAAACCGGCACTGCGGGAGTTTATGCTTATCGCGGCGACTTGGTTTTAAAAGAAGGAACTCTACGCGAAGGCTCAACAACCGACCGTAGACCGCCTGAAGCTCTATTAATCCATTCAGCTTTGATTATTGAAAACGACAAAATCAAGTTCATCAACGGCCTGTTGCCTACACTCGATTTACTACCCGTTTTCATTGAAAAATATAAAGCAGATATTGCTACAGACTGCATTGCTTTAATCTATGTAGAAAACATCGGTAAAGGCATGCAAGTCGAACTGGAAGGCGTCACCTATAAATTACTCCCTTTCAAACAAGGCCTAGTATGGAATGAATTGCTCGAGGAACTGTATATCGAAAAAAGCGAGTTAAA
Organism: Methylobacter sp.; assembly: GCA_036561025.1. Lineage (GTDB taxonomy): Bacteria > Pseudomonadota > Gammaproteobacteria > Methylococcales > Methylomonadaceae > Methylobacter_A. Next base: position 45,627 of record DATBQB010000044.1, on the reverse strand, counting down.
GAACCAATCTGCCGAAGATAAAGTCGCTATCGCTTATGCAGCAGCCAAATCGTATAACCCGAAACCGCCGCTCGTTTCATTTGCTGAAGCGGAAGAAAACACCATTGAAGTCATTAAAGAAGCCGCAGTAGGCGCAATTTAAAGTCCCGCAGCTTTAGGTTCAAAATTTTTGGCATTATTAGTGCTTAAGTATTTACAGGCTTAACTGCCTTTTGATCAACACTTTCCTGAGCGTTGTACCTTGAGCGCCCTATTTTCTCGACTAGGGCGCTTTTTTTTGCCCGGCAATACCGTGCGAACCAGTAAACAAGAGGCATTCGAGATTATGGCAAACAATTTGCTTTAATTAATTCGGAAGACCTTAATTCTAAGAAATAGAGTTACTAATACCTGATAGCTACATTTTATAGCAACAAAATCTATTTTATTGTTGGCTTTACTACAACCTCCGCATCCTTTTGAGGAATGATTTTCCGAAATCATTTAACACTGCCATGAAAAAATACAAAATAATCTCCGTTGACGATTCTAAATCCCTTATCAAAGAATCCCAGCCTATGATTCTGGACTGTAGGGACATTAAAGATTATAAGGCCGGACATTTGGAAGATGCCCTGCACGTTCATGAAGGCTTAAAAGACTCATTAGTCAAACGCGGCGATAAGCAGCGCAGTTTGTTGATTTATTGTTATTACGGTCATGCCAGCGAGCACCTTGCCGAATTTTTCAGCGATTTCGGATTTAAAGACGTTTATAGCCTGGAAGGCGGTTATTCCGGCTGGAAAGAAAAACATCAGGAATCGTGATGAAACCTGAAATACGGGACTGGTTACAAAATAACTATTTCTCTGTGGCCCAACCGGTTTTAAAGAATAGCGCCGACATTTACCCTTTGATTTTGGCATGTCAGCAAGGCCATAGCGATGTTGTCCGCTTTTTGATCGAGCAGAATGCAGCGCTGGATGTTGTGGATCAATACGGCAATAACGCATTGTGGGCGGCTTGTTATGCAGGAAACAGCGACTGTATCGATGCACTGATTGATGCGGGCATCGACATTAATCATCAAAATTCCGCCTCCGGCGCGACTGCCCTGATTTTTGCGGCATCCAGCGATAGAGAGACGGTTGTTGAACAACTATTGGCGGCCGGCGCTGACCCGGACCTTAAAACCCACGACGATTTCACTGCGTTGGACTTAGCCTCCACCAGAAAAATACTCAAATTATTATCCAAGCTTGTTAAATCAGGAGATTAAAATGGAAGCATTGCCCCGAGAACTAGCCTTACGCATTGCCTTAGCATCACGCATCCTGCCCGGTATCGACGTACCCAGGTTGCTGGAAATATTACACGAGCGAGTCGGCTCGCCTCTGGATGACGAGAAATTAAAATCCATCACCGTCACTAACCTTAAAACCGGTTTAGGCAGCCTGGATGGCGAAGAAGACGGCGAGGACATCGGCATCGGTCTTGCCAATATTAAACTGGCCGTGCGTTACCTGTGGGGCGACGAAGCCGAAGATGAAGACCTGCCGGAAATAATGCCTTATAAAGACGGCGACATGCCCGATTCCATCCGCGTTGCAATAGGCTCTAACAGTGGAGCGCTGATTAACGGCCATTTCGGTTCCTGCATACGCTTTTTGGTTTATCAACTATCGCAGCACGAATACAAACTGGTCGATATACGCTCAACCATTGAAGCCGACAGCAGTGAGGATAGGAACCTGTTTCGTGCCAACCTGATTAAAGATTGCCATGTGATGTTTGTGCAATCTATCGGCGGCCCGGCGGCGGCCAAAGTGATACGAGCCGATATTTACCCGATCAAAATCCCGGATGTCACTGAAGCTGTAGACCAGTTAAAGGAATTTCAGAAAGTGTTCGACGCGCCGCCGCCGTGGTTTGCTAAAGCCTTGGGGCGTTCAGCTGAAGAGCGGGTCAGGTTTGCTCATGATGAGGTTTATTAAGGCAACTCGCAATAAATGAAATACATGATAAATCTTAACTATTCAGCGCGAAGCACAACATCCCTCTCCAGCGGGACGACTGAATGGATACAGGAGGTAGAGCAACGCAGGAGCAATTGCCGAGAGGGTAGGGTGAGGGAAATCAAAAAAGGCATTTTTGCTTGTTGTGTCTCCCCAACCCTCTCCATCCGGAGAGGGCTCTCACTGCTTGCTAGCTCCCTGCTGCTCTATCCCTTATAACGGGCCGACATATAACATACTTAGGCGCTAAAATGACAGATTGGACTTTAGACCGGGAGGCGCAACTCGCCTATTCCTACGAACGTTTCGCGCAAGCCAAGGTCTTCGTGTTCCGTAAATGGTGCGAGCAGGCTGCCGAACGGCATGCACTCCCTCCAATCGATCTTTCCGGATCGTGCAAATACGGCAGCCTGTTCATGAACCAAGTCTTCGGAGGAACGATCTGTGGCCACTATGAACATCAATACAATGTTATCGATGGGCGAATCGTCGATCTCAGCCACGATGCTATCGATGTCGGCAGAATCGCTAATCCCTACCTTCATGAACCGGACTTCTTCGCTATCCCGGAAAAGCAGGCCTCGTTGGAGGGCTGTATGCCGCGCGTCGAACGCTGGGTTGTTCAATTTATGGAGGAAATAGAAGTTTTCGAAGTTGCTGTTTTATCTGGCAGTTGACTCGCCTAAGCTTGTCGTGCGTAGGATGACTGAACAGCAGTGGCGCGCATCAATATCAAACATTCATTCAAGATATGGCCCTTGCCTTTACGTTAGGTAGTTTTAGTCGAGTGCGCTAGAATCCGCACATGGACTTTGAAATTATTGGCGAAATCAGGCATCCCGAAACTTTTGCTAGCGGTTCTGGTATCAGAGAATTGCCACGGCTTCGTAAAATTCACGGTCTTGGTAATTGGCGTAAGCGTAAAGGCTTTGCTACAGTGCGTTTGTCCGATGGTTCGCTTCGTGAAGCTGAAATCCACTGGTATGAAGCTACAGGTATCGGGAAGCGTGAATTTAAAATCAAGCGTTATATGAACTACGACCATGAATAAACACGAATTTGCTATATGCGTTGATAACCACGGGTACGAGGTTTCGCTGGAAATGCGCAAACTCTATCAAGTAATGACTGACCCTGACGCAGAAAAACACGGCCAAATCCGGGTTATTGATGAGTCCGGCGAGGACTATCTCTATCCCTCCGCCTTATTCGATCGCATCACGCTTCCTGCTCATGTTCTGGAGCGTGTTTTCCACGCACAAGCCTAAATGGGGTTTGACGGCTATTTGCGGTGTTATACCGGAAATCTTGATGCTCGGCATGGATTGACCATCAAAACAGCCCAACCTTTTGGCATTCGTAAATGGTGCTGCGCAAAAGCGCGCAGCCCCTTAGTTCCACATTAGGCTGCCGTGATAATTGAAGTGACTGAAGAGCTATATCAAGGTATATCCAGGTTCTATGAAGCAATCTCCAAACGACCAAAGGATGACTTCCAGTTTGAGTTGTTGTCTTTATTCCCGGATTCTTGCTGTGAATACGCGAGCCTGTTTCTTGCGAAATTCTTAGTTAAAAATTGGAAAAATATTTCAATCACTGTGGTTACAGGTGAGGATAAAAAAAATATAGGATCAAGACACGTCTGGTTAATTATCGATGGAATTAACGTAGACATTACAGCAAATCAATTTGACAGTAGTTTGCCACCGATTCTTATATATCAAGGTAATGGTTGGCATAAAAAATTTAAAATTGTCAAAAAATCAAAATTTAATCCAGAGTTTTACAACGATTATCATGAAGATTTGAAACAGAATGTTATGGATGACTACGCATATTTGGAAGGACAGGCATTAAATATTCCAAGGAGCCATGTAGGGGCCCTAACGTTTCTGCGATATTCTGAGTGAAGCAGTCATATTTAACCATCGCAAAACGTTTCGGGCGGGGCAACATGCCCCGCCCGGCTGTCAGTACCCCGTAATAGAAGCTTTATCGTGTACTCCGCCGAAGGATAAATCACCATGCGCTGCAACATTGCACCCTATGGATTGTGACTTACCAAGCCGGTGTGATCAATAACGAAACCTATGCCCTGCTGATCACGTTAGTATTATTGACTTCGGCTATAGCTCCAACGCTTCTGGCGCTGATTCTTGCTCGAGATGGTGAAAAATACTGGTGAGTCAAACAACCCGTAAGATGGGTTTCACTATTTTACATTGCGCCCTTTCTACCTTACCATGGCAGCTGTTTTACTGAGGAGCAACCATGCCGACATTTAGACAAAAATTTAAACAACTTCCGACCTTTGTTCTTTTCATCGCAATTTTTTCGGCTTACAGCCCTGTTTTTGCTGAAACGGCTGAAACAATGGATGAGGACATTCATCATGCACAAAACGGCATTGATTGGCCGGGTGTTTATAACGGTTTTACACCCTGTGATGATTGCAAAGGCGTTAAGACCACTCTAGCTTTGAACAAAAATAACACTTATATGTTGATTACCAAATACGTTGGCAAATCAGAAAGAGAGTTTGTGGAAAAAGGCAAATTTGTTTGGGATGATAAAAGTAGCACAATTTCAATAACACCACGCGATAACTCAACTACACGGCATTATTCTGTCGAAGAGAATAGGCTCACCCAGCTCGATAATGATGGTAACCGTATCTCCGGCAAACTTGCAGATCGCTATATTCTTCGTAGATCTGATATAAAAGACTCATCAAAGCCACATTCCTCACATTGAGCTAAACAACGTGCAGCCCATCAATCTCGAACGATGGGCTTCGTTCCTCAGGCCATCCTATAATCTTGATGCGGCTTGGAGCTAGAACAATCAGACTCAGTTGGGAACAAATTTTTAAAGCTATCCAAGCATTACACTTAACACGTCTCAACTCACACCATCTCGCCAGCCTCATTAAAATGAATCTCCCTGACTTCATCATCTTCAGTTATTTGCGCCGACTTTAAAACACCGTCATCGTAATATTGATACCGATGCTCGGATTCAACTTCGCCATAAACAATTTTCTGGCAAAGCAGCATCCTGTCCTGCGCATCAAAACAACTACGGTAATAAGTATTCCGGTTATTCAAGCTGTCTTCAGTTATTTCGTTGACCAGCTTTAGCGGGAGTTTGATGCCGCTGTAACTGACAAAATAGCGGAATTCGGTTGGTTGTTCTTGATTCATACTGTGCAAAATTTAAGAAAAAAGATGGGTGGAGATGATCTCTACGATTTGGTCCAAGGTCAGGTTTTCGTTTTCTCCGACAATGTTATGCATGGAAATCGGATATTTCAGGTCTATGCCGTAACGGCCTGCGTTCTGGCCGAAGGTGTAGATATAAGCCGAAACATTAGGTTCATTAACCGTGCATAAATCGATAGCCTGGAAGTGCTGTTCCTGGTTATTCAACGCCAGCGTATTTTCACCGTAACGATGCACCAGTTCCAATAACAGCAACTTAAGCGGAATATCTTTCTCAATGGCCCAAACGTTCATACCGGTACGAAAGGTTAAGCTTTCCTGACTACGACAGGCCGGGCATAATAATTCAATAGCAACAGACTTTGCGCTTTGTTGATTAGCCACAGCGAAGCTAAGAAACTTAGTACCGCACTGCCGGCAATCCATAAATCCGAGTTGGCATTATCCGCGAGCAGCCAATCGGCCATGCCGGCGCCGCTAAACAGGGCTATTAACGGCAGCAAATACAATAGTAAAGAAGCGCGCAGCAATAGGTTTTCATCAATGGCAACCATGACTTGATCGCCGGTTTTGAGTCGAATGTCGCTATCAACCGGTACTGCCTTTTTCTTAAGAACGCTGCCGATTGCATTGGTGCTACACGAGGCTTTTTGCAGGCAGCCGCCGCATGCGCCGTAAGGTCCGCTTTCGACCCAGACTTGATGGTTTTCTATTTTCACCACGACCGCTAATTCTTCTATCATCGTTATCACCTTTCACTCGGTACGTGGTACATGCTGTAGGGCGTGCTGTGCGCGCCTTTAGATCTGAACCGGCGCGCACGGCACGCCCTACGTATTCGGGACAAATTCATCCAGGTGAGCCGCATTAATCCCAAGCCTTCGCCAGCATTTTTAACCAAGTGTCCAGCCTTTCAGGCGTCAGGTCTTTTTGGTTTTCCTGATCCAATGCCAAGCCTACAAAGCGGTCATCGACGACGGCTTTAGATGCTTGAAAGTTATAACCTTCGGTATCCCACGCGCCAATCATAGTTGCGCCGCATTGTTTAAACTGTTCGTACAAATAAAACATCGCATCGACAAATTCTACCGGGTAACTTTTTTGATTGCCCAAGCCATAAATTGCGACATTTTTACCGCTGAAATCGTGGCCTGCCAGCGTCGGTAGAAACTCCTCCCAACTTGTCGTCGCGTTACCGGTGGATAAGCCGGGTAACTGGCCTTCGCCATACGTGGGTGTACCCAGAATCAAGGTGTCATACGCCTGCAAATCCGCGACCTCGGCATTGCGGATATTCACCGGTTTGGCGGCAATAGCCGAACCCAATGCTGTAGTAATATCTTTTGCAATACGCCGGGTATTGCCTGTGTCCGTGCCAAAAAAAACGCCTACTTTAGCCATGATTTCCTCGCTAAGTGTTTTATTTGCCGATTAGACCTTCCAGGTTTTTAAAACCTGGAAGGTCTTCTTCCATACTACGACTGTATTTGCAGCAACCCGCTGGCCTTTTGTTTATCCTGCCATTCATCCGGGGTAAACGCCTTAACGCTGACCGCATGAAGCTTGCCCGAAGCCAAGGGCTCTTTTAACGTTGCCAAAACCAGCTGTTGTTTTTTCACTGTCGATAAATCGTTAAACTGCGAACTGACCACGGTGATCGTCAAATCGCAGCCCTCCCCTTCAACTATCACTTTGGCATCGTCAATGCCCTGCTGCACCAGTTGTACAACCTCGGTAGAGGTTAATGCGTCGTTTGCGGTTTCGGCTTTTTTCGGCGCGGCGGCTGTTAATAAGGGCAATAAGCTGCCGTTGTTGGACATTTCTTCAATAATGTCGCAGCCACCGACCAGTTCAGCGTTAACAAACAGCTGCGGATAAGTCGGCCAATGGGAAATGCTCGGTAATTTTTCCCGGATAAACGGCGCTTCCAGCACATTTACATAAGCGTAAGGAATATTGGTCGCATTGAGTATGCCGACCGCTTTGGCCGAAAACCCGCATTGCGGATTGGTCGGTACGCCTTTCATGTAAATGATGATCGGCTGGGCTGCCAGTTGAGCGCGGATTTTGTCTTCGGTTTTCATAAGGTTCCCGTTTTTTGTTGGTTTTTCTCTTTTCCACGTGCTGCGTGAAAACGAGGTAATAGTTCACCGCGAAGACACGAAGAACGCGAAGTTTTACCTTGATTTTTCTTCGTGCCCTTCGTGTCTTCGTGGTGTTATCTCTTTAGCTTTCACTCTACCCAGCCTGCTGCCTAAGCTTGGCTTCTGCCTTTTTAATCAACTTGATCTCCCTCTCCCCTTTAACCGCATCGGCATCGACAATACATTGCTCAACATCATCGACGGAGGGGATATCGAACATTGTTTTGCGCAAAATTTGCTCCATAATGCTGCGTAAACCGCGCGCCCCGGTTTCGCGTTCTATGGCTTTTTGGGCGATTTCAACGAGGGCGTCGTGTTCGAACTTCAACTCCACGCCTTCGTAAGCAAACAGTTGCTGATATTGACGCACTAACGCATTTTTAGGCTCGGTTAACACTTTGATCAATGACTCAACATCCAACGGCTCCAACGGCGCTAACACCGGAAAGCGACCGATAAACTCGGGAATTAAGCCGAATTTGCGCAGATCGCTCGGCTGCGTCGCATTCAGCATGTCTTCCAATGCAGGTTTGTCAGCCGGATTGCTCACTTCGGCATGAAAGCCGATAGCGGAATTGGTCGGCACCAAACGTTTTTCGACATGTTTTTCCAATCCGGGAAACGAGCCTCCGGCAATGAACAGGATATTGCGCGTATCCATCGTCACATCGCCGTCCTTGTTTCGCCCTTTGGCAGGAACTTTAACGTGCGAGCCTTCGACTAACCTCAGCAATGCCTGTTGCACGCCTTCGCCGGATACGTCGCGGGTGCCGGTTTGCTGTTCGGGGCTGCGGGCGATTTTGTCGATTTCGTCCAAATAAACGATGCCCCATTCGGCATTGGTCATATTGCCTTCCGCGACATCCAGCAGTCTGACCAGGATATTTTCGACATCATCGCCGACATAACCGGCCTGGGTCAGCGTTGTCGCATCGGCAACTACAAACGGTACGCCTACAACTTTCGCCAAGGTGCTGGCTAACAGCGTCTTTCCGGTACCGGATGGCCCAATCAGCAGGATATTCGATTTCCCGATTTCTACATCTTTGTCGAACTCGCCCAAACCCGCATCGCCGCTTTCATGCCTCAGGCGTTTGTAATGGTTATAAACCGCAACCGCCAATATCTCTTTGGCAAGATGCTGTCCGATAATGTATTGATCGAGATGCTCTTTGATTTTTACAGGGATAGGCAATGTACCCTGCATTTCGGAAAGCTCTTTTTTGCGGCTCCAATTGCTGACGACCTGATTGGCTAATGACACACAAGCTCCGCAAATATAACCTTCGCTACCGGCAATCAAAGGTACCGAAGCGGATTGCTCTATGCCGCAAAAAGAACAGTGTTTGATTTCTTTATCGCTCATTATTTGCTCTCCCCGGATTCAAGATTGGCTAAACCGGCTATCCAGGCGCGTTGACAAGTGCGCCGGGCGCGGTCATTCATTAGCTGACGTATTTTGGGTGTCGCTTTTGCCAGGGACATGGTTTCGGCTTTGTGTATGCTCTTGCACAACAGGATATGAAAGCCGATTTCCGATTTGACCGCATCGCTGATCTCCCCCGGCTTTAAGTTAAACAGCACGTCGTCCAGTTCATGATACAAGGTACCGCGCGGCACCGCCCCCAGAACGCCGCCCTGCAAAGCGGTAGGGCATTCGGAATGCCTTAACGCCAGATCGGCAAATTTATGCGGTTTTTTCCGCAGTTTATCCGCGAGCTCCTGAGCGCGACTTAACGCCGTTTCGAGGGTATTTTCAGGATAGTCCGGGTTAATGCTGATGAAGATATGGCAGACTTCACGCCTTTCGGGGCGATTAAATTGATCGGCATGGAGATGATAATAGATGCCTATGTCGGCGTCGCTGACAGCAGGCGCACGGCTGGCGACCAGTTCCAACACTGTGTTGATCTTGCATTGGCGATGCAATGCCGCTTGCAAGCTGTCTTTGTTGAGCTGGTTTTTTTCCAGATCGCTGAAGAACGCAGCCTCATCGTTATAACGCCCACTAATTTCCAGATAAGCCTGTTGCAATTCTTGGTCAGTGATGATCACTGCCGCCGCTTCAGGCGTATTCAGAACTTGGCTCTCAATCTTGAACTCATTTAAAGCTTGAGTTTTAGCCTGCTGCAACTCGGCTTCCGCCAATTCATTCGGCGATTTTTTGAACAAGCTTAAAGCCGCCCTTAATAAATTGTAAGTTTCCAGCTGGATAGTTTTTTCAATTGCCGTCATATCAAAACTCTGGCTCGTTAAATGACTCAGGGCGCGCTGGAGCAAGCGCTGTCTCTGGCACTTGCAGGACTCTGCCTTGAAAAGCGACGTGGTACTGGATTAACTCGTTATCCCTGATTACCTTAAAAACTTCACCTTCCGTGCCTTTTGCAAACAGGACATTGCCTTGTATTCCTAAATCGATAGTGCAAACAACCTTGTCCCTAAACTCGAAGCGGCTCGGGTTCCAAGGCTCGTCGGCGCCGATCAATTCTTCCAGGCGGCAACCCACCATTCGCCCCTGGTTTAGGAAATGCACGGTAAAAATAACCTGGTCTTGCAGAAAAGTACCGACTTCGATGACGTTGCCGACACTGCCGCGGCGAATCAACAGCGTGCCTACATCCATACCCGGATAGGTGCCGTCGTTGCGGACGTTTCTGGTCACCCGGACCGATTCGCCGAACTCGAACCGGCCTTCGTCGAAGCGCTCGGGTTTCATGTTTTTATATCGCTTAAAGAAACAAACGCTGTTTGCGACGCCTCGCCCATTGCAAACACTTTAAACACTTTTTCGGTTTGGGCATCGGATTCGACAAAATCCTGGTAAGCCCGTTGCAAGAGTTTGCTGTAAACCGCTCTTTTGGGCGCTTCATCTTCCGGCATGCCGTCTTTGGCCTTTTGTAGATAATCATGAAAACGCTGCAAAATATGCAAGCGGTTGACATGCACCACGCTGGGCTCATATTCCAGTTGAAAATACTGTAAGAAATCTTCCGCCGATTCCAGCTCTTCCATTTCTTCTTCAAAACTCATGGGTTTTCTCCAGTAATTAAAGGGGGCCGACGGAAGCGGTATCCTGAAATAACAGGTACAACGCCAGAATAATAAACATCACCAAAGGCATGATGGTCATCAATGAATCGGTTAACTCTTTTTTCAACATGATCTTGCTCCAGTTAGTTCTTGAGTTTGCGCAGCACAACTCAAACAATCGTGGTTCAAAAAAATTGGGTTACGCTGCGCCCACCCAACCTACATCTGTTTTATGCTTGATCACCAATTCCAATAAGCCCTGTGCCCCGATTCTGTCCTTGCTATCAAGCTCGACCAATTTCTCAAAAATAGCTTGGCTCAAATCCAGGTTCTCCAAACGCATATTCAAAAAACCGACGGCTTTCAGGGTAAACAAATACATCCTGATCTTGGTCAATAAATCGGCCGGCGCATCGGTAATATGGCTGGTTTGCAAATCATGCCAATCTTCCGGAAAAGCTATCGTCGGCCTGATCACAACCAGGGCTTTGGTTGTTGCCGCTAAAGCTTCTTCGAGCCGATGCTGGTAATAATAAAAACGGTTTAACGCGACCAATACATTCAACGATGCGGGAGCGAGAAAATAAGCTTGCAGTAAAGACAACTCGGCATCGCCACTGGCATAGTTTTCCGCAGCCGTTGCTATTAACTCTTCAACACCTGCGACATCCGGTTGCTCGAAATACAAACCTTGCGCTTCAAAATCCAACAGATCCATCTATAACCTCGCCGCCAGTTTTACCGGGCTGTCTTTCTTGGGAATGCAAACGTTTTCCGCTTCGCAATGATCGCAACTTTCTTCGACTGTTACTTTAGGTGATTCTGCTTGTTTGGCTTCCAGCTCATCAATCCGCTCAATCAAACAGGCAATAGCTTTGCCGACCGGATCGGGAATCAAATGATGATCCAGATCGATGCCGTGCCGGTTTTGTATCTGCGTGCCTTTGCTTTGAATAACGCGGCCGGGAATGCCTACCACCGTACAGCAATGCGGCACATCTTTAACCACTACCGAGTTAGCGCCGACACGGACATTGTTGCCTAAGGTAATCGCTCCAAGAATTTTGGCGCCGGAGCCCACCATGACGTTATTGCCCAAGGTCGGATGACGTTTTTCTTTGTTCCAGGTCGTACCGCCCAAAGTTACGCCATGATATAAAGTGACATCGTCGCCTATCTCCGTCGTCTCGCCGATCACCACGCCTAGCGCATGGTCTATAAACAACCGTCTGCCGATGGTGGCGCCTGGATGAATTTCAACATTAGTAACGATCCGGGTAAATGCGGCTAAAATCCTGGCGGACAATTTCCAGTTTGCTTTCCATAAACGGTGGCTGATTCGGTGCATTAAAACCGCATGGACGCCCGAATAGGTCAGCAATATTTCCCATACGCTATGCGCTGCGGGGTCGCGGCCAAAAACACAATAGACATCTTCATGCCATTGGGCCAGGAATCCCTGCGGCGTTTGTGCTTGGCTTTTAATGTTATCTGATATGGCCATAACCATTTTTAAACTCCCAATTGAGTGCGGAGATAATTCCCAATGCCCTCGTTCCCACGCAGCTCACTCGTCGTTATACACAACTGTCTGCGAGACACCGTCATTCCGGCAGGGATTGCCGGGATCCAGAAGCCATGGATGGCAATGCCAAGCAGGCAGAAAGCCTTCTTGCTATGCGGAATTGCTTAGTTAAATCGAGCATTCACATCCCGTGCTCTCGGCAAACTGCTCCTGCGTTGCTCTACCTCCTGCATCCTTGCAGTCGTGGTTTCCGGCACAAATCCGTCTGGAACGGATTTGCATTGACCCGAAGGGCTCCGGGCAGGATAGCCCGGAGTGAATCCCTGCCGGAATGACGCGCTTTTAAAGACTTGCGTATAACAACGAGCGCAACGCGTAGGAACGAGAGACAACTAATTTAAACTCCACCCTGTTTTGTCCAACCTAGGCGGCCCAGGTATCCTGAAAAAAGAACCGGGATAATGATCGTCCTGATCCGGTATTTCCAAAGTATCTTTAACTTCCGGTTCGTTTGATGGCAGTTCTTTATGTTCGTTCATGACGATCGCCCTCTAAAGATTTTGATGAAAAAGATTAAGCTCTTCTGCTTTTGGCGATCTTTTGGTATCGCTAACAAAGCGCCTAACCTGGGTTAATAAGGCTTGCGCCTGTATTCTGCTTACCGCTATGCCTATTTGCTTATAAGCGTGAATCACGCCTTGAGTGCCCGAGTGTTTGCCGAGCACTAGTTGGTGGCTACGACCGACAATCGCCGGATCGACGCCTTGATAATTATTCGGGTCTTTTAACAAGCCATCGACATGAATACCCGCTTCGTGGCTGAAAACGTTTTTGCCGATCAGGCTTTTCCGGCTGCCGATTGCGTCGCCCGATGCGCTGGCAACTTGCTCGGAAAGGGCTGGAAAATTTTGCATATTAATTCCGGTGTCAATGCCATATAACTGCTTTAAGCCGACCACCACTTCTTCCAATGCCGCATTGCCCGCGCGTTCGCCCAAACCGTTCACCGTGGTATTAACATGAGTCGCCCCGGCCAACGTCGCCGCCAGCGTATTGGCGGTAGCCAGCCCTAAATCGTCATGGGCGTGCATTTCAATTTCCAGGTCGGTTGCGGCTCTGAGCTTTTTGATCGTCTCGAATACCCCGAACGGTTCCATAATGCCTACCGTATCGGCGAAACGAATCCGGCTCGCCCCGGCCAGTTGAGCGGTTTCGGCCATGCGTATCAAGAAATCCACATCCGCCCGTGAAGCATCTTCCATGCCGACGCAGACTTCCATATTCAAGCTTCGCGCTTCCTGAACGCAGCTGGTAATGCTATTTAAAACCCACTGCCGGCTTTGTTTCAGCTTGTGCTGAATATGTTGATCCGAAGCCGATATGGATAAATCGACTTTGTTCACATTCAAACCCAAACAGGCGTGCAAGTCATCACGGCGCATTCTCGACCAGACCAGCAGCTTTGAAGATAACCCTAAAGCCGCAATCGCCTTGATTTCTTCCCGTTCCACTGGCCCCATTGCCGGAATGCCGATTTCCAGTTCCGGTACGCCCAAACCCGCCAGCTGCGTTGCAATCGCCAGCTTTTCGTCCAGCGAAAAAGCGACTCCGGCAGATTGCTCGCCATCCCTGAGCGTGGTGTCGTCTATGATGATTTGGCGGGGTTGAGTTTTCATAATTCACCGTTTGGTAGAAAAGCTTTTCACCACGAAGACACGAAGAACACGAAGTTTTGCGCTGGTTCCCAAGCTCCTGCTTGGTAACCCAGTCCAGAAAGCTCTAGCTTTCTATGTTTCGGAAAGCTGGAGCTTCCCACACTGCATTCCCAAGCTGGAGCTTGGGAACGAGTCATTCCCTTCGTGTTCTTCGTGTCTTCGTGGTGAATAATTTCTTTAACTTGCTTCGGAGTCGTATCCTACGAATACGTCGGCGCAAAAGCCTGCTCAGGATTTGCCACTGGTCCATCACCCGACCAATACGGCGACAACTTGCGCAAGGTTGCAACAATACCGGGCATCACCTCCAGGACTTTACTCACTTCCGCCATGGTGTTATAGCGCGAGAAAGAAAAACGGATCGTGCCGTGCGCGGCGGTGTATGGAATATCCATGGCCCGCATCACATGCGACGGTTCCAACGATCCGGAAGTACAGGCCGAACCGCTCGATGCCGCAATACCGGCTTTATTCAACAACATCAAAATCGACTCGCCTTCGATATATTCAAAAGCAATATCCGTGGTATTCGGCAAACGGTTATACATATCGCCGGTTACGAAACAATGGCCGATCTGCTCGGTAATGCCTTGTTCCAGACGGTCGCGCATGGCTTTGACTTTGGTGTTTTCATACTCGATGTACTCCAGCGCCAATTCGCAAGCTTTACCGAGGCCGACAATGGACGCGCTGTTTTCAGTCCCTGCCCTTCTGCCGCGCTCCTGATGGCCGCCGCGCAATAAAGGCCGATAACGGGTGCCGCGGCGCAGGTATAAAACGCCGATGCCTTTGGGTGCATGCAACTTGTGGCCGGACAATGACAACATGTCGATTTTGGTATCCTGCAACATCATCGGAATCTTGCCGACCGCCTGTACCGCATCGGTATGAAACATCACGCCTGCGGCATTGGCCATCTCCGCCATTTCCGCGACCGGGAAAATCGTGCCGGTTTCATTATTGGCCCACATCACCGAGACTATCGCTACCTGATCGGATAACAAGCGTTGATAAGCGTCCAGTTTTAACCGTCCGGCTTTATCGACCGGCAATCTATGAATCGTGTAGCCTTCTTTTTCAAGATATTCGCACAAGTTTAAAATCGCCGGATGTTCTACTGTAGTGGTAATGATTTCTTTCTTGTTCGGTTGTGCCTTAATCGCGGAAAGAATCGCCGTGGAGTTCGATTCGGTGCCGCAAGAGGTAAAAATGATTTCGGAATCATGCTCGCAACCGATCAAAGCCTGAACCTGTTGCCGGGCCTGTTTAAGTCCGCGCGCCACACCGTCGGCGAATTTATGTATCGATGACGGGTTGCCGTATTGCTCAAGGAAATACGGAATCATCACATCGACCACCGCAGGATCGACCTTGGTGGTCGCATTGTTATCAAGATAAATGTCAGCCATCACGCCACCTCTATATTGACTAATTTTTTCATTTCCGAGGCGGGCACAACTTTAATGAATTCGCCCATCACTTCCATCAAGCGTTGTTGAATTCCGGCAATGGTCATCGCGGCCATTTGGCAACCGTTACACGCGCCGGTCATATTGACGTAAGCGGTGTTGCCGATGACTTCGACCAATTCCACGTCGCCGCCGTCCGCCATCAATGCCGGTCTTAACGATTCCAGCACTTCCTCGATTTTTTTGATGCGCTGCAAATTGGTCAACGGCGCTTTAACGGCTGCGACTTTTGCAGGAGCTTCCACCGGTGCGGCAGTCGGATCGAATTTCTCGCCTTTTTCGGCCAACACTTTTTCCAAGATCGCTTCAATGTCTTCATGGCAAGCCGCACAACCGCCGCCGGCTTTGGTAAAGTTGGTGACATCTTCAACGGTGCGCAATTTATTAGCCCAGACCATTTCCTCGATCATCACCGCATCAATCGCGAAACATTTGCAGATCAACGCACCTTCCTCATGATCGTCTTTCCATTCTTCGCCGCGGTAATTCGCTATCGCCGCTTGCAGCGCTTCACGACCCATGACCGAACAGTGCATTTTTTCCGGCGGCAAACCTTCGAGTTGATCGGCAATATCCTGGTTCGTTACTTTTAACGCTTCATCCAGCGTCATGCCTTTAATGATTTCGGTCAGCACCGATGACGAAGCAATCGCCGAACCGCAACCAAAAGTTTGAAAGCCCGCTTCCAGGATAATTTCGCTTTCATCATCGACTTTCAAGGTCAGCCGCAACGCATCGCCGCAACTGATTGAACCCACTTCGCCGGTCGCATTGGCATCAACGACCGCGCCCGCATTTTTGGGGTTAAAAAAATGTTCTTTAACTTTATCTGAATAATCCCACATGGCTTTACCTCGAATTGAGTTACTGGTACGTTAAGAGCAGGTTTTGGTTCCGGTGCCTTCGGCACTGGTATTAAACGAAGTGCCGCAAGCGCAACTCTTAGCCGCATTGGGGTTGGTAAACTTGAATCCCGAACCTTCGATGGTGTCGAGAAAATCGACGGACATGCCGTCGAGCATCGGCAAACTGGCCGGATCGATAAACACCTTCACATCGCCGCAATCAATGACAGTATCTTCCGATGTGTGGCTGCCTTCTAGTTTCAATCCGTATTGATAACCTGAACAACCGCCATCGGTGACTTCTATCCGCAAGCCTGCAGTAGGTGTTTCGGAACCGGCAATAAAACGGCCGACGGCGCTAATGGCTTTTTCTGTTAATGTAATCATTTTCATGCACTCCTGAATGTATGGCATCGTTCTTGTTAATACTTAAAGCAACCTGTATGCCATTTTGTTATTTATTATTTAGTGGCTTGTTTAATAAGGCCTTAACAAAACATCCACACAATAAACAATGTATTATCGGGTAGGTTTCAATTACATAATCAGCTGACAATGTAGGGTTTGCTACAAAATGATAGGAGATGCGAAATGAACGTAGAAGATTTAGAGTTAGGCGATGTCGTTTATGCTGCAAAAACAATTACCGATGATGGTTCAATGCCAGAGGGTATCGAAGGTGAAATACTGGCCGAAGCCGGAACCCGCGGGGTCATTATCATGACCGGACATGTCGAAGAAGAACCGAATCGCAGCGTCTTTTTGGTGCGTTTTGAAGATAAAGACATGAATCTGGGCAATCCGATTGGCTGCTGGGTAGAGGATTTGGCTGTGGAGCCTAAGCGGATTAATTAACTGATGTTCATGGCTAAAAATCTTTCATCACGAAGGCGCGAGACTGTATGGATACAGGAGGTACGACCCCACGAATGAGGAAATGCAGGCGCTGGATCGGTGAAACGTTAGGAGCGTTGCCAGTGTTAGACCTTCCAGGTTTTAAAAACCTGGAAGGTCTGTCTATCGGCATTTATTAAGTGAGGGACTGCCGGGATCCAGAACACAAGGATGTGAAGTGTGCTATGGAAAGATAATCGTATGGCTAAATATATGCTGGGTAGTAAGTCTCAGTGGTGAAGTTTGGCATTGCCATCCATGGCCTCTGGATCCCGGCAATCCCTGCCGGGATGACGCGCTATATAAAGACCTATACCTTTCAAAACAAATGCTTTCTCCTTGGATGTACGCCACTATGAATAAACAAACCGAAACCGTCTTAACCTACCACACCCGCACCAAGCACAGCCTGGAGCGATACGCCAAAGGCCCGGAATCAATCGATTGGGAAGACCAACCCGATCAATTCCGGCGTTTTTCCGGTTGCGAGATTGTCGCGCTGCCCTTACCCGGAACCGAGCTTGAACCGTTGTTTACCGACCTGGATACCCCGGAAATAATCCCCTCAAAACCGTTAAACCTAACTAATGTAGGTATATTACTGGAATTAGCCTTTGGCCTGTCGGCATGGAAACAATACGGCCCAAGCCGCTGGGCACTGCGTTGCAATCCTTCCAGCGGCAACCTGCACCCGACTGAAGCCTACCTGATCAGCACCGGCGATGGCCTTATCAAATCAGGCGTTTACCATTACGTCAGCCACGACCATAGCCTTGAACAGCGTTGTCGGTTTTCCGACAATTTGCCCGGTTCCGGCATATTGATCGGCTTATCTTCGATCCATTGGCGTGAGGCATGGAAATACGGCGAAAGAGCTTTCCGCTATTGCCAACATGATCTAGGTCATGCGTTGGGAGCGTTGCGATACGCGGCGGCAACGCTGGGCTGGTCGGTTGAATTGCTAGCCGAGTGGCCGGATGACGACATCGCCAAGCTATTAGGGCTTGATCGGGATGATTTCAAAAAACAGGAACATGAATCCCCCGATATTATTTGTCGGATTAATACGCATGCCGACACTATGCCATTAGATAGCAAGGCCCTGCTGGAAACAGCACAATCAGGCGTTTGGTTCGGCAAAGCCGATAGCCTTCGCGCCTATCATATGTACAAATGGCCGATAATCGATGAAGTCTCAATAGCCTCAAGTAAACCGCAAACTGAAGAACCTGAGCGGCAAGCCGTCCGGCGACCGCCAAGGATGGCGGCCGAGACTGCTCCCGGCAGTCCTCGGCATTTCCTCCATCCATGGAGGTCAGAAGTGTCGCAATCGGTAGGGAACCGGTGCGACCAGCAGCTTATAAAAGCATCCTGCACAAAAACAGCAACTGAAATCATCCGCCAACGCCGTAGCGCACAGCAGTTTGACGGCAAAATGCCGCAGATGCCGCAGACTGATTTTTACCGTATGCTAACCGCCGTTTTGCCTACCACGGCCGCATTCGAGTTGTGGCGCTGGCCGCCGAAAATCCACCTGTTTATTTTTGTGCATCGCGTTGAAGGCTTAGCTCCCGGTATCTATGCATTGCCGAGACATAACGATGCCCTTGAACCATTGCAAGCCGCGACCTTGACTGACTTCGATTGGCAGAAAGTATCCGAAGAACTACCGCTGTATCATCTGTATTCGGGAGATTGCAGACAGATTGCCAAAACGCTGTCCTGTCATCAACCCATCGCCAGCGACAGCGCCTTCAGTCTGGGAATGGTTGCGGAATTTAGCGAAACCATCGAAGCGGCGCCATGGCTTTACCGCCGCTTGTTCTGGGAATGCGGCCTGATAGGTCAAACGCTATATCTGGAAGCGGAAGCGGCAGGCATTCGCGGCACGGGTATCGGCTGTTATTTTGATGACAGCGTGCATGAGCTTTTAGGCATTAAGGACGGTAAATTCCAAAGTCTTTATCATTTTACGGTAGGTAAGCCGCTGGAAGATAAACGGCTGGAAACGTTGCCGGCTTATGGGCATTTGTGAACTTGTCTTATAGATCAAGGTATATATAATGCGTATATAGCTTTTATGAGGTGCATCATGGCTACCGGATCAATTTTTGTAAATAACCGAACACAAGCGGTAAGACTTCCCGCCGAAACCCGCTTTCCTGAAAATGTAAAAAAAGTCACTGTGCGTGTGGTGGGGCAGGATCGCATCCTAACTCCTGTTGAAAACACCTGGGATAGTTTTTTTCTATCCGAAGAACACGTTACCGATGATTTTATTGCTGAGCGCGCATCCCAGGAGCAGCAGGAAAGGGAAGCATTCTAATGCTGAAATACATGCTGGACACCAACATTGTGATCTATGTGATCAAGAATCGTCCGCTTAATGTATTAGCCAGTTTTAACCATCATACCGGGCAAATGTGCATCAGTGCGATCACCTTTGCCGAACTGTTGCACGGCGCAGAAAAGAGCGCCAAACCGGAACACAACTTGCGACAAGTTGAAGATTTTGTTTCCCGGTTAGAGGTGCTGGAATACGACACCAAGGCGGCGGCTCATTATGGCGATATTCGCGCCGATCTTGAACGTAAAGGGACGCCGATTGGTATTAATGATCTGCATATTGCAGGTCATGCAAGAAGTCAGGGACTGACACTGGTTACTAATAACCTTCGCGAGTTTGAACGTGTTGAGGGCTTGCGTTTGGAGAACTGGGTTTAAGTCATGCAGGCCGGAATAAGCCGGTTCGCGCGGTGGCGCGAGATGGCCTTATTCCGGCCAACGCCTGATGCCCAACAAAAAACTTTTGCCCAGCTAGGACCGAATCTCTTTTTCCAATTTTTTACATTGCCCGTCATCCAGCCATCGCTCGCACCATACATTTAAAGCGGTTGCGCAGCCTTTCATTAAATCAAATTCCCGCTTTGCTTCACTCGGTTGTTCGGATGGCCACCAGCTATGCGCTGCAAACTGTTTTACAATGTAGTCACAGGCTTTGGACAAGTCAGACTCTGTTAGGTCTATTTTTTTTGAATTCATAAGGTTCACCATTGCGTTAAAAAGTGGACGAAGGCAAAAATCAACATCATACGCTGATCGTTCTTTTCGTCGATAGTAAAAATGTCGGGCGACGAAAAGCTGTTACCCGTCCTAACCCTGTTTTCGAGCTTCTGTTCCTCTACCTACGATGTTATAGTCTGAGAAAACTCACACAACTATTTGGTCATGATTGGATTCATTCTTTGCAGTATGTTGCTGGCGGTTCTAGTACAGAACCAAAGCGAATTCCTACAGCTACTCGCTACTCCGGTGGCTCTGGGTGTCGGCCTGACGCTGATGGCTATCAGTCTGCTGCTGGGCTATTTGAAAAAAGCTCGCACTATGATTTGGCACGATGGTTTTGCGTCCAGCTGCTTGTTGATTTGGTATGCATATTGGGCGCCGCAGTTTAACGACGATGCGCCAATGTTCTTTTTCTTCCCGCTGTATTACTCGCTGTTCACCTCGCTCGTGACGCTAACCTTGATCAACAAGAGTGAATATTTCGATCAGGAATCTATCGTGCAGTTGCGTTTTCTGGAAAAAAACAGTCGCTTTAACATCAGTGTGATTGTGGCGTTTGTGCTGCTTAGTCTGCTGGTTACTCGCCATTACGCGCTTTATCCAATAGCAATGACTCTTTTCATAATCCGTCATACGATGATTGCTTGTCTGGAAATTATCGATAATCGATAAGTCAAATTACAAGACTAAATCTAACGCCTACGCCGTTGCACCATTTGCGGGTCGGCGGTTATTTGGCGATAAATTTCCACCCTGTCGCCATCCTTTACGGCGGTATCCAGCGGGGCGATTTTGCCGAATATGCCCACTTTTTGGCTGGTCAGGTTTATCTCGGGATAAAGCTTTAATACACCGGACAGGTTGATCGTTTCTTCGATGGTGCTGTTATCCGGCACTTCCAGCCGCATCCATAGTTGTCTATCGACTTGTGCGTAACAAACTCCGACGTTCATGATTCCTCCTCAGCAATAACTGGGGTTAATACGGTTACCGATACTTTTCTGGCTGCTAGTTTTTGGTCTATCAGGCGTTTACCGACGATCAAAAAAGCCAGCATGATGAATCCGCCGGGCGGCAGAGCCATTAATAAAAAGCCTTTGTAATTGGGAATGACGGTGACTTCCAGAAACTTGAACGATTCGCCCAGCAACACTGATGCATTGGCGAACAGTGTGCCCGATGCGCTGATTTCTCTTGCCGCGCCAAGAGCGACCAGTACAAGCAGGAAACCTAAGCCCATCATCAAGCCATCCCACAACGCATGTTTTACCGGCTGCTTGGAAGCAAAGGCTTCGGCACGGCCTAACAATGCGCAATTGGTAACGATTAACGCAATGAACAAACCCAGCACTTTATAGAGTTCGTGCGCCCAGGCGTTCATTAGAATATCCACTAAAGTCACCAGCGCGGCGATCAACAATACAAAAATCGGGATGCGGATTTCGCTGGGGATTAAATGCCGAGTTACTGAAATGAGGCCATTCGAGGCAATGATAACCACCAGTGTCGCGAGTCCCATGCCTAAGCCGTTGGTGGCTGTTCCCGTTACCGCGAGTAATGGACAAAGCGCCAGATTTTGCCCGAACACGATGTTGTTGTTCCAAATACCGTCGGCGGCAATTTTGCGATAGGTTTCCGATAAAAACATGGCGATGCCCTCAAGGATTAATCAGTTGGTCTTGATGCGCTTTGAATAACTGCAAGCCGCGATAAATTGCCTGCACCGACTTGCGCGGAGTGATAGTCGCACCGGCAAATTGGTCGAATTCGCCGCCGTCTTTTTTAACCGTCCATTTTGCAGGCGCTAAGTTGTCCAGGGAGCGGCCGACAAACTTCAATATCCAATCCGACTTTACGACTTCGATTTTATCGCCAAGGCCCGGAGTTTCTTTGTGGCTGAGTACGCGCACGCCCAAAATATTGCCGTCGCGGTCTATGCCCATGATCATGTTGATGGCGCCGGAATAGCCGTCGGGGGCGGTAAACTTGAAACATACCGCAGAGACGTTACCTGATTTTTTAGCGATATAAACGGTGGTTTCGTTCGCACCGATATTGTATTCGGCAGACGGGATGGTCAGCGTATCCTGCTGCATGTCGTTATCGTAAAGAGCGGCGGGCACGACTTCTTCAAGGGATTTTTTTAAATCCTCATCGAGCCGGCGTTGAATAGTGCCTTCGGTGCTGCAATTGGTGACGCCAAGCAGCACACTAGCGATTAAAGCGAATCCTGCTAAAACTCCGGTTTGAAATTCCAGTTTGGGTCTGAGTTGAGCCAAATTCGACGGTTCCAGCCAGTTTTTTAGGAATTCCCGGTAAACGGCGATTTTTTCTTTTAAGCGTTCGATGGTGGCTGGGTCAAGTTTCATGGTGTGTTCCTATATTTGATCGTTTCCACATTTCAGTCTCATGTCTCGTTCCCACGGGCCGTGCTCAGAAACATGCCGATATGCAGACCTTCCAGGTTTTTAAAACCTGGAAGGTCTAACTGGCAACGTTCTGAACAGGCGAGACGTTGCAGGATGTAGGCCGGAATAAGCCGGTTCGAACAACAGCGAGAATTGACGTTTCCGGCAAACACCTACCAAACTTGCCGGAAAAGCTTCCGCTCCTGCTCACGCTCCTTACCTACATCCATGTAGGCAACGCCACCTCGCGCTACGCGCCCTTCGGCTTTGCTCGGGAGAGCCTTGGATGGCCTTATTCCGGCCTACATCCGAGTCCGCCATTCCAGAACCCATGCCGAAATGACACTCTTGGACAGACTTGTGTATAACGATGAGCGCGCTGCGCCGCGAACGGTGAGTGCCGACAATGCGTCTCAAACATAAATTTTCCAAATACTGAACGCAGCGCGTGGGAACGAGGCAACAACTGTTTTGCCGGAAACACCGGTTTTCGCTGACACTACAACCGGCTTATTCCGGCCTACGATTTCGGTATTTCAAGCGGCTTGCCTTTGCGATCGCGTCCATAAATTCTTGGGCTAATATAATGATCGATCAACGGCGTCGCCGAATTCATCAACAACACCGCAAAACCCGCTCCCTCGGGATACGCACCCCAAGTACGGATAACGAAAATCAGCAGCCCGCAACCCGCGCCGAACACCAGCTGCCCTGTAGGCGTATTCGGCGAGGTGACATAGTCGGTTGCAATAAAAAATGCTACACACATCAACGCGCCTGAATTCAAATGCAGCAGCGGACTGGCATAATGCTCGCTGTCCACCGCATGAAAGAATCCGGCCAACAGCACAACCGTCAGCAATAAAGACACCGGAATATGCCATTGAATGATGTTTTGCCGGATCAACCACAAGCCGCCCAAGCCCAACAACAGTGTCGAAGTTTCGCCTAAGCTACCGCGGCTCCAGCCGATAAAGTTAAGAAAGCCGGAGTAATCCTTCAGAATATCAGTCAATAAACGGTTCTGGGAAAATTCGGTCTTGATAAAACCCAACGTAGTCGCGCCGGTGCTGGCGTCGATATTGTCCAAACCGGAAAAAGTAATATGCCAACTTTCGATAAGCCCCGGCGAATGCGAAAAGAACAACGGCGACACATTGGCCCATGTGGTCATTTCGACAGGAAAGGAAATCAATAATGCGACGCGTGCCAGCATTGCCGGATTGAACAGGTTTTGTCCAAGGCCTCCATAAACCTGTTTGCCTAAAATAATCGCCAGCCCTGAACCGACTGTGCCTATCCACCATGGAGCCCAAGGCGGTAACGTCATCGCCAGCAGCCAACCGGTCAATACCGCTGAACCATCCATAATGACAGATTTAGCCACCCTGCCCTTGAGCCGCACACAGAAGGCTTCAAACACAACCGCAGACAGCACGGTAATAATAAACAGGTTCAACGCGGGCCAACCGAAACACAACAACCCGAACGCCGTCGCAGGCGATAGCGCCAGCATGACTTGCCACATGATATGGCTGACACTATTGTTAGCGCCAACATGAGCACCGCTGCTCGGTTTCATATGCGAAATCATACCAATGCCTCCTGTTCGGCTTTCAGCCGCTCGCGTTCCGCCTTGGCCGCTATCCGGGCCAACTCTTCTTCGCGCTGTTGCTGCGCTATGCGTTCCATACGGGCATTACGCGCATCGATCAGGCGCTTGGTTTGCTCTGATTTATGCT
Organism: Methylobacter sp.; assembly: GCA_036561025.1. Lineage (GTDB taxonomy): Bacteria > Pseudomonadota > Gammaproteobacteria > Methylococcales > Methylomonadaceae > Methylobacter_A. Next base: position 21,574 of record DATBQB010000044.1, on the reverse strand, counting down.
GCGCCTGCTGTCTGGCTATGACTTCGCCCGAGGCATATTTGAAATACTGCACCAGCGGAATATTCGACGGGCAGATATAAGAACAACAGCCGCAGCTGATACAATCTTTTAAACCTAAATCCACCGCCGCATCCAGTTGGTTAATGCGGATATTGTTCGCCATATCCAACGGCCGGAGTCCCGCCGGGCAAACGCTGACGCAACTGGCGCAACGGATACAAGGTTGCTCATCGGTGCTTTTAAGTTCGCTTTGCGTTAAGGCCAGAATGCCGCTAGTGGCTTTAACAGTGGGCAATCCGGTGTGCGGTAAGGAATCGCCCATCATCGGGCCGCCCATAACGATGCGAGCGGTTTCGTCCTTATCTACTTCGCAAAAATCGAACAGCTCGGAGATTAAAGTACCGAAAAGCACTTCTACATTCATAGGGCGTTTTACTGCGCCGCCCGCTACAGTAACCACACGGCCAAGCAAAGGCTGTCCAAGCCTAATCGCTTTATGGACTGCGTAAGCGGTGCCGACATTATGAATGGTCACGCCGATTTCCGACGAGCGACAGCCGACAGGGACTTCCTTGCCGGTTACATAACGGATCAACTGCCGATCCCAACCCATCGGGTAGCGGGTGGGGATTTGTATGACTTTAATCGACGCATAGGGTTCTGCTGCAACCTGCATCGCAAGAAAGGCAAGCGGTTTGTTGTCTTCAATCGCCACCACCGCATTTGTAGAGACGTGATTAATCGCGTCTCTACTATCCATGCCGTGCAGCATCAAGCGCACACCGTCGATAATCTGCTCGGCGCGCTCTTGCATCAATCTGTCATCGCAGCATAAATAAGGCTCACACTCCGAGCCATTTATAATCAATGTATCGACATGGTTTTCGCGGCCCATATTCAGTTTGACCGCCGTCGGAAAGGTCGCGCCGCCCAAGCCGACAATACCGGCCGCACCGACGCGCAAGCTGATTTCTTCAGGATTTAGCTGAAACGGGTCGTCAACGATCTGTGTTTTTACCCATTCGTCTTTACCGTCGGTTTCCAGCACGATCATGCGAATAGGCAACGCGGACGGATGCGGTGCAGGATAATCGTTAACATCAACGATAATGCCCGAACTTGGTGCATGTACCGGCGCGGAAATCAGCCCCTGACTGTAGGCTAACAACTGCCCTTTCAGCACTTTCTCGCCGACCATAATCAACGGTTCTGCGGGTTTTCCGACGTGTTGTTGTAGCGGAATATACAGTTTTTTCGGCAACGGAAAGTTGTCGGCTATAGGCAATGCAGCGGTTGCGGTTTTATATTCCTCTGCATGGACGCCGCCGCGAATACGCGGTGTTTTAAAAAAACTTAACATAAGGCATTACTCCCTGTTCCCATAGATTGCGCGGGAGCATTCAAAGGCTTGGCCCAGCGCCAATTACGCAAGGTAACTTCAACAGGGTGCATTTGCAGGCATTCGGTCGGACAGACGTCGACGCATTTTTTACAGGCTATGCAGGCATCGGCAACAACCGCATGAATTTGCTTGGGCGCTCCGACAATCGCGTCGGTAGGGCAAACTTTAAAGCAGCGGGTGCAACCGGTACAGGTGTCTTCGCTGACTCTGGCAACCAGCAACTCAGGTTCTTTTACGTCGCTTAAGTCCAAGTCCATACCCAATAAAGCGGCGATTTGTTCAGCCAACGCGCTGCCACCCGGAGGACACATCGTGGCCGACGCATTGCCCTCGGCCAGGGCTTCGGCGGCAGGCCTGCAACCAGGGAAACCGCATTGACCGCATTGCGAACCCGGCAGCAAGGCTTCCAGTTCATCGACAATCGGACTGCTTTCAACTTTTAAATATTTGCCGGCAATACCCAGCAGCAAGCCTAGAAACAGCCCTAACAAGGTTAAACTTACAATGGCGGATAAAACGTACATAGTTTATTTCCTGGTGACTATTCAGCAGCAAAAAATAGAACGCTGATGACGCTGATAATTAGGATTAAATAAGATTTTTCTTGGTCCTTAATGCCTGTAAAAACCGGAAAATTATCTGCGATCATCATATTCATCTGCGTCATCTGCGTTCTATTACGTTTTCTGTAACTACTTACTGTAAAGCCCTGCAAAACCCATAAATGCCAGCGATAAAATCCCGGCGGTAATAAACGCAATCGGCGTACCGGCAAATAATGTCGGGACCGCCATTAACGCCAGACGCTCGCGCAAACCTGCGAACAGCACCATCACCAGCGTAAAGCCGAGCGCTGACCCGAAACCGAAAATCATGCTTTGCATAAAGCCGTATTGTTCTTGCACATTCAGCAGCGCAACACCCAACACCGCGCAATTGGTAGTAATCAGCGGCAGGAAAATACCCAGTATTTGATACAGCACCGGACTGGTTTTATGTACGACCATTTCAGTGAATTGCACCACGGCCGCAATCACCAGAATAAACGCGAGTATCCGTAAAAACTGGATATTGAAAGGCACCAGAATAAAGTGCTCCAGCATCCAGCTGGTCATTGCGGCCAGGGTCAGTACAAAAGTGGTTGCCAAGCCCATGCTCAATGCCGAATCCAGTTTTTTCGAGACGCCCATAAACGGACACAGCCCGAGGAATTTAACCAGAACCACGTTGTTGACCAGAGCTGTGCCTAATAAAAGTAGAAGATATTCGCTCACTGTTTTTCCAGTCTGCTTTTAGGGTTGTTTGCAAGATCAAAGCATCAATTATGCCAATTGCAGGCACAGCACATTTATCGATCAAATAGCCGGTAAAACATTCCAAAGCGGTGCAAAACGACTGTTGGAAGTAATACATACCGACATCGATAAAAATATCTGTGTAGCAAATCCTACAATGGCTTTCAGTGTGGTCGCCTCCGGCTTACCGTACTATTTACTTCGTTCCCCGCGCTGTACTCATCGTTATATTCCGACAGTCCTAAATCTGGCGTTAGGCGAGAAACATGCCGATAGGCAGACCTTCCAGGTTTTTGAAACCTGGAAGGTCTAACCGGTCGCATTCTTAACAGGCGGAACAGGGTAAAACAGCTCTGAAATACACTGGTGTATAACGATGAGCGCAGCGTGAGGGAACGAGAAATCCGGCAACTGGAGTACAAGGCCAGCCTTATACTCCATTTGGGCGGCAGTGCGTGGGAGCGGAAAAACGGGGGCATTAATGTTGGCTCTATATTTGCATAAATAATTTTAAAGCCCTCTTACACCCGGCCAACAATTATGAAAAAAACTTCATTGCGATTTTTACAAACGCATACCAACGTGGCGAGCGTCATCGGCGAACTGGCACCTGATTTATTCGGTGAAGGATATGCATTTAAAAATGACGAGATGCTTTACAGCCTGTTCGTTGAAACGGTTGAACAGGTACCGATAGCCATTTCCATTACCGATAAAAAAGCCAAAATTCTTTATGTTAACGAAGAGTTTTGCAGAGTTACCGGCTACCGGCATGAAGATATCCTGGGTGAAAACGAATCACTATTATCGGACAAACGCACCCCCAGAGAGGTCTACCGCGACTTATGGCGCACCATCAGCGCAAAAAAAATATGGCGAGGAACCTTATGCAACCGGCATAAATCCGGTGACCGTTACCTGTCCGACTTGACCATCGCACCTATGCTGAATGGTTCAGGAATGATCACGCACTACATAGGCATGCACAGGGACATTACCCAGTCGTACGAATCTGAAAAAAAGGTCATCAACCAAAAACTATTGATCGAGTCGGTCATTAATTCATCGCCGATTGCGATGGTCGTACTTGACGATCAGGACAGAGTTATTCTGGATAATCATAACTATAAAGCGCTGGTCAGCGATCTTGATAAGGGCGAGCCTGCAACGTATTTTTTACAACTGCTACGGGATGAAATGGGCGATTTATGGCCGCAGTTACAAAGCAAGGAACAAGGCTTTAATCACCGTGAGTTCAAAGTCGAAAGCAAAGGAAGCCACAAAACCCGCTGGTTTTCTTGCGCCGGAAACTGGTTTATAGAAAATGAAGTTAATGCCGACGCTTTTTTTGAGCAGACATCCAAACAGTACTTGATACTGACATTGACTGATATTACAAAGCAGCGCAGACAGATGGAAGAGCTGCATATCCAAACCTTAAAAACCGTTATGGCTGAGGATGAACGGGTGCGCGGTATCCGTGAAACCTTGCTTGGCGCGATGCACCAAATCCAGATGCCGATGAACCAAATCAGGGCGGCCGAACAGATTCTACGCCATAAGCAGGACGATCAACATGCCGGTCTGTTACAGATATTGCAGCATATTCAACAATCCGGTGAAGAAGCCGTTGCAACCATGCAAAAATGCATTCCCGAGATCCTGCAAACAGCCGTTATTCCGGTCAACCTGAACCAGATTCTGCATGAAGTGCTGTTGTTGAACAATCAACGGATATGGAGCAACGATATAGAGGTGCATTGGCGGCCGCTCTCAAGTTTGGCGACAATGCTGGGTTCTGAAAACCGCCTGCGTATATTATTCAAGCAATTGGTCGACAATGCGATTGATGCGATCTGCGAGTCGAACGGCGCGGAAAAGAGCCTTAAAATCACCACCCATGCCGACGCCGAGTTGATTTATGTCTGCATTGAAGACAGCGGTTCCGGCATCCCGGTTGAAAAACGCGCCAAAGTATTCGAACCTTTCTATACCACACGTCCGATGGGCGGTAATCAGGCCGGTATGGGTCTGGTTATGGCAAAGGAAATTGTCAACCAGCATCAGGGATTTATTGAAATAGACCCGGATTGCGACAAGGGATGCCGATTTAAAATCAGTTTTCCGGTGTGCCGACAAACTCCTAAGAGGATAGAGTAATGGCCGAACGTATACAGCTAATCGAAGCCGAACTTGATACCTTGTATATCATCAGCCAGGTATTGAACAGCACCCACGATTTGCACGCAAAATTACAGGCGGTTTTGGAGATACTGCACAAACGGTCGGGCATGCGGTCCGGCATGATAACGTTACGCGAAATTGAGAGCGACAGCATGATTGTCAGCGTTGTCCACACCAATGGCACAGACAAACCCGCCGAACCGGTCAGATACAACCCCGGCGAAGGATTAATGGGAGCCATACTTGACGAGGGCAGCACCATCGTCATTGAAAAAGTGTCCGAAGAACCGCGTTTTTTAGGCCGTCTGGGTTTGTATGATCCCGAACTGCCTTTTATCGGTTCCCCCATTTATATAGAAGAAGGCGACACCATCGGCGTACTGGCCGCCCAGCCGGATAACAGCCAGTTTCTGGGCGAACGCGCCCGCTTCATGGAAATGATTGCCAACCTGATTGCGCAAAGCGTCAAAATGCTGCGAGGCATCGAACGCAAACAACGCCATCTGCTCAGCGAACGCGATCAGCTCAAACAAGCATTGATCAAGAACTACAGCTTTGAAAACATCATCGGCCATTCGCCGCCGATGCTGAAAGTGTTCGACCTGATCCGCCAAGTTGCAAAATGGAACACCACGGTACTGATCCGCGGCGAATCAGGCACCGGTAAAGAAGTGGTCGCCAATGCGATTCACTTTAACTCGGGCTGTGCCGGCGGACCTTTTTTAAAACTCAATTGCGCTGCCCTGCCCGATACTTTATTGGAATCCGAATTATTCGGCCACGAAAAAGGCGCGTTCAGCGGCGCGGTCAGCCAACGCAAAGGCCGCTTTGAATTGGCCGACAACGGCACCTTGTTTCTGGATGAAATCGGCGAAATTTCCGCCTCGTTCCAGGCCAAACTGCTGCGCGTATTGCAGGAAGGCGAATTCGAACGGGTCGGCGGCACCCAAACCATCAAAGTTAATGTTCGCATCATTGCCGCAACCAATCGCGACCTTGAAGAAGAAGTGACCAAAGGCGAGTTCAGGGAAGATTTGTATTATCGCCTTAATGTCATGCCGGTCCACATGCCTGCATTACGCGACAGGACTGAGGACATACCGCAACTATCAGAATTTTTGCTTGGCAGAATTTCAAAACAGCAAGGCGGCCGACCACTGGAAATCAAGGAGAGCGCGATACGCATATTGATGAAGCACAACTGGCCCGGCAACGTCCGAGAACTGGCAAACCGGCTGGAACGCGCAGCAATCATGAGTCAAAACGGCATCATCGATCGCGACGTGATGGTCAGCACCGGCCTGGAAGATGAAATCGGCACAGTCATCAACCTTAAACCGCAAAAAGCGCCGGTGATTGATTTTAACGATGAAAACATGGACGACCGGGAACGGGTTATTGCCGCGTTGGAGCAAAGCGGCTGGGTGCAAGCCAAAGCCGCTCGCTTGTTGAACATGACGCCAAGGCAAATCGCTTACCGGATTTTGACCTTGGATATTACGATGAAGCAGATTTGATTAAGGCCATTCCCAAGAAAAAACATGGTCCACGAAAAACACGAAAAGCACGAAAAACTTTTTAACCAGATTTTTCCGACTGCTTTTTTCGTGGCTTTCGTGATTTTCGTGGACAATTCTTTTGGATATTCCCCAAAGTATTTGGAGCAACAATGACCATTTTATATGTACAACACGATTACGCCGTTTTCGGCTTTGGCGAAACCAGAAAAGAGGCCATCGCGATGGCAGCACAATGGTTAAAAGATGAAACCGGCAAACAAGGCTGCTCGGTTGAATACGCGGAAAGCCTATTGGTAACCTCGCCAAAACCCGGCCAAATGACGTTATATAAAACATCTGAAACCATCCCCCCCGATGCTGAAAACTGGGGCGGCGAAGAGCTTTTGGAATGGTATTACGATGTAGCTTGAGTTTGGAGATTTTTTCATCTTTTCGACAAAAAGGAAAAAACACATTGCCTATAGTAACGCTTAGCGATACTATAAAATCATGATTAGAACCTTTGCCAATAAAGAAACTGCTGCGGCTTTTCAAGGTTTAGCTATTAAGCGATTTCCTACCGATATTCGGGTCAGGATACGCTCCAAACTTCAGCAACTTCATGCATCCTCGTTACTTGAGGACTTGCGGATTCCTCCAGGCAATCGGCTTGAATCATTAAAAGGTGATCGCATTGGTCAATACAGTATTCGGGTTAATGACCAATGGCGTATCTGCTTCGTTTGGCAGGATGGCAATGCCTATGATGTTGAAATTACTGACTACCACTAAAAATCCATGACTATTCGTATAGAAGACATTAAACAGCTCGATTACAGTGACCTGATTGATACTGATGCCGCTGATGTGCCCATGCAGCCGCCGGGGCAAATATTGCTGGAAGATTTCCTTAAACCGCTGGGGATTACTCAATACCGATTGGCAAAATCAATAGGTGTTTCTCAACGGCGTATTGGTGAAATAATTGCCGGTAATCGTTCCATTACCGTTGATACCGGTCTCAGGCTTTCGCGTTTCTTTGGCTTAAGCGATAGCTTTTGGACACATTTGCAGCTTGATTATGATATTGAAAAAGCTAAACAGGTTTTAGCTGATGTTTTGCCGGGCATTCATCCTTTTAATTCTGATTGTTTGCCTTTTAATTCTGGGCATTCTGTTTAACTCGTCCGGTAAATTCCTGATTATCCGGCGCAATAATGCGCATCCATGCGGCGCAATACGATATGCTATTGCTCCCTACATATAGGCTTTATCGTGTTTCTCCAGACGGTGCTACATATTACGTCTTACCGTGTTTAACTTAGGCAACTTTCATTTCCTTGGGGGTTATTACTTTGTTGCCGTTTATTGCATGTATATCCATACCTTGGCTATTGCGGACAAGTATCCAGCCCTCCAGGTTCTCGGTTAAATTGTCCCGGCATTCTTCCAAAGTTTTACCCATCGCCCAAACACCTTTCAGTTCGGCTATTTCTCCGTAGTACGGCTCTTCGTCTTCGATTATTTCATAGTGCGCGTTTTTCATGGCGGCGTTTATGTATTCGCTGATCATGGCTTTCCTTTGAATTATTGGTACAACAAATCAAAATAATTAAGCTGGTTGACTTAATTATAAAACTCTTAGCCTGCGTGGTGCATGCTAGATTCTCCATGCTGCGCAGTACGCTACGCCGTGCTGTACATTGCTTCAAGTTCTTTATACTTTTCCTTGAGTTGTTTTGGATTTTTTGACAAACTTTCATCTAACGAAAAAAAGTAGTCCAACCCCGCAAGTAGAACCATCCTTGAAATCTCTCCTGTTTTATGTGCGTAAGAAACGCAGGATTCATCGAATGGCGAAAGAGAACCATGAACCAGATCTGACCGCCATTTGTAGATAGTGGATACTTTTAGTTTTGAGTCGGCGAGGGGTTCGTCTGTGGCAAGAGAATAAAGTATAGAAGATCGGTTTGTAACTATGTCCGTAACTCCTCGCTCATTTCCCTCTGCATCTTTTTCAATGCCGGTTCCTGTAATCCTTTCAATTGATGTCACGAATTTTACGATTTTGGCTGCATAGGATTGTTCAGAAACTGCATCGCCATACCATGAAAGCGCATCAATAAATCGAGCACATAACGGAGGAAGGTCACTAAATTCTAACGATAATTTTAAAGTTTTGGTTGCTAAGTCAAAATAATAACCTGCTTCCGTACTTAAAATTTCTAACCACTTGTCGCCAATGACATTGCCACCGGCTGTACTGGAAAGAGAAATTTCAAGTTTTCCGCTTTCAATTCTGGTTAGCCTTGCTGACTTCGAAGACTCTCCATAATCTTTTTCAGTTCTTATTTGATCGGCAAACTCACTACCAAACAGAAGCTTGAGTATATTCAATGCTGTCTTGGTTACCGATATTGCTTTGGTGTATGAAATTTTCTCATTGCATTCAGAAATTGTCACAACAGCAATCCACTCCCAATTTTCAAACGATGAAAGAAGGCCACCAACTAACCTTTCCGCCAACTGTTGGGACTGTTCTTCTGTCGCAATTCTGTCTGCGGGAAATCCGTCTGCGATTGCTTTGGCACAATGCTCCCGATGTTCATCCTTGATCTGAATCCGCAATTGATCAATTTCATCCCCATAAATTGATTCGAACTTTGTTTTATGAAGAAAACTGATTGGACCGATTTCGAAACTATCTATGGTTCTTGAAAAAAATATTGCACAGGGAATATAGTGGGTGAGCTGCTTAAACTCCCGTGACATACTTTTATAGGCAGTAGAAAGCATCTTTTCCGCTTTACTATCATTTATTTCTTCACTGTTTTGCAGAAATCTCCTTGAGAATTCTTCTTTAAGTTTTTTGACAAACTCATCCAAATTGGTTTTATTCTTTCCTTCTGTCTGCGAGCCAAGGTATCGTTCAGCTATGTTGTAAAATTTTTCTGATGCCTCACGACCGCAAATTATCATTCCTAGCTTTTTATCTGGAATGGAATAAAGTGAATCCATTCTGTGCTCTTGAAAATACCGTATTAAATCCTCTGGCTTTTGTTTGAGATACCAGTCTACTTTTTCATAAATGAAACGCAAGTCATCTAAATTTTGCTGTTTTTTGGTCATTTTGCTGAAGAGCCTCAATTATTTCAATATCGCCGCGCATAGCGTAGGAATAAATATTGGTATCAATCAATATCTCGTTCATTTCCAAAGCTCATCGTCAATTTGAGATTCCTCGTCAATTTTTCCCTGGATTTTTTGAAATTCGCTATCAGTCCATTTTCCAAAAAGAAAATCCAAGTCATGGTATTCCTGAGTGAAATGCTTTTTTTTATGTAGCCCTGTATGTTCTTTTAATACATCAAGTACTAGTTGATTGACACTCTTTCCGCTTGCTTGCGCTTGTTGTTTAAGTGTTGTTGCCAGATCAGGGTCGATTCCGCGTATAGACAGATTGCTCATGCTTGCTCCTTATATAAGTGAATGCAGCTTGCTTGCATATTATGAATGCGCTGGAGGTTTGTCAATAATAGCCGAAGGTACAGCTGGTTCAAAAACTCACCACCAATATTTTTACTACCAAAATCATTGTCCCATTAATTACAAAACCCAAAAAAATGACTGTTGCGTTTGCAACAATAACACTGACCCACCGAATCAACAGCCATATAAATCAACAGTATAAATCAATACACCACCATTGGCATGACCTGTGCATTTGCTTTGAGTAAATACAACTTACGAGGTCAATGCGATGCAATTACCAGTATTAAACGACGCCCCTGCAGCTAAAGGCGGCTGTTCTGCCAGCTCTTGCGGTTCAACCGATAATCAAATGGATTCATTGCCTGATTCGATACGGGAGAAGGTACAGAATCATCCGTGCTATTCGGAAGACGCCCATCATTATTTTGCCCGGATGCATGTGGCTGTGGCTCCGGCTTGCAATATCCAGTGCCATTACTGTAACCGTAAATACGATTGCGCCAATGAATCGCGTCCCGGCGTGGTGTCCGAATTGCTGACACCGGATCAGGCGGTTAAAAAGACGATGGCGGTAGCGGCCAATATTCCGCAAATGACGGTGTTGGGCATTGCCGGCCCCGGCGACCCGTTGGCTAATCCTGAACGTACTTTTGAAACATTCCGCCGTTTAAGCGAGGAAGCGCCGGATATTAAGTTGTGCGTTTCAACGAACGGCTTGGCGCTGCCCGATGCGGTGGAGGAATTGTCCAAACACAATATCGATCATGTCACGATCACCATTAACTGTGTTGATCCTGAAATCGGCGCGAAGATTTATCCGTGGATTTATTGGAAAAACAAACGCATTAAAGGCGTAAAAGCCGCGAAAATCCTGATCGAACAACAACAAAAAGGCTTGGAAATGCTGATTGCCAAAGGCATTTTGGTCAAGGTCAATTCGGTAATGATTCCCGGTGTAAACGACCAACATTTGGCCGAAGTCAGCAAGGTTGTTAAGTCCAAAGGTGCGTTTTTGCATAACGTGATGCCGCTGATTGCCGAGGCTGAGCACGGCACTTTCTACGGTGTGATGGGACAACGCGGCCCTACTCCCGACGAACTGCAAGACCTGCAAGACAGCTGTTCCGGCGATATGAATATGATGCGCCATTGCCGCCAATGCCGCGCCGATGCGGTCGGTATGCTCGGCGAGGATCGGGGCGACGAGTTTACGCTGGATAAAATCGAAGACATGGAAATCGATTACCAGGCGGCGATGGAAAAGCGCAAGGTGATTCATCAAGCCATTCAAGCTGAAATGGACAGCAAACGTTTGGAAAAAGCCGAAAAAGCGCAGCAGCATAAACAAGAACCCAAACTGACCACGCGGCCGGTATTGATGGCCGTAGCGACCAGCGGCCAGGGCGTGATTAACATGCATTTTGGCCATGCCAAAGAATTCCTGATTTATGAAGCATCGCCGGACGGCGTGCGCTTTATCAGTCATCGCAAAGCCGATCAATATTGCGGCGGCGATACCACCTGCGGCGATGGCGAAAGCACGTTGCAAGTGACTATACGGGCTTTGGCAGGATGCGAGGCGGTGTTGTGCTCGAAAGTCGGCTATGAACCTTGGGAGCAACTGGAAGCAGCCGGTATTCAACCGAACGGCGAGCATGCGATGGAACCGATCGAAGAAGCGGTGATGGCGGTTTACAAGGAAATGGCGACAGCGGGTAAATTGGATGAAAAACCTGAAACTGTTAGGGCGAGCGCTTAAAGTTTAGCTCGCTCCCAAGCTCCAACTTCAATAGTTCCCACGCTCCGGCGTGGGAATTTAGTCTGCAACGCTCCAGCGTTGCGAGTCTACGGGACGCTGGAGCGTCTAGCACTGCATTCCCACGCCGGAGCGTGGGAACGATAAAACCAGAGAACGAATATTTTTCAGGAGCTTGTCATGGCAGTAAAAATTATTGAATCCTGTGTAAATTGCTTTGCTTGCGAGCCGGTCTGTCCAAGCAATGCCATTTACGAAGCCAAGCCGCATTTTTTGGTCGACAGTAAAAAATGCACCGAATGCGAAGGCGATTTTCCCGTTTTCCAATGCGCCAGTATCTGCCCGATTGAAGGCGCGATTCTGGACTCGTTAGGCTTGGCGATTAACCCGCCGGGCTCTTTAACCGGTATTCCGCCGGAAAAAATGGCCGAAGCAATGGCCGAGTTACAGTCCCACTAATTAAGGACGTCTCCGATGGCTACTGTCTATTTCTACGAAAAGCCCGGCTGTGCGAACAATACCCGTCAAAAGAAGTTGTTAGAAGCAGCGGGGCACCAGGTCGTGGCCTTCAATTTATTGACCGAACCTTGGCAAGAAGAACGGTTGCGTGCTTTTTTCGGCGAGCTGGCAGTACGGGATTGGTTCAATTACAGCGCTCCGCCAATCAAATATGGCGAAATCGATCCTGATACGTTATCTGAACAACAAGCGTTGACGCTGATGTTGGAGAACCCGCTATTAATACGCCGCCCGTTAATGCAAGTCGGCGCTAACGTAAGGGCCGGATTCGATCAGCAGACAGTCGACAACTGGATCGGCTTGAAAGAAGCCGATCCCAGTCAGGACATAGAAAGTTGTCCTCGCTCAGCTGCGCAAACCAGCTGCGGTCATGACTAAACCACCTGTTTTAACGCTTGATGGCATACCGCAAGCCGTTACATTATCCGAGCGCGTTCATTGGATAGGCGCGCTCGACCCGTCGCTACGCACCTTTGACATTATCCTTAAAACCGCTAACGGCACCAGTTACAACGCCTATGTAGTTAGGGGCACCGAAGGCGTCGCAATCATCGACACCGTCAAAGAAAACTTTGCCGGTGATTTTTTTGCCCGCTTGGAATCGGTAGCTCGTTATGACGAGATTAAAGCTATCGTCCTGAATCATCTGGAACCCGATCATACCGGCGCATTGCCGGAACTGATGCGCCGCGCGCCGCAAGCACGGCTTTATATTTCACAGAAAGCGCAATCTATGCTTAAAGCCCTGCTAAAGCAGGACGAGTTCGACTTTACTCCGGTGTTTACCGGCGACAAAGTATCGCTCGGTGATCGCACTTTGGAATTTTTTCATACGCCTTATCTGCATTGGCCGGATACGCAATGCACTTATTTAGTCGAGGAAAAAACCCTGTTTTCCGGCGATGTGTTCGGCTGCCATTTTTGCGATTCGCGGCTGTTTAACGATGAAGTCGGCGATTTTCGCTTTTCGTTTGAATATTACTACGCCCACATCATGCGGCCGTTTAAAGAGTATGTAAACCGGGCGCTGGCTCTGATCGAGCCTTTACTGCCACTGAACAAAATCCTGCCTGCGCACGGCCCTTTGCTGCGCGACCAACCGCAACGGTATGTACAGCGCTATCGCGAATTGTCGCAACCTGCTTTGCAAAGCGAAATCAGCGCCGGCGAAAAAACCCTGTTGATCTTTTATATCAGTTCTTACGGCAACACCCGACGCATGGCCGAAGCGATTTATGAAGGCGCAATGGCCGTGGAGCATGTGCGCGTCTCTCTCTACGACCTGGAAGGCAGTGAAATAGCGCCGTTTGTCGATTTAATCGAAAGCGCGGACGGCATCCTATTCGGCACCCCGACTATTAACGGCGATGCGGTTAAACCGGTCTGGGATTTATTGTCTTCCCTGGCTGTTATCAATCTCAAATCGAAGCTGGGCGGCGTTTTCGGCTCGTACGGCTGGACCGGCGAAGGCGTGAAAATGGTTGAAGATCGCTTGCGCGGTCTCAAATTGCGTGTCCCTATTCCGGGCATACGCATTAAGTTAATTCCGACCGAAGAAGAAATCCAAATCTGTCGTGAATTCGGGCATGACATGGCACAGGATCTGATGGGTTTAAGACAACCCAAAACGATCGATATGGCCGATCTTGCCTAGTATTTTTTTAACACATCAGGAGAGTAGCAATGGCGAAAGCGTCAATTACCTTTGAAGATATTAACATCACCGTTTCGGCGCCTGCCGGCACCCGAGTGATCGAGATTTCCGAAAAGGTCGGTTCAGGCATTACTTACGGTTGCCGTGAAGGCGACTGCGGTACTTGCATTATGAAAGTCACCGAAGGCTGGAACAATCTGACTGAACCGTCTGTACTTGAAGATAAGGTCCTGCGCGAAAATATGGCCGGTAAACATAACCGGCTGGCTTGTCAGGCACAAGTGCTGGGCGGAACCGTTAAGGTCCGGCCGGTTTAAAAATACGTATTTCTCATTTCCACGCTTTTGCGTAGGAGCGGGCCGTGCCCGCGACATTCCAGCAACGACTGCTAGATGAATATATGTTGATCGCGGGCATGGCCCGCTCCTACCGAAGATAGTAAGGCTTTTGCGTGGAAATGCAGATATTAAGAATAAACGTCGCCAGATTCCCACACGGAAACGCGACAGCACATTAGACACATAAGGAGCAAATCATGGCTTTAGTTACTTTTTCAAATCCCGAATACAGGGATAAAACCGTCTACGCCGTAGCAGGCAGTCATACGGAAACGCTGCTGAAACTGGCACGGGAAAACAAAATTCCGATCAATTACGAATGCGAGGACGGCGAATGCGGCACCTGCCTGATAAAAGTCAGCAGTATCGATAAAAAGCAACAACGCATGGGTAGTCCTTTAACCGAAAAAGAGAAATCGGTACTGCAAGCCAGCGGCAAAATCAGCAAAGCAGAAATGGAGCAAATGATTGTCGACGATTTACCTTCTCCTTGGCGCTTGGCTTGCCAGATGATAGTCAGGGATGAAGATATTCTGGTCGAATATTAATTATGTCTGCCGCGCTTCAACTCCATGACGGTCGGGAACGAATCTATTCCCGGCTGACATCAAAGTCCTTGATTAGGCCGTCGCCCAATCATGAATGGCTAGCCTGCATGACGGCCAGCTGGTGTGCCGGGCAAGGCGTTTTGCCTGACTATCTGGGGTTGGAGCCCGAGCAGTTCATTGCGTTAACAGAACATTTTTTTCCGGACAGCAGCATTCCTGAGCAAGCGCCATCGGGCAGCAAGCTGGACTTTAGCCGAATGCTGGAAAAAGACGATCTGGTTAACCTGCTCAAGCATTTCAGTAACCCGGATGTTGCCGAAATAGACTGGGTTATAGGCATTCTCGTAGCCGGTAGTCTAGGTAGCGATCATTTATGGCAGGATTTAGGACTCTGGTCGCGCTCGCAACTGAGCGCAATGCTGCAATACAATTTCCCCGAATTGGCCGCGAAAAACGACAAGGATATGAAATGGAAAAAATTCTTGTACAAACAGCTTTGCGAAGCGGAAGGCCTATATCTGTGCCGTGTGCCCTCTTGCGAGGTGTGCATCGATTACGCCAAATGTTACGGCTCTGAAGAATAGAACCTAAACTATTGCCAACGTTTAATTTGAGAATCAGCGTCCCAAATATCTTAACTGGTTATTCGCTCAGTGAGAGGCGAAGAGGAATCATCGACGAAAAACCGAAGCCGTGTTTTTGATAAAAACGTTGCGCTGATTCATTAGCGCGATCTGTGAGCAAAGTAATACGTTTGCATCCTTCCAAGCGCGCGAATTGAATGGCTTGTTCAAGAAGCTTGGAACCTACCCCAGAGCCGCGAGCATTGGGCGACACCACCATATCTTCCAGTAATGCCACGCGGTCGCCGAGTGCAGTCGATACTGTATAGAGAAGATTCACCATCCCCACAACCTGACCGTCTTGCCGGGCGACGACGATAAGCCCAACTTCCGGGTTGCTAATGATGCGAGCCAAGCCTCGGCTTTGTGCTTGAAAATCCGGCTTGAACTCTGCTTCTTGAGAAAACAAGATATTTAGCAATTCACAAAGTGCCGGGATATCAGAAGCATTTGCAGCATTGATTTGCATTGTCTGTCGTGTCTATTGTTGATAAACAAAGGAATTACTTCGTCTTTGAGCGAACGAGACGCGCCCGGTATTTAAAACCTGCGGGAATCCGGTTACCGGAGTTGGTAGGTTAAGTCTTACTCTGAAAGTTCCACTGGTCGCATCAACGACGTGTATTAGTTTAGACTTAACCCGACAGCTACTGGTTTATTAGAGAAATACCTATCAGGTTAAATTCAGTCATTCTGAGGGCTTTCCCATCACACTGCCATGGTGCCCTTGCGGAGCATATTCGCAGGCTAAATACCGTTGGGATAGTCGTAGCTGTAATGTTTGCGCAATGGCTTAACCACTTCCCATTGACTATCCAACCCTGCGTGGAAAGACACCAGATCACCAGGCAGAATTCGTACCGGCTCACCTCCAGCTGGAGTTACCAAAATTTCGCCTTCCAGAACATAGGCACATTCAGTTTCATCAAAATCTATTGGGAATTTTGAAATTTCTTTTTCCCAGATTTCCCAGCCGGAAACACCCAGCTGTTTTAATCGCTCTTCACTGGGATTATGTTCGATGGTAATTTTGCTCATGTTCTTCCTAAAAAATTAAACTTATTGGAATAACAATTCTAGCATCAGGTTAGTCAAAAAGCGCTGGAAATTTGCCAATAAAGAGCGACAAAATTCATCGGCAATTATGACCATCTTAGTGTTTTAATAACACTTAGCATATTAATTGCTAAGCAAAACCGACGATGAAAGTGGAGAAATTCGACGCCGTTTTTCAGGCGTAACGATAATTACACCCTTAAGGCTTTTCCGGGAAAATATTCATCGCAAAAACAGATAGTCGACCCTACGAATTCAGGGTAAAGCGGACAAGTAACAGAGTGACTAAAAATTGACCTTAAAAACTCAAGCCCTAGCCGACCTCCCTATAACTTTTTGATTTAATGGAGCCAATGATGGGAGTCGAACCCACGACCTACTGATTACGAATTAGTAGGTCCCATGTTCTATCTAATGCTATAAAAAACATCAAATTACTATTAATCAATAATATATAAGATAATTTGTTCATTTTTAATGCTATCAAATGCCCTCTTAACCCACTATAATCCTAACCCATACCTAACCCAGAATTCTAACCCAAAAATCAGAGGCGCGACCATGGCAAAAAATATGATGACTTTTTCTAAAGGCCGCCTTGAAACGCTAGCGCTGCCAACTGATGGTCAGCGCTTAGAATTCCACGACACACAAGCCAAAGGGTTGATGTTACGATTTTCTTCAACCGGAACCAAAACCTTTTGTTTTTATCGCTGGATAAAAGGCGCTTCTAAACCTGAACGTATTACACTGGGTCGTTTTCCCGCCATGACAGTCGAGCAGGCTCGCAGTAAAGCAGCTCAGTTGAATGCCTCCGTCGAAAATGGCGAAAATCCTAACCATCCGTTAAAACTTCAAAAAACAGAACCTACGCTACTAGAGTTATTTGAAGATTTTGTTATACATAGACGCAATAAGAAAGGTGATCATCTTTCGGCTAAAACAGTACTTGAATACACGAATTCATTTAATCGGTATTTGGAACCTTGGGCCAAGCGTAAACTGTCCAAAATCACTGCTGTGGAAATGTCTTCCTTGCATATGCGCTTGGGCAAGGATCGCCCTACCACAGCTAATCGCACGATGGCGCTGGTTTCCAGTTTGTATAATTTCGCTATTATGGAAAGATCTCACGCCCTAAACAATCCCGCTGAAAAGATCAAAAAATATCCTGAGAATGAGCGCGACCGCTTTTTGCAATCTGATGAGCTACCACGATTTTTTGATGCATTGGCTAAAGAAGAAAACCCCGATATGCGGGAGTATTTTCTCGTGGCCTTGCTAACCGGAGTTCGTAGATCCAACGTTCTCGCCATGCGCTGGGATGAAATTAATTTGGGACGAGGCGAGTGGCGAATTATTACCAAAGGCAACTCAACGCAGACTGTCGCGCTCTCACCAGAAGTCGTTACAATTCTCAGCGAGCGCCAGCAAGCGGTCAATAGTGAATGGATTTTTCCCAGCACTGGTAAGACCGGTCATTTGGTTGAACCTAAAAAAGCCTGGAAGAGATTACTTGACCGCGCCAGTCTCTCTAATTTACGCATCCATGATTTACGACGCACTTTGGGTAGCTGGCAGGCTAAAACCGGTGCCAGTCTTCTGGTCATAGGCAAAAGCCTGAATCATAAAAGCACTCAATCTACCGCCATTTATGCTCGGCTTGACCTCGAACCGGTGCGTGAGTCAATTAATTTGGCCACGACTGCAATGTTGAATGCAGCAGGAAGGAAACAAACTTCGGCGGCAGATTAGGGTTAAGATAACTGAGTATCAAGGGCTTTGATGGTGGGTCGTGTGCGCGATTCGAACGCGCGACCATCGCATTAAAAGACCGAGCTCTATTTTTTAACATAAATTAAAACAATGCCTTACATTCTGCCACTAAGTCATTGTGAGTCTCACAAAGCCTGATCGATAAGGAATGTGCATTTCAGGAAAGCACATTTTCGGCACATAAAAATCGATCACTCCTCAGCGGACTATCTTTATATCCATCTGCTCTCCCTACTCTTCCACACCATTGAGCTTTCCTGTGGATCAGTCAGGTATAGAAAGCGCATATTGCTACGCCATCTCCCCTAAGAATCGTTACACGCAAATTTCCCCGCACATGACTCAAGCTTCTACAAGGGTATCTGCCTGTAAAACAACCTGTAATATTTACTAGTTTCAGCGTTCGTTTTTGCCACTTAAAGAAATAAAGATATCTATAGAGTTATCGTGGCATTAAACCTCTTATTTCCATCAATTTCAGATAAAAATTCAGTTAAACATCATTATTTCCGGTAATTCCAATAAAAATACGTATAAATGCCTGTTTACTGATCCTTAATTAAATCGTTTTATAGTGCCAATCAAAAACCAAAATTTTCAAGGTGTCAACACACTAATTACCCGGCAATTGAAAGGTGATTTGATAGCTGAAAAATAGATAGCATTAATTTAGCCTTAGCATATTTGTTCATTCCGGCTGGTTTCCCGTCCAGCCTAATTGTTGCCGCTAAAAATAAATATTTAAAGGGGGCAGATGTGTCAAAGAAGCTTATCGTATTCTGTGACGGTACATGGAATAGGTCCGATCAAAAAGGCGATGATGGTCGACCATGTCCTACCAATGTGCTAAAGCTTTTCGAAGTTACTCTACCTTACGACAAAGAAAACAATCCGCAGGTAATTCACTATGTCGAAGGTGTGGGAACACGGCGGATGGAAAAGATTCTGGGTGGAGGATTTGGCTATGGCATTTCCGACAACATCAAAAACGCCTATAGCTTTATCGTCAGCAATTACCAGCCCGGCGACGAAATATTCCTGTTCGGATTTAGCCGGGGCGCTTATACCGCCAGGAGCATCGCCGGCATGATCAGGAATGTCGGCATTCTGCGGCGAGATAAACTGCATCTTGTCCAAAAATCCTATGATATTTATAAGGATAAATCCCCAAAATGGCATCCCAAAAGCAAGAACTCCATTATTTTTAGAGAAGAAAATACCCATCAAAACGAAACCATCAAACTGATTGGCGTATGGGATACTGTTGGCGCTTTAGGTGCACCTTTTGGTGCGGTGATGCGCTGGATTCTCGATAAAATTTTCGACTGTCGTTTCCATGATGTGCGCTTAAGCTCCATTATTGAAAGCGCCTATCACGCCTTAGCCATCGATGAGCGACGCTGGCCTTTCCGGCCCACCCTGTGGCAATTAAATGAAAAACACCAGCAAAAAAACGCTGACAGCCTAGCCGCGGGTGATATTCCATTTTATGAACAAAAATGGTTTCCCGGTGTACATTCCAATGTGGGCGGCGGGTATCCGAATACCGGGCTTTCGAACTGCACCCTCGACTGGATAGCGACAAGAGCCGTGCATCATGGCTTGAATGTGTATCTTGAGGCGCTCTCCAATCCGCCTTATGCGGCCGACGTTAAAGTAGAAATAGATAATTCACAGACCTTCTTTTATCGAACAGCGACGTTCTTGTTTGTGAAGATGCTCAGCTCAATCTCCATCAAGTTGATTTTTCCCAAGGAAGACAGAGCCTTCGTCAAGCATATCCAAGGCGACGGCGATTATGTGCGTCCTATAAGCAATCCGGGAAATATAGGAAAAGCCGTTGCTGATTATCCCGATCTAAGAAGCTATCAGGGTGATATTTCCGATTGCGCCATTGAGAAACTCGCAACCGACGGGAATTACGCTCCGATTAACGTCTCGAAATAACCATGCGTGAAAGTGAGGAGGAATCATGTCCGGTATGAATAAAGATATGGCTTGTCGTTTGATACGTGCCAGCCATTTGGCCTATGACATCGACTATAACCAGCCGCTAGCCGGTCAATCCGATAAAGTCTCGCAACAAATCGCTACGATCGGTTATGACGCATCGACATTTAAATTCAAAGCATCCGGCGTCGATGCCTGCCTCTATGGGGAAACAATGGACGGCATCGGTATTCTTGCTTTTCGTGGCACCTTGCCACCTTCGCTAGGATTGGAAGATCCGGCAAGATTTTTTGATGTCCTGTCCGACTGGTTGAATGACGGGAAGGTACCTTTGGTCACGGGCCAGCATTTGGCCGGCCGCGTGCATAACGGATTTCTGAAATCGCTGGATGCGCTTTGGCCGGCCATCAAGGAGTTCATTCCAACACCCCGGAGTAAACCCGTGTACGTGACGGGACACAGCAAAGGCGGCGGTATGGCGTATCTTGCCGCTTACCGGCTGTTAGAAGAACTCAATATCCAACCGATAATCTACTCCTTTGCGGCACCACGAGCCGGAGACGCCCAGTTTGCCGCCGCCTTCAAGCAACGGATTGCCGAAGCCTGGCGTTTCGAATATCGGGATGATCTGGTCCCGCACCTGCCGTTGCATACCGGAGCATGGTTCCATATTCTCCAAGGATTACATGCGGTCGACACTAAATTTCCGGCGGAAGCACCGCATTTTAAGCTTGCTTCAGATGCGGCATCGAGCTTCGAAACATTGCTTTGCTTAGTGCAAAAAAACGCCGCTTCGATCGACCTCAACTATATGTCGGCCGGGACACTGCAATTCATCGGTTGGGATAATCCGCTCTCAATTCAGCCTGACTCCAGAGGGCTCTCATGGGAAAGAGAGTTGAGTTTAGCTAAAAAGCTGGCCGAATTTAAGCTCGCGGAAATTATTCAAGACCATGCGAGCGATGGCGGGTACATGATATGTCCTTGCGATCAAATCAGGGAGCTATAAATAAATCTGGTGTATGGGGACTTGAAAAGAGGTGGCGCCCTCTGCTGAAATTTGATTGACGAGATCCATAATGACAGCAAAACAGGAACGCCATGAATAAAGATAACGTAAAAGTGGGGGATACTCCAGGCGGAATTACCGATAGCCTGACAGAGCTATTGAGGCAGGGAGCCCGAGGCTTGATCGAAAAAGCGGTTGAGACGGAACTGCAATTTTTTCTGAGTCAGTATGAGCATGTGACAGACCTGAGCGGACGGAAAACGGTAGTCCGCAATGGTTACTTACCGGAACGGGACGTGTTAACGGGGCTTGGATCGATAGCGGTAAGAGTGCCTAAGGAAGCGCTGAACAAATCGAGTTCCAGCCACAATTGCCAGACAAGCCGTTTTTTTTGCAAAACGCATCACTTGGTTCCCCCAATAAATGACATTTTTAACCGTTTTTCCCGATTTTCTTTCTGAATCTGCCATTTT
>DATBQB010000043.1:0-3196 GCA_036561025.1 Methylobacter sp. | reverse complement strand
AGGTCCGCCGAGTTCTCGAATATCACGGAGCCATTCTCCTGCATGACGACATGATGAGCGACCCAACCGTCCAACGTCACGTCGGATTTGCCCCCTGGCGGCAGCTTGACATATCTGGTTAAGTCACAGCCTTCACAGGTGAATTCCAGCCGCTTCATCGTTACGCCTCTATTAACTCGAAGCACGAGACTACCCGCATCGCGTTCCGGCGCACCAGTGGGCTGAATGATTGAAGCGTGGAAAAAACGCCAATGGTGTGAGGTTGGCGTCATTCAATTCGAGGGAGGGCTCTCAAGCGCCAGGTGCAACGCGGTCAATACCCGTTCGACGACCTCGTCCTCCTGTTCGAAATAACCCAATTCTTCTCGTTCAAAGTCGTCTTCGGGCTCGCAGATTTCCTGTTTGATATCGCAAAGCCTCTGCTTGCGGTGTCGGAGACTTTTGACAAGCCCTTCTGCGTCGGCGCGGGCGAGCGTGAGCGTTATCTTCTGTTCCATCGCTCCCTCCTTGCATGTTGCAATCAATGGAGTGATCTAGATTTCTCGGCAAAAGCGGCGAGGCCATGCTTGTTGAAATTCTTGGTAAAGGGCGTCGCCGCCATTCCCGTTCCCGGCGAGAAATCCAATCACCAAATCGACGCTGACGTGGCGATGGCCGATCACCGCGAGCCGGTGGCATGAGCCGCGAGGGAACAGAGCGCTGATTAAGGAGCCAACGTGACCCGGCGCCGACGGTTGCGAAAGCTTAACCAAAGCATACAAACTCCCGGCAGTGGACCTGCTTTCAAATGAAACAGAGCCGGATAGTTGATGCACTTCAAGGAGCAGCAAATTGAAATATGCAACAAACGTTATGATATTAATTCTGTTTCATGTATTGGCACCCATTGGCTTCCAAAAGCACTCTTCCAGACTAACGTATCTTTATCTATTTCATTATTTGTAACGAGTGCCTTTATAACATCATCCGTTACGGGGCCAACGATATTTCCTGCTTTTTCATAATACCAAAGCGTCGGCGATGCTTGGCTTTCGTTGAACGGCGGCGGCGCTTGCTGCTCTTCGAAAGCCTCCGGGTGACCGTTAACAGAACTCTGGGGAGGTTGGGCAGAAGGCGCCGCACAATGCGTTGACGTCGAGGGTTCATACTGGGTGTTGTCGTCGGCTAGATCTCCAATAAGCGAGGGCCCAAGCGTTCGCTGCTTTCCTCTAACCATGACCTTAGCGAGAATAAGCGATCCGCCAAGAAGCAAAAGTCCGATCACAATAAGAAGTGCGATTTGAATATCATTATTGTGTGATAGTTCTTTTTCAAAGTTTTCACGGGCTTCTTTCAAAGCGTGTTGAACGCTATCTGCCTCCGCTTGACGTTGGAGCTCCACCTGTTCAGTCGAACGGCGGGCTGCTTCAAGTTCCTCCTGCCCCCTATTTTCTGCTTGTGGAGCGAGTTGACGTGCGACTTCGCCCTCATCCTGTCGCCGCCGTTCCACTTCTTGCGCCGCTTGCGGAGCAGCTTTGTGGGGAGCCGCTAATTCCTCACGAGCGCCATTGTTTTGTTGACCAGAGTCTCCGCTCAAATTTGGCATAGCGATCGGAGCGCCATAGCTTATAAACGTATTGATCGCCTCAATTTGAGCATTCAAAATACACTGGTAATTTCCACCGCAACCCTGTCGCTTTTTAATTAAAGGCAAGTCTATTTTGTTGGCTGCTGCGCGACCTAACTTCAAGCGCAGATATTCGAAGCCATTATTCGCAACATTATCTACTATTGTAAGTGTTTCATTTGAACAAATTGCAACCTCATCTGGCCTAGATGCTTTAGAGCAATCAAAACTAGGTTGTGTCGCAAAAACAGAATCAACACAAAAACAGACCGATAGAATTGCTGCTACTAAACAGCTAATCGATAGTCGTTGATTGCTCATCAGCATCCACCTGTCAACTCGCACTAGTTCCAGCACCCCGGCCCAACCTTCCATCCCACCTATCTGTAGTTGATAAATCGAAATACCCCGAGCAGCAACTGTGCAATCTAGCAAGTGATCTTCGCCGGCGGCAAACCGTCAACATCGCATTTGACGATATCTAGCGCTTTTCAGGGGTTAGTCATTACTTGCTGTTGGAATGAGGCGGGTCGGGAGATTTGCAATAGGCGCAAGAACAAGGTTACGGCTCCTGTGGAAGGCATATAAGCATTTAGTTTCAATATGTTATAGTGTAAAACCTTGATGGGAACGCTTATTGTTTTTCATGGAGTTTCCGTCGCAGTGTCAAACCCTATGTCCGCTCTGGACTGACCTAAAACCAAGCTTTTTCCCCAGTTGGCAAGGAGCATCGCCGCCATTCCCGTTCCCGGCGAGAAATCGATGATGACCGAAGGAATGACATGGTGATGGGATGAGGCCGCCGCGAAAGGGCTCATGTTATTCAGCGCCGACGGTCGGTCGCCATAAAGCAAGAAAAACCCGGCTCCAGTGCCGGGCTTTAAAGGTAGTTCAGGCCATCGAGAGGCGGGAGGAACCTCCAAAACCGGAACATGCAAAGAATAGCTGATTCGAAATCAAGCGCCCATTCATAGTTCACGTCAATTGTCTAGCCAAAGCCAGGAAAACCGCGTGAATGGCCGAATTATCATCCTTTACCGGCCTCGTGGCGCGATCATGTAGCTGACTTTTGTCGCGTGTTTTCAGACACGTACACGTCGTCTGCAAGTAACTTAGTGGCTCGCATGTGGAAGTTGTGGAAAACGCAACAGCCTTCAGCTTTGGCAAAAGGCATCGCCACCATTCCCTTTCCGGGCGAGAAATCCGATCACGAAATCCATGCCTACCGGAGTCATGGCCCGGTGGTGGGATGAAATAACGTGTCGAACCCTCGATATTCACGAAAGTTGTGGGCGTTCGCATGGCGGACAAAAAGGGATTGGAGCGTCAGACCTTCGGTTTAGGAAATCTCTTTTTTTGTCGCCAATTCAATGACTTAATGTGGAAAATAGTGTCTAATTGCGCAATGGAAATCAGTGGGTTACAAACATGTTGTCTACCGATTTCCGCCTCGCCGACGCCATCCAAGGACACGCCGGATATTCCGTTGCATCAACCTACCGGCACTTCGATTTGGAAACTTTGGCGAAGTGCGTCACCGCGATCCCCGTTCCCAGCGAAGGAACGGGTGAGAAAATCCATGGCCATCCG
>DATBQB010000042.1:0-174113 GCA_036561025.1 Methylobacter sp. | reverse complement strand
GGTGGGGAGCCTATCTACAAACAAGCTCAGAGCTTAAGGCCGGATCGGCTTCCCCAGAAAATCACTTATCACTATAAACTTTTTTGTGTCACATAATCCTGTGTTTTAGAGATGTATTTAATATACAAGGCCGGAATAAGCCAGTTCGAGCGACAGCGAGAATTGGTGTTTCCGGCAAACACCACCCCAAACTCGCCGGAAACGCCACCTCGCGCTACGCGCTTGGATGGCCTTATTCCGGGCTACGTCTGGATCATACAGTGTAGGGCGTTCCGCCCTATAAATTACATCTTATTGCGTTTATAAATCGGACAAAAAATGAGCTCTAAAGTACTAAAGTACACATTGATATATTTTATCCAGGGAGAAATAACCAAAAGAATCAAAATCGGTCAAACAAATTGTACACTTGAATACAGGATGCAAAAACTCCAAGCTTGCTCTCCTGATATGCTAGTGTTTTTAGGTGGTTATCTTGGGTTCGAATTTTCCGAAATTAAACTCCATAATATGTTCAAGCAATCTCGATTGCATGGCGAATGGTTCTCTCCTGCAAAAGAGATTACAGATTTCATTGAAAATTACTGTTTATCAAATCCCACCTCTTTATATTATGCCCACCATGAAATTGAAAAAGGTAGAATGAGTTACGAAGAGGCTTTAGCGCTAGGGAATGAAGAGCTTTGTAAGCGTTCAGATGTGCAGTTTCTCGGAATTGTAGAAAAGATGTATACAAAAAATGGAAGAAACATTCTTGCTAAATAGGGCCATAGGATGTGCTTAGGAACGAAGCGCATCATTCGCGATTGATGCACCTCCTATGCCTGGAGCAACTCCAGAGTCAGGCCTTTCTTCAAGCTTTTTCCAAAATAAAAATCTTGATCACATTCAATCAAAACCTATTGCTTCGCAATTTGTAGATTGGAAAACTGCAAATCAATTCGACTACTGGCTTGTAAGATAAGCTTTTGTTACACTTTTACTAAATCAGCATCGATAACCTAGGAGTATGAAAATGGCTGCGACAGCAACACTTTCAAGCAAATATCAAATTTCCATTCCTAAATCTGTTCGTGAAGAGCAGCACTGGCAATCCGGCCAACAGTTTATTTTCATCCCAAAAGGCAAAGGCATGTTAATGATGCCGGTACCAAGTCTTGAACAGTTAAAAGGGATTGCAGCGGGTGCAGACCCATCCGATTTCAGAGATCGTAATGATAGATTTTAATGCGCGTTGTTGACACCTCCATTTGGATTGAATGGCTAATCAACAGCTCGCTAAGTCAATCAATTGCTGAGATATTTCCTGAAACAACCGACTGTATTGTCCCGACAATCGTGCAACTGGAACTTTGCAAATGGCTGACACGTGAAGTCGGTGAAGCAGAGGCAGACCAAGTCATCGCTTATACGCAAAACTGCGTGGTTGCCGCTCTCGATACAAAAATTGCGTTACAAGCTGCGGAACTGCACCGCCAATACAAGCTCGCCACTGCTGATGCTATTGTGTACGCGACAGCATTAGCATACGACGCAGAACTAATCACTTGCGACGCCCATTTTGAAGGACTGCCTGATGTTGTGTTTATTAGAAAGGCTTAAACACAAAGTAGCCCGGAGGAGCTTGTGAAATCGTAGGCTTCGTGGCTACGCCTCCCCCATATTCCGCTATGGTGCATACGAGCTATGCGATGTCTACTAGCTTCGCGAGACGGGAAGCTAGAGCTTCCAACATCGAACTCCAAAGCGCGAGCTTGGAAACTAACGGAAAAAAGAAAAGATAATCCAAGCCCATCTAAAAATTATCGGTAAGTCTTTTTGCTACTCCGCTATTTTTATTCCGCATTACTGCCATTTGATTCCACTCTGGCAAAGCATCTTCTTTAGGAATAACATCTTAAATTTTCTGAAACTAAATAGGAGATGATCATATGAATAAGATGCTTCAAATATTTTTTAAACAGAAAGTTGTAATTCTTACTTCGATGGCTTTTACATTATCGGGCTGTCCGCTCAATGTGAACTTGAATATTTCAACGGATAAACCTATTTCTCTAGCTTTCGAAAAACCGCTCGAGGTAAAGCTTGATGCCGGTATTGCAGTTACCGAGCTACCACCAATAAAAATTACCGAGCTAGCACCGATTAAAGTTACCACGCTGCCGCCAGTAAAAGTAGGGCTCGCTCCAAAAACTAATAAATGACGTGCGCTAAGCCGATTTTTAAAAGTTGCCCATCGGCAATTATCGGCGGAACGTGTTTTTTACCTTGGCAATTTATCGTCGCAAACCAATGTTCGCCAGCGAATCAGTAGGGCAGTTTCGCTGGCTTTTAACCTGTTGGCGGCAATTTTGCAGGATCATTTGCATTGCTTGTAGCGCTTACCAGAAGGCGATGCAGATTTTCCAGCGGCTGGTAAATGATGAAGACGAGCTCCTGCGCGAAACTTGGCTCGGTAATCCTACTTCAAACGTTTTGACATCGCCACTCTATATTAATCCCTGCGGACAGGACAACATGCTATCGTCCGGCTAATAACGCTTCTACACTATTATGAAATTCGCCAAGCTCATCCTTACGTGCTATGGTTCATTCGTGCATTAAACCAATTAATTTTTTGAGAGTGATGATTATGAAACAAACCATCGTTTTTTTTATGTTGTGGTTACCTCTATCTGTTTTTGCGGAGAATATGGGCGGAATGAGCGAAGAGCAAATGCAGCAATTGATGCAGCAGGCGCAGGGCATGCAAACCTGCATGCAAAATGTAGATCAAACTGCAATGCAAGCCTTTGAACAACGTGCACAGCAAATGCAGGCTGAAACTCAAGCGCTTTGCGCCAGCGGCAAACGGGACGAGGCCATGCAAGTGGCTATGGCCTTCGGCAAGGAAGTCTCAAGTAACAAGGCCATGCAGGAAATGAAGAAATGCGGGGAAGGCATGAAGAACATGATGCCAAAGATAATCGCTCAAACTAGCGACCAACAAAAGCCCGGCCATATCTGCGATAGCCAGTAAACAAAATCGGATTATTTAAAGAAACTAACGGTATGGGTATTTTTTAGCACGCCAGGATTCCAATGCTCAATCGCCCAATCAAGCTGCTCGGCTACTGGAGCGTGTTGCAGTTCAATCGGCGGTGCTTGCTTTAATAACATTAACAATTCAAAAATGACGCGGTGCGGCGAGTTTAAATCGACCGCCGTTGCCCGTGTCTGCTTGCTGAGCTTATAGCCTTGCTCGTCAACAATGACGGGAACGTGCATATAGCCGGGCGTGGAAAGCCCCAGCAGTTGTTGCAGGTAAATCTGTTTAGGTGTCGCCTCCAGTAAATCAAAACCGCGGACGATATGATTAACCTGTTGTAGGTCATCATCAATAACCACCGCAAATTGATAGGCAATAATTCCGTCTTTGCGCTTTACGATAAAATCGCCATCTTGCTCGGCAAGGTTATGGGAAATCAGACCTTGCAGTTCATCCTGAAATACAATGATGCGGTTATCAGCTTTAATACGCAGCGCATAAGGGATATCGGACGGGGTCAATACTGTTGACTTAAGAACATAGGCTCCTTCTCCCTCAGGGAGAGGGGATACAAATAAGCTTTTTTCCTTATTTTGATTTCCCCTCGGCAACTGCTCCCTGCGTGGCTCTACCTCCTGCATCCGTGCAGTCGTCACCCGACCCTCTCCCTCTGGAGAGGGCTTTGCACCGCTTAAGTCAACATTATTGTCAGACGAGGTTTGCCGGTCTCGGCAAATGCCTGGGTATATATCGGGCGACGCTTGTGCTCTATCGCTGGTAGTCAGCGTTTTTCTGCTGCAAGTGCAAGGATAGATAAGCTTATTGCTTTGCAAGTCATTAATAGCATCGTTATAAATGTCGATATGCCGACTTTGATAATAAACGCTACCGTCCCAATGCAGACCAAAGGTCTCCAAAGTTTTTAAGATGGTATCGACAGAGCCTTTTACATTTCTGGGGGTGTCGAGATCATCAATGCGTAGCAACCACAAGCCTTGCCGTGAGCGTGCTTGAAGAAAGCCGGCAAGAGCTGTGTAAAGGGAACCGAGGTGTAAGGGGCCGGTGGGCGAAGGTGCGAACCGGCCAATAGTGGGGTGTTTATCCAGACTTAACCCATTTGTTTTTCGCGAATTTCATCAAGTGTTTTGCAGTCGATGCACAGGCTGGCAGTGGGTCTGGCTTCCAGACGACGTATGCCGATTTCAATACCGCAAGACTCACAAAAGCCATAGTTGCCTGACTCGATTTCTTTAAGAGATTCATCAATTTTTTTGATTAGCCGCCGTTCACGATCACGCGTTCTTAATTCCAGACTGAATTCTGATTCCTGGGACGCTCGGTCATTAGGGTCAGGAAAATTAGATGCATCATCTTGCATGTGATGCACAGTACGATCTACCTCGTGCATTAATTCGCTTTTCCAGTTTTTAAGAATAGTCTCAAAATGCTCTAATTGAGCAGTATTCATATATTCTTCGCCTTCTTTTTCTTGATAAGGCTTAAAACTGAAAGGTGATGCGCCAGTTTTAGAATTTTCGGTCATCCATTAACTCCTAAGACAAGATTAAATAAAACCGCGCATTTTTAGCAGAATAGCAACCGTATAGCAAGGTTTATTGGTATGATCCAATTCTTTTGTGATTAGTGTCAATATTATGAGCGTACGACTGGCAAAACGGACTCAAGGGATTTCGCCCTTTTATGTGATGGAATTACTACGACGCGCGAAGCAATTGGAGGCGTTGGGCAAGGATGTTATTCACATGGAAATAGGTGAGCCTGATTTTGCTACGCCGCAAGCTATTGTTGAAGCCGGTATCAAACAACTTAAAACCGGTGAGGTGAAATATACTCCGGCAGCGGGATTGCCTGAACTGCGTGAAAAAATTTCCGAGTTTTATCGGCAGCGTTATTCGGTGACTGTAGACAAGAAACGTATTTTTGTAACGCCAGGAGCCTCTGGAGCATTTTTATTAGCACTTGGAGTCAGCCTCAATCCAGCAGAAGATCTGCTTATGGCTGACCCTTGTTATCCCTGCAACAGCAATTTTATTAAGTTGTTCGACGGTAAAGCCAGAACAGTTCCGGTCGATGCCACAAGCCGCTATCAGCTGACCGCGGCGCACATCAAACAGTATTGGGCTAAAACTACTAAAGGCGTATTGATCGCATCGCCGTCAAATCCTACCGGTACGCTGATTGCTGCCGACCAATTAAAGGAAGCCGTTCAGACTGTTCATGAGCTAGGCGGCTGCTTTTATTCCGATGAGATTTATCATGGGCTGGTTTATGGTGAAAATGCTACGACGGCGCTGGCATTTAGCGATAACGTGTTTGTGGTCAACAGTTTTTCCAAGTATTTTGGCATGACCGGCTGGCGCGTCGGCTGGTTGATAGTACCTGAGGAATTTGTCGAAGTAACCGAGAAGCTGACCCAAAATGTATTTATCGCCACGGCAACCCATTCGCAATACGCCGCATTAGCCGCGCTTGACGAGCTCACGCTGATCGAGCTTGAGCGTAGACGTACACAATTTGAAGCCAGACGTGATTTTCTTTATAACGCATTACTGCGCCTAGGGTTTAAAATCCCGATTAAACCGGACGGTGCTTTTTATATTTATGCCGACTGTTCCAAATTTACTGATGATAGCTATCAATTCGCTTTGGATTTATTGGAGGCTGAGGGAGTTGCAATAACGCCGGGGAAAGATTTCGGCCTCAATGAAGCTAATCATTACGTCCGTTTTGCTTATACAACATCCATAGATAGAATGGCAGTTGCGATGCAACGTTTAGAAAGATTTATTAACAAAGGATAATTATGTCCATAAAACAAATATCAGCGACAGAATTAAAAACCAGAATTCAAAATGAACCGCATCTATTTTTGTTGGATGTCAGGGAGCCCAATGAGTTTGAATACGCTCGAATAGAAAACAGCGTTTTAATTCCGCTTAATCAAATTCCGCAAAGATTGGATGAGCTGGACCCGCAACAAAAAATGGTGGTGATTTGCCATCATGGCGTGCGCAGCCAACAAGCTTGTATGTATCTTGTTAATTCAGGATTTAAGAATATTTCAAATTTAAGCGGGGGAATTGATGCATGGTCTAACGATTGCGATAGTTCGGTGCCGCGATATTAATAATGGCAACGCATCAGGCAGCTTTGTCGTGTAGCAAATCTGCCTGATGCATTAAGAGTTATTTAAAACCGTCTTGTTTAAACCTTTCTAGCCGCTTCTTAAAACCTTTTCTATCAAACAGATAATATAAAAGCACCAGTAAAAACGGCCAAAACATAAAGGCCAGCAGTTTAAATGCAGTTCCAATATCCATAGTACCCCCTTGTTCTGTGTATTTGGCTCTTTATAACTTTATCACAGCGATTGACTTGTGATAGTGATGAAGATTAACAGAAAAACTCACTTATTTGCTTGGTTTTTCTACTTCAATAGTATCCGGCTAAGTCGACAGCATCTCCAACGCCAACTGCGCCATGTTTTTGGAACCGCCGCCCTGCCCTAGCTGCTGTTTTACTTGATTCAGGTTTTCGCGCATTTGATCGGAATAGGCTTTGTCGGTCAGGATTCGCATCACTTCGGCAGACAGGTTTTCAGCCGTTGCATCATGCTGAATCAGTTCTTTTATGACGCCTTTACCTGACACAATATTCGGCAGGCCTATAAAAGGCGTATTCACCAGCCATTTGCCCAACCAATAAGTTAACGTTGACAGCTTGTAGGCAATGACCATCGGTACGGTTAACAAGGCTATTTCCAAGGTTGCGGTACCTGATGTGGTCATCACGGCGTCACAGCATTGAATAACGTCGTAAGGCTGATTTTTTATGACTGTTATGGTTAGCGGCGATTGGGTGATGTATTCTTCAAGCAACGCATCACTAATTGAATCGGCTTGCGGCAAAATAAACTGACACGACGGCAAGCCGGCCAGGACTTTTTCGGCGGCAGCTAACATGACCGGCAACATGCGCTTGATTTCGTTGGCACGACTGCCGGGCAATAATCCTACAATCGGTTTGTTTTGATCCAGCCCAAAACGAGCTAAATCTTCATCTTTGCCGAACTGTGCATGGACTTTATCTACCGAAGGATGTCCCACATAGCGTACCGGCACATTTTCGGCATCGTAATAAGCCGTCTCAAACGGAAATATCACTGCCATCATATCGATGACTTTGCCGTAAGCTTTTACTCGACCCGGACGCCATGCCCATACTTGGGGGCTGACATAAAACAACACTTTAATGCCTTGCTGCTTGGCGTAGCGCGCCAGCTTAAAGTTGAACTCTTTATAGTCGACACAAACCAGCAAGTCCGGGCGCTCGGTTGCTACCAACTGTTGCATCAGTTTTAGCGCACGGCGGATTTCGGCATAATGTTTGATGACCTCAACCACGCCGATGACGGCGATATTGGCCGAATCATAACGAATATCGATACCCGCCTGAGCCATTTTTGCGCTGCCCATGCCGATGCCTTTAATGTCCGGTTGCTGCTTTTTCAGCTCTAGGAACATATTGGCGGCGTGTTGGTCGCCGGATGACTCTCCGGCGCTGAACAGGATTTTTAAGGGTTTATTTGGGACATGAGAAAGGGGCATAAGGCATTAACTTAAGCAAAATGATTAACTCACCACGAAGGTCACAAAAAAACTTCGTGTTCTTCATGTCTTCGTAGTGATATTGTTATCCGCTCGTTCCCAAGCTTCTGCTTGGGAATGCGGTGGGCGAAGCTCCAGCTTCGCGTGACTGGAAGCTAGAGCTTCCAGTACTGCATTCCCAAGCAGGAGCTTGGGAACGAGCAAAACAAATTTAATGCGCCACGAAGATACGAAGAGCTCGAAATTTTTACCTTAGCTTTTCTTCGTGCCCTTCGTGTCTTCGTGGTGATATATACCATGGCTTGTTATACCGTCAAAACATCCCGAATAACCGCCACAATCTCCCTGATCGAGTCATCCTCAAGGAACGGGCAAATCGGCAATGACATACAATTGGCCGCGACAAATTCCGTCACGGGCAAACTGACAGCTGCGTATTCCTGTTTAAACACATTCTGACGATGCAAGGGTACGGGGTAATACACGGCACAGGCGATTTGTTTATCCTGCAAGGCTTTCATCACGTCATCGCGACGCTCACATAAGATCGTGTACTGATGATAAACGTGTTCACCCAGGCCGTCTTCAAACGGCGTAGTCAGCGGCAAGTCAGCCATCAATTCCGAATAAAGATGGCCTGCATGACGGCGGCCTTTATTGTATTGGTCGATGCGTTTCAACTTGGCTCTTAATATCACCGCCTGCATTTCATCAAGACGGCTATTGTAGCCGATCACATCATGATAATAACGCACATCCGAGCCGTGATTGTGCAGCATTTTAAGTTTCGCCGCAGTCTCGTCGGAGTTGGTGACGACCAAGCCGCCATCGCCGAATGCACCCAGATTCTTGCTCGGAAAAAAACTAAATCCGGCGGCATCGCCGATAGCGCCGGTTTGTTTACCCTCGATGCTCGCGCCAAACGACTGACAGCAATCTTCAATCAGTTTCAGGTTATGCTGATCGCATAGCTGCTTAATCGCTGTCATGTCGACAGGTTGACCGAACAAATGCACCGGCATCACCGCTTTGGTTTTTGGGGTAATGGCCTTGGCTATCGCATCCGGTGAAATATTAAAAGTCTTCGGATCTATATCTACGAAAACGGGAATGGCGCCGACATATTTGATGGCTTCCGCGGTCGCAATAAAGGTAAAGGCGGTGGTAATCACCTCATCGCCTGCACCGATGCCTTCGGCAATCAACGCCAGATGCAGCGCATCGGTTCCTGAAGCCACAGCAATGGCGTGTTTAACGCCTAAATAGTCGGCCGCTTCTTTTTCAAAGGCTTGGACATTAGGGCCTAATATAAACGAACAGTTTTCGATTGTTGCAGCCAGCCCACGCTCAATTTCATCTTTAATTTCAACGTATTGAGCCTTCAGGTTTACCATTGGTATCATGTTTTATTGCCTTTGTGTTTTTCGATTGTTTGTGCTGCGGCGTTGCGGTCTATTCGCCTAATAACTGGGTGATGGCTATTGCGGTTTCTAGCGCTCTTTTTCCCGCTTCACCGGAAACCAGCGGGTTTTCTTTGGTACGGATGCAATTAACGAAATGTTTGATTTCTTCCAGCAGCGCATCGCCGCTTTCGAAAACGGATTCTTCGGTTTCTATTTCAGGAATGCCGGGAAACATTTCTTTTTTACCGGTACGATGTTTGGTTAAAACACGATTTTGGAAATCCACAGAGACATAAGAAGACGGCCTGAACATACGCATTTTACGCTCCATCTTCATACTGATCCGACTGGCCGTAACATTAGCCACGCACCCGTTTTTAAACAGCAATCGGGCATTGGCAATATCGGTGCCTTGCGTTAAAACGGCTGTGCCGCTGGCATCGATCCGTTCCACTTCGGAATCCACCAAGGCTAAAATAATATCGATGTCGTGGATCATTAAATCCAGCACTACGCTGACATCATTAGCGCGCGGATTAAAGGGCGACAACCGGTGAGATTCAATAAACAGCGGCTTTTCTTCCTTGTCCAAACCCAAAACCGCCGGGTTGAATCGTTCCAGATGCCCGACCTGCAAAATTAAGTTTCTTGCATCGGCAATCGCGATCAACTCATCGGCTTCGGCAACCGTCACCGTAATCGGTTTTTCAACCAGTACATGAGCGCCGGCATTAAGAAAATCCCTGGATACCGTGTGATGCAGTGTCGTAGGCACAACGATACTAACCGCATCAACTTCCCCTAATAAGGTTTGATAGTCTGTCAGCGCTGCTGCACCGTATTTTTCAGCGACCTCTTTAGCCGCCGCCTCATTAATATCGACAACAGCAACCAGCTCGCAATCAGGTAGCGATGCATATTTTTCTGCGTGAAATTTGCCCAGATAACCAGTACCGATAACCGCGCATTTTAATTTTTCCATGTGATTATTTTATATTCTGTCTACTTGCAGCTCAGTTATAGGGACGAACTTACTTGCCAATATTGTAAACTATCCCAATGTATTCAGAAAACTTTGTACTTGGCAGTCACAGTGACTGATTTTTGACGTTACATTGCAGATAATCATTAAAACTTTTGCCCTATAGTTCTCATAATCTTTTACGAAAACTCACTAGACTCCATTTTAAAGCATAAAAATGGAACCCTAGACTATGGAGAAGATGTCATGACAAACGAAGACAAGGACAATACCGAACTAATAAAAAAATCCGCCCGATCAATTTTAAAAGATGAAATAAAGCATCTTCACCTTATACCTTCTGTCGCCCTCAAGCTATTAAATTTAAGCAATGATGACAACACCAGCATCGAAAACTTATCCCGGATTATAGAAACAGAACCGATGCTGGCTGCAGAAATCCTAAAACAGGTTAACTCTGCTTCATACGCCTTACCCAATAAAACGACTTCCATTAAACGCGCAGTTACTCTGTTGGGATTTTCTGCCGTGCGTCAGCTTGCGCTAAACCAGCTGTTTTATAATAAGTTGGCACAACAAAGCTCAGTACAACCGTTTGACTTATTGTTTTTCTGGCAACATTGTCTTTATGTCGCTTCATTAAGCAAACGAATAGCCGTTGCGCTTAAGTATCCAGAGCCCGATCTGGTCTATACAGGAGGACTTTTACACGATATCGGCAAAGTAGTTATGGAAAACTATGGGCGTGTGACTTACAGCGATTTTATTGATTCCATAAATAAAAACAGGCATTCGACTATTGAAGAGGAACGTCGTTTTTTCGGAATAACTCATGCCGAGATAGGGTATATTTTCTGCTTGGAATGGCAATTACCGGCATCAATCATAGCAATCGTAGCTTTCCACCATAATCAGCCAACTGAGACATCGCAGTACGCTAAATTTAGAACGGAAATCGCTATTGTTTCCTTCGCAAATTATATAGCCTGGATACAAGGCATAGGTTCGGCTAGTCATGACGATCATCCCACATTACAGAGCACGGTACTGGAAACTATTGATATTGACCGACTAAATATTGACGCTTTATTGCAACAGGTAGATCAAGACATGCAAAGCACCCGGGAGTTCTATGACACCCACCTGCCCGGTTTAACCACGTTAAGAGCCACGCTGGTGAAAACAACAATTAACCTTAGCCAGATGAGCGCTGATAAATCTTTTGCAACTGATTCTAACCGCACGCCTAGCAAAAAACCGTCATCCTCTTTGACCGCACCTCATCACAGTCTTGACCCGGAAGATTTTATACCCCGAACACTGGAGGCAATACAGGACGAATTTTCTTTTGACCGTAACATTATGTTCACCATCGACCCTAAGCGCCGCTGCCTGATCGCATTACACTGGTGGCCGCAGTTAAAACCGCACCCCTTTGAGATCGACATTAGCGATATTTCCGGCATGTTATTAAATTGTCTGCGCGAAAAAACAGCCGTTATCATCAATACTCAAATAGAACCCAACAATCCACTTATCCAACGCTTAGAGGTTACTGAGTTTATCGCCATACCCGTATTACACCACAATCATCTGTTCGGTATGCTTTACGCCGATAATTCAGCATCGAAAAAACCAATGACAACCCAATTATTGCGAGAAATAACGCCTATTGCTTATGAATTGGGAGTCGCTATGTTTAATGCCAAACAATACGACCAAGAGAAAAAACACGCACAGGTCGATCATTTGACGCAGCTTTTCAATAAACGCATAGTCAACAACTTTCTGACTGAGATTTTCCAAGAGGATGAGTCGAAATTGGCAAATATTGCCATTGGCTTTGTCGATATAGACAGGTTCAAACTGTTTAACGACACTTGTGGACATCAAGCAGGAGATGATGTTTTAAAGATTGTTGCTGATATTTTGCGCAGTTTAACTCGTCCAGGGGACTTCATCGGTCGTTATGGGGGAGAAGAGTTTTTATTTGTCCTTAAAAATACCAATGAAGCCGGCGCCTACGGCTATGCCGAACGCATAAGATCGGAAATTGAGCGTCGCGGCAAGATCATGAGCCGGCGATTTCATGGACATGCATTGACAGTTAGCATCGGCGTATCTATGTATAGCCGCGATTATGTTCATTATAACGACATGATCGAAGCCGCCGATCAAGCTATGTATCGTGCGAAAAACGAAGGCAGAAATCGAATTGTCATGTTGCCAAGTGCTATTGGCAAAAAATAAACATCGCACAGATCCAGTGTTGCCCAGTCCGACAGTCACCGTTTCAGAGTGATAACAATTCCCGCTCCATCCAGCGATTTTCGTTTATCCACTTCCGGTTCTTGCGACATCAACATCTGACCATCTAAATCTACAGGCCGTGGCTTGTTTTGCTTTTCAGTAGTGAACATATTTGATGAGTCTTCCTGAGTCATCTTGTTTGGTTCAATTTTCAACCAAGTACTTTCAGATACTTTAAATGGAATAGAAAAATCCAATGACTTTTGAAGCTCAGCGTCTTTACTAGCGTTGCTATTGGCGGCCTCTACCAAACGTTTGTCTTTTTTTTCTCGTTGCTTAACAAGACTCTCTTTACTCTTAGATCGGACTGTTTTTACGTTACCCGATGCAACCTGTTTTTCTACCAAAGGAGCACGATTAATGCTCGGCTTTTGAAACCCGGTTAGCAAAATAAATGAAGCCATCACAAAATTCAATAAAAACAGGCGATAATTTTTCATCTTACTTTTGCTCCTCTCCAACTGTAAAACCAAACCTCTGTTTTATTTATTTTAGACCAACATACTAAAATTAGAACGTGGTCTACAGAAATTTTATTCAATCCGCCGGAAAACTACCTGCCCAAACGGCGCTCGGTTTCCAAGACTAGCTGGGTAGTCTGCAACACGGTATCAGGATTCAAACTCATCGAATCAATACCGACTTCCACCAGAAATTCCGCCATCTCGGGATAATCCGATGGCGCTTGACCGCAAAGTCCGCAATGTTTACCGTTACGCCGCGCGCCCTCAACGGCAAGACGAATCATTTCTTTAACACCTGGATCGCGTTCGTCAAAATCTTCGGCTATGATCGCAGAATCGCGGTCTACACCCAAAGTAAGCTGGGTCAAGTCATTGGAGCCGATAGAAAAGCCGTCGAAATGTTCGGAAAAGGCATCGATTTGAATGACGTTATTGGGAATCT
The DNA here is from genome assembly GCA_036561025.1 of Methylobacter sp. Lineage (GTDB taxonomy): Bacteria > Pseudomonadota > Gammaproteobacteria > Methylococcales > Methylomonadaceae > Methylobacter_A. Next base: position 160,856 of record DATBQB010000042.1, on the reverse strand, counting down.
CACACATCACATAAACTTCCAATCCTTGCTCGCCGCGCTTCAAACCAAGCTGAGCCATATAGTCGAGCACACGCCGGGCTTCCTCTACGCGACGGCAAAAGGGGATCATCAAAATAACATTGGTTAAACCCATCTGATCACGCACCCGTTTCATAGCCTTACATTCCAACGCAAAACCTTCTGCATAAGCGGAATGGATGTATCGCGACGCACCACGAAAACCAATCATCGGATTGGCTTCATCAAATTCAAACCAACTCCCACCGAGCAAAGTGGCGTATTCGTTGGTTTTAAAATCCGACATCCGCACAACTACTGGTTTGGGGTAAAACGCAGCGGCAATAGTGCCCACGCCCTCGGATAGTTTTTGGATAAAATAATCTTCAGCACTTGCATAATTGCGTGTCAATTGGTCTAGTTGTTCCCGCTCATCGGCATCCTGCACTTGCTCCGGATGTATCAATGCCATAGGGTGCGCCTTGATGTATTCGGTAATGATAAATTCCATCCGCGCCAAACCCACGCCGTCATTGGGCAGGAAGCTGGTTTTAAAGGCCAGTTCGGGATTGCCGATATTGAGCATGATTTTGGTTTTCGGACGTTGCAGACCCGACAAATCGGTGGTTTTAATATCGAAGCCGAGAATGCCGGAATAAACCTTACCGACATCGCCTTCGGCACACGATACTGTGACAGGGCTATTGTGTTTAATCGCCGTCGTAGCATTTTCGCAACCCACTACGGCCGGCACGCCTAATTCACGGGAGATAATTGCCGCATGACACGTGCGCCCGCCCCGGTTAGTGACTATCGCCGAAGCCATTTTCATAACCGGTTCCCAATCCGGCGTAGTCATATCGGCAACCAGCACATCGCCGGGGTTAAAGCTGTTTAGCTGCACGATATTATCAATAATCCGTGCATTGCCCGTGGCAATCTTGCTGCCCACCGCATGACCGGTGATGATCGGTTGGGCTTTCTGTCTAAGGCTATATTGCTCTAGGACCATGCCGCGCAATTGGGAAACCACGGTTTCCGGACGCGCTTGAACAATATACAGTGTGCCGTCAAGGCCGTCTTTTGCCCATTCAATATCCATCGGCTTGGCTTGCCCTGCTCTAGCACTGTAATGCTTTTCTATTTTAAGAGCGTAATCGGCGAGGGTTAGAGCATCCGCATCGTTAATGCAAAAGCGGTTACGTTCTTCTTCAGAGGTCACAATATTTCGGGTAGGTTCACGAGTGCGCCCTTCGCTGTAAACCATTTTTATTTTCTTCGCGCCCAAAGTGCGCCTTAATACCGCCCGATGACCCTGTTCAAAAGTCGGTTTATGCACATAAAACTCGTCGGGATCCACCGCCCCTTGCACGACATTTTCGCCCAACCCGTACGCGCCGGTAATAAACACCACGTCTTTGAATCCGGATTCGGTATCCAACGAAAACATCACCCCACTGGCGTCCAAATCCGAGCGCACCATTTTCATAATGCCTATCGATAAGGCCAGCTTGAAATGATCGAAGCCTTGATCGACGCGGTAATGGATGGCACGGTCGGTAAACAGGCTGGCAAAACAGCGTTTGCAAGAATCCAGCAAGGCCTGGTCGCCGCGTATATTTAGGTAAGTGTCCTGCTGTCCGGCAAAACTCGCGGTCGGCAAATCTTCGGCTGTGGCGGAACTGCGTACGGCAACGCTTAAATCATCGCCATACTGTTCTTTCAATTGGGTGAAAGCCTCGATAATTTGCTGTTCAAGGTCTACAGGAAAAGGCGCGGCGTAGATTATTTCTCTTGCCTTAAGCGCCCGTTTGGCAAGATCGGCGACATCGTCAGGATTCAAATCATCCAGCGCTTGATGAAGTGCTTCCCAAGCATGCGCTTGATCCAATACATAGCGATAAGCTTCGGCAGTGACGGCAAAACCATTAGGAATCTGAATACCTTGCGGTATTAGTTCTCTGTACATTTCACCTAGCGAAGCATTCTTGCCGCCTACAGAAGGTATATCTTCAATTGTTAATTCACTAAACCAACGGATATAGCTTGCTTGCTCAGACATCATGGCTCCTTAAACGAATTACTCACTTATTCAGAATCCGGGCTATTGATATTTACCGGCACATATTCCTTATTAGATTCAGTCGCTTAAATATAACCACACTAATTATATGTGACAAAATGCCACATTATCATTTTGCCTTTGCATTGGTAGCATATCAATATGCGCTCTTACTTACCTTTTTTCGGTAAGGGGGAGCTTAATCATCTATTAGGCTCCCTTTTTTTGAGTTTTCTGTTAATTTCAATATTCAAATTTAACAATCAAGCACCTGTGATCTTTTCCACAATTCCTGTGGATAACTCTGTGTACAAGATATAAATAACTCGATTCAGACTTGGTAAAGCCTGTCTTTCCGTTAAATTGCAGCCTTTTCACACAAGACATTAATTTATTATGAATCAATGCCTTATACCCGCAAGAAATGTTTATTTTACTGTCTTCAAGGCTTGAATCATCATTTATTGCAACAAAGTTAATCTGTGCATAAACAACGCCTGCTAAGCTTATGAACTATTTAAGCTTTAACCGATCTTTGGCACGATCAATGTTTTGGAGTCATTTCCAAAAATACAGATAAAAGACAAAAATTTTATCGTTAAAGAGATCCAACTTCAGCCCTATGTTGCGATAATTGCCAAACTAGCGCTACCAACTATATAACCCGTTGCAGCGATGAAGTCCAACCGATAACCATCAGATAATATCGTTTCTTTTTCAAATGCAACGGGTTATGTTTTGGAATTAGTTAAACAGCAATACCCACCTGCAAAGCATCAAACCAGTCTAAAAACCGTTTGACATCATCACCTTTAAACATCCGCCCATGCTGGGGAGCCAAAATATCAATATCAAGGTTTCTTACTCGCTCAATCCAGACTCTTTTTGCTTGATTTGACGGCATCCATCGCTGATGCCAATAACGCATTTTTTCAACATGCGCGGCGAAATTATCAACAAACACAGGAGAATCAGGCCCTTCGATAGCTGCACCTACATCGCCTGACATCAGAATTTTAGCTTGCGGATCATAAACATGAAAATTCCCTGATGAGTGCAGATAATGGGCAGGAATAAGCTGCAGTTCCACAGACTCTAATTTAATCGTTCCGCCATTATCCGGAATGGGCATATATTCTATTGATTCGCAACTGTAATGCCGCAAGAAACCTTCCCAAATAGCTGGCGCATGGAGTTTGGCATTTGTTAAAGCCTGATCCCATAAGCCCAACGACGAAATCACATCCGGATCCTGATGCGAAGCAAACAAATCCGTTATTTGATCCACAGGAGCATGATGCAATACAGCAGCCATCATCGGAGCAAACAATTCAGCACCGCCCGGATCCAGCAGCAAACAGCGATTGGGCGTACGCACCACATATTGGTTAGTATCGATTATATTATTGGGTTTACCTTCATCCCTTCCAAACATAATCCATTGATGCGATCCTTCATATATCTTGGTCATTTTCATAGAAAACAATGCCTTCTGTAATTAGCAGCTATTCAGCTATTGCGATAAATGGATAATGCGATTCTGCAACGCTGCACATTATCATGAATGGTATGTGCGGCTTTATCCACACTTTCGGCAACTGCCTGCAGACTCTGCAAATACTCACCCGCTTGGGATGCTTCAATTCTTGAGTTTGCAGCAATAACCCGTGCGGCACGTGCATGATGCATTACCGCCTCAAGTTGTCCTAACAGTTGCGAGACATCCCGTTTAAACTGCCTTTGGCAATCTTGCATTGAAAGCTTTGCATGATCTACAGGTCCCTGCATTGTTTTAGCAAAAGGGGCATCTTCAGCCATTTTTGCTGCCAACTCGAATTTATTATAAGCAATCGTTTTTTGGAACTCATTGACAGTTAATCGATACAAAACTAATGCATATATATTGATATTAGTAACCAGTTCAATTGTTTCTTTAGCCAATTCATTAATAAAGTCAGTAATCGGTTGGAACCCTTTTGCCTTATCTCCAGCCCTGAATGCAATAGCCTTTGCATTGGCCGCAGCTAATGATATTTCCTTAGCTACCACCATGACCGCACTTAACTCTGAGGTAATGGAAGCTACTGCAATAAATTGTGATTTAGTCTGATTAGTCATATTTGATTACATAGCGTGAAAGTAACATTTTTAAAATTCTGTATCGGCATAATATGTTTTTATCTTGTTTTGATAAGTTCCAGTGGAATATATTCACATAAAGAAACATTGCCAACTACATCCGAAAAAGGCCGATAAATGATACCAAAGCCTTAGCAACATATTTTTAGTTAACCTTACCAACACTGCCAAGCTTAACCAAGCTTAAAACTTTATTCGAAACCTCTTCTAACGATACCACATAGTCAGTGCATCCCAACTTGAATGCCGCTCCTGGCATACCCCAAACAACACTGGATTGCTCATCCTGAATAACTGTTTTAGCTCCTGCATCATGCATTTCTTTCATACCCATTGCTCCGTCAGCTCCCATGCCAGTCAATAACACACCAATGGCATTAGCGCCTGCACATTGAGAGACTGAACGAAATAAGACATCAACTGCGGGTTTATGGCGATTGACGGGCAGTCCATCGCTTAAATGAATAATATATTTACCCCCCTCTCTAATCACCAGCATGTGCTTGTCTCCAGGTGAAAGATAAATATTACCCGGTTCAACTGTCTGACCATGTTTTGGGATACAGGCTGACATTTCCGTTGCAAGATCAATATGCCGGACAAATGATTCACTAAATGCAGCGGGTAAGTGTTGCGTTATTAAAATGGGTGGGGTATCTGCCGGAAATCCTTTAACTACTGTTTTAATCGCTTCGGTTCCTCCAGTTGAAGCACCTAAGGCAATTATCTTATTGGTGGGGCTAATATGTGTTTTTACCGGGGCCGCTTTTAAAATAACATCGACTGAATGTTTCTCTGAAATCTCAGGAGTTGTCACTACAGGGCTTTTCGGTTTAACCGCTCTATCCTGAATATTTCCTACTTTTGCTTGCGCCGCGACCTTAACCTTGGAAATAATTTCCTCGGCATACTCATTCAGAGTATTAACGACATCAACTTTGGGTTTGGCAATAAAATCTACCGCGCCTAATGCCAGAGCATTTAAAGTAGCCTCTGCACCATGCTCAGTCAGTGTGGAGATCATCACAACTGGAGTTGGCCTTAAGCGCATCAAGTTGCTTAAGAAAGTTATTCCGTCCATGTGCGGCATTTCAATATCCAGCGTTAATACATCCGGATTTAATTGTTTAATCATTTCTCTGGCAATAAGAGGATCTGCTGCTGCCCCCACCACCTCAATATCCGGTGACGAGCTTAAAACTTCAGTCAGGATCTTCCTGATTAATGCTGAATCATCAATAACCAATACACGTATCTTACCCATAAACCCACTCTAAAAGAAGCCCATCATCACCGTCAACAGGTGCATTTTTAATGTTGATTGCTACCACTTTAACTCTTAAGCGATTACATCATTATTGGAATTTCTGGAGTTTTTCCATCTCGATATTCACACGCTGTTTTCGTATTACATTCAGCGCCGTTTCTCCAAAACTTGTGCTTTTAGACTTTATTATTCAAGTCTTCTAATATTAGCTTGCGATGCTACTTTTATCTTGGTAATTATGTCCTCGGCATAGTCATTCAATGCATTTTCGACATCAATTGTCGGTTTTGCAATAAAGTCTACTGCCCCCAACTCCAGAGCAGTTAAAGTAACTTCAGCATTGCTTTCTGTAAGCGCTGAAATCATCACAACAGGCATTGGCCTTAATCGCATCAAATTACGTAAAAAAGTAATCCCATCCATCCGAGGCATTTCGATATCCAAGGTCAATACATCTGGATTTAATTCCTTAATCATTTCCCTGGCAATAAGAGGATCTTCTGCGGCACCAACTACTTCAATATCTGAAGACGAGCTTAAAATCTCAGTCAATACCTTTCTGATTAACAATGAATCATCAATAATCAATACTCGTATTTTATTCATTGTATACTCTTAAAAAAGCTCAACATTACCTTCAACAGGCGCATTTTTAATATTATTAAAATACTGTCGCTCTCTTCTTATAATTGTATCATTATGCAAATGTTCAATTTTTTTCATTCCAACTTTCCCTGTTCTAGGAAAATAAATTATTTTTCTGGGGTAAATATCGCCCAAATCTTGAGATAATAGGGATAGCCCTTCTGTGTCAACATAATCCAGTATAAAATCGATATTTTTAAGACCGACATCTGTCAAGGTTGGAATGATTTTCCCGCCACCAAACACTTTAACTTCCAGGTTTTTTCTTTTTCCACCATTCATCAAAATGGTGTTAATTAAATGCTCCATGGCATAATTCCCGTAACGGGTTGCATTGCCGACAACAGCTTCATTACCTTGTTTCAGCTTATCAGCTGTAGTTTCCGGTAACATAAAATGATTCATTCCCCCCAAGCCTGAGACCTTGTCTCGAATGCATGCCGATATACAAGACCCTAATACGGTTGTAATCAATTCATCTTCCTGAGTTACATAGTATTCGCCGGGTAAAATCTTCGCTGCAATCACACCACGCTCTTTGTCCACATACCTATTAATATGTTCAAAACCGTCGATCGAAGGTGGACCAATATCATTGCTAGCACTCATACTCATTAGTATTATGTATTTTTCCTATAACTGGTACATGCAACCAGCTCAAACTCATTTGAAAGCTGATTTAATGATTCCGAATGTCCAATAAATAACCATGATCTGCTAGACAACATTTGGGCATATCTTTGCGCCAGCAATGTCTTGGTTTCACGATCAAAATAAATTAAAACATTGCGACAAAAAATAAAGTCAAAATGACATTTCATCGGCCAATCCTGCATCAAATTTAACTTCTTAAATTGAATAATTTGTTGCAATTGAGGCCTTACTTTTACTTGACCGGACTGCGATGATTTGCCTCGCATAAACCACCGCTTAAGTGTGTCTTCCGACAAATCGCTAACGCGATCTTCCGCATAAATTCCATCAGATGCTGTTTGTAAGACATTGGTATCCAAATCAGTCGCTAAAATCTTAATATCCCAGTCAGCAGGCACATTTTCCAACAAGGCAATAGCTAAAGAATAAGGTTCTTCGCCGGTAGAACAACCAGCGGACCAAACCCTGATTTGTCGTGAAGTTTTATTTCTAACCAATACTTCCGGAATAACGACATCACGAACATAATCAAAATGATGCATTTCCCGAAAAAAAGCGGTCAAGTTGGTTGTTATAGCATTGATAAACTCAGTAAACTCGTGATCTGGATAATCTTTAAGATACTGGCAATATTCCTTAAAGTCAGATAATCCCAGTTTTCTTACCCGTTTGGACAACCTGGAATAAAACATATCGAATCTTTCATCAGGAACTTGAATACCTGAATGCTCATTAGACAATTTTCTTAAAAAATTAAAGTCATCAGCGGTGAATTTAAACTCCCGAACCTTCTCAACAATGGCCATCTTTAAACTATTTCCTGTCTGTCAAAAATCACATGTCATGTACGTCGAGCACATCCAACAAGCCTAGCAACTGGGCAGACTCAACAAATCGAGGAGACGGATAAATAATGGTTACTTTCTTTTGTAACTTAACGGCATCTTTTTTCAATGAAACAAGTAGTTGTAAAGTAGCTGTATCTATTGACGATACGTCAGACGCATTTATTTCGATTTGATCATTTATAGCTAAGAAATTCTTCAACTTTTCATGCAATTGAACGACATGCTGAATAGTTAACGTAGCGTCTAAATCAATTTGTGACCCTGTCGTTTCCTCAGAATCCTCGGCAACTGCTTCTGTATCGTCTAAAGCGTCTGATACATTACCTCTTTCATCCAAGCAGCTATCAACCATTTCATCTATCAAAGAACTATCGCTTTCTCCCTCAATTTCATCTATTACCAATCCATCTTCTTCAGTTACATTTAAAACTGCACTTTCTTCAGCATTTCCTATCAAATCATCAGAATAATCATCGGCGATTCTAATTTCATTATCACTGATTGACTCTTCCAGCTTATCGCTATCAGAGTATTCTTTATCGATTATTTCTTCATTTTTATCGGCATCGCTCTCCATCCAAGCTAGAGGATCGTATCCGATTAAATCATTTTCTTCACTTGTTGCCATACATCACCTTGTCATCAAGAAAATCATGGGCAAGACTACGAAAATCTCTTGCTGAACGACTTTTTGGGCTATATTCTAAAATTGTTTTACCAAAGCTGGGACACTCGGCGAGCAATGCCGTTTCTCGAATGACTGTTGCTAATATTTGCTCAGGAAAATGCGTTAGAAGAACATTTAATACTTGACTCGATATTCTTCTATTTGGCGAATATCGAGACATTACTAGTAATATTTTATATTTCCTCTTTAAAGCCTTTTCAAATCTTTTAATCGTACCCATTAAATGAGATAGTCCCTGCAACGCAAGGAAATCACTGGCCATAGGAATTAAAATTTCATCGGCTGCAATCAATGCATTCGCGACGAGCAATCCTGAAGACGGCGGACAATCAATAAAAATAAAATCCTGATCATTAAGGCTTTCATGCAAGGCATTTTTTAACAAAACACCGCGAGGTGATCTATTGTCGGCTAGATGCTCAATCTCTTTAAGTTTTGGTCCTGCGGTAATTAATTGCAGATTTTCCCTGGCAGAAATAAGCTGCTGATAAATTTTTTTCTCTTTCAGCATAGCTTCATCAATACCGCCAATGTGCTGCTCAGTAATTCCGAAAGAAACGGTTAAATGACCTTGCGGATCAAGATCGATAGCTGTCACTTTTGAACCCGATTCTGCGATGGCATGACATAAGTTTGCAGTAGTAGTCGTTTTACCAACGCCACCTTTCTGATTGACTATTGCAACAATTCTCACCGTCACACCAAACTTTCTATACCCTCAACCTCATCGGGATTGAGCAATTTATCGACGTCTAAAAGCATAATCATCTTTTTCTTATATACATGCATACCTCGCATGTAACGCGTATCAATTTTTGAGCCGAAGTTTGGAGATTTTTTGATGTCTGCCAAGTTAATATCCAGCACATCAGAAACAGCATCCGCCACAATACCCATCACAAACTGGTTTGCACCATGCTCAACACAGAGCACAATGACTACCGTTTTTTGGGAGTATTCACAGTGCTCCAGAGAAAACCGTTCCCGTAAATCTATGATAGGCACTACAGATCCGCGTAAATTCAATACACCTTTAACAAAAGCAGGCGTATTCGGTATCACACGAACCGCTTCCCAACCACGAATCTCTTGTACTTTCAAAATCTCAACACCATACGCTTCACCTGCGAGTTGAAAGGTGAGAAATTGCTCTACCCGACTATTATTTGACTGCACATCTGTTGTCATTGTTATAGTTTCCTGTCGGTTATATAGTTTGTAGCTTTAACAACATTAAAATTCTTCCCACTCATCACTGCTATCGCTTTTAGGCTTAGTCGATAATAAAACGGGAGCTACAGTTTTTTTTGCAGTTGCTCTTACTGGCGTTACAGGCGGCTTGCTATGCGAAACTGGTCTCGTCGTTGCCCGACCTCCTTTTGAATTGACTCTAAAGAAGCTAAGCAATTGGGTCATATTGGTAGATTGCTCACTCATAGCAATACTGCCTGCAGCAGCTTGTTCGGCCAAGGCCGCATTTTGCTGAGTGATATCATCCATTTGAGAAACCGCTTGGTTGACTTGTTCAATACCCGAGGATTGCTCTGAGCTGGCACTGGCAATGTGCGCAACAATATCGCCAACTTTTGCAACACTTTCGACAATTTCAGTTAGCGCTGCACCTGTTTCATTAACGAATGCGGTTCCAGCACGAACTTTCTGCACACTGTTCTGGATCAGCTCATTACTTTGCTGGGCGGCGGTTGCACTCCGTTGAGCCAGATTACGCACCTCTGTTGCAACAACCGAGAATCCGCGCCCCTGCTCTCCGGCCCTGGCCGCTTCTACAGACGCATTTAGTGCCAACAGATTAGTTTGAAAGGCAATCTCATCTATTACGCCAATAATTTCAGCAATCTTATTGCTACTTTCATTAATTTCCTGCATTGCAGCGATAGCTGACTTAACTACGCCACCGCCTTTTTGAGCTAATTGGCTTGCTGAATTAACAACCTCAGTTGCTTGAACCGTATTCTGCGCGTTATTTTTTACAGTACTAGCCAGCTCTTCCATACTGGCAGCTGTTTCTTCCAGGCTGGCCGCTTGTTGTTCAGCTCGATGTGACAGGTTGTTATTACCACTGGCCATTTCTTGTGATGAACTATCTATAAAATCAGCCGCATCCCTGATTTGAATGATAAACTCACTGAGCTTTGCCAAAGTGCCATTAATATTATTTTTGCATTCAGCGTAGACACCTTGATATTCATTAGTAATGGCAATGGTTAAGTCGCCTTCAGCCATATTTTCCATCACCCTGTTAACGTCGTTAAACACACTTTCAATGACATCCGTTAATTCATTGATTCCGGCAGACAGGGTTTTAGTAAATCCCTCTTGATTACTTAATTTTATGCGGGCACTCAAGTCGCCAGCTTTAACTCCTTGCACCAATTGGTCAATTTCTTTCTCAATTAAAACTTCATGGGTTCTATCCTCCCATTCAGCAACATAACCAATACGTTCGCCGCCATCGCCATTAACGGGACTAGCGATAACAGTCATATGTCGACCGGCGATGACCAGTTCCGTCCTGAATGATTCTTGTAATTTTTCCAACATGGCACGTTGAACAGTGGGATTCTTGTGATACAGATCAATATTGGAACCCATCAATTTATCGGCAGAAAAATCAGGTAACTGTTTGCGAATATCTCTTTCTGCCACCTTAAATATCTTCTGAATGCTATCGTTCATGTAAATAATTTCTAAACCCTTATTCGCCACCATGACACCGTTATGAACATTATCCAACGCTTGGGTAATCCGTTTAGATTCTGCGGCATCTTGCTTATAGTCGGCCAAATCCACACCGAGCTTGACTTCCATGCAATACAACCCACGCAAAAAATCACCCAGCTGATCTTCTCGCTTCAAGTCCACCTTATTTCCGAAACTTCCACTGCTTAGCCGGTAACAAATAGTGATTGCAGTTTCAAGCGTATCGGTTATTACCTTGGTCATATTAATACTTAGCGCCGATGCCGTTATGGCTAATAAAGCAACACTCGCTAACAAGCCGTATTCCTGTGTCAAAAACAACCGATACATCAAGAAAAAGATCGGCAACAAGAAAGCCGTCACTATAAATGCATTTTTTTTCACTATTGCGATTTCGCCGATAGATTTAAACATCGCGGCTAAACCTGTCGGTCTTATTTTTACTTCCCCTGTATTAATTTTCTGATATAACAACTCAGCAGCTGGAATCCGGTCGCGCTTTGGTGGATGTCGAACAGAAAGATACTCATAGACTTTCCCATCTTTAAATAACGGCATGGCATTTGCTTCGACCCAGTAATGGTCACCGTTTTTGCACCTGTTTTTCACCAGTCCTTGCCAAGGTCTAACCTGTTTTAGGGTTTTCCATAAGTCTTCATAAGCCTCAGCAGGCATGTCTGGATGACGCACAATATTATGTTCCGCCCCCATCAGCTCATCACGAGTAAAACCGCTGGTTTCCACAAATGCGTCATTGACGTAGGTTATACGTCCCATCAAATCGGTTCTTGAAACCAGGATTGTCCCCTTTTTCAAGATAACCTCATTATTCGTTAACGGCATATTAATCTTCACGCTACGCCACCTCTTAAAATCCCACAAACCATGCCAAGCACATTAAAATAATTAGCTTTCATCCTGATCCAATGCCTCCAGTTTCAGTAATTTGTCCACATCGAGCAGCATCACCATGCGTTCATTAACCGATACCAGTCCATTAATAAATTCATTACTCACTTTAGCCCCAAAATCCGGAGCACTTTGAATTTCAGTTTTATCTACGTTAATTACATCAGAGACCGAGTCGACAACAACGCCCATTATGCGTGTCTTGTTGCTATCGCCGGTTTGCAATACCACAACCACCGTCAACGGCGTGTATTCGGCTTTGCTCAAATTAAATCTTTCTCTCAAGTCGAGAATCGGCACAATTGAACCGCGTAAATTAACAACACCTTTCTCGTAACAGGGAACATTAGGTATTCTCGAAACGGGTTCCCAACTCCGTATTTCCTGTACTCGAAGAATATCGACCCCATATTCTTCTTTTCCTAAGGCAAAACTCAGATATTGCACTGCGTTATCCAGATTTTTACTATAGTGATATTGGTCAATATCTTTATTTTCAGCTTCTTGTGCCATATCTGCTTTTTATATATTGTGTTATCGAATTGAAAAACGCACCAAACCAGGAACATCGAGAATCAGTGCAACAGAACCATCACCCAGAATAGTTGCACCTGAAACACCTTCTACCCGCCGATAATTCGCTTCCAATGATTTAATAACAACTTGTTGTTGACCCAATAACTCATCTACGAGCAAACAACACAGTTCACCTTGTCCTTCGACGACCACAAGGACACCCTCTTTTGACTTTGTCGGATTACCCGAATGCACATTAAAAATACTGCGCATTCTAATAACAGGCAAATATTCATTGCGTAGGCGGAAAGTTTCTCCTTTGCCTGCAACTTTATTCAGCATTCTTTCGGTAATGTTAATTGATTCTATAATAGAAACTAACGGTACAATGTAAGTCTCATCACCCACCGCAACAGATTGACCGTCAAGAATCGCCAAGGTTAACGGCAAATGGATTGCAATAGTTGTCCCCTTACCCAACTCCGAGATAATTTCTATATTGCCCCCCAAAGATTGGATGTTTCTTCTAACAACATCCATACCGACACCACGACCGGAAATATCGGTAAGCTGTTCGGCTGTAGAAAAACCCGGCATAAAGATTAGTTCGAATATCTGTTTTTCGGTAAGAAGGTTATTTTCTTCAATTAATCCTTTTTCTATGGCTTTTGATAGCAGCTTATCTTTATCTAATCCACGACCGTCATCAATAATTTCTATGACAATATGGCCGCCACGATGATATGCCTTCAGCTCTATGGTCCCTGTTTCAGGCTTGCCTGCTGCAACCCTGTCCGCAGGCATTTCTATACCGTGATCCAGGCTATTTCTAATTAAATGAACCAACGGATCATTAATCAGCTCAACAACGGCTTTATCAACTTCGGTATTTTCACCGACAAGTTTCAGTGCAATTTTTTTATCTAATTTACTGCTGATATCATGGACTAATCGCGGGAAGCGGCTAAAAACAAAACTAATAGGCAGCATCCGAATATTCATGACGCTTTGCTGCAAATCCCGAGTGTGTCGCTCTAACTGGGCGAGTCCTCTTTTAAGTTGACCAACCTTATCCATGCTAAAGTTTTCACCGACTAAACCCAACATGGATTGTGTAATCACAACTTCACCAACCATATTGATTAAAGTGTCAATTTTATCTGTATCTACCCGAATCGAACTGGCTTTTGCGGTAGTCTTTGCGGCGTCATTGTCAGGATCTTGAGAATCAGCTTTTTTGGTTTCTGTAACCACTTTTGGTTTGACCTCAACGGGATTTGGTGAAGAGTTATTTGATGTGACTACTGCTACGGGCTCAGGTTCAGGGTCAGCTTTCTTTACAACAGGGGCTGGTTTTGCGGCCTTGACAAGCGGCTGAATTTCCATTTCACAGTCGCCTTCAACCCAATTAAATATTTCCCTGATTTCACCATCGGAAATATCTCCAACGACTTTTAAATCCCAAGAAATATTGCATTCCTCTGGATCTAATTCATAAAAACCAGGAACATCCTGAATGTTAGCAATAGTCGTTAATTCACCCAGCTCATTCAATTCCCGAAATAGTCTTACCGGATCATTACCGGTTTTAAGTAAATCCAAATAAGGGCAAAAAGCTATTTTCCAGCCCTGCTCTTCTAATTCAATAGATTCTTCTTCAACAATTTCAGGGACAACGTTGACTGCGGCTACTTCACTTATTACCTCTTGCTCAACAGGAGAAACTGATTCTGCAGTCACCGAACCACCATTAAGCACAACTTCCAATGCTGCTTTATGCTTTGCTGCACTTGCATTATTAACATCCTGTTCATTTTGTATCGCAGTCAGCATCTCTCTGAGACAGTCAACCGATCCAAGCAAAACGTCTACTGCAGGCTGGGTTACTTTCCTACGCCCATCCCGCATTTCATCAAGCAGGGTTTCCATAATATGGGTATATTCAGCAACAACGGTGAAGCCAAAAGTTCCACTGCCGCCTTTTATCGAATGTGCTCCCCTGAAAATAGTATTGATTATTTCCGAATCAATATCTCCCATATCGAGAGTTAACAATCCTGACTCCATTGCTTCCAAGCCTTCGAAACATTCTTCAAAGAAGACTTGATGGAATTGTGACATATCAATAGACATAGACTTACCTGTATGCGCCTAAATTCATTTAAACAAGATTAACATTAACCCAAAAACTCTCTTTTATAGATCTCTGTCCGAATAAATACCACATCATTCATCTAAACATCCATAAAACCGTAAGAACTGGAACACTTTAGGCGTAGACTTTTCAGCATGCGCTTAACACACTTAGGCACGATAGAACCCAATTAACCCAAAACTTTTAACAATGTCTTTAATAATTGATCAGGATTAAAAGGTTTAACCATCCACCCCGTTGCTCCGGCAGCTTTACCTTCTTGTTTCTTTTCGATCCCTGACTCAGTCGTCAGCATCAGCATGGGAATAAATTTATAGTCCGGGAGTGCTCGTAAATCTCTAATTAAAGTAATCCCGTCTTTATTTGGCATATTGACATCGGTTACAACACAATCAAATTTCCTGGCCTGCGCTTTTTCTAAAGCATCAACTCCATCCACTGCTTCTTCGACATCGTATCCAGCAGCTCTTAAAGTAAATGAAACCATTTTTCTCATTGAAGCTGAATCGTCAACTGCAAGAATACTTGCCATTGTTTTCTCCATTAATCTTTAATTTTTAAAGCAAAATCCTGTGCGAATATACAGCATCCCTATGTTTAGTCGATTAAGTATAGTCTAATTATTTTGCTGTATCGGACTTCTAATCTATAAACTTAATCCTGTGCTTTTCATTGTAACAAACAAAAAAACACCCCACTAGAGAAAATCCCTAGCGGGGTATATTTGATGTTGATGACCTGATTACAACAGTCATTTTATTTCAACTACTTATGATACGTTTGGTGCCGCGCGAAAAATCATTATATTCCTCTCAGCTTTTAATCTCCCTTTCACGGTTACCACTTGTCAGGTTATCGGCAATAATAAAAATTAATCAAAATTATTTTTCCGTTGATTATAAAATCAACAAGTTATAGTTTTATTTTTCCGTTAAGCTCAGTGCTTTTATAAAATCTATAGTGATAAACCTTTTACTTACCGGCAATACACTCGACTATTCTACAGGACAGATTCAATTCTTAACCCAGTATCAATGTATGTAACCCAAGTTTAAAATTTGCAACACCGCAGAACGCAATACATTGATTTATAATAATTAGAATAACGCCAACAATAGTATCAAAATATATTTCCATATCCCCATCAATTACTTATAAAGCCAAGTGCTAAATATAAGAAAAAGGCGATTCAAATCTAATACACATCAATCTTTCAAAGCCTTTTGACAGATCATGCTCAATCATCTTGTGTTTCAATAAGCAACCTCTCTAATTTTTCAGTAATTAATTTATCTAATTCCTGTTCAGATAAGTTTTGCACTGCTACCGTGGTATCTGATTGTTCTGGCTCAGAAGTTACGGCTTGCTCCTTAGCCTTGCCATATTGTTGGACTAAATACGAGCTGACGTCAGCCACATTGGCATAATCAAACAATAAAGTCGCAGGTAAAGAACAAGCCAAGCGATGCTCCAGATTTTCACGCAGTTCCACCACCGTAATTGAATCCAGTCCCATATCGAAAAACCCCTGATGACTATCGACCGGTTTATCTGCATCCAGATATAACACTTGTTTTAGCGCCAATTCCACTTGTGTTTGAGCCAATTGATCAGCGTCTTCTTCATTCAACTCAGACATTTTTTGCGCAAAATCGATAGCAGCCAGGGCATTAACCAGTTCGGTAGCTTCTGACTCTCCCCCATCCATTATCTGCCAAAATGATTTCGTCGCTGCTGATGACAGCGCCTGCTTAAACACCGGCCAATTAATATCCATAATAATTTGTTGGCCGGCGTTGCTGGCGATGGCTTGCGCCAATAAGACCTGTGCGGCTTCCGGTTTTATCGCCATAACGCCGTTGGATTGCATACGCTGCTGATCAACCTTATCCAAACTGGCCGCCATACCAACCTCAGCCCAAGCTCCCCAGTTAATTGTCAGCGCCGGCAAATCCAATGTTTTACGATATTGCGCCAAACTATCCATGGCCGCATTGGCTGCGGCATAAGCAGCTTGGCCCATAGAACCTAAGACGGAAGCAGCCGATGAAAACAGGACAAAAAAGTCCAGCTGTAAGTCTTTTGTCGCCTGATGCAACAGCCAGGCGCCTTGAACTTTGGCCGACAACACTTGTTTAAAGGAGTCTACATTCAGGTTTTCCAAACGGCCGTCCTGCAATATACCGGCGGCATGGATAACGCCTTTTAACCGACCGCCTTGCTGTTCTATTTGAGTTATGACTGCAAAAACCGCCTGACTATCGGCAATATCGGCTTGCAAACAACGAACATCACCACCTTGTTGCCGCAATTGCTCTATTTTCCACAACGCCTCTTCTTTAGCTGCGCTACGCGATAGCAACCATACCCGTCCGGCATTATTAGCCACTAACCACTGCGCAACGGCCAGCCCCAAACCGCCCAGCCCTCCGGTAATAACATAATCACCTTGTGGATCTATTTGTACGCTTGATGCCTGCAATGGGCATTGCGTTAACCGGGCGACATAATTGCCTTGCGCCCTGATCGCAATTTGCTCGCCTGTCGGCGCTGCCGTAACGATATTGGCAAGCGTTTTAAGCTGTTCTGCGCCCGAGTCGGACAGGTCAAGTAAACCGGCAAACAGCTTAGGCTGCTCCAAAGCGATAACGCGGCCTATTCCCCAAGCCGCCGCACTTAACCAACCGCTCGCAGAATCGTTTTCGCCAACTGCCTGCGCATTTTCAGTGACCAGCCAAACCGGCACGCGGTTAGCTTGTTTTTTCAACACCCGATAACAGACAGCTACATTATTTAAAGCTTGGCTGACTGACTCTATGCCGTTTTCATTAAAGCTCAAATCACACAGATTGAAATTAATAGTCGCCCGCATCGACTCTAGCCATTCAGCCGGAATGTCTGCCAAACAACGCTGCCAGTCATCCTCGATTTCAAAGCGTAATTGATAATGCTGCGGCGATAATTTTTGATAAGCCGCGCCCGGCTCTATCAAAATGGCTGGAATATTGATTCCCAACCAATAGTTAAATAAGGTTTTTGCCCTGCCTTGCCGATCGGCTATCAATAGCCAAACCCCATCAACCGTAACTTTGGGCAATTCATACGCTTGCCAGCTTATTTGATAAGCACACTGTCGCTGAACTTCCTGTTGATGTAAACGGCTTAAGCTTTGCAGTATTTGCAGCGTTAGTTTTTGCTCTGTTTCATCCGGCGTTTTGCCCTGCCATAGCGACTGCAATAAAGCTTCAGTCTCACCTTCCACTAATGACTGCAAAACCTTTGAACTGGCCTGGACGTTATTGCTTTGTTTTTTATTATCGGCTTGATCAACCCAATAAAATTGCCGTTGCCAAGGATAAGTCGGCAGTTTTATTTTTTCACTTTCGCCGCTCAAGACATGCCAATTCAAATCCAGACCGGCTTGATATAACTGCGCCAAAGCCTGATAAATTTCCATCCGGCTATTGCCCTTACCTATCAGACTCGGAATGCACTGTTTTTTGGCGGTTTCATCAATCTGCTTAGCCAAGCCCGAAAGTACCGGCTTAGCGCCAATTTCAAGCAGTATTTCCGCACCCTTGCCAACCAGTTGTTGCATCGCAGGATAAAACTGCACCGACTGACGGATATGCTTAACCCAGTAATCGGCCTGTGCCATCTCGTGACTGACGATTTGACCTGTCAGCGTTGAAATAATAGCGATTTCGGGTGAATGATAAGTAACGGTGTTAGCTACATCGGCAAAAGCCTGTAATGCCGGCTGCATGGACGGAGAATGAAAGCCATGAGCAACATTCAATTGAGTATAAGACAAAGCAGCCTGATCCAAAGCGGCCATGACGCCTTTTAATCCCTCCCACAAGCCCGAGACAACAACGCTTCTGGCCGTATTAACTACCGCAATACCAACTTGATCGGCAAACAGACCGATAAGCGGCCGCACTTTATCGACATCGGCAGACACCGCGATCATGCCGCCCGGTAACGCATATTCATTGATGCAGCGGCTACGTGCGCAAATTAAACGCAATGCATCCTGCAACGAAAACACGCCGGCATGACAAGCCGCAGCATATTCGCCAATGCTGTGCCCTAAAACCAAATCCGCCTTAACGCCCCAGCTTTGCCATAACGCCAACAACGCATATTGAAAAACAAAAATAGCCGGTTGCGCCTGAGTTCTCAGCGTCTGATCATCCTGTTCATCGCATAATAAAGCTTTAACGGAATAGACTGACTGCTCTGCGATAAGGGATTCGCACTGATCGACAGCCGCGCGAAATACCGGTTCGGTTTGATATAAATCCCGGCCCATTTGCACATATTGACTGCCTTGTCCGGTAAACAAAAAGGCCAGCTTCGGCTTTTTCCATTCCGGACAAGGTGCAAGATTATTCAGCAAGTCAGGGTCGCGCAATTGATTGATCAGGCCTTCCGCATCATTCGCCACTACCGCCTTGCGATAAGCAAAATGGCTGCGGCAAGTATTCGCGGTAAAGCTAAAATCAGCAGTTTGGCGATTGGATAAATTCTTCAAAGCCTCGGCATATTGGCTGCACATCGCCTGTAAAGCCGCCTCTGTTTTTGCCGACACCGTCAACACAAAAGGCGCTTTGACTGGCACCGATTTAACCGCCTGCTCTTGTTCCGGCGCCTGTTGCAAAATCACATGCGCATTGGTGCCGCTCATACCGAACGAGCTTACCCCCGCATAACGTTGTTCTGCATTATTAGGCCAAGGGGTTAATTCAGTCGCCACTTTTAAATTAAACTGCTGCCAGGGGATATAAGGATTGGGTTGAGAAAAACCCAAACTGGCGGGAATTTGCCGGCGCTGTAAAGTTAATGCGGCTTTAATCATACTGACAATGCCCGCCGCCGCTTCAAGATGGCCGACATTGGTTTTTACCGAGCCGATATATAAAGGATTATCAATAGCCCGATCCTGGCTATAAACCATGCCTAAAGCTTCCGCCTCAATCGGATCGCCCAACACCGTGCCGGTGCCATGAGCCTCTACAAAGCCCACCTGCCCGGCATCAATTTTGGCCTGATTTAGAACCTGCCTGATCAGCTTTTGCTGAGCCAAACCGTTCGGAACCGTCAAGCCGCTACCGGGGCCGTCGTGATTAACTCCGCTAGCCCGGATAACCGCAATAATATCGTCGCCATCCGCTTGCGCATCGGACAGCCTTTTTAACACCAGAGCGCCGCAACCTTCCCCACGGCCATAACCATCGGCGCCGGCATCGAAGGTTTTACTATGACCGTCCTCGGCCAACGCGCCGACACGGGATAAAAACAGCGCCACATTCGGCGTCAGCATTAACTGGACGCCGGCCGCAACGGCTACCCTGGATTCGGCTTTATGCAAACTCTGGCAAGCTAAATGAACGGCCACTAATGAAGAGGAGCAGGCGGTATCGATCGAAAGGCAAGGCCCCTGCCAACCCATCACATACGACACGCGTCCCGAAGCAAAACAAAATCCATTGCCGCTGCCATCGTAGGTGTTGATGCGTTGATAATCGTCCGCATAGAGTTGCAACAAGCCATAATCATTTTGGCCTATGCCCAAAAACATGCCGGTATCGCTGTCGCGTAACGAGTCGGGCACAATATTGGCGTGTTCCAATGCCTGCCAGCAGACTTCAAGCAACAAGCGCTGCTGCGGATCCATGCTCTTGGCTTCTCGCGGCGAGATGCCAAAAAACTCGGGATCGAAATAACCCGGCCGATCGATAAAACCCGCTTTACGGGCATACATTTTTCCGGGTGCGCCGCGCTGATCGCTGTATAAGCTATCCATGTCCCAACGATCGTCCGGCACATCGACAATCCCATGTTCAGCCCGGCTTAATAACTGCCAAAACTGTTCCGGCGAATTAACGCCACCCGGAAACCGGCAACCCATTCCAACAATCGCAATCGGCTCATTCGACTTGGCTTCCTGGTCAAGCAAACGCTGCTTCATTTTCGCCAGCGCGATCGAAGCGCGTTTTAATTGGTCTTCATAATCTGCCACGTATTTACCTGTATCGTTAATTTTAACCGGCTATCAAATATCATCCAGGAACCGGTCTATATCGGCCAGCTGTTCATCCAGCGAAAGAATAGCTTCATTATTTGCACCCTGCTCTTGATCATTTTCCGGCACAGGCTCTGGTTTTGCTGTTTCCTGTTTTGGCTTTGTATTGATCAACACGCCTAATAAATAATCCGATAACGCTGATACCGTGGGATATTTAAAAGTTAGTGTGGCATCCAGGGTAATCTCTAACTCGCGCTGTAAACGATTGCGTAATTCCATTGAAGTTAGCGAGTCCATGCCCAGCTCAAAAAAGCCCCGTCTTAAATCTATATCTGCAGAGATGCCTAATACCGACCCGACCAACCGGCTAATGTGATTTAACATTAACTCCTGCTGCTGATCCGGATTTTGTTGCAGCAGTAAAACAATAGATTCAGCCGGGGCGCTGTTTTTTTGCGCTTGATCCGGCTGTTGGCTTAGCACCGATTGAAAATAGTTTTCGCTATTGCCTGCATCCAGGCTGTTTACATAATCGTTAAAGTCGATATCGATAATCGCCATGTTCGCTTCATCGGAACCTATAACGATTTGCATTGCACTCAGTGCGGTTTGTGCTTGCATCGGCTTGACGCCCATCACCTGCCACTGCCGACGCCGGGTATCGTTTACCGCTGCGGCCATGCCGGTATCCTGCCATACGCCCCAGTTGATACTGTGCGCGAGCAGGTTTTTCCGTTGCCGGTAAGCTGCCAGCGCATCGATAAAAGCATTGGCGGCGACATAATTGGCTAAACCGCTGGCGGCCAATAAAGAAGCAGAAGACGAAAACAACACGAAGTAATCCAGCTCCGCTTTAAGCTCCGTACTAAGCCGATGCAGATTCCATGAGCCTTGTACTTTAGCCGGAAAGACTTTACTGAATATGCTCCAGTCATAGTCTTGCAACAAGCAATCCGCAAACACCCCGGCACTATGAAAAATACCGGCCAAAGCTTGCCGGCCGTTACAGTGCTTATCAACCGCTTGTTTAAGACTGTGATAATCTCTGATATCGACGGCTTCCACATGAATCGCAATTCCGTTGGCTTTAGCCTGTTCCAGCCATTGTTTAATCGATTCCGAAGGTGCAGTCCTGGCCAGCAGTATTAAATGTTTAGCGCCTTGCTCTATCAGCCATTGCGTTACTTTAAAGCCCATACCGCCAAAAGCGCCAGTGACCAAATAAACGCCTTGATCCTTGATCGCTAACGGCTTGCTGTTATCAATCGCACAAGCTGCCAAGCGAGGTACAAAAAGCTGCTGCTCACGCAATGCACCCTGCAACTCATTGGTTGATCCCGTTTGGCTGAGTTGCTTCAATACCGGCGTGGTCAAAGCCACATCGGCTTGAACATCCAACAGGCGGCAATGGAACTGCGGATACTCTTTGGCAGCCACTCTGACCATACCCCACAATGCGGTCATCGCGGGTTGCAGTTGATCATCTTTATCAACCTGTTGCGCGCCTTGGGTTATCACGTTAAATGCTTGCAGCGTTACATTCTGCGCACCCAATGCTTGCACCAAATGCAAAGTGCCCGCACAAAGCCGACCGAGCGTATCTTCGACATCCTGGCTTCGGCTGGCCTCGGTTATTTGTGCGTCCAGCGGCCAGCAATTCAGCACGGCGCGTTTAGCCGGTTCGGATTGCTCAAGCCAATGATTAAGCAACTGCTTAAAATCGTCTTCCTGAAACGGATTAACAGTCCATACGCCATCATCCTGAGCAAAATTTTGACCGCACCCCACTAAAGTACACGTATCGCCCTGCGCTGTTAAGTAAGCCGCGATAGTATCGGCCAAGCCTTGCCTATCTTTTAAAACCAGCCAGTTGATAGCTTTTGCGGTATTGACGGGCTGAGTCAAAATCACGCTTTGCCGGCATAAGCGCTCGGTTGCATCCAGCTCGGCAGTGATTAAAGTAGGCTGATTAAATCCGGCCTGGGTTAATACTTGCTGCCAGCCTTTTTCATCCAGTAATGGATAATTTTGATTTATGCGATTATCGGTGAACGCCCACCAGCCGTCAGTCAGGCCAAAGATTAAATCAACCCATAACTGCGATTTTAAGCCTTCCAACAGCATTAACACGCCGTTGGCCGATAACAACCGATGCACATGAGCCAATGTTTTATTCAAGTCTGCGGTGGCATGGATCACATTGGCCGCAATCACCAAGTCAAAGTCATGCTCGGCAAAACCTTGCATGTTCGGGTTTTGGCTGATGTCCAGTGTTTGGTATATCAGCTGATCGTAATCGGCAAAATTCGTCTCCGCTTGACCAAAAAATGCAGCGGACAAATCGGTATAGGTATATTCAAAATCAACCGTTTCAGCCAATAGCGGCAAAACATGCCGCGTGGTACCTCCGGTACCGGCACCGATTTCCAATACTTTTAATTTCCGGCCCTTAGGCACTAAAGCCAACCAGCCTTTTAATGCCTGGACTGCACTGCTATTCAGGAGCTTAAAGCCTTCCGCTTGGCTATATAAAGTTGCGGCAGATATATCACTGTTTTCAGGAAACAGTAACGGCAGAAAATCGGTTTTTCCGGTTAATACTCCCGCTAGCGCCTGTCCGCATTGGTTTAGCAATTGCATCTCGATGCTACTGTCAATCGCGCTGTGCTGAAGATTAACCGCCAATGACCGCACCAGCCGCCATTGCTCTTGTTGCTTGGTTAAATAGTTAGCTTCCGTTAAGGCTGTTAAACAGCGGTTTAGCAGTTTTGCGTAACGCGGCAACACGCCTAATTGCTGTTGGCATTGCTGTAAATTAAAAGACTCGTCAAGCTGATAGGGAAAAGCCAAATCAAGCAAAGCTTGCATCACATGATTTAAAGCTTGGCTTTCCAGAACCGGCAAATATTCGACATCCGTATTGCCCTGATTCTGCCAGTATTGCTCGGGTGCTTGTGCAATATGCCCCAACCAAGCGGCAGTTTTGGCAGAATCAATATCGTCCGATAATAAACCCAAAGACTGCCATTGTGTTTTATAAAAAAGACTGCCCGGCTTCCTCAGCTCTATCTTTTTTAAGCACATCCCCTTTATTTGAACGATAGGCAAATCTCCCTCGCCCAAAATATCGATATCGAAAACCGGTTGATCCGGCTCGCAGCCGTTTCTGAGCGACGCATAAACATGAATGTCGCCTTGGCCCATAGCGCGATAGCAAGACAATGACTCCAAGCCCATTTGCATATAAGTCGCCTTATCTTGCTGCGGCAACAAACTACCCGTCACTTGAAAGCAGGCATCCAGCATCGGAGGATACAGGTAATAGTCGCCCTCTTTTACCGTTTTGATCTTGCCTTGCGCCTGTCCGTCTTGCGCCGACAAACTATCCAATAACCGATAGCAAGGCCCAAAGTCGATACCTCGCTCAGCCATTGTTTGGTAAAACTGATCAACGCTTAAGGCTTTGGGCAAAGGCGATGCATTCAATAGCGGTTGAACCGATTCTGTCAGCGCTTTAATCCGGGCATTAAAATGACATTGCCAAGCGGCTGTAGCCGATAAAGCTCGTGCATAAATAGTGCAATCGTACCCGTCTGCAAGCGCCGTTAAAACCAGTTGCAGCTGTACTTCGTCATCGCCGTCCAGCATCAAAGAAGCGGGGTAATTGACCTGAGTTATTTGACAAGCTGTTCCGCCCAAAGCGGCTATCGCCATTTCCAGGTAATGCGCGGCCGGAACCAGTATCTTGCCGCGATAGCGGTGATCCTGATGAAAAGCCGGATTATCGGCATTCAACCGTGCGATAAAAATTTGCTTATCGGCCTCGTTCGCGAGTTCAAGCTTGCTGTGTAATAAAGGATGCAATGAGGGTGATTGCTCCGGCAATGCTGCTCTGGCGTTGTGCTTAAACCAGTATCTTTTCCGTGTGAAAGGATAGCCCGGCAAGTTTAAATGCTGGCCTTTAAAACCCTGATAATAATTTTGCCAATTGATATTCAGGCCCATTTGGTAAAGCTCAGAAACAGTATGCAGTAACTCGACTCCGCTATCCTGTCCGTTGATTGAGCTGATCGCCTGAATCGTATCGCCGGCATATTCACGTTGCAGCAATTTAGTCAGCACATTTTGCGGCCCGATTTCCAACGCAAAATTCACTTCCTGCGCCTGTAGTTCCGCCAAAGCCTGGGTAAACAAGACCGGCTTGCTGATCTGATCAACCCAATAATTTGCGCCGGCAATCTCATTGCCGATCAGCTTGCCGGTTTTGGTCGAAATAATGTTTTTTGTAGGCGATTGATAGTTAATGCTCTGGGCGATGGCCGCGAAGTCTTCCAACATCGGCGCCATTAACGGCGAATGAAAAGCCCTATCGACTTTCAATCCCACATGAGCCAGCCCTTGTTGATCCAAGTAACCGCTAAATCGGATTAATTCATTCGTAGCCCCAGACACAACCGTATTGGTTTTGCCGTTATAGCCGGCAATACACAAATGACTGGCGCTTGCCTGCAAGGCTTGGTTAACCTTTTCGGCACTGGCTAACACGGCCATCATTCCGGCTGGTTCAGTCAGGGAAGTCATTAAGCGGCCGCGGTTGCTAATCAAGGTTAAGCCATCCTCAAAACTGAACACGCCTGCCAAACAGGCCGCAGCATATTCGCCTACGCTATGACCGATGAAACATTCAACTTCAAGCCCCAAGGCGAACCAGGTTTCGGCTAACGCAACTTGAAAACAAAATAATGCCGGTTGGGCATATTCCGTTGCCAATAACTGTTTTGCGCCCTGCCCGGTAAATAAAATCTCTTTTAACGAAACGCCCAACTGCTGTTTAAAAGCCTGCTCGAACTGATCGAGCTTTTCGTTCAACAGGGGTAAGTAAGCGGAAAAATCATAAAGCGGCGCGCCATTAAAAGCGCCCTGTCCGGTAAACAACATCGCGACGCGCTTTTCCTGAATAACCGCGCCTTCCTTTATTTTCTGCAAGCTTTTAATTGCATCAGCTACGGTCGCGCAAGAAAAAGCGGCTCGGTATTGGAAACGATCCCGCCTAGCATTGGCCGCATAACAAAAATCAGCCAGATCGGTATTCGGATAAGTGGATAAATAATCGCTATAAATCTGCGCTAAACGCTGCAATTCATGCTGATGATTTGCCGATACGGTTAACAGCTGATGCGGCCGTTCGCAGCTCAAATAAAACTGATCCTGCTCGGGTGCTTGAGCCACCAAAACATGGGCATTCGTGCCGCCAAAACCGAAAGAACTGATTCCGGCAATACGTTGCTGGTCGGGCCCGGCCTGCCAATCGCTCAGCTGCTGATTGACCTTCAGATTCATTGCCGACCAATCGACGTGCCGGTTAGGTTTATGGAAATGCAATTGCTTGGGGATTTTGCGATGTTGCAGCATTAAAACGGTCTTGATAAAGCCGGCGATGCCAGCCGCGCCTTCCAAGTGGCCGATGCTGCTTTTAACCGAGCCGATAGTTAACGGCGTTTGCCTCCGGCTGCCGTAAACCGCCTGCAATGCTTCAATTTCAATCGGGTCGCCGAGACTGGTTCCGGTACCGTGCGCTTCTATATAACTGACCTGATCGGCTTTAAGCCCTGCCGATTGCAAAGCTTCTGCCAGCACCTGACGCTGCGCGCTGCCGTTGGGTGCGGTCAAGCCGCTGCTGCGCCCGTCCTGATTAGTTGCCGAACCTTTAATCACAGCCAAGACATTGTCGCCATCGCGTAGCGCATCGGACAATTTTTTTAACACGACGACGCCGCAGCCTTCGCCGCGCACATAACCGTCAGCACTGTCGTCGAAAGTTTTGCAACGCCCTTCCGGCGACAACATCCCCGCACGGGAAAAATTAATGCTGAACTCAGGCGACAGCAAGGCGTTTACGCCACTGGCTAAAGCCAGCTCGCATTCTCCCGCGCGTAAACTTTGGCAGGCCAAATGCATAGCCACTAAGGACGAGGAACAGGCCGTATCGACCGCAATGGCCGGGCCTTGCGTGCCCAGATAAAAAGCCAGCCGACCGACAGCGGTGCTATGTGCCGTGCCGGATGCCATATAACTGTCAATGTCCGTATAAGCCCGGCTTGCCAGCAGATGGTAATAATCGTTATTGCAAATACCGGCAAACAATCCGGTTTGGCTGCTCATTAACGAGGACGGCAGAATCCCCGCATGTTCCAATGCGCGCCAATGATTTTCCAGCAGCATGCGTTGCTGCGGATCTAAGCTGTCCGCTTCGCGAGGGGAGATGAAAAAGAACTCGGCGGCAAATTGATCGATGTCGTTAAGATAGCCGCCTTGCGTACTGATTATTTTGCCGGCCGCATCAGGATCGGGATTATAAAATTGCTTGCTCAAGCGAGCTTCCGGCGCTTCCTTAACTGCGTCAACCTCATTAACCAGCACCTGCCAAAATGCATCGAGATCCTGAGCGCCATCCTGTCCTGTTGGGAACTGACAGGCCATACCGATGACAGCGATTTCTTCGAGCGCTTTATTTTGTTCCAGTTCAGTAATTTTCGCTTTGAGTTTGCGAATTTCAAGTAACGAGTTTTTTACTAATTGCTGGTAATCGATTGCTTCGTTATTAGCCATAATTATCCCAATTCTTTAGCCAATAATGCCGCTGCCTGTTCTAGTGAAAGATCATCCAGATCGTCGATCGCCGGTTGCTGCTGTTCCTGTGCAGGAACATTAATTTCATTCGCCAGCAACGTCATTAAATGCCCGGTCAAAGCTTGAATTGTCGGATAATCGAAAATCGCAGAAGCCGGCAAATGTATGGCGAGCGCATGATTAATTTTGTTTTTAAATTCCACCGACGTTAAAGAATCCAAGCCCAAATCGAAGAAGCCGGAATGGCGTTGCGTCAATGAGTTTAACTGCTCGATTTCCATACCCAGCACAGAGGCCAGTTCCGTTATTAAAAAGTTTTTAAGCTTGCGGCTTCGCTCCCCTTCATTCAACTGAGCCAGGGCTTCTTTGTTCAGTTGATTGATTACAGGGGCGACCGTTGTCTCGGCTACGATAACGGAAGGTTTAAAAGCCTGGAAAAACTCCTGCATTGGCGCATCGGCCAGGAACGTCGGCCAGTCCATTGGCGTGACTGCCAATTGGGTATCATCGCGCAATAACGCCGCCGCCAAAACGAGTCCGCCTTGCTCCGGGTTAATATCCGATAGACCTTTACGAATCTTGTCGCTTAACTGAAGTTCCGCAGCGGAGCCGATTTCCGACCATCCGCACCAATTGATACTTTGCGCCGGTAAGCCTTGCGCTCGCCGATAGCCGGCAAAAGCATCCAAAAACGCATTGGCCGCCGCATGATTGGACTGACCTGCACTGCCCAGCAAAGAAGCCACCGAGGAATACATCAGGAAAAAGTCCAAATCGTCTTGTTGACTGAGTTGGTGCAACAGCCATGCGCCTTTTATTTTCGGCTCCAATACAGCTTTGTAACGCGGCCAGTTTTGCTGCAACAAAGTACTGTCGTTAAGCACGCCTACCGAATGCATAATGCCTTTTAACGGAACACCGGCTTGATGAATCAGGGTAAAAGCGGCTTGCATAGCAGTTTCATCATTGACATCGGCGATAAGAGTAATGACCTCCACGCCGCGCTCTTGCAGGTCTTTTATCTTTGCTGCATTAGCCTCTGTCGGCTCGGAGCGTCCGAGCAAGAACAGGTGTTTTGCGCCTTTTTCCGCCAGCCATTGAGCGCTATACAAGCCCACGCCTTTCAGGCCGCCGGTAATTAAATAACAGGCATGATCGTCGCAAACGAATTCGCTGTAATTAGCCCGATTGGTCAACACGATTTTGCCGATATGCTTGGCTTGCTGCATATAACGAAACGCTTCTTGCATTTGCGGCCAATCGAAGCTGGTGTAAGGCAAAGCTGTGTATTGTCCCTGTTCGATACCGGCTAATACGCTTTGCAACAGTTGCCGGATTTTTTCCGGCTGGTCTTGGGAAAGCGCCCTGACATCAACGGCGCAATAATGAATATCCGGTGCGATTTCTGCCAGTTGTTCGGCGCTCAGTAATTCACGCTTGCCGATTTCTAAAAAGCAGCCTCCGGCTTTCAGCACGCTTAAACCCGCTGAAATAAAATCGCCGGTCAAGCTGTTAAAGACAATATCAACGCCCTTTCCATCGGTCAGTTGCATGACCTGATCGACAAAAGACAAGTCGCGCGAGTTCATGACCTGCTTGACGCCCAGCTCTTTTACCTGAGGCCATTTTGCTTGACTGGCCGTAGCATACACTTCAGCGCCAGATGCCAAGGCGACTTGCACGGCAGCCATACCGGTGCCGCCGGATGCTGCATGAATCAGTACCCGCTGCCCCGGCTTTATTTTTGCTATCTCATTTAACGCGTAACTGGCGGTGATAAAAGCGACAGGCAAAGTGGCTGCGGATAAAGCCGGAATAGTTTCCGGCAACGCAGCAACGCATAACGCATCGACAATCACATAATCGGCAAACGCGCCTTCCGCCAACGCAACGACTCGCTGCCCTTCTTTAAAACCTTGAACGTCCTCGCCACACCGGCTAATCACGCCCACGCATTCCATGCCCAAGCCATTACGCTCAAACGGCAGCAGCCCCAGAACATCCATCATATCGATAAAATTAAGCCCGGCTTGCTGCACCTTAATTTCCACCTGCTCGGGTTTTAGCGTAACCCTGGCTTGGGAGGTTAATTGCAAGGCGCTGATGGATCCCGATTCTGCTTGATCAAGCTGCCATAAGCGGTTAACTTCCGGGCTGGCGGATTGATCCACAGCGGCTAACCGGGGCACAAAGCGCTGACCTTTGCGATAAGCCTGTTGCGGTTCAAGCTCGTTCTGTAACAAAGTCTGTATCAACAACGCAATGCTGGCTTGATCGTCATCCAGATCGGCGACAGCGCTGTTTAATTCGGGATGCTCTAACGCGGCGACTTTATTCATGCCCCACAATACGGCGGCTTCCGGACATTGGCTGGAGTCTTGCTGACTAATGCTTTGCGCGGCTTTGGTGACGTGGCACAGCTTGATTTTAGCCCGCTCGTTCGCCAATAAAGCCTGCATTAAATATAAAGCGCTGCAACTGAGAAAACGGGTTCTGTCGATTAACTGATCGGCATTCAACTGTTCATCCACCGGCAAAGACAATGGCCAGCAACTCACCACTGCGTCAATGCGATGATGCTGTTCAATGACATTAATCAACTGCCGGTAATCTTCGGCTTTATCGGCATTAATTTGAAACCGGTGCGGAGCCAGTTGTTTAAATTGCTCCCCGGCTATCACTTGAAAACAATCCACGCCTTGATCATCCAGTGCCTTGATCAATTGATCGGCAACGCCTTGTTGGTCATCCATAACCAGCCAGCATTGCCCTATCGCATCAGGGGCTGAGGCCAATATCAACGCCTGTTTAAAAGGCGCATCGTCATTGTCCAACACCAGCATTTCAGCATCCAGGCCTAGATCCTGCAAAGCCGATTGCCATTGTTGCGGGGTTAATAAAGGATAGTCCTGACGCAACGCATCATTAAACGACCACCAGCCTTCCGTCAGGCCGAATACCGTATCGATCCAAGGCGTTGCTTGCACGCCTTCCAGCAAAATCAATTGCCCGCCGTCGGCTAATAATTGCCGGCAATGTTGCAAGGCTTGCTGTAAATCGCTGGTAGCATGCAGCACATTCGAGGCAATAATAATATCGTAACCATGCGTTTCAAATCCTTGCGCTTGCGGATCGGCGGAAATATCCAGGCTTCGATAGTCAACAAAATCATAGTCGCTAAACGCCTGTTTAGCCTGCTGGGTAAAATAGCGCGATACATCGGTAAACGTGTAACGGCAAGGCGTTTGTTTTAGCTGCGGCAGGATATGGTAAGTGGCGGAACCTGTACCGGCGCCGATTTCCAGAATCCGGCAAGGCTTTGTTATCGATGCGGTCCGTGTTAAATCCGCAACGGCAGCCGCCAGCAATTTATTTAACGCGGCAAAAGAATGCGAATGCCGGTAAAAATCGGCGGTTGCAGTGGGGCTATTCGCAGGAAAGATCAATTGCAAAGGATCGACCCTGCCCTGCCAGATCGGTTTTAAATTCTCGCCGCAACGCGCAACCAAGGCTATCTCCGATTCCAGTTCAGGATACTCGAGCAATAATTGCTTGGCTAACGTATTGGCCAGCTGATATGGGCTTTGACTGACTGACCAGCCTGCGTCCGTGCGTTCAGCCACGCCTGCTTGCTCTAAAATAACCGACACGCGTTTGAACAATCGCGTAAAACGAGGCTCAACTGCAAAGCTTTGCATCAGGGTTTGTATGTCCGGGTAAACCTGTTTCAAGTCTACGCCCAATTCCAGCAATGCTTGGCAAAGATAAGCTGCCGCCAATTGATTCAACAGTCCGGCTGAACCTTGGATTGCTTGAAATGCAAGCGCTTCATTAAAATCCTGCCGCAAACCTGAAACTACCGTGCGGTTGCTAACAGATACGTCTTTAAGCTGCCACTCTATATGATGCAGCAAACCGTCAATTGCCGATTGCGTTTTAACCGGCTGATCGCTTACCTGCTTTAGCATTAAGCCTTCAATACAGGCAATAGCCAATCCTGCTGGATCGTAAATGTTTATATCGACCAGCATTGCATCCTGATACTGCTTAATGACTTTCGCATGACTCCAAAGCGCTGAATCCGCCTTGCCCGATAAAGCAAAACGCTCAATGCTGAAAGGAATATAACTATGCTGAGCATCGGGTAGTACCGACAAAGCGCATTGAACGGCGGCATCCAACAATACCGGATGAATACGGTAGTTGCCGGTTAAATCGGCGCATTCGGCATACGCTAATGCCTGATCCGGGCTTTTATAAATCTGTTTTAAACTGCGAAAATTGCCGCTGAACTGATAACCGCGCTGGGCTTTTTCCGAATAAAACTGCTCGGTAGAAAATGCGTTTAATTGCCGTTGCAGTCCCGCCAAATCAAATGCTTGGCCGGATGATTGCAACGTTGCGGCACAACAGCAAAAATGCTGTTGCCAGCCATTGTCATTTTGGCTGTATATCGTAATGTTTTGATCCTGCTTTACAGTGTGCAAGGTTAACGTTTGTTCAGATACCTGACAAGGTTTTGCGATCACAATATCTTTTAACTCAAGCCCGGAACCTGCCGCTGCCAACGCCATTTCAATATATGCTGCCATTGGGTAAATAACGGCGCTATTGATGACATGCCCGGCCAGCCAGTCCAACTGCCCCAAACCGATCATCGCTTGATATTGCTCGGCTAATGGCGAAGGAATCGACTGTCCTAATAAAGGATGTTGATTTGGGTTCGCTAAGCGCGGCTTGGCCTGATAAACGTCATCGAGCCAGTATCGTTGCCTTTGGAAAGGATAGGTCGGTAAAGAGACTTTATTAAACGGCAACGTGCCGTAAAATGCCTGCCAATTAATGTCTAAACCTAGTTCATATAAGCGGCCTATATTCTCGGAAACCCGCAGGTTATCGCTCAGGCCGGGGTCTAATGCGGGCAGGAATACGGTATTTTCAGCTTGGCTTATTGTTTGTCTGGCCAATCCGTTTAATACGGTTTTAGGGCCTATCTCCAGCAAGATTTGGCTAGTATCGGCTTGATGCAGCGTGTTAATCGCCGCTGTGAAATCAACCGGCTGAACGATTTGTTCCAGCCAGTAATCGACCCGGCTCATCTGCTCTGTGACGTCCAGCCCTGACAAGGTGGAAATAATTCTTATAGTGGGCTTGTTAAATTGAACCTGTTCCAATGCCCGTTTGAATTCAGGCAAAGCTTCGGCCATTAACGGCGAATGAAAAGCGTGCGACACATTCAACTCGGTACTTGAAATGCCCGCTTCGGTTAAGCGTTTAAGCAGTTCATCCACGCCAACTGACGAACCTGAAACGACCAAACGTTCAGGCGCATTAAAGCAGGCAATTACCACGCCTTCGATGTTCGCAAGATATGTTTCCAACTGCTGTTGCCGGCAATTAACCGCGGCCATTTTGCCGTTGGCAGGCTGCGCCTGCATGACCTGCCCGCGCGTTGCCACCAGCATAACGGCTTGGTCCAAATCAAACACGCCCGCCAAACAGGCTGCGGCATATTCGCCAATACTGTGACCGATCAATACCTCAGGCTCAACGCCCCATTGCTGCCATTGTTTAGCCAGCGCATACTCCAGACAAAACAAGGCGGGTTGGGTCAGGCCGGTTTGCTGTAGCTCTTGCTCGATACTGTATCCGTCGAATAATACCTCTGTTAACAACCTGTCGAGATAGGGTTCGAACAAATTGGAACATTGGTCGAAAATTTGCCTGAAATAACTGCGGCTGCAATAAAGCTCTCGCGCCATTTCTAAATATTGTGCTCCTTGCCCGGTAAACAGAAATACGACTTGGGGCTTTAATACGCTGTTTATTTGCTGCGGGTGAGCAGCCTGTAGTTTTTCGATCAGCTGTTCGGTATTAGCCGCAGCAACTGCCAGACGGCAAGTAAAATGTTGCCGGCCTGTTGCGGCTGTGGCGGCAATATCCAGTAAGTTAACGTGATTATCCCGGCTTAACTGTTGTTGATAACGCTGAACTAGCATTTGCAACGCTTCGGGCGTTTGCGCCGATAACGGCAATACGCAGGCTAAATCAGGACTCGTCGGCTGATTAGTTTCCGCAGCTTCGGCAACAATCATATGCACATTGGTTCCGCTAAAACCGAAAGCGCTGATTGCGGCGGTTCTGGGTCTATCGGTTTGTTTCGTCCAAGCCATGCCGTTAACCGGAACCGTAGCCGGTATTTTCGCCAGCGGAATGCGCGGATTCAGCTGCTTGAAATGTAAATGCGGCGGAATGGATTGATGTTTAAGCGCCAAGCTCAGTTTAATCAATCCTGCAACGCCGGCCGCTGCCTCGGCATGACCGATATTGGTTTTAACCGAACTGATCGATAAGGGATTGGTTGCTGCACGCCCTTGACTGTAGATTTGCGCAACCGACTCGATTTCAACCGGATCGCCGAGCGGTGTTCCGGTTCCATGCGCCTCTAACACCGAAACATCTTCGGCATTGACGTTGGCGTTGATTAAAGCTTGTTTCATCAGCGCTTGTTGCGCCAAGCCATTCGGTGCGGTAATGCCGTTGCTGGCCCCGTCTTGATTGACTGCTGCGCCTTTTATGACTGCAAAAATTTGGTCCCTGTCCCGAATCGCATCGGTCAGCGGCTTTAATAGCACTAAACCGCAGCCTTCACTACGCACATAGCCGTCCGCATCGGCATCGAAGGTCTTGCAATGTCCATCGGCCGCGAGCATGCCGCTTTTGGAAAAAGCGATGGTTAAATCCGGCGCCAACATTAAATTAACGCCACCGGCCAAAGCCAATCGACAGCTTGATTGGCGAAGGCTTTCACAAGCCTGTTGTATTGCCAGCAAAGACGAGGAACAAGCGGTATCGATGCTGATTGCAGGGCCGTTAAAACCGAAGAAATAAGCCAGCCGCCCGGCCGCCATTGCAGCGGAATTACCGATTGCATGGTAAACATCGAAGTTTTTATCCTGGTTTCTTTCAGCGGCCAGCAACTCATAATCATGCCCGGATAAGCCGACAAACACGCCGGTTTGCTTGGCCTGTTCGGGATTTATGCCGGCCTGCTCGAAAGCCTCCCAGGCCGTTTCCATTAACAACCGATGCTGCGGGTCGATCAAGCGGGCTTCGCGCGGGGTTAATTTAAAAAAGCCCGGATCGAACCGGTCAACGCCTTTAATAAAACCGCCGTAAGGGTTAGCGCCCTCCTGCTCATAAAGCCGGTAGTCCCAACGATCCGCCGGCACTTTTTCTATACCGTCCTGACCGGATTGCAAATATTGCCAAAAGCTTTCCGGCGAATCGATCCCGCCGGGAAAACGGCACGCCATCCCTACTATCGCAACATCGAAGTGCGGATCCGTTGATTTCGGTTGGTCTGCTTGCACCGAATCGGCCACCGGTAAAATAGACCGGTCAAGGCTCATGCTTGCTTTATTTTGATCGCCGTTAAAATAAGCTTTAATGGCATTGGCTGTGCCGTAGGAAAAAAAGAACATCGGTTCTAATTGAACGCCTAATCGACGGCTCAACAGGCCGCGCAATTCCAATAAATCCAATGAATCTAGGCCTGTTTCCATCAAAGCTCGATCAGCTGAAAACATCTGTTTCCTGGATTCGCCTAAAATGGTCAGTATTGCTTCATCAATAACTTTGCTTCGGGCGGAAACATCGGCCAACAGTTCAGTTTGCTCCGTGCTATTTCGCCCGGCCTCAGTATCCGCCATTGGGTATCGAACCAAAATCCCAAAGCCCAGATTTTCAACATCGTCAGGCCAGTAATCTTTAATCGGCTTAACGATCTCAGCCCCATGATGAACATGAAAATTAAGCACCGTATCCCACTGGCCGGTGTCCCGGCATTTTTGAAGATACTGATCCATGCTTAGTTCAGTCTGCTCTGCAAACTGCTTACACCGGCTAATACCCAGTACCGTATCGCAGTTGCCATTCAAGCTACTGACATAGAGCAAAAAATCTAAAATTTGGTCGCCCAGGCCTAAGTGCTGAAAGCTGGGCTTAATATTCATGCCCAAAATTTGCACGATCGAGCCTTGCGGATCATGCAGTTCGGGCAACCGGTAAAAAGTCGTCCGATCCAGGCTGGCCTGATCCTTAATTCTTTGGGTATAGAGAGCGCCGATCACTTCGCCCTGTTGCTCAACGACATACTGGCCTTGCGGATAACGTTTAAGCCGCGCACTGATTATTTCTTTGCCAGCCCTTAAATTCTCCTGCCAGCAATCATGATCTAAAGCTTCCAGCACGGCTAAATCCTGTATTAATGCTGGGCGTAACCGGTAAGTTCTTTTTTCAAACCAGTTTAAGGTAATCCGGCTGAAGGGTAAGGTTTGCGGATAATGTTTGGCAAATTCCAGACGGGGAAATAAGCCGCTTTCTGCCGCTGCAAACAAAAACTCATCGGCGTCCGACAGCATTTGTCCTGAAAAAGCATGATAGGCGTCGAAATGCAGGTTCTCACATTGATCGAGATAGCGGGCGATTACTTTAGGCGCCATACTGTGCACTTCCAGAAACATCGCGCCGCTTTTGCCTATAATTGCCGACCAGCGAGTCAAATGCTCAACCAGGCTCTGATAGACAACTTTGGCAGGAATTGATTGACCGGTGTTATCGATATAAACGCCATGAGCCTGACCTTCAACTCTTTGTTCCAGTTGAGTCAAGTCTTTCGGCGCTATATAAGGCCGGTCATGATCAAGGAAGGATCGGATATGCAGAATTTTACCGGTATTTTCTATGCCGGCGGATCGTAAATCCTGTAAGAATCGTGCCGGATTGCCGATATCGGCTTGAATGGTTTTATGTGGAATTTCCGCCAGGGTTGCAGCGGTTGCCGACAAAGCTTTCTGATTATAATCGGCGCCTATTAACGCTAAAGGGTATTCATTAAGCTGCTCGCCCCGTTTGGTTTTAGTTTGGATCAACTGATATACGCGTTTTAATAGAGTGCCATCGCCGCAGCCCATATCGGCAATATAGTCGGGTTGATTTTCAATCGGTAATTGATTGAAGATTTCAACGATTATCGACTGGCAATCCTTAAAATAGCGCTCATGTTGGAAACCGCTGGCCTGAACATTCAATAGCCGGTCCAAATGGTTTTCATGCCCCTGATCATCGCGCTGGAATACTTTACCGGCATCGCCGAATATCAGCTCAGTCATGCCCCACAGCATGGGCCGGTATGAATATACCGTACCGGCAATAAAAATCCGTTCGCGTAAATGCTGTCCAGCCGAACTAAAAACGCTTCGCCCCTCCTGATGCTTCACCCAGCCCTTGTTTAAAAAGCATTGCTCAAGCTTATCCTGATCGGCTAAAAACTTAAACGTTTCGGCGAAATCCTGCGATCCACTGTCTGTCTTTGGCCCTTGAAAAAATAACGGCAACAGCCATAAGCCATCCAGAAAATCCGCTAACATCTGATCGTCAGTAGACCAGCGGTTTAATGATTGGGTCAGCCAATAATCTATTGTTTCTTGCCGATCGGCAGAAAAATCTAATTGCAGCAAAGACTCAAGATCATCAGGAATCAGATCTAACCAAATAAACCGGGATCCTGGTTGATAGATTTGGTCGAACTCCAGAATTTCGAGAGACTCAAGTAATCTGAGGGCTGTTTTTAAATGGCCTGAATTGGCTTTATGCAGATTAAGCAAGTAATCGACATCAACGGATTCTCCCTTTTTAAATGCATTAAAAAATCCCTGTTTTTGTAAACTATGGATAACAGGAAATGCAACAAAACCATGACAATACCGATTGATCAGATCTAACATTCAATCTATTCCAGCTAAAAAAGGCTTTTAATGGTGAATAAGAAAATCATTTCAAATTCAATTTATTGATCCATCGCTTGCCTGAGACTTAGCGGCCGCATATCCGTCCAGACTTTTTCAATATGCTCCAAACAAACCTGTTTAACGCCTTCCGTTCCATCTTCTTTCCAGCCTATCGGCAAATCCTGATTTTTAGGCCAGATTGAATATTGTTCCTCATGATTTAGCACTACTTTAAATATTGTATTTTCATCGTCAAACATGAATAACTACTCCATTGCTTATAATTATTTTTGTGTCTATATATCGGACAATTAATATATTTGTTTCTATCTAAAATATTAATTAATTAATTAATTCTTCTGTTATCTTTTTAGCCAATAACGAACAGTCTTCTTTAAAATAGAAATGCCCACCATCAAAATAAGTAATATTTATCGGATGGGTTGTTTCTTTCTGCCAAGCTTTAGCCTGATCGGGACTAACATTATCATCTCTACCCAAAAACAAATGAACCGGTATATCCAAAGCATTTATTTGTTGATATGAGTAAGTTTCTATTAACTCAAAATCCGCCCGGATAATCGGCTCAAATAAAGCCATAATCTCCTCATCTTGCCAAACAGCATCGGGAATCCCCCCCAACTCGCGTAACATTTTTCTAAATTTCGCATCGGGCATTTTATGCTTAAGCTCATCTTCACTAATAGACGGCGCTTTGCGTCCAGATAAAATCAAGGCCTTTGGCATCGGCATATTTTCATTGCTGATCTTTCGGCAGAGCATATATGCAATAAAAGCCCCCATGCTATGACCGAATAAAGCATAAGGCTGATATAACTTATCCTTAATCTGCGGAAAAAGGTAATCCACCATTTCTTCAATGCGGGAAATACAAGGCTGTGCAATTAAACTGCCTCGTCCGGGTAAAGGTTGAACTCTTAAATTAATACCTTTTAAACTATTACCCAACTCACGATAACAATGCTCACTACCTCCTGCAAATGGAAATGCAAAAAGCTCCATCAATTTCCCCTATTAATAACTGATTAATTCAAGCATTAATTTGATAAATATTAACAGCTGTTAATAAGTAATTTTGAGTTATAGCTGCAAAAACATCCCCTGTAATCAAGCGGCCTGATAATTTAAATAATATTTTATTCGCATAAGAAACTTCAATTAACCGCATATCGATAAAATCATCCAAATAAAAAGATAATGCTTTTATTATCGACTCCTTGATACTAAATAATAAAAGTGCGGGCTCAACTGCTAAATTCAATTTATTAACTGCATCCAATTCCAACATATTAGCTGTGACCATGGATTCCAAACCGTCCAATTTACCCGCCCGTTGCGATAAAGCGACGAGGTCAATACCAATACCGGCCCCATTATGGGCCTGTTTTTGCACTAATACGACTGCACAACATTCTGCATCATGGCTAATGGAACCCAGCACTGAATCCGGCCATAATGGATTTCTTAACTTTCCTATTCTAATCGGTTCAATAGCAAGACCAAATTGTTGTAACCCCTGCCGAGCCAACCATCGCCCTGTTGAAAACTCTTTCTGCCTGCCTATTACAGCATCTGCAACCAGTGTCTTTTCAGCATCCAATAGTGGGTAAAGCTGGATCTTGGAGGCTTTTATAAAAGCTTCCTCGGAAAACCACGACCTTAAAATATCCTCGATTGCCGCTACATCCTTATCAACACCAACCATAATAATTTACAATTTTCTCCATAATTTTCATCTCACTCTGCAAACATACAGTTGAGTCACATTGTCAGATAAATAATGCTCTAATTCAAGATAGGCACTGGTTACGGCTCATGTGGAGCATGCGCTGCTCGTATTGATCAGTACATTGGATGCCGCTAGTCAATTGCAGTCTCTGATTAGTCAAATATCTTAAGCGCTGATAAGTTTTGATAACTTCTTTAAACAGACCAAGCAACTGGCATTCATTGAGTTAGATAGCATTTTCAGGGCTGGTTGCGCTTGAACCACCTAATAGACGAAATCGTATGGTAGCCGTATAGACTCTATTCGTGATTGAGGCGAAGATGTCGACGTCTCCTTCACAGATAGAGATAAATCTTGTTCAGCAAATATATGACTTGCAGGAATTGAAACCCGGCGCTAAATTGGATTTACACTAAACACTGGCCCTTGATGCGCCTTGAACCAATGCTGCATGTAGTAATTAACACTGGCTCCAGCAATCGCTTTTCCTGCACATACACATAGCCAACCATTATTTTGGACCGATAGCTGTCTAAGCTAATGAATTAATGTTTGTTTTTTTGGTTCCACTTTACGTTTTACTTTATCTGAAGCGCACAACAAAATAATCCCAATCAATGGCGTAAAAAGTAGAGAACCAAAAAAATACCCCCAAAAACCCATCTTTTTATTGGTACCTAAAAAACCAAGAAAAAGACTAACAAGCACATAAATTACTGGCGCCATCATATTTTTACCCTTACTCAATCAGGACGAAATTACCATCTACTATTTGTTTAACATAGATTTTTTTATTACCGGCCAATCCATTCTTATCAAACTCATAGCCACCATACCCTAGCTTATAATTGTATCTTAAAGTTGAGGCAACTTGGATAGGATTACTGCTTCCGGTTTTTTGAATCGCATCCGCCAAAACCCTGACTGCTTCATAACCTTGATAAGCGCTATAACTGCCATCAATGCCATAAGCCTGTTTAAATTTTTCATTAAAATCGTTATTGCCGGGAAAAACAGAAGCCACATAAGTTTGATTAGCAGTTTTCTCAGACCAATCCCATATCTGCAGAGTATCCAGGCCATCACCGCCCATAATTGGCTTATTGACACCCATTGCCCGTAACTGCTTAATCATTTTGGCAGCATCTTCTTCAGCTGCCGCCAACACCACCGCGTCGAAATCTTTATCCATTAGCCCATAGATAAGTCCTTTATAATCAGATTGCTCAATAAAAAAAGATTTCGCTTCAACAATTTCTAACGGTGGTTCAACTTGCGACGCGAAGCGTTGATACAAATTCAAACCATACAGATTCCTGGAAAATATCACCAAAAGCTTCTGCCATTTTCTTTCCTTGGCAAATTCGATTAATTTACCGACAAAAAAGCCTTCCGATGGAATGATACTGAAGGTGTAGTTAAAACTATGCGCTGTTAAAAGCGGGGCAGTAGCTACAGGAGAAATAAACAGAATACCGTTATACTCGTAAGTGATTGAAGCCGGTATCGCCGAGGCTGAAGACGAGTGGCCTATAACGGCAACAATTTTAGGATCGGCTGCAATACTTAACCTGGATTGCTGTGAACTTTGTTCTGTCGTGTCATCGAATTCATGTAAAACAATTCTCGCCTTAACCTCTCTATCGCTCGACTTAAGCATGATGCCTTGCTTATTAACTTCCTCAACGGCCAGAGCGACCCCATTCATAAAGCCTCTATCGTTTTTTATCCAAACCGCTGCCACATGAATATCTTCATTATTCAGTGCGGCAATCTCAGAACGTTTCTGTAAAGAAAAGTCATAAGTTAAACGATAAGAATAAATACTCCTAAAAACCCATAAAGCGAAAAACAATAATAAAATAACTCGGAAGCCTGTTTCAGTTTTTCTACGCATCTTTATTGCCCAGACTCACCACCCAGTATAATAGGCAATTGATTGCCACCATTACCGATGACTACAATTTTTGCATTGCCTGATTCGGCTAGCGCTTGAGTTGCCTGTATACCCTTCCATTTCAAAATATCTTTGTTTAATGATTGATTTATTTTTGTGTTGTACTCGTAAATTCCCGCTGCTTCTATCTTTTTTCTTTCCGCTTCCTGAGCTTCTCTAGTCAACCTGT
Source organism: Methylobacter sp. (assembly GCA_036561025.1). Classification (GTDB taxonomy): domain Bacteria; phylum Pseudomonadota; class Gammaproteobacteria; order Methylococcales; family Methylomonadaceae; genus Methylobacter_A. The sequence continues at coordinate 119,927 of DATBQB010000042.1, read as the reverse complement.
ATTCGTATGCTTCGGACAACTGTTTCTGTTCAATTTTTGCTTCGATAGCTTCCTCTACCTGCTTAGGCAAAACTACCTGCTGCAGAACTACGTCCTGAATAACGATGTAGTTCTTTTCAGCTTCGGATTCAGCTTGAACAATAATATCATGCAGACTCCCTCCTTTAGTCGTATAGATATCATTAACAGCTGTTTTACCTACAAAAACAAGCAGGATACGATCCACTTCCGGAATAACGATCTTTTCAAGATAATCAGGCCCGACTTTTTGATGCAGAATACCGACCGAATCGCTCTCAGGATAGTACCGAATCGATATAACGAGCTGTATTTTCAAGCCCTCCTTTGTAAGTGCGGATAACGAATGGCTTTGTTGCTGAACCCTTGTGTTGTAAATTGCCATCGAGTTCCAAGGAAAGATAACATGAAAACCTTCCTTATAAATACGATCAGTGACTGTACCTCCGGCAAAACGTCTGTATAAAACACCTGCTTCACCAGCCTTGATAGTAATAAACATTGATGAATAAAAATAAACAACGATTAATAAAATAGTAATCGTGGAAGTGATGACAGCAGGTAAAAAATGCTTCATGATTTTAGATTAAGCTTATTTAGGTGGGAGTCCATTGATTTAAAATGAAAGCACAAAAAGATGAGCTAACCACAGCTAGCTATGAATAGCCAGCTGAAATGGTTGCTCATAAAGTTTATTTAAAAATCACAAAATCAGGCAGCTCCTTTTTTAACCTCTTGGGAAGAAGCAACAGCTTTGCCTTCTTTAAACTTCTCTGCATAATATGCACGAACCTTTTCTGGATCAAATGTAAGAAAAGTACCGCCTGATTCAAAATGCTGAATAAAGACTTTACCTACTGCATAAGTTGAAGCCCCTGAAACCAACGGCAAACTTATTGCCCCAATAGTTGACCCAACAAGTGGAATCATTTTAGTTAAACTAGCTACAAGAGGAGCTACCGAAGTAGGAAAGCTACCACCAATTAAAGCAGCCAGCGCATTTTTTCCTTTGCCTTCCATAAAAGTCACGCCATAAACATGACTTAACCTTCTCAACATTTCCATTTGTATCGCTGAAACCGCTAAAAAATCAAAAATAGGCACTGGTACTAAACCCGCAGCCATTGAGGCATACATGCTCTTCTTTACCAGATCCTCAGCAACGTCTTGAGCATTATCACTTTTTATTAATTCCGTCATTACCACACACCTCATAAAGTTTGCTTAAAAAAATCGACCCTTACCGCTTTTACGCGATTACCATAGACTAATCAATATAGATATAACTGGCAAGTATAAAATAAAATTAAATAGGTGAACTATCTTCTTAACACACATACCCTGTATAGCTAGTAAGTATTTACGTACATTCAAAGGGTTCGATGATTACAATATCGAATACTGGCTTACGTTAAATGAATAGCCCGCTACAATATTTGTAGCAAGCTATTCCATTAAGGTTTCGGAACTCGATAATTCTATTAAGTCATTACAAATAAATTACTAAAACAATTTTCCAGATAAAAACTGAATATCTTGTTTGAAATAATACTTCCGTAACTTATTGCCATACAAATTGGAATAACTCATTAGTTGGCTTCTGATACCCATATACAGAGTATTTTAAAGTTTAATTAGAAAACCTTTATTAACTGCTGTACCGGCATTTCTTTAGGATCCAATGAAACAATCGTAAATAAATCATTCAGAATTCTAAATGAATCCCGGTTCCAAGTAGAATATTGACCATCATCAAGATCGGCAATTTTATAGCTTTTCCCTAAGTATTCCACTTCTGAGACAACTGGTGTCAATTTTTTATCCTCATCCCACTGCGTCGTTAAAATTGGCCGACGTTCACTTGCAGGAATATCGCTTAATTTTTGGCCTGAAGCCAACCATCGCTCAAAATGTCCTTGCGATTGACCCAGCGCACCTAATACTCCGTCAAAAGGCCGCATAACAAAAGAAACCTGAGGAATACCGTCATTTACCCCAAGCTGAACTGGGCTATCCTGCCAAAAACCATATTCCGGGGAGGAATATAGTTTTTCTAACAGCGGCAAAGCTTCGGGCGGTATGGTTAAAACAGTTTGATCTTTAACAACATCAACCCTAAGCACTTGGTGTAGTTGCATTTCCCTGGCAAGCCCTGCCAAACGCAAAAAATTTCTAAAATTCTTCGGCTGCCCTTGATCCGAACTATTATTTAATACTATTCTTTTCCCAGAAGGATAATCAAGAATGACCGAAACAACCAAAATACGCATCAGTTGATTAACCGGCACTCCCTGTCTTAATTGCTCAAAAAATATTTTGCTATCAATAGCGGTATAAGCCGTTTTAGCAAAAGTAGCTCCACTTAGCGGCGCAAAAGAAAAAGTTGGCGACTCTGTTGCACTTAAGCCAAAAGTACCCGTAAAACTAAACATTCTAGTAAGAATGCCAGGCAACGCCGCCACCACATTCATCAACTCCGTTTTCGAATAGGCGGTTGATGTTCCAACACTTGCCCCAAAAGAAAATGAAGCGTTAACGCTGGACATTTGCAGAAAATGAGTTGTATTGGAATTCGCCCGGCGCGCCAGATTCAGCAGCATTTGCTCATCGGAAAGAGAAGCGTGATTTTCGGAAATATTCTGAAATTCATTCTTTAACGCTGTCCCTCCACATCCCGAGATGGCTAACGATATAGAAAGCAATGACGCTATTTGTATTAACTTTATTTTTATTATTTTATTATTTCTCACTTATATCTCTCCTAAAAATTAAAACTTTATTTTTTCTTCCCGCATTTGGCCCATATCCATAACCAACAAGCGATCACAATGAGTAAAGTACTTTTCATCATGAGTGACCACAATTACTGTCTTTTGCTTTTGTTTTAGTTTTTGCAAAATGACGTCATAAAAAAACTGGCGAAACTCGGGATCCTGATCCGCAGCAACCTCATCAAACACATAAATCGCCTTGTCCTCCAACAATGCAATAATTAATGCCAAGCGTTTTTTCTGTCCTGTCGATAAATTGGTATGCGTAAACCGACCGTTTTTAAATCCGGTTTTCTTTTCCAGGCCCATCAACACCAAATATTCATTAACAATTTCTACGTTGACATTTTGTTGACCGTAAAACCGATCGAACAAATGAAAGTCGGTAAAAATAATAGAAAAAAGATTTCTGTAATTATCCAGTAATTCATTATCTATGGTTTTATTGTCTACAACTATAGCGCCTGAATTCGACTCATATAAACCGGTGAGCAATTTAAGAAAAGTTGATTTACCGCTGCCGTTGCCGCCACGAATAAAAATCAGCTCGCCTCTGGCAATGCTCAAATCAAAAGGACCGACTGAAAACTGCCTTCCTTGATCTTCTACGGGATAACTAAAATACAATTGGCTAATTAAGATTCGGTCGAAATAATGCGGGGCCGTGAAGGTTTCCTCTGTTGAAAATACGTCTTCTTGCGCGGACAGCAATTGCGATTCCAATTGCTGCAAATAATCGATTGCCACATTAGCTCTAGCCAAGCTCGGAACCATGTCGATTATGATTACTATAGGCCCCATGATGAAAAAGATAATCGTGGTAATTGACATAATCCTATCGGCTGTCAATGTACTCAATTGGGGCAATATAAAAACGACCGAAGCCATTAATATATAAAAATAAAGCTGGGCGTAAAGCTGCAAATTGACATTACTGATATCGGTTGAAATATTCTTCTGCCTGGCCTCTTCAGATACTTCGCCCATATAGTTGGTATACAGGTCGTTCACTTTTTCCCGGTTTATTTTTAGCTCATTAAAACCGTCCAGCACATGCTGCATATAAGCAAAGTATTCATTATCTTTTGCCATTGCCTGTTGCATGGAAATACTGATCGCTTGAACTAATACATAAATGGTGATCATTGCTCCGGCGATACACACCAAAGCCATGGTTAAAGCCATTTTGGAAATGGTCGCCATATAAATAAAAGAACAAATCAGCATCACCATAGCAGGAAAACCTTCGGCAAGCCGATGTGCCCCCTGTGAGATTAATTCTGTTTTTTCCGATAACAAGGAAAGAATCTGCGATTTGCCTATGGCTTCGTAAGACAGGAGTCGTAAACCTCTCAGTAAATCTAAAATTCGCCCCCTATAATTAAAAATACCGCCTTGAACTAACTCGGTAATTCGATGCGTCACATAGCGTTTTGCAATCAAATACAAAGACACAGACAACACAAATAAAATGAATAACCGCTCATCTAAATCGGGCTTATCAAAATCTTTTGCTGCAGTATTTAGAATAACCAGCGTCAAGGCATTAATAATCCCCGAGACTACAGCTGCCGAAGCTAATAAGAGTTTATCTTTTTGGCTTTGTATATCTATAAAATCCAGCAATTTAGGTCTTATGAGACCCACTTTATCTATCATTTTGCTATTGACTATTTTTTGAATTGATAAATGAAACGATTAAAACGTAGTACCCAGTTCCAAGGCAACAAATTCATCGAAAATAAAACAATGCCTCGTAAGCTTTGAAGTTTTCGCCACCAAGGCTTAACTTTCCAGAAATGGTTACAGGAACACACATAACCTTCGCCTTCTGCAATCACCTCATGCCACCACTGTGTGGGTATAAACAACACTTGCCCAGAACTTAATACCACCTCATAACGATCCTGTTCTGTCTTGCTGAAGTTGGGGTATTGTTTAAGATCGGGTTCTTCAATATTTACCTGGCTAACCCAAAAAGGTAAAACATCGTAAAAACCGAAAGGATACAGATTCGAGCTCTGTTTGGGCGGATATAAAATGACCCTTTTTTTGCCGTGCAGCATCATCAAAGTTCCATCGCCCGGATCGAAGTGCAGCGGCTCGGCATGACCGGCAGCACCCAGCCATAAATTTAACGAGGCCTGCGGAATAATCGGTTCAAAACCCAGCGTCTGTGTTAAAAACCGCATTTCACCGGCAATTGATTTAAGCGCGTCCGTCTCTCCAATCGGATTTTGCGCCAGATAGAGATTCCTTTTCTTTGCGCTGCCATCTCTTAGATGCGTAGCAAAATCATGAATGGTCATCAGGACATGATCGCAATATTTCGTCCATTCCCGTCTGGGAGCATCAAAATGGCCTTCACCATAATCGCGCACTGCAAATTCACGGTCGCCTAAATTTTTACATAAAAAGTCCAGGTTCCAATCCACCGAGTTATCAATAAAATCGGTAACTACGAGCGGTTTCCCCGGAATGCGATACTCTTTATCGAATTTTTCAGTTGTTAACTCAGCAACGGTTAATTGATCAATTGCCTTTGAAGTGACGGCTTTATTTTTCATAACATCCCCATTCTATTCAGATCTTACAATCAGCTTTTGAGCCTTGTTATAGTTATATTGAGCACATCTTCGATTACCTGTGCTATTTTTCCTGCATGAGGCTGCTCCATCATGTTCTCATGTTGGCCGGATAACCAATGCAAAGTCATATTCAAACCGGGCACTTGCTGCCAAGCTAAATAATCATCCGTCGTAATACGTTGACTGCCTTCCTGCGCCCTGATCAACGTAATCGGGGCATTGATTTGTTCCGGCTGATAGGTCATCTGCAAAATACTGCTGCAAACATTGAAATACCGCTCAATCGCCTCATCATCCATCGCTCTTGGCACTAACCCGGCCTGCTTAGCCTGTCCAAACACTTGCGTCAACTGCTCGGACTTTGGTAAAGCCCTTAATAGCTCAGCAGTATAACCCAAACCGGGAAACAAACTAACCAACAACTCTGCATCATCGGTTTTTGCCGCGCCTTGTGCTGTAAGTTCAGGATGCGCGGTATCGAGCAAACCGACAAAATCCACTGTATCGCCCATCGCTTCAAGCTGTCTGGCAATCTCGTAAGCCAATAAGCCTCCGAACGAATAGCCCAATAGCCGGTAGCCGCCTTGTTTTTGAATGGTTTTAATAAACCCCAAATAATAAGCCGCCATTTCAGGCAGTTCGGTCATAATGGCTTGCTCTGACTCCATGCCCGGCGCACGCAGGCCATAAACGGGCTGATCCTCAGGCAGCGCTTTAGCCAATTCGTTATAACAAATCACATGCCCGCCGACAGGATGAAAACAAAATAACGGCGGAGCATCGCCTTTAGTCTTTAAAGATACCAAGGGCGTCCATTCGGCCTCTTGATGATCCTTATCGATCAATTGGCTTAATGCTGAAATAGTCGGCGCCTGAAAAATGGCAGCCAACGGCAGCGTTTTCCCCAAAGCGACCTTGATTTGGGTCATTAGATCCAATACCAGCAGGGAGTGCCCGCCCAGTTCAAAAAAATCGTCATCGACTGAAGCAGCTTGATCCAAAGCCAAAATTTCCCGCCAAATTCCAGCTAGAGTCTGCTGGACAAAGCCTACCGGCAAAACTTGTGTTGCTTTTACGGTATTCAGTTCAGGGTTCGGCAAAGCTTTTCTATCCAGCTTGCCATTAGCGGTTAGCGGCAGACGCTCTAAAATAACAATCGCCGAAGGAACCATAAAACGCGGCAACTGTTCTTTGGCGGATTGCATTAAATTCGCTTCCAGATCGGTATACGAACGCTTGCTGGAAGCGCTCACATAAGCTACCAGCTTACGATCAGAAGCTGCCGCCTCGCCTACTGTCAACACCACACAATCATCGACGCCGACTACGGATTTTAAAACCGCTTCCACTTCGCCCAGTTCAATGCGATAACCGCGAACTTTAACCTGATGATCCAGCCGTCCCAGATAAGTCAACTCTCCGTTCGCGTTATAGCTGACCAAATCTCCGGTTCTATATAATCGTTCCCCCGCATTTCGGCTAAACGGATTGGGCACAAATTTTTCCGCGGTCAATGCCGGTCTGCCGTGGTAGCCCCGCGCCAATCCCATGCCCCCCAAATATAACTCGCCCGGCACGCCCGGCGGCAACGGTTGCAAATAAGCATCCAATACATAGGCGCTGCTGTTGCTGATAGGACGGCCTATGCTGGGCTGCGCATTCGCCTGCCTCAAACAATACGTCGAATACGTGGTATCTTCCGAAGGCCCGTATAAATCGTAAACTTTTTCGATATGGGCTTTGGCATACAGCTTATTAACCAGTTCGGCAGACAGCGGCTCACCGGCCAAATTAACCGTTTTTACCGATTCAGGTATCGCATTGACCCTTAATAACTCTTCCGCCGCCGAAGGAACGGTATTGATCAAGCTCGGAGCGCAATCCGGCTGTTCCGCCAACTCAAGCACATTGCGCAGCAATACCAGAGTACCGCCGCTGGCAAGCGTCAGGAAAATCTCAAACACCGACAGGTCAAAACAAATCGAGGTACCGACCAGCATCCGTCTTAGCTGTTCGGGTTGATAAATGTTTTGCGCCCAACTGATCATAGCCACCGCATTGGAATGGGTTATCGCCACGCCTTTGGGTTTCCCTGTCGAACCGGAGGTATACAACACATAAGCCAGATTACTCGGACTTTGCGGCTTAAATATTTGTGCGCCGGCTTCAAGCCACGGCTGATCCAACAGTATTTTCGGTACGGCAGCCAGTCCCGCATGCGCCGCAGCCAAATCCGATTCGGTCAGTAACAATAAGACGTTGGCATCCTGTAAAGTATGCTCCAGTCTGGCGCTAGGATAATCAGGATCTAAAGGAACATAAGCCGAGCCGCTTTTAAGAATTGCCAGCATCGCGACAATCAAACAGGGCGTGCGCTTTAAACACACGCCGATTAACACTTCCGGACCTGCGCCGCGAGCCGCGAGCACACTTGCTAATCGATCCACCTGATCGCTCAGTTCCCGGTACGTTAATTGAGTTTCGCCCTGCGCTACGGCTATTTTTTCAGCAGCACTACCGGCACGCTGAGCAAATAAATCGTATATGCCGCTCTGTGCGGGTATCGGCGCCGAATTCCGGTTCCAATCGACAACCACTTGCCGGTACAAGGCATCATCGACTATCGAAAAATCACCTATCCGCTTTTCCGACCTGAATACCAATTGCTTGAGTAGATGAGCAAATCCTCTGCACATGATTTGAATCCGTTCGGCTTTAAACAGATCGGCATTGTATTCAAAAGTGCCGACCAATTGACCGTTAAGCTCGTGCATCGCCAAGGTCAAGTCGAACTTGACTTCTTTACTATCCAACGGCAAAGGCTCGATTTCCAAGCCTGTTAACCGGGGCATTTGCGATGTAGCATTGTGGAACAGGAACATCACCTGAAAAAAAGGCGTATTCGAAAGATCGCGTTCCGGCTGCAAAGCTTCGACCAGCTTTTCAAACGGCAGTTCCTGATGCGCAAAGGCATCGATTACCGTCTCTTTGACCTGCGCCAAAAAGTCCAGCCACAAAGGATCTCCTTCAATACGATTGCGCAATACCAAGGTATTTACAAAAAAACCAATTAAATTTTCCGTTTCCTGATGACTGCGATTGGCGACAGGCGTGCCCACCGCAAAGTCATATTGGCCGCTGTAACGCGCCAAAAACAAATTAAACCCGGCCAGCAGCAACACAAAAATAGAGCAATGCTGTTGCTCGGCAAGTTGATTTAACGCCAGAGTCAGCTCGGCATCCAGACTGAATGCTTCGCTTTGCGCACTAAACGTTTGCACTGCGGGGCGTGCAAAATCCGTCTGTAAATTTAAAGCGGGCGGCATGTCGGCCAGCATTATCCGCCAATACGATAGCAGTTGTTCCAGCCGTTCAGAATCCAGCAACTGCCGTTGCCAAACAGCATAATCCACATACTGCACAGATAGAGCAGACAACTCTGCTTGCATGTCTAAAGTAGCGGCTTGATACAAGCTCAGCCACTCTTTCATAAACACGCCTTGCGACCAGCCATCGGACATAATGTGATGGTTATTAATGATCAGCACATGATCTTGCGGCCCCATTTTTACCATCTGAATTCGAATCAACGGCAAACAATCCAACTGGAACACATGATTTGTTTCTTGCGCCAGCAATTGCTCCAGCTTGATTTGTTGCGTCTGCGATTCGTCATCCGACCAGTCCAGTCGTTCAATCTGCAACTGCGAAACATCGAGAATTTTTTGTCTTGGCCGCGCATTTTTCAGCAGGAAAATAGTGGTTAAGACACTGTGCCGACTGATAATCCGGTCAAGGCAAGCCTGCAAGCAATCGACCTCCAAAGGCCCGGTTATTTTCAACGCAGTGACCATGTTGTAGGCGCTGCTGTCCGGATACAGCTGCTGCAAAAAGTACAGACGTTCCTGAGAAAATGACAACGGATAATCATCCGCTTTGGCTGCGGGCTTTAGCCCCAGCGCTACATCTTGCCCACTGTCCTCAATGGCCTTGGCCTGTTTCCGCAAAGTCGATTTATCGAACAATTCCCTCACCGGGAGCTTAACCGCAAACTCGTTTTGAATACGGTTAGCCAACTGCATGGCTAATAACGAATGTCCGCCTAATAAAAAGAAATCGCTGTCGCGGTTAACCTGAACACCTAGTAAAGTTTGCCATAACGCGGCCAGTCTAATTTCCGTATCGGTCGCAGGCGTTTCCGAAGCTGTTTGTTGATAATCATCTGCGCCCGGCTCAGGCAAAGCTTTGTCGTCGATCTTGCCATTCGGGTTCAACGGCAAATCAGGCATAGCCACCAAAGCCGCCGGCACCATGTACTCGGGCAAAGCCGATTGCAAGTACAAACGCAATGCCTGCACATCCACCTGTTGCTGCGCCATGCAACTGAAATAAGCAATCAGGCATTTGCCTTGCCCGGCAATGTCCTTAACCCGCACATAGCTTTGCTTAATCGCAGGATAAGCATTGATCGCCGTTTCTATTGCACCCAGCTCAATCCGGAACCCCCGGATTTTAACTTGGAGATCGACGCGGCCGACAAACTCAATCATCCCGTTGTTATTCCAGCGGACTATATCGCCACTGCGATACATGCGCTCGCCCGGTTGCCGGGAAAAAACGTCCGGTACGTATTTGGCAGCCGTTTCCGAAGGTTGATTTAAATAACCCGGCGACAAGCCTTCGCCGGCGATATAAAGCTCGCCGCTAACTCCTTCAGGTACCGGTTTTAACGCCGCATCCAACACATATAACCGGGTATTGGCAAGCGCAGAACCAATCGGTACTGTTTGCGCTCTATCGCTAACCGATTCAATCTCATACCAGGAAGAAAAACTGGTGCCCTCGGTAGGCCCGTAAACATGTAAAAAATACTCCGGTTTACCGTGCTTCAATACTTTTTTAACCTGTTCCGGATCGACCAGTTCGCCGCCAAACAACAGATAGCGCAAGCCGGCAAAAGCATCGGTCTGCTGCTGCACAATTTGATTGAACAAGGCGGTTGTTAAAAACAACACGGAGATTTTTTGACCGCGCAGAAAGCCGACGAATTCATCCACCGCCAAACTAATGTCCCGGTCGGCGATTACCAGACCGGCGCCATTCAACAGCGCTCCCCAAATTTCAAAAGTCGCGGCATCGAATGCGGTATTACTGACTTGGGCAATGCAATCCGCCGGTTCCAGGTCAACATAATTAGTATTCAAAACCAAGCGGCTGATCGATGCATGCTCAATAGCGATACCCTTGGGGATGCCGGTAGAGCCGGAGGTATACATCACATAAGCCAAGGCATTGGCATAACCTCTATGCGCAGGGTTTACAATTGGATAATGCTGCATGTCCAACCGATCCAACGCCAGCAGGTTAACTTGCCCGAATACTTGCGCTTTTTCCAGCAAAGACTCTTGCGTAAGGATCATCGCCGTATCCGTTTGCCGATGCATTATCGCTAACCGCTCCAAAGGATAGGCCAAATCCAAAGGCAAATAAGCCGCCCCGGCTTTTAAGGTCGCCAACATCGCGATCACGCAATCACAGCCGCGTTCCAAATACAGGGCGACAAAGTCCCCCTCGACCACGCCATGCTCAATCAGCACATGCGCCAGTCGATTGGCCTGTTCGTTTAATTGCCGGTACGTTAACCGCCTCTCGCCATGAATCAACGCAATTTGATCGGGCCGCATTTCAGCCTGCAATTGGAAATGCTGCGGAACCGTCAGTTGCCGAGGAAACTCAGTCCGGCAATCGTTCCAATCGTAAACAATGCTCTGATAGTCCTCTGCCGACAGCAAGTCTATCGTTTCAATTAAAGCATCCGGTTTTAACACGACAGCCCGAAGAATATTCAGGTAAGCCGACATCATCTTTTCTATGCCGGCTTGTGCGAACAAATCGGTATCGTACTCGAACAATCCGGTTAAAAGCTCACCCCGCTCTTCTATCGACAAAGTTAAATCGAATTTTGCGCTGGTTCTTGCCGCCGGGATCATCTGCACCGATAAATCAGCTAAAGCATTCGCATTAGCCGCCTCATTGATGTAAGTAAACATGACCTGAAACAAAGGGCTATACGATTCATTCCGTTCCGGTTGAATCGCCTCTACGATTTTCTCGAACGGCATTTGCTGGTGGCTGCTGACCGCCAAAAAAGACTGCTGAGTCTGTTGCAACAGCTCAATAAATGATTGCTTACCTGAACACTCGGCTTTAATCGGTAAACTGTTAACAAAAAAACCGATCAAGTCTTCCAATTCTTTATAATTTCGTCCGGCAAAAGGCGTACCTATCAATACTTTGCTCTGGCCTGAATAGCGCGCCAACAAAACGGCAAATGCGCTCAGCAATAAAACAAACACGGATACTTGCTGAGTTCTCGCTAAGGCTAAAAGCTGCTGTTTGCAAACCGGGTCAATAGTAAATTCATACAGCGCGCCTTGATGCCGTGCTGTCTTCGGGCGTTTAAAGTCGGTCGGCAACTCTAAAAAATTAGGCGCATCTTTTAAATATTCTAGCCAAAATGCTAAATCTTCCGCGCCTGAATCGGAATCTAAAACCTGCTGCTGCCAGACCGCATAATCGCCAAACTGAATCGGTAAAACAGGCAAAACAGGCGCTGCGTTAGTTAATTCGGCCTGATAAAAAGCGGCAAAATCCCGCATAAACACATTAATCGACCAGCCGTCGGTAATAATATGATGCGCGCAGGTCGCCAACACATAATCGTCTTCTGCCAATTTAATCAGCCGCAATTGGATTAACTCGCCCTGCTCCAGGTCAAACGAGTAATCCGCCAGCTCTTGCGGCACAGCTTGCAAACGTTGCGGTTGCAGATCGCTGCCGGTCAAATCGTCCATGTTCAACTTAAACGGTTCAGTGTCCTTGAACTGCTGAAAAACGCCCTCATCGGTCTGGTAAAAAGACGCTCTTAATAGCTCATGCCTTTGGAAAACGTTCGCAAATGCCTTTTCCATGGCCCGCTGATTAAGCGCGCCTTGCAAACGTAAAAAAACCGGCATGTTGTACAAACTGCTCGATCCGGTATAACGCTGCAAAAACCACAAGCGCTGCTGGGAGGAAGTCATCGGCACTGAACATCCCGCTGCCCTGACTGGCACCGTAAGTTTGGATTCAACCCCTTTGCTTTTAGCCGCTATTTTTCTTAATAACAGGGCTTTTTGGGCGGGCGTTAATTGCCCTAGTTTGTCTTGTTGATTAGCCATAAACCAAACTGCTCTATATCAAAGAATCCAGTTCATCATTCGATAAGCGAACCAGTTCATCATCCGATAACTGAGCCAATTCATCGAGCATCCGTTCCTGTTCTTCATCATCAAGGGCATTAAACTGAGCGGTAAATATCCAGTCGGATTGTTGCTTGATGGTGGGTTTCTCAAAGATGACCCGCATGGGCATATCCAGGTTAAATTCCTGTTTGATGCGGCTGACGATTTGCGTGGCATTTAAAGAATGCCCGCCCAAATCGAAGAAGTTCTGTTCTGTGCCGATCTCAGTCGTCAACAAAACCCGTTGCCAAATATGCAACAGCGCTTCCTCTATTTCATTTTCAGGCGCTTGTAACTGACCGCATTGATCAACCAGTTCTTCAACGGCAGAAGGCAAAGCTCGACGGTCGACTTTACCGCTGGGCGTTAACGGCAGTTTGTCCAAGACCAGCCATTTTTGCGGCACCATATAATGCGGCAATCGTTCCGCCAGATAATCGCGTATCTCCGTCAACTCCAGCCATTCATTCTGCATCACCAGATAAGCAGTTAAATAGCCGTCTTGCTCGTCACTCTTAAGGGCGGTTACCACGGCCTCCTTGATTGCCGGATGCGAACTCAATGTCAATTCGATTTCACCCAAATCAATGCGAAAGCCCCTGACTTTAACCTGATGATCGGTACGGCACAGAAACTCAAAGCCCTGTTCCCGTGTGAACTTTACTTGGTCGCCGGTTCGGTACAGTCGTGCCCCTGATTGATTAGCAAAAGGATCCGGCAAAAAATATTCCGCGCTACGCGCCTTGTCGTTCAAATAACCGACGCCAACGCCTAATCCCCCCACACATAACTCGCCCGGCAAACCGAACGGCAAAGGATTCAAAGCTTCATCGACGACATACAGCCGGGCATTATCAATAGCGCCGCCCAACGGAACGGTTTTGTCTAAATACTCATCGACAGGATCGATAGTAAAGTACATGCACACATCCGTGCATTCGGTCGGCCCGTAACTATTGACGATTCGCGTGGTTTGCTTGGCCGAATCCAGCCACGGCCGCATACGGCCCAAGGCTATAGTCTCCCCGCCCAGAAACACATACTTTAATGAGCTTAGGCGTCCTAACTGGTCTGCCGCAATATCGGTGAGCGGATAAAAAGCGCTGGGCGTGGTATTGATCCAGCCGATTCGATATTGATCAATCAAATTAACGATTACTAAAGGATCGTACTCCCGCTGGCCGTAAAGATATAACGTGCCGCCGACCACCAAAGGCGCAAAAAAGTTTTTCTGCGTTAAATCGAAACTTAAAGATGTACAAACCAAGGTTGATTTGGCTTCTTGCAAGCCATAGTGAGAAACGTACCAATTCAACACCAGATTGGCGAAGCTGTTGTGTTGAACCGCCGCCCCTTTCGGAACGCCGGTCGAACCGGAAGTAAAAATCATATAAATCAGTTGCTCGCCCTTTACCTTCGGCAAATCAACTTGAACAGGGTCAGCGGCCAGCATATCTTCAATAAAATACAACGCTAACGGATTATCTTGCTGGAGATTAACCAGACCGGGAGCTAAATGCTTTTGCGACACCAGATGCTTAATGCCGGCGCCCTCGACCATTAGCTTAAGCCGTTGTTCCGGGTAATAAGGATCCATCGGCACGTAGGCCGCCCCGGCCTTAATAATCGCCAACATAGCCGCCAGCATATCGACGCTGCGTTCAAGGCAAAGACCGACCAGATCGCCCTCTGTTACTCCGGCATTCACCAGTAATTGAGCGATATGCCGGGATCGGTTGGCCAGATCGGCATAGGTCAATGACTGCTCTTGGCAGACAACCGCAATGGCCTCGGGATGCAACTGCATCTGCCGTTCAATCGCCGCCATTACGCTGTTTTCTTTTAGCTCAACCGTATGCCCTTGATTCCAGGCTTCCAGCACGGTGTGATATTCGCTAGGTTCCATTAACGGAATCGTCCCAGGCTTTAACTCGGGGTTAAGCGAAACCGCCTGACAGCAATTAACAAAATGATGCGCCAATGAGTCAATGGTTTCGGGCTTGAATAAGTCGGTGTTATAACCAAATTCCAGACTGATATCGTGGGCATTTTCCGAAGCCATTAAGGCCAGGTCGAACTGCGCATTGTCCCGCTGCAATTGTAAATGGCTGATGCTGACGCCGGGCAATTCAAAGACTTGTTCAGGCGCATTTTGATAAGTAAATAAGGTTTGGATCAACGGAGAATAACTTAAACTGCGTTCGGGTTTTAGCTGATCGACTATCTGCTCAAAAGGGCAATCCTGATGTTCGAATGCCGCCAAGGTCATTGCTTTAACCTGCTGCAACAACGCGCGAAAACTCAAGTGCGGCTCAATGTGGGTTCGCAAAACCAGGGTATTCACAAAAAAACCGATTAAAGGTTCCAGCTCATGCTGATTGCGATTGGCAACGGGCGTGCCGACAACCAAATCCTGCTCCTGACTGTATCGATGCAGCAACAGAAAATAGACGGTTAACAGCACCATATTCATGGTTGCATTTTCCCGGCTCGCCAATGTCTTCAGTGCAACGGTAGTTTGCACTGAAAGCTGAAGCATTGTCGTTGCGCCCTGAAAACGCTGTACAGGTGGGCGCGAATAATCGGTCGGCAATGAAATTAAAGGCGGCATTCCGGCCAGTTGCTTTTGCCAATAGTCCATTTGCTGCACCCGAATGTCGCCGGTAAACCATTCGCGCTGCCATAGCGCATAGTCGCCATATTGGATTTCCAGTTCGGGCAGACTAGTTACCGACTGTCCTTGTTGGCTGGACGCATAGAGCTTCATTAATTCGTCGACAAACACGCCCATAGACCAGCCGTCGGAGATAATATGATGCACGACGGACAGCAACACATATTCACCCTCGGACAAGGTTAAGAGTTGCAGCTTCATCAGCGGCCCTGTTTCCAGGTCAAACACAAAATCCGCTAACTGCGCCGCCAGATCGCGACAGACTTGTAATTGTTCGTCCAAGCCGGCTTTTGCCAATACCTGCTGCTCCAAAATCAATTTTGCGCCGGGTTCTACCCACTGGCTCGGCTCGCCCTGAACTTGGCGAAACGTGGTGCGCAGAATCTCATGCCGTTGCACAATTTGCTGCAAGGCGCTCTCCAGCGCCGCAATATCCAAAGCCCCTGTTAACCGCAAAGCGCCGGTTATGTTATAAGCCGCGCTGTCCGGCTGCATTTGCTGAAACAGCCATAAACGCTGCTGCGCAAAAGACATCGGGAAGTAATAAGCTTGCTGATCTTCCTGTGGCGCTACGTTCATGGTTATGCTCTTAGATAGCCGATTGCGGTGTTAAGGTGATAAATCGCGACGACCATAATTCCAGCAATGGCTCGTACACGCCGGTTTCGGCACCGGCCTTCGCGATTAATGTCTCTAGCGGCGTGACGCCATCGGCCAATTGTAAAATCCGGTGCAAGCTGTTCGGTATGATGTGACGCGAGCTTCCGCCATAATTCCATTCGATATGGCTTTGCACGGATCGGTGCTGGTTATCCCGGTAACAATCTTCCTGAATCAAGCGCGCGGCTTTAGGCAATGCGGGTATTAAAGTATTTAACTCGGCCTCGCCCCAACTGCGTTTAGTGATTAAATAATCGCCGACCACCAGATAGTCCAGGCCGGACGTCAAATAACACACGACCCCATCGTCGGCGCTATCGACAATCGGTTCGGCGTGATTATTAAATGAAGTATTCAGCAGCAGCGCCACGCCGGTTTTTTGCCTGAATGTATCGATTAATTGCCAATATTCCGGGTTATGGATTTTACTTACCGTTTGCAGTCTGGCGCTGCCGTCGACATGAGTGATAGCCGCCAATTGTTCCCGGTGCGCTTGTTTTACCGGCAACACGAAAGACATGAACGGAAAGTCCTTCTCACCGTCAGGCACCTCAAAAAAATCGCACACATATTCTTCCAATACCGACGGTGCAAAAGGCCGGTAACTTTCGCGCATCTTGATCATCGCATTGATGGTTTCTTTATGCGAACCTAGCCGCGGATCGGCAATAATGCTGCGATTGCCCAAAGCCCTGGGGCCGAACTCGGATCGCCCCTGCATCCAGCCGATTACCTTGCCCGCGATCATTAAATCGCTGACCCGGTCGGCGCGGTTATCCATTTTTTCTATCGTTACAAACTGCTGCCATTTTGCCAGCGTTTGATATAAGTCATCCCCGGCCAAGACCGGCGAGCCCCAGTAAGCGTGTTCGATTCGTTTAAAAGGCAAGGCTGGCTGGCTTTGATGGGCTGCATACATTGCTGCGCCAAAAGCGCAACCGGAATCGGCGGCAAAAGAAGGCGCGAACACTTGCTTGAATAGGCCCGACTGCATGATTTTTCCGTTCATGCTGCTGTTTTGCCCCACCCCGCCGGCCAAGGCCAATCGCTGATGCCCGGTCGCTTGCTGGAAATGCCTGAGCATATGCATCACAATCGTTTCCAGCGCCAGTTGCAACGCGGCGGCCAAGTCTTTATGTATTTGTTCGAACGCTTGATCGCCATGCCTTGGCGCTAAATCTTCATATAAGCTGACGATTTTTTCGCGGTGCAATGTGTAATCGCCATCGGGCAGCAAAGTGTAAAAGCTGGACAGCTTTTGAGTAAAACGGCCGGCATCGCCATAAGGCGCCAAGCCCATTACTTTGTATTCATCGAAGATTTGATACCCCAGAAAACGGATCACATCCAAATAAAAAAAGCCTAGCGATTGCTGCACCGGCTTGGTCATCAAGGTATTGAACGTATTGCCCTGGACATCGACCACCGTGGTCGAAACATTGTCGCCCGAACCGTCAATGGTCAGCACCAGACTTTGCTGATAACCCGACATATAATAAGCCGTGGCCGCATGGGCCAAATGATGGTTAACGAAAGTAAACTTCTCTCGCGGCACATCAATGCCAAACTCGCGCTTGAACAGGTATTGGTACATGGCGCGTCCGTCTGCAACCGCAGCCATTTCGGATTTGATCAGGCGTAACTGCTTAAGCGACTCGTCCAAAAAAGGCTCGCTCACATAGATAGCGATCTGGTCGAGATCCTCTAATGTGGTATTGGCCTGTTCAAGGCAAAACCGTACCGCCGAGTGCCAGATTTTGTTGGTATGCTTAATCCGGTTTAAGCGTTCTTCCTCTATCCCGGCAACCACCTCGCCATCTTTAATAATGACCGCTGCCGCATCATGCAATAAATCGGCGCCAAAATCGAAATACGATTCGTACACCGGATCAAAACCACCTGCCAAACCTAAAATTATCACTGTAAGCCCTTATTATTTTATTACTTCCGTTCACCCTAAAAAGCGTTTTGTCCACGAAAGGCACAAAAAGCACGAAAATATTCAATGAGATACCAAACTGTAAACCGCCACCCAAAGAGTGAATAGTTAAATCAAAAAAACATACTGATTTGTTTCGTGCCTTTCGTGTTTTTCGTGGACAACTGCTGTTTTCAAGTTCACACAACTTTTTGTTGACTACGATCTCTCTTAACCAGTTTCGGCGCGGCCTTATCGACCTTTTCCAAATCTTGGATTTTTTCAGCTAACAAGGCAATGGTAGGCGCCTCAAAAATCAATTTTAAAGGCACTTCCAAACCCAGTTGTTTACGTATTAACGAGACAATTTGAGTCGCTTTTAACGAGTGTCCGCCCAAACGGAAAAAGTCGTCCGTCACGCCGATGTTCTCGATGTTCAATACCTGCTGCCAAATTGCCAGTAAAGCCTGCTCTGCTTCATTGCGGGGCGCAACCCTCTGCGTCTGCACTAATCCGCTAAAAGGATCGGGTAATAACGCCCGATTGACTTTGCCGTTTTTATTCAACGGGAACGCATTAATTTCCAGCCATAAATCAGGCATTAAATAACGCGGCAACCGGCTTGCGGTTTCAGCGATCAGCTCATCCTGATCGAATAACCGCCCTTGCTTAACGATAACATAAGCCGCTAAGGCTTTATCTCCAGAGGCATCTTTTACGACATGCACCAGCACATCCTGCACCGAATCATGCGCCTTGATTGCGGCCTCGACTTCCTGCGCTTCGATTCGATAACCTCTAATTTTAAACTGCTGATCGACCCGGCCCATAAATTCGATGCTGCCGTCAGCCTTTAAGCTGACCTGGTCTCCGGTGCGGTACAGCATTTTACCCGGCTCTTTAGTATAAGGGTGCGGAATAAATACCGCCGCAGTTTGTTTCGTCTTTCGATAATACCCGTAAGCGACCCCCGCGCCTGCCACATAAAGCTGGCCGATAGCCCCTACCGGTTGCAAGCGTAATTGCTTATCCAGCACCCACGCTTCCGAGTTGGTTATGGCCTTGCCAATCGGCACGCTCGCCGCCAAAGGCGTGTCTTTGGTCACGCGTTGGCAACAACTAAACGTGGTATTTTCAGTCGGCCCGTAGCCGTTAATAAACGTCGTATCGGGAAATCGATTCAGCAATCTGCGTACATGCTCGGCTGAAACCACATCCCCGCCAGCCAGCAATTGCTTAACTCCGGCCAAATCCTCAAGTTGCTCGTCCACCATCTGCTGGAATAAACCCGCAGTCAACCAAAGAATGCTAATGCCGTGCTGCTTAATAAAAGTCCCTAATTGCTGCAAACTCGGCTGTGGCTGCTCTATTACCGACAACCCCGCGCCGTTAAGCAAAGGCGCCCATATCTCAAGTGTAGAGGCATCGAACGATAGCGGCGCAAAATGCAAAAACCTGTCCTCGGCACTAATCGATACAAAATCGCTATTGATGACCAGACGAATGACATTATGCTGGCTGACGCAAACGCCTTTAGGCTCGCCGGTAGAACCCGACGTATACGAGATATAAGCAATTGCGGAAAACGGAACAGCCAAGCGCAAATTATCTTCATTGGCAGCTTGCTGTATTTCCAGATAAGGATCGAAGCTTGTGACGCCGGTCAGATCGAATACGCCTTGCTGTATCAGCAAACGCACACCCGCATCATCGCACAGTCCCTGTACGCGTTGTGCAGGCGTATCAAGCTCCAAGCCCAGATACGCCGCGCCCGCTTTAATGACCGCAAGTACCGCAATAATGCGCATACAGGATCGCGGCAATGCAATCGCTACTATATCGCCCGGCTTAACCCCGCTAGACACTAAGCGATGCGCAAGACGATTGGCTTGGGCGTTCAACTCGGCGTAACTGTAACTGGCCTCTTCGCCACGTAATGCAATCTGCCGGCCGTAATGCTGCACGGTTTGTTCAAACAAGCCGGCTAAATCCTGTTCCGGCAACGCTTGCGTTACACCAACACTACGTTGCATCAACTGTGTCTGCTCTTCAGCGCTTAACATCTCCAAGCTATCGATAGTTTGATCGGCTTGGCTCGCCAACCCGCTTAACAAGGCCATAAAATGCTGCGCCACCTGCTGCATATAATGATCCGCATAACGCGCTTGATTATATAAACAGGTCAGCTGCCAGTGCTGCCCTGGGCTAACCACCATCGTCAAATCATAGTTGGTTTGCTCACGGGTCTGCACGTCGGTCACAGCAAGTTCGGATTGATTGTCTTCGCCGCTGGTTTGTAAATGGTAGTTTTCAAAAACCAGCAGATGATCCGGCGCACCCTGTTTCGGCTGACTCTCAGCCATCGGCAAAAATTGATAGGCTTGGCTGTCGCTATTATGTTGATGCAAACGGGTCAACAAATCCGAAACCGGCTCCGACTCGGCAAAACTCACCCGCACCGGCACAGCATTAATCAACAAACCCACCGTCCGGTCTATATTGGCAATGGCACTGGGACGGCCTGATACCACCGTCGCAAACACCACATCACGGCGATCGTTATACCGCCCCAGCAATATGCCCCAAGCCGCCTGAATCAATGCATTAACGGTGACCTTATAATGTTTGGCGGCCTGTTGCAGCTGTTCCGGCAAGTCAAACGGCAAAGGCTGTTTAAACTCAGTTTGCTTTGCCTGTTGCCCGGCATAATGAGGCAACGAAGCCAACTCGCTGTAACCGTCTAAATAGTTTTCCCAAAACCGGCCGGCCGCTTGTGAATCCTGTTGTTTCAGCCATTGCAGATAATCGCTGAAAGGAGGTGAAGCCGGTAGTTTGGCTTCGCTATTTTGCAGTATGGCTTGATAAAGTTGCGCCATCTCATCCATCAGCACGCCAACGCTCCAACCATCCAACAAAATATGGTGAAAGCTCCAAACCAAGTGCCAGCGCTGTCCAGCCAACTTAATCAACTTAACCCGCACCGGAGGATATTCAGCCAGCTTAAATCGATCGGCCAAATCCGCTTGTAAGTACCGCTCTAAGGTATTTTGCGGACTTGCCGACCAATCTTCAATTTCAAATGCCGAAGCTGCATGCTTTAGCACGACCTGCAAGGCATCCTGGGTTTTGTTATCGACGAACACCGTGCGCAAAATGCCGTGACGCGAAACCAGCTTATCCCAAGCCTTGCGGTAAGATTCTGTGTCCAGTTCGCCTTGCAACGTAAAGCTGATCTGCTCGTGATAAGCCGTCGAGTCGGTTTCGCGTAAAGCGTGATACAGCATGCCTTGTTGCATCGGAGTTAACGGGCATACATCGCTTAAGTTGTCCCGATGCGTTACAAAGAAATCATCCAACTCATCCAGGCTCAAGTCACTATAAGTCAAGTCGGACGGCGTGATGGCTTGCGTTGTTTGTCTCAAACAATGATTGATCAATTCTCTCAAGCTAGCCGTATAAAGCCCGGCCAAGCTCTGCATCGATTCGTCGCTAAACTGGTGTTTGTCGTAACGCCAATCGATGCATAACCGGTCCGCCAGCACCATCGCGCTCAATTCCAGCGCGCACGGCCTAAGCCCTTGCCCTGAAACAGCGGCCCCGACATCATTGCTTAGCGCCTGATACAATCCAGCGTCATCGCTCCTATCGAATCGCCCCAAATAGTTAAACACCAAATCCGGCTCGAATTCCAAACCGGCACCGGCGCGTAACTCGGCAGGCGTTAAATAACGCAACACGCCATAACCGATGCCTTTATTAGGCAGTTGGCGCAAACGCTCTTTAACGGTTTTGATTTGATAGCCTAGATCGCGTCCCAAGGCTTTATCCAACACAAACGGGTATAACGACGTAAACCAGCCCACAGTCCGGCTGACATCCAGCCCGGTTAGCACGGGTTCCCGTCCGTGGCCTTCCAGCAATAAGACAGACCGCGTCAGTCCCGCCCAAGACTCCAGCGCAGGAATCAAAGCCGCCAGCAACAGCTCTTCAACGCTTGTGTTATAAGCGGCATTGGCTTGCTGCAATAACTGCTGCGTTTCTTCCGCGCTTAACTGCGCCTGGCTATTGACTGCATCCCGATAACAACAGTGTTTTCCGGCCCAGTCTGGTGCGCTGTTGCGCTCCAATTGCGCCGTCCAATACGGCAGCTCGTCGAGCAAGGATTGCCGGCGGCTGTATTCCAGCAAGCCTTCCGCCCAGTCGGCATAGCTGTCGGTTTGCTCGGGTAACGCGTATTGATCGCCGTTGCTTAACGCATCATACAAGGCGCTAAAATCTTCCAACAAAATACGCCAGGAAACGCCGTCGATCAGTAAGTGATGCACGACAATCAATAATCGATCCGCAGACGGGCACTGATAAACCACCAGCCGGATTAATGGCGCTTTATCCAGGACAAAACCCTGTTGCAATAAAGCGGCATGCTCGATCATAGCCGCTTCAACATCGACTGCGGCCATTAACGAGACGGTTTCTACTTCGATTTGCAGCTGATCTTCCGGCAGGATAGCGGCCTTAACCCCGCTCTGATCAACATAAAAACAGCTGCGTAAAGCTTCATGATGTTGCAATAGCCGATTCCAGCTCTGTTCCAAATACCGGATCTGCCAGTTGCCGGAACGGGCTTCCAATAACGCGGTATGATTAAAATGATGCGCCTGCTGGCCTTGCTGTTCAAAGAACCAATGCTGAACCGGGGTCAACTGAATATCGCCGCTGACACTTCGCGTTTTTTTCTGCTCAGTAAGCGCTTTTAACTGAGGCGCCAAGGCCTGTATGGTCGGATAACGGAATAAGTCCTGCACTTCAATCCGGTAACCCTGTTTGCGCAATTGAGACACCACCCGAATCGCCTGAATCGAATCGCCGCCCAACGCAAAGAAATCATCTTTTATCCCGACACTGCTTTGCTGCAGCAGCTTTTGCCAAACCTCAACCAATACCTGCTCTTGCGAAGTATTCGCCTCTAAAAACGGCTCGTCCAGTTCCAGTTCGGGAGCGGGTAAAGCCTGCCGATTCACCTTGCCGTTGGCCGTTAACGGAAACTGCGGCAAATGCACAAAAAAGCCGGGAATCATGTAAAGAGGCAACAGCTTTGCCAAAGGCGCTCTTAAATCAGCGGTCTTTATTGCCTCCGCTGTACTAGTGCTGTAATACGCCACCAGAATTTGTTGCGACTGTGCGTTCTCAAGCATCATCACGACGGCTTGCTCAATCAGCGGTTGGCGCAGCATCGCCTGCTCTATTTCTCCCAGTTCAATACGAAAGCCATGAAACTGCACCTGTTGATCCAAGCGGCATAAATAGTCCAGTTCGCCATTGTCCAGGTAACGGCCGCAGTCCCCAGTGCGATAGAACAATGTGTCTAGCTGCAATTGCGGCAAATGGACAAAGCGCTGTGCGGATAATTCGGGTCTGTTCAAATAGCCCAAGCAAACTCCGGCGCCGCCGACATACAGCTCTCCAGGCACTCCCGGCGCTGTCAACTGGCCGTATCGATTTAATACATAAACGGATAAATGGGGCAATGGCTTACCGATAAGACTGCATTGCAACCCTGCCTGTTCGGGCTTAATCTTTTTAAAAGTCACATGCACGGTGGTTTCGGTAATGCCGTACATATTCACTAACTGAGGTCTTTCTCCATAAGCTTCGAACCATGACGTCAACTGTTTGAATTCCAGCGCTTCGCCGCCAAAAATCACATAGCGCAGGTCAGTCAGTTTTACGTCGTTTTGCCGGTCGGTATCGATCAACTGTTTAAATGCCGTCGGCGTCTGGTTAAGCACCGTAACGCGTTCTTTTTTTAGCAGCGCATGAAAATCTTCCGGAGAACGGCTTATCCAGTAAGGCACGATAACTAAACGGCCCCCATAAGCCAACGCTCCCCAAATTTCCCAGACTGAAAAATCGAACGCATAGGAATGGAACAAGCACCAGACATCATCGGCATTAAAATCAAACAGCGTATCGGTTCCTGAGAACAACCTGGCCATATTGCCATGACTGACCAACACCCCTTTGGGCTGCCCGGTCGAGCCCGAGGTATAAATAACATAAGCCGGACTATCGGGCCTCACCTGCCAGTTTGACACCGACGAATTTGAAACGATGCAGCTTAACTCCGCCAACGAAACCGCCTGCAACTGAGGTGCTACGGAGGCCAGCTTAACGACTTCGTCCGGGCTGGTCAGCAGCATTTTTATTCCGGAATCTTCGGCCATAAAACGCATGCGTTGCTCAGGCAGACTCGGATCCATCGGCACGTAAACCATGCCCGCCTTTAACACGCCCAAAATGGCAACCACCATTTCAACAGAGCGTTCAAAACACAGCCCGACAAAATTTTCCGCTTTTAAACCGCTGGCATACAAACGTCTGCAAACGTCGTTCGCATAGCCGTTTAGCTCGGCATAAGTTAATTGTCGATCCTCATACACCAACGCAATCGCATTAGGCGCTGCGGCAGCCGCTAAATCGAAACGGTGCAATAACGGGTCGAAAGGAAATTGCTGTAAAGCTCTCTCGGTTTGTCCGATAATTTTTTGCCAGGTTTGATCGTCTATTAACGAAACCTTTGATAATTCAAGCTCGGGATTTTGCGTCATTTGCAGCAGAATCTGGCACAAATGCGCCTGTATCAACTTATGCATATCCGCTTGATAATCCGAGCTATAAGCCATTTGCACCTTAATACCATGCTCAGCAGGCAAGAACTGAATGTCCAGAGGATAATGCGTACGTTCAACCACTTCATTCGCCTGAACGCTCAAGTCGGCATCATCGGCTTCGGACATTTTTTTAAAGCGTTCATCCAGCGGGAAATTTTCCAGGGTGACATGGGTGCTGATTAAACGATTCTGTAACGGATGCTGCGCTTGAATGGTGGACAGCGGTGAATAATGATGCGGCTCTGCCTGTATGGCCCGATCCTGAATCTGCACTAACAATTCCCTGACGGTTAGCGTAGGCGACAACGAAACCCTGACAGGTATGGTATTGATAAATAAGCCGACAATCTGCTCAACATGATCAATCTCTGCAGGCCTGCCGGATACCGTCGTTCCGAAAACGACATCTTCCGAACCGTTGTAATGCGCTAATAAAAGTCCCCAAGCTGCGTGTAATATGCTGTTTAAGCTAACCTGCACATTCTTGGATAATTGTTGAATCCCTTTAAAAGTCGACTCCGGCAAAGTAAAGCCGGCTCTTAAGCGATCCGATTCGGTAGCTTGATACTCCGAAGTAAACGGCAACTTCACTTCATCCTGATAATCCGCCAAGTAGCTTTGCCAAAAATCCAACGCTTGTTGCTTATCCTTTTTCTCCAGCCATTTTACGTAATTTGAAAACGGTACCGTATGCGCCAATTCGGTATTGATATCCTGGTAAAGCGCGGTGCATTCGGATAGCAAAATACCCAAAGACCAACCGTCCAGAATAATATGATGATGCGTCCAAATAACTTCGGTTAAATCGTCCGCCAACTGCAACAACGTAAACCGCATCAAACAATCCCGGTTCAGATGAAAACCGCGCTTTCTATCGCGCGATTTAATCTGTTGCCGCCGCTGTAGCTGTTCCTGCTCCGGTAAATGGCGAAGATCGATGCTGTCGAAAACCGGCTGCTGTTTTTTCAAAATCACCTGCAAAGGCCGCTCTGCGCCGGTATGAAAAAACAATCCCCTTAAAATTTCATGACGCTCAAACAGCTTGCCCCATACCTGAGAAAAGCGCTGCCGATCGAATCGCCCTTTTAATAAATAGGCAATTTGCTGAATATAGGAATCATCCTGACTAGACAAGGCGTGAAATAAAAATCCTTCCTGTAAAGGTGTTAGCGGATAAATATTTGCTACATTTTGTTTATCTATATTCAAAACGAAAATCTCATTTATTTAACTTAATAAGGGATGTGATAATAAATTATACCCAACTATCGTTCCCACGCTCCGGCGCTCATCGTTATACACAAGTATTGAAAAGCGCGTCATTCCGGCAGGGATTGCCGGAAACCAGAACACAAGGATGTGAAAGCTTGATTGAGCTAAGCAATTCCGCATCGCAAGGCTTGTTGCCAGCTTCGGCAGCCATCCATGGCTTCTCGGCAACTGCTCCTGCGTTGCTCTACCTCCTGCATCCTTGCAGTCGTGGATCCCGGCAATCCCTGCCGGGATGACGGCGTCTCGCAGACATTTGTGTGTAAAGACGAGCGATCCGGCATGGCAATGATGCCGTTTTTTGTATTTTATTTCTTGTTCCATCCCTAACGCATCAACAACGAATTCTACCTTGTTAAACAGTTAACCCAAAAATTACATTTGTGCCAAAAAATCATCCAGCTGGTCTATATCAAAACCATCGTAATCAATATCGGATGGCGTTAAGGATTGAGTTTCGCAGTTGGCGGCATGGTCGATGATATTTACCAGCGACTGTTTAAAACTTTCCGCAAAAGCGCTTATCCGCTCCCGGCTATACAGGTGGCGAGGATAAGCTATTTCAAAAGACAGTTGTTCCGCAACATGTTTGCCGACGAACTCAATCAGGTAAGGCGGAACGGCATCGGGAGAAATAATATCGCCGATGCTTTCATTGGCTAATGCAAACCGGCCTTGCCGGTGCTGTCCGAATTGTCCTAAATAATTAAAACTGATGGCCGGGTCGTTAAATTGCTGCCCGTCAACAGCGTTATTCATATAGCGCACCATGCCGTAACCGACGCCTTTATCGGGAATGGCTCGCAAGCTTTCTTTAACGCTTTTGATCAAATACCCCAAATCCTGGTTTTCGTTGTATTCCAAGGTAACCGGATAACGCGTAGTAAACCAGCCTATCGTGCGGCTGACATCGACATCCTCAAGCACGTCGCGGCCATGGCCTTCCAGGATCAGGCTTAATGTTTGCGACATTTCCCACTGGCTATACGCCAGTAACAATGCAGCCAGCAGCAGGTCATTGGCTTCTGTCGTGTAAGCCTGATGAACACCGGTTAAGAACTGCTCGCTATGAGCGGGGTCAAGCTCGATTTTGACAATATCCAAGTCTTTATACTTCACGCTCTGGCCGTCCAGGCAGGGCGATAATGCCTGCTGTAGCCAATACTCTTGTTGCCCGGCAATTATTTTTTCGCCCTGCTGCTGAAACTGCTGCATCCAGAACTTAAGCGATGCGGTCGGTTCGGGCGCTTGCCATTGACTGCCTTGATCGTAAGCATCGTTTAAATCTTCCATTATTATCCGCCACGATACACCGTCGATGACCAAATGATGAGCCACCAGCAACAGATAGTGTGTATCGGGCAATCGGTAGTAAACCGCTTTTACTAACGGCCCGGTGCTTAGATCGAATGACTTTTGCAGCTCGCCGGCGTGTTCGCTTAATTGCTCGGTTGAAGTTAAATCAAGCTCTGAAAACTCGAGGCTTTCCGTATCCGCGTAAAACTGACGCCATTGCTTATCCTGATTCTGGAACCGAAGCCGGAAAGCATCATGGCTGTTGCAAACCTGGGTTAAAACTTGTTTTAACCGGGCCACATCCAGGTCTTTCGTTTCTAACAAAAATGCCTGATTAAAATGATGAAACTCGCTGCGATGATTTGCAAAGAAATGCTGTTGAATCGGATTTAACGGCAGTTCGCCTTCCGCTTTGCCTGCTGCTACAGGAGCCGCTTTAATCGCTTCAAGTTTAGGCGCAAGCTTGCTGATTGACGAGTGGGTGAATAAATCACGAACTTCCAGTTTCCAGCCTGCCTGACGGACACGGGAAACAATTTGCAGAGCTTTAATGGAATCCCCGCCAGAAGCAAAAAAGTTATCGTCCCTGCCGATGCTGTCCAAGCCTAAGACGGCACACCAGACTTGACCCAGTGCCTGCTCCCGTTCGCCTTTAGGCGCTCCGCCCAAATCATCGCTCAGCCTTTGCGCTTCGGATAACTTCGGCAAGGCTTTTCTGTCTATTTTGCCGGACGAATTTAGCGGCAGCTTATCCAACACCACGAAATGCGCGGGAATCATATAGTCGGGCAGTTGCTTAGCCAAACCCGCTCGTAAATCGGCAACACTCAGCTGGCTTTGTGCAACCAAGTAAGCGACGATCTCCGCAGACTCGCCTTTATTGACTCGGGCGACGGCCTGCAAAACGCCGGGATATTGAATTAGCTGCGCCTCGATTTCGCCCAGCTCGATACGGTAGCCGCGAATTTTAACCTGATCGTCCAGGCGGCCCAGAAACTCGATTTCACCGTGCTGATTAACCCGGCCCTGATCGCCTGTTCTGTAGTATCGCTGGCCCTGCTCAGCCGGTACAAAACGCGCTGCGGTTAAAGCCGGCTGTTGCCAATAACCTTGCGCCAACGCGATGCCGCTGATATAAATTTCTCCGGCCAGTCCATCGGGTTGTTGATGCCCATAGCAATCGACTATTTTCACCAGCGCATGATCCAGCGATTTTCCGATGCTGACAGCCGCGCTCCGGTATCGGCGCTGATTGTCCACAGCATGCAGTGTCGCATCCACGGTGCATTCGGTCGGCCCGTACACATTGTAGATTTTAAGATTTGCGGCCTGACGGCTGTTGCCTATGATTTCAATCAACTGCTGAGGCAACGCCTCGCCGCCGACGATCAATTGCCTTAAGCGCAAATCCTGACGTTCTGCTAAACCCGCCTCTAACATAATCTGCAATAACGACGGCGTGCAATCGCTCAGTTCTATTTCCTGTTTTTGCAAATAGCCCAGTAAAGCCTGACCGTCGCGCCGCGACTCGCTATCGCAAATATGCAAACAATGGCCTTGCAGCAACGCGGCAAAAATCTGCTGCACCGATGCGTCAAAAATAAACGACGCCATCAGCGCGACATTCATAGCCTTGGGGCTGTCCCGGTAAATCTCATGGTTTAATGACTGAACCAAGCCGAGCACTGATTGATGGCTTATCAATACGCCTTTGGGCTGGCCGGTCGAACCGGAGGTATAGATTAAATAAGCCGGAGCCTGCGCTGGTATCGTTTGCACAGCCTGTTGAGTAACAGGCTGTTGCAAATCGTTGCGCTGAATATGCGGATAATCGCTAAACACCGGTTCCTGACTGATCACCGCCGCAACCTTCGCATCTTTTAAAATAAAATCCACCCTGGCTTTGGGTAAGGTCAGTTCCAACGGCAAATAAGCGCAGCCCGCTTTTAAAATGCCGATTATCGCAACCAGATAGTCATTAGTCCGGGGCAGATAAATCGCAACGATTGAACCGGGTTTGATACCGGACAAACGCAAGCGCTGGGCAATAACCTCGGCCCGGTCCGACAATTGCCGGTAACTTAAAACTTCCAGGCCGTCGTTCAGCGCGTTTGCATCAGGCGTTTTTATTACCTGGGCATTGAATGCGCTGACGATGGTTTGCTTATCGTCAACGTTTAAGCCGATACTCGGTAAGGCATTATTATTAGTTAAGCGTAAATCGCCAACCGCCGAATCCGGGTTTTGCGCAATCCCCTGCAACAGCGTAGCGTAGTGGCTCACCATGTTTTCCACGGTTAGCGCATCGAACAAATCGGTGCTGTATTCAAACACGCCCTGAATCCGGCCTTGCTCCATGCCCAGCTCCAGCGTTAAATCGAATTTGGCGGCTTCGCTTTGCAAGGGTTCGCGCTGCATCGTCAGGCCTTTCAGCGCGATATCCTTAATCGGCGCGTTTTGCCAAAGAAACATCACCTGCACTAAAGGGTTCGTGCCGAAATCCCGTTCCGGTTTCAGCGCTTCAACCAGCCGCTCAAACGGCACAAACTGTAAATCGAACGCGTTCAGGCAAAAATCATTAACCTGTTCCAATAACTCAGTCACTCGCGGATTGGCTTCTATGCGCGCCCGTAAAGGAATGGTATTGATAAAAAAACCGACTATCGGTTCCAAATCGGGCTCATTGCGATTGGCTGCCTGAGTGCCGACCAGTAAATCATTGCGCCCGCTGTAACGCTGCAACAAAATAAAATACGCCGTCAACAACAGCACAAACAGGCTGACACCTTTGCTTTCGGCCAACTGTTCCAATTGCTTGCTCAACTCCGGCGCAATCATCACAGGACAAGTCGAACCTTGATAACTGCGCGATTCGGGCCTGGACTTGCCGGTATTCAAATCCAGGCGGTACTCGCTGTTTTCCAGTAATCGGCACCAACGCTTAACGCCTTGTTCAATCGATGCGCTCTGCTGTTGTCTTTGCTGCCAAACCGAATAATCCCGGTAATTAATGCTGATCGGCGGCAAGTCCGGTTCAACGTTAGCCATATAGCTTTGATAAGCCGCGCCCAACTCCCGGCTTAAGATGCCCATGGACCAGCCATCGCTGATAATATGATGCATCGCCATTAGCAAAACCCATTCATGTTGATCATAACGGATCAGCATAACCTGGGATAACGGAGCCTGCTCAAGGTCGAACCGGGAACCGGCCATTTTGCTTTTGGCTTGATCTAATAACGCTTGTTTTTGGCTGTCCGGATAAGCGGAAAAATCTTCCACGTCCATCTTCAAGTCCAGCGCATCATGAATGAATTGCTGCGCGACGCCGTCGCTGTTTTCGCTAAACGTAGTACGCAGGCTTTCATGGCGTTTAATCAGGTATTCAAAACTGCGGCGCAAAACACTAATGTCCAAATTGCCCGACAAACGGCTCGCCATTAAGATATTGTATGTAGGCGAAGCGCCTTCCAGCTTAAACAAAAACCAAAGCCGTTGCTGGGCAAAAGACAACGGAACGGCAGGTGAGTCGGCAAAACGGCTTAACGGCTCGGCCAAAGCCGTATGGCTTACCTCCACCTGCTGCAACAGCGCTATCAATTCGGCTTTATTGGCTTTTAATTGCGCCATCACTTCGGGCGTCATCGCACCTTTGGGCGCTTTAAAGCGCAGCTCGCCCTGCTCCAGGTAAAGCCGTATGCCTTGCTGGTTTAACTGACGCAATAAATCGACGACTGTAGTCAAATCACACCGCCTTCGTATTCAGTCTCATCGTCTTCATCGACCGCCGAAACCTGCAAAGCCGACTGCACGACCTGAATCTGGCCGGCCAAGCGCGCGATGGTGTTGTATTCAAAAATCAGCTTCACTTCCAGGTTCATATTCAGCAATTCTTTTAAGCGGGATATGACTCTAATCGCAATTAGCGAATCCCCGCCCAACGCGGCAAACTCGTCATTGATACCCGGCTTGTCAATACCCAGCACGTCGGCCCACACCCCGGCAATCAATTGCTGCATTGGGGTTTCCGGCGCCACATATTGCTGGGCTAAATGAGGCCTTTGATGACCGGGCTGGCGCGTTTCGGCCGCAGGTTCAGCTGGACTCACTGGCTGCACATCCTGGGTGCGGCCGGTTTTAACCAGTAATTGGCTGTAGCCTGAAGCCAGGACTCTTCGCATAGCTTCAAAACCTTCGGCATCGCTTATTCCGCCTTTCAGTTCCAGGCCAGTACTGCCGGCTACCCGCTGCTCGAAAGCAACCGCCTGGCCTATACTTTGCCAGCGGTCCCAGTCCAGCGTATATACACGGCCCAGTTGATGATGCCGGCAATAATGGGCAAACGCATCCAGATAACTGTTGGCGGCGGTATAGGCAATATTCCCCTGCCCGCCGGTAATCGCATTCAACGATGAATACAACACGACAAAATCCAGCGAATTAAAATCGATGCACTGTTGCAGAACCAATGTGCCCTGCACTTTGGGTTGCAGTTCAGCCAACGAGCGGGCTTTATCCTGAAGATCGATATAGCCCCGGCTATCGCTGGCCGCCGTATGGAAGACTCCGCTCAATCCACCGTATTCGGCGAGCGCTTGATCGACGACCGATTGCATCGCTTGGGCATCGCAAACATCTGCCGTGCAAACCATTACTTCGGCCCCGGTCCGCTGCATATCCAACAGCATGCCGATAGTTTCGGTTTGCTGCCGGGCGCGAGTGTTACTGTGGCCTCTGACTGCCCGTTTTTGCCCCGGCGCTCTGGCGACTACCAGACAGCAATCGGTTTTCAAGCGCTGCTCGGGTTCGGGAGGAAACACTGCAACGTCGGCAAACAAGCCGCTGCCGGCCATCACTCGTTGCCACGCATCCGGGCTTAACAATGGCGTTGTGCCGGAGCGCA
Source organism: Methylobacter sp. (assembly GCA_036561025.1). Lineage (GTDB taxonomy): Bacteria > Pseudomonadota > Gammaproteobacteria > Methylococcales > Methylomonadaceae > Methylobacter_A. The sequence continues at coordinate 87,876 of DATBQB010000042.1, read as the reverse complement.
GATCAGTATCGCTAAAATACCACCAGCCTTCTGCGAGCCCCCAAACCATTTCATACCAACGCGGAATAGGCGGCGTTTCGACTAAACATAAATCTCCGCCGGGTTTTAGCAAGCGGCTTAGTTGGCTAACCGCTTTGCCAATATCGGGCGTGGCATGAACGACGTCCAGCCCGTAAATTAGATCAAAGCTTTGCAAGTCGAAACCTTGAGCGACCGGGTCCTGGAATATATCGAATACCGAAAAGCGCATGAAATCCAGACCTTGTTTTTGCGCCTGCTGTTGGACTTTCAAAACAAAGGATTTTCCGATGTCGGTAAAATAATATTCGACTTTTTTGCCCCGCAAAGTAGGCGCGATGATGCCGGTTAACACACCGCTGCCGCCACCTACTTCAAGAATCCTGACCACCTCGCCGGACTGGTCTATGGTTCGATGAACCAAATGTTTCAATAACTGGTAATAAACCCGGTGATTGGAATGCTCGACCGTTTTCTCCCCGGTTTCCGAAATCAGGCTGCGATCGCCGTCCGGATATAACACGCTGATCGCTTCTATTTCGCCAGACAAGGCTTTGCCAAAATGCGCAACGCAATGCGCGACCATTTCATGCAAAGGTTTAAAGCCTGGGTAGTCCTGATTGATTTGCTGTTCCAATTGGCTGATTTCCGCGATCCAATCCCGAGCACCCGGCAAAGTAAAAGAAAAACGCTCAGCCTGCCAACCGATCAAATTGTCCCTTTGCAAAATTTCCAGCAATAAGCCTAAAAATTTATCGAATTTGGCTAACAGCTCCAGTTTTTCGCCGACTTCATCAATTGTCCATTGTTTACCGCCATAAGGCTGGATGCCCGCCTGCTCGAAGAAACTCAGCAAATGCAGGCTGCATAATTGCTCCAGCTTGTTTCGCAAATCGGGATAGCTATCCAATCCGGAAATTGCCAATTCTTTAATCAGCTTCTTTTCGGTCCGATCCAAGTCCGTCTGCAGGTCGCTAAAACCGCTTTGATTTTCCAACCCGACAAGAGACTGCCATGTGCTTTTATCCGGGAAATCCTGCTGCGTGGTCAACACCAATTTAGCTTGGTATTTCCTGGCTAAAAATCCCGCCAACGACAAACCGATCCCGCCCAGACCGCCGGTAATCAAATAACTGCCGTGCTGCTTTAGCGCATCTTGGTTATTGCTTATTTCAGGCAGATTCAGGTTTTCAAGATCAGGGCGCCAGTAATATCCGTGACGCCAAGCCAAAACCGGATGGCTGTAACTCACGCCGGAAAAATCAGGCAGAGCCGATTGCCCTGCCTCAAAATCAATCAAGCGGCATTGAATGTGCGGATATTCCTGCGGCACGACCTTAACCGGACCCAACAGCAAAGCCTGCAAAGGCGACAAGCTGCTTTCCGCGCCGGTCACCTCAAACAAACCCTGTGTTATTACCGTAATCCGGCACTCAGTCTGCGGCGATATCCGGTTCAATACCTTGCAAAAATTCAGCAGGCCTAAATAAGGCAAAGCATAACTGTCGTTGTTAGCATTCCAGCAATAAACCAGCTCTATGGTCTGCTGCCCGGTCAATGACAAAGCGCCGATCAGCCGTTCGAAATCCTGTTCCAGTTCGGGGTTCAGCGCAAATAACTGCTCGTTAATCTTTTGATAGCTGTCCGCTGTCTTTACTTCTCGCCACTGCGCCGCGCCCATCTTAAAATCGGCTCGGCTATCGTCCACAAACGCTAAATAAATATCAGCCGATTGAGCTTCTGTTTGCGGTAAAGCCAAACAGCGTTGCCAGTTAACTGTCGAAAACCAGTCGGCTAAATCGGAAGCTTGATCGTTACAAACAGATTCGCAACTACCGATTGCTTTAGGCTCTACCCAACAGCGCTGCCGCTGGAAAGGATAGGTCGGCAATACAACGCGTCGGCGTTGTTCGGCTTGATAAAAGCTGTTCCAATCCACCGTTACGCCGACGCTCCACAGCTCTGCGACTGTTGCCTGCAAACCTGCCTGGTCGTTTAGCGTGCCTAAAGTAGTTTGACCGTCTTTCAGCATTGATTTAGCCAATGCTTGCAAGGTATGCCCTACGCCAACTTCCAGTAAAATCAGCTGATCGAATTCAGCGCACAGCGCCTGCAAACCTTCAGCAAAATGCACCGGTTGCAGCATATGCTCCTGCCAGTAACGGGCCGATAAATCCGCGGCATCGAACCAGCTTCCGCTTAAGTTGGATAGGAAAGGAATCGAATTCGGCTTCATGTCCAATTGCTTAAACGACTCGGCAAACACATCCGCTGCCGATTGCATTAATGGCGAATGAAAGCCGTGTGAAACGGTCAATTGCCGATAATCGATACCCTTGCTTTTAAGTTCCGGCAATAACGCATCGATAGCTTGTTGACTGCCGCTTAGCACGCATTGGTTTTCTGCATTCACTGCGGCCAAAGCCAATTCTTGACTCAGCCATTGCTTGCATTGCGCCTGCGTCGCCCTGACCGCCAACATTCCGCCTGAAGGCGCGGACTGCATTAACCGAGACCGTTCAGCGACCAGCTTTAACGCATCTTCCAGGCTAAACACGCCAGCAACGCACGCCGCAACATATTCGCCCAAACTATGACCTATCATAGCCGCTGGCTTGATTTGCCAAGCCATTAACTGCATCACCAACGCATACTCGAATACAAACAAGGCAGGCTGGGTATTTTGCGTTTTGTTTAACTGTTGCTCGGCTTCCTGCTGATCGCCTTGCTCCGGAAACATAAGCTGCCTTAAGTCTAAGCCCAGTAACGGCTTTAAATAGTCGCAGCAAAAATCCACCTGCTGCTTAAACACTGTTTCTGTCCGGTAAAGCAACTGCCCCATTCCGGTCTTTTGAGTGCCCTGCCCCGGAAACATAAATACGACTGCCGGAGACTTGCCGGTCGTGGTAATGCGGGATAAATCGGTTAACGATTGAATGGCTTGTTGCGGGCTATCGGCCAATACAAAACTTCTAACCGGTAATTCCTTGCGGCCGACTGCCAAACTGTAGGTCATATCCGCCAGGTTTTGCTCGGCATGGTTTTGCAGATGCTCTGCCAACGATAAAGCCAATTGCTTTAGCGCTGCAGGGGATTTGGCCGACAGCGGCAATACTTGCTGCTGCCGCACGGACGGGCTGGAGCTATTTTTATCCGGCGCTTGCTCCAGCACCACATGCGCATTCGTGCCGCCTATGCCGAAAGAACTGACTCCAGCTCTTCGCGGCGTATTAGTCTGAGGCCAGTCTTGCAACTGCCGATTGACATAAAAAGGACTCTGCTTAAAATCGATTTCAGGATTAGCTTCGTTAAAGTGCAACGAGGCCGGTATCTGTTTGTGATGCAAAGCCAGCGCGGTCTTTATCAAACCGGCGATTCCGGCAGCGGTATCCATGTGCCCGAGGTTGGTTTTAACAGACCCCAAAGCGCAATACTGTTTATTCTGGGCCCTGGCAAAAGCCAGCTTTAGTGCGGCTATTTCAATCGGATCGCCCATTGGCGTAGCCGTACCGTGCGCTTCTATGTAACCGATGCTGTCAGCCGAAACATTCGCCACCGCTAGCGCTTCTGCGATAACGGCAGCCTGCCCGTTCACACTCGGTGCGGTAAAGCCGATCTTATCGGCGCCGTCGTTATTGACCGCCGAACCTTTAATGACGGCGTAGATAGTATCGTTATCCCGAATCGCGTCTTCCAGGCGTTTGAGTAAAACCAGGCCTGTTCCGCTGGACGGCACCGTGCCGCCTGCTTGAGCATCGAATGCCCGGCAATGTCCGTCCGCTGACGGAATACCGCCCGGCTGGTATAAATACCCGGCTTTTTGCGGCACCAGCAACGTAGCGCCGCCTGCCATCGCAACATCGCACTGGTAATCCCAAAGACTCTGGCAGGCATAATGCACCGCAACCAGCGAAGTTGAACAGGCTGTGTTGATCGCTACCGCCGGGCCTTTTAAATTCAATTTATAAGCCAAGCGAGTCGCGGCAAAATCCTTGTCGCTGCCGATCAGCATTTGATAAAAATCCGAAGACTCTTTCAAGCTGTAATCGGCCAACAGATTATTGAGCAGGTAAATATTCATGCCCACGCCGACATAAGCCGCAATATCGCCTTGATAACGATCCGGGTCCAACGCCGCGCTCTCCAGCAACTGCCACGCGCATTCCAGCAACACACGCTGCTGCGGGTCCATTAACTCGGCTTCGCGCGGAGTGTAAGCGAACAAATGGGCATCGAAATCTTCAATGCCTTCAATCATGCCTTTGGCTTTAACATAACCGGGCTGAGCCAGCTGAGACGGAGCCACGCCTGCGGCTATCAATTCGTCATCGGTGAAAAACCGGATGCCTTCTTCGCCCTGGCTCAACAGCCGCCATAACGCATCGATATCATCCGCTTTAGGAAAGCGGCAGGCCATACTGACGATAGCAATCGGCTCCAATTCATTTTCCGTTGACTGTTGTTCATTCATATTCATGCTTAGCTCTTATTATTTATTTTACGTCGGCCTGTTTTTTGCCGTTGCGCCTTTTGCTCCGCCCGCTTGACGGAATCGTCAGGCAAATCCGATCCGGCGCTGTCCAGATAAGCAGCCAGTTTGGCTATGCTCGGGTAACGGAATAAATCGACGGTTTGCACAGTTTTGTTCTGTTGTTGCAGCAAATTCCAAACCTGCATTAACAACAAAGAATGTCCGCCCAAATCGAAAAAATTATCCTCGGTGCCGAAATCTTCACGCTGCAAAACCTGTCGCCAGATGTCCAGCAACTGTTTCTGGGTTTGCGTTTGCGGCTGATTAGCCGAAGGGCTCAACGCGCTGGCTCGTTGCGGTTTAGGCAAAGCTTTCCGATCCACCTTGCCGGAATGAGTCAGCGCAAAAGTCTGCACATAGATAAATTCGGTCGGCAGCATATAAGCCGGTAGATATTCCGACAGATAATCGCGCAACTCGGACGGTGTTAACGGCTGGCCCCGGTAATAGGCCAGCAATTGCTGATTGTCTTCCCTGCTTTGATCCACCACGGCCACGGCTTGATCGATATCCGGCCTGTCTTCCAGACGCGCTTCAATTTCTCCGAGCTCGATACGATAACCGCGAATCTTAGCCTGAAAATCCAATCTCCCCAAATATTCAATACTGCCGTCTTGATGGCGCACGACCTGATCGCCGGTGCGGTACATCCGCTCGCCAGAACCTGAAAACGGATCGGGTATAAAACGCTCGGCAGTTAAATCGGCGCGGTTCTTATAGCCTCTCGCCACGCCTTCCCCGGCAATCATTAACTCGCCGGGAAAGCCGGCCGGTAACAAGTTCATGTTTTCATCGACGATATAAAGCCGGGTATTCGCCAGAGGCTCGCCCAGTTTCACTTTATCCGCACCATTTAGCAAACAACGGCTGGACCAGACTGTGGTTTCGGTCGGGCCGTACACGTTCCAGACTTGACCTGCGCAACGTTGTAACTGTTCGGCCAGGTTAATCGGCAAAGCCTCGCCGCCGCATAAGACTTTAAAGCGCGTATTACCCTGCCAGCCGGAAGCCAACAGTAATCGCCAGCTTGCCGGTGTGGCCTGCATAACGGTAATGTCATGCTCTTTCAACAAGCCCTGTAAGGTATGCCCGTCAGCGCTCTGCATGCTGTCCGCCAGCACGACGGTCGCCCCTACCGTTAGCGGTAAATACAATTCCAGCGCGGCAATATCGAACGCCAAAGTGGTCACGGCCAGCAAGCGGTCGTCGGCATTGATGCCGGGCTTATCCGCCATGGTCAGCATAAAGTTAACGATATTTTTATGGCTGACCTGAACTGCTTTCGGCTTGCCGGTCGAACCGGAGGTATAAATCACATAAGCCAGATTATCCGGGCTGACTTTGGCTTGGGGCCATTGTTTTTGGATATTTTCATTTGCCAGTAAGCGGCTTACATCTTGAGCCTTAACCGGAAAATCCAAATCCGTTTGGCCTTTAACCAGCACCAGCTCTGCACCTGAATCCTCAACCATATACTGCAAGCGCTTTGCCGGTAGATTAAGATCCAACGGCAAGTAAGCCGCACCGGTTTTTAACACCGCCAGCAACGCAACCGGCATTTCGACACAGCGCGGCATACAGATCGCGACAATGCTTTCGGTTGTAATTCCCAAAGCCAATAACTGTTGCGCCATCAAGTCGGATTGTTGCTCCAGCTGTGCGTAAGTCAATTGCCGGTCAGCGAACTGCACCGCGACTTTATCGGCCGAGTGCTGCGCCTGTTGGGCAATTAATTGATGCAGGCAAAGTCCGGGTAGGCATTGTTGGTCGACAGCTTTGTCGTTGCTCAGCAAAAGCTGTTGCTGCTCGACAGGCTGAAGCAAGCCAATGCCGGTTAACAAGCTCTGAGGAGCGCTTATCATATGTTTGATAATGCCCTGGAAGTGCTCCAATAAACGCTGTACTGCTTGAGCTTCAAAGCGCTGCTGCTGATAAGAGATTTTCAGCGTTAATTGCTTTCCGGGAGTAATCAGCAGGGTCAACGGCAAGTCGGTTTGTTCATAGACTTGAAAATCGTTCAGTTGCAATACCGACGATTGCTTATCCAGGGTTTCATCCATCGGATAATTTTCAAAAATAAACAAGCTGTCGAACAAGCCCTGGCCGGCTTGAACCTGACTCCAGCGTTGCAACTCAGCCAATTGCACATAACTGAAAGGCTCGCGTTCCAGGCTGTCGCTCATCAACTGCTGTAACAGTTGTTCCAAAGTCTGGTCAGCCGATAGCTGCGCACGCACCGGCACGGTGTTGATAAACAAACCGAGCATATCGCCTACCTGATCCAATTCTGCTGGACGGCCGGAAACGGTAAGCCCGAATAAAACATCCCTGCTGCTGCAATAACGGCTCAGCAACACCACCCAAGCCGCTTGTAACACAATATTCACCGTTACCCGCTGTTGCTGGGCAAAACCGTTAATTGCGGCAGTAAAGTCCCGATCCAGAACTGTTGTCGATTGGTTAAATTCCGCCTGTTGAATATGACTGTCGCCGCCTAAATCGATAGCCAGCTTGTTTGCAGCGCTAAAACCGTTCAGCTGCTTGCGCCAATAAACTTCCATCGCGTTGCTGTCTTGATCCTGTAGCCAGGCAATATAATCGTGAAACGGTCTTCGTTCCGTCAATTGCGCTTGCCGGCCGGTCACTTTGGCCGCATAAAGGCCGAATACGTCTTCAATCAGTTTCGGCAGGCTCCAGCCGTCCAGCAGGATATGATGATAGCTCCAGACAAAAACCGAATGCGTTGCGCTCAGGCGTAACAGTGCAAAGCGCAGCAGCGGCGTAGTTTTAATATCGAACGGCAACAGCTTGTCCTGCTGTAAAAAGCTGCTCACCAATTGCTGTTGTGTCGCTTGATCCTCCCTGCTGTAATCGATGTCCTGCCAAGCGAACGGCACCTGCTCAAAGACCACTTGTAACGGTTGCTCCGCTCCCAGCCAATCAAAACCAGTTCTTAATATAGGATGCCGCTGTATCAGTTGCTGCCATGACTCGCGCCATAAATCGACATTTAACTGACCGTTAAAATGCCAGCTGGCCTGTTGCAGATAACTGCTGGATTGCTGCGCATAGACGCTATGAAACAACAGGCCGTGCTGCAACGGCGATAAAGGATAAATATCCTGCACCGCGCCGCGTTCGGCAATATTTTTTAACCGTTGTTCGCTTAACTCGGCCAAAGCGAAATGCGATGATTGATCCGCTGTAACGGGACGCAGCAATTGAATCAATTGCTGTTTAAAACCGGCCAGCAGTTGTTCAACGGTCTCGCTATCGAACTGTAGTGGGCTGTAGCGCAAATCCAGTTGCAGGCAGTCTTGATGCACCGCGCTGTTAAAATCCATCAGCAAGCCAAACGCCTGTTTACCGGATCGCTCTTCGCCGCGCTGCTCAAGCGCCTGCCCGATAAACACCGAATCCTGCTCGGCATTTTCAAAACGTCCAAGGTAATTAAAGCGAATGCCGGTGCTGCGCTGTTCGGCTGCTTCTAGTTGCTGCTGCAATCCTGTTTGATCGGTTAAATACCGGAGCACGCCGTAGCTCAAACCTCTATTCGGCAAGTCGCGCAATGCCGATTTGACTGCCGTAAGCGCCATATCGTGATTTGCCTCGACTGCCAGAGGGAATAAGGTAGTAAACCATCCGACCGTTCTGGAAACATCCAGGTCGGCAAACAGATTTTCCCGGCCATGGCCTTCCAGTTCAATCGACAAGGTTTTCTTGCCCAACCATTGCCATAAAGATTCCAGCAAAGCGGCCAATAACACTTCCTCGACACTGACTTGCAATGCACGGGGCGCTTGCATCAACGCACGGGTTATATCGCTGTCCAAATGCAGTTGCCGGATTGTAGTGTCCGCCAGCGTTATCGTTTGATCGACAGAGCGATCCAACGGCAGTTGCGCAAATTGATGTTGGCAATAGCGCAGCCAATAATCCTGGTCAGGTAAAGTCTGCGACCATTGCTTGAGCCGCGCTGCCCAATCGATAAATGCCGTGGTTTTCTTCGGCAACCGGGTTTGCTGCTGCTTGACCGCCGACTGGTAAGCCTGATGCAGATCTTCCAGCAAGATACGCCAGGACACGCCGTCCACCAGCAAATGATGCAGCACCAGCAATAAACGGCCCCGACAGTTTTTATCGTTCGGTGTAAACAACACTACGCGCAATAAAGGCGAGTCGATTAACTCAAACGAGGCTTGTAGCTTGCTGGCCTGCTCGGTTAAATCTGCGGCCTGAGTGAAGGTTTTTAATTGCAACACACGGCCCATGTCATAATCGGCCGGAATAAACAGCTCAGCCGGATGCAGTTGTTTGACCTGCATCCTCAATACGTCGTGATGTTCCAACAGGCTTGCTAATGCTTGCTGCAAAGCCGCGGGCTCCATATCCGGCGAAACTTCCAGCAACACAGACTGGTTAAAATACTGCGCATCCTGCTGAACCGTAGAAAAAAAGTAATGCTGTATCGGTATACAAGGAACCGAGCCCGTAACCAGGCCCTGTTCAGCTACAAACTGCTCGGCCACGTTGGCGGACTCGGCCAGAACGGCAATCGTTTGGGCGACGAATATCTGTTTTAACTCCAGGCTGATTCCGGCCTGTCTGGCCCTGGCGACAATCTGTATGCTTAAAATCGAATCGCCGCCCAATTCAAAATAGTTGTCGTCGATACCGATGCGATCTTGCTTTAATACCTCCTGCCAGATGTCGACCAGCGTCTGTTCCAGCGCATTCCGCGCCGCTGTGTACTGCTGCTGAACTTTGATTTCCGGCTCGGCCAGGGCTTTCCTGTCCAGTTTGCCGCTGGCTGTTAACGGCAACTGCTCCAGCCTGACATATTGGCTTGGACGCATATAATCCGGCAGTTGCTGTAGCTGGTGTTTGATCGCTTCGTCAAGGTTTTCTGTTTTACTGACCAGGTAGGCGACCAGCCGCTTGCTTTGGCCTTGCTCCCAGACTTTAACCGCCGCATCCTGAATATCCGGATGTTGCTTCAATACGCTTTCGATTTCGCCGAGCTCTATCCTGAATCCCCTGAGCTTGACTTGGCCATCTTCACGGCCCTGATATTCGATCACGCCATCGGCACGGTAACGGCAGATATCGCCGGTGCGGTACATTCGCTCGCCCTGCCCGAAAGGGTTCGGGATAAAGCGCTCGGCGGTGAGCCCCGCTTTGCGATGGTAACCGCGCGCCAGGCCGATGCCGGCAATGTACAGTTCGCCGGACACGCCGACCGGAACCGGTTGCAGTTGGCTGTTCAGGATGTACAACTGGATGTTGTCGATCGGCTTGCCGATGGCGACGATGCTGCTGGCGGTGTCGTTCGCCTTGCAATGCCATTCGCTGACGTCAATCGCCGCTTCGGTCGGGCCGTACAGGTTGTACAGTTGCGCATCGAGTTTGCTGTAGACTTGCTGTTGCAGGCTTAACGGCAGCGCTTCGCCGCTACAAACGATGCGTTTTAAACTAGAGCAATGGGCCGCTTCCGGTTCTTCGATAAACGCTTGCAGCATCGACGGCACGAAATGCAGGGTATTGATCTGCTGGGTTTGGATCAGCTGGCTCAAGTAGTGGCTGTCTTTGTGCCCGTTCGGCTTGGCAATGACCAGTTTCGCGCCGGTGATCAACGGCCAGAAGAATTCCCAGACCGAAACATCGAAACTGTACGGGGTCTTTTGCAGCACGGTGTCTTGTTGACTCAGGCCGTAAGCACGTTGCATCCAGTTGATCCGGTTAGCCAGCGCTTGATGGTTGTTCGCAACGCCTTTGGGTTGCCCGGTCGAGCCTGAGGTGTAAATCAGGTAGGCGATGTTATCCGGCTGTAGCTTAAGCGTTGGCGCTGTACTTGGCTGCTGCTCAAGTTCCGTTTGCAGCGTTTCGACGTACAGCAGTCGGCCCGGATACTCGCCGAGTTTGCCGGTCAGAGCTTGTTGAGTCAGACAGAGCTGGGCGCCCGCATTCGCAATCATGTACTCGAGCCGTTCCTGCGGGTAATCCGGGTCCAACGGCACATAGGCGGCTCCGGCTTTGACTATTGCATGCAGGCTGATCACCATCTCCAGGCAACGCTCCATGCACACCGCAACCAGGCTTTCGATGCCGACGCCTTGCTGCGTTAAATAATGCGCGAGCCGGTTGCTGCGCTGTTCCAGTTCGGCATAAGTCAATTGAGATTGCTCATAAACCAGCGCTATCGCATCCGGGGTTTGCTGCGCTTGTCGGCTTAGCAGTTCAGGGATCAGGGCGTCCGGATAGCGGTAATCGGTGGCGTTCCAATGGCTAAGATACAGCTCTCTCTCTTGATCCTGAACCAATTGAAAATCAGCCAAGCTTTTGCCGCCGGATGCCAATAAAAAATTCAGCGCCAATTTAAAATGCCTCAGCACTCGGTTGATGGTCTCGGCAGCAAAAACCTCCGCTTGGTACATGGCTTTAATATGCAGCTGCTCGCCCGGCACAATCACCAGCGTTAACGGGTAATTGGTTTGTTCTTTAAAATGAACATCGGTGATTTTCAACGCGCTGTTGTCGGCGTTCAGCAAACCGGCTTCTAATGGGTAATTTTCCAGCACCAGCAAACTTTGAAACAAAGACTGCCCAGCGCTCAGCCCGCTGCATTCAATGATTTTATTGAGCGGCAGATAAGCATGCGCATCGCGCTTGAACTGTTCGGCGGTTAACGATTGCAGCCAATCGCTAACCTGCTGGTCATCGATATGCGCCGTGACAGGAATGGTGTTGATAAACAAGCCGACTACCGACTCTATGCCCGGCAGCTCAGCAGGACGGCCGGACACGGTCATGCCGAAAACGACATCCTGCTCGGAACTGTACCTGTTCAGGATTAACGCCCAGGCCGCCTGTAACAATACCGCCAAAGTTATGCGCTGCTGTTTGACGAAAACTTTAATGTCCTGGCTTAGCCGGTCATCCCATACCATGACTTGATCCGCATAACCCGTCCCTGCTTTCTGCTCGACACAGGGCAGAGCCGTTGCCGCCTGAATCTTTGACAACTGTTGCTGCCAATATTCAATCGCGGGGCGTTGATCCTGCTCAGCCAGCCAATGGATATAATCGGCAAAAGGCCGTGCCGGTTTGGGCTGGTAAACCTGTCCTGCCGATAAAGCCTGATACTGTTGCGCCACGTCGGTTAATACCAGCGGCAAAGACCAGCCATCCATCAATAAGTGATGATAACTCCAGAGCAAGTAATAGCGCTGCTCAGCCAGTTTGGTTAAGGTTAAATGCGACAACGGTCCGCGGCTAACATCAAAGCCTTGAGCGGCCTGCTCTGTTTGCAGCTCGGTTTGTTTTTGCTGCTGTGTAGTGACCGGCAGACTGGACCAGTCCAGTTCCTGCCAGGAGCAAAAGCCGGTTTCGTTTAGCGCTTGATAAGGCTTGTCTGTGTCCTGCCAGATGAACACGCGCCTTAACGCATCGTGCTGCTCAAAAACCGCCCACCAAGCCTGCTTAAACAGATAGGCTTGAACATGTCCGCTAAATTCCAATGCTATCTGCTGGCAATAAACCGCTTTATCGTCCTCATACAAAGCATGAAACAACATGCCTTCCTGAGTCGGCGACAATGGCAGTCGGTCGCTGTCCGTATTCACCTTGATGGCTTGCTGTCCGGCCTGTTTGGTCAATCCGGCCAGTTCTGCAATGGTTTGTCCTAGAAACAAATCTTCAACCCGCAGATCAAGACCGGCTTGTCTGGCCCTGGCGACAATTTGTATGCTTAAAATCGAATCGCCGCCCAGCTCGAAGTAGTTGTCATCAATGCCGATACGGTCTTGTTTTAGTACCTCTTGCCAGATGTCAACCAGCGTCTGTTCCAGTTCATTCCGCGCCGCTGTGTACTGCTGCTGAACCTTGATTTCCGGCTCGGCCAGGGCTTTTCTGTCCAGTTTGCCGCTGGCCGTCAACGGCAGTTGCTCGAGCCTGACGTATTGGCTCGGACGCATATAATCCGGCAGTTGCTGGAGCTGGTGTTTGATCGCTTCGTCGAGGTTTTCTGTTTTACTGATCAGGTAGGCGACCAGCCGTTTGCTTTGGCCTTGCTCCCAGACTTTGACAGCGGCATCCTGAATATCCGAGTGCTGCTTCAGTACGCTTTCGATTTCGCCGAGCTCTATCCTGAAGCCTCTGAGCTTGACTTGGCCGTCTTCGCGGCCCTGGTATTCGATCACGCCATCAGGCCGGTAACGGCAGATGTCGCCGGTGCGGTACATCCGCTCGCCCTGCCCGAACGGGTTCGGGATAAAGCGCTCGGCAGTGAGCCCGGCTTTGCGGTGGTAACCCCGCGCCAAGCCGATACCGGCAATGTACAGCTCGCCGGACACGCCGACCGGAACCGGTTGCAATTGGCTGTCCAAAATGTACAGCTGGATGTTGTCGATAGGCTTGCCGATGGCCACGATGCTGCTGGCCGTGTCGTCGGGCTTGCAATGCCACTCGCTGACGTCAATCGCCGCTTCGGTCGGGCCGTACAGGTTGTACAGTTGCGCATTGAGTTTGCTGTAGACCTGCTGTTGCAGGCTTAAGGGCAGCGCTTCGCCGCTACAGATGATGCGTTTCAGGCTGGTGCAGTGGGCCGCTTCCGGCTCTTCAATAAACGCTTGCAGCATCGACGGCACAAAATGCAAGGTGTTGATCTGCTGGGTTTGGATCAGTTGGCTCAGGTAGTGACTGTCTTTGTGCCCGTTCGGTTTGGCGATGACCAGTTTGGCCCCGGTGATCAACGGCCAGAAGAATTCCCAGACTGACACGTCGAAGCTGTACGGGGTTTTTTGCAGCACGGTATCGTGCTGATTCAGGCCGTAAGCGCGCTGCATCCAGTTGATCCGGTTCGCCAGCGCTTGGTGGTTGTTCGCGACGCCTTTGGGTTGGCCGGTCGAACCTGATGTGTAGATCAGGTAGACGATATTATCCGGCTCTAACTTCAGTTCCGGAGCAGTGCTTGGCTGCTGCTCAAGTTCCGTTTGCAGCGTTTCGATGCACAGCAGTTGGCCTGTGAAACCGTTGAGTTTACCGGTCAAAGCTTGCTGGCTAAGACAAAGCTGAGCGCCTGCATTGGCGATCATGTAATCGAGGCGTTCCTGCGGGTAATCCGGGTCCAGCGGCACATAAGCCGCTCCGGCTTTGACAATCGCATGCAGGCTGATCACCATCTCCAGGCAGCGCTCCATACACACCGCAACCAGGCTTTCGATGCCTATGCATTGCTGTTTTAAATAATGCGCGAGCCGGTTGCTGCGCTGTTCCAGCTCGGCATAGGTCAATTCTGATTGTTCATAAACCAGCGCTATCGCATCCGGGGTTTGCTGCGCTTGGCGGCTCAACAGTTCAGGGATCAGGCTGTCCGGATAGTTGTAATCGGTGGTGTTCCAATCTTTTAAAACTTTTGTTTGTTGCGCTATCGTTAATAACGGAATCCGGGCAACCGGCAAGACAGGATTCTTGGCGACCGCATCCAACACCGTCGTCATCGCCGACAATAGCTGTTCAATGCTGGCCTGCTCAAACAAATCCGTGCTGTACTCCATTGCCAGCGACCAATGATCGCCTTCTTCTGTCACATATAAAGTCAGGTCGCATTTGGCCGTTTCGCTGGGCAAAACCATCGGCTGCACGTCTAAACCGGCTAATGAAAAAGCTTGCTGTTCCCGCCCCTGATAAACAAACATCACTTGAAACAACGGCGAGACCGCCAAGTTCCGTTCCGGTTGCAAAGCCTCGACTAAACCTTCAAAAGGATAATATTGATGTTCATAAGCGCCCACGGCAGTTGTCTTGACCGCATCAAGCAACTGCTCAAAGCTTTGGTTCGAATCGATCTTAATGCGCATTAACAGCGTATTAACGAACAGCCCGACCAAGTCATGCAATTCCAGCTTATCCCGATTGGCAACCGGCGTGCCGATCATAAAATCCTGCTGTCCGCTGTAACGATAAAGTAGCACGGAAAATGCGCTCAGCAGCAGCATAAAATCGGTCGCCCCTTGCTGCTGCACATAAGCTTGCAAGCTTGCGCGGGTTTGGGCTGGAATTTGGCTAAACAGCATCGCGCCACGAAAACTGGGCAGCAAAGGACGGCTGTGATCGTAATTTAAGACCAATGTAGTCGGCGCATCCTTCAAGGCCGCTAACCAATAGTCCCGCGCCGGTTTAAACCAGCCCTCGTCGCTTAGCTGTCTTTGCCAACGACAATAGTCGGTATATTGCACCGGCAACTCCGGCAATCGGGTTTGGCTGTTTTGCAGGCGTTGCAGATACAAAGCCGATAAGTCATGCAGCAATACATTAACCGACCAACCATCGGAAATAATATGGTGCATAACCAGCAATAACAGGCTGTGCTGCTTATCGACATCCAGCAGTGTCGCTTTAAACACCTGTCCTGTTGCCAAATCCAAAGTCGCATTGGCTTCCTGCCGGACGATATGTTCAAGCCCTTGAGCCTTGACCTGATCTTCGGAATAACAGCCGACCGGATGTTCGACACAGGCCAAAACCTGCTGCAACATGTGACCATCGCCGCTTATTTTTGTTCGTAGCGCCTGATGCCGACTGACCAAGTCTTTAATCGCCTCGGTCAATGCCGGTTTATCCAATTGCCCATGCAAATGAAAAGCCAGCGGAATGTGATAAACACCGGCCGCATTTTCCAACGTGTTCACAAACCACAAGCGCTCCTGGGAAAAAGCCAACGGTGCTTGATCTTGATGCTGCGCAGTAATAGCAGGCCAAGCTTGATACGCCTGATCTTCGACGGTCAACAACCGACTTAGTCCTTCTATAGTCGAATGATTAAACACATCCTCTATGCTGAGCTTAATTTCAAAAGCTTCTGCCAATTTGGCAATCAACCGTAAAGCCAGTAATGAATGGCCGCCGACATGGAAAAAATTGGTATGGATGCCAAAATCCCGATACTTTAATAACTGTTGCCAAATGTCGGCTATCCGTTGCTGGACTTCGTTTTCCGGCGCTGTACGGTGATCATCCGAACTGACCAGTTCCATTGCCGGAAGCGCCTTGCGATCTACTTTGCCGTTACTGGATAAAGGCAATTCAGGCAACACCATAAAGCCGGCGGGCAGCATGTAATCGGGCAAAAATCCCTGCATGAATTCGCGTATTTGCTTGATTAATACGGCCGTATTTTCAATTCCTTCACCCAGCGTTATATACGCCAACAAGGCTTTTTCGCCCCTGAATTGATCCGCTATCAGCACGCAATTTTGCACGGCCTGATGCTTTTTCAGCACCGCTTCGATTTCGCCCAGCTCTATCCTGAAGCCTCTGAGCTTGACTTGGCCGTCTTCGCGGCCCTGGTATTCGATCATGCCATCGGGCCGGTAACGGCAGATGTCGCCAGTGCGATACATCCGCTCGCCTTGTCCGAACGGGTTCGGGATAAAGCGCTCAGCGGTGAGCCCCGCTTTGCGATGGTAGCCGCGCGCCAAGCCGATGCCGGCGATGTAAAGCTCGCCCGATACGCCGACCGGAACCGGTTGCAGTTGGCTGTCCAGGATGTACAGCTGAATGTTGTCGATCGGCTTGCCGATTGCAACGATGCTGCTGGCAGTGTCGTCCGCCCGGCAATGGCATTCGCTGACGTCAATCGCCGCCTCGGTCGGGCCGTACAGGTTGTACAACTGCGCATTGAGTTTGCTGTAGACTTGCTGTTGCAGGCTTAAAGGCAGTGCTTCGCCGCTACAGATAATGCGCTTTAAGCTGGCGCAATGGGCCGCTTCCGGCTCTTCGATAAAGGCTTGCAGCATCGACGGCACGAAATGCAGGGTGTTGATCTGCTGAGTTTGGATCAGCTGGCTCAGGTAGTGGCTGTCTTTATGCCCGTTCGGTTTGGCGATCACGAGCTTCGCGCCGATGATCAACGGCCAGAAAAATTCCCAGACCGACACATCGAAACTGTACGGGGTTTTTTGCAGCACGGTGTCTTGTTGACTCAGGCCGTAAGCGCGCTGCATCCAGTTGATCCGGTTCGCCAGCGCTTGATGGTTGTTCGCGACGCCTTTGGGTTGTCCTGTCGAACCGGAGGTGTAGATCAGGTAGGCGATATTATCCGGCTGTAACTTCAGTTCAGGAGCAGTGCTTGACTGCTGTGCAAGTTCGGTATGCAGTGTTTCAACACACAGCAACCGGCCTGGATAATCGCCGAGTTTGCCGGTCAGGCCTTGTTGCGTCAGGCAGAGTTGGGCTCCTGCATTGGCAATCATGTAATCCAGCCGTTCCTGCGGATAATCCGGGTCCAACGGCACATAAGCCGCTCCGGCTTTAACAATCGCATGCAGGCTGATCACCATCTCCAGACTACGTTCCATGCACACCGCAACCAGGCTTTCGATGCCGACGCCTTGCTGTCTTAAATAATGCGCCAATCGGTTGCTGCGCTGTTCCAGTTCGGCATAAGTCAGTTGGGATTGTCCGTAAACCAGCGCTATCGCGTCCGGGGTTTCTTGTGCTTGGCGGCTTAGCAGCTCAGGGATCAGGCTGTCTGGATAGCGGTAATCAGTAGCGTTCCAAGTTCGTAATAGTTGCTGCTGATAATCACTGTTCAGCAACGGCACAAGGACCGCTCTATTGTTCTTATAGTCGGGCAGATGATTCAGGATATTCAAATAATAATCGGCCAGCCTTTCTGCGTCGTCAACATCCAATATGTCGGTATTAAACTTGATCGAGCCGATTAAATCGCCTCCCGCTTCCATCAGTTCCAAAGACAAATCGAACTGTCCTTCCTGTTGAAACAACGTGTACGGAGCCAATGACAGCCCGCCCCATTCCACGGTTTTATCCGTTGCATGGTCGCTGCTGTTCGTATCGAGAAGCTGCTGCGCTTTTTGCAGTTGCTGAAACACAAAAGCGGCCTGGAATAAAGGCGGACGGCTGGTATCTCGCGACAACGCCAATCGTTCCAGAACCAGGGCCAAAGGAAATGCCTGATGCGCCATTGCAGAGAGCACTTCCTGACGGCAGGCTTTAATAAAATCCGCAACCGTCTGCTCGGCGTTTAATTCGGAGAGCAACGGCAGCGGATTAACAAAATAGCCGACGACCTCTGCATAACGATCATCGTCGCGACCGGCCAGCGGCGTGCCGACACAGAGCTGTTGCTGACCGCCGCAACGGTGCAGCAATAACTGATAGGCCGAAAGCAGTAACACATATAACGTGACACCTAACTCGGCAGCCAACGATTTCAATGCGGCCAGCGACTGGTGATCTATCCGTAGCGGGTACGAAGCGCCCCGATAACTGCGCTGAGCAGGGAAAGGCCGCTTGGCAGGCAAACTTAATAACGGCGGTGTTTGGGCAAACTTATCGCGCCAATAATGCCAATCCTGTTCCATTTCCCCTGAATCTACGCGGGCGACCTGTTGCTCGGCAAACTGGCGATACGATGACGACAACCCCGGTAATTCAGGCTGCCGACCGGCCGCTAACGCCGAATAAACCTGCGCCAGTTCATCCAACAAAAGCCATAACGACCAGCCGTCGCCAATGATATGATGAAAAACCAGCAGCAACACATATTGCTGAGGCGAACGCTTAAACAAACGCACCCTAAACAAGGGCTGCTGATTATTTAGATTGAACGGCGTTTCGTAACTCTGATTAACATGCTGTTGTAACGTATCCTCATCCCAGGCAGTTCCATCTATAACCTGAAAATCGACGGCTGCTTCAGGACTGATGAACTGCTCAGGCTCTCCGTCCTGTTCTTTGAAGCGTAACTTGAGTGCAGGATGACGCCCGGCTAAATACAACAAAGCTTGATTCATCTTGTCGCTATCGACAGCGGAAAGAATTTTCGCTGAAAATGCCACGTTATAGGCCGCGCTGTTCGGTGCGGTTTGGTGCAAAAACCATAAAGCCCGTTGCCCATAAGTCAATGCAAAAGGCTGTTGTTGCTGAGTTTCTAAATAGTCTATCAGCGCCTGTTTATTGGCTTTAAGCTCCGCCATTAGCGCTTCCGTCATCGATTGCTTGGGCGCCCGATAACGTAATTTACCGTCTTCCAGCCAAACTTCGACACGATTATCGGCCAGTTTTTGCATCAATCCTTGTAGGCTCAAAGTTCGCCCTCCAGCATGTCTTCATCTTCGTTTATAAGTTCAACTACTTGCGCTGACTGCGACAAGCTCTTTTCAAGATAGTCAATTAAGCCCCAACCATCGCTTTGCAATAACTGGCTAACCGGCACTTCGGTTTGCAAGGTCTTACGCATCAACGAACGAAATTCAACCGCCGCTAATGAATCCAGGCCCAACGAGCTTAAAGAGCTGCTTAGCTCAAGTTGAGTCATCGACAACTTCAATATCTGCGCCAACTGCTGCTTAACCCAGTCGGCCAACAGCTCTTTGATTTGCTCAGGCTCGGCATTCCGCAAGCGCTCCAGGTATTCGGCAGTGTTGATAGCCAACGCCGCATTGTTAGCCGGAACCAGCTCTTTCAGTAAGTCCGAGTAAGACATGCTCTTGGATACTTTTTGCCAATCGATATTAACAATGCAGACTTGCCCGTTTTGCCTATTGATCAGCCGATCCAAAACTGCCCCGGCCCGCTCTTCATCAATTAAGCCCAAGCCCGATTGTTGCCAAAACTCACGCATCGCATCGCTGCTTTGCTGCTGCATCCCGTTTTGCCACGGCCCCCAATTTATGCTCAGAGCCGGAAAGCCTTCATGGTTTCGCTGCCACGCTAACGCATCCATAGCCGCATTCGCCGCTGCGTAAGCGCCTTGCCCTATATTGCCTAATAAAGCGTTCAGCGAAGAATACAGCCAAAAAAAGTCCAACGGCATTTTCCTGGAAGCTTTATCAAGCAACACCGCAGCTTGTAATTTTACTTGGTTCAACTGTTCCAGGCGTTGGGCCGATTGGTTTAAAAGCAGATCATCGTCGCTAAAGCCTGCGCAATGAATGATGCCTTTTAGCGGCCTGCCAGATTGAGTGATGTCTGCAAACAGTTGTTCGACTGCCTGAGGCAGGGTTATGTCCGCTTGGAAAACAATCAATTCAAGGTCTGCGTGTTGCTGTTGCAATGCTTGTAACTCAACCGGTATGAGCGGATTTTCCTGGCGGCTGGTCAAATACAGATGACGGGCGCCTTGGCGAGTCAGCCAGCAAACCGTTGCCAAACCTAAAGCGCCTAAGCCGCCGGTCACCAAGTAAGAGGCTTGGCTATCGATATGGTTTTGAGTTTCGCTTTTGGATTTATAGCGCTGCAAACGTTGAACTAATATTGCCTGCTCGGTAGCCATTAGCCGCTGTTCGCCGCTGGCATCCAATAACGCAGCCAACAGTTGTTGATCCGTATTCGAATCGATGATGCGCGGGTTGAATTCGGCATGTTCCTGTAACAAAACTGCTGCCATGCCCCATAAAGCAGCTCCGGCATAATTAAGCTCACGGCAAAATTCGCCCTGCGCCTGACGCGTCACCAGCGTTAAGCTAACGTTATGGCCTTGCAGCCGTTGCAATAACTCCAGCAACTGCGCACAGACTGCCATTGCTTGAGCCGGTTCGGTCGATACTGACAATGCGGTTAGATCTACAACCTCATCTACACCGGTTAAATCCGTTTCGGCAAATTGCTTAAAATCGAGTACGCGAACTTGATGGCCTTGGCTTAACAACTGATCGGCAATGATTGGATTTTGTTTGTCCGAGATCAACAACCAAGACCGAACCGTGTTATTCGTTGCAACTACATGCGGCCGCCAAGCGAGCTGATAATCCCAATCGCTGACCGGCATCAGCATCTGTTTTAAATGGCTTTCGCTGACCGTTGCGACTTCGACGCCGCTTATCGAAAATTGCAATTGTTTCCGGCTGTTAAATAGTGACAAATCGACTTGCTCAGAATCGTTTAACGCGCCGCCGATCCAACGGCTGTCGGCAAAATCCTGCCTAAAGCACTGAATCTTCTTAATCCGCACCGGCAGACGCAAGTCATCGCTACTAGCGTCAAATACCGCGGCCATTAACTGCATCGCCAAATCCAACAAAACAGGATGAGGTGGGCCGAGCTGTTCGTTAATTAGCGGGACATTGAGTTCTGCGACAGCCTTGTTGCCCTGCTGCCGGATTTGCTCAATACCCTGAAAACTTGGACCGTATTGCAAGCCGTGCTTGGCAAATAATTGATAATACTGTTGCCCTGAAAGCCGGACCGCATCTTCCGCCAATGATACAAATGATTGAGCTGAATCGTCTGTATTGCCGGTCTGTTGAAGATAAGCGCTAACATGTTGCTGCCAAGCGTCGGCCTTTGATCTTTGACTCAATATTTTCAAAGAGTCGTTATCGATCAATATCAATTGTACGGTGATTTCGCCTTGCTCAGGGATCAGCAAAGCCCTTTCTATTTCCAAATCGACAATCGCAAAATCCATATGTCCGCTACGCTTGAACATAGCCTCATAAATCAAGGAGATCAACAAGGCTATGGGCGCAATAGTCAGACCGTAAACTTGGTGTTGATTTAACCAAGGCCTGCTCGCGGCATTTAATTTAAGTTCAAATACTTCGGTATTTTCAGGCAATGCCGAACTGCTCAGCCACTGGCCCCATAACGCATGCTGATCGGAAACCGGAACCGATTGATTAGTAAACCAGTCAGGCCAATAGCGCTGCCTTTGCCAAGGGTATGTCGGCAGATTAATCAACCGACCGCCGTTCAGCGATTGCCAATCAAGCTCCAGGCCGCCTGCCACGATGTCGGCCAAGGCTTGGTTAATCGCTTGAATGCTGTTATCGCCGCCGCAAGCCGCCATCACAGGCACATTCTCCGCGTTCTGCCGCACCAATCCGGTTAGCACGGGTTTCGGGCCTATTTCAATCAACAGGTCCAAGCCTTGCTGCTGCAATGTATCGACGCTTTGCTGGAACTGAACCGGCTGGCGTAAATGTTGTAGCCAGTAATCGGCCTTTGCATAACAGTCTGTTTCAAGCTTTGCGGTCAGGTTCGCAATGATCGGTACCGAGGCGCTGTTTAATTGAACTGCGGCCAAGCTATCGGCAAAGGCATTTAATACCGGCTGCATGCAAGGTGAATGAAAACCGTGCGAAGTGGCAAGACGCGTGTATTCCAAGCCTTGCTCAGTGCAAGTTTGCAAAAATCTGGTCAGCTCGGATTCTTCGCCGGAAACCACCTGGTTTTCCGCGCTGTTATAGGCGGCGATAGCCAAAACCGGAAAGCCCGCTAACATCGCCTGCACTTGCCGGGCGGATGCAAACACTGCCGCCATGCCGCCTTGGCCCGGCGCGTCCTGCATTAACCGGGCTCGATTAACAACCAGGTGCAAGCCCTGCTCCAGATCGAATACGCCCGCAATGCAAGCCGCAACATATTCCCCTAAACTGTGCCCAATCAGGCAAATAGGGTTTACGCCCCAAGCCAGCCACTGCTTTGCCCAGGCATATTCAAACGCGAACAAAGCCGGTTGGGCATTTGCGGTTTCGCCAATATCCTCTGCTGTATTATCAAGCAATAATCTTTTTAGGTTGATAGAGCTAAATTGCTGCAATAACCGGTCGCACCTATCCACTTGCTCGGTAAACTCAGGATAATAGCCGTACATCTGTGCCGCCATGCCTGCCCATTGCGAACCTTGTCCGGTAAATAACAGGCCGATGCGTTGCTTGGGCTTAGTGACGAACTGATAAGCGCCCGTTGCTGCATCCGACTCAGCAAATTGTTCTAACTGAGTTTTAAATTCGTTCGCAGAATCTGCCGTTAACACCAGCCGATGATTAAAACGCGAACGACGGGAATTGGCGGTGTAGCAGATATCGGCCAGATTCGCCTGTTCCTGGCTGAATAGCTGGGCATAATCAACTGCCAACTGCTGCAAAGCCGGATAGGTTTTGGCCGATAAAATCAGCAGATTTAAGCCCACCTGCTTTAACGGCTTTAGTTCGGTTTCCGGTGCCTGTTCGACTATCAAATGGACATTGGTGCCGCTTAAGCCGAAAGAACTGACCGCCGCTATCCGGGGCTTGCCGGACTCAGGCCATTGCTGACGTTCGACCGGAATTTTTACCGGCCAGGATTGCCAATCGATATGCGAACTGGGCTTTGTAAAATGCAGATGGGGGAAAATTTCAGCTTCGTGTAACGACAAGGCGGTTTTGATTAAACCGGCAATTCCGGCTGCCGCCTCCAGATGACCTAGATTGGTTTTTACCGAAGAAACATAAATCGGGTTTTGGCTTCGATTTTTGCCATAGCTGGCCGCCAATGCCCGCATTTCAATCGGGTCTCCCAACGGCGTACCGGTGCCATGCGTTTCGATGTAACCGACTTGCTCAGGCTTTACGTTGGCGGCGGCCAGAGCCGCATTGATCAACGCCTGCTGAGACGGCCCTGACGGAATGGTCAACCCGCCGCTGGCGCCATCCTGGTTAACCGCCGAGCCCCGGATGACAGCCCAAATTGAATCGCCGTGTTTTTCCGCATCGGATAAACGTTTTAATACAATCGCGCCGCAACCTTCCGAGCGGATAAAACCGTCCGCATTTTCCGCAAAGGTCTTACATCTTGCCTCAGCAGAAAGCATTCCGGCGCGGCTGAATGCAACGTAAGTTTCCGGCGCCAAAATAACATTAACTCCGCCGGCCAACGCCATATCGCATTCGCCCAGACGCAAACTCTGGCAGGCATTATGGACAGCCAATAACGATGAGGAACACGCGGTATCCACGGCCATGCTGGGCCCGGTCAAACCTAGCCAATAAGACAAGCGCCCTGCCAGGATGTTTAACGAAGCGCCTGTACCCAAATAAGCATCGATCCGGTCAATCGGCAGTTTTTTAGCCATGATCGCCGCAAAGTCAAAACTGCTGGCGCCGACGAAAATGCCGGTCTGGCTGGAAAACAAATCCGCCGGAACGATATTGGCTTGCTCCAACGCTTCCCAACACACTTCCAGCCATAAGCGCTGTTGCGGGTCCATTGCCATGGCTTCGCGCGGAGATATGCCGAAAAAATCGGCATCGAACTGGTCCAGGTGCTCAATAAATCCCCCTTCCCGAACATACATTTTTCCAGGCTGCTCAGGGTCGGAATCGAAATAATCGTCAACCTGCCAGCGCCAATCGGGCATCGGCGTTATCGCATCCCGGCCTTCGCGCAGTAAATCCAGATACGCCAATAAGCCTGCCTCCGCCCCAGGAAATCGGCAGCCCATGCCGACGATGGCTATCGCTTCCTTGTGCTGATTTTGCGCCGTTTTAAGCTTTCCCTCTAACGCATCGATCTTGCGCAAGGCATCCAGCATTAATGCGCGGTAGTCTGTTTTTTGTTCGGTCTTTTCGGTCATCTTCAATCCATAGAGGCCAGGCGCTGTTCCAGTAAAGCCGAAAGTTCCTGCTCTGAATAATCATCCAAATTATCTGCTGCCGATTCCGTTTCTTGTTTAAATTCGACCGGCAACTGCTGACTAAGATAATTTAGCAAAGCCTCAATTGTAGGGTAATCGAACAACAGCGTCGAGGGTAATTGATGATCCAAAGCCTGAGTTAATTTACGGGTAAATTCCATTGCCAATAACGAATCGAAACCTATATCGAACAAGCGTTGCCTGACAGCCAGATTCGCACTGTCCGGGTTACGCAAAACCTGGGCAATATGTTGGCGCACCGCCTGTTCCAATATGGTCAACCGTTGCGGGAGAGCAGACTGGTTTAATTGCCGAATTAAACCGCCTGTTTGCTTATCGTCTTTATCCGCCTGCGCTGTTAACATCGGCTGATAAAAATTAGGCGCTTTAAACGGCAAAGCCGCAAAGAACTCAGGCCAGCGCACCGGCATTACGGCTACTTGCGGCGAAGCTTGATTTAACAAACGCTCGAACAAGGCCAAACCCTGCGCAGGCTGGATAAGGTCGAAGCCTTTCTCGGACATGGCCGCTTCGGTATCCGCCAACATACCGGCACCGCTCCAGCCGCCCCAATTAATCGTCAATGCAGGCAGGCCCTTGTTTTTTCTGTTTAGCATTAAGGCATCGGCATAGGCATTCGCAGCCGCATAATTGCCCTGTCCCGGCGCGCCGGTCAATGCGGCCAATGATGAGAACACGACAAAGAAATCCAGGGGCTTGGCTGATAGCGCCTTATCCAGAAGCTGCAAAGCATCAACTTTCGCAGACCAGGGCTTGCTGAAATCGGCCTGAGTCATATTCAATAAAGCGCCGTCATTTAATACCCCTGCCGCATGAACCACGCCTGCCAGAGGCGGTAATGATTGCAATTGCTCCAGCAAAGCATCAATGCCTTGTTGTTGCGCCAAATCGGCCGCCACGCCGACAACTCTGGCGCCCTGCGCAGTCAATTGTTGCAGTTTTTGCTCAGGAATAGCCGATAAGCCGCTACGGCTGGCAACAACAACGCAATCTGCGCCATTTTTAATCAGCTGCTCAACCACAGCAAGACCCAACGCGCCGGAACCGCCGGTTACCAGATACGTTCTGTTCTTAACAAAAGGTACAGCCTGCTCGCTTTGCACCTTTGAATAAGGCATTAACCTAGCCGCATAGCATCGCTTATCTTGCACAGCCAACTGCTGCTCATTGGCTAAGCCCGATAAAGCTCTCGCCAATAAGTTGTCATCGACGGCATTCATATCGGCGACATCCAGCATCTGCCAATGCCGCTGAGGAAATTCCAGCGCCGCTGTTTTCAGCAAGCCGACGGCCGCGCTTTGCTTTGGACAAACAAGCGCATTATCAATCGCGGCGGCATTATTGGTTAATAGCGTGACTTTTGCCGGAATAGCCTGTTTTTCTATCGCCTGAATTAATGTCAAAATGCCCAAGCAGGCGCTGTTTTCCTCATAGGCAAAGTCCTGGGCGCAATAAACCAGATGCAGGTTTAAGCCGGCCGTTTTGTGATTTTGCCAATAATGCCGATCCTGCAAATTTTCCGGGCTGACCAAGGTTAACCGGGATTGTTTGCGCTGCAATTTAGCCATTAACTGCTGAGCTGTTTCAGTCCCTATGCAAAAAATATGTTCATCATCCGGCTGACTAATTATGTCGGCATCACTCAGCAATTGCCAATCCGGTTTATAAAGCCAAGTATCCAGTTTCTTACTTGCTAAGCTCGCTAAAGCCTGTTCGGACACAGGCTGAAAAGTGACTCCTTGCATTTTTAGAGACACCGTCCCCGAGCAACTCAAAACAACATCAACCTTGGTCGCATTAGCTCCACTTGCTGAAACCTGGGCATGACATTCCGCATCCTGTTTAACCGATTGATGAAAATCGATGCGCTCTACAGACACCGGCAACCAAGTTTTATCGCCTTCGGTTTTACCCAGCGCCACGCCGGCGGTTTGCATGCAGCCGTCCCAAACGGCCGGATGCAGCGAGTAGCAGGGCTCAATAGACATAGCTTTAAGCCGGGTTAATGCCGACTGGTGATTAAAGTCAATTTGGCTAAGCACTTTAAAGGTATCGCCGTAAACAATATCCTTCTCTTCAAACTGCCGATAAAGCGCTTCCGGTGCTAAGCTTTGCGGGTAATCGTTCTGTGTCGGGAATGAGTTTGAATATTCCGGAACATCGGTTTCAGCCGTTAAATGGCGTTGCCAAGACGCGTCGCCGACACGGGAAAAAATGCTGAGCTGATAGTGCTGTGCATTTTCCCGCGCTTGAATTTGAATCTGCGTTTGTTCATCCGGCGACAGGATCAAAGGCTGCTCTATATTAATGTTTTTCAGGCTTAACGCTGATGCTTTACTCAACTGCTGCGCTGCCGCCAGCACCATTTCGAGCAATGCCGCCAAAGGCATCAAAACAAGGCCGAATACCTGATGTTCGGACAAATAAGCCGGCGCTTGCGGTGACAGCCAGGATTCAAAATAGACAGTCTTGGAATCTGCCAAAGCCAAACGCTTATGCACTAAAGGATGCAGTTTTTGCGTGTTATCTGGTTGAGATGATTTTAATGCCTGATCCGGCAGCCAATAACGCTTGCCGGAAAAAGGATAAACCGGCAACACCGGGCGCGAGCCTTTAGGCGGTTCAACAAAAACCTGTTGCCAATCCAAATCGAAGCCGCCGACATATAACTGGGCCGCGCAATGCAACAAGCTATCCGCTTGCTTAGGCCGAACACTGGCAAAAATTTGCTTCGACTCGACAGAATTAGCCAAAAGCATCGGCGATAGAACCGGTTTAGCCCCGCATTCCAAAAACGCAGTGCAGCCGATTTCTTGTAAAGACTTAACGCCCTCGGCAAACAATACCGGTTCGCGGCAGTGTTGCAGCCAATACGCAGCCTTTGACATTTCATCGCTTACCGCTTGCCCGGTGACATTGGAGATTAATGTCATGAAAGGTTTGCTGAAAGTCACCTTGGTTAATTTTTGCAGCAACGTCGATAAAACCGGTTCCATCAATCTCGAATGAAATGCATGCGAAACCTGCAATTGCGTACAGTGAATGTCCAGCCCTTCAAGTCGCTGTTTAGCTTGCTCAATCAGCGATGCCTGTCCGGATAACACACAGTGCTGCGCCGAATTAATCGCCGCTATATCCAACTCCTGTAAATCACCGGACAATAATTCGCTTACGCGCTTAGCGTCGACAGAGACAGCCAACATACCGCCCTGGCCCGGCGCTTGTTGCATGATTTGCGCCCGGACAGCAACCAACTGCAACGCTTCCTCCAGGCTGAACACACCGGCCACGCAGGCGGCGACATATTCCCCCAAACTGTGGCCCATCACTGCATCCGGCTCAATACCCCAGGATTGCCATAAGCGGTACAGTGCATAATCAACCGCAAAAATCGCCGGTTGCGCATAGCAGGTTTGTTGCAATTGCTGCTCGCTGCTTTCAAACAGCAAGCTTTGCAACGGAATATCCAAAAACTCGCGCAGGTACTCGGCGCATTGATCGATTGTCTGTTGAAAAACCGGCCAACGCCGATATAAATCCTGAGCCATACCGGGATATTGAGAACCCTGGCCGCTAAAAATCATAGCCAGCTTGGGCTTTTGCTGTGCTTTCTCAGAAACATACAAGCCATCGTAGGCTTGGCCTTGCGACAAAGCCGATAAAGCCTGTTCAAACTGTTTTTTGTTTGTCCCGACTATCACCGCGCGTTCGCTGAAATCCGCTCGTCCCTTAGCCGCGTGATAACATACCGAATGTAGAGTAAAATCGAGCTGTTGCAGCCAAGTTTGATAAGCTCCGGCAAGCGCCGCTAGTGAGCTGACGCTATTTGCGGAAAGCTTTAACGGCAAGGCAAGGTTACTGGCGGCCTGATCGTCTGCTTCCTGCTCCGGCGGCTCTGCCAGCAAAATATGAACATTAGTTCCGCTTAAACCAAAAGCGCTGACGCCCGCGACCCGGTTTTGCCCTTCTGCGACCGGCCACGGCATTAACTGCTTGACCACTTTAATAGGAATCGCCTGCCAAGGAATATGAGAGCTTGGCGTAGTAAAGTTCAGGTGCGGCGGCAGCATTTTATTTTGCAGCATCAATACCGCCTTAATAAAACCGGCAATACCGGCCGCGCCTTCCATATGCCCGAAGTTGGTTTTTAACGATCCGATATACAAAGGGTTGGCATCGGAGCGGTCAGCCAGAACGCTGGTCAGTGCGCTGACTTCAATCGGATCGCCCAAAGACGTTCCGGTGCCGTGGGCTTCAACATAACCGACCTGTGACGGGCTTAACGCGGCATCGGCCAATGCCGTTTTCAGCACCGATTCCTGAGCTCTCTCGCTGGGCACGGTCAAGCCGCTGCTACGGCCGTCGTGATTGGCGGCGCTGCCTTTAATCACTGCGCAAATAGAATCGCCTGCTTGTAAGGCATCGCTCAGGCGTTTTAACACCACCAGTCCGACGCCATCGCCCCGGCCAATGCCGTCAGCTTTATCGTCAAAAGTTTTGCATAACCCGTCTTCCGCCAGCATCATCGCCTGGCTTTCAGTGATGCCCGCACGGGGCGATAATTGCAGATTAACGCCGCCGGCCAAAGCCATATCTATTTCTTTACTGCGTAAACTTTTAACCGCCAGGTGCACTGCCAATAACGATGAGGAACAGGCCGTGTCGATGACCATCGCCGGGCCTTGCAAGCCATAATAATAAGCCAGCCGGCCAGCTAGAAGACTAGGCGCATTGCCGGTTCCGGTATGCACATCGATAGCCTTTTCATCCTTGATTAACTCGGAATACTCCTGGGTCATGCAGCCGATAAAAACACCGCTACGGCTATTGCGTAAGGCTTTCGGATGAATGCCGGTGCGCTCGAATGTTTGCCAGCTGGTTTCCAGCAACAGGCGTTGCTGAGGATCCATCTGTTCAGCCTCGCGGGCGGCAATGGCAAAAAAGTCGGCATCGAAGGTTGCAATATCGGATAAAAATGCACCGTAGCGGCTGCTGATTTTGCCTGGAGTTTGCGGTTTGGCATCGTAATATTCCGCCAACGGCCAGCGCTCGGCAGGCACTTCTGTGCGGGCGTTTTTGCCTTCGGACAAGAATTGCCATAATGCCTCCGGCGAATTGCAACCGCCCGGAAATCGACAGCCTAGCCCAATAACCGCAATCGGCTCATGCTCGGCTTGCTGGTACTGGGCCAGCTTGCTGCGCAACTCGCGCAATTCGTCCAGCGCCCTGCGCATTAAGGCCTGTTGTTTATCCGGCTCAGCCATCGAACTGTCCGTTTTCCAGTTTTAACAACTCCTGCTCCAGCAACAAGGCAATATCGTCTTCAGGCGCATCCTCAGGCAAATCCTCCGGTTTTGCCGGTTCGGCGAAAAGACCGGAAAAAATGTCTGTTATCAGAAAATCCAATAATTCATCGACGGACGGATACTTAAACGCCAGCGTTGACGGCAGGGCCATATTGACCGTTTTTTGCAAACGGTTCCTCAACTCCAGCGTCATTAATGAATCCATACCCAGCTCGGAAAAGCCAGTCCCGGTAGCCAGTTGCCCTGTATCTGTCAGCCCCAAAACCGCAGACACCTGTTCGATTAAATAATTGCGTAAAAAACGCCGGCGTTGCTCTACGGGTAAAGCGCTTAGTTGTTCGGACAGAAACGGCTGTTCGGTTTGTTTAACCGGTTGCAACGCTTTGGTCAGGGATGAGCGGTTAAATTTAAACTGCTGCCAATCGACATTTAACAAACCTAACTGTGCCGATTGAGGCTGGCCCAATACCTGATCAAGAAAAGCAAACGTCTGCCCTGCGGTTAATTTAGCCATGCCCGATAAAGCCAGATTATTGTCCTGCTGCACATCGGCCATGCCCGCCCCGGCCCAAGGCCCCCAGTTAATGCTCAGTCCCGGTAAACCCTGCTGATGCCGCCACTGCATAAACGCATCCATAAAACTGTTGGCCGCCGCATAATTACCCTGTCCAGGAGCACCGAGTAAAGCCGCAATCGATGAATAGGCGATAAAACAGTCCAATTTGAGCGTCCGGCTGTATTGATGCAGGTTCCATAAACCTGACACTTTGGGTGCCAGTACCTGTTCCAGCTGTTTCGGATCGAGATTGGCAATTACACCGTCATTCAAGACCCCGGCTGCATGAATAATCCCGCGCAAATCAGCGCCATGCTGTTCCAATACCGCTTTAACCTGCTCGGCACTCGCCACATCGGCTTTAACTTGATGGACTTCAACCCCTTGCCGTTCAATATCCGCCAGTTGCTGTTTTCCTGTTTCCGGCAGGCCATGGCGAGACATTAAAATCAGTTTTCTAATCCCTTTTTCCGCCAGCCACTGCGCTGTTTGCAAAGCCAGCGCGCCGGAGCCGCCAGTCAGCAAATAAGTTCCCTGCCAGCTGGTTTGTTTGTCTTGCTTGGGCTGAACCGCATGCAATCTGGGTGAAAACAGCTTAGCTGAGCGTAAAGCAATTTCAGTTTCCGAGGATTCCGCTTTCAGAATTTGTACAATTTGGTTGGCAGAAACTTCCGACTGATCCAAATCCAGCCACTGGCATGGAGTTAACGGATATTCATGGTTAAAGCTACGCAATAATCCGGACAATAAATCCACCGCCGGATCTATTAAATCCTGCTCAACAACCTTTCTGGCCTGTCGGCTGATAATGGTAATGTTCAGATCCGGCTTTGCTATGATTTTTTGTAAGTAATGCAATAAACTCTGGGCGTTTTGCTGAGCCTTAGCTACGCTATCCGCTCCTGGCTGCGTCGCATCCAGACACAGCATCACCCCTTGAGCCTGATGCCGATCCAGATTGATAAAATCTTCCAGACTTAGCCATTGCGCCCAATCCGCAGTCTCGGCAACAGTTCGGGCTAGCGCCTGTCCGACCACCAGCCAACGGCCTGTAACCGGCTCAGTTTTAAAATCGGCGGCTGCGGCAATCTTTACCCATTCAACCCCATAAACATTTTTTTCCAGCAGTAAAGCTTGCTGCATTGCTTTTTGATCGGCCTTGCGCAAGGTAATACCGGATAGCTCGGCAACGGCTTGGCCTTGATCGTTAAACAGCGTTACTTGCCCTCTGATGAAACCTTGCTGACCTACCGCGTCATCATCCAAACAAGCATAACACCATAAGTCGCTCAGCCTGTTTTCAGCCGCCAACAGCAATTGATCGATAGCAACCGGAATGTAAGTTTCGGTGTATTGTTCAGGTATAGCCGCGCCCAATAATTGAAAACAGGCATCTATTAAACCGGGTGGCACGCCAAAAGCTTTGTCAGCGACATCAAGTGGGCGAATCCGCGCCAAGGCCTGATGCCTCCCTTTGAACATCTGCTTAAACCAACGAAAACTATCGCCCAGTTGCACCTGTTGGTTAGTCAACAATTGATAAAAACCTTCCACATCGATAGATTCGGGGCATTGCTGCTGAAGTTCAGCCGCATTAAATAAAGCCGGGCTGCCGATCGGGCTTTCAGCCATTAATGCCTGCATATGCTCTGTAAAATCGGCGCGCTGTTCATCGATCAGGGTAATGACTTTGACTTGATACTGACGATCGCCCGCCGGAGTCAGCCCGACTTGCAATAAACGCTGATCCTGCTCTTTAAGCTGCAAGGCTTCGATAAACTCGATATTTGCAATTTTAAACGCTTTACCGATAAATATTTCCCTGCCTGCCGCCGCCAGGGCCGACAAATGACAAGCCCCGGCAACCACGACTTGATTGAACACCTTATGGTCCAGCAAAAAAGGCAATTGCCGGCAACTGATTCGGCCTTGGTACAAATCGCCGGCCCACAAAGGCGATTTGATAGATTGTTGCAGCATCGGATGAATGCTTGAATCCGGCCCGATAGCCGTCTTTGCCGCAGCTGGGGTAAACCAGTAGCGCTGCCGTTGCCAAGGGTAGTTAGGCAAGCTCATCAGCGCCCTGCGCCGGCCTTGGTAAAATGCCGGCCAATCGAGTTGATAACCCGACTGATACAAAGCCGCTACAACTTGCTGGCTTGCACGCCAGTCATTG
Source organism: Methylobacter sp. (assembly GCA_036561025.1). Taxonomy (GTDB): domain Bacteria; phylum Pseudomonadota; class Gammaproteobacteria; order Methylococcales; family Methylomonadaceae; genus Methylobacter_A. The sequence goes on along the minus strand of DATBQB010000042.1, from coordinate 55,848 downwards.
CCTGTTGATTCCAGCGAACAAAATGCAGTAACAGAGGTTTGTTGCGCCAATGCCGTCAGTATCGGTTTGGCGCCCAACTCAATACAGAAACTGCCGCCCAGTTGCTTGGCAGTTTCTAATGCCTGTTTGAACAACACCGGTTGTCTGGCGTGTTGCAGCCAGTAATCGACGCTGGTTAATGCTTCGACTTCCGGCTGTCCGGTCAGTGTGGAAATAAAACGAAATTGCGGTTTACTAAAACCGATCCGGCTCAGGCAAGCTTTAAATTCGGATAAAATCCCATCGATTTGCGGCGAATGAAAACCTCGATTAACCGGCAAAGCTTTTGTCAGCAAGCCTTGTTTTTGTGCCAGCTCGATAAAACCCTGTATCGCCTCGCCATCGCCGGAAACAACAACCTGTTCTGCTGCGTTAACGGCGGCAATAGCCAATTTAGACTCCATGCCCTGCAATAAAGATTTGACTTGTTCCTGTCCTGCATATACGGCAACCATCGCGCCGTTTTCCGGCAACGCCTGCATTAACCGGCCGCGGCAACAAAGTAACTGTAGTGCCGCATCCAGATCGAACACCCCGGCAATACAGGCCGCTGCATATTCCCCGACGCTATGCCCCAGCAGCATCGCCGGTTTTACGCCCCAGGATAACCACATCTTTGCCAAAGCATATTGCAAAGCAAATAAAGCCACTTGTTCATGCTCAGTCTGCTTAAGCAGTGTCTCTGACTGCTCGCCATACAGCAGTTCGGTTACTTTAAAATGACCCTGTTTTGCTAATACTTCATCGCATGCCACTAAGCCGGCTTTAAACACCGGTTGCGTGTTATACAGAGCCAAACCGGCACCCGCCTTAACGCTGCCTTGTCCGGCAAACAAAAATACCGGCGCGGCATTGGTTTTATCCGTTGAACTCCATTGGTTTTGCGCCAATGACGCTTGCAGGAAACTTTGCAATTCTGCTACATCATCGACTACCGTCGCTATTCGCAAAGGAAAATCATCCCGGCTGATATTGGCGCTAAAGCAAAAATCAGCCAGTTGTTCGGGTTTAATGTCTTCCAGTTTATTGAGGTGCTGTTGCAGCCAATCCCGCAACGCAAGTTCCGATTTGGCCGATAATTTGAAGATATAGCTGCCTTCAAGCGGAGTCGGGAAACTAACCTCGTCAGCTTCCGCCACCAGTACCTGGGCATTAGTCCCGCTTAATCCAAATGAACTAACCAGTCCCACTCTGGGTTTATCCGGCTGCGGCCAAGCGGAAGCTTGTCCGGCGACCTTAATCGGATAATCCTGCCACGGAATAGTCGGATTGGGTTGATCGAAATGCAGACTGGCGGGAATCTTGTCTTTTTTAATCGCCAAGATCAGTTTAATCAGGCCGGCAATACCCGCGGCCGCTTCCAAGTGACCGATATTGGTTTTAACCGATCCCAGCAATAAAGGATCTTTACACTGGTTGCGCAAAACCTCGGCCAGCGCTTTATATTCGATAGGATCGCCGAGCGACGTCCCGGTGCCATGCGTTTCCACATAACTCAGCTCGTCCGCTTGGGTATTGGCCGATTTTAACAATTGCCGCAATAAAACCTGCTGTGCGCGGCCATTAGGCACCGTCAAACCGCTGCTGCGGCCGTCATGGTCAACCGCTGATCCGCGAATGACCGCCAACACTCTGTCGCCATCGCGTTGCGCATCGGACAAGCGCTTTAACGCCACCATCCCTGCCCCTTCACCCCGGCCGTAACCATCGGCTGACGCAGCAAAGCTTTTACAACGCCCGTCTTTAGCCAGCGCTTTAGACGTCGACATCAACACAAATGCAGACGGAGAAAGCATCAACTGCACCCCCGCCGTTAACGCCAAATCGCATTCCTGTGCGCGCAAACTCAAACATGCCTGATGCAATGCCACCAGGGAAGAAGAGCATGCGGTATCAATCGAAAAGCTAGGCCCTTGCAGACCTAAATGATAGGACAATCGGCCCGAGGCAAAACAAAAGCCGTTGCCGGTTCCTGTATAAAGCTCGGCGCCGGTAGTGTCTGCCGACTCGCGTAATAAGTGTAGATAATCCTGCTGGCCGATACCGATGAACACGCCGGTCTGGCTGTTTTTTAATCGATGGCTGGCAATTCCGGAATCTTGTAGTGTTTCATGAGCCAACTCCAGCAATAAGCGTTGCTGCGGATCGAGACTATTGGCTTCACGTGGGGGGATGGTAAAAAACTCGGCATCGAAACCATCAACCTGCTCCAGAAACGCCGCCTCACTCACATAGGTGCTGCCCGGCATTTCTCCGGTTGGATCGTAAAAAAACGAATGATCCCAACGCTGCTTAGGTATGGGACTTACCGCATCTACTTCATCCTGTAGCATTTGCCAGTATTGATCGACTGAATCCGCTTTGCCCGGAAAGCGGCAAGCCATGCCAATCACCGCAATCGGTTCAGTCTGAAAGCGCTGACAAAGGTCCAGCTTGGCCTGCAACTTTTCAATCGCCAAAAAGGCTTTTTGTAAAGGAGTCAGCGGATTATTATTATTTTCTGCCATACGGCTTAAAAACATCCCTAATTTATCATTAACTTTGAAATTGCTGGCAGAATACCGCTCAATTTACCTTTATTTTCGGTAACTGTTCAACTTATAAATCAATTATTATATCTCACGCTAAAGTAAGCATTCACGCTTCCTTGCCCGGCCCAATACTATTAACTCAAGAAAAACAAAATATAATTCACTGATTTTTCCATGTTAATCTTTTCAAGAAAAAACTGTATGGTATTGTAAAATACTAAACAAATAAATAGCGCTTTTTAGCCAATAAATCGGGGATCCGATAATTATAAAATTGGACACCACTGCGATAGGATGAATACCAGCCTTTAACTTGTTGATTTGAAGTATCTTAACTCTAACGGAGTAGTTTCAAATTTCTCGGCCATTTGGAACTCTCATGATCAATATAATAATAACAATAATGTGTGTTTATCATGGTTAATACAGGAGAGACTGTTTTGAAAGAAGATGGAGTATTATCTTCTTGCACGAAAAGACAGGGACTTTGCGGTTACGCATGCTGTAAATTTAGCGTCGGCAACTGGATTATGCTATTGCCAGGCGAATACGAGTTGGCTGCTCAGCAAAACTTAAAGCGCGATCACTTAATTTTTGAAAACGACACTCATGTTGTCTGTTCCAACCCTTGTAAAAAGGGTGATTTAAAACCCATAGACTGCTCCTGGTATCCGCTTTTTCCCGCTAATCGAGACGCCACAAAATTTTTAGTGGCCGATCACCGTAAATGCCCAATTCCAAATAACGAATTAATCGACAAAATGCTGGCTATACATACTTCCGCATTGGCATGGGAGCAACAGCACGCAGGCAGTTTAGAGCAAATGGTTACATTGAGCCGCGACTTCGTTGGCTATATGCCATTTCCCTACAAAATAGAAAATGGCTCAGTGGTTGATATGACTGCACAAGAGTTGCAGGATATCGCTCTTCCTAATGAATTGCCCGCGGATTATGTTTGCAAAGAGTGGACAGTGATTAAACTCGGTTATAGCGCGACACTCACACCAGACGATGAAAAATAAATATCTTCTAATTAGAAATATGCGCCGCCTGGCCCTTGGTCTCGCCGTACTGGGTTATACGAACATAACGTATGCTGAATATATGCTTTATGATGGAAAACACGGTTTTCTGTCTGCTGGACTACAGATACAGATGGCGAGTTTAGGAGAAATTAATGAACGCTCGGGAGACCCCACTTATCAGCTGAGTGATATTTATTGGGAACATACCATAGAACCCAACATCCAGGGAGCCATCAATTTGCCAAAAGGCAGCCAACTGTATAGCGGTTTTAGTATGATTTACAGCGCCATGCTGGGGCATGATCCATCAGGAATAACTTTTAGAGGATCACCACATTCAACAAGGAGTGATTTTGCCCCCTATCCTGATTATAAAGATTGGATGATGAGCGAACAGATGTATGTAGGTTGGCGCTCCGGAACATTGTTTGACAAATTAGGTGAAAATGCGATTGATCTGTCTGCAGGATCGCAGGACTACAAATTAGGCACAGGCTTGTTGTTGGCAAATGGTACGGATGACGGCGGCTTCCGTGGTTCGTACTGGATAGGGTCAAGAACAGTTTTTATCAATACTATGATTGCACGTATCAATACCAACGACTTTAAGCTGGAAGGTTTTTATTTGGAGAATCATCCACGCAATCCGGAGAATCGAAAAAGATACACAGGGATGAATATAGAATATAACTATCAAGATATTGCTAATTTTGGGCTTAGTTATATCAATGATAATGATTATAGCGGCAGCATCACAGCCGAAACGAACGCATATGATGTACGGATTGATTTTAAACCGCTGGCAAACATACTACCCAATCTATCGATTAGCACCGAGTATGTTTATCAGGCAAACAACAAATTAACCGATGCAAACCCCCAAGCCCCTAACTTATATTGGTACGGCACCATGGGGCACAAGACAGTATCAGGCGGTTTTGGACAAATTGAATATAAATTTGCTGAATATCCATGGCAACCTACGTTAAGTTACCGTTACGCCATTATGCAAAAAGGTTTCGACTTTATGAACTTTGGCTTTAAAACATGGGGAACCTGGTTTCAAGGCGAAATGAACGGCGAATTTATTTTCGATAACACCGATCTTATTACCAATACAACCAGACTCGTTGTAACCCCCGTCGACAGCGTAACCATGAATTTGATTTACCTGAATTATAAATTCGATAATCCCGATGTGTGGAATGTAACATCGTCCCATTATGGTAATGAAGTGGATTTAGTTGCTGATTGGTCTGTTAACAGTTCTGTTGATTTAGCCGCAGGCATTGAAACTTTCTTACCCGATGCGGGTGGTAAGCAGGTATTTAGTGGCGGCAATAAAATGTGGGTACAAGGTATGATGTATGCGTCGTTTAAGTTTTAATATTTTTTTATTACTGGTTTTTATAATAACAGGGGTACACGCTGATGACTTCGGCTCAATGCCGCCTGATATTGCACGTATTAAAAAGCGCGGCGAATTAGTTGTTGCTATGCATCATGAGGATGTACCGCTTTTCTGTATGCATAATAGCAATAACGAATTGGTGGGTATCGATATAGAAATTGCACGTGACATCGCAGAAAAATTGGGTGTCAAACTGATCTTGAATAGAGACTCAATAACTTTTGATGAAATAGTCCAAACAGTCGCCAGTAGAAAAGCAGATATTGGGTTAAGCTCACTAAGCGATACATTAGAGAGAGCGACTACCGTTAGTTTCACCACACCCTACTGGTCGCTTAAGCAGGCTTTGCTTATTAATCGGTTGAAATTATCCTCTTATAAAGATCATCCTAACTTTAAAGAAATCGAGTTACTGCTAAATCAAACAGGTATTGAAATTGGCGTTTTAAAAGGCAGTTCTTATGTAGATTTCGCTAAAAAGATCTTTCCGTTAGCTTCCATCGTAAGCTATCCCACCATAGCACAAGGCATTGAAGATACTAAAAAAGCAAAGTTATTGGCTTTCCTTTATGACGAAGTAGAAATCATGAACTGGAATAAACTACACCCTGAAGACAGCTTATTTCTAAAATCGGAATTTATAACTCGAAGTGAAGACACTTTAGCTATCGCAGTACATTGGCAAGATACCCATTTATTGTCGTGGCTAAATTTATCCATTCAACAATCCAAAAACAATTTTCTTAATGAATTAAAAGCGAAATATTCAGAGATAAAATAAGCAAGCTTCCAAAAAACTTAAAAAAACACTCATACCTTATAAAAATAATGAACTTAATAAATTTATCTTCTTTGTGGAAAGAACCGTATAGACCGAAAAAGTCTTGGCTGTTAAGTCCTTGGCTAATTTTCATTGGTGTGTTTTCAGGAGCCGTCATAGGCATCTTTGACAAAGAACTGGCTAATCAATTACTTCCTCTAGGTACGCTGTATCTGAGATTATTGCAAATGCTGGTATTGCCTATGCTGATGACCGCTGTTATTTCCGGATTAGGTAATTTATTTGTGTCTGGCATAAAGAAGAGCCAACTTACCCGATTAATTGGCTTTCTGTTTACAGGACTGATAATTGCCAGCTGTATTGGACTGTTATTTGGAGTTTTAGGGCATCCTGGGCATGGATTGCAACATGAAGCGCAAGTTACACTGGGCAAAACCATTAATCAATCCGAACACAGTGCCGTTATAGAGACACAAGCACAAACACCCAGTATGTTTGCCTACATACAAGCAATGATACCCGAGAATATATTCAGTTCATTAGGCAAAGGCGACACCCTAGCCATTCTATTTTTTTCCATATTGACAGGCGTCAGCATGGGCATGGTGAATACTGAAGCCAGTAAAACGGCTTTGACAGTAGTTAATGCTTTTTATAATATTTTTCTATGCATTATTGGCTGGATGATGCATATCTTGCCGTTTGGTTTACTGTGTTTATTTGCCGGACAAATTGCTCACGTGGGAATGGATATCGTTTGGGCAACAGCCAAGCTCATTCAATACATTTATATTTCTTGTATAGTCACCATGATCGTCTATAGCCTGATCATTTGGTGGAAACTGAAGCACAGACTGTCTTACCTGCAAACACTAGCTGGATTACGGCAACCGCTTGTAATAGCTTTGGGTACAGCCAGTAGTTTTGCTACCATTCCTTCCGCATTAGGTGCATTAAAAGACAACCTGAAAGTGGACGAAAACATCTCCGATTTGGTTATTCCGTTGGGCATGACTATCAACCCACCCGCCTCTGTGTTGCAGTTTGCAATTTCCAGTATTTTTATCGCGCAAATTTATGGGACTGATCTGGGTTTCAATCAACTTATGATGGTTTTCGTTGGCGCAATATTAGCCGGACTCGCTTCGTCAAGCGCGCCCAGCATGGTAGCATTGAGCATGATTGCTATGATTCTCGACCCGCTAGGCTTACCTAGCAGTGTTGCCATTATCCTGTTGATTGCTATTGATCCCGTGGTTGATCCCATTGTTACAGTACTTAATGTCCAGGCCAATTGCGCACTAGCCGTAACGCTATCGGGGGCGGATACAACACCGGAATGCAATCCTGCCCATATTTAGTTTTTTCGCTCCTACTGGGTGCCGGGTTTTAATTAAGGATTGTGGTATACATCTGATAAACCTAAAAACCTCAGTTAGTCCACGAAAGACATTAAATAAATCAGCGTGTTGTGTTGATTTAGTCATTCACCCTTTGGATGACGACCTACAATTAGATATCTCTTTGAAAATTTTCGTGCTTTTCGTGTCGCCTAGAGGCGCCTACTTTTGGTTTTCGTGGACGAAATGATTTTTCTAGGATAAACGGTACAAAATGGCAGTACAGAAGTTATTGCTTGTAATGGCGAAGAGCTAACGACACAAGTCACAAGATAGCGGGGCTACTTGAACCAAAGCGTACGATTCTGGATGTCTGCATGAAGTGGAAGCGAGGCAACGGCAATCTTACATGCCATTAGCAGGGATTAAACTTATCGCCAAAGGCACAGCGGCCTAAACAGCATAAAACGCCTTGGAGAAGGGAAGAGAAGTGCGCGTTACGTTTATCAAACCTTGACGAAGGAAATCGCATTTACTGCTCTTTAGGGAATGATAGCCGTATTTCTTAAACAGCTTGGCTTCGTATTTTTCAATGCCAAACGGCTTAAATGCGCACTGTATCTTATTTGACTTATATTTAGATTACTTAATTGGTGCCGATGGCCGGATTTGAACCGGCACAACTTTCGTTACCACCCCCTCAAGATGGCGTGTCTACCAATTTCACCACATCGGCTAAAACTTGATCGTAATATACTATTTATACACACTGTTTAATTATTTTCTACAGTGTATTTATCTGCGTGATAAGCAGTATTTATTACTTTTTTTCAACTGGCTGGTCAGTTCCGGAAGTCGCTGGAACCGTAACAGGCATCTCTTCAGATTTAGAGTCGGGTGCTTGAGAGGCGTTACCTGCACCTTTTGCACCACCCACATCAGGGATACCTTGCGTATCCTGATCAACCTTAGGAGCGCTCATTAAATCATAAGCTGCACCTTGCTTACTGTTTAACACCGCAAGGCCCAAACTGGTCATAAAAAACAAAGTCGCCAGAATTGCTGTAGATCGAGACAAAAATGATGCCGCACCTTGAGCACCAAAAACAGAACCTGAAGAACCCGTGCCAAAAGCCGCGCCCGCATCAGCCCCTTTGCCTTGCTGCATTAATACTAATCCAACAACCCCTAAACCTAACAGCACATGAATAACAATAATTACCTGATACATAATAAAGTTTAAATTACTCTAAATTGAATGATAAATCTTTAAAAAGGATTCCGCATCCAACGAAGCCCCACCAATTAAACCGCCATCAATATCCGGCATGGCAAACAAGCCTTTTGCATTGTCGGGCTTGGCGCTACCGCCGTATAAAATTTGTATTTTATCGGCAATAGCCTGATCTTTAGCAGCAATATACTTTCTTATATACTGATGAACTTCCTGAGCCTGCTCATCAGTCGCTGTTTTTCCTGTTCCAATAGCCCAAACCGGCTCATAAGCAATGACTGCTGCACTAAAAGCTGCTATGCCGGCCAAATTAATAACAGCATCAAGCTGAGTATCAATCACCGCAAAAGTCTGGTCTTGCTCGCGTTGCTCCAGCGTTTCACCTACGCATAGAATCGGAATAATGTTTTGTTCTTGCGCTTGACAAAAACGGGCGGCTACCGATTTATCAGTATCGCCGTAATAACTGCGTCTTTCAGAGTGTCCTACCAGAGCATACTTGCAGTTGAATTCAGTTAGCATGGCCGCTGAAATTTCCCCGGTAAAAGCGCCTGAAGGTTTATCTGCAACGTTTTGTGCACCCACTGCCAATGCAGTGTTTCCAACTAGTTCACTTACCTTGGGTAGATGCACATAAGGTACACATACCGCGATATCCGCATGATTATCCCCTAACCCGGCAATGATGCCTTTCGTAAGCAACTCGGCACTGGCAAGAGTTCCATTCATCTTCCAATTTCCTACAACTAGAGACCGACGCATTACCACTCCTCACATAGAATCAAACCATCTATGATATATATTAATAGCCTCCAATTCAAGCTTCCATTGCTTTCTTAACATCGTCAGCTATTTGCTGCGCGTAATTTTTAACCAAATCTCCCTGTTGACCCTCGACCATTACACGAATTAACGGCTCTGTTCCCGAAGCCCTGAGTAATACCCGTCCATTATCCCCGAGCTTTTTCTCCACAGCTTTTACCGACTTCTGTATAACCTCATCCTGATCCGGATTAATTTTCTTGTTAGTTTTAACGTTTATCAAAACTTGCGGATATTTTTGCATCCCGGATTTCAATTCATGCAAATTTTTACCGCTATTTTGCATTTCGGCCATAATCTGCAGAGCAGCAATAATACCGTCACCCGTTGTTGTCCTATCAAGACAAATGATATGACCGGAATTTTCGCCACCTAAAATTCCTTTGTGTTCTGTCAGCATTTCCATGACATACCGGTCGCCCACATTCGCCCTCAACAGATTGAGCCCCAACTTCTTCAAGCCATGCTCCATACCCAGATTTGTCATTAACGTTCCAACAACAGGCCCCGACATCTGCCCTGCATCCAATCTTGCTTTGGCAATAATATAAATAAGTTCGTCACCATCTACGATCTCACCTTTATGATCAACCATCACCAATCGGTCGCCATCGCCATCCAACGCAATGCCAAAATCCGCACGATATGCTAAAACCGTTGCCGCCAGTTTTTCCGGCTTGGTTGCGCCGCACTCATCATTAATATTAAGACCGTCCGGCTCCGCGCCTATCGTAACAACTTCCGCACCCACCTCGCTAAACACATGCGAAGCTATATGATAGGTTGCTCCATGAGCGCAATCGACTATGATCCTCATACCGCTAAAATCCAGCCGAGTCGGTACGGTGGCTTTACAAAACTCAATATAGCGGCCAGCAGCATCTACCAAACGTTTTGCTTTACCCAGTTTTGACGACTCTACCGTAGTCATCGGCGAATCAATATGCCGTTCAATTTTTTGCTCTATTTCATCCGGTAATTTCGTTCCCTGCACCGAGAAGAACTTAATCCCATTATCATAATACGGGTTATGAGAAGCGCTAATAACGATACCCGCTTGTGCTCTCAGAGTTCGTGTTAAGTAAGCAATACCCGGTGTTGGCATCGGGCCTAACAAGCGGGTATCGACTCCTGCCGCGGTCAATCCTGCTTCCAGCGCAGATTCAAACATATATCCTGAAATACGCGTATCTTTACCAACCAGAACAAAACCGTGCCCTTCGCTTGCAAACACCCGACCGGCAGCCCAGCCCAGCTTCAAGAAAAAATCCGGCGTTATCGGAGACTCACCCACCCTACCCCTGATGCCATCAGTTCCAAAATATTTTTTTGTCATGATTCCAAAACCTAAACAGGTAAAAAACTAAACACAAACATCTAAACTACATACAAAAAAAGGAGAGGCATAACGCCTCTCCTTTTATATCAGCTCAAAAGTTTTCAGCTTTGCTCAGCAGCCCCGCCAATCGACTTTTCATTTTTTATATTACTTTTGCTCTTAGCGTCATTCGTTACGACATCTCCATGGGAAGGAGGCTTGTCATCCCAGCCTTGAGGAGCTCTCACCGGCTTACGATTCATCAAATCATCAATTTGGTGCTTGTCGATGGTTTCATACTTAACCAGCGCATCCGCCATGGCGTGCAAAATATCTATATTTTCTTTCAGGATCGTTTCAGCACGTTCATAATTCCGATCAATGAAAGAGCGTATCTCTTCATCAATCGTATGAGAAGTCTCTTCGGCAACCGTTTTATGTTGTGTCACCGAGCGCCCCAGAAAGACTTCGCCTTCCTCTTCGCTATATAACAATGGCCCTAAACGCTGAGAAAAGCCCCATTTAGTCACCATATTTCTAGCCAATTCAGTAGCCCGTTCAATATCGTTCGATGCACCGGTGCTTACTTGCTCCCGGCCAAAAACCACTTCCTCGGCGATACGTCCGCCATACAAACTGGAAATCATACTGTCCAGCTTTTGTTTACTGGCGCTATACTGATCCCGCTCAGGCAAAAACATCGTAATACCCAGCGCACGGCCTCTAGGCATAATGCTAACTTTGTAAACAGGATCATGCTCAGGAACCAGTCTGCCGACAATGGCATGTCCCGCTTCATGATAAGCAGTCATTTTCTTTTCTTTCTCATTCATAACCATAGAGGTTCTTTCAACCCCCATGATCAATTTATCCTTAGCTTTTTCCAAGTCCGCCATGTTAACCACATGCTTGTTCATTCTGGCAGCGAATAAGGCGGCTTCATTAATTAAATTTGCCAAATCAGCACCGGAAAAACCAGGAGTACCTTGTGCTATGTACTTAACCTCAACATCATCAGCGACCGGCACCTTTTTAACATGTACATTAAGAATCTGCTCACGTCCTCTGACATCCGGTAAGCCTACCGTTACCTGACGATCAAACCGGCCTGGGCGCAATAAAGCTTTATCCAATACATCGGGACGGTTTGTTGCTGCGATGACGATAATGCCCTCGTTGCCTTCAAAGCCATCCATCTCAACCAATAACTGGTTTAGCGTTTGTTCGCGTTCGTCATTACCACCACCTAAACCGGCGCCACGCTGACGACCAACCGCATCGATTTCATCAATAAAAATAATGCACGGCGCATGTTTCTTAGCTTGCTCAAACATGTCACGCACGCGGGAAGCCCCCACACCAACAAACATTTCAACAAAGTCAGAGCCGGAAATGGTGAAGAACGGCACTTTAGCCTCACCGGCAATAGCTCTGGCCAGCAAGGTTTTACCTGTTCCAGGAGGGCCAATCATCAAGGCGCCGCGAGGGATTTTACCTCCCAATTTTTGATATTTTGCCGGATCTTTAAGGAAATCGACCATCTCAACGACTTCTTCTTTAGCTTCATCACAGCCTGCCACGTCAGCAAAAGTCACTTTAATCTGATCTTCTTCAAGCATGCGGGCTTTGCTTTTACCAAAATTCATTGCGCCGCGACCGCCGCCGGCACCGCCCTGCATTTGCCGCATGAAAAACACCCACACTGCAATAAGCAATAACATCGGTCCAAAAGAAACCAGCAACGACATTAGCATCGAAGGCTGCTCTGGCGGAACGGCCTTGATTTCAACTCCATTTGCCAATAAATCATCCACTAAATGTGGGTCTGATGGCGCGTAAGTTTTAAATATCTGCCCCCCCTGCATCTTGCCTTTGATGATATTGCCTTCAATCATGACCTGCTGAACCTGGCCTGCTTTCACCGATTCGATAAACTGCGAATAAGACAGCGACGAATCAGACCGGTCATTTTGCGGGCCAAAATTATTAAAGACGGACATCAATACAACTGCAATGACGACCCATAGGATTATATTTTTTATCATATCGTTCAATTTACACATCCTGGGCCTGATCGGCTCTCGATTTAAAAACTGAGTAATTATATCAGGAGTTTACTGTCCTGACTGTCGTTATTTACTTGAAATTCACCAGCATATGAAACACGACATCATCATACCGCGGGCACCTTAATTTTTTTTACTATGAGGGCAATAACAAACTATTTAAAGCCTTTAGCTAAAATATAAACCTCATTGCTTCTCGGCCTTGACGCTTTTGGCTTTCTTATAACCACTTTGGAAAAGGATTGCTGAACCTCCTTATGAAAATCCTCAAAACCAGCGCCGTGAAATAATTTAACCAGAAAAACACCGTCTTCCGTCAACACAGTCTTGGCCGTCTCCAAAGCCAACTCGCCCAAATAAACAGCACGCGGTTGATCTACACCCTTACTGCCGCTCATATTTGGCGCCATATCCGACATCACCAAATTGACCGGAGCACCGTCAAGCAAAGTATATAGCTTATCCAGAACGGCTTGCTCTCGAAAATCACCCTGTATAAAATCGACGCCTTCCAGAGGATCCATCGCTAAAATATCCAAAGCAATAATCTTGTCTTTTTTACCAAGAATCTGTCGTGCGAATTGCGACCAGCCACCGGGAGCGGCACCCAAATCGATAATATTCATTCCTGGCTTAATAATCCGGTCTTTATCCTGAATTTCTTTCAATTTAAAAACCGCGCGCGACCGGTAACCCTGAGCCTGCGCCATCTTGACGTATTCGTCGTCAAAATGCTCCTGCATCCAACGACTGCTACTTTTACTTCGTCCCATAACTATATTTTAGTGTAAAATTAAGAATTTTAATTTAGGAATAAAGAGTGAACTCTGCAGATAAGAAAAAACTCCGGGCTGAAGCGCACAGCTTAAAGCCCGTGATTATGATTGGTCAATCAGGATTTACGGCAGCCGTGCTGGCAGAGATTGAATCGGCTCTTGACAGCCACGAACTGATTAAAGTGCGAATACGCGCTGAACGAGAAGATCGTAAGCAGATCAGCGAGAAAATCTGTGCTGACACAGGAGCAGAGCTCATTCAGAGTATTGGACAAATTGCAGTTATTTACAGATTAAACCCTGATAAATGAGCTAGATTCAAGGAAAAAGGTACAAGGCATCCCCAACCTTGAACCTTGAACCTTGAACCTTAAATATACTCAATCGATATAATTTCATAGTCGACATTGCCGCCCGGAGCTTTAACCGTAACAACATCTTCGACCTCTTTGCCGATCAGGGCTCTGGCAATCGGCGAGCCGATAGAAATACGACCTTCCTTAATGTTAGCCTCATCTTCGCCAACAATCTGATACGTCACCTTTCTCTCGGATTCAATATCTTCTATTTCCACAGTCGCGCCGAATACCACTTTTCCATTAGCATCTACCTTGGTAACGTCAATAATTTGCGCATTAGAAAGCTTACCTTCAATTTCAGAAATACGCCCTTCGGTAAAGCTTTGCTGCTCTTTTGCAGCATGATATTCGGCGTTTTCTTTCAAATCACCATGCGCTCTAGCCGTGGAAATCGATGCAATAATACGCGGACGTACAACCGACTTTAACTCTTCCAATTCGGCACGTAATTTTTCTGCACCTTTGACAGTGAGAGGCACTTTATTCATTTTTAAAACTCCAGTAATTGTTTTGTAGGCGAAAGGCGCTACATTTTGGTCTTGAACCTTTCGCTTAAATCAAACTCTTATGTAGATCCTGCAAGCAATTCACATCACCTGCATCCAACTCGCCCAGTGCGTAACAGGCTGCTCTTGCACCGGCCATCGTCGTGTAATAAGTTACGCGGTGCTGCAGAGCTTCCCGGCGCATAGTAAATGAGTCGGAAATTGCTTTGGTGCCTTCCGTCGTATTAATGATCAGTTGGACCTGGTCATTTTTAATCATATCCACCGTGTTAGGCCGCCCTTCGTTAACCTTATAAACCACTTCGCAAGGAATACCGGCTTCTTTAAGAAATTTTGCGGTACCGCCGGTAGCAACAATCTCATATTTTTTATCGACCAGCATTCTGGCAACGTCAGGTGCCTTGGCTTTATCCGCATCACGAATACTGATCAACACTTTGCCGCTGTGGTTCAAGTTGACGCCGGCAGCACGTTGAGACTTGGCAAAAGCCTCGCCGAAGGTTTTACCGACTCCCATAACCTCACCGGTTGATTTCATTTCAGGCCCCAACAAAGGATCAACGCCTGGAAACTTAACAAACGGAAATACCGCTTCTTTAACCGAATAGTAACCCGGAATACGCTCTTTGGTAATGCCTTGTTGCGACAAAGTTTGCCCAACCATGCACCGAGCCGCAATTTTAGCTAGTGCATAACCGGTTGCTTTGGATACAAACGGTGCAGTACGCGAAGCCCTTGGATTGACTTCCAGCACATAAATATCCTCACCCTGAATCGCAAACTGGGTATTCATTAAACCCACAACACCCAGAGCTTCTGCCATTTTGGTTACTTGTTCGCGCAATTTATCTTGAATGTCCGGCGCTAACTCATACGGAGGTAGCGAACAGGCGGAATCTCCCGAATGCACCCCGGCCTGTTCGATATGTTCCATCAAACCGCCGATCAACACTTGCTCTCCATCATAAATAGCATCAACATCCATTTCGACCGCATCGTCAAGGAAACGATCCAACAATACCGGAGAGTCATTGGAAACACTGACGGCTTCTTTCATATAACGTTGCAAACCCTCTTCATTGAAGACGATTTCCATAGCTCGCCCCCCCAAAACATAAGAAGGCCGAACAACTAAAGGATAACCTAGCTCTTTTGCCGCATTAATCGCCTGCTCGACAGAACGGGCCGTTGCATTGGGCGGCTGTCTTAGATCCAGCCTTTCCAAGAGTTTTTGAAAACGTTCACGGTCTTCAGCCAAATCAATCGAGTCCGGCGATGTACCGATAATGGGTACACCCGCCGCTTCCAATGCGCGCGCCAGTTTCAACGGCGTCTGACCGCCGTACTGCACAATCACGCCTTTGGGCTGTTCAAGATGCACAATTTCCAGCACATCTTCCAGGGTTAACGACTCAAAATACAAACGATCCGAGGTATCAAAATCGGTAGAAACCGTTTCAGGATTGCAATTGATCATGATGGTTTCATAGCCATCTTCGCGTAACGCCAATGCAGCATGCACGCAGCAATAATCAAACTCGATACCTTGTCCAATACGGTTAGGCCCGCCACCGAGAATAATGATTTTTTCTCTGTCGGAAACCCGCGCTTCGCATTCTTGTTCGTAAGTTGAATATAAATAAGCCGTATCCGATGAAAACTCGGCAGCACAAGAGTCAATGCGCTTGTAGACCGGACGAATATTCTGTTTATGCCGCACATTGCGCACTTCAGATTCGGACGTATCCAGGAGCTTAGCCAGTCTAAGATCGGAAAAACCTTTGCGCTTTAATCGATAAAGCTCACCTTCTTTTAACGTCGATAAGGTTTTGGTCGATAATGTTTTTTCAGTCAAAATTAAATCTTCAACCTGCGCCAAAAACCACGGATCGATTTTACTGGCCTCATGGACTTCTTCCAGACTCATGCCGCTACGGAACGCATCACCGACATACAGCAAACGATCCGGTCCCGGATGACGCATTTCGCGCTGCATTTTTTCCCGAGCATCTTCCCGGTTCAAATCGATAATTTCATCAAGACCGCTGATGCCGATTTCCAATCCGCGCAAGGCTTTTTGCAGCGATTCCTGAAAAGTACGGCCGATAGCCATAACCTCGCCCACAGACTTCATCTGCGTGGTCAAACGATCATCCGCTTGCGGGAATTTTTCAAAAGTAAACCGAGGAACCTTAGTGACCACATAATCAATGGTCGGCTCAAACGATGCAGGTGTTGCACCGCCGGTAATCTCGTTTTTTAATTCATCCAGCGTGTAACCTACCGCCAGTTTTGCTGCGACTTTAGCAATCGGGAAGCCCGTTGCTTTGGACGCCAACGCAGATGAGCGCGATACACGCGGGTTCATCTCGATAACAATCAGGCGGCCGTCTTTCGGATTAATGGCGACCTGTACGTTAGAACCGCCGGTATCGACGCCAATCTCGCGCAATACCGCCAGAGAGACGTTACGCAAGATTTGATATTCTTTATCGGTTAATGTTTGCGCCGGCGCTACAGTGATCGAATCGCCGGTATGCACACCCATCGGGTCGAAGTTTTCAATCGAGCAGACAATGATGCAGTTATCTTTGGAATCACGCACCACTTCCATTTCATATTCTTTCCAACCCAGCACAGATTCTTCAATCAATAACTCGTTGGTTGGCGACAAATATAGGCCTCGCTCGCAGATTTCAACAAACTCTTCCTTGTTATAAGCGATACCGCCGCCGCTGCCGCCCATCGTAAATGAAGGACGAATAACAGTCGGATAACCCACTTCCTGCTGCGCCGCCAGCGCTTCTTCCATAGAATGCGCGGTTTTTGATTTTGCTACTTCATAACCGATTTTCCGCATCGCCTGATTGAACAGCTCACGGTCTTCGGCTTTGTTAATCGCTTCTTTGGTAGCGCCGATCATCTCGACGCCGTATTTTTCCAAAACGCCGTTAGCATCAAGATCCAGCGCGCAATTCAACGCAGTTTGCCCACCCATAGTCGGCAATATCGCATCGGGGCGTTCTTTTGCGATGATTTTTTCTACGGTTTGCCAATCAATAGGCTCGATATAAGTGGCATCCGCCATATCCGGATCGGTCATAATCGTTGCCGGATTGGAATTGACCAGAATAACGCGATAACCCTCTTCCCTCAGCGCTTTACAGGCTTGAGTTCCGGAATAATCAAACTCACAGGCTTGACCAATAACAATGGGGCCCGCCCCCAGTAATAAAATCGATTTTATGTCGGTTCTTTTTGGCATGTTGTTGATTTGCTCTGCTGATTACTTGTTTACTTGTTCCATCATCTCGATGAACTCATCGAATAAAGACTCCACATCATGAGGACCCGGACTTGCTTCAGGGTGACCTTGAAAACTCATCGCAGGGCAATCCGTCCGTTTGATACCTTGCAAGCTGCCGTCGAATAATGAACGGTACGTCGCGACTAAATTATCAGGAAGACTGTCTTCATTGGCCGCAAAGCCGTGATTCTGGCTACTGATCATGACTCGGCCTGTGGCTATTTCCAGTACCGGATGGTTTGCGCCATGATGGCCGAATTTCATTTTTTCGGTTTTTGCGCCGCTGGCTAAAGCCAATAATTGATGACCCAGACAAATCCCAAATACCGGTACTTTCTTTTCCAATATTGTTTTAATCGCCTCAATAGCGTAAGTACAAGGCTCAGGGTCGCCGGGACCATTAGACAGGAAAACCCCATCAGGATTCATTGCCAATACTGTTTCAGCAGGCGTTGTTGCAGGCACAACGGTGACACGGCAACCGCGATTAGCTAATAATCTAAGAATGTTGCGTTTAACACCAAAATCATAAGCTACAACATGTTTGGTCAGATTCTCAGCTTGCGTATGTCCATTCTGCAAATGCCAGATATTTTCAGTCCATTCATAAGGCCGGGTAACAGTGACTTCCTTCGCAAGATCCATCCCTTTTAACCCGGGAAAACCTTCAATCGCTTTTTTCGCAACCTCAGGATCAACCGACTCGCCTGCCATAATACAAGCGCGTTGCGCACCTTTATCACGCAAAAGCCGGGTTAATTTCCGGGTATCAACATCGGCAATGGCTACGACGTTATTATCGATTAAATATTGCTGCAACGTTTTTTCGCTACGCCAGCTACTTGCCAACAACGGCAAATCCCGGATAACCAGACCGCTGGCAAAGACATCGGTAGACTCGTCATCTTCGCTGGTCGTCCCGACGTTGCCGATGTGGGGATAAGTTAATGTTACAATTTGCCGAGCGTAAGAAGGATCACTGAGAATTTCCTGATACCCGGTCATAGCCGTATTAAAAACAACCTCGCCCACGGAACATCCATCTGCACCAATGGCTACACCGTTAAAAACCGTTCCATCTTCCAATAACAATAAAGCAGACCTAGCCAAACACGTCACCTCAAATGTGCAAAACGGGATGACCCCCTAAGGACTCATCCCGTTGTAAAAAACAAAACTGGGGTAATTTTACGAGATTATGCGGTTTGGGTCATTAACAATTTTTTAAACCCGAACCATCCGGCATTACGTAATATCTGGAAAAAGAACAATATCTATACTATTCGGCCTATATCATGCTAGCAAGAACCTCGTTTTAGCGGACCGAAACATATCCTCCCTGTACGCCGTTTTTAGATAAAACAATCTGCCACAGTTGATTACCGCGCGCCCGAAACGCACCGGCACACGATAACAAATAGTATTTCCACATCCGGAAGAACCGATCGTCATAGTTATCAGCTATAGATTCCCAATTTTCAGACACATTTTCAAACCAGCACATTAGTGTTTTGTCGTAATCCGAACCAAAATTATGCCAGTCTTCTACCACAAACTTTCCTTCAATAGCTTTTGAAATCTGCTTGATAGAAGGGAGCACTCCACCTGGAAATATATATTTATCTATCCATGGATCAACCGTTATGACCGATTTATTTCCCCCAATCGTATGCAACAGAAACAAACCGTCATCCTTAAGACATCTTCGCACAACCTGCATATACTGCCTGTAGTTCTTATAGCCGACATGCTCAAACATCCCAATTGAAACAACATGATCAAATGTTTCATGAAGTTCCCGATAATCGGCAAAACGTATTTCTACCGGCAAACCGGAACATAATGACTTACACAAAGCGAGCTGTTCATTAGACAGAGTGACTCCCACGCAGGAAACATCATATTTCTCAACTGCGTATTTCATAAAACTGCCCCAGCCGCAACCAATATCGAGAACTCGCTGACCGGATTGCAGGTTTAGCTTCCTGCATATCAACTCAAACTTATGCTCTTGCGCTTCATCAAGCGATTTTGCATTTTTCCAATAACCGCAGCTATACGTTAATCGAGCGTCAAGCATTGCACGATATAACTCATTGCCGATGTCGTAATGGTGTTTGATTATATGCGAGGTAAGATTTTTGCTTTGCCGGTTTGAAAAATATGCCCAAAGCCCATTCTTTAGCGCATGGGGATCAAGCTTCACCCGGCTTTTGATTTGTGCGGAACAAAATTTATTAAATAACTCGTCAAGTTGGCTGGAATCCCACCAACCATCCATGAACGCTTCACCCAAGCCAAGCGAGCCTTGAGTAAGTATCCTTTCATACAAGCCCGAATTATAAACTTGTATATCCCACGGATTATCTCCATTGAAAACAATACCTGAACCTTCTAACAATCTCTCAAGTTTCGCTCGAAATCTATTTTGTGTGCTATCAATTATTTTATTCATTGTTGTTATCCAGTGAGTTCCTGAACACCGGTGCTGAACCACGCAGATTGAGTAGTCTTAATTAATTGATATAAATAAACCCAACCACAGTTAAACCAAAGAACCGATTTTCTGCTCAACGCCGATAATGGCCCGATTCAAAATACCAAGATTCTTCTCTTCGATAATTTGCATACCCATCACATAAAAAATGGGCATCCATAGCGGATTAATCAGAATTCCGCCTAACGCACTTTTCCATGTTCGCTTCAAGTTTTTTAAAGGATTAAACGACTCCGCTAAAGAGTGCATAGGATGCTCGGCAAAAACTTCGGCAATCGGGCGCAGAATCATTTTGTCGTGCCCCTCAAGCTGCGCCATAGATTCCATGAGCTTTCGCTCCATGTTGTGATAATTCATCCTGGCAAAACCCGAAGAAACAGCGAAAGTAAGCGCTACCAGAGGCAGCAAAACGCTAGGCGGTGCCACAGGTGCGAAAGTGGAAGACAACAGCACAATGCAAAACCCCAACATCAGAGCATCCTCGCCCCGTTCCACATCGCGATCGATGCCTTTGATAATGTTAGGGACAGCATTGCCAAACTGACCTTTTAAATAATCTTTTTTTTGTGCCATGGTTATTCTCCTTATGGATAATGCTTTAAAAGCATACCTTATGAAAAATACTAAATACGCGAACCTAAATACACTGGATTGAGATAAAGAATCCAGAAAAAGCCGCGTGTTCTTTGCGCCGGAATTACCGGCCCACGCCCATTTGTTTAATTATTATTCTCCGTATCGGCTAGTTTAATTGAGCTTTTATTCAACGGCAAATATGAATATTCAGTGTTTGATACATGCTCAGCCCTCTTCTTACAATACATGAAATCTAATACTCGCAAAGAAGTTACAAGCAATATCGACGCACGGTTTTAAAGCACGACTATTACGTTCTCCCTGAACATATCGAAGGTTAAACGAAACCAGTCGCGGTCAAGCCTACCTTTCGCCTTAATAAAGCTCACGAATATAAATAAACCTACTGTTACCTTTATAAATGCCAAAGGTGGCACGGCCGATAGGATCGGTATTGCCCGCGCCTTGCCAGTTGAAATCCAGCCAAGCAGGTGAATTAATAACAACATCAACGTAACCGGTATGTGTCGCTCCGGGAGCAGCCAGACTCAGACCGGCATCGCCTGACACCAGCGGATTACTCAACGCGGCCGTCGTCGTTCCACCGCTGGTGAGATTAAGCGTCAACCCGCTTCCGTTCGCAGGAGCGTTCAAAGCCGTGCAGTTGTCTGCCGCATTGGTGATCCAGCTATTACCATTCCAATATTCAGCCGTCAACGACATAGGCAAAGCCAGCAATTCAGAACCATAGGCATTTTGTAAGGTCAATCGCCCATAACGTAGTGGCGTACTTGGACCTATATCAGCGGCCGTCATCGTTACACCGTCCGAATCAATAGGTGTAGCTTGGACAACAACATTAGTTTCGCCTATTAATGCAGTTGGACGGCTTAGCTGGTGTTTTGCTGTAACCGTAGCAACGCCATTATTCCAATTGCCCGCCGGAGCGGTAGCACTTGCGCTAAGCACTGAACCTGCGGGCAGAGTAGTAGCTGTAAATCCAAAGTTAGACCACGTTGTTAAGTCTAATTTCGCATAGCTTCCTGCGTAATTTTGCGTAGTGGCATTGTTTGTGTTTTGCGCAGTGAGCTTAAAACCGGTACTACTAAAACCATCTTGCCCAAAATAGGTAAACGCGCCGCAACCAGGAGTTGCTGTCCCTTGTGTCATGACAAAGTGATGAGGCCTAAAGCGCCCCACCCAGGAAGTGCTCGACATGCTGTCGGGATTGGTAAAGTACGCGACACGAGTACTAAGATCGACCCCGGAATTAAGATAATTCGCAGATGGTGTCACCTTTAATGTAAAACTGCCGACCTCATTGTAATTCAGTGTCGAAATTGTAGCGCTGCCGCCCGTCAACGCCACGCTACCGCTAGTCAAGCTACCTGCGATTCCGGCTCCTGCCGGAGTGTCCGACGATGTCGCCGGTGCGAATGGTGTCCTCGTGGACAAGGTCACGGTATCCGCGTAACTGGGAGCTATATTAGCTCCGGTTATCGCGGTGAAATCGGCGCTCACACCTGGCAAGCCATTACTGAGAGTATCTCCCGTACTGTTCCAGAGATAGCCCGCCACCGTAGCTTGAAAGGCAGTACCCGCGACCATAGGCGTACCGGTTGCATCGCTGGTGGCCGGATTATTGATCGCCCCCTGCTTGATATTGGAAGTAACCACTGCAAACGGACGCACTGTGAGCGTCGCGCTCGAACCGGTGACAGGCACGGTAACATTGGAGTCGTCCCGTAAGTTGACCGAATAATTGCCGACATCGGTAGTCATCAGACAGAAGTTGGCTACACCGTTGGTGAACGTCAATGCAGGAAGGTAGTTGCTATTGGCGTCAAGTGAAGGGGGAGCAATCGAAACCGTTGTACAACTGCCAGTAGCGAGTAGACAGCTTCCGCCGCTGTTCGTAGCGCAGAGCTCCGGCGCATAGGCACCGGCAGGGTGAGTTCCGGCCGCGATTGAATACCAACCATCGAGATTCTTTGCACCGTTATAAGTGGTATCGGTGCCACAACCGCTGCTGCGGGTAATGCTCATCAGGTGATTGCGACCCGCCACGACACCGGTGCCAAGCGTATCAGGAGTCGCTATCGTAAAAGCAGTACCACGATACTGCACAGGAGTAGAAAGGGTAGTACTCAGCGTACCGCCGTTTTCGCTGACAGCGATATAAATGTCCTCAGCAACAGTATCGGTCAGGTAAAACTTCGCCACGCCGTTGTCGGCGGCAGCAAAAGTATACTGGTTTCCGGAGAGAGTGCCATTGGCACTTCCAGCAACTTTGTTCCAGACTACACTAGTGGAATTACTGCCGCTCGGTGAAGAAACTCTTGCCCCAAGGGTAACAGTGTTGGTGTAGCCCGTGATTACGTTACCGCTGCTGTCATGGGCGCTCACCGTAACAATCGGCTTGCCATTCGAAGCCGTAGTACAGGTCGTTGGAGACAAATTGTCCACCAGGATGCTAAAACCAGAGGGCGGCGTATAAGAGTTGGAACAAATTTTAAGACCCCGAATCTCGTGGATGTTAGTGTCGCTTCCGGTAGCCCCGGTAAAAGACAGCTTCCAGTTAACCGGCACGACTGCCTGACCCGTGTTATAAGTATAGATGTCGGGCAGATCCAAATTGGGCAGCGTTACGTAGCTATTTCCCGTCCCCGTAGTATCTCGCTCGACCTTGACTTTGGCGGTCTTGACGCCTGTGCTGAAAAGACTGTTCCAGGTATACGCGCTCGCATCGACCGTGACGCGATAGAGATACCCCCATGCGCGGCTGGAGCTTAAGGCTTTGTCGACCGCAGACACTGAAATCGTCCCGGTCGAGACCAAGAAAGGATAGTTGCTGCTGCCGGTTCCCGAACCCGAGCCAGAGCCCCGCAAAGTAACTGACTCAGGAGTGAAGCCGGTTCCCCCCACTCGTCCTTCGGTAGGATTGGCAAAGTTACCCCACTCATCGAAACCTACGCCCAGCCAACCGCCGGCAAAGCCGTTAATACCTGTCTTCTGCGCATACCCCAGAGAACCGCCGTAAGCGCCGGCAACCGGAGTAACGGTGGAATCGGATAAAGTTAGGGCAATACCGTCCGCGCCGCACGGATTCGCTGCAGTACAAGGACTCGTCGACGAATTAGCCGTACTGCCATAAGCGTAATGCGTGAACTCGACAGTAATCGTATTTCCAGCTGCGGGAAATTGACCGGGCAAAGTCGCCACCGTCGCCACATTGGTACTAGTATCCGTCAGCCGCAGGCTATTGGATACAATGATCGGGTCGCCAAAACCGGGATTAGCGCTGCCGGCATTGTGACCAACCGACCAATCAGCGCCGAAAATGGTCGACGGGTTGAGATTTGAGCGAGCAAAGTTATCGCAAACGCAAGTCATACCCACCGGGGACGTACATGGAGGATCCGCTACTCCTGCTTCTCCCGCAGCAAAGCCCGTGATTGCAATGATCGGGCCGGAAACGCCTGTAATGCTTGTCGATGTTGAGGCGCGCGTCCCGACAGTAGGCAGTGTCCAAGCACTACCAACGTATTTGCCAACAATAAAGTTGCTCGTTGTAGCTCCGATGTCGAGATCACCGGTGACAAACGTAAAGGTTGCTCCATAGCTGGTAACCGCAGTGGTCACATCGCCCGTTGCCCATAACGACCAATAACGGTTAACATCCTTGGTGGCGTCGATTCCTGCCGTAGCGATTTGTGGATGCTCACTGCCGGTAGTGCTACCCGTCAACGTCGTCCCGGATGCCGAGGCAGTCAAGACCAAACTGATCGGCGCATAAGTAGTGCCACTACCCACTGGGAATGTACAGGTCGTGGAACCGGAGGGAAAGGCCAGCCTCAGGTTGCCGTTAACGAAACCGCTGGTACGCGCCCAGCTTGTTCCGTTGGTCGAAGTGACATCCCTGCAGTTCGCTGACAAAATCAGAATGTTGCTGCCCGTCGAGATGCTGCCGCTGGTCAACGTCAGCAAAGTAGTCACGCTCACGTTGTTATTTAGACTAACCCCACTGGCGTTGTTGACCGTCAAGCTATTAAAGCTGGTGACGCCGGTGAACGACTGCGCCGAGCTGCCTGAAAACACCCAGGTACTGGTACTTGCAGTGAACGTACCGCTGTTGGTGAAATTGCCTGACAACGTAGTGGTGGCACTGCCCGCAGAATAACTGCCGGCATTAGCAAAGTTGCCCGCCAGAGTAATTGCGCCACTACCGCCGGAATAGGTGCCGACATTACTCATATCGCCGGTAAGAGTAATGGTATTGCTCCCGGTATTGGTTAGGGTGCCTCCGGAAGCAATACTAAGATCGACCAGAGTAGGCGTATTGACATTCAGCGTCACAGTATGACTATTAGCGATTATCGCACTGTCACCAGCAAGCGGAATACCGCCCCGGCAATTAGTCCAGGTGCCCGAAGCGTTCCAGAAACCGGTAGTCTGGCTGGTACAGCTGACGGTAGACCGATGACCGGCGATAAAGCTAACCGGACTGGTAAGCGGACCGGCAATGCCGGTAACGGCGATGGAGGTGCTAGTCGCGGTCACCGGTGACGGCAACGTCCACGCGCTGCCGTCATATTTGCCAAGCACAAAAGTAGTGGCCGTAGCGCCCGCATCGACATCGCCGGCGATGAAATTGAAGGTCGCATTGTAAGTGCTGCCGCTACCGATCGAACTGCCGAGCGTGTCGCCGCTCGCCCACAGCGTCCAATAGCGGTTGACATCTTTGGTGGAATCGATGCCCGAGGTGGCGACCTGCGGATGTTCACTTCCAGTGGTGCTTCCAGTAAGCGTGCCGCCGGTCGAGGCACTCGGAGGAGTAAACGTGATCGGCGCATAAGTCGAACCGCTGCCGATAGGAAAGGTACAGGCTGTAGCGCCAGACGAGAATGTGAGCCTCAAATTGCCGATAACAAAACCGGTGCTGCGAGTGATGGCGGAGGAACAGCTTCCGATGATGGTGACAATGTTTGCACCTGTAGTCAGCGTGTTCGCACCGAGTGCCAATGTGCCGTTGACGGTCGTATCGGCACCGAGAGACTCGGCACCGCCGCTGAAAGTAAGGTTATGGTAAGTCGTGCCTTTAATGGTTTGCCCCGTGCCGGTGTAGTTGACTGTGTTACCGACTGCGGTCGCAGTCAAGGTGGTGATGGTGGAAGTGCCGCCTATGTTCAGTGTCCCAGTTGCGCTGTTAGTTAACCCGCCGAGCCCTGACAACGCCGTCGTGACGGTCAGAGTGCTATTATTTGTCAGTGTTCCCCCGGTGACAGTCAGTGCATTGTTGACAATGGTTGCGGCCGAGATAGTTTTAGTCCCAGCTCCACTGGTGTTGAGTATGTTATAAGTCGTTGCCTTGATAGTTTGGGCTGCGGTGCCGGTGTAATTGACCGTATTGCCAACTGCTGCCGCGGTGAGCGTTGGAGTAACGGTTGCCACCCCGATGTTCAATATGCCTGCGGCACCGTTGGTCAATGTACCGCCACCGGCAAGAGTCGTTGCTACCGTCAGCGTGCCGTTGCTCTGATACGTCCCACTGACCGTGACGCTAGGAATGACAATCGCGCTGACTCCACTGAAAGTCTTGGCGGTGCCGGTGAAAGTATGCACACCGGTGCCGGCTGTCAGCGTCCCATCGTTCTGCAAATTGCCGCCGAAGGAAATGGCCGCCGCGGCTGTTTCGTTCCAGATGCCGCCGTTATTAATCGTGACGTTTCCCGTGTAGGTTTTCGTCCCGGTTGCGCTGTTATGAATCAGGGTACCTGTCACCGATGTAGTGCCCGTCACGCCGATGTTAAACGCACCCACGGTAAATTGGGTGCCGCTGCCGACACTGAGATTGCCGCTAATGGTCAAGTTCGCCCCGATGCTGGCGGTCGCGGTGCCGCTCAGGGTCAGGTTACCGGCGACCGTTGTGATCGCTCCGAAGGTCTCGGCTCCGCCGCTCAAGATGAGGTGGTAGTATGCCGTTACTTTCAGCGTTTGGCCCGTACCGGTGTAATTGACTGTGTTACCGACTGCGGTTGCAGTAAGCGTCGGGGTAACGGTCGTCGCCCCGATATTCAATATGCCTGCGGCGCCATTGGTCAATGTACCGCCACCGGCAAGAGTCGTTGCTACCGTCAGAGTACCGTTGTTCTGATACGTACCACTGACCGTGACGCTAGGAATGACAATCGCGTTGGCCCCACTAAATGTCTTGGTAGCACCGCTGAACGTATGTACACCGGTGCCGGCTGTCAGCGTCCCATCGTTTTGCAAATTGCCGCCGAAGGAAATGGCCGTCGCTGCTGTTTCGTTCCAGATGCCGCCATTATTAATCGTGATGTTTCCCGTGTAGGCTATCGTCCCGGTTGCGCTGTTGTGAATCAGCGTACCTGACACCGACGTAGTGCCCGTCACGCCGATGTTAAACGCACCCACGGTAAATTGGGTGCCGCTGCCGATACTGAGATTGCCGCTAATGGTCAAGTTCGCCCCGGTAGTCGCAGTCGCTGTGCCGCTCAGAGTCAGGTTGCCACCGACCGTCGTGATTGCTCCGAAAGTCTCGGCTCCGCCGCTCAAGGTGAGATGGTGATATGCCGTCACTTTCAGCGTTTGCCCCGTACCGGTGTAGTTTACCGTGTTGCCGACGGCGGTCGCAGTCAAGGTGGTGATGATGGAAGCCCCCCCTATGTTCAGTATCCCAGTTGCTCCGTTAGTTAACCCGCCGAGCCCTGATAACGCCGTCGTGACGGTCAGGGTGCTATTATTTGTCAGTGTTCCCCCGGTGACAGTCAGTGCATTGTTGACAATGGTTGCGGCCGAGATGGTTTTGGTACCGGCACCACTGGTATTGAGTATGTCGTAAGTAGTCGCCTTAATAGTTTGAGCTGCTGCTCCCGTATAATTAACTGTGTTGCCGACTGCGGTCGCAGTCAAAGTAGTGATGGTAGAAGTGCCGCCTATATTCAATATACCTGAGGCACTGTTAGTCAGCCCACCGCTCCCGGCAAGAACCGTCGCCACCGTAAGCGTACCGTTGTTCTGGTACGTCCCACTGATCGTGACGCTAGGAATGACAATCGCGCTGGCTCCACTGAAAGTCTTGGCGGTGCCGGTGAAAGTATGCACACCGGTGCTGGCTGTCAGCGTTCCGCCATTCTGCAAACTCCCGGCGATCGACATCGTAGCAGCTCCTGACTCGGTCAGGACGCCGCCGTTATTGATGATAAGATTTCCCCCATAGGCGATCGGCTCTGCCACGCTTTCAGCCATCGTTCCGCCGCTGTTGATAGTAACATCCCCAGTGAATGTGCGGGGGCTCGTGGTCGTCGTATGGTTAAGTGTACCGCTAATGCTGCTGGCTCCGGTTACAGTAATGGAATTTGCCACGTTGATCGTTCCGGCCGTTACTGTAAGGTTGTTACCAACACTCAGAGTTCCCGTCTGGGTGATTGCCACACCGCTTTTGTTGATGGTGAGGTTATTGCTCACCGTGACGTTGTAGAACTCCGTCACACCTGCACTGTTGCCGTCAATGATCTGCGTCCCGCTGCCATTGAAATTTGCTGCGCAAAGACTGTTGTTATCAAGTTGTAAATCAAAAGTCCCGTTATTGGTAATATTGCCGCTGACATTCAGGGTGTGGGTAGCGTTATTGTTGGCGACGTTGACGGAAGCACCACTGGCTACGGCTATGTTGCCATTTACCGTCAGCGTACGCGCAGCATTGCTGCTACCAACAGTCAAAGCACCACCATTGATAGTCAGCCCGGAGATCGTGGCACTTGTATTAAGAATGACAGTTCCTGAATTGATCACGACAGTATCCCCCGACTGCGGCGTGGTGCTATTGCAGCTCGCCCAAGTTCCGGCAGTCGCCCAATTGCCACCCGTCGATGTACAGGTGCTGGCTAGCGTCGGGCCGGACGCCAGCAGTAGAGCTAGGCCGAGCCACATCAGGCAAAGAATTGTAGGAGGGATTCGTCGACAAGCAAACCACCTCAACTGCGGCAGGCTGTCATCGCTGTTGAACCTGTAGGGCGGTTTGCTGTCGCGAAACCGCCCTACAGGTTCAACAGCATAGATTTTGTTGATGATTTTCTCAAACCAATATTTTTGACGGCAATAAATTGGATTACAAGAAGTCGCAATCCAACCTATGTATCTTTGCAGCAAACAGAACAAAATAAAACAGACTCTATTTTTCCAAACCATCATGCTATGCATTTTTTATTCTCTTGGTTGTTCTGTCTTCGGCAATTATGCTTGTTGTTTCGGATCGCAATCGGAAACAGCTGATTTCACTTTTTCGTAGAGCTCATTCACAGCCTGCCCCCTTTAGTTTTTGCGACATCATGAATAGGCAAATGCGGTGATACACCTATTTTATTAAAAACAATACCATCTTTCTGATCACCGAGACGCTTTACCAGCTCGCACCAAAAAAGCAACTTCTTCGTGTAGCGATAGTCCTCTGCCGGGAGTTCGATGTACAGATCAATGTCCCCCTCCCTTTAGGTGTCATCCGCACGCGATCCAAACAGCCATACAGCAGCTCGCTCGCCAAATACAGCGTTTGCGGTTTCTTTGATGGCTTGAGCGTCAAAGGGTGAGACTCTCATGGATTTTTAATTATGCAAAAATATATCGTCTAGCGGGCGGCCGACAATTTTAATTCATCATCGGTCATTTTTCTAATGTGCTAAATCGACACCCTACCACCCGGCAGGTTTATTAAAATCATTGTGTTACGGTCGCGGTTAGTCGCCGTTCAACAGCAAAATTACCTCCAGTGGCGTTGTTCGCCGTAGCGGTAATTTGGTACACATTGATTGTAGTTGAGCCTTCAGTTGCTGTCGTCTGAGTGCATGTCACCGTCACGGCGTAGTTGACTGTGCTTAAAGGCGTTGTTGGCACTGTCAATGCGAGAATAAATGCAGGGGGCGCGGCAACGCAGCTAGCGTTTACAATGGCTTGGTAAACTCCCCATTCAATCCCTGTTCGCGCGGCCTGATAGGCCATTGCTCCCTCTTCATCCAGTGCGCTGCTGTGCTGCTGCATGGTAGACAGTCGCCCAATAAACACGGCGATACCGCCCAAAACCACAATCAAAAAAATGGCCATGATAAGGCTGAATCCGCGCTGTTTCATGTTACGGCACATTCTGGACATGAACCTGATGCAGCAACGTTACACTGTCACTGTTGTTGGACAAAGTAAGGTTCATCACAACAAGATCAGCGCGCTGGGTAATTCCGACATTATAGGCAAAACTGCTGTTGGCGCAGTTAACGCCAATTGCTAACCTAGCAATATTGGTTGCGACATTGAGAGGAGCGTTGGTTATATCAGTTGGCTGTGCAACCTGCCTGGCATAACCGGAATAACGCCACAAAGTGTTTCCGACACAAGCGAATGTTACAGGCCCGGAAATGATTTGAAAACGGTAAGAGGGCGACTCGAAATCGGCCGAAAAGGTATGGGAGGTAAATAAAATTTTGCTCGTTGTCGAATTGGCGGCAATAGCAGCTACATTACCACCAGTATAGGCAGGAGCCGTATTGTAGACCACAAGCTCTTCTCCCACTACTGGAGCAGCAGGAAGCGTACCGATCACCTCGAAACAGGTATCGGGAACAGAAAACAAGAGGTCATCTCCGCCAGCCCCACAACTGGCAGTTCCCCCCACTGAATTCGCACGATAGCGCCCCCCCGTAGTGGTCGGCAAAAATTCGATATAACTTCCGTTAACCCGCACACTGTTCGGCAAAGCCGCGTGAAGTTCACGCGCCATGCGGCGCAAAGCGGTATCCGCCGTATCGGAAAGTTCGGCACGCGCAATCGCATCAAAATAACCTCGCAACGGCGCGGTGAAGCTGGTCGCCAATACGGCAAGTATTCCGGTAATTACTATCACCATGACTGCTTCAATCAAGGTAAATCCGGATTGAGTAGCGTTGCGGAATAACGTCATCAGGGCTCCCGTGGCGTATAGCGGGTACGGTAACCTTCCAGCACCACAGTTGTGTTGAGGGGACCGGTGACAGTGACGGTTATCGACAGTGAGTTGGCAGCAGCAATTCCGTTTATTGCCTTATTAACAACGGCCACGGCGGCGGTATAGCCGTTTAAGCCAAGATTGTTATTGGCAACATCATTGATAGCCCCGGACGCCATGTTGAATCCGTTGTAATCACTGACATTATCAAAAAAAGGGGCTGCGTAGCGCGTCTCACCCGCTTCAGGGCCAAGTGGTGCAAGGCTCTCATCATTCGCACCACCAGCTCCCCCCGTGCAATCCGCCGCAGTGCTTGCTGTCCTGACATTGGGATCATCGGGATCACAAATGGTAAACGGCATCAGCTCTATTTCTTCCAGTAACGCTTCTGCAATTGCCAGCGCCTGTTTTTTGACCACCGGGTCGGAAGAATGCCGAACGTTGAAATTGATGGCAGAAATAATCCCCGACATTGCGACGCCAACAATGACCATAAATACAATCAACTCTATCAGAGTTATGCCTCTTTGATGGGCAGCCTTAGGAAAATTAGCAGGCTGTTTCTTCATGGACATATCCTGTCTCGGGTTCGAGGCAAATTACCCAGCTTACATCCCCACCAGACACCGTAATGGTTGTCGCGGCTGCCACGTCAGGGCGACCAAGCCCGTCGAATGTAATGCTCGCGAGTCCATTTACGGTAACACCGTTCGGCAAAGAATCGCATTGTTCACCGGTTACTTGCAGCCCATTTACAGGAGAGCCGTTACAAGGATTCACCGGGAAAGTTATTGTGTGCGTCGTCCGTTGTGCAATAGCCAGCTTTTGAGCTAATCTAATTGAGGATTTGATTATCTCGGCATAGCCGCTGGCATTGTGACTGGCAAAGTTTAGTCGGGATGAGGCGTAGACCGTCAGTATACCCATGATCACTATGATTACGATCAGCTCTATAAATGAAAAACCGTTGCACCGCTTACTCATGTGACACCGATTCAAACAGTTTTTGTACAGATTTTGATTGCGGCCATCTATGCACCAATGCCTTAGCTTGTTCAATGGCTTTGACATGCTCGCCTACAAAGTCCAGGCTACGCACGTATTCCATTTGAATGTCTTCTGAATGAGGTTGCTGGTTTTTGGCGTGATTGATCCAAGTCATAATGTCCTGATGTGAAGCCGGCTGTTTAAGCATGGTTCCATACTGACGATGCAGAGCGATTTTCTCCAGCAAGCTATTGAATTCAAATGGATTCACTTCAATTCCTTTGCTAAAAACAGCGTTACTTTTTTCCAACAGGTCGGGCCTTGTTTGGGCAAGACCCAGATTCCGCCAGATAATGCCCTCTCTGACGTAGTAACTGGCAACACGTGGTTGTAATATCCGCGCAACACCATGCCAATACAAACCGCGTTGCGCATCAACGTGTTGCAATCGGTACAATCCATAGTCAGCGGAGACTGATGCAAAAACGGGTAATCCCAACCATATCAGCAAACTAATCAACAACGTGTTGTTGATAAAACTGGAACGCAAGCCTAAAAGAGCTTGCGCCGGCATTTTCGGCAGCTGCCAATAAGTTGCGCCCATATCAATAAGTTGATGATTAATGATACCCAGATAAGCACCAAAAATAGCCATCAACACAGGAATATAAAAAGGATAGTCCACCAACGCATGAGCTAGCATGGAGGTAATGGCTGCCACAGACAGGATAAGCGGCAAGCGTTGCTCGGCCATTGTCCGCTGACGGAATTTAAACAATTGCCCATACACCGCAACAATCAGTAACAAAAACAAACCCAAGCCCAACAGACCAGTTTCCAGTGCAAATTGCAGGTAGTCGTTGTGAACGAAAATTATGCGTCTATCGAGAAATGGCGGCACTTTATGAGCTTCAAAATAATAGCCGAAGTTATAATAACCGATTCCCAACCACAAATTTCCGGACAGTCCATTCCAAGCAACCTGATATATTTCCCAACGATTTGAGGAATCGCCATATTTGAGTGTAGCAAAAACAGCATCCATACTCCAACTGGCCAGCCCTAGCCCAGAATAAAGTCTAAAAAAAACCAAAACAGCGAGAAATCCGACTGCTACTGCACGGTAGCGTTGCCATTGCGCAACTATTGAGGCTTGCCCAACAAAAGTCATCAAAAATAAAATACCTGAGAGCAAACCTAAATAACCGCCGCGACTTTGCGTTGTCAGCAATGCTGCAAATAGCAACATCACCAATCCGTACACACCACGCCCGCCACGACCCAGCAGATAAAATCCAAGAACCGGCATCAAGCCGAGATTAAGCGTGGTCGCCAAGGTATTAGTTCCTGAAAACAGTGCCAGAGCGCGTGCGCTTTTTTCACCTAAAAAACCCCAGCCAGTCAACCATTGCACAAGCGCCCAAACAGCAATCAGGGCAATAACAGCACAAAATATCTTAAAACCTGTTTGTATTAGCCAGATAGGGCGGCACGAAGCAACAAGGAAAGTAATCAATAGTGTAGCGGGGAAATAGATGCCGCCAACATAGTAGGAGGGATTGAGATACAACGCATTAGTAAGTAACAACAGGCAAAAAACGACTAATGCGGCACTAATCCATGACAGCGTAAGAGACCGTTCTTGTTGCAGCTTGGCCAATACTATCAATAAGCATAACCCTAACCACCAGAAAAAAAAATCGATGTAGCGAGATGTCTGCAATAAGCAGAACAATGCGGTAATGACAAAAAAGGGCGCGAACGCCCTTTTTGAAATCGAAACGAATTTCAAGAGAACTTAGCTATTATCCAGAACAAATAGAAGAATCAATAGTAAAGTTTTTAGTTGTTCCGCCAGTATATGTAACTACACCGGAACATGCTGCCGTTGTAATAGTTACATCAACGGGCAAAATGACTTGATCGCTAATAACTGAGAACGCATTGACACTTTTTTGTTTGGCGTAGGAGATTGCAGCCGCCGATTGAATTGCGGCAATTGCTCCATCTAATACTGCTGTTTTAGCATTTGCATCGAGCCCTTGCAATTTCGGCAGCGCAGTCGCCGCCAGAATACCCAAAATTACGATAACAACAACCAATTCTATTAAGGTAAAACCGGATTGTTGTTTCATGTTTGATAATTTTTTCATTTTTATGACCATTTAAGTGTTTTAAGTAAATTTGAAGCGTAGTACAGAACAATCAAGAGGATGAAACAGGATACGTTAATAAAGACTCCATAAGAATGTTATTTAGGGGAAGACTTGAAGCATAGATCTAGGTTGATACTTTTCTCAAATCAACATACGATTTTTTAATCAACGCTGACCGGTTGGGTTTCTTCTTTTTGCATCCAAAACTACAAAATAACCTAGCACCCTACCGTGTTAATAATGCTGATAATAGGCGCGGCATTAGCAACAGATGGTTGAGTGTATGTAAATGAGCAAGTGCTCGACGAACTACCTCCACGTACTTGAAAAGTTGCTACCGATCCCGACGAGCTGTAATCATACCCCTCTGCCTGTAACTCGGTCTGGGTTGGATTAAATACAGTGGTCAGCCCTGCTGCTGTCAATATGCCCGGTGTGCCGATTGAGGTAGCCGCGGGGTAGCCGTTAACCAAGTTAATAATACCCGCCTCGCTACACAGAGTGCCTGAACCAGTAGAGTTATTGTTAGCCGAGCCGCCGTCAGCAGGACAAGGCGTCGTATCGGGCCTGCCATTGCGGGCAAACAAAGTGGCATGAACCATTGCCGAGCTTGCTGCAACACTGCCGCGCGCAGCATTAAGTTTGGCAATTCGGGCATCGAGCTGCAAATTGGTTAAGCGCGGTAATGCTACTGACGCCAAAACAGCCAGGATAACAATGACGACGATCAATTCAATCAGGGTGAAGCCTTTTGATTTATTCATGTTTTTTAGTCGCGTTCACGAGGTTTGGTGTGATCGAAATTTTTACTCTTTTCTGAACGGAGTTCACGGATTTAATTTTAGCACTAGTTTGAGTTTCTGCTAAGCGGTGATATATAAGATTCTACATACTAGCTCAGGCTGCGCTCTTCCAACTCAATCTACTCAAGTACTAAATCTATTCCACCCATCGCTCCCAATGAAGCCCGGTTAAGTTTGGCTGTACCGGTCAAGCGGTATCGTACCTGGTGACCATCGCTAAAAACGTAAATCAGGCGCTTGGCATTGGTATCAAAATACCAGACCGATTCAGCTCCCGGCGGTGTTTCTGCATATTCGCCGCTGTAATTTTTCGGCTTTTCACTCACCAATCGTAATGGATTGACGTCATCTATCTCGCTAGCGGCAATCGATTGCCCGGTCGCAGTGCGGTGAGCCCACAACTCGCGTAATTCCCAGCGTATGTTGGCCACGTCTGTTTCCATCATCGACTCCTCAACTTGGCGTTGTGCTCGATCAATATTAGACAGCACGGCAAGTACCAATACAGCGATAATGCCATTGGAGATTGCAAATTTAAACAGGTTTGAAACTGCAAAATGGAAAATATTTAGCTTCATGGTTAGGTTCTATGTATCGACGCTTTGCCAAGATCCCAAATGGGCAGGAAAATACCCAAAGCCAAAATAAGTACAAGTATGCCCAGAAACATGATCATAATCGGTTCGATTTTGGCCCCCAAGGTCTTGATCTCGTATTCAACATCGCGCTGATACATATCGGCAATTTCTTCCATTAAATCATCTAGCGCGCCTGATTCTTCACCGACAGCGATCATTTGTAATACCAGAGGGCTAAAAATACCGGTATTGGTTGCTGTGCGCAGTACGGATTCGCCGCGCTCAACGCCGGCGCGCATTTGTTCCACTTTTTGCGCGATAAAATTATTATCTACGGTCTGTGCCACCAGAGTTAATGCACTCATGATAGGCACGCCACTTTTAGTGGACAAGGCAAAACTCCTGGCAAAGCGCGCCAACATTGCTTTATGGATAATCGGCCCGGCAAGCGGACTTTTTAATTTGAAGCTGTCCCATTGATATCTGCCTTCGTCCGATGCGATATAAGATCGAAACATAAATACTCCCCCAGCAAAGCCAATCAGCAAATAAGGCCATGAGGCCACCATAAAATTAGAAAAGTTTAATAAAATGCGCGTCATTAAGGGCAGCTCTGCACCCAGATTTTGAAACACTTTGGCAAATGCCGGAATAACAAATATGCTAAGGACGACAATCGCCACTGTCATCGCAATCATGACAAATGTCGGGTAGCGTAGCGCCGCTTTGATCTGCTCGCGCATAAACTTTTCAAATTCAAGGTGATCAAACAGCCGCATAAATACTTTGTCCAGCATGCCTGTCGTTTCACCGACGCGTATCATGCTGACATAAAAACCGCTGAACACTTTCGGATGCAGGTTAAGCGCGGCAGATAGTTCACGACCGCTATCAAGACTCGAGCGAATCTCGGAAATTACTCTGACAAATGCCTTGCTTTTGGTCGATGACAACAACCCACTCAGAGCGCTCATGATAGGAATGCCCGCTTTGAGCAAGGTGTACATCTGCCGACTGAACATCATCACATCAATAGATTCTATACGTTCTTCAAACAGGTTAATGGACAGGTTGTTTGCGGTAGAAGGCGCTGAGGCGGGTAAAATTTCGATGGGTGTAATATCGATACTAAACAGATGTTTTGCCAGTGCGTTACAGTCAAGACTCTCCAAGACGCCTTTTACCAACTCGCCCTTATTGTTACGGCCTTTATATGAGAAAAATGGCATTTGTAATTTTTAGTGACTGGTTGTTAATGACAACTATTCTTCAAACTGATTGCTGATGCGCATCGCTTCCGCAATTGTGGTGCGTTTGGCAATAACCATCGCTACCGCGCTACTTCGCAAAGTTTTGTCTGCCATTTGTTGGCGCGCCAATTTAAGAAAGATATTAGTGTCGTGATGATTGGCCGCATCGGCAAGTTCGGTGTTCATTTCCAACAATTCGTAAATACCTACCCGGCCTTGATAGCCGGTTCCATTGCAGTGGGTACAGCCTCTGCCCCGGACAAAGCTATGTTGATCCACGGTATCGCCCAATTCAAGCTTGAGCCAAGTCTGTTGAAAAGGTTCCGGTACAAAGGGCTCGACACAGCTTCCGCAGACTACCCGCACCAGTCGTTGGGCAATTACGGCCAGCAAGGACATGGCGACCATAAAGCGGGGCACACCCATGTCAATCAGACGAATTGGCGAACTGACGGCATCGTTGGTA
Organism: Methylobacter sp.; assembly: GCA_036561025.1. Classification (GTDB taxonomy): domain Bacteria; phylum Pseudomonadota; class Gammaproteobacteria; order Methylococcales; family Methylomonadaceae; genus Methylobacter_A. The sequence continues at coordinate 19,023 of DATBQB010000042.1, read as the reverse complement.
TGCAGCGTTGACAAGACTAAATGGCCGGTCATAGCTGCACGCAGGCCAATCTGGGCGGTTTCATGATCACGCATTTCGCCCACCAGAATGATGTCCGGATCCTGACGCAGGGCGGAACGTAGTACTCGCCCAAAATCGAGATCGATCTTTTCATTAACCTGCACCTGATTGATACCGGGCAGGCGGTATTCGACCGGATCTTCCACAGTGATAATTTTGTTGGCAGCGGAGTTAAGTTCGCTGAGGGCCGCATAAAGCGTGGTGGTTTTACCGCTACCGGTTGGTCCGGTCACCAATATCATACCGTCAGGACGATGCAGCAGCTTGCGAAAACGCATCAGCATTTCTGGCGGCATCCCCAATTTTTCCAGCGAAAACCCTTCATTATTTTGGATCAATAAACGCATTACTACAGATTCGCCGTAAATAGTCGGCATAGTGGACATACGCACATCTACCGACTGTTGCCGCACTTTGATTTGGAAGCGGCCATCCTGAGGCAATCGCTTTTCGGAGATGTCCAGGCCGGACATGAGTTTAAGTCGTAATACCAGCGCTGTAGCAATTTTCAGATCGGCTTCAGTTAGCTTATGCAGTACGCCATCAACGCGAAAACGGATATATAGTTTATTTTCCTGCGGTTCTATATGAATGTCGGAAACCCGCACTTTCACGGCATCTTCAAATACTGACTTCAGCAGTTTTACAACGGGCGCATCGGCCGCATCAGTCGAGGTCAATAGTAAATTGAGATCGATATTGTCATCTTCCGACATATCGCTACGCAATTGCTCAGCCAGATTATCAATCTCATCAGTACGGCGATAGCACTGATCCATCACCATTAACAGATCCGATTCTCTAACTACAGCAGGGCGGATAGTTTTTTTCAGAATACGTGTTAATTCATCCAAACACATTAAATCGGTAGGGTCTGCCATAGCCAGCAGAACATCAAATTCATTGTTTTCCAGCAGCAGGACACGAAAACGCCGGGCTAGCGTCTCGGACAATAATTTGATGATTTCCGGCTTGCGGGGATACTGCGAAATATCCAAAAACGGAATTTTTAATTGCTGTGATAAGAAGTTAAGCAGCTCTGTTTCACTAACAAAGTTTAAATTGATTAGGGTACGACCCAGTTGTCTTCCGGTTTTCTTTTGTTCGGCCAGTGCCGATATAAGTTGTTCCTGGGTGATAATCTGATTTTGAACCAGTAGATCGCCAATACGAATTTTTTTGGTAATGTCCATGAAGGCAGTTGCCAATTATTGTTTTTGTTATTAAGGTTGGATCGATAAGCTTTATCTAAAGCAAAAGCGGTCGGTCTGATTGCTCTAAAAATTATTTATCCGGTATGGTTGTGCGGGCTTTGCCGATCAAATTACGGTACTATTCATTGCTTAAATTTAGCACAGCCTATAATAAATACCGATAACTTTAAGGTTGAAGTGTTTCAGTAATTAATAACATCACCCTGAGCACCAGCCACTGCAATAAAAAAAGCCCCGGCTGTTTCAAAAACAACCGGGGCTTTCATACACTTAAAGCAACTGGGCTTTAAGACAGCAAGATTACATCATGCCGCCCATACCACCCATGCCGCCCATGCCGCCCATATCATGGCCGCCATGACCGCCTTTATCTTCGCTAGGCGTATCGGCAATCATTACTTCGGTAGTCAGCATTAAGCCTGCAACTGAAGCTGCGTTTTGCAGTGCAGTACGAGTTACTTTGGCAGGATCCAAAATACCCATTTCGATCATGTCGCCGTATTGGCCGGTTGCTGCGTTGTAACCGAAGTTACCTGTGCCTTTTTGAACTTCATTGAAAACAACTGAAGGTTCGTCGCCAGCGTTAGAAACGATTTGACGTAAAGGCTCTTCCATTGCACGACGCAGAATGTTGATACCGACTGTTTGGTCGTGGTTAACGCCTTCCAATTTATCAAGAGCGGAAATAGCGCGAACCAGCGCTGAACCACCGCCGGCAACAACACCTTCTTCAACCGCTGCACGTGTTGAATGCAATGCATCTTCTACGCGGGCTTTCTTTTCTTTCATTTCGATTTCAGTTGCAGCGCCGACTTTAATAACAGCAACGCCGCCTGCTAATTTAGCCAAACGCTCTTGCAGTTTTTCTTTGTCATAGTCGGAAGTTGCTTCGTCAGCTTGTGCGCGAATTTGTCCAACACGAGCTTTGATTTGTTCTTCAGAACCTGCACCATCGATGATGGTGGTGTTTTCTTTGGTGATTTGTACTTTTTTAGCTGTACCCAATTGCGATAATTCAGCTTTTTCCAGGCTCAAACCAACTTCTTCGGAAATAACTACGCCACCAGTCAGCACAGCAATATCTTCCAACATGGCTTTACGACGATCGCCGAAACCAGGTGCTTTAACAGCTGCAACTTTAACGATACCGCGAATAGTGTTAACAACCAGAGTTGCCAAAGCTTCGCCTTCTACATCTTCAGCAACGATCAATAAAGGACGACCGGCTTTAGCAACACCTTCCAATACAGGAAGCATGTCGCGGATATTGGAGATTTTCTTGTCGTAGATAAGAATCATAGGGTCGTCTAATTCGACACTCATGTTTTCTTGTTTGTTGATGAAGTAAGGTGACAAATAGCCACGGTCAAACTGCATACCTTCAACAACGTCTAATTGATTTTCCAGGCCTGAACCTTCTTCAACAGTGATGACGCCTTCTTTGCCTACTTTTTCCATTGCTTCAGCAATGATTTTACCGACAGACTCATCAGAGTTTGCAGAGATGGTGCCTACTTGAGCAATCGCTTTGTTATCGATACAAGGCGTAGCGGAAGCAACAATTGCATCAACCGCTTTAGACACGGCCAAATCGATGCCGCGTTTTAAATCCATTGGGTTCATGCCCGCTGCAACGGCTTTTAAACCTTCATTGACGATAGATTGCGCCAATACAGTTGCTGTGGTGGTACCGTCGCCGGCTACATCGGAAGTATGCGAAGCGACTTCCTTAACCATCTGTGCGCCCATGTTTTCGAATTTGTCTTTTAATTCGATTTCTTTTGCAACCGATACACCGTCTTTAGTGATGGTTGGAGCACCGAAACTTTTGTCCAGAATCGCATTACGGCCTTTAGGACCTAACGTTACTTTTACTGCGTTTGCTAAGATATTCACACCGCGCGCCATACGGACACGAGCGTCATCACCAAATAATACGTCTTTTGCTGCCATTTTTATTCCTTAAAATATTTGTATGTGAATTTGATTAACGTGTTCAGGATTAACCTAAAACGCCCATGATGTCTTCTTCACGCATAACGATGAGTTCTTCACCGTCAACTTTAACTTCGTTACCGGCATATTTGCCAAACAACACTTTGTCACCGACTTTAACGTCCAGTGCGCGCACTGTGCCGTTGTCCAGCGGTTTACCGTTACCTACCGCCAAGATCACGCCTTGACTTGGTTTTTCGGCTGCTGAGCCAGGCAATACGATACCGCCAGGGGTTGTAGTTTCTTCTTCGACGCGTTTGACTATAACTCTGTCGTGTAACGGACGTATTTTCATCAATATCTCCTAACATTAAAATTAAAGGGTAAACTTGTTATTAGCACTCGCTAGTAATGAGTGCTAATGATAATGAGCTTTTGCAGAGTGTCAAGTTCTTTGGCATTATCTTGTCTCACAATACAGCAACATCATGACTTATGAATGACAACCAACTACTACGCTATAGCCGCCAAATCATGCTTCCTCAAATCGATATTGAGGGGCAGCAAAAACTTCTTGCCGCTAACGTGCTGATAATAGGCGCAGGGGGGCTTGGCTCCCCCGCATCGATATATCTTGCTGCGGCCGGTGTCGGTAATATCGTTATTTATGACAATGACGTTGTGGATTTATCCAATTTACAAAGACAGATTGCTCATCACACTCCAGATATTGGGACTGATAAGGTAATTTCAACCCGTCAAACGCTTAACAAGCTAAATCCAGATGTCCGGATAAAAGCCGTCAAACAAAGGCTGGAAGGAGAACAACTTGAACTAGAGGTATCGCAAGCGGACGTGGTTTTGGACTGTAGCGATAACTTTTCAACACGCTTTGCAATCAACAACGCTTGCGTCAAGCAACAAACGCCGTTGGTTTCTGGAGCGGCGATTCGCTTTGAAGGACAAGTGTCTGTATTTACGCCGGGCAAAAATAACAGCCCGTGCTACAACTGCTTGTACAACAGCGATGGCGAAGAATTACAAAATTGCGCTACAAATGGGATTATAGCGCCCATTACCGGCGTAGTCGGCAGTATTCAGGCACTCGAGGCTATGAAGCTGATAATGAATATCGGAGATACTTTAATCGGACGGTTATTGCTACTGGATGGATTAACGATGGAATGGAATACGATGAAACTGCGGAAAAATCCTAATTGCCCAACATGTAGCTGTTTATAAGTTTGTTGAAGTTTCCAGGCGATCACCTCACCTGGAAAGCTCATCAACCAACATAGCTTTACTTTTTGCCAAGCTTCTCTTGAACGAATTTAATTGCTTTCTCTGCAAAATCATTCACCGCAGACGGACTATCTCCATGCGGTTCAATATCTCCAAAGGGCTTGTCGCTTGCTTTGGTAAACCTGTAAATAAAATAGCCTAACGGCGCAAACGCAAACGCTGCTATAAGTACCATAACTATAAATAACTCAGTAACTCCACCCATGACCTCTCCTCGTAATTTTATATTTTATTTTAAAGGTGAAATCGAATAATACTCTCTTCCGATCAAAAAAACATCTTTCGCACGCCATCTAAATATCTTGTTATTTTAACTGCTTAGCATTGATTTATAATTCGGGCCTTGTCGCAAAACACTATACGAATCTTATATAAATATCAGGGCTGAGCATTTTGAACGATGGCGAAAGTTGCGTAAAAAAATGGTTCATCGTATACTTCAATCGAGCTTACTTGATCGAGCTAGCATAATAATTTAAACACACTTCTGGAGGTTCACAATGAAATGGGAAACACCAAGCTACACAGACCTGCGTTTCGGTTTTGAAGTAACAATGTACATCTACAATCGTTAATTCGATTTGGATCAAAAAGGGGCTCTTGATGAGCCCCTTTTTTTTGCCTGATGCTTCTTATTCCCGTATCATTCGGCCCCTATCCCCTATTTTAGGTTATTTCCCAAACTATGAAGATAAGAGTTCTTGGTTCAGGTGCAGGCGGCGGTTTTCCTCAATGGAACTGCAACTGCCATAATTGCCACCGCTTGCGGCACAATCAAATGAACGGCAAAGCCCGCACCCAGTCATCCATTGCGGTAAGCACTGACAATAAAAACTGGCTGCTGTTTAACACCTCCCCCGACATTCGCGCGCAACTGGAAGCGTTTCCCGCTATCCAACCTAAAGAAGGCGTTCGCGACACCGGCATTAAAGCTATTATGCTGATCGACAGCCAGATCGACCATACCACTGGCATGCTGATGCTCAGGGAAGGCAAACCGCTGGATGTTTACTGCACGGAAATGGTTAAGCAAGACCTGACCACAGGATTCCCTTTATTCAACATGCTGGCAGATTACTGCACCGTCAACCATCACCCGATTCCTTTCGACGGCAGCAGTTTTACTATCCCCGGCATAGATGATTTGCGCTTTTATACCCAAGCCTTAAAAAGCAAGGCGCCGCCTTATTCTCCACATCGGCATGATCCGCATGACGGCGACAATATAGGGGTCATCATCGAACAAATCTCTACCGGTAAAAAAGTGTTTTATTCACCGGGCTTAGGCGAAATAGAACCGCATGTTATGGCTGCGATGCAAGCCGTCGATTGTATAATGGTAGACGGCACCTTCTGGACCGATGACGAAATGTGCATACAAAATATCAGCCATAAAAAAGCCCGCGAAATCGGCCACTTGCCTCAATCCGGAGAAGGCGGCATGATAGAAGTCCTAAACGGCGTTGCCAAAGCCCGCAAGATTTTGATCCACATCAACAACACCAACCCGATCTTAGACGAAGATTCCGAACAGCGTAAAATACTCGATGCCGCAGGTATTGAAGTTTCATACGACGGTTTGGAAATCGACTTATAAAGGATGCAAATATGAGCAGCGATAATAAAGCCTGGACCAAAGAACAGTTTGAAGCCGAACTACGCGGCATGGAAAGTCATTACCATATTCATCATCCTTACCACACCCTGATGAATGAAGGTAAACTCACCAAAGCGCAATTGCAGGGCTGGGTTGCCAACCGGTTTTATTATCAAGTTTGCATTCCGATTAAAGACGCCAACATTCTGGCCAATTGCCCGGATCGCGAAACCCGCGCCAAATGGATACAACGCATTATGGATCATGACGGACATCCCGGCGATCCGGGCGGCATCGAGGCATGGATACAGCTGGGCATCGCAGTCGGCCTGACGCGGGAAGAAATCACCTCATTAAAATATGTACTGCCGGGCGTGCGTTTCGCCGTCGACGCTTATGTTAATTTTGCCCGCAGAGCGGAATGGCACGAAGCGGCAAGCTCATCGTTAACCGAACTGTTTGCCCCTAAAATTCATCAGCAACGCTTGGACAACTGGCCGGAACACTACCCTTGGGTGGAACAGGAAGGTTATATCTATTTCCGTAAACGCTTGACCGAAGCGCGGCGCGATGTCGAACACGGCTTGGCGATCACGCTGGACTGGTATAAAACCCGCGAACAACAAGATCGCATGATTCAAATCCTGCAATTCAAGTTGGATGTGTTATGGACGATGGCGGATGCGATGTACATGGCTTATATTCATGATATGCCGCCTTATTTTAATATTAAAGCATAGGATAACCAACTGGAGGTCAGGTGATGCAATGGGCAGAAGTTGTTGATAATCCGTATTTTGAAAACTTACCTTTTAAAATTGAGTTGAATCGCTATGGGAAAATTGAAATGACCCCTGCATCCAATAAACACGGTCGTTTACAGTCGCATATCGGTGCTTTGTTGGAGCGCAAGCTTAAAAAAGGCGAGTCATTAACCGAATGTTCTATTCAAACCACAGAAGGCGTAAAAGTCGCTGATGTCGCCTGGTGTTCCAAAGCATTTATCAAGCAATACGGTTATGAGACGCCTTATTCCCATGCGCCTGAAATCTGCATTGAAATCGTCTCGCCTTGCAATTCAAAAGAAGAGATGACCAATAAAGCCCTGCTCTATTTACAAGCAGGTGCAGAGGAAGTTTGGATTTTGTGGGAAAACGGCATTATTGATTATTACGATAAGACCGGCAAGATAGAGCAATCGGGTTACGGCATCAAGGTAATAATGCCAACATCCTAACTCGGCAATGTTTTTTATACGCCGTTTTATCTGCATACCGTCAGTATAAGCAGAACAAATTCACATCACCCACTATACCCAAATGCCGACATTGTTATTAATTGATGGGTATAAATTTTTCTTTTATGCGAACGAACATGAACCGAAGCACATTCATATCATGAAAGGCGGCGATTTTGCTAAAATCGACTTAGCCTCGCTTCAGATAGTGCATAATTACATGAAACCAAAAGACCTAAAGAAAGCGCTTGAAGTTGTGACAATCCATAAAAATGAGTTTGAGAGGAAATGGGATGAGTATTTTGGCCAAAGGTAAGTCCGTTCATTTTGACGACCGGTATCTTCGAGTCGAGCTTGAAGATGACCGTGTCATATTAACGCCAATGTCATGGTACAAAGAACTGCAAGAGGCTTCGTTAAAACAATTATCCAACTATAAATTCATTTGCCAGGGCAGCGGCATTGAATGGCCTGAATTGGATTACCATCTAAGCATCGAAAGCATGCTCTTGGCTAACATTAAAAAACACGCGGCATAAACAAAAAGACAAACACACTAAAATGAGTATTAACCCAGATCAAACCATCAAATTTTCCCCTCTGCATCGCCTGCAATGGGAAGAAGCCCAACAAAAAAATGTTATTCTCTATCCTGAAGGCATGGTGGAACTTAACCGAAGCTCCGCGGAAATCCTGAAATGTTGCGACGGCACCCGCAAGCTTGACCAAATCGTCAGCGATCTGGAACAGAAATTTGCAACGACCGGTCTCGTTAATGACATTACCGCTTTCTTAGAGGTTGCTTTAAAAAATGGCTGGATCCAACAAAACTAACATCACCCCGCCGCGCTGGCTGCTGGCGGAACTGACTTATGCCTGTCCGTTACAGTGCCCTTACTGCGCCAACCCGATCGATTATGCGAAATATCAATCCGAATTGGACACCGAGGATTGGAAACGCGTACTCAGCCAAGCCCGCAAAATGGGCGCTGTCCAGTTGGGCTTTTCCGGCGGCGAACCGTTAACACGCAAAGACCTGCCCGAATTGGTCAAACACGCCAGGGACCTTGGTTATTATTCCAACCTGATTACCTCCGGCTATGGGTTGACCGAAGAAAAAATCGTCGAACTTAAAGAGTCCGGGCTTGATCATATTCAAGTCAGCATCCAGGCCAGCACTCAGGAACTGAACGATCATCTGGCCGGCACCGAATCGTTCCGGCACAAAAAAGATGTTGCCCATCTGGTTAAAAAACACGGTTACCCGATGGTACTGTGCGTGGTCATACACCGCGAAAACATCCACCAAATGCCGCAAATCCTGGAGATGGCTGAAGAGCTGGGCGCAGATTACCTGGAATTGGCAAACACCCAATATTACGGCTGGGCACACGCCAACCGTGATTTATTATTGCCTACCAAAGAACAGTTTGAACAGGCCGAACAAATCGCTCAGGCTTTTAAAGAAAAAGTCGCGGGAAAAATGAAAATCTATTATGTGGTGCCGGATTTTTATGAAGACCGGCCCAAAGCCTGCATGAACGGCTGGGGAACGACATTCTTGACCATTGCGCCGGACGGAGTAGCTTTACCCTGTCATTCCGCCCGCGAACTGCCGGGACTGGATTGTCCCAACGTCAAAGACTACAGCATTGATCAAATCTGGAACGAATCGAAAACCTTCAACTTCTTTCGGGGTTTTGAATGGATGAAAGAACCGTGCAGCAGCTGCGATGAAAAAGAAAAAGATTTCGGCGGCTGTCGTTGCCAAGCTTATTTATTGAGCGGCGACATGTACGCTGCCGACCCGGTGTGCAACAAATCGCCCAATCGCCATGTCATCCAGGAAGCGATAGACTCGGCCAAGGCAAGCGCCTTAGCTGATAATGAAAAACCGCTGATTTTCCGCAACAGCAAAAATTCAAAAAGACTATCTTGAAAGTATAGAGACGTTGTTTTGCAACGTTTCTATTCAACCGGCAATGAATGGGTAAAGCCCTGTAATTGCCTTAATAATTCATTATCCGGCTGTAGCTCACGTAGCGCTTGGAGTGTCTGTTTTGCCTCGCTCAGTTTTCTTTGCGCCAATAATGCCACTACTTCATGCACTTGCTGCCGGGTAATAAAATTACAAAAAACCAGCGCTGCCGGGGTCCGTTTCAGATTCAGTGACTTAGTCAAAGCCAGCGTAGCCAATTTTGGTTCACATTCAGACCAAAATTGCACAGCATGGGCCAGCCAATGCTGTGCGGATTGTTCGCTACCGATCACGCTACCTAGATCCGCCTGGCAACGGGGGCAAACAACAGCCCCCGTTAATCGTGCCATGCAGCAAGGACAGCGTTCCATCAAGACTCCAGATAATAAATAATATCGGCCAATTTTGCAGCAGTCTCTTTTAGCCTGTCACTATAACCCTCTGCAATGCAGGTATGAATATCCTCAATTAAATCGATCATATCCTCTTTGTCTTCATTGGATATTTTGTCGAATAACGCTTCGGCCTTGGCTATCAGTTTATGCGCTTCAGCAACTTCGGGCTTGTCAGCCTTATGCGGTTCAGTATGAACAACGCTGCCATCGTCTCTTTGACCGAATAATTTATTGATGCGTTGCTTGGCTGTATCCAATGTTTCATACTCAAAACGTGACAGCGCATTTTGGATGGTAATGGACTTTTCCAGCCCGCTGGCTTTTTCCAGCGCGGAAACCTGTAATATGCCGTTAAGATCCAAGGCTAAAGTGATTGTTATGATGTTACCCGCTTCGACATCCTGCAAGCCTTCAACCAAAAACTCGCCGATTTTTATATTGTTCAACGCATCGGGGTCTTCGCCTTGGTAGACGGTAATGTTAACCGCTTCCTGTCCATCGTGAGTCGTTGAGAAGGCTTCGGTTTTACGAATCGGCAGAGCGCTATTCTTGTGAATAATAGGTGCAAACTTATAGGGATAATACTGATCGCCTAAGTAACCCAGTGCGCTGGTGCCATAGGTATAAGGCGTAATATCGACCAGCACCGCATCCACTTTTTGACCGCTGATCATAGCAGCCTGGGTGGCCGCTCCCATAGCGACGCATAAATCCGGATCGACTTCGCTATGCGGCTCGAAACCGAATTCGTCGAAAAGCCGTTCGCGAATGCACGGCGTGCGTGTAGAGCCGCCGACCAGGACGATTTCATCAATATCGGCCGGTGTTAATTTTGCACCTTTCAGAGCAATATGCACGGCATCGATGGTGGCGTTGATATAGTCCTCAATCATGTCTTCATAATCCATGCGCGACAACTCTAAAGACAAATGCACCGCCGCACCTTCATGCTCCAACAGGTATTCTTCATCAATTTGTGCAAACGGCTGATCGGAAAGTACGAATTTTGCATGTTCCGCCGCCCGGGTGATACGCGCCAAGGCCTTGCTGTGCTGACGGGCATCGACGCCTTTAGTTTCGCTCAGATGATCAAGGATATGTTCGATAATCTGCTGATCGAAATCATCGCCGCCCAGATGATTGTCGCCGTGACTGGATAACACTTCGACCACTCCGGCTTCGACATTGACCACCGAAACATCGAAAGTGCCGCCGCCCAAATCGTAAACCAGCATGCGTTTTTGTTCGGCTTGACTGCCCCCGTAAGCCAGCGCCGCGGCCGTCGGCTCGTTGATCATGCGCACCACTTCCAGCCCGGCGATTTCACCGGCCTCGCGCGTTGCCTGGCGTTGCGCGTCGGAAAAATACGCAGGTACGGTAATCACGGCTTTAGTGACGGGTTGCTTGGCGTACTGTTCGGCGATGGCTTTAAGACGTTTTAGGATGATCGCGGAAATTTCCTGCGGCGCGTAGCCATGCCCGGCCAAATCCACTTTGATATCCTGGCCCATCAAGCGCTTGATAGATTTTACGGTGCGCTCGGGGTAAACCAAATACTGGTTTCTGGCGGTTTCGCCGACCAGAATATCGCCCTGATCGTCAATGCCGACAAAAGACGGCAGGATTTTCCTGCCGTTGTCGGTAATGACGAGTACCTGACCATTTTCTACAATGGCAACTTCCGAGTTGGTCGTACCCAAATCGATTCCGACAATTATTTCGCTCATAGAGTTATCTCAGGTAATTAGAGTTTATTGACTTTGACTTCTGCGAGTCGCAACACCTGATCTTCAAAAAGAAAACCTTTGCGCAGTTCCTCAACCACCACGCCGTTATCAAACGTGGCGTCATTAATGATTTCAACCGCACTCATCATGCGTGGATCCAGCGTTTTGCCGACGCATTCTATCGAGTAAACACGATGACGTTGCAACAGCTGTTCAAAGCGCCTAAGGGTCATGGCCTGACCTTCTTTAAAGGACGCGATAAAATGGACATCCTGTTTTTTAGAATGGCTAAATAACGATGAAACCGGATGGTATTTTTGCAACATGCCGTTACCTACCGTCAACCGGTCATAAATATCGACAATATCCAAAAGCACCGCCTTCAAGGCTTCGCTACGCTGCTGTTGCAACTGCGATCCGTTAGCGGCAAGTTGATCGGTAAGTGCTTTATTATCGGCCTGAACGGTGGCTAATGCATCGCTAAGCGTATCCAAAGTACTTTTGAAATGACGCGACTCGGCTTTGACTTCGGCCTTTAATCCGGCCATTTCACCGAGCAAGGTATGCAAATCCGGCTGTGCGCTGGGCATTTGCTCCAAATCCGCATGCTCCAAATAGCTTTGGAACTCTTCCAGCAAACGTTTCTTTTGTGTGTCGCTCATACTGTTTTCGTCGTTTCAGGCCAGGCGATTTTAAAGGTTTTATCATTGATACCGGCGCGCAATAATTTATCGAACTGTTCGGCGCTGATTGATACTGCTTGCTCAAAATTAAACGCATGATCGAGTAAAGCATTAAAGTCGGCTTCCTGCACAGTAAACAGAGCGTATTTTGTCCGGCAGCTTAAGTCTTTAATGGCTTCATAAGCCTGCTGTATCTGCTGGAACTGCTGATGATAATGATCCGGCGGAAATTGCTTAACTTTCTGCAAATAAGCCCGCTTGATTTCGGCGTCTGTCGCCTGTTCTGCTACTTCGAGAATATCGTAAGGTGTTTTCATAAGGGTAAGTCCTTTAAAAAAACGGGAAAGAAGACGGCTTCGAGCTTGCGCTATCTTTGTAAAAATCAATGATTTGGCCGACGGAAACGCCGGTATCTATGCCTAGTTCCTTTGCGGCATATAGCGCCAACAGGCCAAAAAAAGCATCCGGATTGGTAAGAATGAAGCTTGCATCAATGTTTTTAGACAACAACTGAATGATCATATTCATCACCCGTTCCGCTGGGTTTCTGCGCATGATTTCGTTCATCTTTTTTTCTATTTTATTAAATATATCTTGAGGCAGATGTGCAAATAGCTCAATCGACGAGGCGTCCTCCTCATCAAATTCATCATAGTCATCAAAATCATCGTCAAAGAAAGCGCCTCCGAATGGATTCTGCGTTTCATAATATTGCGCTATGAATTTGGCAATCAGCATAGCAGTACGTTCATCCGCCTGTTTCTGGGCCTCTTCAAGTTGATATTTCAATTTAACAATATCGAAATTTGAGCATTGCTCAGCTTGCCCGTTCGCTGCTGAATAAATCTTATAAAACACCCAAACCGGCTTGATCCATCGCGACCAGGCGCTCTTGGCGCAAAAGCGTAACAATTCAAAATGCCCGATAATATCCAGACATTGGCAGAGCATCAACAGTGTCTCCTCACTGTAATTTTGTTGTTTAACCGATTGTTTAATAATCGTTTTAATTTTTTCCAGCGCTTTATGCAGCACGGCGTGATTGCCGTTGTCATTGCTGTGATATTGCTGGATCAGCTGAACAAGCCGAGCGAGTTCCTGCTCCGGTAACTGATAACTTTTTGCCGGCGGCGGCAAGTCTTTTAAGATAGGCGCCAGCGTCAAACCCATTAACAAGGTTTCCATGACGATGCAAAAATGCGCACACAAACTCCCTTCGTTCATTTTCTGCGCTGCATCGGCAATTTGCTGCAAGCCTTGTTTTTTATCTTCAGTCATGAACACAAAAAAACCGCGCATTAACTGGGCTTGCGTTTGATAACGCTTGCCGATGTTCAGTTTTTCCGCCTGTTGAATTTCATTTTCGACCAAATGAAACTTTTTAGTCTTTATCAATTTACGGGCATGGGCCAAGTGGCTGGTAAATAAAACCTGCTTAGCGAACGTATTAACCGGATCGATTTTTAATATGGTCTTCGCATATTGCGTTGCTTTTTTAAAGGCTTTATTCGCCAATGCCGCCTTGATCGCCAGAACCAGCATATCTATATCGTTCGGAAACGCTTTAATAGCTTTATCCAGCCATTGTTTATAGACATCGTCTTGTTGTTGCGGATGCTCGTAGTATTGGAGAATTTTTAAATAACTGTCACGGTCGCCCGGATCATGATCCAAACTGTCGACCAGCCATTGCACAGCTTCTTCGGGTGTTCGTTTATGCGCCGCCACATGACGCATGATTAAAGCAATCTTGAAGTCAGCGGGCGCGCCTTGCTTTTTCAACAGCGCAATACATTGCTTCCAGTAATATTCAGCACTGTCATAATCCCTATCACTCTCGTATTTCAGTGCCTTTAGCCGAAATTGTTCGAACTCGTCTATCCCGCCGAAATGCTTGTTAAAATCGCGTTGTCCGGCCGGATACGTTATTAACATTGCACGGCAATAAGCTTTCGCCAAATCCAAACCCAACAGCTCCCGATATTGAATGGCAGTGTTAAATTTTATTTTGTCCGATAAATGATCCTTTTGTTTAACCAATGCCTCCAGCAGTTCGAATTGTTTTTTACTGAATTTTTTTATTGCACCGATAACCTGCCGCTGTTTAGGTTCGAATTGCAGCAAATCGTTAAACAACACTGAACCTTTATGCGTGGAAGCGAGCATTAATTGGGCTGCTTGATAATACGGGGACGCGGCAGAAATTTTTGTTAACAAAGATTGCGCTTGTTCTACCGATTCGGGCAACGACAGAGCGGCTTTCAATACAGTGCGAAAATCCCGGAAAGCGGATCGAAACGGCAGTTGCTTCAACGCCTGCTCAAGTTCTTCAAGCTTATTGTTTTGATAAGCCTTTAGCGCTGCCCGTACCAATCCTAAATGAGTTATGAATACCGAATCCTTCGGCAGCATAACCTCAAGCTCAGGTTTTTCGGTAATAATGAGTAGGCCTAATAATCCGGCAAGATCAGGATAGTGTTCGTCCAGTTGCTGCACGGATAACCGGCTTAAATAGGTTTTTACTTTAGCGATATTATTGATCTGGAAAAACCAAGCTATGTAACAATCGTAGCCCTGATACGGTGCTTGGTCATTTCGCGCATAATTTTCCCACAACACCACCGCTTCCTTAACCATGCCTTTTTCTGCAAACGACAAGGCTCTCTGCAGGTAACACTGCGCCAATGCCTGCCGCCAGACTTTATTATCGGCGCGTTTTAATAACTGCTTGTACAGCTCAATAGCTTCCTTATACTGCCCGGCGTTTTGTTTGGACAGCGCCATAGCAGCAATAGATGCATCATCTGTATTATCGGGTTTAGTCTTGACAAGTATTTTTTTATTCATAAAAACCGTTTGCAGCATTGCATGTAGAAAACGGGCTTATTAAAAATAATGCTAATAAGCTTTATGTATTTTTGGGTTATTCGGCCAGCCCTTGCCAAGGCGTATACAAGCCATCGACATTAACCCCGAATAGATCCAAAACCCGGCCAACGGTTTCATCGACCATGGCCGCCAATGAATCTGATTTGCTGTAAAAAGCCGGCATCGGCGGAAAAATAATGCCGCCCATTTCGGTCACACTCGCCATATTTCGAATATGCACCAAGTTTAACGGCGTTTCGCGAGGCATGACGACCAAACGCCGACGCTCTTTTAGCACCACGTCAGCTGAACGCGAAATCAGGTTATCGCCAAAACCATGTGCAACCGCCGACAAGGTTTTCATCGAACAAGGCGCGATAATCATCCCTTCTGTTTTAAACCCGCCGCTGGAGATACTGGCGGCAATATCGTTGATGCCGTGAGTCACATCGGCCAGCTCGGCCAGCTCGGCCCGCTTCATGCCCATTTCATGCTTTAAATTCACCACACCGGCCGAAGAAATCACTAAATGCGTCTCCCATTGTTCCTGCGCCTGCAAAACTTGTAGCATCCTTACCCCATAAACCGCGCCGGTGGCGCCGGTCATGGCTATGATTAAACGTTTTTTTGGATTCATTTTTTGATATGGCTGAAGAGAGTAATTTTATAATGGAACACGGATGACGCGGATGACGCGGATTAGTCTGATAAACACAGATAGAGCAAATGAATGAAGCTATTAATTGCTTTTGAAATCCGTTTAAATCTGTTCAATCCGTTTCATCCGTATTCTGTTTTTTCCAGCGGAAACTGCTACTCACCAGCCCTGACATCAAACTCAATCTTCCAGCGACCATTGTCTTTTTGGGAAACGGCTTGCAGTTCCAGCGTACCGACTTCGGTTACCGCGGCACACAAATGTACCGGCACAACTTCACCGGGCCTGCGGCCTTCTTCCGGCAAGGTAATTTCAATCTCATCCAATTCATCGAGCTCTTCGTTAGTCCAATGATCCAAACGGGTTCCGACTTTATCCTCACGCCGGGTATTGGAAGCAAAAAAGCGAAACCGTACCGGCTCCCCGATCACCAGACCGAATTCATCATCCGGCAATTCCTGTTGAGTGCCTTCCTCCATGCCGAACGGAGCAATGCACAAAGCCTGGATTTCCGGCGCCAGACCCGGTACGGCAGGCATCGCGCTCTCTATGCCGACATAATAAGAAGCCGCTGTGCCGCCTTTAATACGCACACCTTTGCCTTTACGTACATAACCGTAGTAAGCTGCGCCACGGGCAACCGCCAAATCAAGGTCTGCACCTTCCAATAATCTGGCTTCTGGCGCTTGCTCCGCTATCAACCATGAATTTAACACCTCCATTAATCGTTCAGCCAAAGCATCGGCTTTTAACACGCCGCCATTAAACAACACGGCAGTAGGATGCAAGAAATTCGCGTGTTCCGGCAAATTGATGTCTTTAAGCTCATCTGTCGCACCTTGCTGTTTGGACAGGAATGCCGCCAAATGACGGGTAATGCCCGCATCCTGGGCATAAGGCAAACCGGCGGTCCTTAAGCCGGTGCGTGGACGGCTTACCGGTTTGTCGCTGACCGCCGCCTTAGGCAGGAAACCTTCAACCAATACACGGTTGATCTCTTCCCTGGTTAATTCGGTGCGCAGTGTGCCGCCGATTAAAGATGAGCCTCTGCTTGCAACCACCAGCGGGATATTATCAATCTCGGCATTGTTAAAGATTTTTTCCTTGGCATCCCGGCAACTATGCGTCAATGCCTGAAGCTGCCAAGGTTCTAAACGCTTGCCGTCTTTTTCGAACTTGGCTTTAACGGTATAGGCCAAGGCCAAATCCATATTGTCGCCGCCCAGCAAAATATGATCGCCAACCGCCACACGGGTCAATTCAAGATTACCCTCTTGTTGGGTCACTGCTATTAATGATAAATCGGTGGTTCCACCGCCAATATCTATCACCAGGATAATGTCGCCGACCTCCGCTTGTTTGCGCCAGTCGCCGTGACTCTTTTCTATCCAGCTATATAACGCTGCCTGCGGTTCTTCCAGAAGAATTGCCTGATCGAGTCCTACGGCGCGCGCTGCTTCAACCGTCAACTCCCGTGCCGCAGGGTCAAATGAGGCCGGAACGGTAATAACGACATCCTGTTGATCCAACGGCGCATTCGGATGCAGGCTTTGCCAAGCATCGCATAAATGTTGTAGGTAAGCCGTAGTTGCCTGGAACGGCGAGACCCGTTCGATTTCATCAGGCGCTTCGGCAGGTAAAATCGGCGCTTTACAATCCACGCCGGTATGACATAACCAGCTTTTAGCACTGGCTACCAATCGTATCGGGGTTTTGCTGCCCAGATTACGGGCGATTTCACCTACCAGATAATCCGGTTTTGCGGTCCAAGGTAAGGTAGTGGAATCTTCAGCAAGTTCAGCTTCGTGAGCCTGATATAAAAACGATGGCAACTGCTGCTTTTCTTCAACCGAACCGGGAGAAGTCAACTGCGGTATTGCCATGACTTGCGGTGAAAATTCCTCATCGTCGATATGGCCTAGATCGGCATAGGACAATACGCAATGCGTCGTGCCCAAATCGATGCCGACAGAAAACCGTGTTCCATTTTGCGGGGATTCAACTGTAACGTTTTCATTTGCCACAGCCGCATCTTTTTTATTCGTTTCCGGTTGCGGATGACCGGGCAATTCACTCATAGCTCTACCTCCGCCGGCGCAACAATAGCGGCATTATGCCCTGATGTCAGCTTGGGCAGCCTGATGCCTGTAACTTGCCAACCCTTATGCACCAACATACCGGTAAAAGGCGCAGTGCCGACGATATTGCCAGTTAAACGGACTGTAGAAGCGTCAAAACCTTCAGGCAAAGTAACTTTACTGCCTTCCTGTTCACTACGGACAGCGGACAAAGTAAAATGCTCATTAATCGCCTTATTGCATCCCTCATGCACGACACGGGCAGCAACGCCAATATCGGCATCACTGAAAGCTGTAATATCTTCTTTAATAAAATCGATAAAACGTGCTTCTTTTTGCAGCAAACCCAGCAATTGCAAGGCAGCATCCGGGGTTGCCTCTTTTAATACCACCGGCTCCGGTGTAGGCGCATGCACTAGTTTTTCAACTTCGACAATTTTCTCGACGATTTTTACTGCGGGTTCAACTTGCTGCACGGCAGATTTTTTCTTGCCACGAATCAGGCTGATCACCATCGACAGTAGTAACACGACTAAAATCAGCAACAGCAACACAACAGTGCCTGCCAAGCAAACATGCCATAAATCAAATGTAGTGGGTTTCAATGATAAATCGATTGCATAAGTATTCATTACACGCAGCTCTTTTAGTTGTTATTGTTGACCGGATTTTCTGGCCGCTTCACTAAACATCATTCCTTGCAAAACATTACGAGTGGTTTGCATGCGCATCTGTTTTAAATGACGGTCGGCAATAATTTCCGGCACTTTTTCAGCCAAATAAACTTCACGCATCTGCGACAAAACCGACTCGCATTGTTTCATGATCGCTTCTGTGGCCTTACGGCTTTCAAGTTGCTGATTATTGGGCTTTTGCATTTCAGCTGAAACGCACTTTTTATATTGATATTGAGCTTCTTGAATTTTTTTAATTGTGGCGTCAGAAAGGGTAGTGTTTTGCCATTCATTTTTAGCGTCATCAGCAAAAGCTGTAACTGTCGATAATAAAACAGTTAAGAAAAGAATCTTTTTCATAGTATTTTCCGGTATTGTTAAAGGAACACAGAATGCTTGATTTTACGCGAACTGATCACATTTGTCTGATGCATAATACTGAGCCTATGCTTTAATCTAACAATATGCCCGATTTTTTGACTTTCAAGGGCATGAAGCATAATCGAACGGATTCATCCTAAATCCCTGGCAAAAAAAAACCCAAGCGGTTGAGGCTTGGGTTTTTGATTTAAGCGCTTGGCAATTCCCTACTTTCGCATGGCAAACTGCCACACTAT
>DATBQB010000041.1:0-43329 GCA_036561025.1 Methylobacter sp. | reverse complement strand
TCCATCTGTTGAAGAAACCCATCCAGTATTAACCTTATGCCCTGTTGCAAATAAATCGAACTGTGTACCTGACGAAATACTAAGCGTTTTAACACCATCACCATTCAAATCCAAGATAATAGGCGTGCCTAATGTTAAATGGGATATTTGCTCTGTTGTTAGAGCAGAAATCTGAGTTGAGGTAAGCGCCTCAACCTGCGTTGTCGTCAGGGTTGAAACCTGGTCAGTTGTGAAAGCCACAAGTTGAGCAGTAGTTAAAGCAACAATCTGATTGGTATCGAGAACAAGCAGATCAGATGTTTCTATTGCGGCAATAGCTGAGGTAGACAGTGCACTTATCTGAGCTGTTACCAAGGAGCCTATTTGGGTCGAGGTTAGAGCAATCACTTGATCAGTAGTCAGTACTGCGATGTCACTTGTTTCCAGAGCGGCGATCTGGCTGGTTTTCAGTACGCTGAATTGTTCGGTGGTCAACGTAGCGACATCAGCGGTGGTCAGTGCGATGATACTGTCTGTGGGCAGCGCGGTGATGTCGGCGGTTTCAATCGAGATAATTTGAGTTGTGGTCAGTGCAGCCATCTGTGCGGTTTGCAACGCGTTGATCTGAGCCGATGTCAGAGCAATGATCTGGTCAGTAGTTAGCACGGCGACATCGCGGGTTTCCAACGCGGCGATCTGGTTGGTTTTCAGCACATTGACCTGCTCGGTGGTCAGCGCGGCGACGGCGGCAGTGCTCAGTGCGATAATGCTGTCTGTGGTCAGCGCAGTAAGGTCGTTGGTTTCAATCGCGGCAACCTGCTCACTCGTCAAGACGGCGACTTGCGCAGTTTGCAATGCGCCTACCTGAGTAGAGGTTAATGAGGCGATCTGGTGGGTGGGCAACGTAGCGATGATGGCGGTTGACATTGTCGTGATAAAGTCGGTGCCTAACGCACCGATATTAATTACCGCAATCTGGCCTGTGGTCAAAGCGGCGGTCTGATCCGTTTTCAATGCACCGACCTGAGTCGATGTCAGGGCGATGATTTGGTCGGTGGTCAGCACGGCCACGTCGCGGCTTTCCAGCGCGGCGATCTGGCTGGTTTTCAGTACGTTGACCTGGTCAGTGGTCAGTGCAGTGACACCGGCGGTGCTCAGTGCCGCAATACCGTCTGTAGTCAGTGCGGTAATGTCGGCGGTTTCAATCGCGGCAATTTGTTCGGTGGTCAGTGCGGCGATCTGTGCAGTTTTCAATGCGCCAACCTGAGCCGAGCTCAGCGCGAGAATCTGGTCGGTGCTCAGCACGGCCACGTCGCGGGTTGTCAGCGCGGCGACTTGGCTGGTCTTCAGCGCGCTAATCTGGTCGGTGGTCAATACGGCGGCATCGGCGGTAGTCAGTGCGATAATGCCGGCAGTGGATAATGCGGTGATGTCGTTGGTTTCAATCGAGACAATCTGGTCGGTGGTCAGCGCAGCGACCTGCGCGGTTTTTAAGGCGCCGACCTGAGTTGAGGTTAGGGAGATGATCTGATCGGTGGTCAGCGCAGCGACAGCGGCGGTGCTCATCGCGACAATGGCAGCAGTGGTTAGCGCAGTAATATCGGCGGTTTCAATTGCGACAATCTGGTCGCTAGTCAGGGCGGCGATCTGCGCAGTTTTTAATACGCCGATCTGGGTTGAGCTTAGAGCAATGATTTGGTCAGTGGTCAGCACTGCAATATCACGGGTTCCCAGCGCGGTGATCTGGCTGGTTTTCAGCACATTGACCTGGTCGGTCGTCAATGCGGCGACATCAGCGGTGGTCAGCGCGACAATGCTGGCGGTGCTCAGCGCAGTGATGTCGTCTGTTTCAATGGCCGCGACTTGATTGCTCGTCAACGCAGCAATTTGCGATGTTTTCAATACGCCGATTTGAGACGAAGCCAGGGAGGCGATCTGGTCGGTAGTTAACGCGGCGATGCTGGCAGTAGCCAGTGCGGCGATGCAAGCGGTGGTCAATGCAGAAAGGTCGGCGGTTTCAATTGCGACAATCTGGTCGGTGCTCAAGGCGGCGACCTGCGCAGTTTTCAATGCGCCGACCTGAGTTGAAGTCAAGGAGACGATTTGGTCAGTCGTCAATGCAGCGATGCCGGCGGTCGACATCGTAGCGATAAAGCTGGTGCTCAACGCGCCGAAATTGATCACCGCAACCTGTGCTGAAGTCAAGGCGGCGACCTGCGTAGTTTTCAACGCGCCGATCTGGGTCGAGCTCAGGGCGATAATCTGGTCGGTGGTTAACACTGCCACATCGCGGGTTTCCAGCGCGGCGATCTGGTTGGTCTTCAGTGCGCCGATCTGGTCGGTCGTCAATGCGGCGACATCGGCGGTGGTTAGCGCGACAATACCGGCAGTGGTTAATGCAGTGATATCGGCGGTTTCAATGATAGTAACTTGCTCGGTCGTCAGGGCGGCAACCTGCGCAGTTTTCAGTGCGCCGACTTGGGCCGAGCTCAGGGCGAGTATTTGGTCGGTGGTCAGTACCGCCACATCGCGGGTTTCCAGCGCAGCGACCTGGTTGGTTTTCAGTGCGCTGATTTGGTCGGTGGTCAATGCGGCGACACCGGCAGTGGTCAGCGCGATAATGCCGGCGGTGCTCAGCGCAGTAAGGTCATTGGTTTCAATCGCGACAACCTGATTGGTGGTCAGGGCGGCGACCTGCGCAGTTTTTAATGCGGCGACCTGAGCCGAGCTCAGGGAGACGATCTGGTCGGTGCTCAGCGAGGCGATGCCGGCAGTCGACATCGTCGCGATAAAGCCGGTGCCCAATGCGCCGAAATTGATCACCGCAATTTGTGCTGAAGTCAAGGCGGCGACCTGCGCGGTTTTCAATGCACCGATTTGGCTCGAGCTCAGGGCGAGGATCTGGTCGGTGGTCAACACGGCTACATCGCGGGTTTCCAGCGCGGCGACTTGGCTGGTTTTCAGTACGTTGACCTGGTCGGTGGTCAATGCGGCGACACCGGCAGTGGTCAGCGCGATAATGCCGGCGGTGCTCAGCGCAGTAAGGTCATTGGTTTCAATCGCGACAACCTGATTGGTGGTCAGGGCGGCGACCTGCGCAGTTTTTAATGCGCCGACCTGAGCCGAGTTCAGGGAGACGATCTGGTCGGTGGTCAGTGCGGCGATGCCGGCAGTCGACATTGCCGCGATAAAATCGGTGCCCAATGCGCCGAAGTTGATAACTGCAATCTGGTCGGTGGTCAGCGCGGCGACCTGCGTGGATTTTAATGCGCCAACCTGAGCCGAGCTCAGCGCGAGAATCTGGTCGGTGCTTAGCACGGCCACATCGCGGGTTTCCAGCGCAGCGACTTGGCTGGTCTTCAGTACGCTGACCTGGTCGGTGGTCAATGCGGCAACACCGGCGGTAGTCAGCGCGATAATGCCGGCGGTGCCCAGCGCAGTAAGGTCATTGGTTTCAATCGCGACAACCTGATTGGTGGTCAGGGCGGCGACTTGCGCGGATTTTAATGCGCCGACTTGAGCCGAGCTTAGGGAGATAATCTGGTCGGTGGTTAGCGCGGCGATGCCGGCAGTCGACATCGTCGCGATAAAGCCGGTGCTTAATGCGCCGAAGTTGATCACCGCAATCTGGTCGGTGGTCAGGGCGGCGACCTGCGCGGTTTTCAATGCGGAGACTTGAGCCGAGCTCAGGGCGAGGATCTGGTCGGTGGTCAGCACGGCCACGTCGCGGGTTTCCAGTGCGGCGACTTGGTTGGTTTTCAGCACGCTGACCTGGTCGGTGGTCAATGCGGCAACACCGGCGGTAGTCAGCGCGATAATGCCGGCGGTGCTCAGCGCAGTAAGGTCATTGGTTTCAATCGCGACAACCTGATTGGTGGTCAGGGCGGCGACTTGCGCGGATTTTAATGCGCCGACCTGAGCCGAGCTCAGGGTAATGATCTGGTCGCTGGTCAGCACGGCCACATCGCGGGTTTCCAGTGCGGCAATTTGGCTGGTCTTCAGCACACTGATCTGGTCGGTCGTTAACGCGGCGACATCAGCGGTAGTCAGCGCGATAATGCCGACAGTGGTTAATGCAGTAATATCGGCGGTTTCAATCGCGACAATCTGGTCGGTGGTCAGGGCGGCGACCTGAGCGGTTTTCAATGCGCCGACCTGAGCCGAGCTCAGGGAGACGATCTGATCGGTGGTCAGTGCGGCGATACCGGCGGTCGACATTGTAGCGATAAAGCCGGTGCCCAATGCGCCGAAGTTGATCACCGCAATCTGGTCGGTGGTCAGCGCAGCGACCTGCGCGGATTTTAATGCGCCAACCTGAGCCGAGCTCAGGGCGAGGATCTGGTCTGTCGTTAACACGGCCACGTCGCGGGTTTCCAGTGCGGCGACCTGATTGGTTTTCAGCACGCTGACCTGATCGGTGGTCAACGCGGCGACATCCGCGCTAGTCAGCGCGATAATGCCGGCGGTGCTCAGCGCAGTAAGGTCATTGGTTTCAATCGCGACAATTTGCTCGGTGGTCAGGGCGGCGACCTGTGCGGATTTTAATGCGCCGACCTGAACCGAGCTCAGGGATACGATTTGGTCGGTGCTCAGCGCGGCGATGCCGGCGGTTGACATCGTCGCGATAAAGCCGGTGCTCAATGCGCCGAAGTTGATCACCGCAATCTGGTCGGTGGTCAGCGCAGCGACCTGCGCAGTTTTCAATGCGCCGACCTGAGCCGAGCTCAGGGCGAGGATTTGATCAGTCGTCAACGCGGATACGTCTTGGGTTTCGAGTGCGGCGACCTGATTGGTCTTCAGTGCGCTGACCTGATCGGTGGTCAATACGGCGACATCAGCGGTAGTCAGCGCGATAATGCCGGCGGTGCTCAGCGCAGTAAGGTCATTGGTTTCAATCGCGACAACCTGGTTGGTGGTCAGGGCGGCGACCTGTGCGGATTTTAATGCGCCGACCTGCGCGGAGGTCAGGGAGACAATCTGGTCGGTGGTCAGTGCGGCGATGCCGGCGGTCGACATCGTCGTGATAAAGCCGGTGCCCAATGCGCCGAAATTGATCACCGCAATCTGGTCGGTGGTCAGCGCAGCGACCTGCGCGGATTTTAATGCGCCGACCTGAGCCGAGCTCAGCGCAAGAATCTGGTCGGTGCTCAGCACGGCCACGTCGCGGGTTTCCAGCGCGGCGACTTGGCTGGTCTTCAGTACGCTGACTTGGTCGGTGGTCAATACGGCGGCATCAGCGGTAGTCAGTGCAATAATGCCGGCGGTGCTCAGCGCAGTAAGATCATTGGTTTCAATCGCGACAACCTGATTGGTGGTCAGGGCTGCGACCTGCGCAGTTTTTAATGCGCCGACCTGCGCGGAGGTCAGGGAGACGATCTGGTCGGTGGTCAGTGCGGCGATGCCGGCAGTCGACATTGCCGCGATAAAATCGGTGCCCAATGCGCCGAAGTTGATCACTGCAATCTGGTCGGTGGTCAGCGCGGCGACCTGCGTGGATTTTAATGCGCCAACCTGAGCCGAGCTCAGAGCAAGAATCTGGTCGGTGCTCAGCACGGCCACGTCGCGGGTTGTCAGCGCGGCGACTTGGCTGGTCTTCAGCGCGCTAATCTGGTCGGTGGTCAATACGGCGGCATCGGCGGTAGTCAGCGCGATAATGCCGGCGGTGCTCAGCGCAGTAAGGTCATTGGTTTCAATCGCGACAATCTGTTCGGTGGTCAGGGCGGCGACCTGCGCAGTTTTCAAGGCGCCGACCTGTGCTGAGCTCAGAGAGACGATCTGGTCGGTGGTCAACGTGGCAATGCCGGCAGTCGACATCGTCGCGATAAAGCCGGTGCTCAATGCGCCGAAGTTGATTACCGCAATCTGGTCGGTGGTCAATGCGGCGATCTGCGCGGTTTTTAATGCGCCGACCTGAGCCGAGCTCAGCGCAAGAATCTGGTCGGTGCTCAACACGGCTACATCGCGGGTTGTCAGCGCGGCGACCTGGCTGGTCTTCAACGCGCTAATCTGGTCGGTGGTCAATACGGCGGCATCGGCGGTAGTCAGCGCGACAATGCCGGCGGTGCTCAGCGCAGTAAGGTCATTGGTTTCAATCGCGACAACCTGTTCGGTGGTCAGGGCGGCGACCTGTGCGGATTTTAATGCGCCGATCTGTGCAGAGCTCAAGGAGACGATCTGGTCGGTGGTCAGTGCGGCGATGCCGGCGGTCGACATCGTCGTGATAAAGCCGGTGCCCAATGCGCCGAAGTTGATCACCGCAATCTGGTCGGTGGTCAATGCAGCGACCTGCGCAGATTTTAATGCGCCGACCTGAGCTGAGCTCAGAGCGAGAATCTGGTCGGTGGTCAACACGGCCACATCGCGGGTTTCCAGCGCAGCGACTTGGCTGGTCTTCAGTGCGCTGACCTGATCGGTGGTCAACGCGGCGACATCCGCGCTAGTCAGCGCGACAATGCCGCCTGTGCTCAGCGCAGTAAGGTCATTGGTTTCAATCGCGACAATCTGTTCGGTGGTCAGGGCGGCGACCTGCGCAGTTTTCAAGGCGCCGATCTGCGCAGAGCTCAGGGAGACGATCTGGTCGGTGGTCAATGCGGCGATGCCGGCGGTCGACATCGTCGCGATAAAGCCGGAGCTCAGCGCGCCGAAATTGATCACCGCAATCTGGTCGCTGGTCAGCGCAGCAACCTGTGCGGATTTTAATGCGCCGACCTGAGCCGAGCTCAGCGCAAGAATCTGGTCGGTGCTCAGCACGGCCACGTCGCGGGTTGTCAGCGCGGCGACTTGGCTGGTCTTCAGTACGCTGACTTGGTCGGTGGTCAATACGGCGGCATCGGCGGTGGTCAGTGCAGCGATACCTGCAGTGGATAATGCCGTAAGGTCGGCGGTTTCAATCGCGATAATCTGATTGGTGGTCAGGGCGGCGACCTGCGCGGATTTTAATGCGCCGACCTGCGCCGAGCTCAGGGAGACGATCTGGTCGGTGGTCAGCGCGGCGATGCCGGCGGTCGACATCGTTGTTATAAAGCCGGTGCTCAACGCGCCGAAATTGATTACCGCAATCTGGTCGGAGGTCAGGGCGGCGATCTGTGCGGTTTTTAATGCGCCGACTTGAGCCGAACTCAGTGCGAGGATTTGGTCGGTGGTCAGTACAGCTACATCGCGGGTTTCCAGTGCGGCGACCTGGTTGGTCTTCAGCGCGCTAATCTGGTCGGTCGTCAATACGGCGACACCGGCAGTGGTCAGCGCGATAATACCGGCAGTGCTCAGTGCAGTAAGGTCGGCGGTCTCAATTGCGATAATCTGATCGGTAGTTAATGCAGCCACTTGCGCAGTTTTCAAGGCGCCGATCTGAGCCGAGCTCAGGGAGATAATCTGATCGGTGGTCAACGTGGCAATGCCGGCGGTCGACATCGTCGCGATAAAGCCGCTATTTAATGCGGCGAAATTGATCACCGCAATCTGGTCGGTGGTCAAGGCAGCGACCTGCGCGGATTTTAATGCGCCGATCTGAGCCGAGCTCAAGGCGAGAATCTGGTCGGTGGTCAATACGGCCACATCGCGGCTTTCCAGTGCGGCGACTTGGTTGGTTTTCAGTGCGCTAATCTGGTCGGTGGTCAATACGGCGACATCGGCGGTAGTTAGCGCGATAATGCCGGCAGTGGATAATGCCGTAAGGTCGGCGGTTTCAATCGCGATAATCTGGTCGGTAGTCAGGGCTGCGACCTGTGCTGTTTTCAAGGCGCCGATCTGAGCCGAGCTCAGGGAGACGATCTGGTCGGTGGTCAGCGCGGCAATGCCGGCGGTCGACATTGTGGCGATAAAGCCGGTGCTTAATGTGGCGAAATTGATCACCGCAACCTGGTCGCTAGTCAGCGCGGCGACCTGCGCCGTTTTCAATGCGCCGATCTGAGTCGAGCTCAGCGCGAGGATCTGGTCGGTGGTCAACGCGGCCACATCTCGGGTTGCCAGCGCAGCGACTTGATTGGTTTTCAGCGCGAGGATCTGGTCGGTGGTCAACGCGGCGGCATCGGCGGTGGTCAGCGCAGCGATACCGGCAGTGGATAATGCTGTAAGGTCGGCGGTTTCAATCGCGATAATCTGGTCGGTAGTCAGGGCAGCCACTTGCGCGGATTTTAATGCACCGACCTGAGCCGAGCTCAGGGCAACAATTTGGTCGGTGGTTAACGCGGCGATGCCGGAAGTCGACATTGTGGCGATAAAGCCGGTGCTTAATGCGCCGAAATTGATCACCGCAATCTGGTCGCTGGTCAGCGCGGCAATCTGTGCGGTTTTCAATGCGCCGATCTGGGCCGAGCTCAAGGCGAGAATCTGGTCGGTGGTCAGCACGGCCACGTCGCGGGTTGCCAACGCGGCAATCTGGTTGGTTTTCAGTACGCGGACTTGATCAGTGGTCAACGCGGAGGCATCGGCGGTAGTCAACGCAATAATGCCGGCGGTGGTTAATGCTGTGATATCGGCGGTTTCAATCGCAATAATCTGCCCGGTGGTCAGGGCGGCGACCTGAGCAGTTTTTAATGTGCCGACCTGAGTCGAAGTCAAAGCGATAATCTGGTCGGTAGTTAGTGCGGCGATACCGGCGGTCGACAGCATAGAGATAAAGCCGCTACTTAATGCGCCGAAATTGATCACCGCAATCTGGTCGCTGGTCAGCGCGGCAATCTGTGCGGTTTTCAATACGCCGATCTGGGTCGAGCTCAAGGCGAGAATCTGGTCGGTGGTCAGCATCGCCACATCACGGGATTCCAGCGCGGCAATTTGGTTGGTTTTCAGTACGCTGACTTGAGCAGTGGTCAATGCGGCGACAGTATCGGTGGTTAGCGCGATAATGCCGGCAGTGGTTAGTGCAGTGATATCGGCGGTTTCAATTGCGGCAACCTGCTCGGTAGTCAGGGCGGCGACTTGCGCGGTTTTCAATGTGCTGACCTGAGTCGAGGTCAGGGAAACGATCTGGTCGGTGGTCAGCGCAGCGATGGCGGTAGTCGACATCGTCGCGATAAAGCCGGTGCTCAACGCGGCGAAATTGATTACCGCAATCTGGTCGCTGGTCAGCGCGGCGACCTGTGCGGTTTTCAATGCGCCGACCTGAGTCGAGCTCAGGGTGGCGATCTGGTCGGTGGTCAGCATCGGCACGTCGCGGGTTTCCAGCGCTGCGATCTGGCTGGTTATCAGCACGCTGATCTGGTCGGTGGTCAATGCGGCGACAGTGTCTGTGGTTAGCGCGACAATGCCTGCGGTGCTCAGAGCAGTAAGGTCATTGGTTTCAATCGCGGCAATTTGTTCGGTAGTCAGGGCGGCCACTTGCGCGGATTTTAATGCGCCGACCTGAGCCGAAGTCAAAGCGATAATCTGGTCGGTAGTCAGCGTAGCAATGCCGGCAGTCGACATCGTCGCGATAAAGTCGGTGCTCAACGCCCCGAAATTGATTACCGCAATCTGATCGCTGGTCAGCGCGGCAATCTGCGCAGTTTGTAATGCGCCGATCTGGGTTGAGCTCAAGGCGAGAATCTGGTCGGTGCTCAGCACAGCTACATCGCGGGTTTCCAATGCGGCGATCTGTCTGGTCTTCAGCACACTGACCTGGTCGGTGGTCAACGCGGCGACAGCGGCAGTGGTGAGCGCGACGATGCTGTCTGTGCTCAACATAATAATGTCGGCGGTTTCAATCGCGACAATCTGCTCGGTGGTTAACGCAGCGGTCTGTACGGATTTTAACGCGCCGACCTGGGTAGAGCTCAATACTATGATCTGGTCTGTGGTCAGCACGGCCACGTCGCGGCTTTCCAATGCAGAGACCTGGCTGATTTTCAGCACACTGATCTGGTCGGTGGTCAATACGGCGACATCAGCGGTAGTCAGCGCAACAATGCTGTCTGTGGTCAACGCAGTGATGTCGGCGGTTTCAATCGCGACAATCTGCTCGGTAGTCAGGGCGGCCACTTGCGCGGTTTTTAATGCCCCGACCTGAGTTGAAGTCAGGGCGACAATTTGGTCGGTGGTTAGCGCGGCGATACCGGCAGTGGTCATCGTAGCGATAAAGCCGGTGCTCAATGCGCCGAAATTGATTACCGCAATCTGTTCGCTGGTCAGAGCGGCGACTTGCGCGGTTTTTAATGCGCCGATCTGGGTTGAAGTTAGCGCGAGGATTTGGTCGGTGCTCAGTATGGCCACATCACGGGTTTCCAGTGCGGCGACTTGGTTGTTTTTCAGCGCACCGATCTGGTCGGTGGTCAATGCGGCGACATCGGCGGTGGTCAGTGCGACGATGCTGTCTGTGCTCAGCGTAATGATATCGTTGGTTTCAATCGCAGCAATCTGTTCGGTGGTTAGGGCTGCGACTTGTGCGGATTTTAATGCGCCGACCTGAGCTGAGCTTAGGGCAATGATCTGGTCGGTAGTCAATACTGCGACATCAGTAGTTTCTAGCGCGGCGATCTGTCTGGTTTTCAGCGCGCTGATCTGGTCTGTGGTCAACGCGGCGATAGAGTCGGTGGTCAGCGCGACGATGCTGTCTGTGGTCAGTGCATTGATGTCGGCGGTTTCAATCGCGGCAATCTGCTCAGTGGTCAGGGCGGCGACTTGAGCCGTTTTCAATGCGCCGATCTGAGTCGAGGTCAGCGCAATGATCTGGTCGCTGGTCAGCACAGCCACATCGCGAGTTTCTAATGCAGCGACTTGGCCGGTTGTCAGCACTCTGATCTGGTCGGTGGTCAATGCGGCGACACTGTCGGTGGTCAGTGCGACGATGCCGTCTGTGGACAGTGCAGTGATGTCGGCGGTTTCAATCGCGGCAATCTGTTCGGTAGTCAGTGCGGCGACCTGTGCAGTTTTTAATGCGTTGATCTGGGCCGAAGTCAGGGCAATGATCTGGTCGGTAGTCAGTACTGCGATATCGCTAGTTCCCAGCGCGACGATTTGGCCGGTTTTTAGAACGCTGATCTGGTCTGTGGTCAACGCGGCGACAGCGTCTGTGGTCAACGCGATAATTCCTGCGGTGGTCAGTACAATGATATCTGCGGTTTCAATCGCGGCAATCTGTTCGGTGGTCAGTGCGGCGACCTGTGCGGTTTTTAATGCGCCGATCTGAGTCGAGCTCAGGGCGACGATCTGGTCGGTAGTCAGCACCGCGATATCGCTGGTTCCCAGCGTAGCGATCTGGCTGGTTTTCAGCACGCTGATCTGGTCGGTGGTCAATGCGGCGACAGCGTCTGTGGTTAGCGCGACAATGCCGGCGGTGGATAATGCAGTGATATCGGTAGTTTCAATTGAAGCAACTTGCTCGGCAGTCAAGACAGCAGCTTGCGACGCTTTCAATGCACCGATCTGAGCCGAGCTCAGCGCGATGATCTGGTCGGTGGTCAAGGCGGCTATAATGTCAGGCGTTAGCGCAGCTATCTCGGCGGTAGTCAGCGTAGTGACGTCGATGTTTCCACTGATAATCTGCGTCGAGCTGAAGGCAACCAGTTGCTCGATAGTCAAGGCTTGAATCTGGGCTGTCGTTAACGCGCTAATTTGGGCATTTTTCAGAACGCTAATTTGGTCAGTCGTCAGCGCGGCGACAGTCGCAGTGGTCAGTGCGGCGATGCCGGCGGTGGTCAGCGCAGTGATATCGGCGGTTTCAATGGCGACAATTTGCGCAGACTTCAAAGCGGCAGTTTGCGAGGATTTCAATGCTCCGATCTGAATCGAGGTCAGAGCAATGATCTGATCGGTAGTCAGCGCTGCGACATCGCGAGTTGCCAGCGCGGCGATCTGGCTGGTTTTCAGCGCGCCGATCTGGTCGGTCGTCAATGCGGCGACAGCGGCAGTGGTCAGTGCGGCGATGCCGTCGGTGGTCAATGCAGTGAGGTCGGCGGTTTCAATCGCGATAATCTGGTCAGTCGTCAAAACAGCGACTTGTGCAGATTTTAATGCGCTGACCTGAGTTGATGTCAGGGCGACGATCTGGTTGGTCGACAACATCGTGATATCGCGAGTTTTCAGTGCGGCGATAACGCTGGTGCTCAAGGCGCTGAAGTTGATAGCGGCAATCTGGTCGGTAGTCAGGGCGGCGACCTGTGCAGTTCTCAATGCGCCGACTTGAACTGACGTCAGGACCAGGAACTGGTCGGTCGACAGCACCGCGACATCGCGGGTTTCCAGTGCGGCGATCTGGCTGGTTGTTAGTACGCTGATCTGGGCGGCGGTCAATGCGGCGACATCGGCAGTGGTCAGAGCGACAATGCCGGCAGTGGACAGCGCAGTGATGTCGGCTGTTTCAATAACGACAATCTGGTCGCTGGTCAAAGCAGAGACTTGCGCGGTTGTTAATGCACCGATCTGAGCCGATGTTAGGGCGATGATCTGGTTGATAGTCAGCACTGCGACATCGCGGCTTTCCAGCGCGGCGATCTGGCTAGTTTTCAGTGCGCTGATCTGGTCGGTGGTCAATGCGGCGACAGCGGCAGTGGTCAGCGCAACAATGCCGCCGCTAGTCAGCGCGGTGATGTCGGCTGTTTCAATGGCAACAATCTGGTCGCTGTTTAAAACTGAGACTTGCGAGGTTTTTAATGCGCCGACTTGAGCCGAAGTCAGGGCGAGGATCTGGTCGGTCGTCAATACCGCGATATCGCGGGTTTCCAGCGCGGCAATCTGGTTGGTTTTCAGAGCGTTAACTTGGCTGGTGGTCAACGCGGCAACATCGTCGCTGGTCAGCGCGATAATACCGTCTGTAGTCAATGCAATGATGTCGCCGGCTTCAATAGCCGCAACTTGCTCAGTGGTCAAGGCGGCGATCTGTGCGGTTTTTAATACGCCGACCTGAGTTGATGATAAGGCGACGATTTGGCTAGTTGTTAAGGCAACAGTCTGCGTAGTGCGCAGTATGGCGATCTGACTGGTGTTCAGTATACTGATCTGGTCGGTAGTCAAAACTGCGACACAGGAAGTCGTCAGCGCGGTAACTTGCGTAGTTGTCAATGCACTGATCTGGTCTGCGGTTAAGGCGACGACAACGTCAGTCGTAAGCGCGGCAATCTGTGTTGTGCTCAACGCAGCAATTTGCGTTGTAGTCATTCCAGTTATCGTTGATGCCATCTCGTTTCCCTTAAAATACGCGTGATGAGCAAGTTGCTTTAGCTGACCAGAGTCAAGCACCTGAACGAGGCCTGATGGCGACCATCAACTACGATGATTGTGTTGGCAATCGGTCTAGATCATCTATAGTGAAACAAGTATAGCGGCCATTTATAGTTAAACTTTAATGTTAGCGTCAGTTTTGAACACTACTTTGATAGAGCGTCAAAAAGCACCGCACAACCTGAAATTAAGGTTGTTAGCTGACAATGGTTCAGCGTAAAGTCAGTGACCAGCGACGCAACAAAAGGCATGTCGTTTCAAATCTGCCCCGGCTTTATGTCACAATTTCACGACTAGACGTTAAGTCATCATCGATTTGGACTTGGTTGTGGAGGATATTTTGGTTTCGCGCTCGGGCATGGCTTTCATGAGCTGGTGGTCAATGAACCATACAACTCGAATAATTGATGTCTTGAGCCGCGTTAGTTCTAGCACAACAAGACGTCTCGGCTTGATTGGATAAATCTCGTCTGAGATGGACGAAGTTTGGCTCTGAACGTCTTGTGCTGTTCGACTTAAACACACTAAATAACCTCATATTGTGCTTCAGTACAGAACTGTTTGATAAGCTCTAGCATCAATAGTTCTTCTCTGAAACTTGAGGTTTAGTATACTTTAATCTGTCGACGCCGGTACTTAGTGCTTGGTTAAAGTGTGCACTGCTAATCAAAAAATATATTAGCCATAAATTGTCGTTGTAGAGGTCAATTCGAATTTCACGCAATTAAAAAAACAAGCCGTCTATTGGTGATGATGCTGAAGCAAAACGTTTTCTCGGCATGCGTCCCGCTAAAAATGCTTCTCTGCCGGCTTCTATACCTTTGCGCATCGCCGAAGCCATCAGTATCGGATTTTTAGCGGCGGCAATCGCAGTATTCATCAATACCCCATCACAACCCAGCTCCATCGCAATTGCGGCATCAGAAGCTGTACCAACACCGGCGTCGACCAAAATGGGCACGTTGGCATTTTCAACTATAGTTAAAATATTATAGGGATTACGGACCCCCAGGCCTGAACCAATCGGTGCGGCCAAAGGCATTACAGCTATGCAACCGATATCTTCTAGTCTTTTAGCCGCAATCGGGTCATCATTGGTGTACACCATCACATCAAAGCCATCTTTGACCAGTAATTCGGCGGCTATATAAGTTTCTGCCACATCCGGAAACAAGGTAAGTTGGTCAGCCAATACTTCCAACTTGACCAGTTTGTGGCCGCCGAGTAATTCCCGGCCCAAACGACAGGTTCTTACCGCATCTTCTGCGGTATAACAACCGGCGGTATTGGGCAGAATAGTGTATTTATCCGGCGAAATGACATCCAGTAAATTAGGCTCGCCAGGATTCTGGCCGATATTGGTGCGGCGAATCGCTACCGTCACAATTTGTGCGCCGCTGGCCTCAATAGCCAGGCGAGTTTCTTCCAAATCCTTATATTTTCCGGTGCCGACCAGCAATCTTGAATGATACTTGACTCCGGCGAGCAAAAAAGAGTCATCCTGTCCACCGCCAATCGCATGGACAATTTCCAGGCGGTCCCCGGCCTGTAGCACCTGTATGTCATATTGCTGGAATGGCAAAATTTCTTTGTTCAATTCAATCGCAATTTTTTTGCCGGTCAGTCCTAAGTCGGCAACTACATCGGCAACCCGGCTGTTTTCAGCGCAGTCGCGGGTGTCACCGTTCACATAAACTATCATCTGGTTAAACTCCGGTTGGTGTCCACGGTCCTGCGTTTTTGTACCGCTAGCGCCAACTCTCTTAACAACGGAACTGTATCATCCCAAGATAAGCAGGCGTCGGTAATGCTTTGACCGTAGACTAACGGCTGCCCCTCAATAACTTTTTGGCTGCCCGCCTTAAGATGACTCTCGATCATTACGCCCATAATCCGATGATCGCCGTTAGCGATTTGTCCGGCGACATCGTCGCCGACTATCAATTGCCGTTGGCATTGTTTCAAACTGTTGGCATGACTGAAATCAATCATGATGTTGGGTTTTAGTTCGGCATTCACTAAGCCTTCGGCGACCTGTTCCACGCTAACTGCATCATAATTAGGACGATCATTGCCGCCTCTTAAAATGATATGCACATCTTCATTCCCGGTGGTTGAGAAAATGGCCGAATGACCGGCTTTATTCAGTGAGATAAAGTGATGCGGGCTCATAGCGGCGCCTATCGCATCGATGGCGATTTTTATCGTGCCATCGGTGGAGTTTTTAAAGCCGATAGGGCAGGAAACGCCTGACGCCAGTTCCCGATGTCCTTGGCTTTCTGTAGTTCTAGCGCCGATTGCGCCCCAAGCGATCAAATCGGAAATATATTGCGGCGTGATTAAATCCAAGTATTCGGTTGCGGCGGGGACGCCGGCCTCGTTCACATCAAGCAACAATTGTCTGGCGATGCGCAGGCCTTTATTGATATTAAAGCTGGAATCCAGATCGGGGTCGTTAATCAGGCCTTTCCAGCCCACCGTGGTACGCGGCTTTTCAAAATAGACTCGCATCACGATCATTAGATCATCTTCTAACTCGTCTTTAATCACTTTTAAAAGCCGGGCATATTCATGCGCAGCTATCGGGTCATGAATGGAGCATGGTCCTACCACCACGACTAAACGATCATCCAGGCCAGCCAGTATTTTGTGTATGTCCTGCCGAGCCAGTGAAGTTGTTTGCGCCGCAGCCTCGCTAATCGGCGTTTCATTGTGAACCTGAACGGGTGCGATGACTTCTTTAGTCTCGCAAATTCTCAAGTCGTCGGTGTTATATTTTGTTTGCATGAAAGCTATCAACCCATTGCGGGATTATTATCAGAATTTATTATTTTAACCGATTTTAAACTGCTTTTGTTAGTTCTTGCCACGAGCTAGCCCAGTTCAGGTTGGCAGAAAGATTGTGGGAAATTTTTAGAAAGAAGAAATAAAGGCCGAAATATCGGTTGGTTGCGTGGCAGAATTGTGCGCGACGATACGAATTTTGGCTGGAGCTGCCGCCATCGGTATCGCGGCAGCTCCAGAGCATAGTGCTTGTTGTTAATCTCTTACTGGTGGCGGGGCCAATACGACTCTTGAGCCGTTGCTTTCCGCAGGGCTGACAACGCCAGCTGCTTCCATGGTTTCAATCATGGTTGCGGCGCGGTTGTAGCCGACTTTAAAGCGTCTTTGTACGCTGGATATTGAAGCTTTGCGAGTTTCCGTGACAAATTGCACCGCTTCATCATACAAGGCATCGCTTTCGGCATCGCCATTGCTGCTACCGCCGCTCATACTATAGCCATCGCTGGAATCGGAAGAATCTCGGGTGATGTCTTCCAGATAATTAGGCGGCGCGGTTTGTTTTAAAAATTCAACCACACGATGCACTTCATGGTCATCGACAAAAGCGCCATGAGCACGGGTAGGAATGCTGGTGCCTGAGGGTAAAAACAGCATGTCGCCGTTGCCCAGCAGAGTTTCGGCGCCGCCTTGGTCGAGAATGGTACGCGAGTCGATGCGTGATGAAACTTGAAATGAAATCCGGGTCGGTACGTTGGCTTTAATCAGGCCGGTCAGTACGTCAACCGATGGACGTTGCGTGGCCAAGATCAAATGAATGCCGGCAGCCCGGGCTTTTTGCGCCAGACGAGCAATCAGCTCTTCAACTTTCTTGCCGACGATCATCATCATGTCGGCTAATTCGTCGATGACGATGACGATGCTGGGCAGAGTGCTTAAGGTGGGATACTCTTCGCCTTCTTCAAGCGGATTGATCATTTGAAACATGGGGTCTCTGATAGTCTCGCCTCTTGCGGTCGCGTCTTCTATCAATTGGTTAAATCCGGCAAGGTTTCTGACACCCATTTTGGACATTAATTTATAGCGTCTTTCCATTTCTGCAACCGCCCAGCGTAACGCGTTGCTGGCTTCTTTCATATCGGTTACTACAGGAGTCAATAAATGCGGAATGCCTTCATAAACCGATAACTCCAACATTTTCGGGTCGATCATGATCAGTCGTACCTGCTCCGGTGTGGCTTTATAAAGCAGGCTGAGAATCATGGTGTTGATGGCGACCGATTTACCGGAGCCTGTGGTGCCGGCAACCAGTGCATGAGGCATTTTGCCAAGATCGGCAACCATCGGAGTGCCGGAAATATCCTTGCCCATCGCCAGGGTCAGCAGAGATTTGGACTTTTCAAACGGCGCAGATACCAATAACTCCCGCAAAGTCACCATTTCCCGTTCACGGTTGGGAATTTCAAGGCCGACTACCGATTTGCCGGGGATGATTTCCACGATACGAACGCTGGTAACAGACAACGCTCTAGCCAAGTCTTTGGATAGTGTGCTGATACGACTGACTTTAACCCCAGCCGCTGGCTGTAACTCAAAACGGGTGATAACGGGGCCCGGATGAAAGCCGACC
Organism: Methylobacter sp.; assembly: GCA_036561025.1. Classification (GTDB taxonomy): domain Bacteria; phylum Pseudomonadota; class Gammaproteobacteria; order Methylococcales; family Methylomonadaceae; genus Methylobacter_A. The sequence continues at coordinate 25,805 of DATBQB010000041.1, read as the reverse complement.
ACGGAGACGACGACATTAAAATCGGCCAGAATATCTTCCACCAAGCGGGACATTTCTTCCAAGTCGGTTTGCGAATAGCCTATAACGCGGGTATCTCGATGATCCAGTAATTCCAGCGAAGGTAAAACGCCTTTACTGGCATCATATTTAATGGTCGGCTGTTTTTTTTGTGGAAGGCTGTTTTTAACAGGTTTTTCTACCGGTTTTTCGATAGTGGGTACGGCTTTGGCGCTGATTTTTCTCTTTAGTTCGGATTTTTCCGGATTCCTGGCAGGCATTTGGCCGCGGTTGACCGAGTGATCCTGTAACAAGCCCAAGACGCCGCTGCACAAAACTCGACAGATAACCACCGTACCTTTACCTATGGCATCTATCAACGCTATCCACGACAGCCCGGTAACCAAGGTAACTCCAGCCAATAAAACCATTAATAAGAATAATGTCGCGCCTGAGTTACCGAATACTACCAGCAATGCATTGCCGGTTTCCTGACCTAAAATGCCCCCGGTGTTGCTGGGCAGTTCAATTCCTATTCTTAGCAGATACAAATTCAATAATGCGGAACCGGAAATAATGGTCGCTATAGAGCCTATCCACTGTAGCGCGATAATCATTTTTTCGCGGCCTTGTCTGCCCTGAGTGTAGATCAGATAACCTTGCCAGAAGATAATGACCGGAAACAGGTAAGCGACCAAACCAAAGCAGCTGAGCATGAAATCAGCGATCCAAGCACCGAAAACGCCGCAAGCGTTAGAGACTGTCTGCACTGATCCGCTATGCGTCCAGCCCGCATCTTCGTTACTAAACGTGATCAGCGAAATTAAAAAAAATAGTGCGCCTGCAATAAAGCCTAATAAAGCAACTTCACGCAAACCGCGAAAGGTTTTTTCTTCCATTACAGCAGCCATATTCAACAACTCGTTACATAAATTACCCATAAAACATGATTATAGATCAATAATAAGATGTTTCACATTAATAATCTCTGCAATAAACGCCAATGCGCATTTCGGAGATAATCCGTCGACTATGCCGATAAAACTGTTTACGAAACACGCTTTCATCTTCATAATTAATTTTTTGTCTTTTCGCTGCAAAGGGTTTTTTAATGAGTAATTCCAAACATTGCCGTCTTTTGATTCTAGGTTCCGGTCCTGCCGGTTATACGGCAGCAATCTATGCCGCACGAGCCAACATGAATCCGGTCATCATTACAGGAATGCAGCAAGGCGGTCAGTTAACCACGACCACAGAAGTGGATAACTGGCCCGGCGATATTGAAGGCTTGCAAGGACCGGCCCTGATGGAAAGAATGCTTAAACATGCCGAACGCTTCAATACCGAGATAATTTTCGATCATATTCATACCACCGATTTATCTGCTCGCCCTTTCACATTGACCGGCGACTCCGGTACTTACACTTGTGATGCATTGATTATTGCAACTGGCGCTTCAGCGCGTTATTTGGGTCTGGAATCAGAGGAAGCTTTCAAAGGCAAAGGCGTTTCAGCCTGCGCTACCTGCGACGGTTTTTTTTATAGAAACAAAGCGGTCGCTGTAATCGGCGGCGGCAATACCGCGGTTGAAGAGGCGCTTTATTTAGCCAATATTGCCTCAAAGGTCATCGTCGTGCATCGTCGCGACAAATTTCGCTCCGAAAAAATTCTCTCCGACAAACTGATTGAAAAATCGCAAAACGGCAATGTCATCATCGAATGGAATTATCAACTGGATGAAGTGTTGGGTGACGATATGGGCGTTACCGGCCTTAGAGTTAAAAATACCCTAGATAGCTCGACCAAAGAGCTGGATGTACACGGCGTATTCATAGCTATCGGTCATACACCCAACACCGGTATTTTTGAGGGGCAACTGGATATGGAGCACGGCTATATTAAAGTCAAAAGCGGCATACACGGAAACGCCACTGCAACCAGTGTGGAAGGGGTATTTGCAGCAGGAGATGTGATGGACTCAGTTTATAAGCAGGCCATTACTTCAGCGGGCGCAGGTTGTATGGCGGCGCTGGATGCAGAAAAATTTCTCGATGAATTAGCCGGTTGAATTGCAGTTTCAACTTACATAACCGGGCATAATCATTCAAATTCGACTGAAGTTACGTCAGACTTCTTATGCACCTGACTGTTCTTGACCCGAATAACCCGGAGCAAGATTTCCCGTTAGTGAGTAAAGCCCTCCGAGAGCCGGACGGCTTGCTTGCAGTCGGCGGCTGTCTGTCCCAATATCGGCTGTTAAATGCCTACAGGCACGGAATATTTCCTTGGTATAATCCTGGCGAACCTATCTTGTGGTGGTCGCCGGATCCTCGATTGGTTTTATTTCCTGATAAACTGCTTATTTCCCGTAGCTTACGAAAAACGCTGAATAAGAATATTTTTTCAGTAACCTTTGATCAGGCTTTTAGTGAAGTTATTGCCGCTTGTGCAGATCGCCGCAAAGATGCTACCGGCACCTGGATAACAGCAGAAATCTATGCGGCTTATAATCAATTGCACCAAGCCGGTTTTGCCCATTCGGTTGAAACTTGGTTTGGTAATGAATTGGTTGGCGGATTATACGGCGTTGCGCTGGGGCAGGTGTTTTTTGGCGAATCCATGTTTCATATCAAAACCGATGCTTCTAAAGTAGCCTTCGTTACCCTGGTTAAGCAGCTTAAGTTATGGGGTTACCAGTTGATAGACTGTCAAGTGCATACAAAACATTTGGAAAGCCTTGGTGCGCAGGAAATTGAACGCGATTATTTTATAAAGCTACTGGATCAATATTGTGAAGCCCCTGCCAAGCCGTTCGCATGGCAGGCTCAATAACAGCCGTTTCAATTTTCTATTGGCTGCGCTGCATACGATAAATTGCAAGACCTATATTCGCTTGTTGGGTAAAGGATTTAAACGCATCAAAGTCTTCTTTAGTTAGCGGTTGGTTGTTAAGTCCCCGGTCAGTGTAAATTAAACCGATCGGCGTTTTATTGGAAAAAATCGGCATCATAAAACATTCGTTTTTTCCAATTACATTAATATCCCGGAGCGTATACAACTTGGCATTATCCGAGGGCGTGGCCCAAAAAGCATGGGTGCCTGTTAGAGCCCGCAAGAAAAGATTGGGCGGTGTTTCCGAGAGATTGAAAATGACCTTGTCTTCATATGTGTCTTTGCGCCAGCCCAAAGACAGCTTTTCTTTAAGAGTCTGCTTATCGTTAGCTAAAAGCGAAAAAATAGTTCGATCCATACCGATACCTCGATGAATCCCCTCAAGCACAGTTTCCAACAATAGATTAATGTCAAACTGCTCACTTATTATTGATGTTATATCCTGTGAAATTTGAAACTGTAATTGTTTTTTGTCAATAACAAGCGAGGGATCTGCCAAATTAACAGGTTGATTTAAGCGGTTTTGAATGATCATTGCAGCGTCAGTGGCCCCAAATTGACAAGCAATATCAGACGCGGTACTGGTATTATTTTTAAGCTTTTCGTTTATAACTTGTTTGGATTGTTTGGTAAGCGCTTCAATTTTCTTGACACAAGTCTCGTATTTTTTCGAACTGACACCTTCTTTTAATGCCTCGGTAATTTCATAACCTAAGTGAACCAAACCTACTCTGGGATTTTTGGAAAATGCAGTTGGTTTGATCGATTCTTCAACCAAGCTGCCTAATTTCCAAGCTTTACTTAGAGAAACTCCCAATTCTGTTAATTTAAAGCCCAGAACTTTTTTCTCTGCTTCTTCACGAGTGCAATTTCCTTTATTTATCAGTTTTTGAATGCGCTCTCCCTGATCACCGCAAAAGCACCAAAAAGAAATACTGCCGATATGGTTAAGCAAGGTGGCAATAAAAACCTCTTCTGGCGATTTGTCGTTTGTTATCATTGCTATCGATTTTGCGTGTACGGCAGCGTGAATAGCTTGGGCTATTTCCTCGTTGGCTTGTTGTTTGTTGGTTGACGATAAAATTGACTCAAAAAAGGAGCAAACCAGTGTTAATTCACGAATAACTTCGGAACCAATCATAATAATGGCTCGGGATACGGTAACCATTTTCTGGCGGGATGGATTGTAATGGGGGGTGTTACTAATTTTTAATAATTTAACTGTCAGATTTGGATCCTGCAAAATAACAGATGCCAATTCCATAGCGCCTTTTCTGTCATCATTTAAAATATCATGGATGCATAGCGCAGTATTAGAAAAAATAGGCATTTCTTCATTGCACAGCACATGCGTCCATCCATTAAGCGTAAGCGGTTCCGCTATGATTTTTGGCTGAACTACTTCTATGTCCATTTCTATTAAATTGAGGTCTAGAGGGTTGTTCTTCGATGTCATTTAGTTTTTACCATTAATAACTTAATGTTAACCCTTGCCAAAGCGGATATTTACTGATGCTGACAAAAATAATTTTATTATTTTCGTTACTGATTCCGGTTGCTGTCCTAATCAAACGAGATGTTTGCGGACGGTTGTTGTTTTAAATAATTTCTTAAGAAATCTTTCCAGGTAACGATGCCAAGAATAATGTTGTCATCGCTAACGACAGGTAGGCAGGATATATCGGCATCCAACATTTTTTGTACGGCAATATTGCAATCAGTTGCAGGTGTCACAGTGTCAATCTGGCGGGACATGATCTGATGAGCGCGTTTTGTTAAAGTTTCTTTATCGCGGAAGGTTTCTGCTGCGGTATGAATATAAGGACTTACAGCGCTCAATAAATCGCGATCCGAAATAACGCCGACAAAAGTTTTGTCCGATTCATTTTCAACCAACAAATGATGAAAATAGACATGATCAAAAATTTCCTTGATCACTAATAGCTCGGTATCCATGTTAACCGTAACCGGATCGGCGGTCATAATATCAGCAACAATCATAATCTGAAGCCTCCCGTTTTCAAGCGGATATTTTACAATAACGTGTCAGTAAATATAGCTGTTTTTACGGTAATATCTGATTATTTATAACTGATAAATTCCATTTTCATTTTATGACATCTTTTCAAGCGATTCTTTAAACATGGCTTCTGAGCAAGCGTCGATACATAAAGTCCTGCTATTTTTATCCAAAACTATTGCGGTAAAAACAAGGGTATCGCTTAGTCTTTAAAAATACCTGAGGCTGTGTCGGCAAGATTCTGTGCTTGTTCTTATTCGATTATTGCCATTAGTATGACTAAATAAATTCAGTCATTTTAACGTTACTGCAACATCAATATATGGGTTTTCTATGTTTTTACAAAGTTTTTAGGTTAAAATAGAGAGCTTTCGAAGCTGGACGAGTGAGCAGCGATGGTGACCCCAAATAAATGCACCTCACTCGGCTTTGAGCTACCTGCATGTATCCGACGCATTTCATCCACTCCGATGGCTACCGCCACCGCGGTCTTAGGTTGTGTGACTGCGGTTATGGTATGTAGCCCACCGCCCCGGTACGAGTCCTCAACAAATGTTCAAAGTTTATTGAGAGCGGTCACCAAAAAAGTTTTTTATGCCCAACTTTAGAGTAAAAACATGACAGATTTAGCGCATTACAGAAATATTGGCATCTTCGCTCACGTCGATGCCGGTAAAACCACGACTACCGAGCGGATTTTAAAGCTTACCGGTAAAATCCATAAAATCGGTGAAGTACACGATGGCGCGGCAACCACAGACTTCATGGAACAGGAGCAGGAGCGCGGTATTACCATTCAGTCTGCTGCGACTACTTGTTTCTGGAAAGACTACCGTTTCAATATCATCGACACCCCAGGGCACGTTGACTTTACTATTGAAGTTTATCGTTCACTGAAAGTTCTTGACGGCGGTATCGGCGTTTTCTGCGGATCTGGCGGTGTAGAACCCCAATCGGAAACCAACTGGCGTTATGCCAACGATTCCGAAGTATCCCGAGTTATCTACATTAACAAACTGGATCGCATTGGTGCCGACTTCTATCGCGTGGTTAAGCAAGTTGAAGAAGTGCTCGGCGCTGTGCCATTGGTTATGACCTTGCCTATCGGCACTGAAGACCAATTTTCCGGCGTGGTTGACCTACTGACTCAAAAAGCCTGGATATGGGATGATTCCGGCGACCCAATGAACTACGAAATCAAAGACATTCCTGCCGATATGGTGGCGGACGCTCAGAAATGGCGCGAAAAAATGATCGACCAAGTTGCCGATCAGTATGACGATGTCATGGAAAAATATCTGGAAGGCGAAGAACCCGATATTGACACCATCAAGCGTTGTATCCGCAAAGGTACGATTAACCTGGATTTCTTCCCGACTTACTGCGGCTCGTCTTTCAAAAATAAAGGCGTGCAGTTGGTGCTTGATGCCGTTATCGATTACCTGCCTAGCCCAACTGAAGTTAAACCGCAGCCTGAAGTCGATCTGGAAGGCAATGCGACAGGCAGCTTTGCTATCGTTGATGCCGACAAACCGTTACGCGCGTTGGCATTCAAGATTATGGACGACCGCTTTGGCGCGTTAACGTTCCTGCGTATTTACTCCGGCAAGCTGGAAAAAGGCACATCTGTACTAAACACCTTCACCGGAAAAACCGAGCGTATCGGCCGTATTGTGGAAATGCATGCTGATGCCCGTAATGAACTTGATTCAGCTCAAGCAGGTGACATTGTTGCCGTATTGGGTATGAAGAACGTGCAAACCGGTCACACGCTGTGCGATCCTAAATTCCCTGCAACATTGGAACCGATGGTCTTCCCTGATCCCGTTATCTCATTAGCGATTTCACCGAAAGACAAAGCAGCTTCCGAAAAAATGGGTATCGCTCTGGGTAAAATGATTCAGGAAGATCCGTCTTTCCACGTTGAAACCGATGAAGACAGCGGCGAAACCATTCTTAAAGGCATGGGCGAGTTGCATCTTGATATTAAAGTCGACATCCTAAAACGTACTCACGGCGTTGATGTTATCGTCGGTAAACCCCAAGTGGCCTACCGCGAAACCATCACCAAATCGGTTGAAGATGAATATACCCACAAGAAGCAATCAGGCGGTTCAGGTCAATACGGCAAGATCAACTACATTATCGAGCCCGGCGAGCCAGGCAGCGGTTTTGTGTTTGAATCAGCGGTTACCGGCGGTAACGTGCCGCGCGAATATTGGCCAGCGGTTGAAAAAGGCTTTAAGAGCATGTTGGATAAAGGTGTTTTGGCCGGATTTCCTTGCTTGGACTTTAAAGTTATCTTAACTGACGGTGCTTTCCACGCGGTTGACTCCTCTGCGATTGCATTTGAAATTGCTGCGAAAGCGGCTTTCCGTCAATCAATTCCAAAAGCAGGACCGCAATTGATTGAACCGATCATGAAAGTTGATACTTTTACGCCATCCGATCATGTGGGGGATGTTATTGGTGACCTTAACCGTCGCCGCGGCATGATCAAATCTCAGGATGCAGGTGTAACCGGTGTTCGTATTAAATCGGATGTACCGCTGAGTGAAATGTTCGGCTATATTGGTGACTTGCGCACCATGACCTCTGGTCGCGGCCAATTCTCCATGGAATTCTCGCACTACTTGCCGTGCCCGAAAAACGTGGCTGAAGAAGTTATCAAAGAAGTAAACGAACGCAACAAAAAGAAATAAGTTGTAAGGTATGCCGGGCAGTTTGTCTGCCCGGCTACGCCCTCCTCGCACTGTTCTATTATTCACGCAGTAAACCGCCTAAAACCAAGAACATTTCGTTCTTTCAAACCGTATTTTCCTCTATGATTCCGCGGCGAGCTGTAGTCTTTTAGACTATTGGGCTGCGTATTGAATTTTGTCCAGTTCCAGTTGAACACTGCCAATTTGATCGTGGGGAATGCCTATTTGAATGGCTTTATTGATATAGGACTGAGCCAGCATAGTTTTTTTAGGATTAGGCCGAGATGTTTTAAGGTCATGAATAACGATTTTTAGCCTATTTAAAGTAATAGTATGATTATTAGGCATTTTTTCGATAGCATTTTCAAAAACTGTGAGAGCCTCTTCAATCCTGCCTTCTTTAAATAAATTAACCCCGACATTGTTAATATCGATCAATTCCTGTTTTATCCGATTGATCAAACCTTCTGCGTAATTATTACCGATAAATGTGTTGCACATTTTGTCGATCTCTCCGATAAAATATTTATCATCAATGTTGGTTTTAATTAAGTCCGCAAGAATTTCATCGGCAATTTCACTGGCTCCGCTCAAATGACTGATCTTTGCCATTTCAAGGCGTAACTCTCTGGATATTTGACTTCCAAATTGCTCGGTCAATTTAAATGCTTTTTCATAAGGTTTTTGCGCCACTACACCGTTATTTTTTGCTTTTTGAATCTCGATTTCCAATATTGCAGCTCTAAGCCTCGAATCGGGATCATTAAAAAAATATTTATTCATCTCATTCAATACTTTTAGGGCATCACCGGTTGAATTGGACTTTAAGTGGGCTTTAGCCAAGCCTGAAAAATCATTGGATGATCCATGCACAGAATGTTTGCCTAAATTAACAGCGGCCTTATAGGCTTTTTTTGCAATTTCAATGTTTTCAGTTTTGTCAGCCAATAGAGCCAGTCGTTGCTGTCTTAGAATGGTTTGAGGTGAAAGATCAATCGCCTGATTAAGCGCGACCAGCGCTTCTTCATCGTTACCTAAAGCTTCATATGATTTTGCCAACCAGTCATAAGCTTCAAGCATCATAGGAAATTGCTCGATGAACTGTTTAAGAGATTCAACCGCTTGTTCATAATTGCCTTCCAAAAAAACGATAACAATCAAACCCAATTTAGCCCAGGGAATATCTCTTTCTTGCAGTATTTCTTGATAAATTCTGTTGGCTGTCTTGAAATCTCTGATTATAAGGGCCAATTCGGCGCGTATTTTTAATATATGTAAGTGCGTTTTTTTATTACCCTGCTGAAGCAGCTTTTCACAGTTGTGTATCGCTTGGTAAATGTTGCCTATATCTATTTCGCGTTCAATGCTGACAAGATATTCCTTGCGGGCAATACATCGTTCGATCCGGGTTGACAATTGCAGTCGATTAAAGGGTTTTATCAGGTAATCATCAGGTTTGCAGTCGAGGGCGCTAAGCACTATATTTTTGCTATGTTCAACGGTAATCATTATAAAAACAGCGTTAAACGGCAATAGCTTAAAATGTTTTGCTTCTTCCAGAACCTGCTGGCCATTTTTCCCGTCGCCAAGATTATAATCGCAGAGAACAATATCGAATTGAACGCGTCTCATCTCAACTATCCCATTAATGCCGGTTCCTGCTTCAACGATGTGTCGTGCGCCCAATGAATACAGTATGTGCTTAATGGTTTCTCGTATAATCGATTGATCCTCGATTACCAGAATCTTTTTTGAGTCAAAGTTTAGTTTCATGAGACCGATATTAACCTTAAATTGGCTTAGAGGAAATTATATAATTGCTAGCTTCACTGCAAAAATGACTCCTCAATTACTTGCAATAACTTCTAAAAAAGAAAAATGCTGGTCAAGGCACAAATTCAGGCGAATTTTTGTGTCGTTCATTAGCATTGATTGTATTCAGCTACCAAATTGATGTTACATAGTCTGTGTAAATACTCCTCGATTTAAGCTGGATGTGAGCAAATTAAGAGCCTGCCTGTAATCGTCATGTCATAAAATTGCTAGTGCTATTGCAGTCCGGTTCAGCCTATTCGTGTCGTTACGCAATTCGATTGCGATTCAGGCTTTTTACCACCGATTGTGAGTTAACATCGAGACAGGAAAATTCCGTCCGTTTCGACCAATGGTTGAGGTCAAAATAAAAAATAAGAAAGGATGTGGTGAAATGATAGGAGCGTGTGAGGCGTGGCCTAGGAATCGCCACAAACACTGCCAAAAATCCCTGCTGTTGAAACTAGCCAGCAGGTAATCTTGATTTGTAACCACGGCGAAATGCTGTCGAATATAATAGCCTGCATAAAACCGAAGGCCATCGCGGTCACAGAGTAAAGTGGAGGTTTTAAGGCTGGGATAATAAGAACCTGGGTGTCGGTATTACATTCGGCATGTAGGAAAAATGCAGTTTATTGCGCATAAATATCTTGAGCGCATGCTGATGCCTGGGTCTTCTCCAGTACAAGGTTTTTGTTGTACAGAAGCTTAAAATATATTTAGGCTTATTTCCTTCCTGATAAAAAAGGCACAAAAACAACCGGTTCCAGTTTTTCAACCTCATAGTTGTTTTCCGTGCGCGTTATTCTCTGTAACTGTTGGCTACCGCCTTTGCCGATCGGAATAATCATCACACTGCCGACAGCCATCTGCTGTAACAGCATTGTCGGTACTTCGGGCGGTGCGGCAGCAACTAATATTCCATCATAAGGCGCATGATCTGGCCATCCCCAGCCGCCGTCGCTGTGCAAGAAACTTACATTCTTGCATTTTAAATCCCATAGACGATCTTTGGCTTTTTTCTGCAACGGTGCAATTCTCTCAACGGAATAGACATGATCGACCAGCTGCGCCAAAATTGCCGTTTGGTAGCCGCAGCCGGTACCTATTTCCAATACTTTTGTTAATCGATCTGATGACGCCAGCAGCAGCTCCGTCATTTTGGCGACGATATAAGGCTGGGAAATTGTCTGATTATACCCGATAGGCAGCGCGGTATCTTCATAAGCCCGGCTTGCCAAGGCTTCGTCCATAAAAATATGTCTGGGTGTATTGCGCATTACATCCAGAACCTTATTGTTGGTGATACCTTGTTCCATTAAGCGGTTAATCATGCGTTCGCGGGTTCGCGAAGAGGTCATGCCTATTCCTTGCAGGCTTTGAATCATAAATCATACTCCTTGGGTAACCATGCCTTTAAATCATCGATCCGGTCATACCGAGTTAAATCCAGTTGTAAGGGTGTAACCGATACGAAACCTGCATTAACGGCATAAAAATCAGTTCCAGGACCTGCATCCTGTTCCGCTCCCGGCGGACCTACCCAATAGATAATACGTCCGCGAGGATCTTCGCTCTTAATGACCGGCTCGGATTTATGCCGCTGCCCAAGCCGGGTTGCCTGATAGCCTTTTAAATCTTTAACAGCGACATCAGGCACATTGATATTAAGTATAGTATCTTGGGGCAAGGGGTTATTAATCAATTGCCGCAATAGCGTTACCGCAACCTGTGCGGCGGTTTCAAAATGGCTTGGGTTATTGCCCGCCAACGAAATGGCGATGGCAGGCAGCCCTAAAAAGCGCCCCTCGGACGCCGCTGCAACAGTACCTGAATAAAGCACATCATCACCTAAATTGGAGCCATGATTAATCCCTGCAAAAACCATATCGGGCTCATTTTTCAGTAAACCGGTTATTGCCAAATGCACGCAATCGGTGGGCGTACCATCGACTTTAATAAAGCCGTTATCTGCTACATAAGCGCGTAACGGCATTTCCAGCGTTAAAGAATTACTTGCCGCACTGCGGTTTCTATCCGGAGCCACTACCGATATTTCGGCATGTGGACTTAATGCACTGGCTAATGCATTGAGTCCTTCAGCCAAGTACCCGTCATCATTACTTAACAAAATATGCATTATCAATCGCCCTGAAGCGGATTAAGCTATAAAATCAACCATATTAGCAACAATACATAACAAAATCAGCTTTCGTGACAAAAAAAAACCTCCCTCCAGAAGACAGCGATTTATTTCGTTTAACTATCGGTAAAGTACATGCTGTAAAAAGTGATAAAGTGCTATTAACAGAAGGTAATAAACCCAAGCCTTATCCTAAATCGCAGGCCGTTAACGTCGAAGAACATTTAGTCGAAGAGGCTGAATTTGATGTTGAAAAGTTGGGTCTTGAAGACTCACTAAGCTTTATGGCTCCGGGGATACAGCATAATGTCTTAAAAAAGCTGCGCAAAGGACAGTTTGGGCTGGACGCGGAAATCGATCTGCACGGGCTGAACAGCAATGAGGCGAAACGGCAACTGCTGCATTTTCTGCATAATTGTGTAGAGGACGGCTACCGTTGCGTACATATTGTCCACGGCAAAGGCTATCGTTCGCCTGACAACCATCCTGTACTTAAAAATAATCTTAACTTGTGGCTAAGACAACATAAAGACATTCAGGCTTTTTGTTCCGCACCGCCTAAAGACGGCGGGACTGGGGCTGTTTTTGTGTTGTTGCAGCGGTCTGAAAAATATGACGGGTAGTAGAATCCATTATCTTATAGGCTTGCTTAAAAAGCATTGCTACGCTATTTAACCTTTTCTACATCAAACACCGTGCCGCGAACCGCGATGACTTTTACCTTGGTGTTAATATCGCAGTCTTCCCCGTGAACTTTCCAGATCGAATCGTCGACTTTTATTTTGCCTTCGCCGTTTTCTATTGGCTTGTACAGGCTAAAGACTCTGTCGATGTATTGAGCGCCGCGTTTATTTAATAAGGGATGGTCTGTTGTTATCGGATGCTTTTTGCCGTAAAACTTCCATGCGGTAATCGAAACAACGGACAATACGGAAAAAATAGATACCTGCAATTCTGTATCAATTGCAGGTATCAGTAATAGCAGGCATCCGGTTACAAATCCTGACGCTGCCATCCACAGAAAGAAAAAACCGGGAGCCAGCAGTTCAACTACTAATAGAATGAGTGCTAATACCCACCAGTTCCAAAAAACAATTTCCAGTTCAGCCATATCAGCTTTTCTTAGTCATGGCTTCTTTTGCCAGTTCGCTAATGCCTCCCAAGGCTCCAATCACGCTTGATGAATCCAACGGCATAAAGACCAGCTTGCTGTTGTTAGCGACGCCAATCTCTTTTAACGCTTCTATGTATTTTTGCGCGACAAAATAATTGATGGCCTGGACATCGCCTTTGCCGATCGCTTCCGATACCATTAATGTCGCCCTGGCTTCTGCTTGAGCCAAGCGCTCACGGGCATCGGCATCGCGGTAAGAAGCTTCTTTGCGGCCTTCCGCTTCCAGAATAGCCGCCTGTTGAGCGCCTTCCGCGCGTAAAATTTCGGATTGCCTCAAACCTTCGGCCTCAAGAATGGAAGCGCGTTTTAAGCGCTCGGCTTTCATTTGCCGGCCCATGGCTTCGACCAAGTCTTTGGGCGGGGCGATATCTTTGATTTCAATACGAGTGACTTTGATGCCCCACGGTGTGGTAGCATCGTCAACAACGGACAGCAAGCGTGCATTAATGTCATCCCGGCGGGATAACAACTCATCCAGATCCATCGAACCCATAACGGTACGAATATTGGTCATCACCAGATTCAGAATGGCCCAACCCAGTTGGCTGACTTCATAGGCGGCTTTAGCGGCATCCATGACCTGATAAAAAATCACCCCATCCACGGTAACCATCGCATTGTCTTTGGTAATCACTTCCTGTGACGGTACGTCCATCACCTGTTCCATCATCACCATTTTTTTGCCGATGCGATCAATAATCGGCACGATAATATTCAAGCCCGGCGTCAGTGTATTGGTATATTTGCCGAAGCGCTCGACGGTGTATTCCATGCCCTGTGGAACCGACTTGACGCTCATAAATACAATCAAGACAGCGAAAACCAATAACGCTAAAACAAAACCACCCATGGAGCCCCCTAATTTTTGTTATATAAAAACTCAATAGATTAAGAGTTTTTTTGATACAGGATGCATCAATTGTCAGTTGACTAAAATAATCGATGCCAACAATTCAGACCCTGATAAAGTAAAACCGTTAAAATAACTTACGGCATGTTGCAAACAGCTGCCTAACTAATAATAATATAAATCTATCTAAATGTAAGTTAACGAGTAATTATAATGCTGATAAACATCGCTTTTCATACAGGGGTCTGGACCCTGCTTTTTTTTATAGTTGGAATGATTAAACCTAAATGGCCTTTATTCTTTTTGAAGAAGCCGGACAGATTCTTAATTTTGATTATATCGACCGTCTTGTTTATGATTTCCGCTACGCTTTATGGCGAAGGCAACCGGCAAAGAACTTTAGAAGAAAAGACTGCTAAAGAAACTGTAGCCAAAATCTTGACTCCGTCTTCCGCTCCGGTTCCTGTGCCGGTACCTGATGTCCCTGCGGCAAAACCGGCTTCGCCTAAAAAATAACCAGGAACTCCAAGCCTGATAACATTATTCAAAGCGCTTGCCGCGCAGGCGCTGGGCTTGACGCTCACAATTACCTTCGCCTCAATGTCGCCTGCGTTGTTTCACGGCGCATGGCGTTTGGTGTTGGTACAAGGCATTGCAGCTGCCTTGTGGTCCGCCGTTTTACGCCAGCCGTACTGGTGGCTTCCCATTCATTTGTTGTTTTTGCCGACAGCAATTGCCATGCTTACTTTGCAACTGCCTTCCTGGTTGTATTTGTTGGTCGTGCTGCTGCTGACGCTGGTGTTTTGGGGTACGGTCAAAGGCGATGTGCCGTTGTTTTTGTCCTCTACTTCCGTAGCGGATGCTGTAGCAGCAATTGTTGAACGGGAAAATGCCGGTGTATTCGCCGATCTTGGTGCGGGAGTTGGATCGGTGGCCGTGCCGTTGGCGCGGCATCGATCAATGATAGTCGATGCGTGGGAACGTGCGCCGCTACCTTGGTTGATCACTGCATGGCGCTGCCGCAAACTGCCGAATGCGACCGTAAAACGCGCCAGTTTATGGAACTGCAATCTTGCCCGTTACGACGTAGTGTTTGCGTTTCTTTCTCCGGCGGTCATGGCGGAGCTGGGCGAGAAAGTCAGGCGTGAAATGCGTCCCGGCAGCTTGTTTATCTCTTCATCATTCCCAATCCCGGATTGGGAGCCTGAATCGATCATCCAGATTGAAGACCGACGCAAGACTAAGTTTTTTTGTTACCGGATATGTAGCGCCTCATTACATTCAGGCAATTAAAAGTCTTTTATTCACCACGAAGACACGAAGAGTTTATTTCTTCGTGTCCTTCGTGTCTTCGTGGTGATAATTTTTTAAGCCATTTTATGGATTTGCCTGATAGAGCTTTTCATAATTTCAGATATTTCCACCAAAACCAGCTACGCACATGTAAGTAATTACGTATCGGCGTCTTGACCAGCAACAGCAATAACCCAATCGAATACAAACACCAAACCGCCGCCCATTCATTGGGATTGCTGGTGCTTAGCCAAGCCAGCAGCGGCCCGGTAACAATGTGGTAAGTCGTCATTTTCCAGGAGCCGTAGAAAATAGGCATGACAAATGCCGCAACAACATACATATTGAACAGCACCAGATTGGCCGTAGCCGGTATCTCCCAAGCAATATGCCAGTCGCCGGACGTAGAGCAGATCCGTCTGCCGCAAAACGGTACGTTGAACGATTCGGCATACAGGATAAACCGGGTTTTAACCTCGTAACAGAACGGAGCCCATTCGAACGGATACAGCCGTATCAGCAGGCAAACCGTCGTCACCAGGCAGATAAAATAAACCGATGCCGAAATCTTATCCCTGACTTTTTCGGGAATAAAATACATCGATACCGCGTTAACAAAAAACGGTTGAAAAGCGATATGAATATAGCCTAACAAAGTTGCAACCTGATTGCCCGGATTGGAGCAATCGTCAATCACCGTATAGGTATAGGCTTGCAAGGCTTCCATCAATGAAAAGAAGCCCAAGGCATAACAAAGCGGGGCAGGTTCTTTTTTATAATAAAAATAAGCGGTGCTCGATAATCCGATAGTCGCTAATACAGTTGACGCTTCCCCACTCCAGCACATAGGTTTTCCATTAATTTATAAAGTATTCAGACAGGTTAGCTATTCCCATTTATAACGAGAATAAATTTGTATGCTCAGGTCAGTTTAAACCCCAATACTGTTGATTTAAGCAGTGCAAAGCCCTCTCCAGCGGGAGAGGGTTGGGTGAGGGGAAATCAAAATCAAGGAAAAATGCTTATTTTTATCCCCTCATCCCAACCTTCTCCCTGAGGGAGAAGGGGCACACAGTCTTAAGTCAACAGTATTGAGCTTAAACCCCCGCTATAAACCCCACCGCCTCAATACCTGCAATCGCGCAACGCTCGTCCTGATCGGAAATATCGCCGCTGATACCCACTGCGCCGATAACATTATTTTTGGTATCGCGGATCAGCACTCCGCCCGGAACCGGCATTATTTTTCCATCCGCCATGTTCAGTAAAGCATTCATAAAGTCGGGTCTATCCACTGCTACGTTCGCCAGACTGCGCGACGATATGCCCATGCTGACCGCACCCCAGGCTTTTGCGGTGGCGATCTGTTCTCTGATCATGGTCGCGCCGTCTTCCCGTTGCATGGCTTTTAAATGTCCTGACGCATCCAAAACCACTACGGTAATAGGAGCCATGTTTAGCTTGCGGGCTTTGTTAGTTGCGGTATTTATAATCAGATTGGCTTTTTCAAGTGTTAACGTTTTCATTTAGGGATTCTCTTCCTGTTGAAGTTATTGTTATTTTAATAGAAGGAATAGCTGCGGCCATACTTTATCTGCAATGAAAGGCTGGCCATTCGCATTGGGATGCAGACCGTCCGCTTGCATCATGTCTTTGCTCAGGGCGACATCTTCCATTATAAAAGGTACATATGGAATGTGCAGCTCTGTAGCTAATTGCGGGTAAATATTGTAGAAAAGGTCGGTATAGCGCTTGCCGTAATTGGGCGGGATTTTCATGCTCAGCAACAATACTTTTGCGCCGATTCGTTGCGCCCGGTGGGCAATTTCGGCAAGATTGCTTTTTATCAACGCCGGCGGCAAACCGCGCAAGCCGTCATTAGCGCCCAGCTCAATAATGACGACATTGGGCTTGTGCAAGGTCAAGGCCCGGTCTATACGCGCCAAACCGCCGGCCGTTGTATCGCCGCTGATGCTTTCATTGTGGATAATATAATTGATGCCTTTTTCGTTCAGTTTTTGCTGCAATAATGCCACCCAGCCTTGCGAGACTTCAATTCCGTAACCGGCACTGATACTATCACCCAATACAACAATGGATTTGGCCGTAGCGGTCATCGAGATTAACGAAATTATCATAGCCAATAAGAATCTGATCATTATGCAAACCCAACCATTAAACAACATTGACCGCGCTGGCGGCGTAGAGACCATCCCTGGCGTTATAGTCACCGAAAACCTGAGTAAATCGGTTACCACATCCGATGGAATATTGCATATCTTGTCATCCATAGATTTGATAATCAAATCCGGTGAAAGTATTGCGATCGTCGGCGAGTCCGGTTCAGGCAAGTCCACCTTAATTAGCTTGATGGCCGGATTGGATATGCCGACTTCCGGGTTTGTCAGTTTGAACGGAAGATCATTAACTACAATGGATGAAGATGGCAGGGCGGCGATGCGTAACGAGCTGATAGGCTTTGTGTTTCAGTCCTTTCAATTACTGCCGGGATTGACTGCGTTGGAAAACGTCATGCTGCCTTTGGAGTTAAGCGGCGATAAAAACGCCAAAGCTTCAGCTGTCGCGTTGTTGGATAGAGTCGGCCTGTCGCACCGTTTATCGCATACCCCCCAGAAACTTTCCGGCGGCGAGCAACAGCGCGTAGCTTTGGCCAGAGCCTTTGTGACCAAGCCCGCGATTTTGTTTGCCGATGAGCCGACCGGCAATCTGGACAGCAAAACCGGCGCGACCGTTATTGATTTGCTGTTCGAGCTTAATCTGGAAAACAACACCACGTTGATTTTGGTAACGCATGACCAAGTTTTGGCGGCTCGCTGTCAGCGCATTATTAAACTTGATTCGGGAAAGATAGTAGCAAAATAATGTTAGAAAGCGCTTGGTGGCGCAGAAAAATGGGCGGCGGGTAAAAAAGGCCCCTGTAGACATTGCCGTATTGCGCCTATAGAATGCCCTCAGCTTAAAATTGTTTTACCGTTTACAGTTCTTCATGCAATTGTTCATCCTGTATCATAAGTAATTCTTTAATTTCCCGGCTCCAGTCTTTATAAGACTTCAATTACTACATACTAGGATTACACTAAATGACGACAGGCACAGTTAAATGGTTTAACGCTGAAAAAGGCTTTGACTTCACTTAGCAAGAAAACGGCCCCGATGTTTTTGTTCTCTTTCGTAACATTAACAGCTCAGGCTTTAAATCTCTTGATGGAGGATAAAAAGTACAGTTTGCAGTTACTTAAGAGACAAAAAGATCCGCAAGCAGAAGAAGTAACAATTATCTAATTGCAAACAAAAAAGACTATAGATATTTCGAGAGCTACGGTTTTTTTGTCTAAATTAGTAAGTAAAACAGCCGACTTTCGCCGTTACATTCCAATAAGGGATTATTGATGACGTCTCCGCCAGGACACGTTATCCCATTATTTGTGCCAGTTGAAATATTAATTTAGCATGTGTGGTCGATTTTTGACGATACCACTAAAAATTAGATATATCGGCTTGCAAAAATATATCTGGAATAAATAACCAACGAAGAGAAAAAACATGGCTGTATTTGCAAATCCATTAACCCAACAAATCACTGATTTTATTTCCGGCATAGGCATTCCTGTGCAAGCAGGAGAAGTTCCCGACGACGTTATTTTGCCCGGTATTTTGATTGATAAGGGCGTATTGGTAGTCGACGAAACCAAGTTGAAATATCCGGGGGATTTATTGCATGAGGCTGGACATTTAGCGGTGATGGACGGCACACAACGCAATGTTTTATATAACGATGTCAGTAAAAATGCCGGCGATGAAATAGCCGCGTTAGCGTGGTCATGGGCGGCCTTGGTGTATTTAGACCTGCCGCCGGAAGTTGTATTTCATCCCAATGGCTACAAAGGCGAGTCGGACTGGCTGATAGATATTTTTAGCAACGGTAGCAATCTGGGAGTACCGCTGCTGCAGTGGATGGGTTTAACTGCTGAGCCAAGCAAAGCCGAAAAATTAGGCTGGAAGGCGTTTCCACAAATGCAACGTTGGTTAAGAGAATAGTACTGTATTTACTGTTTCAAGTATAAATCACCTATAAAGAAATTTGGGAATCACCAATCCTTGAAAGTCTCCGCAGAATCCAACTACCTCAAGCAACAGGGTTTACACCCAGCTTTCAGCTTGGCGGAGTGGTGGATAGTGAGCCAGATTGTCTCTCAATCCCATACACGATATTCAGGAAGGAGCAGAGAGGTGACGAGCGTCCGTCACCTCGGACCGATAAAACAGCCTTACTCGATTGCATGTTTTTTAATTATTGGTTCTGCTTGGATTAACGTACGGCGAACCTGCTATTCTCAAGCAAACATTATCTCATAGTAGAGTTTGTTATCATCCTTAGAACCGGGGTTGATTGATAATATAGGCCCCATGAGCCATTGATTCTGTCCCAATTCAGCATGCTCAACAAGATAAATATCTTGTTGCAACAGTATATCGGGCGGCCCGGTAAAGACCAATGATAACGGAGTGCGAAATTGTTCCGGTATGTTGCGACGCGGTAATTCCGCTACATCGATTAATTGCAAGTCGATCAGACCAGCTTGTGTATGTATTGTGAAGTTTGTGCCCACTAACGGAGAGGCTTGTTCAAGACTAAGATTCATGGCTAACCTTTAGATAGAGTTGCGTCAAAAGTCGACGGCGTGCATGATAGCAGAAAAAATATTTCGAATTTCATAAAAAACCATAGATATGTCGCCGCCCGATTTTCATTTACGTTCCGTCCATGAGCACGATCAAGAATTTATCGATACGCTTTATCGTTCAACCCGCGAAGATTTGCTCATGTTGCCGATGGATCCAGTCTTTATCGACAATTTGGTTCGATCTCAGCAACAGATTCATGCACTTGGAGTGCAGCAGAACTATCCAAATGCTCAAACCAAAATTCTCGAATCTCAAAGTCAAGCGCTGGGGCGCATGGTATTCGAGCACACTACCGGCGATATTCGCCTGATCGACATTGCAGTCCTGCCTGGTGCTCAAAGACAGGGTTTGGCGCGGTATATGGTGCAGCACCTTCAACAAATGGCCGGAACCCATCAGGCAGGCTTGAGTTTGCGCGTAGTAAAAAACAACCTCAAAGCACGCAGGCTCTATCTTTCTGCCGGCTTCCAAATTGTTGACGAAGATGAACTGAGCGAACAGATGCGCTGGCGAGCTGGTGGAGTTACGCTGTGAAACAGGCTACCCGCTATTTGCGTTTGCCGTTCGATTTCGATCTGGCCGCATTGCAAATCGATTTGCAGCGTTTAATGCCGGATCAATGGGTGCCTCATTACAATGATCAAGCTGCCAGTGCCGGATATTGGCACTGTCAGGCATTGCGTTCTCCACATGGCCGTAGCGACGATATTCTGGCATTTTCGAATGATCAATTTCTGGATACGCCGCTCTTGGCGCGCTGTCCTTATTTCCGGCAAATCCTGCAACACTTCAAATGCGAAACCTGCTCCGTGCGCTTGATGGCATTGGCGCCCGGCGGCGTCATTCGTGAACATACCGATCCGGGAACCAATATTGAAGATGGCCTGGCGCGCTTGCATATTCCTATTATCACCGACCCGGACGTATTGTTTTGGCTGGATGGCGAGCCGATTCATTTTGCTGCGGGCGGCACTTGGTACATGAATGCCAATTGCAGGCACCGGGTTGAAAATCATAGCGTAGTGCATCGCATTCATTTAGTGCTTGATTGCATCCCGAATCAATGGCTAACCGATATTTTTAATGCGGCCGGGTTTGTTGCCAATCCCGAACCGAAATACGGCGACCCCAGTATCACCGATGCAAATGTATTGGAAATCATTGCTGAATTGCGGCAAAGCGGTACGGCGGCAGCATTGAGTTTGGCTCATCGATTGAATGCTGTGCGCTGCGCTGAATAAACTCTCAATACCGTAATTAATCGGCAGTATGCACCTTCACCCTCCATAAAAACGATATCAGGAATAGTGTACGGCCCTGCGGAAGAGAAGTCTGGGTATGTAATTCAACGAATATGTTCAGTGACCTGTCTGCCGATGTCACGGAAACTGCTTGATGAGCCGATTAGCCCATGATCTTTTTTGTTTTATTTAACGGTATGATCTGCTATCTTTGCGCCGGTCAGCTGATTGTTTGGCTAGAATTTAAAACCGGGCCATAGCACTGACTTTTCCAATTAAGTAAAAATAAATTGCGGCTGTGAATTAAATTCAAACCTTGGTTTTATCTTGCCGATTGGAGTTTGAGTAAAATCGTATTACCGGTAACTAGTACTTAATTTCAAAAATTAGGTATTTATTGTTTTATGTGGGCTGCTTTTTAAGGCTTTTACTAAAAAACATAACCCTATTTGCGTAATTAAATATTAGGTAACTTTATCGCGCAGCGGTCTATTATCGTTGCTTTTTAATCATATACAGTAAAATAGGAATTTATTATGGATGCATTTATGGGAACCGTTCTGGCAGTGGGATTTAATTATCCGCCAAGAGGCTGGTTGTTTTGCAATGGTCAAACAGTGCCGATTCAGCAGAATTCGGCAATGTTTGCGTTATTAGGCACCATGTATGGCGGTGATGGGCAAAACACTTTCGGCATACCCGATCTGCGCGGCCGGGTCGTCGTCGGGTCACAGGCCCAAGGGCCAGGTTTGGCAAATGTTGCGCAAGGTGAAAAGGGAGGTTCAAATAATGCAACGGTTATCTCTAACGGTACAGCAACGATAAGTCTCAACACGGCCAATCTACCGTCACATACGCATACGGCGACGCTGAGTTTAAGCGGCTTAAGTGCTACTACCAATATTAGCATTGATACTACCGCTCATCCCGTGCCGCCTGCAACAACCGCTTTTGCAGCCGGAAGCACTTTGACCAGTTCGCCGGCATCAGGCACAACCTCAGCCGCGATCTACTTACCTTCCGGCACGGCGCAAACGACTCCTGCCAATTTGGGTGGCGTCACAACCACAGTGACGGGGAGTGGCACAGTGACAAACTCCAATACCGGCAGTGGCACAGCACTAACGGTCCCAGTCGTAAGCCAGGCCACCATTTCCAACATGCAGCCCTATCTTGGGCTTAACTACATAATTGCCATGGAAGGCATTTTTCCTTCCAGAAATTAAATCTGTTAGGCGCGGCTTGGCCGCGCCTTCCTCTTTTTATCCTATCCCATGTTGAATGAACGGCAGCTATTAAGCGGTCAACCTGTTGTCAAAGATGCTTTGACCTCATTGCACAATTGGTTTCCGGTGACTCTGCAAGGCAGGGAAATCGTTTGGCGGCATGTCCCAGACCGCTTTACCGCTTCGTTTTTCGCGGATACGCTGCAACAGCAAGACCCGGCGCAACGTTATATCAGCCGCACAGGATTCGATTGGCTGACGCGTCTGGAGCCGGCGCTGACACCGAGCGCGTTTATTTTTCACACTTCGCGTTGCGGCTCCACGTTGCTGACTCAATTATTGTCAACCCTGTCTTGTTGTATTGTGATGTCGGAACCGCCGGTCATCGATGCTTTCTTGCGTTTCCATCAAACAGAGCCCGAATCCAGTGGCGGCAGCGCTAGCCTGCGACAATTGATCCTGGCTCTCGGACAACGCCGCAACCCTGAGGAAACGCATTTTTTCATTAAGCTCGATAGCTGGCATACTCAATTTTTGCCGATATTCCGCGCGGCTTTCCCGGATACGCCATGCTGGTTTCTTTATCGAGAACCGGAAGCCATACTTGCATCCCATCAACGCCAGCGTGGACCGCAGATGGTGCCCGGTATGGTCGCCACGCTAGCGGCAGAAGCATTGGAGGCAGGGGATTTGGACGGCTATTGCGCCAAGGTTTTGGTCGGATTTTTCGAAGCGGCGCTTGCTAATGTGGCGCACTTGCAATTAATTAATTACCGGCAATTACCGGACATTCTATGGCAAAACCTGCTGCCTCGGCACGGTCTTGATTGCACTTCGGAACAACTGGAGCGTATGCGGCAACGGGCCGGTTTTCATGCCAAAAGCCAGGGCATCCAGTTCAGTGCCGACGCGCCGCCAGTCTCATCGCATCCGATATTACAACAACAGGTCGCGCCGCTGTATGCCCAGCTCGAACAATGCCGGAACCATGCTTTAGAGTAGTTGCTGTATTTGGACATTTCTGCCGGTTCTCACTGCTGTATTCCCACAGCAAGCCAGCCGAAAAAAGGCGTTCCCGGTACTGGCTAATTTGATAAAAAGCGATTTCCAGGTTGCATCAAAATTAAATGGGATGCATGACATAACAACGATGAAAGCCTGATTTACGGAAGAGTTGTAATTGGTAAGCTGTGTTGTTACACTGAGCCTAGGTATTAGTACTTATAGATATGATTGATAAGTGCATTTTCTGTTAAAGTTTTGCCAGCCAAACTATGCCCCATTATCATTTTATTTCAGGCCTGTCGCGTTGTTCGGCCCAAGGTCGAATTCCAGTCAAGGCGTACGATTATTCCCTCCGATTTATTCGAGAAGTACTCCAGCTTTCTTTTTGGAGCGATTCTTCGGGCAGTCAGGCTTACGTCATTACAGCCAAACCACCGGAGCAGGGAGTTTCTATGTCTAAATTGAAATCGTAAAGGCCATTTAGGCCTTGTTATGAGTACAAACTAAAAAAACATATTCTGAGCAACCTTTAAATTACGCTCGCAAAGCGCTTAAGCCAGACTTTTTCGGTAACCCGTTATCATTAAATGCAGAGAGTACCAACATGAAATTTATCAAAACCATGCTGAAAGAAAAACCAGGCAAAATAAATTCAAACTTGTCGGCTCCTGCAATCGGCAATGACGTGTACTCTAAACCCCGCAGAACCATGATGGCGCTGGAACCGCGCATCATGTTCGACGGTGCGGCAGCGGCGACAGTCGCAGATACCGTGACCGACACTAAACCCCCTGTACAAGATACCGCCGTTATCGACCAGAATGCCGCCAAGCTCGTCCAGGCAGCTGCCGATGTGGCGCCGCCCGCCGTGCAAGTCGATCCAATGCTGCAACGCACAGAAGTCCTTTTTATTGAAAGCGACGTCGCCGATTACCAGACCCTGGTTGACGGCGCCAAGCCCGGCATGGAAGTGCATGTGCTGGATGCAAGCAAGGACGGGCTAGCGCAAATGGCGCAGATTCTGGATGGGCGTAGCGGTATTGATGCTATCCATATTATGTCTCACGGTTCCGATGCCTCGGTAGGTTTGGGGGCGCTGACCCTGACTGCGCAAAACCTGTCAGCACATACCGCCGATCTGGAGTCCATCGGTCAGACTTTAAATGCGAATGCCGATATTTTGCTGTACGGTTGCGACATTGGTGCGGGTTCGGATGGACAAGCGTTTATTTCAGCAATAGCGAACACCACCGGAGCCGACGTGGCAGCGTCTAACGATCCGACCGGCTCGGCGGCTCGGGGCGGAGACTGGGCGCTGGAGGCTACGACCGGTTCTATTGAGGCCAAAGTTGCCGTGACGGATGCAGCCGCAGCTTCATACAACGGCCTGCTGGCGGCGATCACGTTCGATTTTGATAGCGGTGTTACCGGTTCCGGGACAAAAACACTCAAGCAGACTAACTCCGGTGAAACTATTGTCCTGACATCGACCTCCAATAACCTTTATAACAACGCAGCCACTGATTGGGGGGTTATCGGCAGTGGCTCGATAGCCGGAATGGATTCCGTCTCTGCCAATGTAGAATCACAGGTTGTTATTACCGTTCAGGGCGGAAAAACTTTCGATCTTACCAGTTTTCTTATGTATGACGATCAGGCTGATACGATTACAGTAACGACTAGCAAGGGAAGCGAAAATATTACATTTACTGCTGGTCAAACACAAACCTTCACTCCAGCCACTGCCTCAAAATTTCAGGGAATAACCAGTATTACCATCACATCGTCGGATGGATCTTTTTACCCTCTTTTTGACAATATCATCCTCGATAACATTACCGCTCCCGGCCCCACCATCACCTCCGCTACCTATGACGCAAATACCAACGTGCTGTTGGTGACGGGTACCGGTATGACTACCGGCGACACCATCGATCCTACCAAGCTGACGCTGACCGGCGAGGGCGGCAATACATACACGCTGACCAGTTCCAGCGTCACCGCCAGCAGCGCCACTGCGTTTTCGATAACCTTGAACGCCGCCGACCAGATCAACGTGGAAGGGCTGCTGAATAAGAACCTTACCTCTTCGGTGACTAGCAACACTACTTACAACTTGGCGGGCGCAGCGAATTGGGATTCCACAGCGTCGGCTACAGCCGATGCAACCGGCAACGGCATCACGGTCAGCAACGTGCAAACTCCCACCATCACCAGCTCTACCTACGACGCCAGCACCGGCAGTCTGGTGGTGACCGGCACCAATCTTGTGAAAGCCAGCGGAGCGACCAACGATATTACCGCCAATAAACTCACTTTTACCGGTGAAGGTGGAGCGACCTATACCTTAACCGATACCTCGAATGTCGAAATCACCTCCGCCACCGCGTTCACCATCGCCTTGAGCGCCACCGACAAGGCCGCAATCAACCAGATGGTTAACAAAAACGGCACCAGTTCTACCGGTGCTACGACTTACAATCTCGCTGCGGCCGATGACTGGAATACCGTTATTACCAATGGCGACAT
Source organism: Methylobacter sp. (assembly GCA_036561025.1). GTDB lineage: Bacteria > Pseudomonadota > Gammaproteobacteria > Methylococcales > Methylomonadaceae > Methylobacter_A. The sequence continues at coordinate 214 of DATBQB010000041.1, read as the reverse complement.
TTCCGATGCCACTAACGGCATCACCGTCAGCAACGTCGCGGTACCGGCCATCACTTCGTCCACCTACGATGCGTCCACCGGTTCGCTGGTCGTGACCGGCACCGGCTTCCTGAAATTGACCGGCGCGACCAACGACATCGTCGCCAACAAATTCACCTTTACCGGCGAAGGCGGCGCGACCTATACCCTGACCGATACCTCGAACGTCGAGATT
>DATBQB010000040.1:0-72263 GCA_036561025.1 Methylobacter sp. | reverse complement strand
TGCCAATCACCAAGAAGCAGTTCGCGATGTAACAGACTATATCGTTGGCTTCTATAACAGTCAGCGCCTGCATTCCACTCTGGGCTATCTGTCGCCCAATGTTTTTGAACGGAAAATGGCAGATGAACAACCTATTTTGGTATCCGAAAAAACTTGACCACTACAAAGTTGTTGGAAGTAAATAACTCTCCTATTTACTGCCAAAAATGATAGACTTAAAAAAAATAAGGTAGCAATCAAATACACGTTGAGAAGTTTAATTCGTTCTTCAACGAATATCTGCGCTACCAAAAAGCCCAAGCAGAGGCTATTACGATTGGATACAACGCTGCTGAAATATTAATATCCTATTATGGCGTACTGGATTGGAATATTTCAAATTCTGCCTATACTTACCGGCAATAAAGTTGTTATGGCGCACTGGATTGAAATGTTTCAAATTCAGCTTATTGATTAAATTGATAAATTAATGCAACTATTTCGGATAACTAGCAAATGAACACACTCACCTTAAAGAGCTTGATATTTTCATATTATGGGAGAAATCTCGGGGCGATTTTTTTTGGTTGCATACTTTTGCTGTCCAATCAGACTTTCGCCCAGGCAGGCAATGTTTACCGCCTCAATCCTGGCGACAAACTGGAAATCACAGTTTGGCAAGAGGAAAACTTGAAACAGGAGGTAGTGGTGCTGCCGGATGGCACGATCTCTTTTCCCTTGGTCGGGCACATTACCGCTGCCGGTAAAACGACTGAAGACCTAGCCAAATTGCTGCGGGAGCGTCTTAATAAACTTATCCCTGACTCTGAAATAAACGTCAGACTGCTTGACGCAGAGGGCAACCTAATTTATGTCACCGGCGAAGTCGCCCATCCGGGGAAATTCATAATGAAAGGCCCCACGGATGTGATGCAAGCCTTGAGCATGGCTGGCGGTCTAACGGCATTTGCGAAGAAAAACAGCATTATAGTTTTGAGGCGTGAAGCAGACGGTAAAACCAGATCCTTTCCTTTCGAGTACGGCGACGTGGAGGACGGCGATAACATAGAATCGAATATTCTGTTGCAAAGCGGCGATACTATTGTTGCTCCTTAACTCATTTCAAAAAAGCATGTGTCGCGACCTAAGTATAGCGCTGCTTGTTCTAGCCTGTATTGTTTTCGGGAAAGACGTAGCGGCAGCTGAATGGGCTTTGAAAGGAGCCTTGGGACAACAACTGCAGTATAACGACAATATTTCCTTGAATGCTACTCGAAAAGACTCTGCTGCCGGATACCTTTTGACGCCAAATTTACAAGCCACCCGCAAGACCGAGTTGCTGGACATTGCCATTGAAGGCCGAGGAGATATTCGTCGTTACGATGATTCACGCTGGGATTGTAATAGCTATAATCTAGGCTTAAACAATGATTATCGGACAAAGCGCAGTGTTTTTAAATTAAGCGGCGCGTACTCCCTTGGCTGCTCCTATTCTCAACAAATCACGGATACAGGATTGCTTGTGCCTGCCAGTCAGACTGAAAACTATCGTTTGGCACCTTCCTGGTCTTGGCAATGGACATCCCGGGATCAGTTGATCCTGGATACTTCGTATAGCAAGACAAGCTACAGCAACTCACTAGCCGGCGTCACTTCAAGTACTGGATTAATTTTCAGCGGGAACGATACCTACTCCGTTAAGTTGGGCGGTAATCATCAATGGAACAAACGCCTCTCGCTAAATGAAAAGCTTCTTTTTTCCAACATCCAATACACTGGATCGAATATATCGACCCAAAATCTGTTTGGCTTTCAAGTGGGTGCGGATTACACAATCAATCATTACTGGGCGGTAAACGCTGGTGGGGGACCAATATGGATTGACACCCAGCAGAGTTCGGGTGGCGTTACATCCGGAAATAATCCTTCATTGTCCTTGGGTAGTGTCGCTAATATCAGCTTAGACTATGATGACCAGCTGACAAAATTCTCTACCGGTTTTTCTAACTCTGTTAATCCGAGCGCCATCGGCCAAACGCTGCAAACCAGATCCGTCTTTGCTAATTATTCGTACCGTTTAACCCAGCGTCTTTTGCTAGACCTCACAAGTAATTACTCACATAGCGAATCGATCGGCGGCCAATCGTCTAATAACACAATCAGTCAATTTAATCGCAGCTATTTTACCGTGACTCCAGGCGTTGCCTGGGAGCTCGCGAAAAACTGGCGGCTCAAGGGCAGTTACGTTTACAGGTGGCAGGATTACCAGCAAAACCAGAATTTGCCAAATTTAAATGCGGGGACGAGCGATTCTAATGCCGTGATGTTTTCACTGGGCTATTCTTGGGATGGAGTCCGACTTTCCCGTTAGCTCATTACACTGGTCAGGTACCACACTACTGCCGAGAAACTTTGTAAAAGTGCAGACTGACATTTTTTAGTGAGGATAAGTAATAAACATTGTCAGCATGATGTGAAAGTTTGGGGTTGAATCAGGTAGATTATTGTCATTAGCAATGACATCAATTCTAAAACTTTCTCTACGTAGACGCGGCATAAACTACATAGACAGGGACGCCGCTCGAAGTCATCCCCATAAAGTAGCGCAGCCGGTCCCGGTCACCCAAGCAAGTTTGATACTACGGCTTACGCACGATACTCAGCTGAATTATCTATGGATGAGCCGCCCCGTTGGCTGGCAGAATTGCTGCAATGCCTAGCTTAATTGATCAGTAACCCCAAACGAATGTAGCGCCAGTCGATATCCACCGGAGAAAGGTGGATTATCGATACTGGTATAGCTATGCGGCGTAGTAAGCGCTTTTATATTATTACTGATACCGACTCAACCGATGCGACCAGATATAATCCGCCGACTGGTAATAAGCCATATTTTCCGTTACCAAAGGAGCCGCTACATCCATATTCAGTTGTATATGCGCGCCTAAAGGGTCGTCAATCACATCGACTTTCTGCTGGGGCGACAAATACACCAGTTTATTGTCTTTAAACAAGCCCAGCTTCTGGTAATTACTGACCAATGCCCTGCCCTCATCTTTATGCATCTGCATAATATCGTGTCCATAAAACTGGCTTTCATAATTGAGATTTAAAAACCCAAGCACGGTTGGAGCGACATCAATCTGGCTAGACACCACGTCGTTTCTAATGGCCGGTACATGCTTCGGCGAATAGATAAATAACGGGATATGGTATTTATCGACGGGCAGCTCGGTTTTACGCGCGCTGCCGGCGCAGTGGTCTGCCACCATAACGAATATAGTATTATCAAACCAGGGCTTGGTTTTGGCCTGTTCAATAAATTGATGTATCGCAAAATCGGTATATTTGACCGCACCTTGCCGACCGCTGCCTGAGGGTAGATCAATCTTGCCTTCGGGATAAGTGTAAGGACGATGATTGCTGGTGGTCATGATCTGAAAGAAAAACGGCTTGTTGTTTTGAAAATCCTTGTCGGCTTCTTTTAAGGTACGGTTAAAAATGATGTCGTCCGAAACGCCCCATGCATTGGTAAAGGTTATTTCCTCTTGGGTAAAATCGGTCTGATCGACGATACGGTAACCGTTGCCGGAATAAAATGCGTTCATATTGTCGAAATAGCCCCGACCACCATATAAAAACGCGGTATCGTAGCCTTTTTGCTGTAAGACTCGACCAAAGCTGAATAAGTTGCCGTTGTCGGGCCGTTTGACGATGGCTTGACCGGGCGTGGGAGGGATGGACAAGGTTAAGGATTCAAGACCTCTGATAGTTCGGGTGCCGGTCGCGTAGAAATTAGTAAACAATAAACCTTCTTTAAACCATTGATCCATATATGGCGTAATATTCTCTTTATTGCCGAAGGTCGCTAAAAAATCGGCGCTTAAACTTTCGACGGTAATCAAAATAACATTCAGGCGTTTTTCTTCGCCTGCCGGTTTAATCATGCGTTTGATATTATATAAATCCCCGGATGCAGCCTCGACACCCAGTTGTTTTTTAATGACGCCGGATAACTGCTGGTCATCGCCCACTTTGTAAAAATGCTTGTAATCTATCTCATTGTTTCTAAAGGCTGAAAAAAACTGATAAGGACCGTTGGCGGCCAGTTCATTAAGATAAGTATTATTGGAAAACTGATACCATGTCGAACCCACTGCGGCGTAGCTTATTACCGGCAGCAGCAGTATGGCCCCAGTAATTTTCAGTCGGGATAAAAACGACTCTTCGGCGTTAAACGTATATGACAGCGTTTTTCTTACCAACAAAAAACAAATTACGGTAATAACTAAAATACCCGACAGTAACCAGCCCAATGGATAAGATTCAATGATATTGCTAACGACTTCATGGGTATAAATCAGGTAATCGACAGCAATAAAATTAAATCGTACGCCGAATTCATCCCAGAATGTCCATTCCGATAACTCGATAAAAAACAGACCGTACAAGCAAGTAATAAATACGCCAATGCTGATTATTTTATGGATTTTGCTTTGGTAAATACCATTAGGCAGAACCAGCAAATACAGGACAAAGGGGATTAACAAGTAACTGAAAAAAGCCAAATCGTTAACCATTCCTATCAGGAAAGCCAACACTATCTGGTAAACGGGGGAGTCGATATCGGCCAGTTGTTTGATTAGCAGGGCTACTCTGAGTAATGCAAAAGTACCTAAATTAATCAACAAAAACAGCAACACAATAGTGAACCGTGATTTTGAGAACAATGCGTTTACGCCCATGTGTGTCGCTTCCTAAAAAATAAAATATAAAAGGCGACTGAAGCCGCCCTTTAGTGTCAATCAAGTTAATAAATTGTTTTATTTTACACCAGCATTGCCTAATTGCTCAGGACTAAAATCATCCACGCTAATGACTGCAAATCGATTTTTTTCAGCGGCCACTATCAACTCGGCTTCTTTTTTGCTAATAACGGCCTTGCTGACCGCCGTATCGAGCACATCCAGAATCGCGCCTTTCGGCAGCTGTTTTTGCTTTTGCGCGGCATGAATCTTAGCTTCCACAGGCATCGATTCAAGCACGGCCTGGAAAGCGACTTCAATCCTGCCGGTCACGTCATCGGGCTTATGGTTGATGTAAATGCCGTGGGTTAAGCGGTCGCGAGTAGCGGAATTTTTCAGCAGCAACGCCGCAGTCTGGTGAACCAAATAATCGGCCGGCGGCGCGTAAGGTTTGCCGCTGGGGAAAAGGAAAAACCTTAGCAGAGAAGCCAAGGTGCGCCTAGGCAAAGCCAGGAAAACAGCCCCTAATAGGGCAGCCGGGGCAGGCACAGGCAATGCATGAAAAATATCCAGCAGAGATTGATGGGCACGATGCAGGGTTTGCTGACAGGCCCAATGCAATAACGGCAAGTCGTCTTGCGGACTACCCTGGTCTTGGTAATTTTTCAACACGCAGGAACATAGATAAAGATTGCTCAGCGCATCGGCGAAGCGCCCGGAGATTCTCTCTTTGCGTTTAAGCGAGCCGCCCAGCGTCAACAATGCAAAATCCGCGACCAGCGCAAAGCCGACACTGAGTCTGGCAATCTGACGGAAATAGCGCTGTGTGTCTTGATCGCCCGGCACATCGATAAAACGGGCGCCGGTTAATCCCAGCCAAAAGCCTGCCGCCAGATTGTGCAGCACCGATCCGATATGCTCGAACAGCACTTCATCAAATTGCTGCAAGGCCAATTCAGGATTTTCCTGGGCTAAAGCTTCCATTTCCCGCTGGATATAAGGATGGCAACGTATTGCGCCCTGGCCGAAAATCATCATCGTGCGGGTCAGGATATTGGCGCCTTCGACGGTAATGCTGACCGGAATCACCTGGTACATCCGCCCGAGATAATTTTTAGGCCCCAGGCAAATGCCGGAGCCGCCCTGTATATCCATGCCATCGTTGACGACGCGGCGCATTCTTTCGGTTAGTTCGTATTTGATGATCGCGGAAATGACCGACGGTTTTTGCCCGTCATCCAACGCGGCGGCAGTCACTTTGCGCGCGGCATCGATAATATAGGTTTGACCGGCGATGCGCGACAGCGGTTCTTCAATGCCTTCGAACTCGCCTATCGGCAAATTGAACTGCTTGCGGATTCGGGCATAAGCGCCGGAGTTGCGGCTGACCATTTTCGACGCGCCGGTGCTGAGCGCCGGCAAGGAAACAGCCCGGCCGGTAGCAAGGCATTGCATCAGCATCTTCCAGCCATTGCCGACCTGCTCTTTGCCTCCGATAATCCAGTCCATCGGGATAAACACGTCTTTACCCCAGTTCGGGCCGTTCTGGAATGCCGAATCCAGAGGAAAGTGGCGTCTGCCGATCGAAACGCCTTGGGTATTTGTCGGAATCAGCGCGACGGTAATGCCGATGTTTTCGTTGTCGCCGATCAAATGGTCCGGATCGTAAAGTTTGAATGCCAGACCTAATACCGTGGCGACCGGACCTAAGGTGATATAACGTTTTTCCCAGTTAAGCCGTATGCCCAACACCTTTTCCTTGCCTTCGAATTTGCCGTAACAAACGACGCCGGTATCGGGCATCGCTCCGGCATCGCTGCCTGCATGGGGGCCGGTTAACGCAAACGCGGGGATTTCCTCGCCTGTTGCCAGACGCGGCAGATAATGATTTTTTTGCTGCTCGGTGCCGTATGCCAACAGTAATTTGGCGGGGCCTAAGGAGTTGGGCACCATTACGGTGACGGCTGCGGTGGTGCTGCGGCTGGAAAGTTTCATCACCACTTCGGAATGCGCGTACTCGCCAAACTCCAAACCGCCGTATTGCTTGGGTATAATCATGCCGCAGAATTTATGCTGTTTGATAAAGTCCCAAACTTCAACCGGCAAATCGAAGCGGTTACGGGTAATGTCCCAGTCATCCAACATGCTGCATAACATCTCTACCGGGCCGTCTATGAAGGCTTGTTCTTCGGCGCTCAGTTTCGGGGCGGGCAAATCCAGCAGCACGTTCCAATCGGGGTTGCCGGAAAACAGTTCGGCATCCCACCAGGTATTACCAGCTTCCAGCGCTTCGCGTTCGGTTTGCGACATTTGCGGCAGCATTGGTTTCATGACTTTGAAAGCCGCGCTGCTGAATAATATTTTGCGGATAGCCGGAAAATTCAGCGGGATAAAAACGGCGTCGAACATAACCCAAAGCAGGAATACGAGGATGCCTTCCCCAAGTGCCAAAGAATAAAGTCCTAACCATCCGGCTATAACCAGTGTCGTCAAATGGATAGACGCCCTGATATATGCCAGAACGCCGAGGATAATGAATAATGAAATTAACCAGATCATGGGAGGCCTCTTAAACAATTACGCAACGAATGTTATATTTTTGTCCACGAAAGACACGAAAAGCTTTATCACATAATGCATCGTTCCCAGACTCAAGCTCACTGCTAGTGAGCGCTAGTTCCCAAGCTCCAGCTTGGGAACTCAGTGTTGGAAGCTCCAGCTTCCCGTCTCGCGAAGCTGGAGCTTCGCCTCCTGGATTCCCAATCTGGAGATTGGGAACCAGCGTAAAATCTATTTTGTGCGCTTTCACCTCGTTCCCACGGGCCGTGCTCAGAAACATGCCGATATGCAGACCTTCCAGGTTTTTAAAACCTGGAAGGTCTAACTGGCAACGTTCTGAACAGGCGAGACGTTGCAGGATGTAGATACTCTTGGACAGACTTGTGTATAACGATGAGCGCCGGAGCGTGAGAACGAGAAACCAGCTTAAAAAATGAGCACCGAAGTCCGAGAATGATAAGTCCATCTTTTCGTGCCTTTCGTGTCTTTCGTGGACAACATCAATTACGCAGCGGCTTGCCTGTTTTTAAAAGATGCTCCAACCTCGCCAGAGTGCCGGGTTGCTTAACCAAATGCAAAAACGCGTTCAGCTCCAGATTTAACAAATCGTCTTCGCTTAGTGGCTCGGTGATGTCGCACAGACCGCCGCTGAGCACGTCTGCCAGTTGCTGCGAAATTTCCACGTCATAATCCGTTATCTTGCCGGCCAGCTTGTAATTACGGATAACGGCGTCCATTGCGGCCTTGGCACTAGCACCGGGCAGATGAAAACCGGCGTGTTCAGGCGGCGTATAATTCTGTACCAACTTCAACGCTTTGGCTTTGGCGTCAGCCAATAAGCGGTTTTTATTCATGGTAATGCCATCAGTAGTGGATAAAAACAGCATCTCCTTGGCTTCAGCCGCCGATTTAGAAACCTTGGCCATGCCGATCGTTTCAAAAGCCTGGGCGATAGCAGGCATCGGGCCGCCCGGCCGTCTCGAAAACTCCAGCCAGCGGTGCAGATATTCCTTGCAGCCGCCCCAGCCCGGAACCAAACCTACGCCCACTTCGACTAAACCGATATAAAGTTCTGCATGAGCCTGAATCGCATCGCAATGCAACAATATTTCGCAGCCGCCGCCCAAGGCTAATCCCGATGGTGCGCCAACCACCGGGAACGGCGCATACTTCAAAGCCCGATAAGTCTGTTGTCCCTGTTCGATCAGCTGCTCTACCGCGGGCCAGTCTTGGCTGTGGATGGCCTGCACCAGTAAGGTTAAATTAGCCCCGGCCGAGAAATTGTCGGCATCGTTATGGATGACCAACGCAGAAAAACCGGTTTTGACCTTTTCGATGCTTTGCCGAACCATCGCCAGACTATCCATATCCAGCGTGTTCATTTTGCTGTGAAACTCCAAACAGGCAACGCCATTACCAATATCCCAGAGGCTGGCTGACGGGTTCTCCAGCACTGCCGGAGCCTGTAATTTAATATCGGATAACAGCAAAACACCGCCTGTACGGCGAACGGGTTGATAGTTGCCGGACAAATCAGCATGCAAGCGTTTGCCGGAATCGATCTTGTATAGGCGGTGACGGTTTGCCAGCAACGGAGGCACATTGCGATTTTTTGCACTCAGCCGATCAACAAACCAATCCACACCTATCCGATCCAGCAGTTCGAACGGCCCATATTTCCAGTTATAACCGAGCCGCATCGCAGTATCGACGGCGACGATGTCATCCGCAATCTCGGGGATCAGGCTGGCGCTATACGCCAAGGTATTGGACAACACGTTCCAGCCGTACTGGCAGACTGTCTCGTCGCTCGACAAAAAAGTTCTTAATTCATCTTGGGTCTTGGGCAAATCCGGCAACACGAATTTCTCGCTAAATTGGTAATCGCCGGTTTGCAGGTTAATCGATTCTTTGACCCGCTTTCCGCCGGTTTCATTCAACCGGTAAAAACCGCCCTTGCCTTTCCTGCCGGTGTAACCGTCGGCTATCATGCGTTGAACCAATTCAGGCAACGTGTTGACCTGATGAAACGCATCATCCTTCGGCAAGGCCAGCTTCATGCCGTCCAGAATATGAGGAATCAGATCAAGCCCGACCAGATCCAGCAGGCCGAACACGCCGGTTTTCGGTATGCCGAAAACTGTCATCACCGTATCGGCTTGCTCCACGGTCAAACCCAGCCTGATTGCCTCCAGCAAACCGTATTGCAGCCAGTAAATACCGATGCGGTTGCCGATGAACCCCGGCGTATCTTTGCAGGTGACGCTGTCTTTACCCAGATGAGTGTCGGCAAAACGGCTGACCGCACCAACCAATTCCGGCCGGGTCTCCGCGCCTGAAACCAGTTCCAGCAACCGCATATAGCGGGGCGGATTAAAAAAATGGGTGATCATGAAACGCTGCTTGAAGCTGTCCGGCATATCGCGGGTTAACAACTTCAGCGGTAATGTCGAGGTATTCGATGAAATCAAGGTATCGGAGCGGCAGACGTTATCCAGTTTCCGGTATAACGCCTGTTTGATGCCTGGATCTTCGATCACTGCTTCAATCACCCAATCGACATCGGCCAGCCATGATAGGTGGTCTTCAATATTGCCCGGAGTGACCAGTCGCGCGTTATTTTTATGCATGAATGGCGCGGGTTCGGCTTTGAGCATTTTGGCAATGGCCGACTCAGTAATGGCGTTTCGGTTATCGGCGTCCTTAGGGACAATATCCAATAAAAAAACAGGAATACCGGCATTGGCGATCTGGGCGGCGATACCGGAACCCATGACCCCTGCCCCTATGACTGCGACTTTTTTGATGTCCATTAGATAGCCTCCAAAATAGTCGCTAGGCCTTGGCCACCTCCGATACATAAGGTAGCGAGAGCAAAACGCTTGTTTTCCCTTTTCAACAGGCTGGCGGCCTTACCGGTAATTCTAGCGCCGGATGCGCCCAGCGGATGGCCTAAAGCAATTGCGCCGCCGTCCAGATTCAATTTTTCCAGAGGTATCGGCAAATCTTTCAGCACCGACAAAGATTGCGCGGCAAAGGCTTCGTTCAGCTCGACTATATCGATGTCCTGCAACGTCAAACCGGCGCGTTGCAAAGCTTTATGCGTCGCGCCAACCGGCCCTATGCCCATGATTTCCGGCGCACAGCCGGTTACTGCGATGGCTTTGATTCTGGCAAGTTTTTCCAATCTGTGGGCATCCGCGTATTGCTCGCTGCACACCAACACAGCGGCCGCGCCGTCGGTTATCGGCGACGAGGTTCCGGCGGTTACGCTGCCGTTTTTAAGAAACGCAGGTTTCAGCTCAGCAAGCCCCTCTAATGTCGAGTTCCCTCTGACACAGCCGTCGAGCTGAACAATTTCGCCGTCAGCCCGCTTAATGGCAATGATTTCACTGGCGAATAAGCCTTTTTGCTGGGCCGCGGCGGTTTTTTGCTGACTGGATAAGGCGAAAGCGTCTTGGGCCAGGCGGTCGATATGATACCGAGCAGCCAGGTTTTCCGCTGTTTCGCCCATGCTGATATAAGCTTGAGGATAGGTTTTATAAAGATCGGGATTAGGCAGGAAATTGAAGCCGCCCATCGGGACCCGGCTCATCGATTCGACGCCGGCGCAGATAAACACTTCCCCGGCGTTCATTTGGATCATGCCTGCCGCATTATGTATGGCCTGCATTGAGGAGCCGCAGAAACGGTTAATGGTGGTGCCGGCTACGCTGACAGGCAGCCCGACAAGATGAACGACTATACGCGCCAGATTCATCCCCTGTTCGCCTTCCGGAAACGCGCAGCCTAGAATTAAATCTTCAATATCCTGCGGGTTAACGCCGGTTTTATCGATTAATCCTTTGATGACCTGTGCGGCAAGATCATCCGCTCTGACTTTAGCCAGCTGGCCTTTCTGCGCCGGTGTGAAAGGCGATCTGCAATATCCTGCGATAACTACATTTTTCATTTCACTGTCTCCTTTAGATTTATTTTTCACCACGAAGACACGAAGAAAAAGCAAGGTAAAAACTTCGTGTTCTTCGTGGTGAATAAAAAACTTATAAACACCTGTTTACCAGTATTCCCGCCTTAATCAATTTAATTCTGATGTCATCTGAGTAATGAAGGGGTTATATCGCCATCTTATGTCCGACGCTTAACTCACTTAAAAAACCATCAATCACTTGCCAAGTATCGCCAATATTTTCCATTAAGATACCATGCCGATGGGATTTAATAGCTTGAATTCGCTTATGTTTCGAACCTAGTCTTTCCATAATGATCGGCGCACTTTTGGGAGAAACGATAGGATCCTCATCACCATATAGAATCAATGTAGGCAGACTAATCTGCGGCAGTAATTCATCAAGCTGCGCGATTAACAGCCTAAGTTCATAAAGCGCTCTGACCGGCGTATTGCGATAGTTAATGTTGGGATGCTCCGGCTCATTATCAATGAAAGGCTTTACGCCTTCATAGGCCGAAACCCATCCGACCAGCTTGTTGGTGCCATGCAGTAACGGCACCAACATAAAAGCAGGATTGACGAATTTTAACGGCACTGAAATAGCAACGACACCGATCATTTCAGGGTATTGTTCAGCGGCCAACTTTAACGCCAATGCGCCGCCCGTGGAAAAACCGACGACAAAAATACGCGAACAATGCACTTTAAGGATATTGAATCCTCGTTGCACGCAACCGTACCAGTCTTCCCAACTCTGATCACGCAACGCATAAGGCGATGTGCCGTGGCCTTTTAGCCGGATACCCATTACCGTGTAACCCTGTTTAACCAGATATTCGCCATAAGCTCTTAATTCAGCGGGACTGGCGAGCAGTCCGTGAACAAGCAGAACGCCGAAGCCGTTGGCAACTTCCGGTTGAATGAAAAAAGGCGTGGGGGCTGCAACGGCAACTTCTTCATGGTTGATATCAGCAAACTGCGGTTTTGAGTAAGCCTGCTTTTCCCATGCCAGAGTCCTGCATTCATCTTCAAAATGCCAAGCGGCCAATTTGTTTTTATCCGCGTTAGAGTATTCAGCTATAGCATCGATCAGGGTATCGCGAACGGTATGCAGCGGGGCGGCCTCGTTGTTATAGACTGCTATCGGATTTTCCAGGCGGATACTGTCAAAGTCGGACTCAACACAAAGCTTGGGCAAAAACCCGTAACTGTTTTCATCTTCATTGATCAGACCAGCTTCTTTTGCAGCAGAAATGAAATGTTCGAAACGCTTATTAGTGGCCTTAAACAGATCGCTATAATCATCGGGGTTGAGCAGGCTTCGGTGCAAATAAATTACTGTACTATTTTGCAAGCACTTGATGGCAATATATAAAATGCTATAAAACTTGTTTTTCTCGATATGCGATTGCCCTTGACCGACATAATGCATAATAAGCGTTGCAGCCAGATGGCTTAAATTAACGGTGACATTGGCATAAATGCCTTCCATGTATTGATCGCGCGTTGTTTGAGCATTTTTTATAAAGTACGCTCCCAATAAACGTTGCCGCCAATTTTTAGGTCTGGAATTCAGCGTAAAAACATCGTCTATCGTGTTAATTTCCGATGCGATATTGCTCACCAAATAACGGGTGCGCCAGTCCCATACACCGCAAGGATTAACAGGAGTACCCATGCGGATATCCATGTCGGTATTCTCCAGCATAATATTGCCTTCAATCAGCAACTCCTCGGACTGACGCAAACTCAGGCCGTCAGAAAACAGCTCAACACTTTTAAACAACAGGTTTTCGGAGGAACGAATCGGATAAAACGTAATATTGGCGGGAACCATCAGTGTCGGTTTATTCGCGACCGCTATCAGCTGATCGACGCTGTCGATGTGCAGAACATCTTTCCATTGCCGCAACAAGGCGACATCGTTTTGACTATGGGCGTGACGGATAGCCGCTTTAAAGGTTTCCAGGCCTTGACTCAAAACAGCGGGGCCGGTGTGATGTTTACGTCGGTTGCCGGTAACCCTGGAATAAATACTGTAATGACCGCGTTTGTCGATAACCCGCCGGTCTTTTACCATGCCGCCTTCAGGAAAAATAATAACCTTGCGGCCGCGCAAAATCTGCTCGGCCAGCAACGGAAACAATCGGTTATGATCGTGAGGAAAAACGCCGACATGTTTTAAATACCGCGACAGTACATTATCTTCCTTAAAAAATTCGCCGGAAGCAATCGCGCAACTGTAAGCGCCGGTTTTCTCGTAGATAAGAAACTGCGGAATGAATGTTTCAAACCGGGAAAAGTGATTGAACAAGAAGATGTCGCCTTCCAACACAACCTGAGGATCGGTATGCAGGTCAAGCCTGACGCTCAGCATGTTTTTGACAGCATTAAACAACTTGACCGAGCGATTGTAGAGCTTGGTGTCTATATCAGACCAGTCATCCGGGTAAGGTGTTTTATTCATGCCTATTTTTTTGCCTAAAAGTGGAAGTCAAAAAAATCATTCTTGCGCCAAACTCACATTTTCAGTGTGACCTGCCTGAAAGCTATTGGGTATCTGTAAAACTATTAGCCTGAGATTTTTTTACCGGCCAGTCCGATGATACCCTTTAGCTGTCATAGAAGATATTATTTCTACCATCTAGCGGGTAAAGATTCCAGACCTTTAAATATCCAGGCCGGCTCCCATTTTAACTGGTCTACATCAATAGTCAGATTAGGTAACCTCCGAAACAAAGTTTCCAATGCGACTTCTATCTCGATAGTTCCCAGTTTTGCTCCCAGGCAATAATGGCTTCCATGACCAAAAGCTAGTGACTTTTTAGTGGTTGGCGACCGCTCAATCCAGAACCGATCCGGTTCGTCGAACACTTCCGGATCATGGTTTGCTGAATCAAGAGCAAGAAAGACAGTATCTCCAGATGCAAATTGAACGCCATTAAATTCAAACGACTCTATAGCCGTGCGGGCAGTAATTGGTGCCGAAGAATTAAACCGTAAACCTTCCTCTACAGCATTAGATAGAAGCTCCGGCTTGGCGATTAGCAATTCCCGTTGATCAGGGTAAAGAAACAGTAGGCGTATAGTATTGCAAAGTGCGTTAGCAGTAGTTCCATAGCCTGACACAAACAATATAATAAGGTTGGCTATAATTTCATCTTCAGTTAATCGCTCACCGTCTTCCTCGGCTACCAGTAACTGCGAAACTAAGTCATCACCGGGTTGTTTACGCCTTTGCCGACAAATTTCGCGAAAAAAAACCTCTAACCGCAACGCCGCCGCATTAGTCTCAACCAATTCCACCGCAGTAAGCGGATTAGGTTCAGCCGATCTCGATATGCGCTTAGTTTCTGCCAAAAAATCAAGACTTTGTTCCAGTTCGATATTAAGCATATTACAAATGACCTGCACAGGTAGTGGATAAGCAAAAACAGTCATTAAATCTGCCTGCCCGCAGCCTATCCATTTATCCACCAACTGATCCGCGCTTTTTTGTACCAGCGCTCGTACCTCGCTTGTTTTTTGCGCATTAAGCGCCTTGACAACCAGTTTACGGCGAGATGAACCCATTGACGCCCAGAAGTTATTTTGAATGCGATAAACAGGCTCATCACTCATGTCTCGCCCATACTGCTGAACGTATATGGAAGGAACATCTTTGTTTAAAAGCGGGCTCTTCAGCAAATACTCGACATCGTGGTAACGGGTTATTAACCAAACCCCCGGATCTAAAAGATAGACCGGGGATTGTTCGCGTAATCTGGCATAAACCGGGTATGGGTTCGCTATAAATTCTGGGGCTTGAATATCTAGTTGCATAAGTTAAGTATCTATTAATTAATGAATATTTTTAATGTAGCAAAAATTCTGGCAATTTTAACCGCATCACCTACAACGTTGTCGCTCTGACAACAATAGCAGCGGATAATTTATGTCAGTTTTTTGCCACACATTATCGACGTTATAGATTACAATATATCCATTACCCTGTTAAGGCTATTTGATTCAGGTTATATAGATAAATTTTTTGTATTTAACGAAAGTAAACTTTACCGCAACAGACATAATTCATTTAACTTTAAGAAAGATCTTTATGCTTCTCAATACTTCTACTAAAAAATCATCATTTAATAAAAACAACCAGGCAAAAGAAGCCGGTATAAATGACCATAAGCTTAAATATTTTGGTCCTGGCAATTATCAATTAACAAAAAAAGATATTACCTACATTGTATATGGTGCTTGTTTTTTAGGATCTGGTGGTGGCGGATCAATTGGCTTGGCTCTGAATTTTATGAACAAAATGATTAACGATGCGGATGTTATGTATTACGTAAGCCCTGACAACCTTGAGGCTGATAAAAACATATCGCTTGTAGCCGCTTTAGGTTCACCAGATAAAATGTTTGAAGGTTTTGGCCAAACGGCTTCATTAAATGCTTTTCTGGAAATGGATAACCATCTAATTCAATCCGGCCAAAAGCCATTGGGCTATTTGATAGCTATTGAAATGGGTGCAATGAATGCTCTAATCCCTTTTACAATTTCAGCGCGAAAAGGAATTGCTGTAATTAATGGGGATCCGTGCGGCAGAGCAGTACCTGAAATGAGCATGACACTATTCAATATTAATAAGTTACCTCTAAATCCAGTTATCTTAACTTCCGATACTGACGAATCAGGATGTTATCAAAAAATAATAATAGAGGTAAAAGATGCAGAGGATGCGGAAAACCAGGCACGTCAATTTGCCCAATCGCATAACAATATCACTGGCTTGGCATGTTATCCAATGCAGGGCGCTGATTTAAATTGTTCAAGTTTATCTGACAGAAATTGGGCTAAATTTAATCAATGGACAATGGGGCTTGCATGGAATCTGGGGCAAAATATTATTGAGTCCAAAAGTTATAATGCCTTTCTTGAGTTACTGGATAACTTCTCATTAACCAGCTATGTATTATTTGAAGGCATAATCACCAATAAAGAAGAAAGGACAATAAGTGGTTTTGATGCTGGAAAAATTACGGTAACAAATAAAAATGAAACATTGTTTATCTATTATAAAAATGAAAACCTATTAGCTTGGAACGTACAAAGAAAATGCTATGTTGCTATGGGGCCTGATTCAATAAATTTTCTTGCCAGAAAGAACGCCCAATCCTTCTCAAATACAGATATAAATAGCGATTCTGAAAAAAATCCTGAAAACATAGCATTAGGAACAGAAATTGGTATCATCGGACTATGTGCTTATGAAAAACTGAACAATGCTGTAATTGTGGACTTGTTTTTATCAAATATT
Organism: Methylobacter sp.; assembly: GCA_036561025.1. Classification (GTDB taxonomy): domain Bacteria; phylum Pseudomonadota; class Gammaproteobacteria; order Methylococcales; family Methylomonadaceae; genus Methylobacter_A. Next base: position 55,720 of record DATBQB010000040.1, on the reverse strand, counting down.
AAAGAAACCCTAGCTGCATTCCCTGAAGATCAGGTACCTGTTCCCGATAGGTATATTCCTCTGTCGAGTTTAATGTAGCATTTCAACGAAAAGAAAATAATTTAAGTTTGTACGCGCAACAAATCCGAACTTATATAACCATACCATAAGGGCATATATATGCATCACTAGCAGTAGTGAACGCTTTAGACGATTCAACCTACTATTTTTTGTTAAATAGCAAAGTCTAGTGTATATGTTATACTGCTTTTAGATAATCGATTACTAGATTGTCAGGATCTCCCCCTGCCTGATTATGTTTTTAATTTGGGGGCAACCCGGTGCTCATTCAAGATGAGTTTTACTTTAATCTTTTTCAAAGAGAAATAAAATGATCTTTATATTTTAATAGCCTAACTTTAAGGTGGATTCGCCGAAAGGCAATCCACCACTACAGATTTGTCTAACTTTACTTGTACAAATTATTTAGACACTTAGAATTATCTCCCTTAATAGGCTTTTTTCCTAAGCCTTAGATTTTTACTGCTTCCCTATCATTTCTTTTATTTTCTCTTCAGTCTCAGCATTTATTTTATTTTTTTACCAACAAACCATCTATAACCAATGTATTTTTAATTCAGCGCTAGAAAGCTTTCGCCCCGTACCTATTTTGAGTGGGGAGCACAAAAGCAGCAGCTCGATCGTTAGTAATCAACTCAAAATAACTTGCACATTTGTAGGGCAACTTGCCGCTTGATTTTGATTCCAGTCATGACCATTCCTTAACTAAAACTTCAAGCTAACATGCCCAAAAAACGCCCTTCCAGCCATTTGATAATCGCCTATAAAATTCAAGCTAGTAGGGGCAGGGTCGTAATAACGCTTATCAAATAAGTTGTAGACATTAAAACTGATATCTACCTTTTTACCGAACATATTTTTCCCTAGCAATCCCAGATCAAATAAAGCGTATGCAGGCACATCATTGCGCGTATCGCCTAAATTGCGTGACGTATTGTCTTTGATAAGAACATGGGCAAAGCTGCTCCAAGTACTGTCGAAAGCCCAGTTTGCCGTGAGGTTGGTGCGATACCGTGGTACATCCGCTAATTGACGGCCAAGCTGTATACTATGCTGTAAGACATGATTGGCACTCAGATAAGAACCTTGCAGACTGCCGTCAAAATCATAACGCGCCTCCAATTCAACGCCCTCGGCGACCACGCTGCCATTATTAGTCGCAATTTGGCCAGGAACCTGTGAGATAAGTTGCTTGATCGCAGAGTGATAATAGGTGGCCTGGGTCGTTAATCCTTTTACGGGATGGGCAATAATACCCGTCTCAAAAGTTTTAACTTCCTCGGGTTTGAGTGTCGGATTACCTATTATCACATTATTGTTGGCGGAGAAAAGTTCGCCGAAGGCAGGCGCTCGATAAGCGGTACCGTAGGAAAATTTAAGCGAATAATTTTTAATAAACTCCCAATTAAAGCCCATTCTGGGATTAAATGTGCCTCCGAAGTCGTTATACCGGTCATAACGTGCTCCGGCAGTTAACCGTAAGTTTGTTAACGGATCCCAGACATCTTCAAGGTAAACACCCCAGCGTTGCCGGATTCTTGCTTCAGCAACAGGTAATGACGGCCCCAAGTGCGCAGGATCAGACCCAGCTTGATTAATAAGATTGTCCTGCTGTTCTTTTGCATAAGAAAATCCACCGATCAAGGTTTGGGTAACGCTAAAATGATAGTTGGTTTGAATTTCACCGCCGGTACGCGTATCCTGAAGGCCGGTACGAAGAAATTGGGCAGCCCCAACCTGCCATGTATTATCATAATTAAAAGAATCATGAAATACTTGTGTATCAATCTTGAACTTATCATTAACCTTCCATGCCCGGCTCAAGCGTAGGAAATAATTATTATAATCTTGTTTCGTCCTGTCATCGCTAAGAATGGTTCCTGCTCCAAAAAATGTACCCATTTTTTTATTGATAAAGCGCCCATCCAGTTTAAAGTCCTGATAACCTAACTGCCATTCCAAATCGTAGCGGCCTTCAGTGAGCTGGCTTTTGCCGGGCGCGGCAGAATTGAGGCCTTGTATACTCAAACTATCGGCGGGAATCGGCGAACCGATACCGTTAGTGTCAGTAAAATTAAAATGCAACGCCGCTTCAGCACTATTGTCAAATTGCTTGCCCCACGATGCGCGGTATTGCTGGGTATCGAAACTGCCCCAACCGGCTGAAGTTTGCACCCCATTCAAATCCTTGGCATTCTGGGTAATAATGTTGATAACGGCAAGAAACGCATTAGCACCGTATAAAGCCGAACCCGGACCTCGCACAACTTCTACACGTTTAATCGTATCGACCGGTAAATCATCGTAGACCCAAACACTACCGGCATTTTGCAAGTTATGATCCAGCGGATGACCGTTCAACATAATCTGCACTTTTTCAGACGCAAATGTCTTAACACCACGCACTTCAATTTCACGAACCCCAAATTGACTTTGAGTAATACCGATACCAGGAACCAAACGCAACACATCCAACAAATTGCGTGCGCCGATATGCGCAATATCGTCTTGGGTAATAACGGTAGTTGTTGCGATAGTCTTGTCCACATGCTCTTCCATTTTCGAGGCAGTGACCACGACCTGTCTTTCTGCGGCGAGATAAGCCAATTCGCTTTCCAAGCTGTCATGCTCCGCTGATATTTCTGCAAAAGCGCTCGAACTCAAGATCAGTGCCCCAACCGGTAAGATGTATAAATATTTAATCATGTTTACCACACCCCACAATTTTATTAACCGAATCCAGGGCGTCTTGATTGAAGTTGAGTTGTAATGCGTCAACAGTGCATTTGTTTAAAGTTACCGTCGAACCGGCCGGGCTTTGCACTGTACCAACAGGCACTTTATCCTTATCCATCATCAGAGCTAAACCCGCCGACTGTCGCCCAATCGTTGCAATATCCGCAGAAATGGCCAAAACCGCACCTTGCTCTATAAACACATCACTGTATGCGTAGACCGGTTTCTTTTGTTGCTGCGCCGATTGAAAAATCTGCTGCACCGCTTCTTTACTGCTTAAGACTACAGGGTCGGGAATAATCCAGAACATATCTATTTTCGGCAGCAACTCATTGAGTGCATCGCCGATCTCTTGCGCATCATTAATGGGTTGATTAACGATATTTATGCCTAAGGCTAAGGCATCTTTTTTAATGGTTTCTACATATTCACGGCTAAATTTGTCATTGTAGAATAAGCCGATGGTTTTAACCGCGGGAAAGAAATAGCGTAATAAAGATATTTCTTGTGCCGACGATAACTCGTTAGCTATACCGTAAGTTTTTTCACTGATGTTCAATCTTCGCCAATTTATAGCTGCTGAAAACAACAATTTTTTGTTAGGGGCATAATTTTGCGCTAACGAATAAGCTTTGGTTCCTATGCAATAAATAAGCGCAGGATTTTCTTGTTGGATTAATTGTTTCAGCTCCGCTTCGGTATCGGCATGACTATCTAAGTTGAATTCAACCCATTGATAGGCATTCTGTTGTAAGACTTTTTTAAATTCGCTAGCGATTTTTTCATATCGATAGACAGCATTGTCACTGTTAACGATCAGTATTTTACTCGGCTGGGCAAAACAGGCATTAGCCCAAAAAACGGTCAACAGGATTAGGAACTTACAAAAACTTATCCTTTTCATCGTTGATCCCTGTCGTTATTCGACATACTGCTATGCTGCAGTATTGCTTTGGATTGCTGTTTCAGATGCGGCACTACTTTCCATATCCTTGGAGTTGTATCCCCTGCATAGCTCACCGTGATGTAGGAAATACAGATTTTGCATAATGCCATGGATGATATGTAGTAGATTAATGCTGGAGTGATTATTAAGGAGCGTTTCATTTCAACGTTCTCCAGCCATCTATGCCCAATAATTTTAAATTTGCTTCACCTGCCTCTTCCTCGGACATTTTTTGTAACACCTCAAGTAATTGAGCTTCTTGTTGATCCGGTTTTTTCAGTGTTGCTGCAATTAATAAATAATCCTTCTCACTAAAACCTAAGCTATGTAGTTCTCGAAATTGGTTAGGATTCATCATCGCCAACTTATCTAAACCGCTTTCTGCGGAAATGGCAGCGGTTGCCATACCAAAACCCACCGCCATGACAGCATCAATGTCTTTGGGCACAATGAGTATTTTGATGTCTTTAAGCAATGCCTCCTGCCCCTTGCCGAGTATTTGCTTCAATACGCTTTGGATATATTCTTCGCTTCCTGCGCCTGCAACTACGGTATTCTTAAGCATAGAGACATCGGTAATGTCTTTTTTCGCGCTTAATACCTTTCTTTGCGTTGTGTTACCCTTGGATGTTCCAATTAAAGCAATTTCCAGCGGTACTTTCTTCTGCTGTAATGCCTTTAGATGCCAACTGGATAATAAATAGATATCGCCTTTTTTCTGAATTACTGATTCAAAATTTTCTCTAAGGTCGAAAGGTTGGAAGTAATAGCCACCATGATTCACCAAATAAATGTCAAAAGCCATTTTTAATGTGGCAAAATTATTGATGTTTGTTTCTGTATTGTAGAAATAAATAATTGGTCTTTCATTAGAACAGACAGACCAATAACCTCCGGTAATAAATACGAAAAAGATAAAGAAAATAGAAAAAATGCGTTTCATTTTTAGTATCTTTCGTTAAATCCGCACTTTAATTGCCAAAAAAGAAGGCTTCGGATTGATCATTTTATATTCTTCAAATTTATAAGAATTTACAATAATAGCCTTTAAAGGAAAATAAAGCACTGTAAAAATACCCCTGAACCTATGATTCAGCTGAACCTGTTATAAGCTGTCAAACACGTTAATTTTTCCAAAAATCACCGCTGACAACGCAAAATAAATGGCACTTTTAGCCGTTTTCCCCGATTTTTCTTCTTCATCTGCCTTTTTCGGAAAACGATATAGGCATTTTGCAGACAGCCATCAACTGCCGCCTGAGCAGATAAAAATTTGTCCAGCTAACCAAAAAGTTGGCCTGCGAACTTGACCACGCTATTACCCAGCTCTTGAGCATATCTCGTGGCAAGATCGAGAACCACCACAGGAAATGGAGCCGTTCATGTTCTGCTGGGAAGCTAATTAATACCTCTAACAATCACAACACTACTACGTCCCCCGCCCTGTTTTTCAACTACCACCTTAGCCCCAATCCGCTCAACCAAAATAGGCACATGCGAGATAACGCCGACTTTTCTGCCCAAGGCTTGCAGGGTGTCCAGGCTGGCGATGGCGATATCTAGCGTTTCCGGGTCCAGGCTGCCGAAACCTTCATCGATAAACAGCGATTCAACCTGGGTTTTATTGGATGATAACGACGCCAAGCCCAAGGCCAGCGCCAAGGACACCAGAAAGCTTTCGCCGCCGGACAGGCTGTGTACGCTACGCACGTCGTCAGCCATGTCGCGGTCGATGATTTGCAGTTCCAGATCGCTGCCCGGTACGCGTTGCAGGGCATAGCGTTTGGCGAAGTCTTCAAGATGTTGGTTACTGTGCGCCAGCAACGCTTCCAGGGTCAGGCTTTGGGCAAAAGTACGAAACTTGGCGCCGTTTTTTGAGCCGATCAATTCATTCAGGCTTTCCCATTGCTCCCAGCGGTCTCGTTGAATGTCCAGTTCGGTTTTTAACAGGCGTCCGGTTTCGATTTTTTTATCATCTTCCCGCAGCAGTATGGCTTGCTCTTCTTTCTGGGTATACGCAATCTGCCGTTGCTGTTGCAATTCGGCCGACTGATTGTTGGCATCTTCCTCAGACCTATCGACCGGGTTATCTTGATGTTTCAGGCAATCGTCGGCTTTAACTTTTAACAATGCCGCAGACTCTTGCAAGGCGCGCTCCAGTACCGCCATTTGGGTTTTCTGTTCAGCCAGCCAATGCTCGTCTTTTTCCAGCAATAGACTTAACTGCTCAAGATCAATGCCCTGCTTTTCCAGCGACTGGTTCAACGCACTTAGGGCTTTTTCCAGATTGTCGCAACGTCTGCCGGTCTCGGTTTGCCAATGCTGTTGATTTTGTTTATGGGTTGCCAGCTCTGTTTCCGCTTGGCTGACACTGTTACCGGCCTGCTGGTGACCTGCCTTTGCGGCCTGTATGTTTTGGTTGATGGTTTGCTCATAACTGTCGGCAGTAACACTTGGCAACACCGCCTCGCGCTCGACTGACAATTTTTGCTGCTCTGCTGTTTGGCTGTTTAACTCGGCCTGTTTAATCCTATGTTGTTGCAGGCATTGTTTTAGCGCCTGCTCGGCGAGCTTTTCATCGTGGTTGATTTTTTCCAGGGCTTTGGTAGCGGTTTCAATCTGCTGCTCGGTGCGCTGGAATTGCTGCGCTTTTGCCGCGCAGTCTTGCCTGAATTCTGTTGTGGTGTCCTGCAAACAAGATCGCCAATTTTCCAACTGCCGGAACGGTGTTGCCAATAAATCGATAATAGCTTGTAGTTGTTGTTCTAACTGTTGAATACAGTTGACGATATGTTCCAAATCGGCTTTGTTTTTGGCATGTTGCTTATCCAGCGTGGCATGTTCGGCAGATAAATTTTCCTTGTTCAGCTTGGCGGCATCGAATAAACCCTGTGCCGCTTTAAGCTGTCTTTGTAATTCGAGAGCCGCTTTTTCCTGCTGCTTAATCAGCGCCAACGCGGAACTTATCTGCTCGTCGTGACTTTTAAGTGCAGGCAAAAGCTGGCTATCGGCGATAAGGAAATGAGGCTTATCATGCATAGCTAAAGCGGCCCAATCATTGCCGCATTGGGCCAGTTTGGTCTGCGCCTCGGCCAGCTTGTCGGCCAATACTGATTTTTGCTCCTGCCCTTGGCTGATGCTTTTGGCCAGTTCGGCGATAGCTTTAATCAGCGTTTCATTTTGGCTTTCCAGCTCAGCGACCCGTTCTGATTGTGTTGCCGCATGTTCATTGCCTATGCCGGCATGATCTTTCCAAGGATGTTCAAGCGCTCCGCAAACCGGACAAGGCTGATCTTCCTGCAATAAAGAGCGGAATTGTTCGGCGTTTTTGTGCGTCGTTGCCTGTATCAGATCCAAGGCTTTTTTTGCCTCGACCAGAGCGGCACTGTTAGCCATCTGCTGCTGGTTTAATGTTTGTAATTGCAGCGTGCCATTATTAATCGTTTGTTCGGTAGCTGCCAGCTTATCCGTGTCCTGCTTGATAGCCTGTTGCAATTCCTGCGCATTATTCGCCAGTTTCAGCGCCAAGGCGATATGTTCGCGCTTAATTTCAAGCTCGTCTTTTGATTGATGCAAATTTTCAAGCGACTGGCGGCTGTCCTGCGTTTTCAGTTGCGCCAGCGTCTGTTGATGTTGTTCCAGTTTTTTGTGAGTGTCATCAATCGCCAGCTTTAGTTCTGCCAAGCCAAGTTCATCCTGGGTAACCACCAGTCTTAACTGCTTTGCGTTGAGCTCGGCGTCTGTTTTCCGAGCGTTCAAGGTTTGATAGCGTTCCAGTTCGGCATCCCACCGGCTCCATTCGGCTGCGATAGGTTTAATCGCCTGATTTTGTTCCCGCCAGTTATTAAGCTGTTGCAGTGCCGTGGTTTGTTCGGCTTGTCGAGTCAATAAGGATTGATGCTCTTTTTCGGCGCTATCCAACGCTTTAAGCAATTGGTTTTCTTCAGCGGCCAGAGCGCCGACAGCTTGCCCGATGACATCAATGCGGATATCCAACGCCCGCGCTTTAATTAATACCGATTGCGCCTGCTGTTGTTGCTGTTCGGCTTCGGCTAATGCTTTTGCCTGAGCGTCTAACTGTTCTTTTGCGCTTTGCAGTTTTATTTCAACGGTTATTTGTTGCTCGCTGCTGTCTTTGAGTTTTTGTTGGGCATCCAGATGTTCGGCGTTTGCTGTTTGATATTGGCTTAACAGCGGCCTTAAAGGCTGCGCAGCTTCGACTTTTTGGATTAACTGCCGCTCGGTTTCGGCAGCATCCCATGCCTGTTGCGTGTCGGCAAGAGCAGAGCGAGCAGCCTGTTCAGCATCTTGCAATTTTTTCAGTTCGGCATACCACTCAATGATTTTTTGGTTGCTTGCGATTTGTTTATCCAGATCGGCCAATTGGTTGATGAATTGATCCCGTTGCTGTTCCAGTAGTTGACGAGCTTCTTCATCCAGCGGGATTTGATCCTGCATCCGGCTTGCAATCTGGTTTAACGCATCTTTTTCCTGTCTGGCCCGCTCGAATGCGGCGATAGACAGCTCGGAATAAAGTTCAGTGCCGGTGATGCGCTCCAATAAGCTTGAACGCTCGTCTTTTTTGGCTTTCAAAAATGCGGCAAAATCGCCCTGGGCCAATAACACCGAGCGTCGGAATTGGTCGAAGTTAAGGTCGATCAGTTCGCTGATCATTTCCAGCGTGTTCTTCTTGCCCTGCCCGATGCGCAGGCCGTCGTCAATTTTGCTCAACGTGACTTCCTGCAGTTGCAGGCGCCCGTCCGCTTTGCCCCGGGCTTTGCTGACTTCCCAGCGGGCACGGTAGTGATGCTTGTCTTTGCCGATAAAATCCACTTCGGCATAAGCATTGCTGGTGCCGCGGCGTAATATCGAGCGCACGTCATTGCTGGTCACGCGCAGATTTTCATCTTCATCTTTATGGCCTACCGCAAAACCGTGACCGTCCGGCAACCGCGGAATTTTGTCATAAAGCGCCAGACACAAAGCATCAAGTATCGTGCTTTTACCCGCGCCGGTTTGGCCGGTAATGGCAAATAATCCGGCTTGCTCTAACGGCCCGGAATTCAGCAAAACCTCAAACGGCTCGGCCAGACTAGCCAGGTTTTTTCCGCGTATCGCCAAAATGCGCATTATTCCGTTCCTTGCATGCTTTCAACCAACTCATTAAACAACGCACTTATAGCTTCGGGCGCGTCCCGGTCATATTTGTTTTGATAGCAGCGCTGGAAAACATCCAGCGGTTGCAGTTCTTCCAGGCGTTCTTCGATTTTCACATCGGCCAGACTTTTTTCGCGGCCGCTGTATGCGGTGGAGATTTTCAATAAACGCACCGGCAGTTTGGAGATGACTTCTTCAATTTGCTGGCGCAATCCCGGCTCAGGTTTTTCTAACCTAATGCGCAATTCAAGCAGCGGCCGTTGCTCTAGCGGCAGATCGTCGAGGATCAGGTTTTCCAATTGCCCTATCACCTCTGACAATACGGCAAAATCCTTGCCGTTCGGAATTCTTAGTAATTGAACGCTACGGGGGATTTTAACGCTAGCTGTTTCAACCGGCTGACCGGCTTTAATCTCAACCTGAACAACCTGATGCGAATAATCGCTTTCATCAAACGACAGCGGAATCGGCGAACCGCTGTAACGAATATGCTCATTCGCGCCGACCCGTTGCGCCAAATGCAAATGGCCTAATGCGACATAAGCAATCTCATCGGGAAATAATTCAACCGGCAGCGCATGCTGGTTGCCGCCCAGTATTTTACGTTCGCTTAATTCGGATACTGCGCCATTGACCATGTAACAATGCCCGGTCAGGATCAGGCTTTCGGCATTGCCTGCTTTTTGTTGCAGCTGCGCGAACAATTCGGCATAAAGCGTTTTCATGCCGGTGATTAACGGATCGCTGTCTTGCTCGCCTAGTCGCATCGGTTCCATACCGATCGCGACACTCCCGCCATCCATGGCAGTCGATGGCAAATCGGCATTGCGTAAAAACGGCATGGCCCCGCACCAAGCTTTAATCTCGCCTGCCGCATTGGTCAGCGGCACCAACAAGCGCTCCCAATCGATATTACCCTGATCGTCGCGCGACAAGCCGCCGACTACAGTAACGCCCAGCGCATTGAGTATCGGCGATGGCGCATCCAGCCGTGATGCTGAATCGTGATTGCCGCCGATTAAAACAATATTCAAATTCGGCAGCCGGGTTCTGGCTTTGACCAGAAACTCATAAAGCTGCGATTGCGCGGCGGAAGATGGGTTTGCCGAATCGAAAATATCACCGGCGACAATCAACGCATCGCCCTGTTTGTTGTGCATTTCATCCAGCAGCCAATCCAGGAACTGCTGATGCTCCAGATGCCGCGAAACGCCATGTAGATGATGGCCGAGATGCCAATCTGCGGTGTGAAATATTCTTAGCATTGCTTTTTTTGTTATAAGGATTTAGTAGTGAGCAATATAGCAAACAAAAGCTGTTTTTAACCGATCAATCTTTTATATAAAAAACTCGTCGTGAAAAGCCATGACGATAGCTTAGTGCAACGTTACGCTTTAAAAACTGGTCATGGAGTTATTCTGTACGTTACACTGTACAAAACAACAGTGCTTATGAGGTTCAAAATATGCGTAGAATGATCATAGACCAAGATATTCGCCCCCTGTCAGAGTTTCGTTCCGGCGTGGCCTCTTTCATAAAACAGGTTCATGACACAAAAAGACCGCTAGTCATTACTCAACACGGCAAAGGCGTTGGGGTTTTGCTGGATGTCGGTGAATTTGAAGCCATGCAAGAGAAAATTGAATTGCTGGACGATATTCACCTCTCAATCGCCCAATTAAAATCTGGAAACGGTGTTAGCCATCAGGATGCGAGGGATGAAGTTTTAAAGAGACTTGAAAGGTGAAATTAATCTGGTCGCCATTGGCGATTGACCGTGTGGCGGAAATTTCACAATATATCGCTGAAGACAATTTAAATGCCTCCAAAAAATGGGTTAACTCGATATTTCAGGTAGTCGAAAGACTGGAACAATTTCCAAGGAGCGGGCATATCGTTCCTGAAATCAGGCAAGAGGATTTCCGTGAGATCATTCATGGTAACTACCGTATTATTTATAAACTAGAGGACGAACAAATTTCTATTCTTACGATCAGGCATGGTAAGCAAATATTACCCATAGATGAAATCAAAACATAATATGCAACGGAAATCACTTACACATATCCGCAACTCTAGTTTTCAAGAAAGCCCCAAAACATCCTGCATGTCGTACAATCCGCTATCCTTATCTGCCAGCCAAACCGCCGCCCTGACCGCACCATTGGCAAAGGTCATCCGGCTGGTCGCTTTGTGAGTGATTTCCACTCGCTCGCCGTCGTCGGCAAACATGACGGTATGTTCGCCGACTATGTCCCCTGCTCTAATGGTTGAAAAGCCGATAGTTTTTCTGTCCCGTTCGCCGGTATTGCCTTCCCTGCCGTAAATCGCGCAGTCTTTTAAATCCCGTCCTAACGCGTTGGCGACCACTTCGCCCATGCGCAATGCGGTACCGGATGGGGCATCGATTTTATGGCGGTGATGGGCTTCGATTACTTCAATATCGGTGTAATCGCCCATGACTTTGGCAGTCATCTCGAGCAATTTAAGTGACAGGTTTACGCCGACGCTCATATTGGGCGCCATCACGATCGCCACGTGTTTAGCCGCCTCAGAAATAAGGGCTTTTTGCGCATCGCTGTAACCGGTGGTGCCGATGACCAGCTTTTTTCCGGCCTGCCGACACGTCTCGATGAAACCCATTGACGCATCGGGACGGGTAAAATCGATCAAGACGTCGAATTGATCGACAACGGACGCCAAGTCATCGACGACTTTAACGCCAACTACGCTGATGCCTGCCAATTCACCCGCATCCCGGCCTATCGCAAGGCTATCGGGACGGGAAACTGCAACGGCCAATTCGGCATTTTTAGCCAGCGCCGCCGCTTTAATCAAGCAAAGGCCCATGCGGCCGGACGCACCTACTACAGCAATACGCATCATGACTTATCCTGTTAATTTATCGAAAAAGTTTTTTACGCCGTCAGTCCATGAAGACTCTTGCGGGCTGTGATGTTTACCGCTACCGGATAAGGATTCGCTGAGCTGTTCAACCAAGGCTTTTTGTTCTTTGGTTAAATGCACCGGCGTTTCGACCTGTACTTTGCATAGTAAATCGCCGACCGGGCCACCCCTGACCGGCTTGACGCCTTTGCCGCGTAGCCTGAATAATTTGCCGGTTTGCGTTTCGGCTGGGATTTTTAACAGCACTTTGCCGTTCAAGGTGGGCACTTCCAACTCGCCGCCCAGACAGGCGGTAGGAAAGCTGATCGGCACTTCGCAATATAAATTCGCGCCATCGCGGGTAAAAATCTCATGATCTTTTACCTGAACCTGAACGTAAAGGTCGCCTGCCGGGCCGCCGAATTCTCCGGCTTCGCCTTCTCCGGCCAAACGTATGCGGTCGCCGGTATCGACGCCAGCTGGAATTTTTGCGGACAAGGTTTTATTTTCTTGAACCCGCCCCTGACCATAGCATACGCCGCAAGGATCTTTTATCTGCTTGCCGGTACCGCGGCAGGTTGGACAGGTTTGTTGAACCGAAAAGAAACCCTGTTGCATCCTGACTTGGCCGTGGCCGTGACAAGTTGAACAGATAACAGGACTGGAACCTTTTTTAGCGCCGGAACCGCTACATTCGCCGCAGGTAACCAGCACCGGTACGCGGATTTTGGCGTCGGTGCCGAATACTGCCTCTTCAAGCGTTAGTTCCAAGTTGTAGCGCAAGTCCGAGCCGCGCTGAACGTTACTCCGCTGCTGATGCGCTCTTCCTCCGCCGAAAATGTCGCCGAAAATATCACTAAAACTTTCAGCGCCGCTAAACCCTCCGAAACCGCCGGCTCCACGCCCGCCGCCCATGGAAGGATCAATCCCGGCATGCCCGAATTGGTCGTAAGCGGAGCGCTTTTTAGGGTCGGATAAAACTTCGTAAGCCTCTTTAATCTGCTTAAACTTGGCCTCAGCTTCCACCGGATTGTCTTTATTCCTGTCCGGGTGAAACTTCATCGCCTTGCTGCGATAGCTTTTCTTAATCTCTGCATCACTGGCGTTTCTGTCTACACCGAGAAGCTTGTAAAAATCTTCTTTTGCCATGGTTCAATATTCTATTGTTGGATTGTGATGATCATCATCGTCTGATTTTGTCCGGGATACCCGTGAAGAGGATAAGAGACGGGTTATTAAACCGCAAAAAGAACACGAAGGGACGCGAAGTTTTTTCTTCGCGAGCTTCGTGTTCTTCGTGGTTTTTATGCCTTAAGTTAATGCATATGGGGATAGGATAAACCCCAACCTACATTTTACTTTTTGTCGTCGTCTTTAACTTCTTCAAACTCGGCATCGACAACACCGTCATCCGCCGTAGCATGATGCTCTGAAGAAGCATGAGCGCCGGACGCTTCACCTTCAGACGCCGATTTTTGTGCGTAAACGCGTTCGGCCAGTTTACCTGACAACTCGGTTAAGTCATGAGTTTTGGCTTCGATTGCTTCTTTATCATCGCCTTTAAGCACTGCTTTTAGCGCCTCAATCGCATGCTCAATGCCGGTTTTTTCATCGGCACTGACTTGGTCGCCCAGTTCTTTCAGCGATTTTTCGGTTGCGTGAATCATACCGTCCGCATGGTTGCGCGCCGCTACTAACTGCGCCAGTTTACGGTCTTCGTCGGCATGCGCTTCGGCATCTTTAATCATGCGTTCGACTTCGTCATCCGATAAACCGCTGGATGCTTTGATAACGATCGATTGTTTTTTACCGGTCGCTTTATCTTTAGCCGATACGTTCAGAATACCGTTGGCATCAATGTCGAATGCGACTTCAATTTGCGGAACGCCGCGCGGCGCCGGCGGAATATCGGCCAGATCAAAACGTCCCAGCGATTTATTTGCCGCTGCAACTTCGCGCTCACCTTGCAATACATGAACGGTTACCGCAGTTTGATTGTCATCCGCTGTAGAGAAAACCTGCGATGCATTGGTCGGGATCGTGGTGTTTTTCTCGATCAGCTTGGTCATTACGCCGCCCATTGTTTCGATACCCAGCGATAACGGGATAACGTCCAACAACAACACGTCTTTAACTTCGCCGCCCAGAACGCCCGCCTGAATCGCAGCACCTAAAGCAACCGCTTCGTCAGGGTTAACGTCTTTGCGTGGCTCTTTACCGAAAATGTTTTTTACCATTTCCTGCACTTTCGGCATACGGGTTTGACCGCCTACCAAAATCACGTCGTTAATATCCGATGCCGATAGCTTCGCGTCTTTCAATGCCATTTCGCAAGGGCCTTTGGTACGGTTAATCAGCTCTTCAACCAACGATTCCAGTTTGGCGCGGGTCAACTTGACGTTTAAATGCTTAGGGCCTGATGCATCTGCGGTAATGTAAGGCAGATTCACATCGGTTTGCTGGCTTGAAGACAATTCGATCTTGGCTTTTTCCGCAGCTTCTTTCAAACGTTGCAAGGCCAACGGATCGTTATGCACGTCAACGCCGCTTTCCTTTTTAAACTCGGAAGCCAAAAATTCAATGATTCTTGAGTCGAAATCTTCACCGCCCAGGAATGTATCGCCGTTGGTCGATAACACTTCGAATTGGTGCTCGCCTTCAATCTCGGCGATTTCAATAATGGAAATATCGAAAGTACCGCCGCCTAAGTCATACACCGCAATTTTGGTGTCGCCTTTAGGCTTATCCATGCCGAAAGCCAATGCAGAAGCAGTCGGTTCGTTGATGATACGTTTAACTTCCAGACCGGCAATACGACCGGCGTCTTTAGTTGCTTGACGTTGCGAGTCGTTAAAATAAGCCGGTACGGTAATAACCGCTTCGGTGACTTCTTCGCCCAAATAGGCTTCAGCGTCTTTTTTCAACTTCATCAAAACGCGCGCTGAAATCTCGGGTGCCGCCATTTTTTTGCCATGGACTTCAACCCATGCATCGCCGTTTTCAGCTTCGACGATTTTATAAGGCACCATTTTGATGTCTTTTTGTACGACATCGTCCTTAAAGCGACGGCCAATCAAACGTTTAATCGCAAATACCGTGTTTTTTGGGTTGGTAACGGCCTGACGTTTTGCAGACTGCCCTACCAATACTTCATCGTCACTGGTGAAAGCGATAATGGAAGGTGTAGTGCGCGCTCCTTCGCTGTTTTCAATCACTCTTGCGACGCCATTTTCCAATACCGCAACACATGAGTTTGTTGTTCCTAAATCTATGCCGATTATTTTAGCCATTGGGCTCTCCAGACTTGAATATATTTAAAATTGTGTAGGGGCGGGTCTTGTGCCTGCCCATTGGTTTCTAATACCTGAAAGAAAAAGGCAACCACAAGGGATTGCCCCTGCCATTTATTTAAAAAGTAAAAGTTGTTACAAATATGAGGCTGCTTTATTTGATTTCAAGCCTGTTCATCAATGCTATTAATATCTGCCGGCTTTTTTTCGACTGCTTTGGCAACCAAAACCATCGCGGGGCGGAGCAAGCGTCCGTTTAACATGTAACCTTTTTGGAAAACATTAATTACCGTATTCGGTTCAGCGCCTTCTACAGCCTGCATGGCCATAGCCTGGTGCAGTTGGGCATTAAACAGCTGACCGATCGGATCAATCTCTTCAATATTGAATTTTGCAAATACTGATTCGAACTGCTTAATTGTGAGTTCGCTGCCTTCCCGGAATTTTTTCACTTCCTCGCTATCGCCTGTCGCAGCCTGCAAACCTAACACCAGACTGTCCAATACCGGCAACAATTCCTTGGCAAAACCTGTTAGAGCAAATTTATGCGCATCTTCCAGATCCTTTTGCGCTCTTCTTTTCAGGTTTTCCATTTCCGCCTGTGCGCGAACCGCTTTATCCCAGTTCTCTTGGGCTTTTTGCTCAGCCTGATCCAACGCCTGCTGTAACTCCTCAATCGTGGGCTCATGCTCGATTAATTCGGTATGCGGCTGTTCAGCAACCGTTTCGCTTTCAGTTTTAACCTGGGACTCAGGCGCTTCCTGATCAGTACTCATTATTAATAGCTCCTTAATATTTAAAATTAATGTGACTCAACAGCAAATACAATGGAACGCAGATAAATCGGATAATTCAAGAAAAATCTTATTTGATCTTAATTATCAGCGTTATCGGCGTTCCATTTTTCAAAACTGCTAAGGTAGTTGCGTTGCTTTATAGTGGGGTCGTTGATTTTGGATTCAAGGCGGCGCCCAACAATTTTGCCGTCACATCAACATAAGGGATAATCTTCTCGTAGGCCATGCGCGTCGGGCCAATAACTCCCAGTACCCCGACCACTTCATCACTGACCGAATACGCCGAAGTCACCAGACTGCAATGATCGAAAGCCCGGTAACCGGATTCTTCGCCGATAAAAATCTGCACGCCGTCGGCTTTCATGCATTGGTCCAGCAAATGGATAACGCCCTGTTTCTGACTGAACGCTTCGAACAAATTTTTTAGCCGCTCCATGTCCGACAACTCGGAAAAGCCCATTAGATTGGTTTCGCCGGTCAGCACATAATCGTCTTTTTTATTGTCCTGATCGAACGCCAGTTGCGCCATTTTTACCGCATCCAGCATGCCCTGGCTCATCCGTTCCTGATCTTCCTGCAATTCTTTTACAACGGCTTTGCGCACCGCATCAAGGCTATGTCCGGAATAAATCGAGTTTAAATAATTAGCCGCCTGCTGCAATTCGGCAGGGCTGAAGACTTTGGAGGTGTGGATGATCTTGTTATGGACTTCCTGCTCATTGGTAACAAAAATGACCAGTACGCGGGTGTGAGATAAAGATAGGAACTCGATATGTCGCAGACATACCAGCTCTCTTTTCGGTAAGGTCACCACTCCGGCCATCTGGGTTAATTCTGAAAGCAGTCGCGATGCAACGCCGATCACATCGCCGGTGTCTTCGCTTACCGCCAAGCCTTGATGTAACCGGGTTAAATCTTTCGATTCCAACGGCTTAACAGTC
This sequence comes from Methylobacter sp., assembly GCA_036561025.1. Lineage (GTDB taxonomy): Bacteria > Pseudomonadota > Gammaproteobacteria > Methylococcales > Methylomonadaceae > Methylobacter_A. The sequence goes on along the minus strand of DATBQB010000040.1, from coordinate 38,907 downwards.
AATAAAGAATCGACAAATAAGCGATAGCCGCTGACCGTAGGTACTCTTCCTGCTGAAGTATGCGGCGAATGTACCAAGCCCAGATCTTCCAAATCGGCCATGACATTGCGAATAGTTGCCGGACTTAAATTTAAATCCGAATCTTTGGATAAAGCCCGTGAACCCACCGGCTGACCGTCATTGATATAGCGTTCGACCAGCGTTTTCAGTAGCTGTAGCGACCGCCCATTTAAAACCTGCGTATTACTCACACCAACCTCTGCGACCAAAATTAGCACTCCACTAAGACGAGTGCCAGCGGGGCAAAGTATCAGCTCATCGAACTATTGTCAATAAACCTAAAAACCCGGCAACAACAAACCTTTATTCCTAATTTAAAATGACAGCACACTTGCAGATGAACTTGGTTTAAACCGTCTTTCTATTTCAATAAATATTTAACTGCATCCCTTTCTTCTTTTAATTCAACCTCGGTAATCCGCATTCTTTGCCTGCTAAAATCGTTAATATCCAGACCTCTTACTATATTAACCTCGCCGTCGACTACTGTTACCGGGAAAGAGTAAACCAGTCCGGGTTCGATGCCGTAATGGCCATCCGATAACACAGCCATACTCACCCAGTCGCCCGGTTCTGTGCCCATAGCCCAGGTTTTCATCTGGCCTATCGCTGCATTTGCGGCCGAGGCAGCACTGGATTGCCCTCTGGCCTTGATGATTTCCGCTCCCCGCTGCTGAACGATCGGAATGAATTCATTCACGTACCAAGCCTTGTCAACCAAAGACAAGGCGTCCTGCCCCTTGACCTTGGCATGATGGATGTCGGGATACTGCGTAGTCGAATGATTGCCCCAAACAGTCATGTTTTTCACATCGACCGGCAACACGCCGCATTTTTCCGCCAATTGGCTTAGCGCCCGGTTATGATCCAGTCTTGTCATTGCGGAAAAGTTCTCCGGCCTTAAGTCCGGCGCATTGCTCAACGCAATCAGGGCATTGGTGTTTGCAGGATTTCCTGTCACCAAGACCTTTACACTTCTGCTTGCGACATCACTCAAGGCTTTGCCTTGAACCGCAAATATCTCTGCGTTCACTTCCAATAAATCCTTGCGTTCCATGCCCGGCCCTCTTGGCCGTGCACCAACCAAAAAGGCATAATCGACATTTTTGAACGCAACTCTGGGATCGTCGGTAACTTCAATGCGATGCAGTAATGGGAAAGCGCAATCTTTTAATTCCATAACCACGCCTTGCAAGGCATTCAGCGCCGGGGTTATTTCAAGCAGATGTAATACGATCGGCTGGTCGTAGCCCAGCAACGCTCCGGCAGCCAAGCGAAACAGCAAAGAATAACTAATTTGCCCTGCGGCGCCTGTTACAGCAATATGAACGGGTGTTTTCATCTGTTTTTCCTTTAATTTTTTGTTTTCCTAAGCGTAGTCGAAAAACACCAAGATAATCGGAAAATACTCCATTCCCGACGATTGCATGATGCAGGAGTAACGAGCGGTGTGCCAACAACGCCTAACAACCGCAGCATAACTTAATTTTCACAAATAATAACGAAGATAAGCCTTTACAAGCAAGCATATCAAAAAAAGACGTCAAGATTACAAACCATGTCTAATCAGGAAACGGGCTAAATAAGGCAGTGTTTTGTTTATTGAGTATAATATGCCGGTTTAATAATCGCATTCATACATACTAGCCAAACCCACCACGAGTAAGTTAATGAAAAAACTGTTATTCCAATTCGATACAGACACTCACCCTTCAGTTTTCGATACTGTTGTAGCCTATGATGGCGGTGCAGATCATGTAATCGGACACGGCGGATTGACACCTGAAAACATCTCAGCTCTGGTAGAAGGCACGATGTTTACCCGTGCCCCCAAAGACAAGAAAAACACCGCCATTTTTGTTGGCGGCAGTGACATGATTGCCGGTCAGGCGCTATTTACCGCAGTGCAAAAACACTTTTTTCCTGGCTTTCAGGTTTCGGTCATGCTCGACAGTAACGGCAGCAATACCACAGCCGCCGCCGCTGTAGCAAAACTTGCGTCTAGCGGTACTTTAGCCGGTAAAAAAGCGGTAGTGCTGGCCGGTACCGGTCCGGTAGGTCAGCGTGCCGCTGCGATGCTGGCTAAAGAGGGCGCAGAAGTCACATTGACCGGCCGTAAAATGGAGCGCGCCGTTCAAGCCTGCGACAACATGAAAGCCCGCTTTGGCGTAAACCTGACTCCTGTTGAAGCATTCGATAACGATGCCCGCGCCAAGGCCATTGAACATGCAAACATCGTTTTTGCTACTGGCGCGGCAGGGGTAGAGCTGCTCTCGGCCGACCAATGGCAGCATAATGCCAACATCGAAATGATAGCCGATGCGAATGCTACGCCTCCTCTGGGCATCGGGGGCACTGACGTGATGGACAAAGGCAACCTGCGCAACGGCAAAATTATCTGGGGCGCAATCGGTTTCGGATCGCTAAAACTGGCCTTACATCGCGCTTGTATCGCAAAGTTATTTGAAGACAACAAGCAGGTTTTCGATGCTGAAAATATCTTTGCTCTGGCTAAGGAAATGGCATAAACATCCATATCCTTAACTATATGAATCCTTTAGCAAATCCAGCCGACTTGGCATCGATAAGACGAGATGCCGCCAGCATTTTTCAGGCAGGCATAGCGGCGGCTGATCCTTATCAGGGTGTTAAACGCCACCTTGTCCCGGAGCTGTTTGGCAATCACTCAAAAGTCCATCTTATCGCGTTCGGCAAAGCCGCTTGTGCGATGGCAAAAGCAGCTCAAGAAATCATTCCTGCCGGAATGCTGGCAGGCAGAGGCATAGCCGTTACCAATTATGAAAATGTAATAAGCATCGACAATGTTGACGTGATCGGCGCATCGCATCCTTTGCCTGATGCATCTGGACTTAACGCTGCGCAAATGATTGCCGATCATGTGCGTAATGCTAAAGAAAACGAACTGGTGCTGGTACTGGTGAGCGGCGGCGGTTCGGCGCTGATCCCCTACCCTGCCGATCAGATTACATTGCAGGAAAAAATTGCTACCACCGATCTGCTGCTGGCCTCCGGAGCGACGATCAACCAGATTAACTGTGTGCGCAAGCATTTGTCGCAGCTAAAAGGCGGCGGTCTGGCCCGAATGGCTGCTCCAGCCCATTTGCATGCGCTTATTTTATCCGATGTGTTGGGCGATGATTTAAGCGCCATTGCCAGCGGCCCGACCGTTGCCGACGACACCACTTACGCCGATGCTATCGAGGTTTTTAAAACCAAAGGCGTTTGGGAACAGGTACCGGCCAATGTCCAAAGACACTTGGAACAGGGCAAATCGGGCATTATTGCCGAAACGCCCAAGCCAAGCGACGACGTTTTTAAAACCTGTCCTGAGCGTAGCCGAAGGAATGCCGGACATACCCTGATCGGCAGCAATGCCATCAGCGTCAATGCAATGCTACAAACCGCGCAGAATATGGGCTACGAGACGAAGCTGTACAGCGATAATTTGTGCGGAGAGGCAAGAAAAGAAGCTGAAAAACTGGTTTTTCACGCCAAAGCGCTTACCGTAAACCACCCCGTAGCCCTATTGGCAGGCGGTGAAACCACAGTTACTTTAAAAGGTAACGGACGCGGCGGCCGTAACCAGGAAATGGTGCTGGCTTTTGCGATTGCAGCAGAACAACACGGCTTAACCGGCAACTGGGCATTCCTTAGCGGCGGCACCGACGGCCGCGACGGCCCTACCGATATGGCCGGCGGCATCGTTGACCGAAATACGATAAAACGCATGACTCAAGCAGGCATAAATCCGATAGAGTTACTTGAAAATAACGACTCGTACGCTGCATTAAAAGCGTCTAACGACTTAGTGAATACCGGCGCGACAGGCACCAATGTCGCCGATCTGCAAATATTGCTGATCCAGCCTGCACCTTAAACAAAAATATTAATCCAGGAGAACACCATGTTTAAAAAATCAATGACCATCAAAGGCTTCGATGATGAATTGTTTCAGGCCATCGAAGAAGAACGTCAGCGCCAGGAAGATCATATCGAACTGATCGCCTCTGAGAACTACGCCAGCCCACGGGTTTTGGAAGCGCAAGGCACGCAATTAACCAATAAATATGCCGAAGGCTACCCCGGCAAACGTTACTACGGTGGCTGTGAGTTTGTCGATAAAGTCGAGCAATTAGCGATCGACCGCGCCAAAGAATTGTTCGGCGCGGATTACGCTAACGTGCAGCCGCATTCCGGCTCGCAAGCCAACATGGCGGTGTTCATGGCCCTAGTTCAACCGGGCGACACCATCCTGGGCTTAAGCCTTGCCGATGGCGGCCATTTAACTCACGGCGCCAAACCCAACTTCTCCGGCAAAATCTACAACGCCATTCAATACGGCCTGCACCCTGAAACCGGTGAAATCGATTATGCGCAAGTTGAAGCCCTGGCGCTGGAACACAAACCTAAAGTGATTGTTGCAGGTTTTTCCGCTTACTCACGCGTTTGGGATTGGCAACGATTCCGCGACATCGCCGATAAAGTGGGCGCTTACCTGTTTGTCGACATGGCGCATGTCGCAGGTCTAGTTGCCGCCGGTTTATATCCCAACCCCGTGCCGATTGCCGACGTAGTCACCAGCACCACGCACAAATCTTTACGCGGCCCACGCGGCGGCTTAATTTTGTGCAAGAGCAACCCGGAACTGGAGAAAAAATTCGATTCCAACATCTTCCCCGGCATTCAGGGCGGCCCGTTGATGCATGTGATCGCGGCCAAAGCCGTTGCGTTTAAAGAAGCGATGCAACCCGAGTTTCGCACTTATCAGCAACAAGTGATTAAAAACGCCCAAGCCATGGCCGCAGTGTTTATGAAACGCGGCTTCGACGTCGTTTCCGGCGGTACCGACGATCATTTAATGCTGGTTTCCTTGATCGCCAAAGGCATTACCGGCAAAGCAGCTGACGCGGCCTTGGGCAAAGCGCATATCACCGTTAACAAAAACGCCGTGCCTAACGACCCGCAATCGCCATTCGTGACCAGCGGCATTCGAGTCGGCACTCCGGCACCGACCACGCGCGGCTTTAAGGAAGCTGAAATGATCGAAATCGCCAATATGATGTGCGATGTGATGGAAAATATGGAAGACGAAAATGTCATCGCCGCAGTGCGCGAGAAAGTCAGCAATCTTTGCGCACGGTTTCCGGTTTACAGTTAATAGGTAGGTCGGGCACCAAAAGTAGGCGCTTTACGACTGCATGGATGCAGGAGCAATTGCCGAGGCGACGGCTTTTCGTTGCCCGACATTTCGGCCTCATAAAATTTTTGTATTTATTCCGAGAGCAACCATGCAAATTCAACGTACCATTCAAACCCTGGACACGCCGCATCTTGTTATCGATCTGCCCGCATCATTTGCCCATCAGCGAGTAGAAATCTTAGTAATGACCATTGATGAAGCCGAACCAAAACCAACTAAAAAACGTCGCATACCTCCTCCGCAATTTGCAGGACAAGTAAAGGAATTAGGTGATGTAATGTCTACTGTTTCAGTGGCAGATTGGGGGCAAATTGAATGATCGTGCTGGATACACATATCTGGCACTGGTGGATTAATCAAATACCTGGAAAATTGTCGCCAGAAATTATTGCGCTAATCGAAGAAGCGGACGAAGTAAGCATCTCAGCCATTTCATGTTTTGAAATGGCTTGGTTAGTGCGCCATGGACGAATCGATTTGAATATGCCCTTTGAACACTGGTTTAGTCAAATAGAACACAGCACAGATATTCAAATTTTACCTGTAACGGCTCAAATCGGTATCCAGGCAGTTGCTCTACCCGAACATCACAAAGACCCACAAGATAGAATTATTATAGCTACCGCATTGCTTTATGGTGCGCGCTTACTCAGTTTCGACACGGCTTTTCCTGCCTACCGCGAATTAGATGGGCGCTTGCTTGGACATAACTAGCTGCCCCGATATTCTTACATCAATCTTTAAATAAATACCAAACATAAACTCAGGATAAATAATGTCTGATATAGAAATCGCCCAACAAGCCAACATGAAACCGATCATCGGCTTGGTTAAAGAACAATACGGCATCGATGCCGAACACCTTGACCCTTACGGTCATTACAAAGCCAAAATGTCGCTGGAATACGTCAACAGCCTTTCCGATAAACAAGACGGCAAACTGATTCTGGTTACCGCGATCAGCCCTACCCCGGCCGGTGAAGGCAAGACCACCACCACCGTCGGCTTGGGCGATGCGATGAACCGCATCGGCAAAAAAACCATGATGTGCCTGCGCGAACCGTCATTAGGCCCGTGCTTTGGCGTAAAAGGCGGTGCTGCGGGTGGCGGCTACTCTCAAGTGGTGCCGATGGAAGACATCAACCTGCATTTTACCGGCGATTTTCACGCGATCGGCGTGGCGCATAACCTGCTGTCGGCGTTAATCGACAACCATATCAATCACGGCAATGCGCTGGACATCGATCCACGGCGCATCCAATGGAAACGCGTTGTCGACATGAACGACCGCGCCCTGCGTAACATCGTGGTCGGCATGGGCGGCCCCGCCAACGGCTATTTGCGTGAAGACGGTTACGACATTGTGGTGGCTTCCGAAGTCATGGCGATTTTATGTCTAGCTACCAGCCGCGCTGATCTTAAAGAACGCCTGGGCCGCATCGTGATCGGCTACAAATCCGACAAAGTAACGCCGGTTTATGCCCGCGACCTGAATGCACAAGGCTCGATGGCGGCCTTGCTAAAAGATGCTATCAAACCGAACCTGGTGCAGACACTGGAAAACAATATCGCAATCATTCACGGCGGACCATTCGCCAATATTGCCCATGGTTGCAACACCGTGACCGCCACCAAAACCGCGTTGAAACTGGCCGATTATGTGGTGACCGAAGCGGGTTTCGGCGCTGATTTGGGCGCTGAAAAATTTATCGACATTAAATGCCGCATGGCCGGACTTAAACCGTCTGCCGTGGTGCTGGTCGCTACGGTAAGAGCGCTTAAATTCCATGGCGGCGTGGTTAAAGAAGAATTAAATCAGGAGAATCTGGCCGCCCTTGAACAAGGTTTTGCAAATCTTGAGCGTCATTACCACAACATCACCCACCATTACGGCCTGCCTTGTGTAGTGTGCGTTAATCATTTCACCTTCGATACCGATGCGGAAATCGCCTTGCTACAGCAAAAATGCGCAGCCTTGGGCGCAAAGTGCGTAGTTTCCAAGCATTGGGCTGAAGGCGGCGCGGGTGCGGAGGCGTTGGCCAACGCAGTCAGCGACATCGTTGATCATCGCGAACCGGGCTTTAACTTCGTTTACGATGAAAACCTGAGCCTCTGGGAAAAAATCGAAGCCATTGCCACCAAGCTATATGGCGCAGCAAGCGTCACCGCAAGCCCTAAAGTGAAAGCACAGCTGACTGCATGGAATGCAGATTACGGCAAGTTTCCTATTTGCATGGCAAAAACCCAAATGTCATTTTCAACCAATCCCAACTCCAAAGGCGCGCCTTCCGGGCATGTCATTGAAATCAGGGATGTTCGTCTGGCAAACGGCGCCGGCTTTATTGTAGCGATTGCCGGTGATATGATGACCATGCCCGGCTTACCTAAAGTGCCTGCTGCGGAAAGAATTGATATCGATAATAACGGCAAGATCACCGGCCTATTTTAACCACAAGCAGGGGCTCAGATATGAGCCCCTGCCCTCTAAACCAAGGTAACACCATGACAGACCAAAAATTTCGACTCGTTACACGCAGTGATTTTGACGGCTTAATCTGCGCTGTTTTATTAAAAGAACTGGACTTGATTGACTCCATCACTTTCGTTCATCCAAAGGACATGCAAGACGGCATTATCGAGATTAACGACCGCGACATCACTACCAACCTGCCCTATGTCAAAGGTGTTCACCTTGCGTTCGATCATCATTTAAGTGAAACCATTCGCAATGAAAAAGCCGAAAATCACATCATAGACCCGGACGCCCCTTCAGCTGCAAGAGTTGTTTACGACTATTACGGCGGCGCATCCCGCTTTTCTGCCAACTGGAATGAAATGATGGACGCTGTGGATAAAAGCGATGCGGCGCAATTCAACCGGGAAGAAATCTTAAACCCGGAAGGCTGGGTGTTAATGAATTTCCTGATGGACGCACGCACCGGTTTAGGTCGATTCAGGGACTTTACCGTGTCGAACTATCAATTGATGATGAACCTTATCGATTACTGCAAGAATCATACTATTGATGACATTCTGCAACTTCCCGACGTTCAGGAACGAATCAAACTGTTTAAAGAGCACGAAGCGGCGGCCAAAGAGCAGATCCAGCGCTGCTCTACCTTATATAATAACTTGGTCGTATTGGATTTGCGCGATGAAGAGACGATTTATGCAGTCAATCGTTTCATGATTTATGCGTTGTATCCCGAGTGCAATATCTCCATCCATGTCATGTGGGGGGTTAAGCAGCAAAACACCGTATTTGCAATAGGCAAATCTATCTTGAATCGCAGCTCAAATACCAATGTCGGGGAACTGTGCCTTAGCTATAACGGCGGCGGACATATGAACGCAGGAACTTGTCAGGTCGATAACCAGGACAGCGACCAGCATTTAAAAGCGATTATTGCAAAAATAAACCAGGATGGCTGATTAGCGGCATCAACTTAGGCAGAAAGGAATTATTCGGACCTATTCCATTTTCGTTCCGGCCTCTGTGAATGACAATCCATTCGGAGTTCAAAGCTAGCTTTGCCTACATGGACGCAGGAGGTAGAGCACCAACAGTAGGCGCTTTAGGCGATGCAGGAGCAATTTGCCGAGGAGCGGAAGCTTTGGACGGTTTATTATGCAAGGCAAGCCTTGTACTCCTGTAGGGACACGAAGCTTTACCCTAGTAAACTTCGTGTCCCCCGCAGTTTTGTTCTCCCTCTCCTATACTCGCTGAATCGTCGGCAAGAGCCGATCAACACACCAGCTAACCCTTATCTCCTGTATAATATTTAGCCACTCTTTTAAGAACTTACCGCGTTTATGTATAGATATGAAGGCAGGGTTATCCACGAAAGCCACGATGATGACGGCATTTTGGAAGTCGTCGAGTGCGATGGCGTAAGATCGCTGCACTTTGGCTCGTTTCCCCGGCAAAGCAGTATGCTGCTGGCCGAGCCGGACAAACTGTATCTGAATTATGTGCGGGCGATGACCATCTGGATGTTATTCAAACCCACGCTTGATGACGAGGCATTAATCATCGGCCTGGGAGGCGGATCGTTAACCAAACACTTGCTGCATCATTTCCCGGACTGCCGCTTGAAAGTCATAGAATACCGGGAAAGCGTAGTCAAAATCGCGCGCAGTCATTTCGGCCTGCCCCTGGACCCGCGCCTGAAAGTTATCGTCGATGACGGCGCAAAATATGTACGCCAACGAACAGAAAGCCAAAGTGAACAATACAGCCTGATGTTTATCGATGCGTTCGATCATGAAGGCATGGCACCATCTATTTCTAATCATGCATTTTTCGATGCCTGCAAAGCCTTGCTGAAAAAAGACGGCATGTTGGTCATCAATCTTTGGGGCGGTACCAGCAACCCTATGTTCCAACAAGTCGCCCTATGGCTGGGACGCACTTTCGATTGGAGAATCCTGTTTCTTCCGGTCAAAGGCCGGGGCAATATTATCGGCCTGGCCTTTAATGAGAGTGCCCCGCTCCATTCCATGAAAGATTTAAGAACCAGAGCCATCATTCTCGAACAGCTTTACCAGATTGAATTTATCTCTTATTTAAAAGATATAGCCAAACACAACTCCAGCGTCATCAACAACTCGATACAAAAATAATGTCTACCGCTTTGCAAACCGAACCCAACCTTTTCAGCTACCGGAAATACTGGGCGCAGCGCTTTGGCGTCGCCTCTGTTTTGCCGATGAGCAAGGCTGAAATGGACGACCTCGGCTGGGACGCCTGCGATGTGATTTTAGTGACCGGCGACGCCTATATCGATCACCCGAGCTTTGGCATGGCGCTGATTGGAAGGCTGCTGGAAGCGCAAGGGTTCAGAGTCGGCATCATTTCCCAACCCGATTGGACCAGCGCCAAAGATTTCGCCAAGCTGGGCCGCCCCAAGCTGTTTTTCGGCGTGACCGGCGGCAATATGGATTCGATGGTCAATCGTTACACCTCGGATAAAAAAATCCGCTCAAACGATGCCTACACCCCGAACGGCGCAGCGGGCAAACGCCCTGACCGTGCGGTCAATGTCTACTCGCACCGCTGCCGTGAAGCATACAAAGATGTGCCTATTATCATCGGAGGCATCGAAGCCAGCTTGCGCCGTATCGCGCATTACGATTACTGGTCGGATAAAGTTAGAAAATCCGTACTGCTGGATTCCAAAGCAGACTTGTTGGTTTACGGCAATGCCGAGCGCCAGATCGTCGAAATCGCCCATCGCCTGGCTAACGGCGAAGCCATATCGGACCTGAAAGGCATACGCGGCACCGTGCACTTCGTTAAACAAATACCGGAAGATTTTGCTGTTAAGGATTCCACGGATATTGATCATCCGGGAGCAGTCACGCCGCCGCAAAACCCTTATCAGGAAGAACCGGCTTGCGATAAAAAACCTGATGATAATACCGGCGAAAAAGTGGTTCGCTTCGATAGGCAACTCATCAAGGATCAAAGAGCAAAAACCGTAATCAGATTGCCCTCATACGAAGCGGTAAAAGACGACCCTATACTGTACGCCCACGCCTCGCGAGTCATGCATGGCGAGACCAACCCCGGCAATGCGCGCCCGTTGATTCAGCTGCACGGTACGCGGCAGGTGTGGATCAATCCGCCCCCGATTCCGCTGACCACCAAGGAAATGGACGGCGTGTTCGACCTGCCCTATTCCCGCGTACCGCATAAAGAATACGGCAACGCCAACGTGCCCGCCTTTGAAATGATCCAGCATTCGGTCAACATCATGCGCGGCTGCTTCGGCGGCTGCACGTTCTGCTCGATCACCGAGCACGAAGGACGGATCATCCAAAGCCGCTCGGAAGATTCCATCATCAAGGAAATCGAAGCCATCCGCGACACCTCGCCCGCTTTTACCGGCCACATTTCCGACTTGGGCGGCCCGACCGCCAACATGTACCGGCTGGCCTGCAAAGACCCGAAAATCGAGGCCGCTTGCCGCAAGCCGTCCTGCGTTTATCCCGGCATTTGCCCTAACCTGAATACCGATCATACTCCGCTGATTAAACTCTACCGTAGAGCCCGCGCCTTGCCCGGCATCAAGAAAATTTTTATCGCATCCGGCTTGCGTTACGATCTGGCCGTGGAATCGCCGGAATACGTCAAGGAACTGGTCACCCACCATGTCGGCGGCTACCTTAAAATCGCCCCGGAACACACTGAGCAAAGCGTGTTATCCAAAATGATGAAACCGGGCATGGGCACTTACGACCGCTTCAAAGACATGTTCGACAGGTTTTCCAAAGAAGCCGGTAAAGAGCAATACCTGATCCCGTACTTTATCGCCGCGCATCCCGGCACGACCGATAAAGACATGCTCAACCTGGCATTATGGCTAAAGCGCAACGACTTCAGGGCCGACCAAGTGCAAGCCTTCTTACCGTCGCCGATGTCCATCGCCACTGCCATGTATCACTCCGGCAAAGACACACTGCATAAAGTCGGCCGCACCGTAGCGGACATCCCAATACCCAAAAGCGTCAAGCAGCGCCGCCTGCACAAAGCCTTCCTACGTTATCACGACCCCAAAAACTGGCCGTTATTGCGCGAAGCCTTAAAAGACATGGGCCGCAGCGATTTGATCGGCAACGGCAAGCAGCATTTAATCCCCAGCTTTCAACCCAAAGGCACAGTTGAAATGCCCGACAAAATCCAACGCTTTAAAACCAAATATACCGGACCGGACAACATCCGCTCAGGGAAAAGCAAGCCGCAGCCGGTCAACAAAAACAAGGCAAAAAGAAAGCCAAAAAAGTACTAGCCAAGAAAAAATTGTTGTGTATAATACGCGCTTCTTCGCTGGTGTAGCTCAGTCGGTAGAGCAGCTGATTTGTAATCAGCCGGTCGCGGGTTCGATTCCCATCGCCAGCTCCAAGAATCCTAAAGGGAATCAATGACATATAACGTCTTTGATTCCCTTTTTTTATGTCCTCCTAAATCGTTGCGTGACTTTTGCGTGTTTGAGTTATGCAGACCTTTTCAGCAGCCGCAATCAGATTGCCCAGTTCCGCTGATGAATAATGATCTGTGATCCGGCTCGACTTGTGTCCCAACAAATCCTGCCGGTCTTCAAACGACACACTCGCAGCCCTTAAGCGTCGTCCGAAGGTATGCTTTAGATCATGAATCCTCACCTCCGTTAAACCCACACGTTTTCTTGCCTTCTGCCAAGCCGAATTATTCATGGCCTGAACACGATGGCCTTTGTAAGTGAATACAAACTCTGGATGCTGACCTCGCAATTGATCAATCACAGCCCTAGCCAAACTGTTTAGAACCACCACCCGTGCCATCCGATTTTTGACAACATGGGCGGGGACAATAAACACACTGGTTTTAAGTTCTGGAATGTACTCCTCCCATTCCCAACGTAAGGAACAGACCTCTTGCTCCCGACAGCCAGTGTTAACTTTAAATAACGCCATCTTTGCCAAGTGCTCAGGCAGTTCGCCAAATAACCTCTCCTGCTGCTCCCAGGATAATGGACTGGGCTTCCTGGCATCCAATTGAGACAGCAACTTTATTTTGGGAGCCGTCACCAGCCAAGTTAAACTATATTCATCAATCCACTCCATTGCCGCCATGTTCAGAATGTGCCTCACAGTCTGCAAGGCATAGTTAATCGTTCTGTTTTTTACACACTGAGTTTTCCTATCTTGAATGAATGTTTGCAAAGTTCCCATATGAATTGATTCTAGCGGCAGGTCACCGATGTATTCATCCAGCAATTTGAGATGAAGTGCTGCGTCTTTAAGACTAGCCTTTTGCGACTCCAATAAATACTTAGTTGCAGCCTCCCTAAAAGTTCTTTTCGGGCGAACTCCATAAACAGTTGCCTGCCGATGCTCTTCTATTAAGTGCGCGAGGTAACTTTCGGCTTCTTCTTGGTCGCTTGTGCCAGTGCTTTGGCAAACGCGTCTGCCTTTGATAACTTTGTCGATGTGCCAGACATCGTTCCTTTTGATAAGGCCAGGGATTTTTTTAGACATGTTGCATTCTCCAGTTTGTGTGTGCCGATTTTGCCGATACGATTTTTTAATTCGTCGACCCAGGCATCTAATTCAAGGCGATCAAAGGCAATACCCTGCGTACCGATTTTCATCTCGGTTAGCGAAGGTCTGACCTCTGAGTTAAAACGATTTTTATCCATCCCAAGATAGAAAGGCGCATCACGAATACGAATGATCCTTGGGAGGATGTAATTGAATGTTTCAGGTGTTTTTGCTGACATAAATTGCACCGCATAAAGTTGAGGTGCAGTTCATTTACAGTTTTCAAAAATGCGATTTTTCCCGTGTTTTTACGGTGTTTTTTGATAGCAATTATTTTTCAAATAAAAACATCTAGTTTTTACAATGATATTTTTTGCATTTTTTCGCAGTGTTTTTCCTTTTGTTTTTTGTTGATTTTTTCGCTGTCTTGAAATCAAAAAATCATGGTGAAATGATCGATTTGCCGGTTTTGCCGAACATGTTTTTATGAGGTTTTTTCTGGCGTCTGATTGTACTTAAAAGCAAAAGCTCGCCATCGCTTGGCGTTGCATGTTTTCGGTCATACAATGCAGTGGTCTGAATGTACTCATATCCAGCTAATTACCGAGCCGTGTTAAAGTCAACGCCTTGCTCAAGTAATCGGCTGACAAACGTTTGACGAAGATCATGCGGAGAGCAGGGCGCAATATCTGCTTCCGTTGCCCTGCGTTTGACAATGCCGTAAACCAGAAGAGCACTCAGGTACGGCATCACATGACATTCGTCGTCTTTCACCAATTGGCAAAACATTGGCCCATGTGTAGGCGCACAGTCTCGAAGTCATAGCATTAAAAGGCTATAGCAATCATTGACAGTACTCATTCACGTTAGTGCTGACTTTTGATTTCACGCATGATGAGTTGACTATTACGATGTACGGAGGACGAACGCGGGCCGCCGAAGGCATAATTGCCAGGTCATTTTTTGCTGCCAAACTCGGATGGACCCATTTTAACTTTCGCAAAAAATACTGGCGCGCTTCATCAGCCCTTGATGGTAATAATCTGCTTTAAGGTATGCACCACCTCAACCAGATCGTCCTGGTTTGCCATGACGGTATCAATGTCTTTATAAGCCCCAGGTATTTCATCCAACACGCTGTTGTCCTTTTTACATTGCACACCGGCAGTTTGCTGTTTTAAATCCTCGACGGTAAAAACGTGCCGGGCTTCGGTTCGGCTCATTTTCCTACCGGCACCGTGAGCACAGGAGCAAAACGAATCGGCATTGCCTTTACCTCGCACGATGTAGGACTTGGCGCCCATACTGCCCGGAATAATCCCCATCTCGCCTATGCCTGCACGAATCGCCCCTTTGCGTGTCACCCAACTGTCGACGCCGAAATGCTGTTCACGAGCGACATAATTATGGTGGCAATTGACCACTTCACGGGTGACCGTAAACGGCATTGGCAAATGCCGGTGCATGCCTGTCAACACTAAATCCAACAGGGCCTGACGGTTTTGGTAGGCATAACGTTGCGCCCAGTCGACGGCTTCGATGTAGTCATCGAAATTAACGCTGCCTTCCTGCAAATAAGCCAAGTCTACATCCGGTAAATGGACATCCCACTTTTGCAGGTCTTTCTTGGCCCGTTCAATAAAATAGCTGCCAATGGCATTACCAATGCCTCGGCTGCCTGAATGCAACATCACCCAGACATGTTGAGCTTCATCAAGGCATATTTCGATGAAATGATTACCGGAACCCAGCGTACCCATCTGATAAATCCAGTTGTCAAAGTTGCGGAAAGCTTTTCTTAACTTCGGGTGTTTATGGATAATGATTTTCAGTTCATCAGCAAACGGCAAGGCAATATCGGTCAAGGCTCGATCACTCTGGTGTTGATTGCGACCCACCGGCACATCGCGGTGAATTTGGTTGTAGATTTTAAGGATGGATTGTTCATCAATATCGTTGGCATTGAGTGACAAACGACAAGCAATCATTCCGCAGCCTAAATCTACCCCCACTGCCGCCGGGATAATCGCTTGGGTAGTAGCAATCACAGAGCCGATGGTTGCTCCTTTGCCGACATGCACATCAGGCATGGCTGCAACATGGTGGTTAATAAAGGACAGTTGGGCGATATTGCTGAGTTGCTGCTTTGATTTTTCATCGCATTCGTCTGTCCAGATATAGACTGGCCATTGACCTTCACGTTTGATGATTTGTTGAATTGACATGGTTTCACTCCGGTTGTGGAGATTAACGCCAGACATCGCAGAATGATGCAATACGATAGCTGCGACTGAGTGTTAATCTTGTTGTTAAATTAGCATTGATAGATAGGCGACTGTTACCTAATTCGCTGCCGAAATTGGGTTTAATTCGCTGTTGCTTTTATAGTACTGGCTTCAAGCGCATTGGTTTTGAATAACCGCATCAATGGCTTGCAGTGCTTCCAGGGCACCCATCGCTAAGGAAATTGTTCCCGGTGGTCCTTGTGTTTCTCTGGGGTTGATTCTGATTAAGGTGCCCGGCATCGATGCGCCCATGCAGCGAATACCGCCGACTGACGAGCCCGCTCCTAGTTCTATGGTCACGACCTTCTTATTCGTCATAGCGCTTTTCCAAGCGTAAAAACGCTGGCGTTGTTGATCTGATCGGCTTGATAGCCAATTGCGGTCGCCAAACATCAGGACATTCGGCCTTGCCAGTTCGCCGCAATGCGGACACCTCGGTAGATTCCCGGTTGCAAGCAATTGCTGTGGTTCAATATCAAAGCTCAACTCTGGGTCTGTCCAGACTTCGTTCTTGCAAGATGCACTGCATTGCAAATATCGGATTGCACCATGACATTCATAAATGCGTTCCTCTGAAAATCCGGCTTTTTGAAATTGACCATCGACATTACTGGTCACCACAAACCCTTGTTGATGAGCGTTATCCTGCCAACGCTTCAGTATCGCAAAACCGGGATGTGGGTTGGTCTGTTGATACCGTTGATAACGGTAGCCATAAAAGCCCCATGCCCTGGCCGGATTGCGTTGAAACCAGATTGGATTCGCTAGATCGCTAAAGGACAATCCTGCTGCGACATACGGAGGATGAAGTTTCCAGAAGCCCTGTTGCCCTCGAAAATCGGGCAACCCAGAATCCACGCCCATACCGGCACCCGCGGTAATCAGAATAGACTCAGCGGCAACAATGGCCGTTGCCGCCTGTTGAAGGGTAAGATTCTTGATCATGTTAGTATTCCCATTAAAATGATTATAAATAACTGAACCAGATTAAGCCGATTCAGGGGGGGGGCAGATTGGAATGAATGGAGTTCATCTGTCAGATTCGTGCATGGCGGGTCCTCCGGCTTAAAAATATCCACCATACCGACTGAGCAAACTGCTCTTATGTCAACGGGTGATACTCTATCGACTCGGCTATGGCGCCATAACCCAACGGAGGCCGATAACATCGTATATCTTGCTGGCCGATGTAGCGGCCGACTTTCTTGCCTTGGCCTAATGGGTAGAATTTTTTACGCTACGCACCATCAACTCCAGGGATTAGTAGTCATCAGGCAGCCGCAAAGTCGTTACCGAACGGCCTGCCTCGGTTATCACCCAAATCTTGATGGTCTCTCAGGTGGGCGAGATGTTTAATGCCTGTAGTGCTTCGATAGCGCCGGGTGTTGTCACGGTCTGTCCTAGATCAAACAATGGACTTTTATGAATGTGGGTCATCTGGTTCTCCTAATGGGTATAATGGCCGGTGAAATTAAAAGTGGTTTTTAATTGATGTCGCAATCGCCGAAATGTAGGTAGTGTCTGTCGCTTATAGGATTTTCTTGTTTTAAATTATTCTCATCAGGTTTTTCTGGATAGAGTTGCAAGAGAAACTCATAGATAATAAGGATGGCTTTAATCTGTTTATTACACTGCTTGCCCAGTTCCTGATTATTTATTGGATCAGTAAGGTCGCCTCCTTGCTTCAAACAACCGCCTTCGTCCAACATTAAAACGATGTTCAAAGCGTGGGTGAATCTAGTGTCGTTCATAGTCATTTTTCCTTGTGCTTTTTTAACGGATGTACGGCTCTCTGCTGGTCTTTCCATGATCGAAAGACATAATGGGCGGTAGCTTGAATATCTTGGTGCGCCGCAAGCCATGAGGTTTGACGTTGCCGGTCTGGACCGGTTTTGCTGCTATAGTCTTCAAAATCGAGGATGACTACTTCAGAGCGACGCCGTCTTGTTGTCAGTATCAAGGCCATCAGCGCATGATCGCGTCTATCGGTGCGAATGATCCTGTCAATTAAAAGTCTTCGGCCCATCGCTCCCAAAAGCCTGGTTCGTCGTGATGAGCGTTCTTCATGGCGGTTTCCAAGGGTAAAACCCAAAAACCAACCGTTTCAAAACGCATGCTGCCATCGGGATTTTCCAGATAATCACGCACTAACGCATATAACGGATTGCTGTCATCGTAAGGTACGTCCAGATAAATTTGTCCTTCATAGCTGCACATATAGTCTTCATTGGCAAAATAGCTACAGTATTGCCAGGGGACGCCATGTTCCGTGAGCCATTGGCAGACTGTCTGACGCATCGGGTCCTGTTCCCAGTCGTAAGAGTCACTCTCCCACCCGTCGCTATCGGGCATGTGCATCGGATTAAACGTCACATATAAAACATCGCGTTGTTTCTTTCGGGCTATGGCATCGATATGTTCAATGAGTAAGGGCATGAGGTAATTCCTGTAGTAAATTTAGTTGTTAAGTTAAAGTGTGCTGATTCAGCGTCGGTGGTTGTTTCCGCTTAATACATCAAACGCTTCACTGCTCTTTGCTGGTTTTTCTGATCACGACAGTCATAACGGGCCGTGGTCTGAATGTCGGTGTGACCCACTAAC
The DNA here is from genome assembly GCA_036561025.1 of Methylobacter sp. Taxonomy (GTDB): domain Bacteria; phylum Pseudomonadota; class Gammaproteobacteria; order Methylococcales; family Methylomonadaceae; genus Methylobacter_A. The sequence continues at coordinate 20,718 of DATBQB010000040.1, read as the reverse complement.
TGGCGGGTGGTGTTAATGTCGACACCGGCGTCCAGTAACTGCGTGACAAAGGTACGTCTTAGGTCATGTGGCCTGATCGGTTCAATACAGGCCTGTTCTGAGCGTAATTTGATAATGTCGTAAATAGCTTGGCTGCTCAGGGCTTTGCTTAAGATGGTGCCGGTTTTGGTAATAGGGTTGAACAGACTGCCGGGGAGTTTTCCTCGTGCGGTTAGCCATTGACGGATAACCTGTCGGCTTTCAGTGTTCAGATAGGCGGTGCGTTGTTTATCGCCTTTTCCCGACTGAATGTTGAGTACACCAGTCCTGGTATTGTAGTCATCGACGGTAACGGCTATGACTTCTGAACGCCGGATGCCTGTGGCTAACAATAAGGCGATGACGGCATAATCCCGTTTGCCGATGATGGTTTTGTCCTGCTTACAACACCGGTTTAACTTTGCCAATTCACCTTTGTTCAAGCTCCTGCCACTAGGTAGGCGCTGACTGCGTCCGGCACTGATGCCTTTAAGCAATAGCATATGGTCGGCATTGATCAGTTTTAAATGGAAGCACGCTTTCATGACACCGCGTACTGCGGACAAGGCTAAATTGATGGTGTTGGCACTTTTTTTCTTTTGTTTAAGCGTGTTTCTGATCAAGGCTAGATGCCGATACTCGATGAGGTTCCAAGGCATTTCTTCTAGCTGCCCCCCGAAGCCGACTATCTCAGTTGCACTGCAAAGCAGGCTTTTTACCGAACGGCGGCCTGAAGGGGCTAGGCTTTCCAGATACAGGCTAACCGGGTCTGTTTGCTGCTGGTGAATCTGTTGGTAATAGGTTTCGAACCTTTGTTGTAACTGTTGTTTGATGTGTCTGCCGTGTACTGTATTCATGGTGTGCCTCCTGGAAATTTAATGGGTGGTGCTATTTGTGGCGAGGGTGTGGTTGGACTTGGTTGCTGCCGCTTACTATCAAGCGGTTAAAGTAAGCCGCTTAGTGACCTAGCTTTTGTTAATGTGTATTAACAAAAGTTAGGCTTGTTGCGGATTGCACAGAAGCCCAGCTAGTGCTTTCGTTAATGTTGCCGGCAAGCTATTACGAAAACGGGTTACTTTCATTTATCAAGAATTAACACAAGCTATGGTTAGTCACTTTGTTAACGCTGCGCTTGTACGGTGACGTTAAACACATTGAACAGGTAATAGGCGCAAAAATTACTCTGCCAGGTTTCAAATAGCTCAGCACATTCAGAAATAGGGAAGTTGTTGCCCCTATGTTGAAACTGGCCAGAGGCAAGATCAAAGTCTAGCTCTTTAACTAATTCAGCGTGATGCCCATCACCCACATAAGCAAAATTGGTGACGTATTGAATGTGACCTAAATTGTTAAGGCTAATCTCTACCGGATGATAGCCGCCCCGTTCAGCACTGAAATCGGGATCTCGAAAATGGATGATACAACCTGAGGACATATCGACCTGGCTATGTGCTAGGTCCTCAGTGAGGATTAAAATCAGCTGGCCGCTGACCGATAAGGGATATCCGGTTTGTTGAATGTTCATAAAGCGTACTCCTATTGAAAAGCACAACGACGGCAATAGCGTGTTCGCTGGCTCTGGTGTTTGGGAGTGAATTGGGACGTGTCAGGAAATCAGGTGCGTTCTGTTGCGGTAACGAGCTCCTGCACAATACCTTCATAACAACCCGTGTTCGGCAAAAGAGAAATGCTCGACACCACCGATGATGAAATGATCCAGCACTCGTATATCCACTAAGTTCAACGCATCAATCAGGCGGCGAGTAATCGCACGATCCGCCGTACTCGGCTCAGCCACTCCCGAGGGATGGTTATGGGCCAAGATCAAAGCGTTAGCATTGATCTGTAACGCGCGTTTGACCACTTCGCGTGGGTAAACATTGGCACCGTCGATGGTACCTTTGAAGCAACATTCGGCCTTCAGGACACGGTGCTGGTTATCGAGGAAGAGGCAATAAAACACCTCGTGTTCCAGCAAGGCTAATTCCAGTATCAAAAAGTCCCGTGCAGCATGGGGACTGGTTAAGGATTTGCCGCGTGTGAACTGACGCTTGATCAGTTGCTTAGCCATAGACAGAATTTCGTCGGTGGTCACGGGGCGCACTATCTGAAAATGACCGGGTTGTTCATGGTTCCGAAAGGGGTTAGCCATGATTTTTCTCCTATCAATGGACGTGGCTAAGCCTGAGCAGAGTTGCCCATCGGGTATAAGTCACGTCCGGTTTGTAAAGACCTGTCAACCCACCAGTAGGCTGGCAATTGACAAAAAAGGGTTACTGAAATCGATGATTATTAGTTCTGAGGGTAGAGTTTATCGATGTCGGCTAGAATGTCGCTGACATTAGATAACGAACGGCGTAAAGTCTTTTCCGTATGTTTGCGAGGATCGATACGCTTCACCGTGTCCCGCAATTCCGTCACCAGTTCCATCAACTCCGGCGACAAGTTCCCTGCTACAGCTCGAGCAGAACTTGATGATGATTTCTCCGGCTCAGTCTTAGAGTTCAGGTTTTCTGTCGGTTTTGCCGAACCGTTTTTGGCTTCGGTTACTGCTTTTGATTCGGCAGCGGCAGGGGGTTCGTTTTTCTGAGTCATGGGTATATCTCCAAATGGATTACATAAAATAAGCAACGAACAGGACTGACCTTGCTCGATAGTTGACGATTGGTTTACCCAATCAATATTCCTCTGGCAACAAGATAGTGGTCACACTTCGGTCTGCTTCGGTTATGATCCAAACCTTGACGGCCGACAATGTTTCGCCTTCGGATAGCGGTGGTGGCAACACATACACCGAAAAAATTCGCGAGCCGTCCTGAAGTGCTTGCTCATTGGTTTGCGCATCCTCAGAGCAAATATCACCCCAATCGCCTGTCACATGACGGGCTATCAATTGAAAAGGGCTGACGTGGTAATGCTGCATGACCTTCTGTGCCCCTGGCGTATAACACAGCTGGCCGAGCTCGAAACGCGGTGCAGCCATCGGTGTGCTAGTGTTTGTAGGCGTGGTTGTAGTCGATTCCATAAAGGTCTCCGGTGATTGAGGGGGCATCAAAAAACACAACGACGAATCGAAAAAGAACTGACTGTCGCTCTCTTGGCTAGTTCTTTGGATCGGTGGCTATAAGAGGTTGGCTTAATCCACGAAATCCTCCTCAAAAGGCGACTCGTTGTCGTTAGCCCAGTTTTCGTTATCGTCATCCGTTACCGACAGGTGCGCCAGTACCGCAAGCACTACCTGAGTATACTGTTTGGACAGCCGCCGCAGGCTACGACCTGCTTCAGTGCATAAGGCATAGTCCTCAGGTTGCCTCAGTAGTTGTTGATAATTCTCGCTGGTTTGCGCCAGACATTGGGCTAAAACATCAATGACAGGAACAAGATTGTCTGTGATTGAAGGTGTTGTCATAACGATCTCCATAAAACAATAATTGATAAATTCCTTCAAGCACGCAAAAACCTTCGCGCGCACGAAAGCGCACCGGTATTCAAACCCGATGTTTAAGGTGATAAACGCGATGAAGGGATGGCTGGCGGCAAAATTGATCAATATTACCGTTAGTTTATTGTAACATAACACACACAGAATATCAACCTATATCCTGCATGTTTGTCATAATAATCAATATCTTAAGGTGTTGCGTGCTACTTCAAAATACTCAGGTTTGAACTGTTATTTTGAAGTGGATGACTATAGTCTGGTGTATTTTCGCTTCAGAATAGCCTCGGTAAAACGCAAAAGCAGCCACAGGAAATTTACCCATTTGAGAGTTCCTGATCGCAGGATTTCGGCCAATTCCTGCCAATGTGGAATTATTCAGGTTCGAACATATGGTCGATTTTGATGGCATTTAACGAGAGTGTTAATTGGGATGATAAAATCAAGCGATGGTTGTCAGCGGTTAAGGTGATCGCTCTATGTGATTTTGCTCTGATACTGATGAAATATACGGTTAGAATTTTTTCATCTATACATCTAAAAAACAGCTCAATAAATTTAATTACTTACGCCAACATAGCCCGGTTACAGCTGTATCAGCGGTACTCTCAATTGACAATTGTCAATTGAGAGTTTGTAGAAGGAGATTACGGTTGTAACTTTTCTTTATTTATCGGGATACAGTACTTCATATTGAGCCAATAAATGCTTATGAATATTTTTCATTAGGCTTTTTAAAGCTTCATCAAATCGTTTTTTTGAGACTGTCGGGCTACTACCACTACTCTGGTTATATTCTTTGAGTAGTGTAAGTGCATTTTGCATCAGACTATTTTGTAGTTCTGATGGAAAATCAATGTGATTTTGGCGTTTAGGTTTTCTCGCTTTTTTTGACAAACCTTCTAATTCAATCGCATTAAGTATTGCTTCACTTGTTACTTCAGTATTTTCATCACTGACACGTTCCCAAACTAGTTTCATTTCATCCTCTGTTAGCTTATGGAGTGGCCTTAAAACCCCTTCGGGAATTTCGCCCATCGGTTTATCAGGACAAACTATCATATGTACTACTCCGGCCTGTTTCAATTTATGAGCATAATCGTATTTAACGGTGTCTCTAAGTTCCGTTATGACACATTCCTTGAATGTTTTGTAACCTAAGGCTTCGTAACCTTTTCTTTCTGCTAATACGTAACATATTTCCATGACTGAATGTATGTTATCTTTTAATTTCTCTATAGCAGCATAAGCTTCCTGTTTTGACATGGGGTGACTATTATTTGTCATAGCAGAAGATTCAATTTCAGCGGGTAGCTTTGTTTTTGAGTTAATTTTTTTGGCTGGCTTTTTTTGGGGTTTTAATTTGATTGGTTGGGCTGGCTCTCGGGGTTTAAGTTTAGACGCTGGTTCGGTTCTTTTTGCAATTGCCATGTTATTTCCTCAAAATAGCGGTTAGTTTAATGGTCTGTGTTTATCTTTCATGCCTCTAAAAATGAAAAACGGCGTTCAAATTTTGCCAGTTTTACAACAAAAGAGCGTTTAATCTTTCAGTAACCAATAAATATCTTGTTGATATTATTGTGTTTCATGATTTTTTTACTGAAAAATTCAAAGCTGATTGGTGACAAATATTGAAAGCCGTTTTTCATCATAGTATTTACCTTTGTAAAAAAAATTGTGAAAAACGGAATGCTTCTCACAGTAGTTTTTTACAGTTTTTGATTTCGGCATCAGACTTTCTCACAAAAAGATGAAATGACGATGCTAAGTATTATGCGAAATCGAAATGCCGATTTTGCCAAATTAAAGATTAAGTCTAAATCCTTAGAAAATTATAGCTTTAGTGTGTTATTGCAAATAAATAATTAGAAAAATCAGAACATAAAGTGAGAGGGGTTTGTTTCGGCAATATCGGCATAAGGAGCGTTGAGTTTTGTGCTCTAAAAACACATGTTCAATTTTCCTTTTTTAGTAGCTACGAAAAAAAATTACAGCAAGAACATGTTTGATAAATGTTAGGCAATATTGCTCAGAATGTACGATTTTGACGAACGGATCAAAGAGCTTTGTTGTATCTGCATTTTTATGGGCATTTTTCGCATGACTCATCAAATCACCATGCGTGTAATACATACAATACACACTCATTAGTGATATAGACACTCCCTATGAAGGAATAGATACATCAATAATAGAGCATATAAATAAAACAATACTCCTACATAAATAAACCACATGGACTGATGCACTACATATAAAAATTTAGCCACATCATCTAAAAATCAAAAACTGTAAAGGGTCTCCGTAACTTAACTAAATCGGAGATTTCGATGATTGATTATATTGATGCAGTTATTCCTATGAAAAATAATGGGCTTATTCGTAAAGGATATAAAACGATAACCAAAGAAGATGGCAGTAGCAGTGAGTCTAACTACCCGTTGCATATTTCTGGCAGAAACGGGTCATCTATAAAAATACAATCTGTGGATAATGAGCGTGTCCGCATTATCGGCAATCTGACTATGTTTCTTCAGGGACAGAATGTTTATGGAACGGATAACTTACTTGGTCTGTGCTACATAGCATTTGCCGATATTGCCGAGAAGCTTGAGATTAAACCAACCAAGCGAAATCATAGGCAATGGAGATCAGGAGAATTCGAAGTGAATACCATAGATGTGACTCACAATTTCGTTTTGCCATCTCAATCTACGGTGTGTGAGTGGATGAAACAGGCAGCGCTTAGTCTTGGATCGGGTAAGCAAACGGTTGAGATTTATCGCGCATCCAACTCATCTCATATTGAAACGATCTATGTAGGAAAGACCTCTAGGTTTATCAGCGTGAAGTTTTATAACAAGTACCGCCAGATGATTCAAGGAGCTAAGAAACAAAGAAAAATCAAAGCGGGTGGGTCGGTTATGCAAGACCTAGTCGATTCTTCGAAAGGCCTGTTACGCTGCGAAATTCGCTTCCATAAAGGTTACCTTAAAAAATCCAGTATAACGACTGCTAAGTGCCTAACGCCTATGATTCTACAGGAGCATTATGAAGGAAAGCTCAAAAGGATTCATCTAGGCACCAGCAAAATCCTACCGGTTCAAGACCTGGATGGATTGAGCAACCTCCATAAACTGGCCTATGGACTTTGGATAAAAGGTGGTGACTTAAAACGCGAAATACCGCCATCCAGCTTTGATCGTATTTGTAAGAAACTGCTCAGCTTGGGGGTGAATATCCGTCAACCTTTCGTCGAAAGGGTACAAGGAAAAAGCCTAAGGTATTACCTACGGTGGTGCAACATAGCCAAGATACCCGATTTTCTAGTCAATACCTCTTGGTACTTTGATCCTCATTAAGTAACTCACTGGACCTTATTATCGGGTAAACCTTGTGCCAATGTCACGAAGCCGGCCAAGGTCCAGGTTATTTTTTTCCAAAATCAAGTTAACCATGAAAGCTATAAAAGAAATTTTAAAAGAATTACGTACCAGTGATCATAACTCTAGCATGGAAAACGGCGTCTAAATTTTCCAGTAGCTAACCACTAATATATTGATATTAATTCAAATGAAAATTTTTACTGGAAAATTCAACTCTGATTGGGGGTAAATATTGAAAGCTGTTTTCTACCGTAAACTTGGGATGTCACCAATCATGTTTGACATAGAGTATCTACTCAGGAGCCTCATACCCTGGCGCAAGTAGCGCATTGGAAACGCCATATAACGCAAGATGATTTTTAAGCCAAAGTCTGTATTCTTTACCTTTTAGACTATGCTCTGATGAGCAATCTACAATCCATTGACGGAGTACATACCCAGCGACTGCCGCTCTCAATTTAATGTGCAACACACCATTTGTCATGCCGTAATCGCCCTCAATAATCTCAGGATGCTCCTGGTTGGGGTGTGGCACCAAATCTAATTCAACAATGCGATTCCACTGGATATCGGCAGAGGGTTGCTCATAATTCTGAACAGTACTGTCTTTAATAAACTGGCTTTTCCGTACCCGAGTACATACGAAATCACGAAACTCCTTTGATTTCCGGTCAAAAGCACGAACGTGCCAACGCAACCCATCGTTTACCAGAGCAAACGGCGCAATCTCCCGTGTTGATTCTCCGCTTGAGTGTGATGTGTAATTGATGTTAACAATTTTTTGTTGATGGATTGCCCGAGTAATTGGAGCAAGAATCGCCATTGTTGGCTGGTTTAATATCCTGGGCAATTCACAAGTCAGCAGGGAATCGCTACTATCATTAATGCCGTCACCAAATCCCCGAGAAAGTGCTGTCAACACTCGTTCGGGCGAGTGATTAAATGCTGGTGAGAAGTCATCTGCTGTCACATAGTATTTCGCTTTGTTATCAAAGCTAATGTTGCCAGGAAAGATTTCTCGGTATTGGGCAAAATCCCTTGTCGCAACTGCCGGAGCGACCCCAAACCGGTGAATTAAATCCTGTCGCCGTATGTCCCCGAGAAAATACAAACGAAACTCAATGAAGATTAGTCGCTCTCGTTGTGCGTGGCTTAACTTATCAATGATGTCTGGGTAAGGGGTAATGTTATTCATGGCGGAGCATTCTATAGCGCTTAAAAGATAAAGCAACTTTTTAAATAGTTGACATAATCAAAATGATTATATAGCATAAACTTGTAGATCATATTCATACCTAAAAGGAGGTCATATGGCTACAAATCCACCGAAAGGCGATGGACATCGTAATGGCGCAGTACGAGATCGTTCACAAACTCAAACTCCATCAGGGCATTGGGTTAAACGCGATACAAATACTGGGCGGTTCATGGATGTTAAATCCGACGGAAAGCCTTTTAAAGGCGTGACGAAAGAAAAGTAAATCATGAGCGGCTTCTGTCCTTTTGCTTAATCGACAAGAGCCGCTTTCTCAAAAGACATTATCAAATTTATAGGAAAATAATATGAGTCGTAGAAGAAGACAATCCATTGCTGAAGATGTACTAGAGCAATTATTCGATCTGACTGGCTTATTTTGGCAAGTCGGTGCGCTTGCCGGCGTTATGCTGCTGTTTTTTTCGTTTAGTACCTACGCTTGGGTCGATGAACAATATGTTAAAGCACTGTCATCACCTCATTTGGGGCAAGTCGCTTACAGCTATGGCTGGGTATTTTATTTAATACCTTTACTGATTCTCGGCATAGCAATAATGTTTTGTGTGAAGTCATATCAGTCCTACCGCAGAGAACATTATTACGGCTAGCTTTAAGCTGGACGCCTTTCCGTTATTTTTTCATATTCGTATTAGTGGTCTAGTCCATATGCATTTTATTGTTTAATGCAGAAAAAAATTGACAAGATTCTTTTTTGATCTTATCATTTGCAGCAAATAATAAAATGCAAAAAAAATGATCATTAAACACATTGCTACTTTAACAGCTGGACACCCGTTTCGCGAGAGCATTAAAAACGCTCTGGATGGCGATACAGCGGTCGTGCAAATGAAAGATGTCGATACGGAAAAAGGTCTGGATAGCGCCAACCTTTACCGTGTTCATTTAACTGGACGCAAGAACCCTGATTATTTGCGACGTGGCGACATCTTATTTGTGGGTCGCGGCTACCGGATTTTTGCGGTTCTGATCGATCAAGATTTGGAAAACACCGTTGCCGGACCTCATTTCTTTATTCTCAAGATAAAGCCGAATAGACAAGACGTAAGACCAGATTATTTAGCTTGGTATATCAATCATAGACAGGCGCAACGCTATTTTTCACAGCATGTCGCGGGTACGGCCTTACCCCATATTAATCGGGGTACGCTTGAAAACCTGCCGGTGATTGTGCCCCCCTTAGAGATGCAGGAACGCATAGTTAAACTGCACTCATGCAGGCTGAAAGAAAAAGCCCTGCTGGAAAAGTTAATCGACAAGAAGAAACAGTTTTTAGACGAATTATTGGATAAAACATTGGAACAGTATCAAGAGGAAATCGCATGAGCACCAAAATCAATCAGGATGAAATTAACAGCATACTCTGGAAAGCCTGCGATACCTTTCGCGGTACCGTCGATGCAGCGGAGTATAAAAACTACATTCTGGTGATGCTGTTCGTGAAATATATCTCCGATGTCTGGCAGGAACACTATCAAAGTCTGAAGGACAAATTCGGTAACGATGAAGTGATGATCTTGCGTCGGATGCAGCGTGAGCGCTTTGTTCTGCCCCAAGGATGTAGTTTTCAAAACCTGTATGATCAGCGCAACGAAGCCAATATTGGCGAGATCATCAATATTGCCTTGGAACATATTGAAGAAACCAATAAGCAAAAATTGTCTGGTGTCTTCCGTAATATCGACTTTAATTCCGAAGCCAATTTGGGACAGACCAAAGACCGCAATACCCGCTTAAAGCATCTGTTAGATGATTTTAACGACTCCAGGCTGGATTTACGTCCCTCCCGTGTCGGTAATCTGGATGTGATCGGCAACGCTTACGAATACCTGATTGCAAAGTTCGCCGCCGGTGCCGGAAAAAAAGCAGGGGAATTTTATACACCGGCGGAAGTGTCGGAGCTGATCGCCGAACTGGTTAATCCGCAGGCCGGTGAGCGCATTGCCGATCCGGCCTGCGGCTCCGGTTCATTGCTGATTAAATGCGGCAATCAGCTGTTGAAAAACGGCATCAAAGATTTTGCCCTATACGGTCAGGAAATCACTGGCGCAACCTGGGCGCTGGCGAAAATGAACATGTTCCTGCATGGCATGGACAATGCCCGCATCGAATGGGGCGATACCATCCGCAGCCCTAAACTGATTGAAGATGACACCACCATGAAGTTTGAAGTGGTGGTGGCCAATCCGCCGTTTTCGTTGGATAAATGGGGGCATGATGACGCGGGCAATGATCCCTATAAGCGCTTTCATCGCGGTTTGCCACCGCAATCAAAAGGCGATTATGCCTTTATCTCGCATATGATAGAAACCACCACAAAAGACTCCGGACGGGTCGGCGTGGTGGTGCCGCATGGCGTGTTATTCAGAGCCTCCAGTGAAGGAAAAATTCGCCAGCAACTCATCGAAGAAAACCTGCTCGAAGCGGTGATTGGCTTGCCTGCCAATCTATTTTACGGCACAGGCATTCCGGCGGCAGTCTTAGTATTCAAACGCAATAAAGCGGATAGCAATGTAATGTTCATTGATGCCAGCCGCAACTATCAGAACGACAAGAATCAGAACCGGCTCCGGCAATCAGACATCGATAAAATCGTGGCAACTTATCAGGCCAGAGAAAGTGTTGATAAATACGCGTATCTGGCCAGCTTTGAGGAGATCAAGGACAACGACTTTAATCTGAATATTCCTCGCTATGTTGATACCTTCGAGGAAGAGCAAGAGATTGATATTAACGCGGTGCAAGCCGAAATTAACCAGCTTGAAACCGAGCTGGAAGGCGTAAAACAGGAGATGGCAGGTTATTTAAAGGAGTTGGGTTATGCATGTGCCTGAAGGGTGGAGCAAATCAACAATTGGAGAGCTTTGTGAATTCATAAACGGCAACGGTTTTAAACCAAATGAGTGGTCAAATGAAGGGTTGCCGATCATCAGAATACAAAATCTGAATGGATCAAATGATTTTAACTATTACAGGGGTGAACCATTGAAAAAATGGCTGGTTAATCCTGGACAACTTTTATTTGCCTGGGCAGGAACAAAGGGTGTCTCATTTGGTCCAAAAATATGGGCTGGCCCCCAAGCAGTACTTAACCAACATATCTTTAAGCTTAACCCAATTAGCGATATAAATACTTTTTGGTTTTATAACGTATTGGTGAGAACCACTGGGCAAATTGAATCATGCGCTCACGGATTCAAATCAACTTTATTGCATGTACAGAAATCGGATATTACCGAACAGTCAATACTTGTTCCGCCTCGCCCTGAACAACATAAAATCGCCAAAATTCTTTCCTCTTGGGATAAAGCCATCGAAAAACTGGAAGCCCTGATTGCCGCCAAGCAAAAGCGCCAAAAAGCCCTGATGCAGCAGCTATTGACCGGGAAGAAACGGTTTGCCAAATTCGTAAAATCTGATGAGATGCAAAAGACGAAGTTCGGAACAATCCCCACTGACTGGCAATATCTACATATTGCAGAAGTAGCGAAACAACTATCTGTAAAAAATCATGCAGGGCATGACTTACCCGTGCTCTCCTGCACAAAACATTATGGTTTGGTTGATTCCCTCGCTTATTTTGGTAGACAAATTTTCAGCGAAGACACTTCAACCTATAAAGTTGCGCCAAGAAAAACGTTTGCATACGCAACGAACCATATCGAGGAAGGCTCTATCGGCTATCAAAATCTCTACGATGAAGCTTTGATTAGCCCAATGTATACGGTTTTTCAGACAACAAAGAATATCAACGATGAATTTTTATATCGTGTGTTAAAAACTGAGCTTTATCGACATATTTTTGAAGTTAATACGAGTGCTTCCGTGGATAGACGCGGTAGTTTGAGATGGAACCAATTTGCGGCTATTAAAATTCCTGTCCTTCTATACCCGAGCAACAAAAGATTGCCTCTTTTTTCGCGGTAACCGATAAAGAAATAGAAACGCTTAAAAGTCACCTGACCGCTATAAAAGAACAAAAAAAAGGCCTGATGCAACAGCTTTTAACCGGTAAATTAAGAGTTAAATTGGAAAAGGAGAGCTGATTTGTCAGTATCTGAAATGTTTCAACAGTTTTTGGACAATCTGAAGATCGATAACGCTGAGCAAATCAGTCTCCGATATGAAGAAATCACAGCCTGTCTAAATAAAAAATTCAGAGATACAGAATCGAAAACGGCCAATAGCTTACAAGTTGGTTCATATGGCCGGTGGACTGGGATTAAAAGCATCTCTGATTTAGACATGCTTTACATCATGCCAAAAAGCAAATGGGATGATTACAAGATCGGCGGTCAATCTCAATTGTTAACGGATACCAAAGATGCTATTAAAGTGAGATACCCAACAACAATTGTTAAAGTGGATCGTCTTGTTGTCAGAGTTTTATACACCAATTTCCACGTAGAAGTTCAACCTGTTTTTGAACAGGAAGATGGCAGTTTTAAATATCCAGATACTTATAATGGGAGTAGCTGGAAAATAACCAAGCCGCGTGAAGAAATAAAAGCTATGTCGGAGTTTGTTACGCAGAAAAACAAAAATCTTCGGCGACTGTGCAAAATGGCCAGAGCCTGGAAAAACAAGCACGGTGTTGGCATGGGTGGTTTATTGATTGATACATTAGCATACAATTTTCTGAAGTCGACCAATGATTATGATGATAAAAGTTATCTTTACTATGATTGGTTAAGTCGAGATTTTTTTAAATATCTAGCTGACCAACCCGATCAATATTATTACGCTGCGCTAGGAAGTGGTCAAAGAGTCAAAGTTAAACAAAAGTTTCAGAAAAAAGCCCAGAAAGCGTATGAATTATGCTTAAAAGCCATTGAAGCGGAAAAGACTGACAGTGTTAATGACAAATGGAAAAAGATTTACGGACGACCTTTTCCTGCTAGATTAACGGAAGCAAAAGAGACCTCCACCAAAGCCGCTCAATCTTGGGAGAGTACCGAACAATTTATCGAAGACAAATACCCAGTCGATATTCGATATGGCCTGAAAATTGACTGTGAAGTCTCACAGAATGGTTTCCGCGAGCACTTTCTAACAGAAATGCTGGTGAAAAGAATACCTCTATTGGCGAAGAAAAAACTACTATTTACTATCAATGAAACAAATGTTCCTGAGCCTTATTCAGTTGAATGGAAAGTGCTTAATAGAGGCGAAGAGGCAAAAAAGCGAAATTGTATCCGAGGACAAATTATTCATGATGAGGGGCATCATCAAAGAAACGAGTCAACGAGTTTCAAGGGAGATCATATTGTCGAGTGTTTCATCATTAAGGATGGCGTAGTCGTTGCCAAAGATAGAATTGATGTTCCGATCAGATGGGAGTAAATAATGGAAAAAGATGATCTTCTAAAACATATTGCCCAAACCGGTTATAACGTGGGGTTTGGCGCAAAAAAGCATTTTGCCACTTATGACATTGTTGACAAGGCTCCAGGATTGATAGGCTTCATATCAACGACGGTTGGTATTTTTTCTCTGTTTATAAATGCTTTGACAGATAACTACTTATCGGCAACTTTTATTGTTATTGGCATGGCAGGGCTTTATATATCTTTCTATGACGCAACAAAAATGGAGTATGAATCCTCAGGCAGAGAGATCACTCAAATATTTAACGACTTAAAACGTCTTTATTACAAAACAAAGTCCGCTCAGCCTGATCAACTAGGCGCTATAGAGTCTGACCTGTGCGAGCTCGAAAACAAATACTATCAGACATCTATTAGTAAGCAGATTCTATTTAGTGACTGGTATGCACACTACAAATTCTTTTGGCAGCATCAAATAGACTGGATTGAAGAACAGAAACAATTCAGTTTCTTCCGTGACAAGATACCACTTTCATTTTCACTTAGTGTTTTAATTCTGGCTCTCGTATTTGGTGGTTGTTTGTATCGTAAAGCGTTGGAATTATGCTTAAATTCTTAGTAAAGGGTTAGGAATGGCCGCACACGATTATCTGGAAGATTTATCCTCACTATTACCTGCCGTCGGCTTGCTGGGCAAGTTAGGCTATCAGTATCTCACACCGTCAGAAAACCTGGCTTTGCGTGGTGGCAGAACCTCTAAGCTGATCTTGGAAAGTGTGTTGCGGGAGCAGCTTCGAAAATTTAACTCAATCACTTTCAAAGGCCAGCAATACGAATTTAGTGAAGGCAATATCCAGAAAGCCGTGCAGGCTTTAACTGACATTCCGTTCGATAGCCTGATGAATACCAGCGAGCAGGTGTATGACTTACTAACGTTGGGTAAAAGCCTGGAGCAAACCATAGATGGTTACACCAAGAGCTTTTCCCTGCATTACATCGACTGGAAACATCCGGAAAATAACGTCTATCACGTATGCGATGAATTCGTTTTAGAACGCCGCAACAGCAAGCAAACCCGCAGACCCGATATTGTGCTGTTTGTGAATGGTATCCCGTTAGTGGTCATCGAATGCAAACGTCCGGATTTGAAGGATGCTGCGGAAGAAGGCATCAGTCAGCATTTACGCAATCAGCGCTCTGATGAAATTCCGGAGCTGTTTACCTATGCGCAGATTTTATTATCGGTGAGCCAGAACAAAGCTCTTTACGGCACCACCGGCACACCGGCCAAATTTTGGGCAATTTGGAAGGAAGACGATCAAAACGCGCAGGAAAAGGTATTGCATGATTTGGTCAATCAGCCTACCAGTGAAGCTTTAAAAACACGCCTTTTTGCTGAGCGTGATGAACGGCAGCGGCAAACCATGGAAACAGTTTGGCAATCCGGCCAGCGTCTGCCATCCCCGCAGGATAAAGCTATTCATAGCTTGCTGAAACCGGACAGATTGCTAGAACTGATTTACCAGTACATCGTATTTGATAACAAGGAAAAGAAAATTTGCCGCTATCAGCAATATTTTGCCGTGGGCGCAACGCTGGATCGAGTGACGCAACGCAAGGGCGATAGTCAAAGGCCGGGTGGCGTGATCTGGCATACTACCGGTTCCGGCAAATCGTTAACCATGGTAATGCTGGCCAAAGCGTTAGTGTTAGCACCGGACATTCATAATCCCAAAATTGTGTTGGTGACAGACCGGGTTGATCTGGATGACCAGATTTATAAAACCTTCCGCGCCTGCGGTAAGCCGGTAGTGCAAGCTAAAACCGGGGAACATTTGATTGAGCTGATTGCTCATAACAAGGCCAGCATAATCACCACAATTATTGATAAGTTTGAATCGGCCAGCCGCAAACGCAAAATCAGCGATGAAAGCAGCAATATTTTTGTATTGGTCGATGAGTCGCATCGTTCTCAATACGGCATTTCTCACGCCAAAATGCAGAACGTATTTCCCAATGCTTGCTATATCGGTTTTACCGGTACGCCATTGCTAAAAAAGGAAAAGGCCACGGCGACCAAGTTTGGCGGCTTTATTCATAAATACACCATGAATCAGGCCGTGGCTGACGGTGCGGTGACTCCATTACTGTATGAAGGTCGGATGAGTGAGTTACACGGCGATCAGGCACAGATTGATAAATGGTTCGAACGGATCACCAAAGACCTGACAGTAGAACAAAAAGCCGATCTTAAGAGGAAGTTCCGCCGCGAGGAGGAGCTGAGCAAATCCGATCAGCGTTTGTCCGAGATTGCTTACGATATTGGCCAGCATTTTAAAACCAACTTCAGAGGCACCGGAAAAAAAGGCCAATTTGCCGTTTCCAGCAAAGCCATGGCGTTACGGTACAAAAAATACTTTGATGAGTTTGGCGATGTAACGGCGGAAGTGGTGATTTCACCGCCCGATACCCGCGAGGGCAATAAAACGGTCGATGAAGACGCTTTGGAAGAGGTGCAGGTCTTTTGGAAAGCAATGATGGCTAAATACGGTAGTGATGAAAAATACCAGACCAGCATCATCAATGCCTTCAAATATTCCGATGATCCGGAAATCTTGATTGTCGTGGACAAGCTGCTGACAGGTTTTGATGCGCCTAGGAACAGTGTGCTTTATCTGGATAAACGCTTAAAGGAACATAACATCCTGCAAGCTATTGCCCGTGTGAATCGCTTGTTTGAAGGTAAGGATTACGGGCTAATTATTGATTATCGAGGTATTTTTGGCGAACTGAACGAAGCGATTGATACCTATGCGGCGTTGGAAAATGAAGGGTTTGATCCGGAGGATATTGAAGGCACGCTGACCGATATTGCCGAAGCGATTAAGCTCTTGCCTCAACGCCATACCAATATATGGGAGTTATTTAAAGAGGTCGAAAATCAAAAAGATTTGGAAGCGATGCAGCGGCATTTAGAGCCGGAAGACCGGCGGCAGCGCTTTTATGAGTTACTGGCTTCATTTGCCAAAACCTTGCAATTGGCGCTGGCTAATGCCAAGTTTCAGGATGAAACGCCGGAAAAGAAAATCGCCCGTTATAAGGACGACCTGAAATATTTACTTAATCTCCGCCAAGCGGTCAAGCAGCGCTTTGGCGAGACGGTGGATTATTCATCCTATGAAATGCAAATCCGTAACATGGTCAATAAATATATCGGTGCTGATGCAGTAAAGCAGCTTATTGCGCCGGTCAATGTGTTTGCTATTGACGAGTTTGAGAAGGAAATTGAATCCATCGATGGTGATGCCGCTAAGGCGGATGCAATTGCGTCACGGGTAAAAAAGACCATCACGGAAAAGATGGAAGAAGACCCTGCATTGTATAAACGACTGTCCGAGTTGATTGATGAAGCGATTGCCGAACATCGTGCAAAAAGGCTTTCCGACATGGAATATCTGAAGCGAATTCGCGACACTCTGGATGAATTACGCGGCAAATCCAGCTCTGATCTGCCGGATATTTTGGCCCATCGGGATGAAGCCAAAGCGTATTATGGTGTGATTCAAGAACCAATGGCCGGCTATTCCGTAACGGGCTATTCACCGGAGGCGTTTGCAGCGGAAATCGCTGTAAGGCTGGAGGATATTATTCGCGAGCATAAAATCCGCGACTGGACGAGAAATCAGGATGTTAAAAATCTGATGATGAACGAAATTGAAGATTATCTTTACAGCTTGAAAGGGCGTTATGAGCTGACAATGGATTTTGACATCATCGAACGGATCACACATCAAGTGCTTGCCATCGCAGAACGTCGGGATTGTTAGCATGATAGGAAGTGAAGTGCTTTGGTAATGAAAGGACATGACGAAAAAATGTCGCAAGAGCGAAAACGATCTATTTTATTCGGCCAAACTGAGATCAATTATTCAGTGAATTACTGTGACCGCAAGACACTGGCAATTCATGTTTATCCAGATGGTCAGGTGATTGTTGATGCGCCAATTTCAGCCAGCAATGATGCGATTGCTGGTAAGGTAAAGAAAAAAGCCTCTTGGATTTTTAAGCAAAAATTGAAGTTTGAATCCTATCCCCCTGCTCTACCAAAAAGACGATATGTTTCTGGAGAAACACACCGGTATTTAGGGCGGCAACACCGGTTGCTCGTCAATAAGGGAATAGTAGAACACGTCAAACTTTTGCGTGGCCAACTGGTTGTTGATGTGGTTAATCCTAAAAATACCGAAAAAGTGAAAACGCTTCTGCAAGAATGGTATCGCTTGAAAGCGAGAAGGATTTTTTCGGAACGCTATGATCTTTGTGTCCGGCAAGTTGGCAAATTGGGCATAGAGCATCATCAAGGGTTTCAGCTTCGTTTTATGCCGAACCGCTGGGGAAGCTGTACAGCTCAAGGCAGTATTATTCTCAATCCTGAATTGATTGCCGCTCCGAAAGATTGTATTGATTATGTGATTACGCATGAGCTTTGCCACTTGAAAGAACGTAACCACAGTCAGGCATTTTATAAATTGCTTTCCGCTTTAATGAAGGATTGGGAATTGAGGCGAAAACGGCTCAATGAAATGGTTGAGGTTAGATTTATATGAATGACGTACTTATAACTGAAGTTGTACGCAATGCAGGAAAATTCTTACAAGAAATTGAAGGCATAGAGCTTCCAATGTTGGAAGGTTCGGGTTCAAAAAAATAACAATTTGAAAATTAGCCAGGATTGGACATGACTATAAAAACTAAACCGTTGGAACGTGGCTCCGAATGGAGGCAATGGGATTTACACATTCACACGCCTGCATCATTCCATTGGAAGGGGCAGATGTACCAAAGAGCGTGGAAAATTTGCCAGTAAAAAGCGTCAAAAAAGACCAGTAATCATAGCTCTGTTACTGTTTTTAAAATAACCTCTGTCTGACTTGACTGGCAAAATGGGCGCCGGAAGTGGAAAAGTTGGAAGCTCTTTTACACCGTAGGTCCGCCGAGCTCATCCCAGGGCGTAGTGTGACCGCTCCGAACCGAAATTTCTCCCGGTATAGCGGATGGAAAAGCCGTCCCGGCATCTGTGTGCTATGGAAGTCACAACCCAGCTCAGGAATATGTGGAGTCAGAAGATAAGCCGCCGTGACGATACCTTCTATCTGGCCCGTCTCCACTTCCTGTACGAGGGCATCGCGATAGGTGTGAATTGAATTGAGGGCGTCGTTGAGCCCCGCATCAATTCGGTATTTCGCGTCAAGAATAATGAGCCGTCCTTCTGTGCCGCCTGTGTTCGGGCAAGTAATAGCAATATCGGGGACCATCGTTCGGCTGAACGATCCTTGTCTGCTAGGTTCGATCCAATATTCCTGATATTTTTTCTGGAAACACAACACATTCCCGCCGCCAACAGGCACCATCACGGCCCCTGCCGCCACACACAGTCACACCGCCTGTCGCGTCGCTGATGAAAAGATTGCTTACATCCAGACCATCTGCCCCATACTCCTCTGCCGCAGCACGCACCAGCCGCAGGAAGCACCATAGTTCATAAAGTTCATAAGTTCGTGCCAATGGCATCTGAATAAAGTCGCCAAACAGTGCTGCGAGGCCAAGATTCATGTCCTGCCAAAGTCTGTAAAAGCGCTGATATACCGGATCACGACAGAACAGCGAAGACATCCTAAGCTGCGCTGGCCCCTCTCCGACATCACTCATAAATGGCAATGCAGCAGCATTGCTGATTTTCCTAGCAATGTGGTGCGTGCGGATTGCCCATGTAGCAGCGGTTGTGAGGGTCTCAGTGTCATCAGCCACTGTAGTTAGTCGCAATACATCGGCCACATTCATCAGCCATGCCGCCCATGACCGGAGACAGGCTTTGATCTGACGATGCTCGGGAATATCGACACTATTGCGACGTTGATGGATTTTTATTTTGGCGGGTAGCCTGCCAGATAGCGCTGCTGGTAGCCTTGATGGATGGGATGTTTCATAACGTATCTGTCTGGAGCGGAATGATTTGATGATTTCCGGTCCCGTAACGCGGGTTGCTCTGTGCGCGGGCACAGTAACTTCCTCAGCGCGAAGAAAGTGTCTCGGAGACCGGGCGATCGCAGCCACTGCATCGACAATTTCTTCCGACCGTGATCTGAGAAATTCAAGTCGAGCCAGCGCAGGTGGCCGGTTACCCGGTTGTCGCGCAATCCCCTTTCTGAAAGCACTGAGAGAGAACAGTGCGAAAGTATCCTCAAGCAACTCGCGTACCATCGTATCGAAATCATCCCGCGTGAGCTTACGCAAATCGGGATCAGTAACAATTTCAAAGCGTCGCGGCGCGCTAGCTGGAATTTTAAGGACGACTTCAACTATTCCTGCATGAAATCCGGGGACCCATCGCCACCGTGCAACATCTGTTTGTCTTGTCCGCAGAGCTTCCACCGGTATATCATCAATCAGAAGATCCACATCTGATTGCAAGGTGCAAGTACCGCATCACAGACTAATTTATACAAGGAGGGTCATGCTCCCCCTGCAGATCACTACAATTTTTACAGTTGACCTGCGTAATCCAGGTAAAATGGGCTAAATTGCCGATAACGGTAAACTTCAGACTACCTATCGAAGATAAAACAATGCAGCCAGGTTTTTTCAATCACCTTTTACTCATCTGTCAGTTTGAAATCAAAAGAAGCTTTGCAACTCGAAAAGGCTTACTGTCTCTGGTTACCTTTGCGGTCATTTGGTATTTCATCTTACTTTATCCGCTTCGCTTTGCTGCTGGCTTAGTGGTGCAGGAAAATCGCTTAAATCAACACTTCAGCTTTTTTGATTTTATCGGCTTTGGTTCAATTCAGCATTGGTCTATTCCTGAATTCGACGTGTTTTGGCAGCTTGCGCTAATTATCTTCCCGATGTTGAGTATCACATTTGCAGCCGATCAAACCTGTTCTGACCGGGAGCGAGGCACCTTACGTTTTCTTGTGCTGCGCAGTAGTCGCGACCGGATATTCTTTGGCCGATTTACAGGCGTTATGCTCATTCAGGCACTGTTGATCTGTGCCACTGCATTTAGCGCTCTGGCTCTGGCTCTGGTTCTGAATCGTGACGCAACGCTTTTTTCCTCTGCATTGCCGGACTTGTTCGCCCTCATCGTTAATTTAATCTTAATTGTTCTACCGTTTACCGCCATGATGGCAGCTTTATCCGCTCAGGTTAAGTCTGCCCGACAAGCGACCCTCTGGGCTATTCTGATCTGGACGTTTATGGCAGGCATAATTAGCG
>DATBQB010000039.1:0-10548 GCA_036561025.1 Methylobacter sp. | reverse complement strand
ATACGCCAGCACATGCAAACTCATTTCCGTGCTAACATTTTTCAATTGCTTGGTCAGGAAATGGGTCGCTCCCATCCAGGCTTTGAGCGTACCAAAGGGATGCTCAACCGTCTGACGGCGTATTCTCATGCTATCTGGAGCGTTATCCAAACGCGTTTGCATGGCCTCAAGAACCTCTTCATGTTCCCATCGGCTCACGCGTCGCTGTTCGCTTGGCGTACACTTTGCCTTGATCTGGCATTGTTGACAATGTGAGCTCCAGTAGCGGCTCAATTTTAATCCGTGTTCAACTGTAATGGTCAACTAAAACAGGACACTTTCTTAAGCAGTCTTCTTGTAAAATTCCCGCTCAAATTCCAACGGGGATTGATAGCCTAATTTTGAGTGTGCACGTTTACCATTATAGAAAGCCAAATAATCAATAATACTCAGCTTTGCTGCCTCTTTTGTTCTGAATTTCTCGTAGTTAAGTTGCTCGTATTTTAAGCTTCGAAAAAATCGCTCTGTCGGCGGTCGAGTCAACCGAAGGGAACCTCACCCTTCAGTTGCTCACAGAACCGTACGTGAACCTCTCGATTCATACGGCTCTTGTTATTCAGTCACCCAACTCCAAACCCGCCAGTGGACAAATAGTGAGGGAACTTCTTTATATAATTCCCGTAACCATCGGCCTGCTCGCCATTTTCGGCGTTGCAAGGTTTTGAATTTACGTCTTGCCCACTTTATCAGTTTAGTATTGATGTAGTCATAAATAGTCGACATGGCTGACTTTCTGAACTTGCCATAATAGTTTATCCATCCTTGAATGATCGGATTAATGGCCTTAGCCAGTTCCTCCACACTTTAACTATAGCCACTTTTTATTAACGGATGCTCTTTGATCTTGAGTCTCATCGCTTTCAGCGCTTTACGGCTTACGGCCGGTGAAAAACTTACAAAGAATTTACCATTTCTATCCCGGACACTTCTAGGCCTAAATGTATAGCCTAGAAAATCAAAACTTTGATTAGAATACTGCCCGGCCCGGTTTGAGTCCTTACAGTAAACAATCTTGGTTTTCTCCTGGCAGAGTTCGAGTCCGCACCGTGTAAACCAAGTCCTTATGTTACCTTCAATCATTTTCAGCTGATTTTCACTACGACAATGTACAACGATGTCGTCAGCGTATCGTTCAAAATGAATGCAAGGAAACTGCTTTTGCATCCAATGATCGAATACCAAATGCAGAAAAATATTAGCCAGTAAAGGACTGATTACGCCGCCTTGCGGTGTGCCCTTCGCACGGATTACCCGCTCACCGCTCGGTAATATCACATCTGCTTTCAGCCATCGCTCTATGTAGAGCAACGTCCATTTGCAGTCAGTATACTTAACAACAGCCTTCATTACCAAGTTGTGGTCCAGTGCATCGAAGAAGCCCTTAATGTCCATGTCCAGAACCCAATCGTCCCGCCAACACCTTTGCCGGGCTTGCGCTATTGCATCCAGCGCGGACTTTCCAGGTCGATAACCGTATGAGTCATCATGAAAGTGTGGTTCCACTAAGGGTTCCAGCCGATTCTTAATGACCATTTGCGCAATCCTGTCTGAGATGGTTGGTATACCCAGTGGCCTTAATTTACCGTTAGACTTAGGTATATCAACCCTCCGCACCGGTGGCGGAAAATAACTGCCTGACGACAGCCGCTTCCATAGCTTGTACAGATTGTTCTTTAAGTCAGTCTCAAAGTCCTTCATTGTTTGCCCATCAATACCGGCAGCGCCTTTATTGGCTTTGACGGCCAAATAGGCGTCCCATACCGCTTGTTTAGGTAGATTAAATGACTTTGCCAAGGCTGATGGCTCCTCCCTTATCGGTTGGCCAACAAACTTGGCTGAATAACGTAACCCCTTCGCTCCACCGCCATTACAGCGGTTTCGTCACTACTACGAGTTACTCCGCCCCTCTGGCTCACATTGGTACTTGCAAAGCAGTTTAATAATGCAGCCGCTTCTCTTCCCTTAACATTAAACCAGCAGGTTCCCACGTTCCACATAAGAGCCTGGATCAAGCTCATGCAGCCTCTACACCGAGCGCCACCCAGCCCATAAACAGGTTCTGTCTGGATTTGTCCCGAGTCAATAACCCTACCCGGTTTTGACGCTAGTTGCTTTGCTTTTCGACATGTCATCGACTGTTCACTTTCGTTCATCTTCTTGATCCACACCTGACACTTTTCAAGTGCCTTTTCCAACGACGCTCACCACCATGACTTTTGATCACAGCAGCTCGTGGTGGTTTGAAGCCAGGTCCTGTAACCAGACTTCGAGGGGCCGCCCCTCATCTCTTATGCAGCAGAGCTGCACGAAGGACTTCGTCCTTCTATGCGCCTTCGTGGCACACAATTATCCCAACAGTTACCTTTACGGCTCATACTTTGCTGCATCTTCATTATCCCCAAGTGTCCTCGGTATTCATGGCTTGCGTATTGGCTGCCAGGCTCTGGCTTTCGCCTCCAGAATGCCATCTGCAGGGCATTAACACACAGCGAAGTCCGCATGTGATCATCAATCGACCAGCCCACCACTTGCCTGGAAAACAAATCGATAACAATAGCGACATAGAGCCAGCCTTCAAGCGTCCAGACGTAGGTAATATCAGTCGTCCAGACTTTGTTGGGCGCGGCAACATCAAATTGCCTATCCAATAGGTTCGGAGAAATCGCATCATTATGCTCGCTGTCTGTGGTGACTTTGAATCGTTTTGGATAGCGCGGTTTCAATCCCAATTTCTTCATCAAGTGTTTCGCTTTATAACGCCCGACCTGAATATCTTCTTTTATGAAGGCTTCGGATAAACGACGGGAACCATAAACTTTCTTATTCTCATCAAATAGCTGAATCGCTTTAGCTTCCAGCTGTTTTTGCAGCACTTTTTTATCAGTATCTTCAGGCGCTTTGTTCCACGCATAAAAGGCGCTGGTACTGACCAGCATGATTTTGCACAGCACGGTAACAGGAAATGTCTTCTGTTGCTCTCGAATAAATCCGTATTTTATTGGAGTTCTTGCGCAAAGAAGACTGCGGCCTTTTTTAAAATTTCGCGCTCCATTCGCAATTGCTCAACTTCTTTACGTAAGCGGGTTAATTCATCTTGATCCGTCAAATTCAAAAACTTTTTCTTGGCTGAAGACGCAACTGCTGGACCTTGTTCGGCTCGCACCCATCGACCAATAGCACTAAGAGATACACCTAAGTTATCGGCTGCTTGCTGGTGCGTATAGCCTTTTTCGTTAACTAACTTTGCCGCATCTTGTTTAAATTCAAGAGTGTATTTCGGACGTTTGTGTTTATTTTGATTACTCATATTCACCTCTGATGACATTATAAATCTGTCTTTAGAAGTGTCCTGTTTAATTAAACCATTTCACGCTGTGCCGGCGTGACAAACCGAATCTGGCTGTGACGATGCGTTTCGTTATACCAATGCACGAAACGGCTCATCCATTCGCGTGCGGCCAACAAGGAGGCAAAGCTGGAAAACGGCTTTCAATATTTGCCACCAAACAGCGTTGAACTTTCCAGCCAAAAAACTTGCATGTGCAATGATATCAACATGATAGTGGGTAGCTATTGGAAAATTTAAACGCTCTTTTATTGTAAAACTGGCAAAATTTAGACGCCGTTTTCCAACCGAGTTTGACCGGTAGTGCGCTCTGTCGCAAATGAATGAGCAAAACCGACCCATAAGAGCCATTCAATCCAGATTTCCAAATGGCGCCAAAACGGACAGTCGATTCTAGCGAACCAACAGGCACTACCGGCCATTACTCTTGATAAACCCATTATCAAGAGTAAATCGGCGTGTGGCACTTGTTTCAACCGCACATAAAAGCGTTACCGACTTCCACAGATTATTCATAAAACCACCATTTTCTGAATATATTGTCATCGTCGATTACTTCCCATTGTCATTTCTGCGTCATCATCAAAAACGAATCTTTTTTAAGCACTTATTGATATTTTGTCTATGGAAGTTTAAGCAAAAGCAATAGATCATCATTACCAACATCGGCAAAGTATCAGCCTCAAAATAATAGATGGAAAAGAGCATTGAAATTTTTCTAGTTTACAATAGAAAAACGTCTAAGCTTTCCATGATAAAAATATTAACTATTTGTTTATTAATCGATAATTATCTTTAGATGACCAAAAAGAAATATAGCGCTGATTAGTGGAAAATTTACAACACCGTTTCCACCCAGGACGAGTCAACGCGAATGAGTTCATTTCTGAATTGGAGTAAGATAGGATGGAAAATGCGACTGAGAGAGGTGCTGGGGAAGGCGGTTCGAGCGCTGAGGGGGCGCCGTTTTCAGCTCCACAGATCAACTTGCCCAAGGGTGGAGGGGCAATACGCGGTGTAGGCGAGAAGTTCGCGGCGAATCCTGTTACCGGTACGGGCTCGCTCCTCAGCGTACCGTTGCCAGTTAGTCTAGGACGATCTGGGTTTGGACCGCAGCTTTCCGTGACCTATGATTCCGGCTCTGGCAATGGAATATTCGGGATGGGTTGGAACTTGTCCCTGCCATCAATCACCCGCCGTACGGATAAAGGTATTCCGCGCTATTACGATAGCGAAGAATCGGACACCTTCATACTGTCTGGAGCTGAGGACCTCGTCCCGGTTCTTCTTCAAGACGCTAAAGGCCGTTGGGTCCAAGACGAATTTGAGCGCGATGGCTATCGAGTCAAGCGCTACCGACCCCGAATCGAAGGGTTATTTGCCCGGATCGAGCGTTGGACATGCCTTGATAGCGGCAAAGCGCATTGGCGCTCAATTTCCAAAGACAACGTACTGACCGTTTACGGATTCGATGCAAACTCACGCATCGCGGATCCGGAGAATCCCGAACATGTCTTTAGCTGGCTCATTTGCCGGAGCTACGACGACAAAGGTAATGCCATCGTTTACGACTACGCCGCGGAAAACGACGACGGCATCGATTTCAACAAGCCGAATGAACGGAGTCGGGTAAGGTCCGCAAATCAGTATCTGAAGCGCGTTCGCTACGGCAATCGCATCCCGCTCCTTCTCGATCCTGACAGTACAAGTTTCCGTAGCTCCCACATCGGACCGCACGACTTCGATACGGAGCAATGGATGTTCGAGGTCGTATTCGATTACGGCGAAGGCTACTACCGCGAAGAACCGCCGGACGATGAGGACCGCATTCTGGCTCACGCAGGTACCGCACCTATCCGGAATTGGCCGGTCCGCCGCGATCGACGACTTCGTGGCCGAAGATTTTGTTCTTACCACAGGCGGTGTCGATGTCGTTTCAAAGATCAAATTCAAGGATTGGGCCGCTGTCTTTATGGCGAAAATCAATGATTCAATTTGAGGTGATCGAAACGTTCCAGAATGAGGATGGAAGTCGAGTTGCCTCAAGATGGCGAATTACCGGGAAGAACAACGGGATACTAGATACTGCGGCAGACCAGCAGCCTATTGCATTTACAGGCACCGCAGTTTGGGCAGTGCGAAAAGATGGAAAGCTCTATCATAACTGGGTTGAACGCAGCTCGTTTGAGCTGTTCCAGCAATTGCGCAGGACAAACGGAGGCGTTCCTGCTCAACACTCATCCGTGGCCAGAGCTTGCGCAAATGTGGAGAATGACGCTGTCGTGGACGACCTTGAGACTGGCAGACGAAGGTGTCAATTTAGTGTTGGCTGGACGCCACGCAGACAAAGGCGCGGAAGTTCAGGACCGCGTCGCGCAAAAAGGCATCAAAGCGATTTTCAAAGCCACGGATGTAACCTGTGAAGACGATCTGATCGATTTATTCGATAGGGTCGAAGCGGAATTCGGACAGTTGAATTTTGCCTTCAATAACCCCGGCGTCGAGTCCGGCGCTTGCAGTATAGAAAAAGCGACTGGCGAGGAATACGACCGGGTCATGGATACAAATGTTAAAGGTGCATTGTTGTCGATAAAACACGAGGTGCCTTTGCTGCGCAAGGCCGGCGGCGGCGTCGTGAATACCAGCTCGATCGCAGGACTGATCGGATTCGTCAATTCCAGCATCTACGTCGCCAGCAAGCATGCGGTACTCGGTTTGACCAACTCGGCAGCTCTGGAATTAGCCAAGGACAATATTCGGGTTAATGCCATTTCTCCGGCCGCCATTGAAACGGAGATGCTTGGCTGATTCGTGGGCCATGATGATCAAATGAAAGCAGACTTTGCGAAAATGCATCCATTCGGACGTGTTGGCAAGCCGGAAGAGATTGCCGCAGTGGTGGAGTTCCTGTTTTCAAACGACGTAACATTTATCACCGGACAGTCTTTTACAATTGACGGCGGCTATACCGCGGCATAGTTGGCCAAAGGAGATTCAAAATGAACGCAAGTGAAGCCAGCTCAAAGAGAACAGCCGTTGTGGTCGGCGCGACCGGGATCATGGGACGAGCGATCACTGAAGCCCTCGCCAAGGAGAGCCAGTGGAATGTCATCGCTCTTTCCAGATCGGGCGAATCCGTGCCAGGAGCCGACCAAGCCATCGCGGTCGATCTGCTCGACCCAGAGAATGCGCGGCGCCAACTCTTGCCAGTTGCAGGAACAACCCATCTGTTCTTCGCAGCCTACCAACCACAGCCAACGTTGGCCGAAGAAGTGGCACCAAACCGTGCGCTATTGGTGAATGCCATCGAGGGTCTTGAGGCGGCGGGCTCCCCGCTGGAGCATGTAATCCTCGTGACCGGTGCTAAGTATTACGGCGTGCATCTGGGTCCCACGCCGAGCCCTGCGCGAGAGGAGCAGTCCCGTCACCTTGGCCCGAACTTTCAATATGCCCAGGAAGACTATCTCCGTTCGCGCACGGATGCCATGTGGCGGTGGACGCACCTGATTTCGACCCATTTGACGGGATTTGCAACGGGAAACCCGATGAATCTGGCGCTCGCGATCGGCGTTTATGCCAGCATCATACGGGAGTTAGGATTGTGCCTGTATTTCCCCGGATCACGAGCAGCCTTTGACGCCATGACACAGATTGTGGATGCGGATCAGGTGGGGCAAGCGGTGGTTTGGTCCGCTACCAGTGAGGCGGCAAGTAACGAGGTCTTTAACATCGCGAATGGCGATCCTATACGCTGGTCCCAACTCTGGCCTGAGATTGCGGCCTATTTTGGAGTGCAAACGGGCGGACCGCGGCCACTCCCCCTTGCCAGCACCATGCCCGAGCATTCGGACCTGTGGCGCAGGTTGGCCCAAAAGCACGGTCTCAAGTATCCGGATTTAGCTAGATTGGTGAACTGGAAATTTCTGGAATTTGTCGTTTCCATCGAGTACGACATCGTACTTGCTCTTGGAAAAATTCGGCGAGCGGGATTTACGCAACATCCGGATACCATGAGCGGGTTCAGAAATCGTTTCGATGAGTACATTACGCAGGGCGTCCTCCCAAAGGTTCCGTTGCGTTAGCGGAAGGGGTATCAGGCCCGCTTTCCGAAAAGGGAAGAAACGTCCAGCGGGCAAGTTGTGGTGGAGGGATGAGGCGGACATCGCGATCAACGACTAGGGGCTGTTGCCGTTTTGAGATCCCCTTTAAAAATCAAGCGTATTGCCTCATTGATTGAACTTTCATTCTCGCTTTTCCCGCAGTGGCCTCAATGCGCTGCTCCACGCGACGACTTGGTCGAACACCCCATTGGCGGACTTTTCGTGCCGAGGGTCCGGTTTGAAAACAGTGAAGTTTTCGAAATCAGTGAATAGTGAGAGCAACACTTGGTTGCGCACCGTGGCGATTTGCACCTCAGCCAACACAAGCCGTAACTGCTCAACCGCGCGTGCTCCACCGACGCTGCCATAGCTGACGAAACCGGCGACCTTGTTGTTCCACTCCGCGAATAGAAAATCGATCGCGTTCTTAAGCGCGCCGGAAATGCCGTGGTTGTACTCCGGCGTGACGAAGACAAAACCGTCGAAGGAATTGATTTTGGCGGCCCATCTTTTGGTGTGAGGCTTACTGTATTGCCCCATGGACGGTGGCACCGGCTCGTCGAGGAGCGGCAGCTCGAAGTCTTTGATGTCCACAAGTTCGAATTCAGCATCGCGCCGCTTCTTCGCGATTTCGTAAACCCATTTGGCGACCGCTTCACCGTTGCGACCAGGCCTCGTGCTTCCGATGATAATGGCAATTTTGAGCATCAGTTTCTCCTACTCAGTTAGGTGTTTCCGTTTTTCAGTTTGTGTTCACAGGCTGAGCTTCTAAGCGTCGGGCCAGCAGGTGGTCAATGGACCACCACTCTGCGGGGCGGGTCTGTGACCTACGTGCGCCGACCCGCCCCGTCGCCAGGTTGGAGGCTGCGCCTCCAATTTCATCATGAAGGACAGCAGCGGCCTGGTGGTCAGCGTTGTCATCGAGAGCACGTAGCCCAAGAGCATTCCACTTACTTCCCGTAGGCCTGGGCTATCTGACCCACGAGCTTGGCCCACTGCATGTCGATAGCGCCGTAGACCTCGCCGGCCTCGGGCCGCGTATTGTCCTTGAGGATTTCCACCATCAAGGTCGCGTAGTCCGAGACAATAACGCCGGCCTGCAGCATGCGCAGGAGCCCGGCCTCGCGCTTGGTCTGGCTGAACGTTCCGCAGGCATCGACGGCCACATACGCGTCCAGCTCCTTGCCGACGGCAGTGATAGCCGGAAAAGCCGCGCAGACTTCGAGAGAGAGGCCGGCGAAAATCAGCTTCTTGCGACCAGTCGCCTCGATGGCGCGAGCCACGCGCTCATCATCGAAGACGTTGACCGACGCGCGGTCGATGATCTCGACGCCTGGCAGCACCTCCACGAGTTCAGGGAACGTTGGGCCCCACATGCTGTCACGCGCCGTGGTGGTAACGATGATCGGCAGCTTCAGCGCCTTCGCCGCTTTGGCCAGGGCTACCACGTTGTGCTTCAGCTCCCCGGTCGAATAGTCACGGACGCCCGTCATGAGGCCGACCTGATGATCGATGAGGATGAGCGCCGCATTTTCGGAAGTGAGGGGCTCGTAAGGGCGGATTTGATTGGTCATTGCATCATCCTCCTTGAATAGTTGAGGTTGAACTTGGCCGAATTAGAGCGAAGTTGTAACGGGCTGCCATCCAGGCGCTCTTTACCTTTCGCCGTTAGCTTTGCGATGCTCTCTGTTCCAGAGCATAGCGATCCAACTTGGCATAGGCTTGTTTCGCTCCATCCTCTGGAGGTTTTCCTTCCAAAGCAAATTCAAGTGCACGAAGCTGTTCGGCACTATAGTATAGGCACGTAAAGTCATCGATTTTTCCTCATTCTAACTAATTACAGCACCAAATAATGCCTCCAGTGTGAACGTTGCAGGGCAATCGCGCTATCTATCCTTTGACAGCTGAAATTTGTTAAAGTATTTTTTTTGACAAAAAGTTTTATGTTACCCGATCCACGCCTTTATTTTGCCGATCTAACCGATCCGCGCCGCGAGACCAAAAATAAACTGCACAAATTAACCGATATCATTATGATCGTCTTCTGCGCCGTGCTCAGCGGTATTGAAGACTGGGTCGGTATGGAAACCTTTGCCGAAGAAAAAGAAAGCTGGTTTCGGCAATTTCTGGAATTGCCTAACGGCATTCCCTCCCATGACACACTAAGCGATGTGATAGGACGCTTGCAGCCTGGCGTCTTTGCCGAAGCCTTTTTGAGTTGGATGCAATCGGCTTTACCCAGTCTTGCCGGCGAACAGATTTGTCTGGATGGCAAAACCTTGCGAGGCAGTCGCATGAACGGCAAAGCCGTGCATTTACTGAGCGCTTACGCCGCCCAGGCACGGCTGGTTTTGATGCAGACTCCGGTGGACGGAAAATCCAACGAAATCACCGCTATCCCGGAGCTACTAAGCTGTCTGGAATTAACAGGCGCAGTGGTGACGATCGATGCCATCGGTTGCCAGAAAACCATCGCAAAACAGATCATTCAGGCGAAAGCCGATTATGTGCTGGCACTGAAAGATAACCACCCGCAACTCTGTGACGATGTCCGTCTGTGGCTCGACACGGAGGCTGACAAAGATGCCCTGAAAATTCATGAAACCGTCGACAAAGATCATGGCCGCCTTGAGATTCGTCGCTACAGCCTCAGCAGCGATATTGCCTGGCTGCTACAAAAGCCCGAATGGATGGGCTTGTAGGCGGTGGGACGAGTGGAATCGACCCGTATCATCGACAACAAAACCAGCACCGAATGCCGGTACTACCTGACTTCGCTGACCGATTTGCCTCGTTTAGCTGAAACCGTGCGCGGCCATTGGGCGATAGAAAACAGTCAGCACTGGGTGCTCGATGTGCAATTTGGCGAAGACGCCCATCGCTCCCGGAAAGAGCATTCCCCGGCCAATCTGGCTTTGATCAGGCGTATGGCGCTCAATGTCATTCGGCACAATGGGCCATCAAAGCATAGCTTGCGTCTTCGTAAGATGCGAGCCGCTATCAACGATGATTACCGCTTTGAACTGATCTTTGGGAAAGATTCAACATAGCGCGATTGCCCTG
>DATBQB010000038.1:0-5633 GCA_036561025.1 Methylobacter sp. | reverse complement strand
GCCTCCTGTATGTTCTCTCGACGGGCTGCCAGTGGCGGGCGATCCGCAAGGATTTGCCGCCCAAGAACACGGTTTACGGTTATTTCGATCTTTGGACCTACGATGGCGCGCTCGATCGCCTCCACCACGCGCTTTACGTGAAGTGTCGGGAGGCCGCCGGGCGCGAAGCCAGCCCGACCGCCGCCGTCATCGACAGCCAGAGCGTGAAAGCGGCGGAAAAAGGGGGCGCCGCATTGATCCGCACGGCCATGATGCGGGCAAGAAGATCAACGGCAAGAAGCGGCATATTCTCGTCGACACAATAGGCCTACTGCTTCATGCGATCGTTCATCCCGCCGACATCCGGGACCGAGACGGCGGCGTTCTCGTTCCGCGCACATTGTTTGGGGGTTTCCCGTTTCTGCAAAGGCTGTTCGCCGATGGCGGCTATCAAGGGCCGGTCTTTTGCGAGGCGCGGAAGAAAGCTTTTCCTGACCTCGTGACGGAAATCGTCAAGCGTTCCGATACGGCGAAAGGCTTCGAGGTCTTGCCGAGGCGGTGGGTCGTCGAACGAACATTTTTTTGGCTGGGTCGGTGTCGAAGATTGGCCAAGGATTGGGAGCGCCTCAACCGAAAGGCCCTCGCTTTCTTGCGCATCGCCTCCATCCGGCTCATGCTCAGAAAGCTATGCAATCCCGCATGATGTCTTCGGACCGACTCCGAGGGGGGATTTGTGGGGGGCGATTGAACGGTTTGTCTGGGCGATTGGCGCGATGAAAATCCCCTCGGGGATGCCAAGATTGCAATGTCGATTTCAAAGACGCCGCTTATTTGCTTCGCTCGATGACGCGGACGTCCATGCCTTCTGGCTGTGTCGTGCGCTCAAGTCCTCCGCCGGATGATCGAGTTCCGAACGAACCAACATGAGAAATAATTTATCGGCGTCCATCTGAGTTGCGAAGGGGCCGAGAATGGATTCGTTTACCCTGACGTAGGCCATGCATTTGCGCTCGATCCTCGCAAAAATCTGTTGCTGCTGTCGGCATAAGGATTCGGCTTGCCTCATTGCTGCTTTGGAAATCATACGGAGCACATCCTTTCGCGTGTCGGAGTGCAACATATCGTGATGACAGGCGAATTTTATGGCGAAGTCATGGCTCGGATAAAAAACCCTGTGGATGGCAAAGTTTTTTGGCGTGCTTATGTTTGCTCATCAAGGCCATGTTCAAAAAGCAAGATGGCGGCTCTCTTGATTGTCGATGGCGCTAATTTGTGTTCGCCGAGAGAAGGATGGATCGGGGGCATGAGAAATCACTTCGAGAGGGTTTCGTTTCAATGCTATCTTTTGGAAGATGCTTGAAGCTTGTTTGGTTCGCCTTGCATTCCAAACGCGCATGGAATGTGGATTCGCAAATAGGGCTAGGAGCGAAAGCCATGAAACACGCGGTCCGATATGTCGCCGTTGCCATGGTGCTGGTCGTCACAGGTTCGTCGAGCGCAATTGCGGCAGGTCAAAAAATCTGTTCGCCGGTAACGCCCGACAAATGGCGTGCAATGGTGCCAGTTCCACGTGAATGGACCGTAGGTGACTGCCGTGCTTTCGCAACTTCCGTCGCCAGCACCGACTATAAATTGGGGTGCATCTTCACCGATACCGTAGGCGAAAAATACTCTTGGAGCACGCAATTGATGGACGTGAGCGACCCGGCGGTCCCGCCCCCTCCACCGCGAAACTGTGGCTGGTAAAAGACCGAGCCGTCTCGGCGGTTTGCGGCAACGGCCAAGTTCTGGACCGGCAAATTTGCCGGTCATCATCAGACAGTCTGAGGCCACCGCGCTCTTGAACATATCCGAGCGAGAAAAGGCCACGGGTAGGCTTTTAGGTGAACATGGAGGGGTTTTCCCGCTCGTGTCGAAAAACACATGCGCGGGCCTGCTACGCGACTCTATTGCCGTTTTCGACGGCAAAATCCACGCAATCTTGTGCGGCTAGGAAAATATTAACTGACGCTGTAGATTCGCCTTTGGCGTTCGTGGGTTCGCCACCACAATTTTCATTAAATGCGCTATTTTTAATGGCTTGGCGATCTTCGATCCTGCGAAAGCAATCTGATCGAAACGGCGAGGAAAGAATGTCGAATGTTTCCCGCAAAATTCATTCTCGACCCACTTGTAACGTTCATCATCGCCGCTTCGGGCGTGGCGCTTCCGATCATCACTGACCCCGCCCATATTGCTGACATGCCGTTCCTGAGTTCTGACGTGAAGCCCAAGCCCCCGACCTCATTGCTCGTCGGCGCTTCATCGCGTCCTGACTCAATCGGACACCGGGTTATGAATTGATATTGTCAAATAGGCATTGATTTGGCGATTAGAGTTTTCACACTGTACAGGAATTCCCGCGACAATTCGCGTATCATTGTCCAAATTGCCCCCCACACATAACTCGATTCCTAATAATATAAGCGCTATCGATTTAAATTTATAAGAGGTATGGGAAAGCAATTGGTTCGTGATACGTCAATGTAGCTAAAATTATATCATGTAATGTAAACAAAATGAACGCAACATAGGCGTTGCAGTGTAAATATAATAGCATTAGCTTTACGTCGAGTTATTCGAATTACAGATCCTCTTTGTTTGTCGCCATTGCCGTCGAATACACGGCCGCAGTGTCATGATAACCCATTTTATCCGATTCGTCGATAAGCGCGCATACTTTCTCGGGGTCGGTAAGGAGCATGGGAGTTTGTGGCGTGCCGCCAACAGGATAAATTTGTACAAACCAGCGTTTGCTTGGCATTTCACCAACTCTTACTCAACTCACTATCCTATTCGTGTTTCACTTGTTGAGGTCAGTCGTATATGCTTGGGCTGAGCCCGTTCTTTCGCCGTTAAGGTTCTCGAAAATACCGTCAGGGAGGTAGACGAAGCCGCGATCACGGCGAAATCGCCGTCACGCATTCTGATTACGTATTTTCCCCAATGTGCCGCTTCAGTTTTCGGCCTAAATCTTATGCGTGTCCCGTTTTTCCTCGGTGGCGTCAATGCTGTCCTGACTGGCCAGAATCTTCGGGTTCTGGCCGTTTTATGTGGGCCGCCGCGTTAGAGGTGGACAAGAATGTGGTTGAGAACGCCATTGCCGCCACGGTCGAAGTCATTGCCGACGCCAATCGTCTTGCTCATGAGAAGCGTGATGCGGCATGGCGGAATTCGTTCAAACCCCATGCCTATCTTGTCGGTTTCCAGAATCGTCCGTCGCATATTACCTTCTACGGCATGACTGGCGGGCCAGAACGCCGGTTGAAAATTCCCCTCGATTTGTCGCAACCGCCAGTGACCTATGCGGTTCAGGCGCATGAGTTCGTGGCGAAGACGCCGTTTGTTCCATACCACGGCCGCACGACGGGTTTCATCAATTACACGCCTGATCGCGGGGTGCGTTTCGATTTAGACGGCAATCCCGTCGAACATTTTGATAGCGCGTATCGACCGGGACAAGTGGAGGTGTTCACAGGCAAGCAAAAGCTACCGGCGAGAGGTCTTTTTGGAATCGAGGGGGAGAAGGGTTGATTGAACCCGAACCGACGAGGCTAATATCTCAGCCCAATGGCCTTCGAGAAAAATGGCTTGGCGACCACCCATGGATTGCCGCATAATTCCTCAGCCTGAGACCACTAAACAAGGGCAAGGGCATTGGTGTATGTTTTCATTTCAAATCGAACGCTTGTAACCGTGCTACGAATCTTTGACCCTCTGGAAGGGAACTCGGTGCTGAACCTCAAACTCATGCAACTTGGGAACCAAGAGAACGGCGACGAAAGGCAGGGAATGTTGTGATCCACCAGGAAGAAAACAAGGATATTGGGGCCGCGTTTTTGCATTTGCTAAGACAATACTTTTATTCAAATTTGTTCATATACCAGTATAATAAAGATTATAGAAATGCGTACAACGTATATAAAAATAAAGCTGCTCCATGGGTATTTGAGTATTTCAAAAAAACTACGCTTGATTTCGACCCTGGATTTGTGGATGATTTGCTTGAAGAAATCTCATATGACATCACTTATCTAACATACGAATTAAATATTGATATTGAAATGGAGGAGAATATTATTAATATATTTGATATGATGATAGATGTCTACAAGGAGATTTCTAGTAGCTTAAACATGAGCATATTCGATGATTCCAAAGTTGACTTCAGCAAGGAATCTTTTGTTATGCCAAAGTGTGGGCAAGAGTTGTATGAGCTTAATAGAAATATATTCACTGTTGTTTTTGATGACAGAAATATTTCCCGCGAAAACTATATCAAGCAACCATGGGCGTTGATCGAAAATATCGAATTTCACCAGCATTACGTTTTATTAAGGCTTAAGCTTATGCATGTCGCTTGTGTGTTTTTTTCAGACAAAGAAAACGGGCGTATGATTTCTAGGTTGGATAATGCTATAAAAAGTTATATAGATGTCACTCGCATAACGTTAGGCGAAATCGGTCAAATGCGTGGTGAGTTGTGTTTTTCGGTCGATTGTGTGGAACAAAAACGGCCATTTAAGCCCCGGGGTGTCGAAGCAGTAGGCGTCGAAGGGAATTTGAATCATGAACGTGGTGATTCTAACTCGCTTGAGAGCGCCCTTGATGACTTGGAGTCTCTGATAGGTCTTGACGACGTAAAGCATGAAATCCGTAGGCTTGTAAATTTAATCCAAGTTTCTCAGCTTAGAGAGCGGGCGGGTTTGAAAATTGCGCCTATGTCGTTGCACCTCATTTTTGCCGGCGCTCCCGGCACTGGGAAAACAACGGTCGCAAGGCTTATCGGTACTATCTATAAGACACTTGGATTGCTGAAAAAAGGTCATCTCGTTGAGGTAGATCGCTCAGCCCTTGTAGGCGGGTATATAGGACACACGGCAATCAAGACGAAAGAGGTTATAGAAAGTGCGCTGGGAGGCGTGCTTTTCATCGACGAGGCGTACAGCTTGACGAGCCAATCTGACAATGATTTTGGTGGTGAGTCGATTGAAACTTTACTGAAGTATATGGAAGATTACAGAGAGCAGCTTGTCGTCGTAGCGGCAGGATACAGTGATAAAATGGAGGACTTTCTTGCCTCGAATCCTGGTCTTCGTAGCCGCTTTAGGACAAAAATTAATTTCGTAAACTACTCAACAGAAGAGCTTACCAACATATTTGAAGATCTTGTTGTTAAAAATGATTATCGTATTGATGAAGGCGCAATGCAAGTTATTAAAGATATTTTATATATAGAATCGAATGGAGAGCATTTCGCCAATGGCAGGACCGCACGAAATGCTTTCGAGAAGCTTTTACTGATTCATGCGGAGCGTATTTCATCTATTTATAGCCCATCGATAAATGACCTAAAAACAATTACTCTAGATGATGTTGTTGAGTTGGAAAGCGACTCTACGACAAGGGGGTAGGAGCGCGTGGGTTTCCTACCTTGTATCACCTAACGCGGTGATGTGCGGAGTCAAGTCCTATGAACACTCAACACCCATTCGCCCAAGGACGGGGCGCCTTTGCGTCAGGAGATCAACCGTTACCTTATCGCGCCTCATCCCATCACCATGTCATGACCGTGATCGGTGTTGATTTGGTGATCGGGTTTTTCAGCCGGAATG
>DATBQB010000037.1:0-15641 GCA_036561025.1 Methylobacter sp. | reverse complement strand
ATGACCTGGGCAGTCAACGTGAGCATAATGACGGGTTGCTGATTCATATTCGACGTGCGAGGTGGAAATAGTAATACCACGCGCACGCTCTTCGGGTGCATTGTCAATTTGATCAAAGGCTTTAACTTCTCCGCCTTGGAGCTCAGCCATTACTTTTGTTAAAGCAGCGGTTAAAGTAGTTTTGCCGTGATCGACGTGACCGATTGTACCGACGTTTACGTGTGGCTTACTACGTGAGAATTTTTCTTTGGCCATGAGTTAATACCTTTAATTATATTCAATTTTTATGAAGATTTCTTAATAATCGCTTCCGCAATATGTGCAGGCGTTTCATTATATTTTTCAAACTGCATACTGTATGTAGCCCGCCCCTGTGTTGCCGAACGCAAATCAGTTGCATAACCAAACATTTCCGCCAACGGCACTTCGCAGCTAAGTGTTTTACCTGATGGAGTATCCTCCATCCCCTGAATTATCCCACGCCGTCTGTTGATATCACCGACAACATCACCCATATACTCTTCAGGTGTAGCAATTTCAACTTTCATTATAGGCTCAAGCAAAACAGGGTCCGCTTTCCTTGCCCCCTCCCTAAAGCACATGGAGCCAGCAATTTTAAAAGCCATTTCATTCGAATCCACATCGTGATACGAACCGTCAAATAAAGACACCTTTACATCCAATACAGGATAGCCAGCTAGAATACCACTCTTCAGCTGCTCTTGGATACCTTTATCTACAGCAGGTATGAATTCTTTTGGAACTACCCCGCCAACAACCTCATTAACAAACTCATAACCAGCACCGATTTCTTGTGGTTCAATGCGCAGCCAAACGTGGCCGTACTGCCCGCGCCCACCGGACTGTCTTATAAACTTGCCTTCTTGCTCGACTGTCTTTCGAATTGTTTCTCTATATGCGACCTGCGGAGCACCAACATTAGCTTCAACATTGAACTCTCTCTTCATGCGATCAACAACAATCTCAAGATGCAACTCGCCCATTCCCGAGATAATTATTTGCCCTGACTCTTCATCCGTATGAACCCTAAAAGACGGATCCTCTTGGGCTAATTTAGCCAATGCCACACCCATTTTTTCTTGATCTGCTTTCGTTTTAGGCTCCACCGCGACCGAAATCACAGGATCAGGAAATTCCATGCGCTCAAGCACTATAATTTCTTTTAAATCACAAAGCGTATCACCTGTTGTCACATCCTTGAGACCAACTGCAGCAGCTATATCTCCAGCACATACCTCTTTAACCTCTTCACGACTATTGGCATGCATTTGTACTATCCGACCAATACGCTCTTTTTTTTTCTTCAGTGGATTATAAATACTATCCCCAGAATTGAGCACACCTGAATAAACCCTAAAAAACGTCAACGTACCCACAAAAGGATCTGTAGCAATCTTAAAAGCTAACGCCGAAAAAGGAGCATTATCATCAGCAACGCGCACGGACTCAACCACATCATCTTCAAGATGCCCCTTTACAGCATCAATATCAATGGGGGCAGGCAAATATTCAACAACCGCATCCAACATCGCTTGAACGCCTTTATTCTTAAAGGCCGAACCACAATATGCGGGAGCGATCTGATTGGCTATCGTTCTAGAACGAATACCACGCTTAATCTCTTCGTTTGATAAACACCCTTCTTCAAGGTATTTTTCTAATAAATCTTCACTTGCCTCGGCAGACGCTTCAACCATATGCTCCCTCCACTCCTTGCAGGACTCTAGCATATCAATCGGAATTTCCTTTTCCTTAAAAGTCATACCCATATCGGATTCATCCCAATATATGGCTTTCATTTTGACAAGATCAACAACCCCTTCAAAACCGTCTTCAGCC
Organism: Methylobacter sp.; assembly: GCA_036561025.1. GTDB lineage: Bacteria > Pseudomonadota > Gammaproteobacteria > Methylococcales > Methylomonadaceae > Methylobacter_A. Next base: position 13,781 of record DATBQB010000037.1, on the reverse strand, counting down.
CCAATCGGCAGTTGCATTGGAACTGGCTTAGCACCCAATCGAGTTTTAATCTGCCCAATTACACGCAAAAAGTCAGCGCCCGAGCGATCCATTTTATTCACAAAAACTATTCGCGGCACATGGTACTTATCCGCCTGACGCCAAACCGTTTCAGATTGAGGCTCAACCCCGCCAACAGCGCAAAATACCGCGCATGCACCGTCCAAAACTCGCAAAGAGCGCTCAACCTCTATAGTAAAGTCAACATGCCCTGGCGTGTCTATGATATTTATACGATGTTGCGGAAATTGGTTTTCCATCCCCTCCCAAAAACAGGTCGTTGCAGCTGAGGTAATAGTAATCCCCCGCTCTTGCTCCTGCTCCATCCAATCCATTGTTGCAGCACCATCATGCACCTCGCCCATCTTGTGAGACACACCTGTATAGTAGAGAACACGCTCTGTTGTTGTGGTTTTACCCGCATCAATATGAGCCATGATACCGATATTCCGATAAAACCCTATTGGAGTTTTACGAGCCACAACTATACAGTCTTCAATATAATTCGTTGATTACCAGCGATAATGCGAGAAAGCTTTATTTGCTTCCGCCATTCTATGCGTATCTTCACGCTTTTTAGCAGCAGAACCTCTACTTTCAAAAGCATCCATCAACTCTCCAGCCAATTTAGCCGGCATATTCTTTTCGTTTCTTTTACGTGATGCATCAATCAACCAACGCATCGCCAAAGCCATACGTCTTGAAGGGCGCACTTCAACTGGAACCTGATATGTCGCACCACCAACACGGCGAGACTTAACCTCAACCCTTGGCTGCACATTTTCCAACGCCTTAGATAATACTCCCAGCGGCTCGCTATGACCTTTGCTTTCAATTACATCCAAAGCACCATAGACAATCCCTTCCGCGACAGATTTTTTACCACTTTCCATGATCATATTCATAAATTTAGTCAGCATCACACTGCCAAATCTTGGATCTGGAATAATTTCTCTTTTTGTAGCAACTCTTCTTCTAGACATTTATCTCACCAACCAACGATTAGCCTTTAGGCCGTTTTGTTCCGTATTTAGAGCGACCACATTTTCTATTAGTCACACCTGAAGCATCCAAACTACCACGCACAACGTGATATCTCACACCCGGCAAATCCTTGACACGACCACCCCTTATCAGAACCACGGAGTGCTCCTGAAGATTATGCCCTTCACCGCCAATGTAGCTACTAACTTCAGAACCATTAGTCAACCTCACCCTCGCCACTTTACGAAGCGCCGAGTTTGGTTTTTTAGGTGTTGTCGTATAAACACGAGTACACACACCTCTGCGCTGAGGACAAGCCTCTAATGCAGGAACATTGCTTTTTTCTATCTTTTTAGCACGAGGCTTACGAACCAATTGGTTGATCGTGGCCATAACTTTGTTTACTCCGATATACAATTTAATTGTCAGATAATAAAAGAACCGTCGCACATATTAAACGCCGACGGTTAATTATAATTCGACCCGACCCAAGCACGTTAGCTCATTTGAGCAGAGTATATTACTTGTTAATCATTAGCAGGTCAAGCCCATATTTAAAAAATGAACTATATTAAATGAGACTTTAGATATTTAAGGCTTGCTTAAGAGCCTCTTCCACATCTCCTGCATCCACTGCCAGAGGCGCTTCGCTTTCCACTACTTCATGCTGAGCAAATCTGTTTTTTCTGCTTTCATGATAAGCCAATCCCGTTCCTGCTGGAATTAACCGACCCACAATAACGTTCTCTTTTAGCCCTTGCAAACCATCACTTAATCCACGCACCGCCGCATCAGTCAATACCCGTGTTGTTTCCTGAAATGATGCAGCCGAAATAAATGACTCTGTCGCTAATGAAGCCTTCGTAATACCAAGCAGCACAGAGTTATAACTTGCTGGAATTTTGCCTTCGGCTTCTACCTTGTCATTTTCTTCTCTCATTGCTGCGCGCTCAACCTGATCGCCTTTCAGGAAGCTTGTATCACCAGACGCAGTAATTTCGACCTTTCTGAGCATTTGACGAATGATTGCTTCAATGTGTTTATCATTAATTTTTACGCCTTGCAAACGATAAACATCCTGTATTTCCTTAACCAGATAGTTCGCTAACTCTTCAATCCCTCTTAATCTAAGAATATCATGTGGCGTTAATTCTCCTTCTGCTATCGTTTCACCCTTTTCTACATATTCGCCTTCGAAAACTGTAATATGCCGCCATTTAGGTATTAGTGTTTCAACTTGCTCACCTGCAGAGTCTGTAATTATGACTCGCTGCTTACCTTTCGTTTCCTTCCCAAATGAGATGGTTCCGCTCGTCTCTGCAAGGATTGCAGGGTCTTTTGTTTTTCGCGCTTCAAATAAATCTGCAACGCGTGGCAAACCACCGGTAATATCTCTTGTTTTACTGGACTCCTGCGGAATCCTCGCTAAAACATCACCGACCTTTACCTCCCCGCCGTCTTTAATTCCCGCGATCGCTCCTGCTGGCAGGAAATATTGCGCCGGTATTTCAGTTCCTGGCAAATAAATTGCGTTCCTGTCACTATCAAATAGCTTCACCATTGGCCGCAATTCTTTACCTGCACTTCCCCGCTGTTTTGGATCAGTCACAACTAATGAACTCAAACCGGTAACTTCGTCAGATTGCTTTTGTACGGTCACACCATCGACAAAGTCAATTAGCTCGACTACACCATCAACCTCCGTGATTACCGGATGTGTATGTGGATCCCAATTCACAATTATATCGCCAGCATTAACTCGGGAGCCTTCCTGTACGGAAAGCACCGCACCATAAGGAATCTTATAGCGCTCTTTTTCCCGACCATAATCGTCAACTACGCCAACTTCACCAGATCTTGAAACAGCAACCAGATTTCCTTCGCGATTAACTACCGATTTCAGATTATTAAGACGGACAGTACCTGCTGATTTAACCTGAACATTACTGATTGCAGCAGATCTTGATGCCGCACCACCGATATGGAATGTCCGCATAGTTAACTGCGTACCCGGCTCACCGATAGATTGTGCAGCAATAACACCAACCGCTTCACCAATGTTCACTAAATGGCCGCGCCCCAAGTCACGTCCATAACAAGCCGCACAAACACCATGCCTGTTTTCGCAAGTAATAATCGAACGAACCATAACTTGATCAATACTATGCGCTTCGAGAACTGATACCCAGTGCTCATCCAATAACGTGCCTTTAGGCGCAACTATAATGTCTCCTGCCGGATCCATTATGTCATTGACAGCAACACGGCCTAATACGCGCTCTGATAAAGGCTCAACTACGTCACCACCCTCAATAATCGGAGTCATGATCAACCCGTTAGATGTGCCGCAATCATCACCATTAATCACTAAATCCTGCGCCACGTCGACCAATCTGCGCGTCAAATAACCGGAATTCGCAGTTTTCAACGCGGTATCTGCCAGACCTTTACGAGCACCATGCGTAGATATAAAGTACTGTAATACGTCCAAGCCTTCTCTAAAATTAGCAGTGATAGGCGTTTCAATGATGGAGCCATCAGGCTTAGCCATTAAACCCCGCATGCCCGCTAGCTGCCGAATCTGTGCAGCAGAACCCCGCGCCCCTGACTCGGCCATCATAAAGATGGAATTAAATGATTTCTGTTTTACCGTTTTACCATTAGCATCAACAACGGACTCTTCACCCAATCCATCCATCATTACTTTGGCTATTTGGTCATTAGCATGCGACCAAATATCAACAACTTTATTGTACCGCTCGCCGTCAGTTACCAAACCGGATGCATATTGACTTTGAATTTCGTTAACTTCAGCATCTGAAGCCTTAATAATATCGACTTTTTTAGCCGGAATTACCATATCTTCGATACCGAACGAAACACCGGAGATCGTTGCATACCTGAAGCCCAAATACATCAACTGATCGGCAAGTATGACGGTGTCTTTATTACCTAAATAGCGATAACTGTAATTAATTAACCGCGAAATATTCTTCTTGGTCATATCACAGTTAACCAACTCGTATGGCGTACGATCCGGAACCACTTCCCAGATTAACGCACGACCCACGGTAGTTTCTACACGATGAGTTTTATCTTCAGTCTCGCCATTTTCATTTATCACTTTTTCCGTGATACGCAATTGAATTTTGGCTTGCAATTCGACAGTTTTCTCTAACAATGCCTTGTGAATTTCACCGACGCTGACAAATATGCTGCCATCGCCTTTCGCATTAATTTTTTCACGACTGATGTAATAGAGACCCAATACCACGTCTTGTGACGGGTTGATAACAGGCTCGCCATTCGCTGGAGACAAAATGTTATTTGTCGCCATCATCAATGTTCTAGCTTCTAGCTGCGCTTCAATCGATAAAGGAATGTGCACAGCCATCTGGTCGCCGTCAAAGTCAGCGTTAAATGCGCTACATACCAATGGATGCAACTGAATTGCCTTGCCCTCAATCAGGGTAGGTTCAAATGCTTGAATACCTAATCTATGCAATGTAGGAGCACGGTTTAATAAAATAGGATGTTCGCGAATAACTTCCTCAAGAATATCCCAAACCTCAGCACCTTCCCTTTCAACCATTTTCTTTGCAGCTTTAATGGTTGTGGCTAAGCCGCGAAATTGCAGCTTGCTAAATATAAACGGCTTGAATAACTCTAACGCCATTTTTTTAGGAAGTCCACATTGATGCAACCTTAACGTAGGACCCACAACAATTACTGATCGACCTGAATAATCAACGCGCTTGCCTAAGAGATTTTGTCTAAAACGCCCTTGCTTGCCTTTGATCATGTCCGCTAATGACTTAAGCGGCCTTCTGTTGGTACCGGTAATTGCACGACCACGACGACCATTATCCAGCAACGCATCAACAGATTCCTGCAACATGCGCTTTTCGTTCCGAACAATAATGTCGGGCGCATTTAAGTCCAGCAACCGGTTTAGACGGTTGTTTCTGTTAATAACACGACGATAAAGATCATTCAAATCGGAAGTCGCAAATCGACCGCCATCCAAAGGCACCAATGGACGCAACTCAGGTGGCAATACAGGCAATACCTTTAGAATCATCCATTCCGGACGATTTTTTGAACTCAACAACGCATCCATAACTTTCAGGCGTTTTGAGTACTTCTTAATTTTGGTTTCTGAATTGGTCGAGTTTATTTCTTCACGCAAAATCTCGACTTGCTCTTTCAAATCGATTGACTTGAGCAAATCATAAATCGCTTCTGCACCCATTTTTGCGACAAAATCATCCCCATGCAATTCAACTGCATCCAGATAATCATCATCAGTAAGCAACTGGCCTTTATCCAAAGGTGTCATGCCTGGATCTAAAACAACAAACGATTCAAAATATAACACGCGTTCAATTTCACGCAGCGTCATATCCAATAACAACGCTATTCTGGAAGGTAACGATTTTAAAAACCAAATATGTGCAACAGGGCTAGCTAAATCGATGTGCCCCATTCTCTCGCGACGGACTTTAGATAATGTGACTTCAACGCCACATTTCTCGCAAATTACGCCGCGATGTTTCAGTCTTTTATATTTACCGCAAAGACACTCATAATCGCTGACCGGACCAAATATCTTGGCACAAAACAAACCATCGCGCTCAGGCTTAAAGGTACGGTAATTAATTGTTTCCGGCTTTTTCACTTCGCCATATGACCAGGAACGGATCATATCCGGTGATGCCAAACCGATGCTAATTCCGTCAAAATCGTCGGCGCGACCTTGACGTTTTAAGAAATTCATTAAATCTTTCAAGAGCTTGTCCTCTTTAAATACTTTCTGGCGTATACCAGAATAGGCTGTAGGTTAGGTTACAACTACATGGATGCAGGAGCAATTGCTGAAACGCCTCATTTCTGCGCCATAACCTAACATATACGGCATTGGCTTATCGGGTTACACACCTAATCCCGCTGCAATTCTATATTGACAGCTAATGAGCGGATTTCTTTAATTAAAACATTAAATGATTCCGGCATACCGGCTTCCATTTTATGATCGCCATCGACAATGTTTTTATACATCCGCGTTCTTCCAGTCACGTCGTCAGATTTAACTGTTAACATTTCTTGTAAAGTATAGGCTGCGCCATATGCTTCAAGCGCCCAGACTTCCATTTCTCCAAAACGCTGACCGCCGAATTGCGCTTTACCGCCTAGTGGCTGCTGAGTAACCAAACTATAAGGACCTGTTGACCGGGCATGCATTTTGTCATCGACCAAATGGTTCAATTTCAGCATATACATATAGCCAACCGTGACTTCGCGTTCAAACGGTTCGCCTGTCAAGCCATCATAAAGCGTAACCTGTCCATGTTCAGGCAAATCTGCCAATTTCAACATAGTGCGAATTTCTTCTTCGCTTGCGCCATCAAATACAGGAGTCGCCATGGGTACACCGCTCACAAGATTAGTCGCCATTTCCAAAATTTCCTGATCAGAAAATGAAGCTAAATCTTCTTTACGGCCGCTGCTGTTATAAATTTTATCCAAATAATCCCTGATTGCAGTAACCTTGGCCTTTTCTTGGTCATACTGATCTTCCAGCATCTTACCGATCTTGATGCCCAAGCCTTTCGCTGCCCAACCCAAATGGGTTTCGAGCACCTGTCCGACGTTCATACGTGATGGTACGCCTAACGGATTCAAGACAATATCGACCGGATTTCCATCAGCGGTATAAGGCATATCTTCAATTGGTCTAATCATGGAAATAACCCCCTTGTTTCCATGACGTCCAGCCATTTTATCACCCGGCTGTATGCGTCTTTTAACCGCCAGATAAACCTTGACCATTTTCAGAACGCCCGGCGCCAAATCATCACCCATGGTGATCTTTTTACGCTTGACTTCGAATTTCTCATCAAAATCTTTTCTTTGCTGCTCTACCTGAACGACAACAGTTTCCAACTGAAGGTTAATGTCTTCATCCTTCATGCGGATTTTCAGCCATTCTGAATGCTTTAAACCATTGAGATAGGCTTGTGTAATTTCAGTTCCTGCTTTTAACTGACCAGGACCTGATTGAGCAACCTTTCCAATCAACAGTTTGGCAACACGAGCAAAAATGTCTTCTTCCAGAATTTTCAGCTGATCATCAAGGTCTTTTCTATAACGCTTGATTTCTTCCTGTTCAATATCCAGAGCCCGTTTGTCTTTCTTTACGCCATCACGGGTAAATACCTGCACATCAATAACCGTACCCTCAATACTTCCAGGTACACGTAATGATGTATCTTTAACATCGGCCGCTTTCTCACCGAAAATTGCACGCAATAACTTTTCTTCCGGTGTTAACTGTGTTTCACCCTTCGGTGTTACCTTACCCACCAGGATGTCGCCGCCTTTGACTTCAGCACCAACATAAACAATCCCCGACTCATCAAGCTTGGACAACGCTTCCTCGCTGACATTAGGAATATCGGCAGTAATTTCTTCCGGACTGTGTTTGGTATCACGCGCTACGCAAGTTTTCTCTTCAATATGAATCGTAGTGAAGCGATCTTCTTTAACGACACGCTCTGAAACCAGAATCGAATCTTCAAAGTTGTATCCATTCCATGGCATAAACGCAACCAGCATGTTTTGCCCTAAAGCTAACTCACCCATATCCGTAGAAGGACCATCAGCCATAATGTCACCGGCCTGGACGATGTCCCCCGGTTTTACTAGTGGTTTCTGGTTGATACAAGTATTCTGATTCGACCGGGTATATTTAATCAGGTTGTAAATATCAACACCTGGAGTACCTGTTTCGGTTTCCGTATCGTTTACACGCACCACGATTCTGGCGGCATCAACAGCTTCAATCTTACCGCCCCGAGCAGCAACTACAGTTACGCCCGAGTCTTTTGCAACCGTTCTTTCCATGCCTGTGCCCACTAATGGCTTTTCAGCTCTTAGCGTAGGAACGGCTTGACGTTGCATGTTTGAGCCCATCAATGCGCGGTTAGCGTCATCATGCTCAAGGAACGGAATAATGGAAGCCGCAACCGATACAATCTGCTTGGAGGACACGTCCATATACTGCACGGTGTCAGACATAGCCAAAGTAAATTCATCTTTATGACGACATGACACCAATCCTTCAACCAACTTTCCGCTTGCATCTACAGCCACACTAGCCTGAGCGATAACAAACTCGCCTTCTTCAATAGCGGACAAATAATCGACATGGTCGGTTACTTTCCCATCAACTACTTTTCTGTAAGGCGTTTCCAAGAAACCATAATTATTAGTGCGCGCATAAACCGATAATGAATTTATCAATCCGATATTTGGTCCTTCAGGTGTCTCAATAGGACACACACGCCCATAATGCGTTGCATGTACATCACGAACTTCAAACCCAGCACGTTCTCTTGCCAAACCGCCTGGTCCTAAAGCCGATACACGGCGTTTATGCGTCACTTGGGATAATGGATTATTTTGATCCATAAACTGTGACAACTGGCTGGAGCCAAAAAACTCTTTTACTGCAGCGGAAACCGGTTTCGCATTGATTATTTCCTGAGGCATTAAGCCTTCAGAATCTGCCAATGTTAAGCGTTCTTTAACAGCTCTTTCAACGCGAACCAATCCAACACGGAATTGGTTTTCGATCATTTCACCAACCGAGCGTACGCGCCTGTTGCCTAGATGATCAATATCGTCAACATTGCCGTTGCCATTACGAATGTCTATTAATTCTTTAAGTACATCAATGATGTCATCTTTAGTTAAAGTGCCAGGACCTGTCGTTTCTTGACGCCCTAAACGACGATTAAACTTCATCCGTCCAACCGTAGACAAGTCATATCGCTCATCGGTGAAGAACAGATTCTGAAACAGGTTTTCTGCAGAATCTTTAGTCGGTGGTTCACCTGGGCGCATCATCCGGTATATTTCAACCAATGCTTCAAGACTATTGGTAGTGGTATCCAGTCTCATGGCATTAGACATGTACGGACCTTTATCCAAATCATTGACAAACAAGGTATTCAGATCGGTAATACCACTTTCAATGCATCGATCTATTGTTGCTACAGTAAGTTCGTCGTTCACATTAGCGACCAGCTCACCTGTAGATCGGTCAATCAGGTTATTCCCTAATATCTTTCCGACCAAGTAATCTTTTGGCACCTCTACTTCGGTTAAACCGGATTTGATCATTTCACGGATATGCTTAGCCGTAATCCGACGTCCCTCTTCAACCAATACCTGACCATTCTTACTCTTAATATCAAATGCTGCAATTTCGCCACGCATGCGCTCAGGGACGATATGGAAAATACATTTTTGAGCGTCAATGGTAAATTTATTCATCTCGAAGAAAATTTTGATCATTTCTTCGTTATCGTATCCTAACCCTCTAAGCAAAATAGTTGCGGGTATTTTTCTACGCCGATCAATTCGAACAAAAACGCAATCTTTATGATCAAATTCAAAATCCAACCATGAACCACGATAAGGGATAACTCGCGCATTAAATAACAGCTTTCCTGACGAATGAGTTTTGCCTTTATCATGATCGAAGAAAACACCAGGCGAACGATGTAACTGTGAAACAATTACCCGCTCTGTCCCATTAATAACAAATGTTCCATTGTCCGTCATCAATGGCAGCTCGCCCATGTAAACTTCCTGTTCACGGATATCCTTAACTACTTTTGCATTTGCTGATGCCTCTTTATCGTAGATAACCAGACGAACCAATACTCTTAAGGGCGCCGCATAGGTCGCGCCTCTTTGTTGGCACTCTCTTACATCAAAAACAGGCTCCCCTAATCTGTATTTCACATACTCCAACACTGCATATCCAGAATGGCTTTCAATTGGAAATACACTGGAGAATGCGGCATGTAATCCACTGTCTTCGCGTTTTTCAGCTGTAACACCGGATTGTAAAAAGCTCGCATATGAATTAATTTGCGTTGCCAGAAGATAGGGAACATCAAGTACCTCAGTACCTTTCCCAAAGTTATTTCGAATACGCTTTTTTTCGGTAAAAGAGTAGGACATATCGCTTCCAAACCTTTTCGTCATAGATAATTTTCTACCGTGCAATTAGTGCAAACAGTAAAAGGCCGGCGACAAGATTGCCACCAGCCATACTTGGTAGAGACGTTATATTCCAACGTCTCTGCAATTGAGTCAAAATTTATTTAATTTCGACAGTAGCGCCAGCCTCGTCAAGCTGCTTTTTAGCATCTTCAGCTTCGGCCTTAGAAACACCTTCTTTCAAAACTGTCGGTGCGCCTTCAACAGCATCTTTAGCTTCTTTCAAACCTAATCCAGTGATGCCACGTACCGCTTTAATAACCGCAACTTTGTTGTCGCCGAAAGCTGTCAGAACAACATCAAATTCAGTTTGCTCTTCAGCAGCCGCTGCTGCTGCCACAGGTGCCGCAGCTACAGCAACAGCCGCAGATACGCCAAATTTTTCTTCCATCGCCGAAATCAAGTCAACGATTTCCATAACGCTCATGTTTGAGACCGCTTCCAAGATATCTTCTTGCGAAATTGCCATTGTATATTCCTCTAAAATAATAAATTTAAACTGATTGTAAGTGGTAGTTATAGAAACGCTGCATAGCAACGCTTTCTATTATGCGGCTTCTTTCTGATCTCTGATCGCGGCCAAAGTGCGTACAAATTTCTCTGTAGGCGCTCTCATTACTGCCATTAACAAACCGATACCTTGATCGCGAGTAGGCAGATTAGCTAATCGAGCAAGCTCACTTCCACCGAACGCCTGTCCACCAATAGCAACTATCTTGGTAATTAACTTGTCATGAGTTTTGGCGAAATTATTAATTAAACGCGCTGCAGAACCTGGATCCTCCATAGAAAATGCAAGTAATAATGGGCCTACCAGTCCACTTTGCATACATTCAAACTCTGTCCCAGCTACTGCACGCTTTGCCAGTGTATTTTTTACCACACGCAGATAAACACCTGTCTCTCTCGCAGTTTTACGCAGCTCGGTCAATTCCGTAACTGTCAATCCACGATATTCTGCTGCAATTGCAGAATGAGCTTTTGCGGCGAATACAGCGACTTCTTCAACGACAGCTTTTTTGCTATCTAAATTTAGTGCCACAGCTTACCTCCGGAAATCATCCCCAGAATTAATAAAAAGTATTCATTGAATACCCCTTACGGTCCCTTTCCCCAGCTTTTAGGTTCCAGCTTCCGTCTACGCAGGAAAAATTAAGTTTTACAACACCTGCGGTCTTTGACGGTTACCGAACGGGTCGGCAACCCAAAGTCTTTCTAAAATTACATTGAAATACTGCTTTGATCCAACCACAAACCTGGACCCATCGTTGAAGACAAAGTTATTTTCTTAATGTAAATACCTTTTGCAGCTGTCGGCTTTATTTTTCTTAAATCTGAAAGCAACGCTTCCAGGTTACCTTGAATAGCAACGGCATCAAATGTAACTTTTCCAAGTGTACAGTGAATAATTCCCGATTTATCAGTTCTATAACGCACTTGCCCGGATTTGGCATTTTTTACTGCTGTAGCAACATCAGCCGTTACAGTTCCAACTTTAGGATTAGGCATTAATCCCCGAGGTCCTAGAATCTGACCTAACTGACCAACCACTCTCATAGCATCGGGAGAAGCAATAACTACATCAAAATTCATTTCACCCTTTTTGACCAGTTCTCCTAAGTCATCCATACCTACTATGTCAGCTCCGGCTTCTCTTGCCGCGTCAGCATTAGGACCTTGCGTAAAAACTGCAACTCTTACCGTTTTACCTGTACCATTTGGTAGCACCGTTGCGCCTCGAACATTTTGATCGGACTTACGTGGATCCACACCCAAGTTAACGCTAACGTCAATAGCTTCATTAAACTTAGCAGTACCCAGTTCCTTCAACAACTGAACCGCTTCAGTAATTGAATATTGCTTGGTTTTATCAACTTTCCCTTTGATAATTTTTGCTTTTTTTGACAACTTAGCCATTATAGTCCCTCCACATTCAGGCCCATGCTGTACGCACTGCCTGCAATCGTTTTTACTGCCGCTTCCAGATTTGCAGCATTCAAATCTTCCATTTTTGTTTTAGCAATTTCTTCCAATTGCGCGCGGGTTACTGTTCCCACCTTCTTGGTATTAGGGTTGCTGCTTCCGCTTTTAATACCCGTTGCTTTTTTCAACAGGATTGAAGCTGGCGGAGTTTTTGTAATAAAAGTAAAACTTTTATCACTATAAACAGTAATAACAACAGGCAAAGGCAAGCCTTTTTCTGTATCCTGAGTTTTAGCATTAAAAGCTTTGCAAAACTCCATGATATTAACACCGCGCTGACCCAATGCAGGACCTACCGGTGGACTTGGATTTGCTTCACCCGCTTTAACCTGCAGTTTTATATACGCAGTTATTTTTTTTGCCATTATCTACTCCAAATATGGGTACAATCGCTTTTCAGCTCCCCTAAACACAAAAAATCACCGTCTTATTCAGGCGGTGATTTCGCAAATATTAAACCTAAACTTAAATTAACTTTTTTCCACTTGCCCGAAGCCAAGCTCAACAGATGTTGATCGACCAAAAATGAGCACTGATATTTTTATTTTACTTTTCTCATAATTAACTTCCTCAACGACACCATTAAAATCCTTAAATGGCCCATCAATGACCCTAATTACTTCACCAGCCTCAAACATTGTTTTGGGACGCGGCTTGTTCACTCCATCTTCTACTCTATTGAGTATAGCCATCGCTTCTTTTTCGGATATTGGCGCTGGACGATCAGAAGTTCCACCTATAAAACCCAATACCTTAGGTACATCTTTAACCAAATGCCAAGTTTCATCAGTCAAGTCCATCTGCACTAAGACATACCCGGGAAAGAATTTTCTTTCACTTTTACGCTGCTGTCCCATACGCATTTCTACAACTTCTTCGGTAGGCACCAGAATTTTGCCAAAATGCTGCTCTAAGCCTTCTCGCTTAATTCTTTCTTCTAACGCTTGCTTAACTTTATTCTCAAAATTTGAGTAGGCGTGCACAACATACCAGCGTAGCGCCATTCCTTTACCCTCCTTGACCAGTTAAAAAACGTACACCCCAGAACAGAAACATATCCAACAACCACAGAACAAAGCCGACAATAATGACCATTGCGAACACCAGCAATGTGGTACGAAAAGTCTCGTCACGAGTTGGCCAAACAACCTTTCTGACCTCCTGCTTGGACTCCAAAACAAAGCCCCAAACGATCCGCCCCATTCCCGTTGTGAGCATCATACCCGCCACAACTATCGCCACAATTACCAACCCAAGAACCCGGTATAAAAGTGGAATTTCTGAGAAATAATAAAATGCAGCTACACCAGCAACTACAAAGACTACGGAAAATACTTGCTTAACAACATCCAAAATCGATGCTGATGCTTCTACCTGAGTGTTCATGAATTATTTACTATGAAAATAGATTTGATATGCTTTAATCTGAATGGCAGGCCAGGAGGGTCTCGAACCCCCAACCCGCGGTTTTGGAGACCGCTATTCTACCAATTGAACTACTGACCTATTCAGACAAGCTTACATAAATTACTATATTATACCAAATAATATTATTATTCAAGTATTGATGCAACAACGCCCGCACCTACTGTACGACCGCCTTCACGAATTGCAAAACGCAAACCGTCATCCATAGCAATCGGTGAAATCAGCTTTACTTTGACTGAAATGTTATCGCCAGGCATAACCATTTCAACGCCTTC
>DATBQB010000036.1:0-37363 GCA_036561025.1 Methylobacter sp. | reverse complement strand
TATCGCCTTGCCGTTTTCTTTGCGGAAGCGAGCAATGGTTTTAAAATCGGGGGTCAGACGCTCAGTGAGCCACATGAGTTCGACATTGCGTTGCGCTTCTTTTTCAAGTCGTCGGCTGGATTGGATGCGGTTCAGGTAACCATAGATGTAAATTTTCAGGAGAATGGCGGGATGATAAGCGGGTCTTCCGGTGGTTGCAGGCTCTATACTAAAAAACGGCGTCGAAATTTTGCCGGTTTTATATTGAAAGAGAGTTAAAGTTTTCTAAAGATAATTTTCGATCTTATTGATAATAAAAGCATGCGTAGTTTTAATAAATGGCAGAACCTCGCTGATCATTGGAAAAGTTGAACGCTGTTTCACACTTTACATATATACATCTTTTCAATTTTTGTTAAAAGTGTAAATATTGTCTATGTAAAGTTGCGTAAGTTTATACTTACAATAATCTTGGTTATTTACTTTACAGATTTTTTACACTCTGGAGTGGGTCATTAGTTTTCATAAATTTGAGTGAGGCATGCGCCATTGATGGTAATTGAGGATAGTCATTTTTGGCTTTGTTATTGAAATAGTTCGGAAGACTTTACCCGTCTGCTTAAATATCTCTAGCTCGTCATGAATTATATAAAAGTCAATTAGTTATGATGCCGCCCAGAAAGGTTACCATGATTTTTTCTATAGAAAGGCATTAACTATGACTAATACATCAAGAAGGCACATGCTTAAACTAAGCATGCTGGCAGCAGGTGCCGGCGTGGCAGCGTCGCAACAAGCTTTTAGTGCAGGCAGTTTGGTGGGCAATTTATGTACCCCGGGTGATTTATCACTCGCTGAAGATGATCCGGGCTCTTATGACTTTAAGCTCAATCTTTTTGCAGACCCATTGCCGATTATTCCGGTTGCCAAACCCATAAATTTCCCTTTAGACCCTCCCATTGATCCTGCGAGACATCAACGCTACAGTGAGTTTTTACCGCAGAAGACTTATATTCAAGTACTCCGGGAATTTGACCATCAATACCACAGTGGAATACCGTTTGCTACTAGAGTATGGGGATTCAATGGTAATGTTCCCGGTCAAACTTTTCATGCCCGCTATGGCGAGCCTGTCCTGATTCGTCGCTATAATCAGCTGCCGGCCGATCATGTAGGTTTTGCTCTTCCTTCTTTTACGACCCATTTACACAATCTGCATCATGCTTCAGAAAGTGACGGCATGCCATGGGATTGGGTTGATCCGGGTTTTTTTTGGGACTACCACCATGTAAACGCTCCTGCAGGCGGCGATCCGTTGCAAAAACAGACGACTCAGTGGTATCACGATCACCGTATGGATTTTACTGCGACCAACGTGTACATGGGACTAACTGGCTTTTACCTGCTGTTCGATAATCAGGACACCGGTAATGAGCATGATCCTAGTCCTAGTGCATTCAGATTGCCCAGCGGCAAGTACGATATTCCGATGATTCTTCACGACATCAGTCTTGGCGAAGATGGCCAGCTCTACCTCAGTCAAGATACTAATGGCTTTTTGGGTAGATACTATACCGTCAATCGAAAAATCACCCCTTTTCTGGAAGTCGAACCGCGCAAATACCGCTTCCGTTTTCTGAACGGAGGGCCATCCCGCTTTTATGAGTTAGGCCTGAATGACGACCTGCTTTTTAACGTGATCGCCAATGATGGCAATTTACTGCCTAAGCCGATAATTGCCGAAACGATAAAACTATCGGTGGCTCAACGTTTCGACGTTATCGTCGATTTTTCGCAATATCAACCCGGCGCATCGATCATTCTTGAAAATCTAATGGAGCAGATTCGAGGTGAAGGACCGACCGGCTACAAATTCGCCAAAGGTGAAGGCGATCCGGTGATGGAGTTCAGGGTTGTCCCCCTGACCGGGCCTGACGAAAGCCGCATCCCTAACGAACTGAGAGCGTTACCGAAAATAAACCTGAACGAGGTTAAACAGGAACGCCTGTTTAAATTCGACTACATTGGCGGCATGTGGACCGTTAATGGTCTTGGCTTTGATATGGATCGCATGGATGCATATATCGAACAGGGCAGCGCAGAAATCTGGACTATACGTAACGGCGGCACCCGCTGGCAGCATCCGATTCATATCCATTTTGAAGAGTTTCAGATTCTGGAATTCAATGGTATACCTCTAAAAGAAAACGATGTGAACAATTCACGCAAGGATGTTTTGACCTTGGGTCCTGGCGATGAAGTGAAGCTGTTTTTCCATTTCCGTGACTTCCTTGGCTGCCATGTGATGCATTGCCACAATGTCGTTCATGAAGATCACACCATGATGATCCACTGGCACATCGATCCACCCAAACATGGTCCTGTGCTGGGTGCAATTATCGAGCCGCGCCCCGTGATGCGCTTGGGCACTCCGCCCGCCGGCTTTTAATTTGAAGAGGAATCAATCATGAAAAGTAGAAGACAATTTTTATCCGCTAGCGCCGCATTGCCTGCCTTGGCTTTATCCGCCTGCGCAAGTACCGGTCCCAGCAACCTGATAACCGCCTCAACAGAAAGCCGTATTTGCAAAAAACCGGGCGGGCCTTCGGCAAAATATTTCCCAAATGTTGTGGTCATGACCCATACAGGACGCAGAGCCTGGTTTTACGACGATTTGATTAAAGGCAAAATCGTCGGAATCAATTTCATGTCGGTAAAGTCTGAAGAGCAATTCCCCGTGACCCAGAACCTTGCAAAAGTTCAAGAACTTGTCGGGAACAAGCTCGGACAAGGGACATTTATGGTGTCAATTACAACCGATCCCGAACACGATAATCCAGCCGTTCTGGAAGCCTTCGCTAAAAAACACGGCGCACAAGAAGGCTGGATATTTGTTACCGGAAAACCATCCGATATGCAGGCAATCTATCAGAAATTAGGTCCTCACGGCGGTTACGAAGGAGCGGGCATCAATCATCATATCTGGCGCTACGGTAACGAGCCTTATGCGCGCTGGGCAGCCTCTCATGCAATGGCTCAACCGCACCAGCTCGCTCAACGCTTATCCTGGGTTGAAGTAAATAAAGAACCGAATAGCAACAAGGCCTAGTGTTCAGGGGACAATATTATGAAAAATTCATTAATCCAATCATTCTCCGGCACGTTGGTCTTACTGGCCTCAGGTATCGGTCTAGCGCTTGCCGCGCCCAGTCCCAATCTGCCGACCGGCCCAGGCCAATGTGTGCCTGCGGCACAAATGCTTCCGGATGGTACATCCAGAACCATTTACGTAGGTCATCCCTGCCCAAATCCTCGCCCGCCGATGCCGACTCAAACTACAGTGGGGGATACGACAACAGTAATCACGAGTCCATCGCTTTTCGCCAAAAAAGATCCCTTTGTCGATCCGGTTCATGCCACCAATCTTCTACCCAACTTTGACGGCAATCTGTTCGACGGTAATGGTGTGGAAATGCTAAATACTCTGCCCTCCAGTGCCGAGCATCCTTATAACTTGCATGATGCGCCTCAGGTTAGCAGTATTGACGTGGCCTCGCCTGAGACCGACTTAGTGCATATTATTAAGTTACTCAAGCAAGATAAGGACAAAAATAAAGACAAAGACGGTTTTATAACCGAGAAACGCCTGCCTGGCGAGAATGGCCTAAGCAGCCAACAGCTGGCTCAACGCGCTCTGGATATTCTGGAAGGCAACTCTATATCTAACCGAGTCTATAGTGGCATGTCGGTTTTGCATTACAAAGGCCCGGAGAAAGTTGCCGTCGTAGATAAAAACACCAAGAATGTAAATATTCATCAAATTTGGTATGGCAGCCATATTGAATCCGATGCTGCGTTTATCGATGTCAGCCAAGTCAAAGAAGAACCGTTCACCATTACCTACACGGTGGATGTGCTTAATCGGGGCGAGGATGATTTTGCGCCGATGGTGATGTATTTTGACGATCCGGCGCTCAGTATGCCAGGCATGCCGCCTATGCCTCACACCAGCATGGATACCACCTTTTTTCCAATGATCGACGGCAAGCGTTACATATTCAAGATGAAGATGCCGCCCGGAAAATACTACAACCTGTCCTATACCTGGGGCTGGCGAGAACACCCGCCAAGGGTTCAAGTTACGGAAAATGCCGCCAAGAAACTGCCTAATGAGGCGGGCGTTCCAAGGACTCTGGTACAGTGGGAACAGGATGTGTTCGGTATGGCACCGACAGCCAGCGTTGAAAACAAACTTGCGGCTATCGCTAAAATTGGCGAACTCGCACCGGAAAAAAGAATGTGGCAGGCTATGCGTCAAGCTATCGGTTACGCTGACGACATAGCCACAACCCCAGGCGCACCTGCTTCGGATGTAGAGATTAGAGCGTTAATGGATGAAGCGTTGGCTGCGTTCGATGACTGGGGGCATCGTACGCGGTTGCCACGCGGGGTTGTTGCGGATCCGGACGCCGATGCAACATTGTTCTATGTCAACAATACGATATATGGACAAATGAAAGGCGGTGGCAGGCCTGTGCTGGACAAGTGGAGACTGCGTGGCACAAACGTTAAAATCACCTTGTTAAACGGCGATCATTTTTTACACAGTTATCTGAACCCGGATTTTGGCGGCTCGCGCGGCTGGGAAAATCAGTTCCAATCCACTAAAGATATTGGCGGTTCGGGCTGTTGGTTTACTTTCGGACGTTTCCAGTGGTGGATGAACGTAGGCGGGCCATTCGGCATGGTTAACGTACAACCTGTTAATGGAATTGGTCTAAATGGAATTCCCAGTATGCACAAAGTTGATTTCACCATGAACTACGAACCGTCTCCAAGATTGCGGATGTATCAATTCGACCCAGTGCATCATGAGACTGCGATATTCTCTTTGCATTAAGCACATCATAGGGCTGAGTCGTTAGGATCGGAGCCGTGATAAATAAAGAATCCGCTACATCGGATCATACGAGTAGCGGATTTTCTTTGTCAGCAAAGAAGGAAGCCCAACAGGTTCATAAAAGTTTGGTTGTCTCAACCGCGACTGTCTAACAGCCGCTGTTAATTGATGCGCTGGAGCCTCAAGAATTTGCTTACATTGACCAAATTCGATCAGGTATCATCGGATCGTTACTGATCTTTGGTCCAGGAAAAACCTGTGTAATTGGCAATACGCCGGGCTTGGGCCAGATTATGTGTTACGATCACGACCGTGTATTTTCCGCGTAAACGCTGAATCAAATCCACCACCATACCCGAAGAAACCGGATCTAAGGCACTGCAAAGTTCATCTTGTTTTGATTATTGCGGCGGCTTTCGTTAGCTAGGTTGATTTTAAACTTCATAATGATTCTGGATCTTGATTTAAAGATCAAAGATTTTTTTGATTATGTTTGAACCGCCAATTAGAGCGAACGATTAATCGTCAAAATTAAATCGCATGCATCGGAAGCGGAAATCTATGACGATTTTGCCAAGTTATACTGTCGCTACAAAGCACTAAACTGCCAGAAAGTGGGAGATTATTTTTTTAAAAAATGGATGATTTGGTTGATAAGCTGTGTGACGATTTTGAGGCAACAATATATTCACAGCCCAGTGTTTTTCTGTTGATTTATAACGGCGATGAAAATTAGCTAAAAACAACACGCTGCTTGGTCATGACATCATCACTGTGTATCATTAAATACCTGTTGCGTGATTGGATTTACAGCGATAATTATCGGCATTGATTAATAAACTCGGACAATGAGCCTGAATGTTTAACAACCCTTTTATCAAACAACTGTTCGGCAGTTTTCTGGATTTGGTGCCTATTCTTGCGGTTGTTTTGGTATTCCAGGTTTTGATCATTCGGCAGCCAATTCCCGATGTCGGCAGTGTAATTGTCGGCACTCTGTTTGTTATCCTCGGTCTAACCCTGTTTGTCCACGGACTTGAACAAAGCTTGTTCCCGATCGGCGAATCAATGGCTTATGCGTTCGCCCGCAAAGGCAGCTTGTTCTGGCTGCTGACGTTTGCCTTCTGCCTGGGATTTGGCGCTGCAATCGCTGAACCGGCGCTGATCGCGGTTGCCGAAAAAGCCGCAACTATCGCCAGTAACGGTAAGCTGATAGCACAAACCGATGCGGCAAAGGCCGGCTATGCACTGGGGCTGCGCGTTACCGTTGCCTTGTCTATCGGTCTGGCTATCCTGGTCGGCGTATTGAGAATTATCCGGGGCTGGCCGGTGTATTACCCGGTTCTCTTCGCTTACGTTTGTATTGCCGTGATGACGCCTTTCGCACCTGTCGAGATCATCGGCATCGCCTATGATTCCGGCGGCATTGCTACGTCCAGCATTACCGTTCCGCTGGTGACTGCGCTGGGGGTCGGTTTGGCGACCTCAATCAAAGGCCGTAACCCGATGACCGATGGTTTTGGTCTTGTGGTTTTTGCGGCATTGATGCCGACGATTTTTGTGATGGCTTACGGGATGGCGATATGATCGGCTGGTCAATTCACTTTGCGATGAAGCTGTTGGAAACCTGTCGTGATATTTTGCCTATTGCCGCTACTATTATCGGTTTTCAACTGCTGGTCATTCGAAAACCCTTGCCCCATCCCAGAAAAACTATTATCGGTTTCTTCTATGTCTTGCTGGGTATTGTTTTCTTTCTGGAAGGACTGGATTTGGCTTTATTTCCGCTGGGAAGCTTGATGGCGTCGCAGTTGACCACTCCTGAGTTTCTGGGCGTTAATCCTCTTGATCAGGCCGTCTTCTGGCAATCCTATTCTTGGGTCTATATTTTTGCCGCCAGCATTGGCTTTGCCACGGCGTTGGCCGAGCCATCCTTGCTTGCCGTCGCCCTTAAAGCCGAACAAATTTCAGGCGGCACGATCCGGGCCTGGGGCTTAAGAATTTCTGTCGCGATTGGTGTGGGTTTCGGCCTTGCCCTCGGTACTTTTCGGATCGTTACCGGTTCGGAACTCTATTTATATATTATTGGCGGCTATATCATCGTCATGATACAAACCCGGTTCGCCCCTAAACTGATTATCGGTCTGGCCTACGATTCAGGCGGGGTAACGACATCAATGGTTACTGTGCCGCTGGTTACCGCATTGGGCTTGGGGCTGGCTTCTGCCGTTCCCGGCCGTAACCCGTTACTGGATGGCTTCGGCTTGATCGCCTTTGCCAGTTTATTCCCCACCATCGCTGTGTTGGGTTACGCGCAAATCGCGCAATGGCTTAGTAAAAGCAGCCTTTCATCCAAACCTTGAGGACAACCATGCATTTCAAATTAATTATCGTATTTGTCGAAGATGACAAGACTGACCTGGTGCTAGATACTGCGCGTGAAAACGGCGCCAAAGGCGCAACCGTTGTCAATAATGCACGGGGCGAAGGCATGAAACAATCGAAAACCTTTTTCGGCCTGACTCTGGAAACTCAGCGCGATGTGCTGTTATTGTTGGTCGAAGAACATCTTAGCAGACATATACTGGAAGCCATCGCCAAGGCCGCGCAATTCGATGACAAACCCGGTACCGGCATCGCCATTCAGATTGATGTCGAAGACGCCGTTGGCGTCATGCACCAGGTTGAACTATTAACCCATGAACTTGAGGATAAAATATGATTGCGCCACGCATTGTAATCCGTGTCAGAGATGTGATGAAAGCCGACTTCGGCACCATCGACGGCATCGCTACGATAGAAGATGCTTTAAAAAAGATGAAATCGCTTAAAACTTCGGTGCTGGTTGTTAATAAACGTCATGACGATGACGAATACGGCCTGATTAATTCGGGCGACATTGCCCGCCATGTGCTGGCCAAAGACCGTGCGCCGGATCGGGTCAACGTCTATGAAGTCATGAGTAAACCGGTGATCTCGGTGCATCCCGATATGGACATCCGCTATTGCTCGCGTTTATTTGCCGACTATAATCTGGTCAGGGCGCCGGTTCTTGAAAATAACAAGATTATCGGCATGGTCAGTCCGAATTCACTGGTGTTGGATGGAATGTACAGGGCTTTTCAATAGAAAAATAGAACGCGGATGACGCTGATCAGGCGGATAAACACGGATAAAACATAAGATGATTATTGTGGATACAGATAACAGGCGATTAAAAGCCTTCTATTCACCACGAAGGCACGAAGAACACGAAGAAAAATCCGGCGTAAATATGGCTGATCAGCGTCATCCGCGTTCTATTATTTAGTTACAATAAGCTTTTTTATAAAGGTAATTGATTATGCTGAAGTTGTTAAGGTTTAATTCGAGAATCTGGTTTTTTCTGGGCTTTCTCGGTTGTGTTTTTTTGCTGTCGATGGGCGCTTATTTCCAGTTCGTTCAAGGCTTGGATCCTTGCCCCTTATGCATTTCCCAACGAATTGCCATTTTGCTGACCGGTTTGGTTTTTTTAAGTGCCGCTATCCACAATCCAGGCCAGAAAGGTGTGACGGTTTATGCCATTTCAGGCGCGGTAACGGCTTCGTGCGGCGCGGCGATTTCAACCCGGCATGTCTGGATACAGCACTTGCCGGCAGATAAGGTGCCCGAATGCGGCCCCGGTCTGGACTATGTGCTGCAAAACTTTCCATTGTTTGAAACGGTCAAGCTAATGCTTAGCGGTACCGGGGATTGCGCCAAGGTAGACTGGACCATGCTGGGTTTCAGTATGCCAGCCTGGACATTGCTGGCCTTTTTAATGCTGGCAGCCTTAAGTCTGCTGCAAATTTGGAATTATAAACAGGCGGGTCGGTAAGATGTCGAGTCAATATATCCCGTCTTTATAGCAGTAAACAGGATGTTGGCAGCTTTAAGCCATCCTGAATCCATATCTCATGCACATGCAATCACTGATTGATCTTTTAGGTATTAAAGGGCTTATTCCCCATGGCTTTTGCTTGTCGTGGAGCCCGGTATTACTTTGGTTAAATGTGATTTCGGATCTGCTGATTACGCTGGCCTATTATTCCATTCCGCTGATTCTGGTTCATTTTCTTCGGCAGCGCAAAGACTTGCCTTATCCTTGGCTGGTTGCGATGTTTGCCGGATTTATTATCGCTTGCGGCACTACCCATTTACTGTCGGCGATCACAGTCTGGGTACCTTTGTATTGGCTGGAAGGCTTGTTTAAAGTCCTTACGGCGATTATTTCGGCCGCCACTGCGATGTTGATACTTAGGGTTATTCCTCGGGCCTTGTCCTCACCCAGTGCTGCACAATTACAAGCTGAGATACAACAAAGAAAAACAGCAGAGCAAGCGCTACATGTTGCTAATGTTGAATTACAAGAAAGTGTCGCTCGAACGCAGCTACTGCTGGATTCGGCACTGGATGGCATCATCAGCATGGATCATAACGGCGATGTCATTGGCTGGAATGCCCAAGCCGAACATATTTTCGGTTATTCCAGCGAACAGGCATTAGGCCGCGAAATGGCGGAGTTAATCATTCCTCCGGCTTATCGGGAAAGACATAGGCAAGGTTTATCACGCTTTATGGTCACCGGGGAATCGCACATAATCGGCAAGCGTATGGAAATTACCGGTTTACGTGCCGATGGTTTTGAGTTTCCAATGGAGTTGACTGTCGGCGTTCTGGGACAAAAGGACGATTATTTCTTTAGCGCTTATGTCCGCGATATTTCCGAGCGCAAGCAGGCAGAAACGGCGCAGCAAGAGGCTTTGGATAAGCTACAGAAAATAGCCGCCCAACTGCCCGGCGTGGTGTTCCAGTTTCGCTTGCGTGCCGACGGCAGTTGCTGTCTCCCCTACGCCAGTGACGTGCTGCGCGACATTTACCGCATCGATCCCAAAGACGCGCGCGATGACGCCGCAAAAGTATTTGAGATTGTCCATCGGGATGACTTAGAGCAACACTTGGCTTCCATTCAAACATCGGCGCATGATTTAAGCCCATGGCGCAATGAATACCGCCTTAGGTTTGCCGATGGCACGGAGCGCTGGTTATTCGGTAACGCCTTGCCGCAACGCGAACAAGACGGTTCGGTGCTTTGGCACGGCTTCGTAACCGATATTACCGAACGTAAGATAATTGAAGAGGCGGTGCGCGAAAGTGAAAATAAACTCTCCACCATTCTCGACAATGTCGAAGCCTTTATTTATATCAAGGATTGCAACTATCGATACCAGTACGCTAATAAAGCGGCGCGGCAAGTACTTGGCAAAGCGCTGGAAGACATTATCGGTAAATTAGACGATGTCTTTTTTGATGAAACTACGACGGTAAAACTGCGCGAAAATGATCGTCGTGTCCTTGAGTTGGGCGAGCGCATAGCGGTCGAAAATACTTATACCCAGAAGGCTAACTTCGTCAGCCGCACCTATCTTACCGTTAAGCAGCCATTACGCCGGAAAGACGGCAGTATTTACGGTTTGTGCGGTGTTTCTACCGACATCAGCGAAAGGAAGCAGATGGAGGAAAAACTGCGCGACAGCGATGCTTTCAATGTCAGCATATTGAACTCGCTGACCTCGCATATTGCCGTGTTGGACGCGCAAGGCGTTATTATTGCGGTTAACAACGCATGGCGGCGGTTTGCCTACGAAAATGGTTTACTGGAGCCTGATCAGGATATGCTGGGGGTAAACTATCTGGGTGTATGCAAAAATGCTTTTAATCAACCTTACGGCGATGAGGCAAACGTTGCTAGGGCCGGCATTGAGGCAGTGCTGGCGGGCGAGCAGAAGAAATTTCATTTGGAGTATCCTTGCCACTCGCCGACTCAGCAACGTTGGTTTTACATGAATGTATCGCCGTTGCAAGGATCGCATCAAGGCGTTGTGGTTAGCCATAAAAACATCACCGAACGCAAAAAAGCGGAAGAAGCCGCCCGGGCGGCTTCTCAATACGCCCGCAGTTTGATTGAAGCGAGTCTGGACCCGTTGGTGACAATCAGCGCCGAGGGTAAGATCACCGATGTCAACACCGCCACGGAACAGGTGACCGGCGTGAACCGAGATAACCTGATCGGCAGTGATTTCGCTGACTATTTTACCGATCCCGACAAAGCCCGCGATGGATACTTGCAAGTGTTTTCGCAGGGCTTTGTGACCGATTACCCGCTGATTATTCGTCATGTGTCGGGCAATGTCACCGATGTACTTTATAACGCAAGCGTATACCGCGACGAAAATGGCGAGGTACTTGGTGTGTTTGCTGCAGCGAGAGACATCACCGAGCGCAAGCTTATGGAAGATGAGCTAAAAGCCAGCGAGGCGAAATTCCGTTCGATCATTGAAGTTTCCCCGGTGCCTATGGCGTTGAACGACGGGCAATCGAAAATCACCTATCTGAATCCGGCCTTTGTGCAAACCTTCGGTTACAGCGTAGATGACATTTCCACTCTGACAGACTGGTGGACAAAAGCTTATCCTGATACGAATTATCGGCATGGGGTAGCAACGGCTTGGCAGGCGACGCTTGAACAAGCCGAACATGAACACCAGCCATTTCCGCCTATGGAACTTAATATTTGTAGTAAAGACGGCTCAGTTAAAACCGTGTTGGCGAGTACCGCGATAATTGCCGATTCTTTTAAGGATGAGCATTTGGTGGTGCTGTATGACATTTCCGAACGCAAACAGGCGGAACTGGCAAAGCGTCACAGCGAAGAGCAGCTACAGGCATTCTACGAATTGGACTTGGTGGGATTAACAATTACTTCACCCGAAAAAGGCTGGATTCGAATTAATGATTGCCTGTGCAGAATGCTGGAATATTCAGAACAAGCCTTGTATCACATGACCTGGACGGAGTTGACGCATCCCGAAGATCTAGCTGCCGATGTTGAGCAATTTGAAAAGCTGTTGGCTAATGAAACGAATGGTTATGCTTTAGAAAAGCGCTTTGTCAGTCGTACCGGCAAAATTATTCCTACCAAACTGGTGGTGCGCAGTGTCCGTAAAGCCAATGGTGAGCTCGATTATGTTGTGGCGATGGTCGAAGACATTACTGAATACAAACAAGCAGAAGCTGAACTGAAACGATCTAATGCCGATTTGGAGCAGTTCGCCTATGCGGTGTCCCATGATATGCGCCAGCCGTTACGTATGGTGACCAGTTATTTGTCCCTAATTGAAAGCGCATTGGCCGGGTCACTGAATGAAGAAACCCAACAGTTTCTTGATTTTGCGGTTAACGGCGCAAAACGTATGGACGCAATGATTTTGTCGTTGCTGGATTATTCGCGGGTAGGCCGTAAATCTGAAGCCAAAACCCTGATCAGCAGTAAGTTCTCTTTAGATGAAGCGCTGGCTTTTCTTAATCCCGAACTTAGCGCTTGCTGCGGTAAAATTAAAGTGACCGGCGATTGGCCCGAGTTGTTTGCCAGCCGTGACGAGTTAACGCGCCTGCTGCAAAACCTGATCGGCAACGCGCTTAAATATCATGAAGAAAATCAAGCGCCGCAGGTTCATATTCATGGCATGACCAGAGCCGATTCATTACGGGTAGAGGTGCGCGATCAGGGTATCGGTATCGAACCGAGCCAAATGGATCGGCTGTTTAAGGTGTTTTCACGTTTACAGGCGCGCAGCCGCTTTGAAGGTACCGGCGTTGGCTTGGCATTGTGCCGTAAAATCGTCGAACATCACGGCGGCACCATTGGCGTAGAATCAGCAGGCGAGGGGCAAGGTTGCCTATTCTGGTTTGAATTGCCCATTGTGAATACTGTAAATACGGAATAAAAATGCAATGATCATGTCTGTATGAATGTTCCGTTACATGAGCCTATTTTCTAAATAGGCGGTTGAGCTTACTTAAAATTGGAAGGTACCTCTATGAATTTTTTCGATTGGAGATGGCGTGCTCTGTTTACACAACAAAAGCCCCTCATTTGGAAAGCCTCTATGGCCTTGATGTTCATCGCCGCACTCGCGGGTTGCCAAAAATCATCGTCCGATAACAAAGAGCAACGGAGCGCAGAACCGCTCCAGAAAATCACAGTCGCGTACACTTATCAACCGCAAAGCACCTTGGTTCACGTTGCCGTGGACAAAGGATACTTCGCCGAGGAGGGGCTCGATGTCCAACCGCTGATGCATACCTATGGCAAAGCGGCGCTGCAATCGGTTATCGAGAACAAGGCCGACTTTGCGACGGTCGCGGAAACTCCCGTCATGTTCAGTGTACTCAAGGGCGAAAAGATTTTCGTGATCGCCAATATAGAAGCAAGTTCCACGAACAACGCAATTGTTGTAAGAAAGGATGCCGGTATTTCCGCGCCCAGCGACTTGAAAAGAAAGCGTATAGGCTTCACACCCGGTACCACGTCGGACTTTTTCCTGGATTCGCTGTTGACGGCAAACGGCCTGACGCGGCAGGAAATCGAACCTGCTGCCCTGAAACCCGAGGAAATGCAGGATGCTATCATGGCAAAAAAAGTCGATGCGGTTTCCACCTGGAATTATCCGCTGACTCAAATCAGCCGACTGCTTGGGGCTGATGGAATGGTCTTTTACGACAAGGAAATCTATACCGAAACATTCAATATCGCCTCGAGGCAAGATTTTGTCCGGAACAATGCTGATGCGGTCAAACGCTTTCTCCGTGCCCTGATCAAGGCGGAGGATTTGGTGGCCAAGAATCCTGATGAAGCGCAGACCATCATGTCTTCAGCAACGAAAATAGACAAAGACCTCATTCATGAAGTCTGGGATGACTTTAATTACCACGTTGTGCTTGACCAGACATTGCTGATCACGCTGGAGGATGAAACAAGATGGGCGATGAAGAACAAGCTGACTGATCAAACGGTCATGCCCGACTATCTGAATTTCATAGATATTGACAGCCTCAAGGCGGTCAAGCCCGAAGCGATCAGGATGAACCGGTAGACGACGAATGAGCATTACTACCCGGCTAAGAGTTATTTCAGCAGTTACGATAGCTGCTTTCGTGGTTTTGGCGCCGGTACTTGTCTGGTCTTTGCTCGAATTCAAGAGCGCAAAAAACGACTATGTTCTTGCCAACGCGATCCGGGGTAATTTTTTTGAAAGCGCCTCATTCAGGGATCAGTATTTCCTGTATCGCGAAGACCGTGCACGGGTACTGTGGGACAAGAGCAAAGAAGCGGTCGATCACCTGTTGAGTCAGGCCGATAGCCAGTTCCGTGGCGAACAAAACCAGCGGATTTTGGAACGGCTGCGAAGGAATATTGAAGACAGCACGGTTATTTTTCACCGCATCGTCAGCAACACCGAAACCTTGAAAACAGCGTCCGGCAACCGCTATGTCTATGAAGAACTCGACAAAAGGCTTTACAGCCAACTGCTGCTGAAATCCGCTACGGTTCGCGATACGGTGTCCGTGTTAAAAGAGGCAAGCGCACAGCGTGTTGAGCAGACCTACCAATACCTGACTATCATTGTCGGCTTGTTTGCAATCACGCTGGCCTTTGCCACCATTCTGACATCGATACAGCTGGACAGGTTGATTCGCAAGCGTTTGGAGCCGTTGCACGATGGCGCAAGAATTGTTGCCGACGGTAATCTGGGTTACAGAATCCAATGTGACGGTACAGATGAGTTTGCCGAACTCGCCTTGTCTATCAATGCAATGACGGAAAGTCTTCAGGTTTCCACCGAGCAGCTCGAGGCGGAAATCAACGCGCATAAGTCGGTGGAAATCGCTTTGCGCGATAGTGAGGAGCGTCTTCAGATGGTGCTGACCGGAGCCGAAATGGCCACTTGGGACTGGCACATTCCAAGCGGTGCGTTAGTTTTCAATGCTCGGTGGGCTGAAATGCAAGGCTATACGTTGGAGGAATTACCCCCGCGTATCGAAAGTTGGGAAACGCACGTATTTCCGGATGACATGTTTCAGGTAAGAGAAAAACTCGACCGTCATTTCAAAGGGGAAACTCCGGTCTACGAGTCCGAGCACCGTGTGCGCCACAAAGACGGTCATTGGGTCTGGGTACTAGGCCGAGGCAAGGTTATTGAATGGGACGATGCGGGTAATCCCGTTCATGCCGTAGGTACCGCACTCGACATCACCGAGCGAAAGCAAATTGAATATAAGCTGGCACGCGCGCATGCCGAATTGCAGCAGTTTACTCATATTGCCGCACATCATTTGCAAGAGCCGGCGCGGCGTTTGGTGAATTTTGTGCAACGCTTGCGAACACAAATACCAATAGAGCTGTTGAACGAGGACGCAACAGCGTCGTTGCATTTTATTGAACAAGGCGCTACACGACAAAGTACCCTGGTGCGCGATATTCAATTATATCTAGCTGCCGACCAGCCGCGCAGTATCGTGGAGAAAATTGCCGTTCCGCCCGTTATTGCCAACTTGCTAGAGCATAAGGCATCGCTAACGCGTGAAACGGAGGCACAGGTCGATTACAATGACATTTGTTCCGTTTATATCGACCGCCCCCGCCTGAAAGATATTTTCAGTATTTTGCTGGACAATGCCTTACGTTATCGTCATCCTAAGCTTACGCCGCATATACGGATTATTGGCGAATTAAAAGCGGGACGGGCGGTTTATCGTGTTATCGATAACGGTATCGGTATCCCTGAAGAATATCGGGAGCGGGTTTTTGGGGTATTTGAGCGTTTAAAGGTGCATGATGATCAGAATTCCACGGGCATCGGTCTGGCAATTGTACGGCGCATTGTTGAAAGCTGCGGCGGTTCAGTATCGTTGCAAGAAACGCCGGGTGGCGGCACCACTGTTTTATTTGATTTGCCTGGATAAGAGGGCTTCTCGCTTTAGGGTCACAGCTAATGAGGTTTAACCTTGGGCTGTTCTCTAAGCTGGTAGCCGAAAAATTGAACACAGATGCCAAAAGTAGGCGCCTCTACGACTGCATGGATGCAGGAGGTAGAGCAACGCAGGAGCAGTTGCCGAGGCGACACGGATTTGGCTGATGAATACGGATAATAAAGAAATAAAATCCTGTTTAATCAATGTTTTCCGCGTTCAATTATCAATAATCAGCATCTGCTGAGTAGTTATCAATAAACAAGAGATTTTATGATTGGCGAAATTAGTAACCCTCACTTTGTTGAAATTTTGCTGTTGGAAGATGAACCTTCGGATGCCTATTTGGTAAAAATGGCGTTAAAAGAAGGTAAGGTGCTGGCGCATTTGCATCACGTAGTTGACGGGCGCGAGGGACTGGATTTTTTAAATAGAGCAGAAAAATACGCCGATGCGCCGCGTCCTGATTTGATTTTTCTCGATCTCAATATGCCACGCATGAACGGCTGCGAATTTTTAACAGCGATCAAGGCCGATGAATGTTTTAAAGGCATTCCTGTGGTGGTGCTGACGACTTCCGATGTCGAAAAAGACGTAGTCTCTTCTTATCAGCTCGGTGCGACCAGCTATATTACTAAACCTATCGATATGCCGCAGTTTATTAAGGCCGTTCAGCAGATTGGCGAGTATTGGTTTAGCTTGGTGCGTCTGCCGCAAGGTTACAAGCAATGAGCCAAGCCCAAGCGATTCGGGTGTTGCTGATAGAAGACGAAGCGGGCGATGCGCATCTGGTAAAAACGAAATTAGGACATGCTCAGAGCGGACATTTTGAGGTAACCTGGGTTCAGTCACTCATTGAAGCGCAACGACGTTTGGCGGACTCGTCTTTTGATGTGATGCTGCTGGATTTGTCCTTACCCGATTCGGATGGCTTGGCAACCATTCACAGTGCGCGAGTTATGGCGATGGATATTCCCATTGTGGTGCTCAGCGGACGCGGCGATACCGATTTTGCGTTGACCGCGTTGGAGGCGGGGGCTGTGGATTACATGGTCAAGGGTGATTTCGGCTATGACGGCTTGGCTCGTGTGATTCGTTATGCGCTGTTACGAACCGAAATGGAGGCGCGTAACAACTTGTTGATAGCGGCATTGGAAGCGGCGGCAAACGGTGTTGTTATTACTGATAAAGACGCAAACATTATGTGGGTTAATCCGGCGTTTAGCCGATTGACCGGGTACAGCTCGGAAGAAGCAGTGGGCAAGAATCCGAATAAATTGACCAAATCCGGCATCCAGAATAAAGCTTTTTACCAGGATATGTGGGCAAATCTCCTGGCCGGGCAACATTGGCGCGGCGAACTTATTAACAAGCACAAAAACGGCAGTCTGTATCACGAAGAACTTAGCATTGCATCGGTAAAAAACGGCTCAGGCGATATTACCCATTTTATCGGCATTAAAGAAGACATCACCAAGCGCAAGGAGATGGAAGCGCAATTGCAAAAACTCGCCAGCATCGACCCTTTGACCGGGTTATTCAACCGCCGCGTGTTCTTGGAAAAATTGGAACAGGAAAGAGCGAAAGTATCGCGTTTACTCCATTATTCAGCGGTGTTGTTAATGCTGGATTTGGATTTTTTTAAACGGGTCAATGATACTTACGGCCATGCCACCGGTGATGCGGTGTTAAAGGCGTTTGCCGAAATCGCGCGTAATAACTCGCGGGCCATTGATATTCCGGCGCGATTGGGTGGGGAAGAATTTGCTATTTTGTTGGCTGGGGCTGACAAAAGGGATGCCCTGACAATGGCGGAACGCTTGCGCCAGCAGGTTGCGGAAATTGTTATCGATCATGAGGCAGGTCCGGTCAAAATTACTGTCAGCATCGGCGCCGCTATTTTATTGGCTGACGATATTAATGGCGAAGCGGTGTTGCATCGCGCAGATGCGGCTTTGTATGAAGCTAAGGATAGAGGGCGCAATCAAATTTATTGGCATTGTTCTTAATCGCAGGGGCGGATCGCCTGCCGGATGATGTAAAATGGAGCAGCGTCGTAGACACGAACTCTCTTCTACAAAAAGCTCATTGGAATGAACTGCATGAAAAATATTTTATTGATACTTTTGTTGACAAGCGGTTTTTTGTCTCCGCCAACTGAAGCAAAATCAAACTCTTTACATCAAGCAATCGCTGGAAAGCAACGCTCCGTAGAGCATAAGCGTCGGGATAAATACCGGCATCCTCAGCAAACGCTAGAATTTTTTGATGTTAAAGACAACATGACAGTTGTCGAAGTCTGGCCGGGCGAAGGCTGGTATACCGAAATTCTGGCGCCTTATCTAAAAAAACACGGCAAGCTATACGCCGCGCATTTTTCAGCCGATGCCGACGAGCCTTATTTCAAAAAAAACCTGCATGAATTTGTTAAAAAGATAAAAAGTCAGCCGAAAGTTTACGGCAAAGTTGAGTTAACCGTGCTACAGCCGCCAAAAAAGCTGCAAATAGCCCCGGATGGCTCAGCTGATCGGGTTTTAACGTTTCGCAATGTGCATAACTGGATGAAAAACGACCAAGCCGCAGCGGTATTTAATGCCATGTATAAGGCATTAAAACCCGGAGGTATTTTAGGCGTTGTGGAGCACAGAAATTCAACATTAAAACCGCAGGATACCAAAGCGACATCGGGCTACGTCAGCGAAGACTATGTGATTGCGCTGGCAAGAAATGCCGGTTTTGAGTTTTTAGGAAAATCTGAAATCAATGCCAATAGCAAAGATACCAAGGATTATCCGGAAGGCGTCTGGACACTCCCGCCTGCTTTGAAACTCAAGGATAAAGACAGGGAGAAATATTTGACCATCGGTGAAAGTGACCGAATGACGATTAAATTCATCAAGCCTCGGTAAATATTAAGTACTGTTTCAGCATAGTTTTTTTGAGCGCTGCTTGTTTAAATTCGAAAAAACGTATTTTAGTTTTGCGAAGCAATCCACAAATTACACAAGGATTAAATAAAATCAAAATGTGACTGAAAGATTAGTTGGTTTTTACTATGTAAAAACAGTAACATTTTGATAAATAAGTAAAATAAATTAACGCGTAAAAAGTGTTCAAGTTAATAAAAAGGTAATAAAAACCGTTAGTAAGGATTACTAAAAACTACTTTTCCACAAAGTTATCCACAGATTCTGTGGGTAACTCGAATAGTTTAATACGCATAATCACTTAGCCTTAAAACATCAAAAATAACTCAAACATTATGGCTAAGTTGCAAGACAAGAATGAACTGATTTTCAGGGTTGCCATTGCACTGCCTGTTTATCGGTTATTTGACTACCTCGTTCCTGAGCAGCTTGCTTTGCCGCATATAAAACCGGGCATTCGCCTGGAAGTCCCTTTTGGAAAATCCAAAAAGATCGCCTATCTGATCGAGTGCGTTCAACATAGCGATATGGACATCGGCAAGTTGAAGCGTGTCGAACGGATACTGGACGAAACGCCGCTATTATCGACAAAAGACTTGGCATTGCTGCATTGGGCCAGCGGTTATTACCATCATCCGTTAGGGGAGGTTTTCAGCGCTGCATTTCCTGTGGCGCTACGCCAAGGTAAATCAGCTGTTATTCAAACAGAAAAACGCTATAGTTTGACTGAATCGGGCATGGCTATTGATAGCGAGCTATTGAAGCGGACACCCAAACAAAAAAGCGTGTTGGAAAAGTTTCAAGCACATCAAAACAGCCTGTCCGAAGCAGAGCTTTCGACATGGAATGGTAGCTGGCGAGCTTCGGTAAAGCAGCTTTTGGACAAACAATTATTACAACTTGGAACGCCGGAATTTGGGGTGCATTCCACGTTCAGCGATGGCAATCCAGTAATCAGAAGCAACGCCTTGCAATGTAACCCCCAACAGCAAGCAGCGATAGATGCGGTATGCGGCAGCCTGGGGCAGTTCGGGGTTTTTTTGCTGGAGGGTGTGACCGGCAGCGGCAAAACCGAAGTGTATATGCAGATTATTCGCTCTGTGCTGGAGCAGGGTCAGCAGGTTTTAGTGTTATTGCCGGAAATTACCCTGACGCCACAGCTTGAGGAACGGTTCAGGCAACGGTTTACGGTAAGCATTGCCATTTCACATTCCAAATTGACCGACCGGCAGCGAGCTTGCACCTGGCTTACGATGCAGCGGGGCGAATGCGCCATTTTATTGGGTACCCGATCCGCCTTGTTTACGCCGCTAAAAAATCCAGGACTGATTATTCTCGATGAAGAGCATGATGCTTCGTTCAAGCAGCAGGAAGGCTTCCGGTTTTCCGCTCGCGATGTCGCCGTGGTGCGCGGCAAGCTGTTGAACATTCCGGTGTTGATGGGGTCGGCAACGCCTGCGCTGGAGACGCTCCATAACGTCGATAATAAACGTTACCGCTTGCTGCACCTGCCGGAAAGGGCAGGGAATGCGATAGCGCCGGTCTTGCAGTTGCTGGACATCAGGAACAAAAAAATGCAGGAGGGGCTGTCCGAAGCGCTTATTGCCGAGATGCAAAGAACTTTGGCAAAAAATGAACAGGTCTTATTGTTTTTAAACCGGCGAGGTTTTGCACCTACGCTGATATGCCATGGTTGCGGCTGGGTTGCGCGTTGTAGGCGCTGCGATGCCAATATGGTGATCCATTATGATGAAGGGATGTTGCGCTGTCATCATTGCGGACAGGAACAACGGTTGCTCAGGCAGTGTCCCGCTTGCAAAACCGGTGAGCTGACACCGCTGGGGCTGGGTACCGAACGGGTCGAAAAGGTATTGGCGGAATTGTTTGCCGATAAAACGATTGTACGGTTGGATCGGGACTCCACGCAGCGCAAAGGTTCACTGGAAAATTATTTGCAGCAAATCAATCAGGGGGCTGTGGATATTATTTTAGGCACTCAAATGCTGGCGAAAGGCCATCATTTTCCGAATGTAACTTTAGTGGCGATACTGGACGTGGACAGCGGTCTATTCAGCATTGATTTTCATGCTCCCGAAAAAATGGCGCAAATGATTGTGCAAGTTTCAGGCAGAGCGGGGCGCGCGGAAAAGCCCGGCCGAGTCATCATGCAAACCCGGCAACCGGAGCATCCTTTATTAACAACGTTGATCTCTCAGGGTTATAACAACTTTGCCAGAACCGCGCTGGCGGAGCGCAAAGAGGCATCTTTGCCGCCGTTCAGTTATCAGGCATTATTAAGAGTGCAGGCTTTAGACGCACAGATGCCGAAGATGTTTTTGGAGGCGGTTGTTCAGTTGGCACGCGAACACAGCAAAGGCCATACCCAAATTTTGGGCCCGGTTGCCGCACCGATGGCCAGACGTGCTGGGCTTTACCGCTACCAATTGCTGTTTCAGAGCAGCAGGCGGCCGGAGTTGCATGCATTGCTTGATGAACTGATGCCGAAAATTGAAAAACTCAAGCTGGCGAAAAAAATCCGCTGGTCGCTGGATGTCGATCCGGTGGATTTGTATTGAGGTTTAAAGGCTTCACCACGAAGGGCACGAAGAAAAGCCAAGGAAATTACTTGGAAACGGAATTTAAATAACTCATATCTTTGCGTATGGGCGACCGGGTCGCTACTACTAGGGTCTATAGTGCGTCCAAGTTATTTAATTTTCATTCCTTAGCAAAGAGGAGATAGGCTGAATAATTAAAACTTCGTGTCCTTCGTGCCTTCGTGGTGAAAAATTCTTTGCCCTAAAACCGAAACTATTTTTCCAAACCGATAAAATCCCAAACCTTATGCGAAAAGGTTGACTCTTTATGTTCGGGTACCGGCGGGCCATTCGGATAGTTTAGCTCATAGACTCGGGCAGTATCTTTGGCAAGATCCGGCAGTTCGAGTTTAGTGTAGGCTTCCTGCATGATTTGCAACGCAAAAGGAACCGCGGGCGTGCGTTGGTATTTATCAACAACGGTAGACGCTCTGTTGATGGCGGCAACATAAGCTTTTCGTTTCATGTAAAAGCGAGCGACGTGGACTTCATACATCGCCAGATTGTTTTTAAGCGCAATCATGCGTAGTTGAGCATCAGGTACATATTTGCTGGCAGGAAACCTACGGATTAGTTCGTCAAAATTATCATAGGCATCGCGAGCATTTCCAGGATCGCGCTGCGAAGTATCGGTGGGCAGGAAGCGATCGATAAAACCTATGCCGCGATTGTAATTAACCAGGCCTTTTAAATAATAAGCGTAATCGACGCTGGAACTGCGCGGATTGATCTTGATAAAGCGATCGGCGGCAGCGATTGCGGCCTCAGGGTCGCCATTTTTGTAATAAGCATAAGCAATATCCAGTTGTGTCTGGGCAGACTCATCGCCGAAAGGATAACGGGATTCAAGCGCTTCATAGAGCTTGATTGCCTTATCATAATTGCTGGCATCCAGCGCTGTTTTTGCTTGGCTGCGGAATTTTTCGGCATTCCAGTCGGCATATTCATCTTCGGTTTCGGAATCACCGGAGGCGAGGCTTTTAAGCGTCTCACAGCCTTGAATAGACAGGCCTAAACAGCAGATAAATAAAAATTTAATTAAAATTAATCGCATAGTGCTAACGACACGTTGTAATATAAGGGGTTTTTCTCGCTGGATTTAACTGCGATACTTGAGATGGCTTGAGTATCTGGCGAGTATAACTTAACAATGGGTTAATCAGAAGAACTTGTTATGACAAGATTAACGGCAGAAGTGCCATTTGAAATGGCTGGCATGCGATTAGATCAGGTGCTCGCCGAACTGTTTACGGATTATTCGCGCAGCAAGCTGCAAACTTGGGTTAAAGCCGGTCGGGTGCAAGTCAACGGCTTGGCTCTTAAACCAAAAGACAAGCTGGACGGCGGTGAAGAGATAACGCTGGATGCCGAGGCGGAAGTAGTAATAACCGCCGAACCGGAGCCAATTCCGCTGGAAATTATTTTTGAAGATGAAAGTCTGCTAATTGTGAATAAACCGGCAGGTTTGGTGGTGCATCCGGCGATAGGAAACTGGAACGGTACGCTGCTGAATGCGCTGCTGAACCATGATCCAAATCTGGAAACCTTGCCTAGAGCTGGCATTGTGCACAGGATCGATAAGGAAACCAGCGGCCTGTTGATGATTGCCAAAACCTTGCAGGCCCACAACAGTCTGACCGGACAGTTACAGGACCGGGATATTACCCGCGAGTATCTGGCAATTACCCGAGGCCGCATGACGGCCGGCGGTACGGTCGATGAACCTATCGGCAGGCATCCTACCGACCGTAAGCGCTATGCAGTCAGGGAGAATGGCAAGCATGCCGTGACCCATTATCGGGTTGCTCAGCGCTTTACTCGGCATACGTTGGTCCAGGTTAAGCTGGAAACCGGCCGTACCCATCAGATCAGGGTGCATATGGCGCATATCCGTTTTCCGTTGTTGGGCGATCAGGTTTACGGCGGGCGGTTTCAAATGCCGCCTGATTGCAGCGAGCAATTGGAAAAAGAATTGCGCAGTTTCAAGCGCCAAGCCCTGCATGCGGCAAAATTGGGTTTGCAGCATCCTGTTACCGATGAATATTGCGAATGGGAACAACCCCTGCCCGACGATATGACCCGTTTGCTGGAAGCGTTGGCGGAAAATGAGCGGGATTAAGCGCTGGTTAACCCCGGACTGGCCCGCTCCGGTCAATATTCATGCTGCGACTACATTGCGTACCGGCGGAGTCAGTTGCGGTGCTTACGCCAGTCTTAATCCGGCCATGCATGTGGGTGATGACGCTGATTCGGTTAAGCAAAACCGGCGGCTTATTAAGGAATTGTTGGATTTGCCTAGCGATCCGGTTTGGCTGGATCAAATCCACAGCAATCGAGCTGTACAGGCGATGCCGATCGAAGTCTTGCAAAAAGCCGATGCCAGTTATACGACTGAGCCTGGAGTTATATGTGCAGTGTTGACGGCGGACTGTTTGCCTTTGCTGGTTTGCGCGACTGACGGAAGTCAAGTGGCTGCTATTCATGCGGGTTGGCGGGGGTTGCTGGCAGGGGTGATAGGCAATACCATAACTGCAATGCAAAATAGCGATTTCTTGGTTTGGCTGGGGCCTGCGATCGGTCCTGATTGCTTTGAGGTTGGCGCCGAAGTGCGGCATGTTTTTCTGGAAAAATCGGCCGCATTCGCAGCAGCTTTTAAACAGCAAAATAACGACAAATGGCTGGCGGACATTTATCAACTGGCCCGAATCGATCTGGCTATGCTGGGCATCGATAAGATTTACGGCGGCAATTTTTGCACGGTCACCGAACATGAACGTTTTTATTCTTATCGTCGGGATAAACAAACAGGGCGTATGGCTACATTAATATGGAGAGAATAAAGTAGTGAGTTTATTGATATTAATTATCATCTTTACCGCAGTGGGCGGCGTGTTGAGCGTTATGGCGGCGGCAGTTTTTCTATTGCTGCCGGATCATCACAGGAGCGCAGTGTTGCCGCACGGCATCAGTTTTGCGATAGGCGCATTACTGGCGGTTGCTTTTTGGGGCTTGATTCCCGAAGCATTTTCAGAAAT
The DNA here is from genome assembly GCA_036561025.1 of Methylobacter sp. GTDB lineage: Bacteria > Pseudomonadota > Gammaproteobacteria > Methylococcales > Methylomonadaceae > Methylobacter_A. The sequence continues at coordinate 13,095 of DATBQB010000036.1, read as the reverse complement.
CAAGCCTGAGCGGTTCCAAGCATTATCCGGGACAATTTTAGCGGGAGTGCTCGGCTTCTTTGTGCTTGAAAAGTTGCTGATCTGGCGGCATTGCCATTCAGGCAGTTGCGAGGCGCATGGCGAAGAAGACAACCATGATCATGCACATAGCCACAGTCATGGCTACACCAAGTCGGCCGGGGCGTTAATTATTCTGGGCGATGGCATTCACAATTTTGTTGACGGGGTTTTAATCGCGGCAGCATTTTTGACCGATGTGCAATTGGGCATAGTCACCAGTCTGGCCGTTGCCGCGCACGAAATTCCACAGGAAGTAGGGGATTTTGCGATTTTGTTACATAGCGGTTATTCCAAAAGCAAAGCGCTTTTTTACAATATTCTTGCCAGTTTAACCACGGTTTTGGGCGGCGTGTTGGCGTATTTCGGGCTGGAAGATTTGCATGACAGCTTGCCGTATTTCCTGGCTTTGGCGGCCTCAAGCTTTATTTATATCGCAGTGGCCGATTTGATACCTTCATTGCACAAAAAGACCGACATGAAAACATCATTGCAGCAGATCGCGTTGATTGCTATGGGAGTGTTATTGATTTGCTCATTGCACGGCATTGCCCATGATCTGAAAGTTTAGCCGCTATTAGCTTAGCGGGTGTGGGTAACTTGCAATATCACATTTCGGGTGCTGTTGCTCCATACAAGCTCATGGATATCAAACTCATTTGAGCTCTGCTTATCGTCAGTATCTAATTTGATGCCCAGCTTGCTGAGCTTGAAATGGGTTTTATCAATACTCAACAGGTTGTCGGGGATTTCGAGATATTCGATCAGCGTATTCAGATAAACATCCGGGTTGGACAGGCTCTTTACTCGCGATTCGTAAGAAACATCGCTAGTATTGAGAAGCTCATTGGCCATGAGCGACGTCATCTGCTGTTTGAGAAGCGCCACTACGCGACTAAACAGATAGTCTTTTAGCGCAATGCTTAACTCCGCACTGCTGGCACAAGGAGTATGAATTTTATGCGAAGAAAAATTGACTGCTTGCTGCGGCACATCGTGAATGACCATATCTCCCATCATGCCTACGCCTAGCGTTTGCTTCTCACTCTTGCTGGCCGTTAACAATGCATACAGAACCGGGACTTGATATTTATTATGGGTGCGTAAATAGGCATTCAGATCGGGATTGGTATCAAACAGCTTGTCGATGTCTTTGCTGAGGACGAACAGGGTGTTGACGAGTTGATCCGTACCAAATGTATCCCGGTTCAAGCCGATAGGAGGGGGGATCTGGTCGGCGACCAGAAGTACATGCTTGTATAGCATCTGTACATGTCTTCTTAACTTATCAGAATAGTTATGCACGGCTCGCATCTTGCTGTTTGATGCGTCAACGAAGTTTTCGACGATTTGCCGGTCTTCCTCCGTCAGTTGTTCTTTGTCGTGAATATAGCTACTCAGACTTCCGACAAGCTCTTGCAGATGAAGTATCTGGTCGTCGAAAAAAGCTCTAAGACTTAAGGCTTCATATGATCGTCTATCGTCGTTCATGGATGGCTCTTCCCGTACGGGAGTTTGCTCAATTTCGATAATTTTATCCTTAGACATTGCCGCGCATTCCGTACAAATATGATTTTTTAAAAAGCAAAGGCCATGAAATCATATATATCGCCGGATAGGGCAACAGTTTCTTATTGTCCGATGATGACTTAAAATCAAAATCGATCATTTTATTCAAAACGTAATGTCCCGTCCGGTGGAGAAAAAAAGCCAAGGTAAAAGTTTCGTGTTCTTCGTGGTGAGTTATCTATTTAGGTGATTACATCAGCCGCAGCTCTGCCTGTACGTTTTTTAATTTCACAAAACTGTTCGGCAAGGCTGATTAACTCCGCTAGAGCCACTTGAGCATCTTGATCATGTTTGGATGCGTCCGCTTCAAAGCGTTCCAAATAGATTCTTAAGGTTGCCCCGACGGTGCCAGTTCCCGATAAACGGAAAATAATGCGGGAACCGTTTTCAAAGCCGATGCGTATACCTTGATTGCTGCTGATACTGCCGTCTACCGAGTCTTCATAACTGAATTCATCGGCATATTTAACCTTGTATTCGCCGAAAGTTTGTCCTGGCAATGCTGATAACTGAGAGCGTAAATGCTCGACAATACCGTTGGCAATATTCATTTCCACGGCCTCGTAGTCGTGTCTGCAGTAAATATCCCGACCGAACTTCTGCCAATGCTCATGCACAATGTCGGCAACAGACTGGCGTTTTCTGGCGATTAAATTCAGCCAGAACAATACTGCCCATAAACCGTCTTTTTCGCGGACATGATTTGAGCCGGTGCCAAAGCTCTCTTCACCGCACAGGGTGATTTTTCCTGCGTCCAGAAGATTGCCGAAAAATTTCCAGCCGGTCGGAGTTTCATAGCAGGGAATGTTGTAGCAGGCGGCAACACGGTCTACTGCCTGGCTGGTAGGCATGGAGCGGGCCACGCCGAGTAAGCCTTGAGCATAAGCCGGGATTAAATGCGCGTTGGCGGCCATAATGGCCAAACTGTCGCTGGGCGTTACAAAAATGTTGCTGCCGGTAATCATGTTACGGTCGCCATCACCATCGGATGCTGCGCCAAAAACAGGTGCCGCCGGGCTGAACATGCGCTCGGCAAGTTCCTGGGCATGCGCCAAATTGGGATCAGGATGATGACCGCCAAAATCTTCCAAGGGTTCGGCATTAATGACCGAATCCGGCGTTGCGCCCAGCATGTCTACCAGTATTCTTTTTGCATAAGGGCCGGTAATGGCATGCATCGCATCAAACAGCAGGGTGATATAGCCGGAACCGATGCTTTGCTTAAGTAAATTGAAATCGAAGATAGATTGCATCAGTTCCGCATAATCGGCCACCGGGTCAACGATAGTGATGCTGAGGCCGTCTATCTGACGAGTGCCGATGCTATCCAGGTCTATATCTTCGATATCGGCTGTTTTATAACTGTCGATGCTCAGGCTGCGCTGATAAAACGCATTGGTATATTTTTCCGGGGCGGGGCCGCCATTGCTGACATTGTATTTAATGCCGAAGTCTTCGTCAGGGCCGCCGGGGTTGTGACTGGCAGAGAGAATCAATCCTCCGAATGCGTTATTTTTTCTGATGATATGTGATGCCGCTGGGGTAGACAACAGCCCAGCTTGACCTATAATAAGCTTACCCAAACCGTTGGCTGCCGCCATCTTGATGATGGTTTGTATGGCCGGTCTATTAAAATACCGTCCATCTCCGCCCAGTACCAGGGTCTTTCCGGTGAAGTCATATAACGAGTCGAAAATTGATTGAACAAAATTTTCCAGATAACCGGGTTGTTGAAATACTTTAACTTTTTTTCTAAGTCCGGATGTGCCTGGATTCTGGTCGTTGTATGGATGCGTTGTGATAATTTCTATTTGCATGCTGGCTCCTTAGTTCGACAATTAACCTGGTGACTAAAGTACACCAAAATCCTTATCTAGTGTAGATCATTTATGTTACGAATTTATTCATTGCTGTGTTTTAGTTTATTTTCTTTTTCAGTAATTGCAGATGATGATGTCTGGCTGTTAGTGGACACGAAAGCGCTGACCATTGAGGTTAAAAAAGGTGAGAAGACGCTTGACACTATAAATGATATTGCGATTGGCCGGGGGGGCGCCGGGTTTAAAAGTCATCAGGGCGATAACATTACGCCTTTTGGAGACTACAGGATAGGTTGGGTCGGCGAAAGAAGTTCGTTCCGGAAGTTTTTCGGTTTAACTTATCCATCTGCAGAAGATGCCCAAAAGGCCTTGGAGCAGGGGGTTATTAATCAAGTGGCGTACAACAGCATTATAAGCGCTCATCGGTCTCATCAAGTGCCACCCCAGAACACACCGTTAGGTGGGCGAATCGGCATTCATGGCTTGGGGCGAGCGGATGAAAAAATTCATAAATCGATGAATTGGACTCATGGGTGTATCGCGTTAACTAACGGCCAGATTGATCATTTAAGTCAATGGTTGGACAAAGGAACAGTAGTAAGAATAAAATAAGACTAGAAAATAATTTGAAAATAGTGTAGAATAGAAACTAGTATATCGTTTTTTTTGTAGTATAACTTTAAGAAGGAAAATAAAATGAAAAAAGTAATGAAATTATCGATGGTCGCTCTGATTGCTAGCGTAGCTGTTGGTTGTGCAAGCACTTCGGATATTGAAAACCTACAATCACAAGTTGATGGCTTGAAAACTTCAGTTGCACAAGCATCTGCTGATGCTGCTAGCGCAAAAAGCGCTGCTGATTCTGCTTCTGCTCAAGCTGCTTCTGCTGAAGCAGCAGCTAACCGTGCAGCTCAATATGCTCAAGACACAAACAGCAAATTGGACAGCATGTTCAAAAAATCAATGATGAAATAAATCATCGCTGATTTAAAAATAAAAAGCCCGGTGGAATATCCACCGGGCTTTTTTTTTGAGTACATGATTCAGTTATGATGATTTGAATCCAAGCAATGCTTAGCCATGGTAGAATAAAACCTTTTTGAACTCATCACATTCATGCGTCTCATTAGAGGATTATCTCATTTAGAACCGTTAAAGAACGGTTGCGTACTGACGATTGGGAATTTTGACGGCTTGCATTTAGGGCATAGAGCGGTAATAAAAAAGCTGGCGGAGCGAGGTAAGGCATTAGCTTTGCCCGTTGTTGCTATGACCTTTGAACCGCAGCCGCTGGAGTATTTTCTAGGAGAAAATGCGCCGTCACGGCTGATGCGTTTGCGCGAGAAAGTGCTCCGGTTTTCTAAACTGCCCATTGATGATTTATTGATATTGCGATTTAATCAATATTTTGCCGACTATGATGCCGAGCAGTTTATTGAGGATGTTTTGGTAAAGAAATTGAATGTAAAGCATCTGGTGGTCGGAGATGATTTTCATTTTGGCAAGGCCCGACGCGGCAATTTTACGATGCTCAAGGATAAGGGCAAGCTATTCGGTTTTGATGTGGAAGACACCGGATCTTATCAAATCTCCGGGCTTCGTGTCAGCAGTACCCTGATCAGGGATGCATTGGGCAGTGGCGATTTGGCCCTGGCTGAAAAATTGCTCGGTTGCTGTTATTCTGTTTGCGGACGTGTGGCGCATGGCGACAAACGAGGGCGAACTATCGGCTATCCTACCGCCAACATACAGATGTTTAGAAAAAATGCCCCTGTTAATGGGGTGTTTGCTGTGACCATGACCGGTATTGATGGTCGCGAATTTGAAGGCGTTGCGAATGTAGGTACCCGGCCTACGGTTGATGGCGGTTCAAAGGTTATATTGGAAGCGCATTTATTTGACTTTGATAGAGAAATTTACGGGCGCTATGTGGAAGTGCATTTCAAACAAAAGATCAGGGATGAAATGCGTTTTCAGTCGTTAGATGAGCTTAAAGCCCAGATTGTAAAAGATGTGGCTGAGTCCAAAGCCGCGCTTAGCTCCCGGGACGCTTGCAGCATACCTCCCATCCCTGGTGATAAAGATTTTTGCCGAGTTTAATTGTTATGACAATGGATTATAAAAAAACACTGAATTTACCCAACACTGCATTTCCTATGAAAGGCAATCTGGCCCAACGTGAGCCGGAACGCTTAAAAAAATGGAACGAAGCGGACTTGTATAACAAAATCAGGCAGGAATTTGCCGGAAGACCCCAGTTTATCCTGCACGACGGCCCCCCATATGCCAATGGCGAAATTCATATCGGCCATGCGGTTAATAAAGTATTAAAAGACATTATTGTTAAATCAAAATCTTTAAGCGGCTTCGATGCGCCCTATGTGCCGGGCTGGGACTGTCACGGTTTGCCGATTGAATTACAGGTAGAGAAGAAAATCGGTAAAGCGGGCGTTAAAGTCTCCCCTGCTGTTTTCCGTAAAGCTTGTCGCGAATATGCCGGAAAACAAGTCAACATACAAAAAGAGGCCTTTATACGGCTGGGTATTTTAGGCGATTGGGAGCATCCGTATTTAACGATGGATTTTGCGTTTGAAGCCGATATCGTGCGCTCGCTGGGCAAAATCAGCCAGAACGGTCATATAGCAAAAGGTGCCAAGCCCGTACATTGGTGTACCGATTGCGGTTCTGCATTGGCTGAAGCGGAAGTCGAATACGAAGATAAACATTCGCCTGCGGTCGATGTGCGTTTTCAGGTTGTTGACGAAGATGGGTTTCTGAGTCAGTGTCATCATGTGCCTGAGCATGATGGTTTTGGGCCGTTATCCGTAGTGATCTGGACAACTACGCCGTGGACCTTGCCGGCAAACCAGGGTGTTGCATTAAACCCCGATCTTGAATACGCGGTGGTGCAATGCGAAAAAGACGGCAACAAAGAGCGTCTGGTTGTTGCAGAAGCCTTGCTTAAAGATGCGATGCTGCGTTACGACGTCGAAAACTATCATGTCATCGCATATTGCAAAGGCGCAGCCTTAGAACATCAATTATTGCAACATCCTTTTTATCAGCGGCAAGTGCCCGTCATTCTCGGCGATCATGTCACCACCGAAGCCGGTACCGGTGCGGTACATACGGCGCCGGGCCACGGTCAGGACGATTATGTGGTCGGTTTGAAATACGGTTTACCGGTTGATAATCCGGTCGGCAATGACGGTGTTTTCCTGCCGAACACGGAAATTTTTGCCGGCGAGCATGTGTTCAACGCCAATGCACATGTTTTGGAAGTGCTGGAACAACGAGGTAAATTGCTGCATCACGTCGCGATACTACACAGCTATCCGCATTGCTGGCGGCATAAAACCCCGATTATTTTCCGGGCCACGCCGCAGTGGTTTATTTCGATGGATAAAAACAAACTGCGCGAGCAGGCGCTTAATGAAGTCAAGCGCGTCACCTGGATTCCCGAATGGGGACAGGCGCGCATCGAAAGCATGATGGAAGGCCGGCCTGACTGGTGTGTTTCCCGTCAGCGCACCTGGGGCGTACCGATCACGTTTTTTGTCCATAAAGAAACCGGCGAATTGCATCCGCGCACTGCTGAGCTGGTCGAGCAAGTGGCACAGCGCATCGAACAGCAAGGTATAGACGCTTGGTTCGAGTTGGAAGCAGCCGAGTTATTAGGCGATGAAGCCGAGCATTACGAAAAAATGACCGATACGTTGGATGTCTGGTTCGACTCCGGCGTTACTCACGCCTGCGTATTGGAAAAACGTGAACAGCTGCGCTTTCCGGCTGATTTATACCTGGAAGGTTCCGATCAACATCGCGGCTGGTTCCAATCGTCATTGCTGGCCTCGGTTGCAATGAACGACGTTGCACCCTACAAGGCTGTGTTGACGCACGGCTTTACTGTCGATGCCGACGGCAAGAAAATGTCTAAATCAAAGGGCAATGTGGTTGCGCCGCAATCGGTTATGAAAGACCTAGGTGCGGATGTATTGCGCCTATGGGTCGCATCGACCGATTATCGTGGCGAGATGAGTGTGTCCGATGAAATTTTAAGACGCACTTCGGACGGATACAGACGTCTTAGAAATACCGCACGGTTTTTATTGTCCAACCTGGATGATTTCGACCCGGCGCAACATGCGGTCGATAGTAAGGATTTGCTGGCGTTGGATCGTTGGGTTATGGACAGAGCGTTTACGTTGCAGGAAGAAGTCAAAATCGCCTACGAAACCTATCAATTCCAGCATATCTACCAGAAAGTGCATCATTTTTGCGTGATCGATCTGGGCGGGTTTTACCTGGATATCATCAAGGATCGTCAATACACAGCAAAGGCCGACGGTTTGGCGCGGCGCTCGGCGCAAACGGCCATGTACCATGTGCTTGAAGCACTGACTCGCTGGTTGGCACCGATAATCAGTTATACCGCCGATGAGATATGGCAATACATGCCGGGTGAGCGCAGTGAATCGGTGTTTTTGGAAACCTGGTATCAAGGCTTGATCAAGCTGGATGATGATTCCGCCTTGAATCGCGAGTTCTGGCAAAAAATAATGGCAGTCCGGGCCGCTGTCGGTAAGGAGCTGGAAAAAAGCAGAGCCAAAGGCGACATCGGTTCCTCGCTGAATGCGGAACTCGAACTGTACTGCAATGCCGAGTTTGTTGACGCATTAAATCAGTTATCGGATGAACTGCGGTTTATCTTCATTACTTCTAATGCCTCGGTCATGACTGAAAGCAATGCTCCTGAAGAGGCTATTCAGACAGAAATTGAAGGCGTTAAATTAAAAGTCGTGGTTTCCGAACATGAAAAATGCGTGCGCTGCTGGCATCAGGGGCCTGACGTCGGTAAACAAGCAGAACACCCCGAACTGTGCGGGCGTTGCGTGGAAAATGTAGCGGGCGAAGGTGAGCGTAGGCAATATGCGTGATAAGGTTATGCTGAAATGGCTATGGCTGTCGTTGTTGGCGATAATCCTGGATCAAGTGAGCAAGCTTACGATTGCAAGTTCCATGCAACTGTATGAATCTATCGAGATCATGCCGTTTTTTAAGCTGACCTATGTGCATAATACCGGTGCGGCGTTTAGCTTCCTAAGTGAAGCCGGCGGCTGGCAGCGCTGGTTCTTTGCCGGATTGGCTCTGGTGATCAGCGCGGTCATAGCGGTTTGGCTAACGCGGTTAAAAAAACACGAGACCTTGCTGGCAGTAGCTTTGTCGCTGGTTTTGGGCGGTGCCGTTGGCAATTTGATCGATCGACTGGCTTACGGTTATGTGATCGATTTTCTCGATGTCTATTACGAATCCTGGCACTGGCCTGCTTTTAATATCGCCGATTCCGCCATTACCTTAGGTGTGATGTTAATGCTGGCGGAGTCGTTCGGCTTGATGCAACCGAAACAGCCGGATTAATAATAGAACGCGGATGACGCAGATTAGGCGGATTAACGCAGATAACCCAATAAAAATCTAATTTCCGCGTTCTATTTTTTTTCGATCACTTTAACAACTCTAAAAGCCTCTGCCAGTCAAAAGATGCGCCCGGATCGGTTTTTCGCCCAGGCGCAATATCGCTATGCCCGGTGATGCGTTGAGCCGATAGCTTGGGATAAGCTTCAAGCAAGATCCGAGTCACGGCAGCGAGCTGCACATATTGCTGATCGGTATAATCGACAAATTCGGTTCCCTCCAGTTCTATACCAATAGAAAAATCATTACACCGTTCCCGTCCCTCATAGGTCGACTTTCCTGCATGCCAAGCGCGCTTATCAAATGGCACGTACTGAACACAACTGCCATCACGCTTAATCAATAAATGTGCAGATACGGTAAGTTGATACACGTCTTTGAAATAAGGGTGTTCATCAGGATCGAGCTGATTGCAAAACAGCCGGTCTATATAATGATCACCAAATTTGCCGGGCGGAAGGCTGATACAGTGAATAACCAACAATGAAATATCAGCAGGGTCAGGCCTTTCGTCAAAATTCGGCGAAGGTGTTTGGGTAATGTCGGTTAACCGGTGCCGGTCTATTCTCATGGGCTAGTCAAAGAAGTAAAAATGGAAACAAAGCACAGTATTCAGGATAAATGCGCATAATATTATTAGCCATAAAGCTTGGGGAGGACTAGGCTATGACTAATTTATTTTTAAATGACAGTAAAAATCTGCAACACATAAATTCAGGTTTGGGTAAAGTGAATAAGGTTGAGACATTAAACAAAATTAAGCCAGTTTTTTTTCAGTATTTTGAGCAAGTGGTTGACGATTTCTGCGCGCGAATCGATGTTGAATTCGGCTTGCAGTTAAATAAAAATCGTGAAAAAACGAGCAAGGAGCAATATATAAAATTACTGGAATATCTTCGTTCGGTTCGTAAAGAAATTAAGCAGAATTATTTATCCAAAGTCAATGCCGGTTTCGACTACAACTATCAGAAAGCCGCACATAATCAAGGTGGGCAATTGGATATTTCTAAAGTTTCGCTAATCAGCGGTGATGCAGTAAAAGAAAATCATGCAATTACTCGGATTATCCGCCAGTGTGAGAGTTCGTTTTATGAAGAATTGACCAGCCTAAATAAACAGCTTTCGACTCAGTCAAGAAAGCAAACTATTGCCGACAGTCAAAATCCGATATTTCCGGAAAAATTGATTCGCGCCTTGGTTGAGGTTGTTAATCCGCTGAAATTAAATGCAGATGCAAGGATTGCTCTGTATAAGGCATTTGAAGTTAAGGTCTTTATGCAGTTGGGATTTATTTATCGTGAACTCATTAAAAGCTGTGAAAACATTAATCCGACGCAGTTGTATGTAGTAGGTGAGATTAAGGAACAGGTTGATCCAGCTCCAGTAAGCGCGGAGCAGCCAAGTGCAGAATTTCAGTTGCTACAGAAAAAGCTGAAGATTTGGCGATTGGCTCGATTTCCCTCTTCTTATGATTTAATTCCAGTTAGTGGAAGCGAATTTTATGAACACTTCGAAATGAAAAATGCCTTGCAGATTCTTCAGCAGTTTAATGATGATTTAGATCCGGGTGAAAAAAAGCAGCCGATAAAATGGCAAGTGCTTAAAAAGCTGAAGGAGCTGAGCTTTAATGATAAAGCTAAGAATCTTGTTCAGTATGATGAAGATGTACTGGATTTGGTGGCCTTAATCTTTAGCGAAATAGAGCGGGACAAATTGCTCGAAGACTCTGTAAAAACAGCTGTTTTACAACTTGAAATTCCTCTGTCTGCGGTGTCTTTGGGGCGATATAGCATTTTTACAAACCCGGATAGCCCTGTTAGACGGTTACTCGATGATTTGTTTACGACCGGAATGTGTTTAAATAAGGATGAGCATGATGACCGGTTAATTCAGGAGCGTATTGCGAACACTGTAAAAAAACTGACCGAAAATTGCGGCTACGAATTGCCTTGCTGGACGGTAGAAGCCGGTGAGTTTTCTAACTATTTGAGCAAACAAAAGCAGCGCACTCAGAATATCGAGGAGAACGCCAAACAGTTTATGATAAATAAACAAGCATTGGAATCGAATAGAAAAATAGTCCATGCAGCCATTGAAAACAGCACGATGGGCAAAGCGCTGCCGACAGCCATAGTCGAGTTTCTACGTGATGTTTGGTCTAATGTCTTGCTGGGTGCTTATACGCATAAAGATGAACAGCCTGAGCAGTGGAAAAAATCGTTGCAAGCCATGGATGATCTGATTATAAGCGTTATGCCTCCGGCAGATGAACGCGAAAGAAAGCAGATATTAAAGTTGTTGCCGGGACTGATTGCAGAATTAAGGAATGGTTTGAAGCAAATTTCATATGATAAGTCTGCACAGTCGCGGTTTTTTAAAGATCTTGCCGTATGGCATATTATCTTAATGGATAAAAAGGAAAAAACGGCAGGTGGCGCAGTAACTGTTGAGAACAAGAAAATAAAAGCCGAAGCGATAATAGACGACAGTTCGGAGCAGGCTGAGAACCTTGCCGAGGAAAGCTGGGTTGCATTCGTTTCGGAATCAGGAAGGCAATGGGGTAAGCTGCTTTGGAAAAATACAGAAAATATGCTGTTTGTCGGGAAGAATGGAGCGAAAATATTTGAAATGCAAGTTGATGAATTGGCAAGAAAAATACGTTTGGGGCAGGCCGCCATTGTTAGAATTAGCGAAAAAACGCTCACCGAGCGAGTGCTTTCAGAATTGATGAGCTTATGACAGAACAATTGAAAATGGTAGATGTTAAACATTACCTTGAAGAAGACATCGGTTCCGGCGATATAACCGCGGCTATCATTCCTGAGTCTATGATAGCTGAAGCCGAAGTGGTTACGCGTGAAGACCTGGTGCTTTGCGGGCAGTGGTGGTTTGATGCGGTATTTAAATCTCTGGATGTCAGCGTTAAGATCAATTGGCTTTCGGCTGAAGGCGAGTCGGTCGGGAAAAATACGGTTTTATGCAAGCTCAGCGGCGCGGCTAGAGGTTTGCTGACCGGAGAGCGCACCGCGCTGAATTTGCTGCAAACTTTGTCTGCAACGGCAACGGTTGCCAGACAATATGCCGATGCGGTTTCCGGCACGGGCTGCAAAGTGTTGGATACCCGAAAAACCATTCCGGGCCTCAGAGATGCGCAAAAATATGCGGTAGCCTGCGGCGGTTGTTACAACCACCGGATCGGCTTATATGATGGGGTTTTGATCAAGGAAAACCACATCATAGCGGCTGGATCCATAGCCAACGCAATCCGGTCGGCACGCGAGTTGACTTCGGTTCCTGTGGAAGTGGAGGTCGAATCCATGCAGGAATTTCAACAGGCAATCGCCGCAAAGCCTGACCGGATCATGCTGGATAATTTCAGCTTTGAAGACATGGTCGCGGCGGTAAAGTTAAATGCCGGAGCCATAGAGCTTGAGGCTTCCGGCAATATCGGCCTTGACAATATCAGGATAATTGCCGAGACAGGCGTCGATTATATTTCCATCGGCGCATTAACCAAGCATGTTAAGGCAGTTGATTTATCGATGCGTATTAAACTGGTGCATTAATGATTGAAAATGCTGAAACATTGGTAAAACAGATCAGTCACGGTGTTTATGTGATCGGTGTCGGTAAAGGTGATCGTCAGAATGCCTTTACTGCGGCTTGGGTGATGCAGGTGTCTTTCGATCCTTTGTTGCTGGCGATCAGTATTAATCCAGAGCATTATTCTTATCAATTGATGCAGGAAAGCGGTGTTTGCACGGTTAATGTGCTGGGGCAGGGGCAGTATGCGCTAGCGGAGCATTTTGGTCGTTCAGTGCAGGACAAGATGGTTGGTTTCCGATGGCAGCAGGCCGAAACAGGCGCGCCTGTTTTATCCGAAAGTTTGGCTTATTTTGATTGTGAGGTGAGCCATTATGCCGATGCTGGCGATCATAAAATCGCCATCTGCAAAGTGGTTGCTGCAGCAACGCTTAATCAGGGGCGGCCGTTGTTGTATAGCCAAACCGGTGACATGGACGGCAGCAGCGAGTTATACTTTAAACGGTCAGGTTTTCGGTTTTTTCAGAAAACAGTTGGAATTTCAGGGTCATCAAAGTTTGCATATTCGCTTTGAAACGAGTACCCAGTTCGGCGATACAGGTATCGATGCTGTTTCTGAAAGCGTCGAACT
>DATBQB010000035.1:0-20175 GCA_036561025.1 Methylobacter sp. | reverse complement strand
AGAGACTGTGAAAGTATTATCGCACGCCATACTTTATAATATGCACATCATCCGGTAACCGCCAGCTAACCAACCATCATGACATCACGCCGCTATCACCCCGTATTAAACCGGCAGCAAGACATGTTGCTGCCGCCTTGTGTCGATGAATACGTCAGCCAGAATAATCCGGTGCGAGCCATAGATGCGTATGTCAACACCTTGGATTTACAGGCGTTGGATTTTACAAACAGCCACCCCGTCCTGGGTGCCGGGCAACCGGCTTATGATCCGGCGGCGCTGTTGAAATTGTACTTGTACGGATATTTGCAAGGCATCCGTAGCAGCCGGAAGTTGGAGCGTGAGGCCAGCCGGAATCTGGAGGTGATGTGGTTGATCGAGGGATTGCGGCCGACCTATAAAACCATCGCCGACTTTCGCAAAGCCAATGGCGTGGCATTAAAGGCAACGAACCGGGACTTCCTGCTGTTGTGCAAAGAACTTGCGCTGTTCGGTGGCGAGCAAGTGGCAGTGGATGGCAGTTTTTTCAAAGCCGATGCCAGCAAAACCGGGATTTACACCGAAGACAAACTCAACAAACAGCTGGAAGCGATGGACAAGAAAATCGCCGACTACCAACAAGCCCTCGCCGAGCAAGATGCCGCCGACGATCGGAGGGTTCAAGGCAGTTGGGTTGAAGACGGGCAACTGCAACAAAAGCTTGAACAGTTGCGTCACAAACAAGCCGAGAAAAAAGCCTTGCTGCAACAGCTTAAAGACAGCGGTGACAAGCAAGTATCCACCGTCGACCAGGACGCCAGACTGCTGACCAAGCGCGGACAAACCGTTGCGGGCTACAACGTGCAAATCGTGGTGGACGAGCAACACAAACTGATTGTGGCCGAAGCGGTCTGTCAAGACGGCAATGACGTTCATCAGTTAGCCCCGATGTTGGAAAAGGCTCAAGGCCTCTTACAAGCCGAAAACCTGACAGGGCTTGCCGATAGTGGTTATTACGAGGGCAACCAGCTTAAAACCTGCGAAGACCAAAACATCACCGTTTACGTTGCCCTCCCTGACAAGTCGAAAGCCATTGCCGCAAAGGGCCGATTGACTCGCGAGCAGTTCAGCTACGACCCAGAACAAGATTGCTATAGGTGTCCGCAAGGAAACCCGTTGACTGCCAGCGGCAAAGCGCATCAAAAAAACGGCAAAGGGTTGACGCGCTATCAAAGCAAAGCCTCAGATTGTGCTCAGTGCCCGCTACGCGGGCAGTGTTTGAGCGAAAAAGCCGCTATCAAACAAATCCAGCGCTGGGAACATGAAGCGGTCATCGAACGCCACAAAAAGCGGATGGAGCAAAAGCCGGGCATCATGAAAAAACGCGGCGCACTGGCTGAACATCCCTTCGGCGTTCTCAAACATCGCGCCGGGATGAACCACTTTTTAATGCGCGGCTTGGAAAAATGCCGCGGCGAATTTAGCCTGATGGTATTGGGCTACAATTTCACCCGCATACTGAACATTCTCGGTGTTGATGCGCTGAGGGATCATTGCGCCCGAAGACCGGGACAGACGCTAAGAAACGTGGGGTATGCGTAAAAAATGACTGGTTTTAGCCTTGTTTGGGTAAAAAACAGCTGTTATAGAAAACAAAAACTGCATTTCTTTAAAAATGCTACGGTAAACGGCTTGAGATACGTTTGGATTTTTAATACTTTCACAGTCTCTTAAGCTTGGGAACTGGCGAAACTAAATATTCATGAAAGAGAAAATGACAATTCATCAAGCAATACGAGACCTTGCTCTCGATTACTCAAATCGACTTCTAATTGCAATGGATAGTAGGACAGAAGAAATGCTTACTGATGATGTATCGCACTATTTGATATACAGGGTTCTGGGTATTTCTTTTTCTGAAGGCCAGAAAATAGATTTGTATCAAAACAAGGGACGATTCCTTTACAAATATGCCGGTTCTTTCCTTGAACAAGCAACAAAGAAATGCTTTGAGTACACATTTCCAGAATCAGGAAGCATTCGGATTCCAAACACAAGAGGTCAAAGACCCAAAACATTTGAAATTGATTGTTTGGTTGGGAATGATGCTTTGGAAATAAAATGGAGGGATGCAACCACTGATGGTGATCACATCACAAAAGAACACAACAGAATTAAAGTTATAGCAGACGCGGGCTATATTCCAATTCGTGTCATGTTTTATTATCCTAATCGTCAGCAGGCTGTGCGAATTCAACAAACGCTAGAAACCCTTTATCAGGGAATTGGTGGGCATTATCACTATGGAGATGGTGCATGGGAATATGTACGGGAAAGAACGGGGGTAGACTTGAAGGCAATTTTTGAGCAAATCGCAAATGAGCGAGTTCCACAAGAGGCGGGAATTTAAAATGCAAGAAATATATCTGGGTGATTGCCTAGAAATCATGCAAGGATTAAAAGAAAATTCCATTGATATGATTTATCTTGATCCGCCATTCTTTACGAATAAAAGACATAGTTTAAGTTCACGGGATAGGAAGTCGCATTATAGTTTTAATGATATCTGGGATAGCCATAAAACCTATGCTGAATTTATATTGATTCGATTAATAGAAGCGAAACGAATTCTTAAAGATACTGGGAGCATATTTATACACTGTGACAAATCGGCTAACCATATTCTTAGACTCGTTGGCGAAGAAGTTTTTGGTGAAGAAAATTTTCTTTCTGAAATTATTTGGTTTTATAAACGGTGGTCAAACTCATCAAACAGTCTTACTCCTAATCATCAGAATATTTTATTTTTCTCTAAAACAAAGGAATATAAGTTTAATAAAATTTATACCGAGTATTCTGAAACGACTAACATTGATCAGATATTGCAAAAAAGATCACGAGATGTACATGGGAAGGCTATTTATGCAAGAGATGTTGACGGAAGTATAATTTCCTCTGACGAAAAAAAGGGCGTCCCACTGAATGATGTATGGGAAATTCCTTTTTTGAATCCAAAAGCAAAAGAGCGGACTGGATATCCTACACAGAAACCTATTTTGTTACTTGATCGGATTATTGAAATATCGACTAATGAAGGGGATATAGTTCTTGATCCATTTTGTGGCAGTGGAACTACGTTGGTAGCAGCAAAATTAAAAGACAGAAAGTTTGTCGGGATAGATATTTCAAAAGATGCGGTCGATCTGGCAGAATCACGCCTTGAGACTTTAGTGAAAACAGAATCTGCCTTATTGAATAAAGGTCGGTTGTCGTACATAAACGCCGATGAAAAATCATTGGCAATTCTATCTGGCCTTGATATTTTACCGGTTCACCGTAATGCGGGTATAGATGCAATTTTGAAGAAAAATTATCTATCAAAGCCCGTTCCTATAAGGGTACAGCGCGAGTATGAAACGCTTTCAGAAGCAGTGGGAAAGTTATCAATAGCTGCAAAAAGAAAAGGTGCTGAGATTGCTTTTCTGGTTACAACAAATACAATGCAGGATTTATTTGATTTTAAAATTGACGATTGCATTGTAAAAATAATTAATTCACCAGCACTTGAAATTAATGCCACTATTGAGCAAAGTCTGGTTAACAAGCTACTTAACACGGATATACTAACGCGCACCGGCTAGGGCAAATGTTATTGCCATTCAAATAAATATCCGTTGAATAACCCATGCTACCCACCCTCGTCCGCTTCTCCATCCGTTTCTACGGCATCGTCATCACGCTTGCAGTATTAATCCTGCTCTACGGCAGTTACCGCTTCGCCACGGCGGGCCTGGATATTTTTCCTGAGTTTTCACCGAAACAGGTCATTATCCAAACCGAATCACCCGGCCTTTCTTCGGAGCAGGTTGAAGTGCTGGTAACCCAGCAAATTGAAACATCCATCAGCGGCTTGATCGGCATGAAATCGGTGCGCTCGGAATCGATCCAGGGGCTGTCTATTGTTACCGCAATTTTTAATGAAAACAGCGATGTGTACCGCAATCGCCAGTTGATCAGCGAGCGCTTGACCACTCTGGCCGGACTGTTGCCGCTGGGCATTACGCCGGTTGCGATACCGCTGTCCTCGTCTTCGGCGACGGTTTTAACCATCGGTTTAAGCAAGGGCGATCAAACCGATTTGATGGCTTTGCGCAGTCTGGTCGATTGGACGATTGTGCCGCGCTTGAAGGCGGTTCCGGGCGTGGCCGATGTCAATGTGTTCGGCGGCGATATTCAGCAACTGCAAATTCAGGTCGATCCGCTGCAATTGCATCGATTTAACCTGACGCTGGAGGACATTATCCAGGCCGCCTCAAAGGCCGGAAATATCCAGGGTGGCGGTTTTATCGAAAACAACAACCAGCGTTTTACTTTGCAGATGACGGGACAACCCGCCACGCCGGAGCAATTCGGCAAGATTATCGTCAAGCGGGACCAGGGACGCAACGTGACGTTGGGCGAAGTCACTACGATTGAATATGCGCCGGAGCCGCCGATCGGCTCGGCGCAAATTTTGGGTAAGCCCGGTATTGTGATGATGGTGATCGGGCAATACGGCGCTAATACCTTGTCGGTATCCAGGCAGGTTGAGCAGACGCTGCAAGAGTTCGAGCCTATTTTCAACAAACAGGAGATTAATTTTTACTCGCACTTGTTCCGCCCTGCCGATTATATCGAACGCTCGCTGAGCAATTTGTCCGGGCATTTGCTGATCGGGGGCTTGTTCGTGCTGATTATCCTGTACCTGTTTTTGTTTAATTTCCGTACCGCGTTTATTTCCGCGCTGGCGATTCCGGTGTCGTTGGTCGGCGCGGTGATCGTGCTGCTGGAAAGCGGGGTTAATCTTAATATCATGGTGCTGGGCGGCTTGGCTATCGCATTGGGCGAGGTGGTTGACGATGCGATTATCGATACCGAAAACATTTTCCGGCGCTTACGCGAGAATCGTTTGTTAGCACGGCCATTGCCGATTGCCGATGTGGTTTACAGCGCATCGCTGGAGGTGCGCAGTTCCGTGGTTTACGCCAGCTTTATCGTCGCGCTGGTTTTTGTGCCATTGTTAACTTTAAACGGCGTTGCCGGACGGCTGTTTTCGCCGCTCGGGTATTCCTACATTCTGGCGATTTTGATTTCGCTGCTGGTGGCGCTGACTTTAACGCCGGCGCTGTGCTATGCATTGCTGGGCAATGCGGTTATCGTCAATGACGATCCGCCGCTGATCAGGCGCATCAAGCCGCTGTACAAAGATTTGTTAAGCAAGGTTTCGAAGCATTTTAAGCCGGTTATTATCGGCAGCGTTATCGTTTGCTTGTCAGGTCTGCTGGCTTTTTTCAGTCTCGACAGCAAGTTCCTGCCCGAATTGCGCGAAGGCCATTATATCGTCCACACCACCAGTATTCCCGGTACCTCGTTGCAGGAGTCGATCAGGATCGGCAGCAAACTGACCGAGCAGTTTATGGCGATTCCCGGCATCCAATCGGTGTCGCAATGGGCGGGCAGGGCAGAGCGGGGCGCCGATACTTATGGCAGTCATTACAGCGAGTATGAAGTACGCTTGGAGCCGATGTCCGGCTCGGAGCAGCAGGAGATACTGGATAAGTTAAGGGAAATTTTGACCGATTTCCCCGGCATTTTATTTGAAGCCAATACCTTTTTAACGGAGCGGGTCGATGAGACTATTTCCGGCTATACCTCGCCGGTGGTGGTTAATATTTACGGCAACGATCTGAATCAGCTGGATGCCAAAGCGCAGGAGGTTGCCCGGATTATGCGCGACATAGACGGCGCTACCGATGTGCAGTTGCGCTCGCCGCCCGGCACACCGTTGCTGCAAATTGTGTTGGATCTCGACCAGCTCGGCTTCTGGGGCGTGTTGCCTGCCCAGATTGTCGATACCTTGCAGGCCGCTTACGAAACCCGAGTGGTCGGCAAGAATATTCAGGGCAATAAAATATACAATGTCGCGGTGACCTTAACGCCGGAGCTAAGACAGCAGCCGGAATCGATAGCCAAGTTGCCGATCAGGACGCAGGACGGCACTATGATCCTGCTGGAGCAGGTCGCCGAAATCAGGCATTCGGCCAGCCGCTATAATATTCTTCATCAAGGTTCGCAGCGGCGGCAAACTATCACCGGCAATGTGATCGACAGGGATTTGGATGATTTTATGGCGGAACTTAAAGCGCGGGTATTACAAGAGATTCCGTTCTCGGCGGATATTTATCCCGAATTCACCGGCGCAGCGATTGAACAGGCGCAGGCGCGGAAGGAATTGATCCTGCATTCGCTGCTGGCCGGAGCCGGAGTGCTGATTTTTATTTATATCGCGATCGGGAGTATCCGGCATGTGTTGCTGACTCTTGCCAACCTGCCTTTTGCGCTGATCGGCGGGGTTGCCGCGGTGGTGCTAACCGGGGCTACGTTATCGGTTGGTTCGGTCGTGGGTTTTGTGACGCTGTTCGGCATTACCGTGCGCAACAGCATCATGCTGCTGTCGCATTATCGGTATCTGGTCGAAGTCGAGGGCAAAAGCTGGGATCTGGACACCGCCGTACTAGGCGCGCAGGAACGCTTGCCGTCGATCCTGATGACGGCGCTGGTTACCGCGTTAGCGATGTTCCCGATTGCGTTCAACAGCGATAATCCGGGGCGCGAAATCATGGGGCCGATGGCGGCGATCATTATCGGCGGCTTAGCCTCTTCAACATTGCTGAACTTATTATTGCTGCCCGCCATTTTGTTGCGCTATGGAAAATTTAACAGCCAAACTGAAACCGATAGATAAAGACTCGGAAGCGATTATCCTGCTGCACGGTTTGGCAAGAACCAGCCGCAGTATGAATAAAGCCGCCAAGCTGTTGGCCGCTTACGGTTATAAAATCATCAATGTGGATTACCCTTCGCGAAGCGCAGACATCAGTATCTTGGCGCAAAAATACATCGCTCAGGCATTGAAACAGTGCGACGTGGAAGGCGTTAAGAAAATCCATTTTCTGACGCATTCGATGGGCGGCATTCTGTTGCGACATTATTTGGCTAGCCAAAGTATCGAAAAGCTGGGGCGAGTGGTGATGCTGGCTCCGCCGAATCAAGGCAGCGAAGTTGTTGATAAACTGGGAGGCTGGAGACTGTTTTACTATTTAAGCGGCCCGGCCGGATTGCAGTTGGGCACCGGTAACAGCAGTGTGCCGAATCAGCTGGGGCCGGTGAATTTTCAAGTCGGGATAATTGCCGGGAATAAAATCGTTGATCCTTTGCTATCAAGGCTAATCCCCGGAGTCAACGACGGCAAGGTGTCGGTGAACCGGGCGCAGGTGGAAGGCATGCAAGATTTTATCGTTATGCCGTATTCGCATCCGTTCATCATGCGGAGCGAGGCCGTCATTGAGCAGGCGCTGCATTTTATTCAGCAGGGCTGTTTTGCAAGATGAGTTATGTTCAGGGTTCGATAAAATTTGAATTTGCCGGTTTTTAAACAGCTTTAGCAAGGTCGGTGTAATATACGCTCATCGTATATCAGCAACGGCTCCTTTTCTCTTCAGGCGGAGAGAGGCGATCTAAAAAACCCGGCAAAATAAACAAAAAGTATAAACAGCCATAAAGCCTAAATATGGCGAGGACTCACTCCTGCATGGACAAATCAACCGACTCCCACTGGCCTTCTCCCCAGCACCCTGCGACTGTTCCGGAGCGCCTCTATGCCGATAGATTATTTCCAATCGTCGGTATCGGCGCTTCGGCGGGCGGGCTTGAAGCTCTGGAGCAATTTTTCAGCCATATGCCTGATAACGTGGGCATCGCTTTCGTCGTCATTCAGCATCTCGATCCCAATCACAAGGGCATGATGCCCGAATTGCTGCAACGCGCGACGGCGATGACAGTGTTAGAAGCCCAAAATCGCATGCAGATAAAACCGGATTGCGTTTATGTAAACCCACCGAATAAAGAGCTATCCATCCTGCACGGTACGCTTTACCTGTTCGACCCCGTTGCACCGCGGGGATTGCGCCTGCCTATTGATGCTTTTTTGAGTAGTCTGGCCGAAGACCGGCGCGATCAAAGTATCGGCATCCTGCTTTCGGGCATGGGGTCGGATGGTAAGTTGGGCCTGCGCGTCATTAAGGAAAAATCCGGTCTGGTACTGGTGCAGGATCCTGCCGATGCCAGGTTCGACAGTATGCCGCGCAGTGTTATTGATGCCGGCATAGCTGACATTATCGATACTGCGGCGGACTTGCCTGCACATATCATTAATCATCTCCAACATCCTCCCAGAGATGTTTTCGCTTGTTCCGAGTCGATACTGGAAGAGGATTCCCTAAGCGCTCTCGAAAAGATTGCCATGCTGCTGCGTACTCGTACCGGTAATGACTTTTCGCTGTACAAGAAAAGTACAATCTATCGGCGCATCGAGCGCCGCATGGAACTACACCAGCTCAATCATATCGCCACTTACGCACGCCATCTGCGCGAAAATCCGCAGGAGCAGGATTTATTATTCAAAGAGCTATTGATCGGGGTTACCAGCTTCTTTCGTAATCCTGCGGTATGGGACACTCTAAAAAACGACGCGATACCTGCGCTGTTGGCAAATTATCCGGAAGGCAAGACAATCCGAGCCTGGATACCTGCTTGTTCCACCGGCGAGGAAGCTTATACGCTGGCGATCAGCTTCCTTGAAGCGATCGAACAGGTCAAGCCTGGCGCCCGCTATCCGCTACAGATTTTTGCTACCGACCTTGATGCGGATGCGATAGCTCACGCACGCCAGGGATTTTATTCGGCTCATAGCGTCGCCGATATTTCACCGGAACGACTGGCTCGTTACTTTTACGCTGAAAACAACGGTTACAGGATAAAAAATGAAATCTGCGAAATGATCATTTTTGCGTCGCAGAACATTATCAATGATCCGCCGTTTACTCGGCTGGACATATTGAGTTGCCGCAATTTGCTGATTTATTTTTCCGCCGATTTGCAGGAAAAGCTGTTGCCGCTGTTTCATTATGCGCTAAACCCGAATGGCCTGTTATTGCTGGGCTCTGCCGAAAGCACCGGTACTTTCGGTTATCTGTTTACGCCATTGAAGGCCAAGGTACGGATCTACCGGCGTATTGATAATCCTTTGCCGAAACCCGAAGTGGATTTTCCAAATAAGCATTTTACCGCTGTGCCTGCTGTAAGGCAGACAGTTAATGACGCCAGTCTGCCGGTCAACCTGCAGCAATTGATGGATCAATTACTGCTTGCGCAGTATTCCCCGGCAGCGGTGCTGGTAAACCCCGAGGGCGACATCCTTTATTTTAGCGGCCATACCGGCAAGTATCTGGAGCCTTCTGCCGGTAAAGCCAATCTGAACATTTATGCGATGGCTCGCGAGGGCTTGCGTCAGGCGCTGACGGGGTCGATCCGCCTGGCGTTGGAGAAATTAACGGCGGTACACCTGGACGGCCTGCAGATAATTAATGAAAGCGGCACGCATACTATCAATGTGACTGTACAAGCTATCGAGCAGATACAGGCACTGCGCGGCAAGGTTATCATCGTGTTTACCGACGTTGCGACGGCGCGGACCCGCAAACGCGCCTTCAATCTCCCTCAGTCCGAGGCACTGAGACAGGCCCAGCTGGAAATACAGACTTTGCGCGATGAAATACAGTTTTTGCAGGAAGAACTCAAATGCAGCCAGGAAGAGCGCCAGCTTGCAAATCAAGAAATGCTGATTTCCAAGGAAGAAATGCAGTCAATGAACGAGGAAATACTGACTGTGAATACAGAACTGCAAGCAAAACTGGATACGCTGCAGTGGGTCAACAATGACATGAAAAATCTGCTTAACAGCACCGAAATTGCGACCGTGTTCCTCAACAACAAATTGTATCTGCGGCGTTTTACCGTTCATACCACACAGATATTCAGGCTGTTGCCGCAAGACGAAGGACGGCCGTTATCCGATATTGTGACCGATCTGGACTACCCTCTGTTGCAACAGGATGCAACAGAAGTATTGCGCACGCTAGTGGTTTCGGATAAGCAAATCCAAACATATGACGGACGTTGGTTCGATGTGCGGATCATGCCTTACCGCACAATGGATAATATAATTGACGGCGTAGTAATCACGTTTGTTGATATTAGTCTCGCCAAAAACCTTGAGCTGGCACTCAATGAACACGCGATTGTAGCGATTACCGATAGGAAAGGTTCTATCACTTATGTGAATGACAAGTTCTGCTCCATCTCCAAGTATTCGCGCGAAGAACTGCTCGGACAGGATCACCGTATCATCAATTCAGGGTATCATTCCACGGAATTTATGCGTAACCTGTGGCAAACCGTTGCACACGGGCATATTTGGAAGGGAGAAATCCGTAATCGCGCCAAAGATGGATCTCTCTATTGGGTCGATACCACTATTGTTCCTTTTCTTAACGCAAAAGGTAGACCGTATCAGTATGTCGCTATCCGTACAGTCATTACTCACCATAAGAAGAAAGTCGGGCATGTACGGCAAGAAAGTTCGGACGCAGATAATAGTTCCGGTTCCGGAATTTATTTGTAGGTTCCAATAATGCCAGGAAACTTTTTGTTCTTAAATCTTTATGGCAAAAATTCCTAAGCTTTCGTGACATCAGTCTATAATACCTTTCAGAAATACAGGGATATTCACAATGTATAGAGATAACGTGTGACAAAAAATAAGCCATTTATCGACACTAATAACCTACGCCGACGCGCCGAGCAACAGCTTACCCAACAGCATTCAACCTTATCCGATATTGAAGTGGACGCAAAAAAACTGCTGCACGAACTACAGGTTCACCAGATCGAGCTGGAAATGCAAAATGAGGAATTGCTAACGGCGCAGGCTGAGGTGGAAGTAAGTCTGAAACGCTACACCGAGCTCTACGATATGGCGCCGGTCGGCTATCTTACGTTGGGACGCGATGGCGTTATCCATCAGATCAATCTCAAGGCTGCCAAGCAGATGGGGATATTTCGTGCTCAGTTAAAACAGCAACGGTTTTCAATTTTCATCAGCGTTGACTCGCTGCCGGTTTTCAACGATTTCCTGGCTGACGTATTTGTAGGCAAGACGGCTCATAGCTGTGAGTTGACCCTGCTCCCTGCCGACCGGAGCCCAAACCGGATTATACAGTTCGAAGCGATTGCCAATGATGACGACCAGACTTGTCGCGTGATACTCGTCGATATAACCGAGCGTAAAAATAATGAAGACAAACTGAAACTCGCGAATCTGGTTTATCAGGCGATAGGTGAGGCTATCATGGTTGCAGATGCCGATAATCAGATTGTCACCGTCAACCCGGCTTTTACGGAACTGACCGGTTACACATTACAAGAGGCGGTCGGCCAATCTACAACATTGCTCAAGTCAGGACATCAAAACGAAGCGTTTTACCAAGCCATGTGGCATGCACTGGAAACAACGGGACATTGGCAAGGTGAAATATGGAACCGGCGCAAGAGCGGCGAAATATATCTGGAATGGCTGGCGATCAACACCGTCTATGATGACAAAGACAACGTACGGCATCGGGTCGCGACGTTTTCGGATATCACCGAGCAGAAGCATGCGGAACAAACTATCTGGCAGCAGGCCAATTTCGATTCATTGACCGGCCTGCCCAACCGGCACATGTTTTACGAGCGTCTGGCGCAGGAGATGAAGAAATCCCGGCGAGTGGGCTTACCGCTGGCCTTGCTGTTTCTTGATCTCGATCACTTCAAGGATGTGAACGATACGCTGGGGCACAGCAAAGGTGATCTGCTGCTCAAAGAGATGGCGCAACGTTTGCTCAATTGCGTGCGCAATACCGACACTGTTGCCCGTCTGGGCGGCGATGAATTCACTATTATCCTCCCGGAATTACGCGAGCAAGACAGTATTGAGCGCCTTGCTCAGGACATTCTGTGCCAGCTCGCCAAACCGTTCGAGTTAGAGGGCGAATGTGCCTATGCATCAGTCAGCATCGGCGTCACTTTATATCCTGAAGATACCGATGATATCGACACGCTGATAAAAAATGCCGATCAGGCCATGTATGCCGCGAAAGCTCAAGGCCGAAATTGTCGCCACTATTTTACTATCTCGATGCAGGAAGCCGCGCTGACCAGGATGCGGCTGATTAACGATTTGCGCAATGCGCTGGCCGAATGCCAGTTTTGGCTGGCTTATCAGCCGATTGTGGAATTAACTACAGGCACGATCCACAAGGCGGAGGCGCTGATTCGATGGCAGCACCCGACCCGCGGCTTGATCAGCCCGGCTGAATTTATCCCGGTTGCCGAAGCAACCGGCATGATCATTGACATTGGCGAATGGGTATTTCGCGAGGCCGCACAACAAGCAGTACGATGGCGTACGGAGCACCATGGCGATTTCCAGATCAGCATTAATAAATCACCCGTTCAATTCCAAAGAGAGGGTAACGGACATCTTGCATGGTTCGAGCATTTGCGCGAACTCGGCCTGCCCGGACAAAGCATAGTCGTAGAAATTACCGAAGGATTGCTGATGGATGCCGGGGCTATGATTACCGGCCAACTGCTGGCTTTTCGCGATGCCGGTATTCAGGTCTCGCTGGATGACTTCGGTACAGGTTATTCTTCATTGTCTTACCTGAAGAAATTCGACATCGACTATCTCAAGATCGACCAATCGTTCATCCGTAACCTCGGCCCCAATGCCAATGATATGGCGCTGTGCGAAGCAATAATTGTGATGGCGCATAAATTGGGCATCAAGGTTATCGCAGAAGGTATAGAAACTCAGGAACAGTGCGATTTACTGATTGCTGCAGGTTGCGATTATGGGCAAGGTTATCTGTTTTCGAGACCGGTGTCCGCAGATGAGTTTAAGAAGCTGCTGGTTATAGGCTGAACGGCCGGCAAGATGTTGATTGCCTTGTTTCTGCGACGCAAGTCTTAACCCTGCTTTCTACCCCGGCTGTTTTCGCTATCTGTCGATATTAGCCTGGCTTGAAGAAGCTCACACTTTTTCACTGCCGAATCACGTTCATGTTCGATTTTTTTAAGCCCGTCCTTAGCTATTAAAACCTCAAATTCAAGTTTTATCGCACGTCTAAACCATTCGTCACCTGATGATTTAAGTATCTTGTTTTTTTGCATTAACTCGAAAATATGTTTGTTCGAGCGGTCTAAATGCGTAGCTACGGCTTGTAGTTGGCTTTGAACAGTATGAAGGGAGGTAACGCAGTTTTTTACGCCTTCGCTCATTATCGATTGAGCTTTGCAGCTTTGGTTTAATTCATGCGTTTTTTGGCTTAGCTCGTTCTCAAGCAGTTCTATTTTCTTTATCGCAGCGTCATATTTTTCGCGTATTCCGGCGAATTGTTCATTTATAACAACTATATCGGCTCGAGCGTTGCTGTGTTTTTTAGTGAAATTGAACATAGGGAATCTTTACCCTCACAAAGACGAAAGTGCATTAACCTCAAAATTCGGTTGGTGTTGTACCGTGTCTGTAGGATAGGGAGTTCAACTTGTTCAATCAATAAGCGTGATTACCTAGAGAATGGTAAAAAAACTTAAAATTTAAGGGGTTTAACATTGTGTAATTTGATATGATTCGCCAGATAATAATGTAAGCCTTTGCCTACGGTATGCAGATAAATGACCAAAATAATATTAATCGATGATGATCGGGATAGCTGCCTGCTAATCAAAACTTTTCTCGGCAGCATTTACCATAAAGACGATATTGTCGAGTTTTTCTCTGGGCAAGCGGCTTTAGATTATTTTAATTTAGATACCCAAACTGCTTGCACTCAAGGTGCCGACTTGATTTTACTGGATGTGTTAATGCCCGGCCTAAACGGTATTGAAGTGTGTGCCCGTATCAAGGCCAATAACGCATTTGACGATGTTCCTGTGTTAATGGTTACCGCCAGTAATGAGCTGGAATTTCTTGCCGATTCTTTCGAAGCCGGTGCTATCGACTTTATCAATAAACCGATCAGGAAAATTGAATTATTGGCGCGAGTCAGTTCCGCGTTGAGGCTGAGAAATGAAGTCATGATGCGCAGGATGCGTGAGCAGGAGTTAATAGAATTAAACCTGACCTTGAAACAAAGCAACCTGATACTGGAGCAATTGGCTATTTTTGACAATTTGACCGGTCTCCATAATCGGGGGCACTTAGACTGGGTTTTGAGTCGCGAATGGGCAAATGCGCAACGAAACCAGGCACCGTTAAGCCTTATTATGATCGATATAGATTATTTTAAATTTTATAACGACACTTATGGCCATCTTGGCGGGGATGTCTGTTTACGCCAAGTGGCTCAAACCATACAAGCTAAACTGAAGCGTAAAAATGACTTTGTCGGGCGATATGGCGGCGAAGAGTTTATGGTGATTTTGCCTGGCGTGGATCATCATGACGCCATGCAGTTAGCTGAGACGTTTAGAATGGATATTCATGCGTTAGGAATTCCTCATACTCAGTCGAAAAATGCACAGGCGGTCACCATCAGTCTCGGTATCACTACTTTAACGCACTTCAACGACAACGATCATTCAGACTCGCTGATACATTGTGCCGATCAGGCTTTGTATCAAGCTAAAGATTTAGGCAGAAACCGAGCCTGTTTTTTACCTTACACAGTTCTGTAGGACGAGCTTCTTTCGTCAGCCCATTCTACAAACTTATACAAGAGCCATTACTTTATGCCTATTTTAACGCCTTCAAAACTTTCATTCAGCAGACTGTTTCGTTATCTTTTTTTCCGGCGGAACACACAGATGTCTTTATTGCAAAGAGAGCAGGATATTGGGCAACAGGAACATTTGTTGGCCTGCGTCATGCGATCGATACAAGACGTAGTCATTTGCATTAACCCACAGGGTGTTATTGTCAGCGTTAACCCTGCGGTTCAGCAGATATTCGGCTATCAGCCCGATGAACTTATCGGCGTTTCCATTAACCGATTAATGGCTGAAACTTTTCACCAGCGCCATGAAGTTCATGTTGCGGATTTTTCAAAATCTCCAACGATTAAACAGCACAGTCGAAACGTGGAGGCTATTAAAAAAAATGGCGATTATTTTCCTGTGGAAATACATGTTAATAAGGTCGTAGGTTCTTCCGAAGGTATGTTATTCGTAGCCAGTGTTCGCGATATTTCCGAACGAAAGAATAATGAAGTTGCACTCGCGCGGGCTTGCGAGTCTTTGGAGCAAAAAGTTCATGAGCGCACTGAAAGCCTGGAACACATTAACAATATTTTGAAAGACGAGGTTAGCAGTAAAGAAGCTTTATTAAATGAACTTAGCGCTAGTGAACAGCGTTTCCGCAGCATTACCGACAGTTCGCCAGTGATGCTATGGTTAGCGGATAAATCCGGCAGGTGTCACTTTTTTAATAACGCTTGGCTGGCGTTTACCGGACGTTCTCTGGATGAAGAAAAGGCGGCAAATTGGGAGCAATTAGTTCATCCTGACGATCAAGCCAAGTGTATTAATGCCTATCAACAAGCGATGCAAGAGCGGCAGGTTGTCCATGTGGAATACCGCTTGAAAAATAAATTAGGTGAATATCACTGGCTGCTTGACAGTTGTTGTCCTCAGTTTAACAACAACAATGAAATTACCGGATTTATTGGTGGGGCTGTCGATATTACCGATCGCAAACAGCTTGAATTGGACTTAAATAAAGCCCATCAGGAAACGCTGGCGTTAGCGACCCGGCTCCAGGAAAGCGATGAACGATTCAGGTTGATGGCCGATCATGCCCCTGTGTTAATTTGGGTTGCCGATGAGTTCGGCAAATTCATCTATTTCAATAAGCCCTGGTTAAAGTTTACCGGGCGTACGCTCGAACAGGAGCTGGGTGATCAATGGCTGGAGAATGTTCACGCCGATGATCGGGAAACCTGTATGCAGCAGTATATGTCGGCCTTTAAGCAAAA
This sequence comes from Methylobacter sp., assembly GCA_036561025.1. Classification (GTDB taxonomy): domain Bacteria; phylum Pseudomonadota; class Gammaproteobacteria; order Methylococcales; family Methylomonadaceae; genus Methylobacter_A. The sequence continues at coordinate 4,243 of DATBQB010000035.1, read as the reverse complement.
ACAGCCGTTTCGTATTGTTTATAGGCTTAAAAATGTCAGCGGCGAATTTCGCTGGTTTTTTGATTCCGGCGTACCTCGTTATACCAAGGGCGGCGATTTTTCGGGTTATATCGGGTCTTGTATGGATATAACTGAAATGAAGCAGATGGAGGTGGAACTGGAAGCCGCCAGGGATAAAGCGCTTAGGTTGTCTGAAGCAAAAAGCATGTTCCTGGCTAATATGAGCCATGAAATAAGAACGCCGATGAATGCTATCATCGGTATGGGCGACTTGCTAGCCGAAACCGGATTGACTGTAGAGCAAACCGAATATTTGCGCATTTTTCAGCGTGCGGCGGAATCGCTGCTTAATTTGATTAACGATATTCTCGATCTTTCAAAAATAGAAGCCGGTCATTTAAGTCTGATTAAAGAAGATTTTTGCTGGCACCAGCTATTGGAGAGCGCGGTCGATATGTTTGCTCTGCAAGCCCATCAAAAATATATCGAATTAATATTGCAGGTTGATCCCGACTTATATAACTATTTTTGTATCGGTGATCCCGGACGGATTCGACAAATATTCGTCAATATAATCGGTAATGCGCTTAAGTTTACCGAGCAAGGGGAAATCAAAATAGTTGTTACTAAATACCGGTCTTTAGAAAATTATATTCATGTTGCGGTGCAAGATACTGGCATTGGTATTCTTGCCGAAAAGCAGGCGGATATTTTCGGTAATTTCAGCCAAGTCGACAATTCGCTGACCCGGAGTCACAGCGGCACCGGCCTGGGACTGGCAATTTGCAAGCAATTGGTTGAGTTAATGGGCGGCGAAATCTGGATTGAAAGTAATGTAGGTATCGGCAGTACTTTTCATTTTACGCTGTGCTTACCGCCCTCCGATTTAAAAAAACTCAGTCCCCTGTTGTTAGTCAATGATGATGTTGTGTTAGCCAATGACTGTTTTGAGGGTAAGCACATACTGGTGGTTGATGATAATTCCACGAATTGTCTGATTTTGAATCAAATTTTACAGAGTAAAAAAGCGCAGGTGACCGATGTCACCAGCAGTATGCGGGCTCTGGCCGAGCTGCGTCGTACCCATGAACTTGGCAAAGCCTATGATCTGGCTATTATCGATTGCCGTATGCCGGAAATAGATGGCTTTGAATTAGCCGAACGTATTAGGGCGACCGATTATCTGGTGAATTTACCCGTGGTCATGTTAACGTCGGATGGCAGAATACATCATCAAAGTTTGGCCAAGACCTATAACTTTGCCGCCTATTTAACCAAGCCGGTAAAAAAAGGCGAATTATTGAATGTGTTGCATAATATTTTTAATGCATCAAAAACCGAGGTTGCAGAAGCAGCAGGAGAGGTATTGTTGACAGAACAGGACAGTTACAGAACGTTGCATATTCTGCTGGTGGAAGATAATGAAGACAACCGCACCCTGATTGGATTTTATTTGAATAAAACAGCCCATCAAATCGATATTGCCGAGAACGGCCAAGTTGCGGTTGATAAGTTTAAAGCCAACCGTTACGACTTGGTGTTAATGGATATTCAAATGCCGGTACTTGACGGTTACAGTGCAACTACTCAGATACGCGCCTATGAACAGCAGCAGCATCTGGAACGTACACCGATTTTGGCTTTGACAGCCTATGCTTTAAAAGAAGAAATGGAGAAATGCTTAAAAGTCGGCTGCGATGCGCATCTGACCAAGCCGATTAAAAAGGACAAACTGTTGGCGGTTATTAATGAATACAGCCTGATTAAGCCGGTAGCGAGTACCGAACTGGAATTGCATCTTGATCCCGATTTGTTGCCTTTGATTCCTAACTATCTAAAAAATCGAACAAACGATATTGCAGCCATGCAGCAGGCATTAAGCGAGGGCGATTTTGAACTGATACTCCGTTTAGGGCACAGCATGAAAGGCTCGGGCGGCGGTTACGGTTTGGATAAAATCAGCGTTATCGGAGCACAGCTTGAGCGACTGGCCAAGCTTTCAAATGGTGAAGCTATCCGGGAGCAAATTGACGAGTTGCAGCAATATACGGCGGCGCTTAGTCAACGATTTGAAGATGAGTAATCAAGCATTTTTTTCGTTTTAGGCCGCATACCTTATTACCACGGAGACACAAAACTTCATGTTTTCGTGGTGAATTTTATCTTTCTTACGCCGTAGCTGGGTAACGATGCGAATGATGTCCGGCTTTATTAAAAAATAAAGTAAAATAGCCGATTTTTAAAATCTCATTCCGTAGATATTAAGCAGACAGCAAAGGTACATAATGAAGAATTATAAAATCGCAGTGCTAGCCGGTGACGGTATCGGTCCTGAAATTACCCGGGAAGCCATTAAAGTGCTCAAACTGATTGAAGAGCGTAATGACGTTTCTTTTGAACTGATGCCCGCAGCTTTTGGAGCTTGTGCCTATTTTGAATTCGGCGATGCCTTTCCGCAGTCGACTATCGATATTTGCGATCAAGCCGACGCCATTCTTAAAGGCCCGATTGGTTTGAGCCATGAACAATCCAAAACCATTCCGGTCGATAAGCAACCAGAACGCGGTGCGTTGCTGCCTATGCGTCGCCGTTACAACACCTACGCAAACTTTCGGCCGGTTTTCCTGCCCAAAGCTTTGGCCCATTTCTCGCCGTTAAAACCTGAAATCATCGGTGAAGGAATCGATATTATTATGGTTCGGGAACTGGTAGGCGGCCTGTATTTCGGTACCAAGGAAACCGGCATTAACGAGCAGGGCTTGCGTTATGTCAAAGAAACCCTGGAATACGATGAACACCAAATCAGACAAATTTTGCATCAGGCGTTTAAACTCGCCCAAAAACGCAAGAAAGTGCTGCACAACATTCATAAAAGCAATGTGCTGAAATCCAGCGTGTTGTGGAATGAAATACTGGATGAAGTGGCTAAAGAATATCCTGAAGTGGAAGTCATTCATCAACTGGTCGATTCGGCCGCGACCAACCTGTGCCTGAAGCCTACCCAGTTCGACGTGATGGTCATGGAAAACATGTTCGGCGACATACTCAGCGATCAGGGCGGCGGTATTTTGGGGTCTCTGGGATTGATGCCTTCCGCCTGTATCGGCGATGAAAAAGCCTACTACGAGCCGTCACATGGTTCGGCTCCGGACATTGCCGGAAAGAACATCGCTAATCCTTATTCGATGATCGGCTCAGTTGCGATGATGCTGGAAAACAGCTTCGATATGGCCGCAGAAGCCAAGAACGTCTGGGATGCGATGCAAGGCGTGTTTGGCGACGGTTACTCAACGGCCGATTTGTCCAAGCCGGGCAGCGGCGTAACCATGATCAGCACCGAGCAGTTTGGCGACAAGGTTGTTGAAAAACTGAGACAGATGCCGAGGGTGTAGGCGGCTAAGTTAATAACGGAGAATATGTAACTTATAAGTGGGTTTTTTATTCTCCGTTTTTACCACGATAGCAAGGATGTTTCGCTGATTCCCGTCAACCTTGATCTTTAGCGGTTGACGGGATTTTCTGATTCGCTTAGCGATACAGTATTAGGCTTATTTATAGTACCGCCAACGCGCTTTCATAATCCGGCTCGTTAGCTATTTCACTGACCAATTGCGTATAAATTACTTTGTCATTCTCGTCGATAATGACTACGGCGCGTGCAGTCAGACCGCGTAGAAAAGTATCGACGAGGGTTACGCCGTAATCGTTACCGAAACTGGAACGGAAAGTAGATAGCGGGATGACATCTTTTAAGCCTTCCGATTCGCAAAAACGGCTTTGCGCAAAAGGCAGGTCGGCTGAAACAGCTAGCACAACAGTGTTATCCAGATGCGATGCTTTCTGGTTGAATTTACGAGTTGACGCGGCGCAGGTTGGGGTATCCAGGCTGGGTACGATATTCAGCACTTTTCTTTTACCGGCATAGGTTGCCAAGGTCACATCGATTAATTCGCGGCTGGTTAGGGAAAATGCCGGTGCATCGCTACCTACTGCGGGCAGTTCGCCGGAGGTATTGAGAGGTTTGCCTTGAAATGTGATGGTAGCCATAATTGTTTCCTGTAGTGTTGGTTTAATGACAAACGGTTGCCTTGCAAGTGCGAGTTGTAGATACTCTCTTAAACCACAAGCCCAAAATTGCAAAAAATCATAAAATCTTATGAATTTGCTTTAACAGGAAACGTGTAAAAACGAGTCCCGTCAAATTCTTTTTTAGCTTTCAGCATGCCATGGATGGCATGCAAAA